>JAXLTY010000001.1:0-1907500 GCA_046329815.1 Chitinophagales bacterium
GTCGTTTTTATAGTTTCTAAATCATTTACCACATCAAACAGGTTTCCGATATCGTACAACTGCTTAATAATTTCCATACTTTTTGAATCTTCATTCTTGAAGTACGGAATGCCTGTTGTTTCCGGTGCAAAAGCGGTAAGTTTATCGCCCAGTAAATCTTCAAACGATGGCATATTTACTAATGCAGGTTTGCCTTCATTTATTACAAACTGTGATTTAATTTCATGCGCCGAAATATTTGTATAATGGTTTGCTTCAAACAGTATATCCAACAAAACATAATCTTCTTCTATACGACTTTTATGAATAGGTGTATAGTAGAATTTGTAATGAGCCTTTTTAATATTTGATCCGGTGTTGCGCTGTTGCAACTCCATTCTATTGAATCCCTGTGATTCAATAAATGAGTTTAGCCGTTCATCTAAATTTTCCGGTGTTTTAGAAATGATAATATCAATATCGATAGATAATCGTTTTGCTGAATCCATCAACAACATCAATGCTGTGCCACCTTTAAATATGAAAGGTATTTCTGTATTTGCCAAGCCTTCCAATAACAATAAAGCACGGATTACCTTTTCTATCAATATCTTGTCGGCATTCCGATTGACTTTGGATACTTTTTCTATCCACTCTGCTGTAAGTGTTTCTTTACTTATCATATTATACTATAAAATGGCATATTATTTAGTTTGCTGCCGAAATTTAGAAACTTTATTTAAATAAATATCTAATGCCTCTTTTTTACGTTTCCTGTCTGCATAACGAAGCATGCGATTTTCGTTGATGGTGTATTTATCAAAGGCTGTTTTAAAAATAAACTGCATTTCGCTTCCCTGTTGTGCTGCAAATATTATTTCATCAGTGAAAATATCTACCAGCAGTTTCTCAATGGTTGTTGTTTCTACATTTTGTATTTTTTGTGTAGGAGCTTCTGATACCAATGATTTTATAATGATGGTTTCGTATTCTCCTGAAGAGTAGCGGCTCAGAATATCAGCAGACGGATCTAAAAAAATATTTTTATTCTTTTCTTTAAGAAAATAAAAAACAGATTCCATAGAATCTTTTTCAACCTCCACTAATGTATAGAATCTGCCCAGCTGATGTAACATAAATTCATTCAACACTATTGTATTCCAAATGCAGGTTTGTAAGAAAGGAAATTGTTTATGTATACTATTGTAGACTTTCTTGATTTTGGGTGTTATTTGAGGTATAAAAACTTTCTCTTCTCCTAAAGTAAACTTTCCTCTGCCTATCCGTGAAAGTATGCCTGATTGTACTAATGAATAAACCCGCCAATTGACAGTAGAAGGTTTTATATTAGCTTCAAATTCTTTGTAGAATAGCATTATTTCATTATTTCCAAAGACTTTTATGTCTTTGAAGTGCATTTGTAATAGTGCAATATTTAGTTTATCGTTTGTGATAATACATGCATTTATATGCAAATATACGAAAACTATATTTTGGCAGCAAATAGAAAATGCTGTCGAAAATTTAAAATGATTATAAGATATATGATTACCGATAGTAAACCGGGTTACAAACTAGACATTTAAATTTTCCGATAAAAGACTGATTTTGATTTAGTTATACTTTTACCTAAGGCAGCCTTTAAAATGTTATCAGTAGTACGAACTGAAAGGTTAAAGGTTTTTCCTATTTCTGTGGCTTGTTTACGGGTAAATTCATCCGGCAGGGCCTCAAAGAATTTTCGTTTGCTATCGCCGGAAAGGAACAGCATTTTATCATCCTGTTTAGGTAAGTTATTGAACATTAATATATTGTGCTGCAGGTAGGTTTGAGTAATCAGCAGAGCTGTATTAAAATCCTGCTCGGTACAGTACATTACTTCTGTCATTTCCGCATTCTCCACTTTACGTAAAGCTGTGAATACCATGCATAAACGAAACGTGATTAACCCTAAACGGAAGACAATACTTGCAGCGTCTTCACCTGTAAATATGGTTACATCGGATAGTATGCTTCTAAAATTATTGTTAAGCTGATTCCATTGTTCGGTACTTAACAGTACTTCTGTTGGACTGTGTTCCAAGAAACTGATACTTTCCATCAGGATTGCAGCCAATCTGTCGAAGTGGTCGTTATAAATAACAGCCTTGTTTTGAGGTGATGGGTCCTGCCATTCTATTTCATTTTTGTAGGCATAAAATAAGAATCGGCTAAATAATCCATCTTCAGCCGATGCGATTAATTTCGGAGCCTGAGCAGGCGTACCTGTTAATGTAATTGCCAAGCGAGGTTCGTTGACTTCTATAAACTCGTTGTTGGTTTTGCGAGAAACGGATATTTTCTCGTGATGGAATGCTGCCCGCATGATAGAGGAGTAATCGCCCCAATCTTGTTTTTTGGTGCTGCTCATGGTATCGGCTTCCGTTTCACAAATAATACCCTGTCCGTGATTGGCTTGCAGGTGTTCTATAATTCTTGCCTGACTGCAATTGGCAGGAATAAATACAATCTTAAACGGAGGTTCTTCTGGTTTTTCCGGTAATGGTTCGTCTTTTTTACGTTTATGTTGTTGGTTTTTATAATCCATCATTTCCAGATCATATTTCTTCTGTAATGATTTGCTCTCTTCCAATACCTGCTGATGGTACTTGTCGGCTAAGCGTTTGGCATTTTTAAGTACTCCTTTACCACTGGCTGCAGGTGCAATAATGAATGTGTAAATATGCGGATAGACTCTTTCCTGCGCATATACACCCGTCACCTTGGGCAGACATCCGCTAAGGATAGCTATGGCACCTGTGAAAAAAACATCTCTTTTACGGCTGTCTGTGAATGCGAGAGCCCCATCTCTCAGGATTTCAGGCAGATGCTCATATACCTCTTCCGATATAGTGGGTGTGTTTTTTAGGAAATCTTCTTCCCATTCCTCCTCATTTCCGAAACTTTGCAAATGGTTATTTATATTTTTATATGGTGTTTGCGAATCGCCAGAGGCGATTTGCAGTTTTGCAGTCTTTGCAATGTTTGAAAATTTAGCAAACTCTATTGCGTGATGTTTGTATGCGCTTCTTACAACTTCCATAATTTCTCTTTCAGGAAGGTCAAAATGCTCTTTGCAATATTGAATAGTATCCATTTCTGACAACCCAGCGCGATTGCAGTTAGATCCCAACAGATACATGTAATTATTACGGTTTCCATGATTATAGTTTGATTTTAGATTAGTGAATTGAATTTGTTGATTGAAAATGAAGGCTGTATTAAGTTTTTCAGGTTCCGGCGGTGATGTGGTAGTATTTACAACCGGCTGCTCTGTATTCCAGATTCCTGTTTCTGATTGGGGCACTGCTACTTCAAACTTTTGATAATTGAGGTTCTTATACAGATTCTGGTCGCAGCTCATAAAGCAAAGCCTTGTAATGTCTTTACAACTTGGGTCTGATTTTAAGCCAGTAGCCTCTTCATAGTATTTCTGCACCTGCTGATAGGCGGTATCGTGGTGTTCCATTCCTGTATCCACTTCGATAAATACTTTCAGACCGTTTCCGCTTGGACTGATAAAACACATAAATGTGTAAGGGATGCCAGAGATTACCTGAAACGCATTTTGCAGCTGTTCGGGAGTGAGTTTATCAAAGTCCAGGTGGAGGAACCCCGTGTATCTTTCCAAGTGAGTCAGCAATCGTTTTTCTTTGAATAGACCTGATGGCGTGAATGCCAGCAGTCGTTTCTTTTTATTGGATGCTTCTTCCGTTTTTCCTTGCACTACCAGTGAGCGGATTTCTTCTACTTCAGATTTGTATTTATCAGAAGCTATCCAATTTGAGATAATTACCAAGGATTTGTCCTCTACGGGTACAGTAAAGTTTTTGAAGATGGTGCATGCTGACATGGCTACTTAGTTTTAGGTGAAGTATTGGTTCTGAAACGTGAGACTCGGGTGAAGTTGTCTGTGACACTTTCTTCCAGTTCTTCGGATGTTTGCTGCCGGTTGCGCTGCAACCAAAAATCTAATTCTTCCCTTCGGAAATACAGCTTTTTGCCCTGCGGGCAGAAGTGCGGGATTTGTTTTGCACTTGTGAGTTTGTAGAGATGTGATGGACTTACATCTAAATACTTACATGCTTCATTAAAGTTGAGTACTGTTTTTTGCAGCATGTTTTGCTCATCTAGCTTTTGCGCTATTTCGGTGAGCTTGTCGAGGATTAAAATTTCGTGTGCCATTTTACTATCATTTTTTATTGTTAAAAATCTGATGGTAAAATTCAAGTAATGGCTAAAGTATAACCTTGAGCTATTTATTACTCAATGAGAAAACTCAAGGAACTCAATGTTTTTTATTGCAAATGTTTGAAAATCTTATCTATATCTTCTTTTAGTTTCGGGTTTTCTATCTTGCTTGAATATAGATTCTGGGCAGTAATTAATACTCCATTTTTTGAATAGAATGATTCTGTTTTTTCAATAGAAATAGGTTTGAGATTTGAAAATACAGGCTTTAGTTTATCAATGATATATCTGAAAATTGCAGTTTCACAATTCAACCGAATTTTAATTGATTTTGGTTTTATTTCTTTAGAAGTTAGTATATTAAATAAATCATTTAAGCTCGTTGTATCCCCATCTATTAAATCGGTTAGTTTGTCAAGCCTACTTAAAGCTGATTTTAATTTTTCAATATCACCATTGAAACCAAAGTTTAGTTTTTTCTTATCAGTTTTTGTCTGAATTGTATCTGATGCTTTTCCCAAAAAGTTAATTTCCTTTATATCTGATAATGATAAGCCTAATTCTAACAGATAAAAATCTTCTACTGAAATAATTTGTTCTAATACCTCTTTATGAACTTCCTGAACACTGAAATACAATGTGATTAGACTGTGTTTCAGGTATAGTAAAACGAAATTGGAAAGATTATTTTCTATATCCTCTTCTTCAAAACCTCTTTCCAGTATTTCATTGAATACTTGTTTGGTTAGAGCCTTGATGTTTTTTAGTAAAATATTCGTATTATAAATAATTTCAACCTTACTATTCCAATTGTCGGACTTTAGCAGGAAAACATTGAAGACTCGAAGTATTTCTTTGCTGATAAGTAATGTATAATATTTAGTAATGACGTTTTTAAAATCCGGCAGATCAGTAGAAAAATATAAAGGTGTGATTGAAGATGCGCTATTATGCTTTTGCTTATCTAGCCATTTTGAAAGTTCCGGGTAATCTTCTACAAGTATCTTAATCTGTTGCTTTAAATCATCCAAATTTTTTGGTTCTTTACTTCCAGTATTTCTTAGTTTTTCTGCAATGGTTTTATGCCCTGTATCCATTATCCAGGGTCTAAGTTCCTTATGCAAAATGCTATTTAGTATTTTGATTTCCATCATCCTTAAAGTCAGTGAGTAAATTTGCGTATTCTAATTTTACATCATCGGTAAAGCTGTCAAGATAATTTTCTGTAGTTACTAAAGAACTGTGCCCTAAACTTTCCTTAATGAAATCCGATGAAATGCCTTTTCTTTTTAGCATTGTACTAAAGGAATGCCTTGCAACATAAGTGCCGAGCTTCTGATCTATTTCTAACGCTGATTGTACGTTTTCCATTCTCTTATTTACCCATTTTATAAATCTCTTGCAGCGATGCTTCACCGTTACAGGACTTAAATCAGGTTCTAAAATAGGAAATAGATAAGGATTTTTCTCATCTGTGCTTTTCCACTTTTCAATTATCTCAAATGCTCTTGGCGTTAAACCTACTTTGATAGGACGTAAATCTTTCTTCTTTGTGCGTTTGGTTTTCTGACGGACGAACTGGAGCAAGTTGCCTTTTATGCCTTCGGGCTTTAATTCAATAATGTCTGCAAAGTTCATTCCATTGCACAGGTAAGAGAATATCCAAAAATCGAGTGCTTTCTCTTCGTCTGCCATTTCGGGTTTGTGGTTAAACAGTTTTTTTAGATCATTTTCTGAAAGTGCCTTCTTTACGTTTCTTCCTGATGGTATTTCATACTTCCTGAACGGATACATTTCAGCAGGTAATGCTCCGGCTGTGATTGCCTGGTTTAAGATGGCTCTTAACTGGCGCATGTACATGCTGATAGTGTTTACTGATTTCTTCTCATCCATTAGCTGCTTTTCATAGCTTTTTAAAAACAGTGGTGTTACATCCTGCAGGTTTAGTCCTTTTTTGAACCCGTTGATAGAGTTCATTGTGGTGGTGTATGCGTTGGCAGTTCCTATCTGGCCATTATCTTTTAACTCTTTGATGTATTTCTCGAACCAGCTTTTCAAGTTTTTGGTATGGCTTCTCGATACATTATTAAAGAACATTTCCTCAAAAATGATAAAAGAGAAGGGGTTAATTTTTTCGATTATCTTATTTGCTTTGGTTTCAGCGGATTTTAACTCTTTGCGAATCTCTTGTAAATCTTTGTTTTTAAGATTTTTGCTGTTTAGCTTTTCCCATTCTTCCGGCGTTACATGCTGACCGGTGCCGTATCTTTTCTTGTCGGGTTTGGCATAAATGTTTAACTTTATAAGGCATTTGCCTTCCGCATTTGGACGTGATGCATCGAGGAAGAAACTGACATTGACTTTGTGCGTATCCATCTTGTAGTGTTGTAATGTGACCTCAAGTTAGTAAAAAAAGAGGAAAAAAGGAAACAAAAGGCAAAGAAAAGCAACGGAATATTGAAATTTATTTATTGATAATCAATTATTTACCAAATAAAGGAAAATAAGTGAAAAATGGTGGAAAACTCCTTACAAGCGGGGGGTCCGCGGTTCGAACCCGTGTGCGCCCACAGAAAAATCCATCAAATATTTGATGGATTTTTTTTATTCAATTCGTTCTACATTTTCAACGTTTTCCTTTTCATAAAATAATCTTAAAAATGCAACAATATTGCGTTTGATGAATTTATAGTCTATATTTGCAATCATGTTGCAAAATAAATTTACTTTACTAATCATATTATTAATAACGCAATTGGGCTTTGGTCAAAATTGTACGATAAAAATTTCAGGTCATATCATTGATGAGCATGATAAATCTACTTTGGATTATGCTACTGTTTATATACAGGAACTGCAAATTGGTGCTTCGGCAGATTCTAATGGTTATTATGAATTCAACAACATTTGTCCCGGAAAATATGCTTTCATTATTGATCATATTGGCTGCGCTTCTGATACAGTTATATTAACTATTACAAATTCCATTACAAAGAACTTTTATCTGGAACACCATGCGCAAGAACTGGCAGAAATAACGACAACTGCAACAAGAATAGAGAAAGAATCTGTACAAACTACAGCTATCATTGACAGTAAAGCATTAACAAAATTAGAAGGAAAAAATCTCGGAAATATCTTATCGACCATTGCAGGTGTTAATCAATTAAAAACAGGAACTACTATCAGTAAACCAATTATCCATGGTTTATATGGTGATAGAATTACAATTGTCAATAATGGTGTGAAACTGGAAACACAAGATTGGGGCTCGGAGCATGCGCCTGAGATCGATCCGTTTGCATCAAATCAAATCAAAGTAGTTAAAGGTGTCGGCAGTTTGGAATACGGCACAGATGCAATGGGCGGTCTTGTGATCATGGAACCACCTTTGTTACAAAAGAGCAAACATATTTCAGCAAATTTCAGTTTGATTGGTCAAACCAATGGACGTGGTATCACGACTTCTGCAAAGATTGAACAAGGATTCAAAAAAGGCATCGCTTATTTTGTGCAAGGCACTTACAAACGTTTAGGCGATCAGCAAACACCGCATTATAATTTATCGAACACAGCGTTGCAGGAAGGCAATCTTTCGGTAGGTTTTGGTGTCTTGAAAAAAACATGGGAAATCAATACTTACTATTCGATGTTTAATCAGCAATTAGCAATTTTAAAAAGTTCGCACATTGGAAATTTAACAGATCTGCAAAATGCCATCGCAAGCGACACACCATTGATCGTAAAACCGTTTACCTATAAATTTGAAAATCCACGGCAAAAAATACAACATCATTTAGGCAAAATAAACATCGTTCATTTCTTTAAAGATCAAAGCAAAATTGATATTACTTATTCAATTCAATATAACAACAGAAAAGAATTTGATGTGCGTCGCGGTGGTCGTTCTGAAATTCCTGCATTGGATTTGAAGTTATTGTCCAACAATGTATTAACAACGTATAGCTGGTTTAAACAATATACTAAAAAAGAGATAAGAATAGATGGCAAAGGTGGTATCAATTTTTTGTCCAAGCATAACTACAACAATCCTGAAACAGGTATTCGTCCATTGATTCCGGATTACTATCAATACACAACCGGTATTTTTGATATGGAAAAAATAGCTGTAAAACGTTTTACGATTGAAGCCGGCGCACGCTATGATTACACCCGTTTTCTCGCTTATAAATTTGACAAACAAAATAATTTATTAAAACCAAAATTTAATTTCCATACATACGCATTTTCAGCAGGCGCAAGCTGGCAAGACAAAAAAGAGAATATAGGTGTGCAGACCAATATTTCCTATAGTTCGCGCTTTCCGAATGCCAGCGAATTATTTAGTGAAGGTTTGCATCACGGCATTGCTGCTTTGGAATTTGGCAATCAAAATCTGAAACCGGAAAAAGGTGTAAAATGGACTACAACATTAACCGGAAAATTCAGGCATTACATACAAACAGAAGCTACTTTTTATATTACTAAAGTAAATGATTATATTTACTTAGCACCTTTGCCAAATCCTGTATTGACGATACGCGGTGCGTTTCCTGCGTTTCAGTATTATCAAACCAATGCGCGTTTAATTGGATTTGATATCACTTCTAAATTCAAGTTGTTTTCTTTTCTTTCTGTTGATTTGCGTTCGAGCATTGTTCGTGGTAAAAATCTTTCGGCAAAAGACAATTTAATTTACATGCCATCCGACAGAATAACTACTTATTTCGATTATCATCAAACGTTTAAAAAATTTAAAAATGTGCATGTTGGTTTGAATGTACAGCATATATTTAAACAAAAAAACGCGCCGCAATTAATTACTGATTACAAGCCAATACCGAATGCTTACACACTTTTAGATGCAGACGCAGGTTTTGAATATGCAGTGAATGAAAAACACAGAATTGGTTTTTCGGTAAGTGCCGAAAATATTACCAATAAAGTCTATCGCGACTATTTAAATCGTTTCCGATATTATGCTGATGAATTGGGCTGGAATTTGATATTCAGATTAAAATATTCATTCAACTAATCAATAAATCATTCTTAAACAATTAAATTAAATTATTATGACAAAGAAATTTCTTATAGCAGCATCATTGATTGCTACTCTTTTTACTATAAGTTGTAAAAAAGAGCCGGCAGCACCAGTGAATGAAGAAGAACAAATTAATCACTTAGAGTTAATACTTAGAACTGCTGGAACAAATATTTATGACACGTTTATTTTTAATGACCCAGATGGAATTGGTGGAATAGCAGCATCTGTGGATAGTATTATTATTGACAAAGATTCTGTATTTATTGCACAGTTAATCTTGAAAAATACCATTGCAAATCCAGAAGAAATAATAAATGAAGAGATAGAAACTGAAGCTAGTGCACATCAATTTTTCTATACAAGTAGTCCAACTACATTATTAAGAAATTTCAGTTATTTAGATACAGACACCAACGATAAACCATTAGGATTAAAATTCCAATTTGATGCCAGAGGTTCGAGTTATACAGGTAATCTAAAAATTACACTTCGACACGAACCTAACAAATCTGCTACTGGTGTAGATACCGGTGATATTACCAATGCAGACGGCGAAACAGATATCGAAGTGAATTTCCCGGTTCGGCTTTACTAATTCGCTGATAAAGAAGCGCTTTTTATGAACAAATCAAAATTAATGTGATTAAAGTGTAATAATTTTGGGTTTCTTTCTACTAATTTTGCAACAAAATTATTTAGTAAAAAATGAGCAATAAAAAACTATGGATTCCAATATTGTTGGTTGGAATCTCTACAGGTGTTTTTGGACAAAACAAGCCTGCTACAACAAAACCGGCTCCTAAAGATTTTATAGACAAAAATCTTTTCAGCAAGGAAGTCAAACCAACTGAAGATTTCTTTGATTACATCAACGCAACCTGGATCGCAAAAAATCCAATCGCACCGGACAAAACATCTTGGGGCATGTTTGATGTATTACAGGAAAAAAGCAGAAACGCTATTAAAAAAATCTTGACGACTGCTGCAGCTGCAACTAATGCACCAAAAGGTTCTAACAAACAAATCTTAGGCGATTTTTACAAAAGTGCAATGGATACCAACTATATCAACAAAGTTGGCATCACTGCTGTAGATAGCTGGTTGAAACAAATTGAAAACGTTAAATCAAATGCTGATTTCTATTCTTTTATTTCTAAAACAGGTTTGCGCGATTTAACAACACCAATTGGTTACTACGTGGATGTGGATGCAAAAAACACTACACGTTATATTTTATATGTTAATCAAGGCGGTTTAGGTTTACCAGACAGAGATTTTTATTTCCGTACTGATGAGAAATCTAAAAAAACATTGGAAGAATACAAAAAGTATGTAACTAAAATATTTGCTTTATCGAAATTCGAAAAAAATATTTCACCGGAACAACATATGAAAAACGTGTTGGAAGTTGAAACTGCATTAGCAACTGTTTCTTCTTCTCGTGTTGAATTGCGCGATCCGGAAGCAAATTACAATCTATATACAATTGATAAATTAAAAGCTGATTTTAAAGACATCGACTGGACAGCGTTTTTTAAAGAAATGAATGTTGATCCGAAAGAAGTAGTGGTTGGACAAGTGAAATTCTTCCACGGCTTAGACAGTTTAAGAATGGCGATTCCGAACGATAAATGGAAATCTTATTTAGCGTTTGAATTTATCAACAGCACATCCAGGTATTTAAGCGATGAGTTTGTGGATGCTCGTTTTGATTTCTTCGGAAAAGTGTTAAGCGGCGCTAAAGTAAAAGAACCACGCTGGAAACGCGTTTCAGGCGTCGCAGAAAATTACTTGCGTGATATCATTGGTCAGGAATATGTAAAAACAAACTTTCCTCCACAAGCAAAAACGCGTGCGTTGGTGTTAGTCAACAATATCAAAGCATCTCTTGCAGACAGAATCAACCAGTTAACCTGGATGGGCGCTGAAACTAAAGCAAAAGCATTAGATAAATTACAAAAGATCGATGTAAAAATTGGTTATCCTGACAAATGGTGGACATACGAAAATTTAGACATCAAACGTCAGGCATACGTTTTAAATTATTTGAATTGCGCTGCGAATGAAAATATGCGTGTATTAGCTCGCTTGAAAAAAGATAAAATAGACCGTTCTGAATGGGGCATGGGTCCGCAAACAGTGAACGCTTACTACAACCCTACTATGAATGAGATCGTGTTTCCTGCTGCAATCTTGCAACCGCCTTTCTTCTACATGAATGGTGATGATGCAATCAACTACGGCGGAATCGGTATGGTGATTGGTCACGAAATTACACATGGTTTTGACGACCAAGGCAGCCAGTTTGATGGCGATGGCAACATGAAAAACTGGTGGACAGATGAAGACAAAAAAGCATACAATGCTTTAACCGATAAATTTGTACAACAATACAATGGTTTTGAAATTGACAGTTTACATGTAAACGGCGAATTGACACAAGGTGAAAACATCGCCGACTTAGGTGGTATGATCATCGCGTTCAATGCGTTCAAAAAAGCAAATCCGGACAATACAAAACTGATCAACGGATTAACACCTGAACAACGTTTCTTCATCAACTATGCTATCATCTGGCGCGACCACATGCGTCCTGAAGCAATGAGAAACCAGATTTTAACGAACGAACACTCACCTGCCAAGTTCCGTGTGAATGGTGTTTTAGGCAACTTGCCTCAATTCCATCAGGCATTTAATGTTAAACCAGGCGATAAAATGTATTTCCCTGAAGATAAAAGAGAAACCATGTGGTAATAACCACTCACCTTTCTGAACTAACAAAAGCCATCCGAATACGGATGGCTTTTTTGTTAAAAATTTTAAATTTTTACGAATCAGGCAACAAATTCAAACAATTAACGTTAAAAATACATACCAATAAACAATTAGTTATTTATAACCATTATTTTTAAATAAGCGATTAACTTCACCTTTAAATATAAATAATATGAAACACATTCTTTTAGCTTTTGCCTTTATGGTAGCTGTTGCGGCAAAGGCACAAACTACAGCAACATCCGACGACAATACGGCAGAAGCAACAGCCACTCAAAGCCAAATTACGACAAGCACGACGCAGGAAGACAACAGGTATTCGAATTTGGTGGAATTCAATTATTATATCAAGAATAGCAAACTGCACCAGTTTAAGAATGGTCAGTTAAGAGCGGTAAAAATTCCGGTGAAATTTAAGAATAACTCTGTCCTATCGCCTTTAGGTATATTAAAAACAAGCGATGGCATGACAGCTCAACTGAAAAATGGTGACAGCGTTGACAAAGACGGCATCGTTACCAAATACAAAAAACAGTAATTTATTACCAAACATAAACAAATATAAAACGCTGACAATTAAATTTGTCAGCGTTTTTGCTTTTATGTTGCTGTTTCTCCTACACAATGCCATTCTCAAATAAGCTTTTCAAAACGACCAGACTTTCATCCATATCTTTCGGAAAATTCTTTTCCGCTAACGGAATGAATATATTCAACAGATATTTCAGCGTACCTTTATTGATCAATGCTACTTTGGCCTGATTATCTGATAATGCTTCTGTTTCCATGATGACATCAGCAGCCATTTTCATTCGTCTTACAAAACGAATTTGCATTTGAATTGTTATATTGTGCTGAAAAAACAGACGTATGTCCATCGCCATTATCATTATCGTTTGTACGTTACTGCTTACCGCTTATATCTTTGATCTTACATCATCTAAAACTAAAATACCATCCGTTATTTTATTGCTGATTCTCGGCTGGAGCGCACGATGCTTGTCTGATTTTTTCTCTGTCAGCGTTCCGGATCTGTCGCCTTTATTGTCTGTTTTTGGTACTATCGGCTTGATATTAATCGTCTTGGAAGGCTCGCTTGAACTGGAACTAAAAAGCGATAAATTTGCTATGATCAAAAAATCGTTTTGGGTATCCATACTACCTTTATTTGCCATGGCATTCTTGTTATCCTTTTTATTTAGTTATTATGGCAACTTCAATTTTAAAGACAGTTTAACAAATGCTATTCCGTTCTGCGTAATCAGCAGCGCCATAGCTATACCGAGCGTAAAACTATTGAATGCATATAACAAGGAATTCGTCATTTATGAAAGCAGTTTTTCAGACATCATCGGCGTTACCTTTTTTAATTTTGTCGCGCTGAATGAAACGTTCGGCTTACATGCGTTTGGAAATTTCTTTATGGAACTGGCTATTATTGCGGTAATATCTTTTATAGCAACCATTGCTCTGGCTTTCCTGTTAACCAAAATAGAACATCATACGAAGTTCGCTCCTATCATTTTAGGTGTGATTCTAATTTATGCTGTTTCTAAAGTATATCATTTGCCCGGATTGATCTTTATCTTGGTGTTTGGTTTATTTCTAGGCAATCTCGATGAGCTGCGCCATGTAAAATGGATAGAAAAACTGAAACCGGCAGAACTCGACCTGGAAGTGCATAAATTTAAAGAACTCACTACCGAAGCTACGTTCCTGGTGCGTTCGGTATTCTTTTTATTGTTTGGCTATTTAATTAAAACCAACGAACTGCTGAATACAGATACTATGATCTGGTCACTTATCATTGTAGCAGGAGTTTTAACGTTACGCGCACTCTTCTTAAAATTATCGAAACTGCCGTTAAATCCGCTGTTGTTCATCGCGCCAAGAGGTTTGATCAGTGTGTTGCTGTTCTTATCCATTAAAAAAGAACATTCCATTTCAATTGTCAATAATTCTTTATTGATACAAATCATTGTACTTACGGCTGTTATTATGATGCTTGGATTGATGGCTTACAGGAAAGAAGAAGTTTCGTAAACATAGAGTTATTGACCATCTTTTAAAACAGATACTCATTAATCAAACTTTTGGCAAATACCGTTTATCTTCTTACTTTTACAGCATGACAGATATCGATTTCAACCTGAATGAAGACAACATGCGCCTAGCTGTTGATGAATTGAAAAATAAACTGCAAAAGATATATCTCGGCGGCGGACAAAAAAAGATAGATTCCGAACACAAAAAAGGAAAACTGACCGCTCGCGAGCGCATCGAATATCTTACTGATAAAAATACCGACTTTATAGAAATCGGTGCTATTGCCGGCGATGAAATGTATCAGGATGTAGGTGGTTGTCCGTCTGGTGGTGTGGTTGCCGGTATCGGTTATGTTTCCGGCAGACAATGCATGATCGTTGCTAACGATGCTACCGTAAAAGCAGGCGCATGGTTTCCGATTGCAGGCAAAAAGAATTTGCGCGCGCAGGAAATCGCGATGGAAAACCGCTTGCCGGTTATCTATTTGGTTGACAGCGCAGGCGTATATTTACCGATGCAGGACGAAATATTTCCGGACAAGGAAAATTTCGGTCGTATTTTCCGCAACAACGCGAAGATGTCAGGAATGGGCATTCCGCAAATTGCAGCCATTATGGGCAGTTGTGTGGCAGGCGGTGCCTATTTGCCTATCATGAGCGATGAAAGCATCATCGTAGAAGGAACAGGTAGCATCTTTTTGGCTGGTCCGTATTTAGTAAAATCTGCTATCGGTGAAACTGTAGATAAAGAAACGCTTGGCGGAGCGGAAACACAGACAGCACTCAGCGGTGTTTGCGATTACAAAGTAAGAGACGACAAAGAAGCATTAGATACGATTAAAAAACTAATCAATAAATACGGCAAATTTGAAACTGCAGGTTTTGACAGGATCAAACCAAAGAAACCAAAAGCTGCCGAAAAAGAAATTTACGGTATCTTCTCTACGACCAAACCGTATGATGTACGTGAAATCATTAAACGCATCGTTGATGATTCTGAAATTACCGAATACAAAGAAGATTATGGTCAAACCATTGTTACTGCTTATGCGCGCATCGATGGCTGGAGTGTTGGCATTGTTGCCAATCAGCGTTCTGTGGTAAAAAGCAAAAAAGGCGAAGTACAGATCGGTGGTGTTATCTATTCTGATTCTGCTGATAAAGCGGCACGTTTTATTCTATTGTGCAACCAAAAGAAAATTCCACTATTATTTATGCAAGATGTTACTGGTTTCATGGTTGGTTCGCGCAGCGAGCATGGCGGTATCATCAAAGATGGTGCAAAATTAGTGAATGCAGTTTCTAATTCAACCGTTCCTAAATTTACTATTATTACCGGGAATTCATACGGTGCAGGCAACTACGCGATGTGTGGTAAAGCATACGATCCGAGACTGATAGTAGCATGGCCGACTGCAAAAATAGCTGTAATGGGTGGCGCTCAGGCAGCAAATACAATACTACAAATGCAAATGGGTGGTTTGGAAGCGAAAGGAATTGAAATGCCGGAAGACGAAAAAGTAAAAACATTAAAAGCAATTAAAGAACATTACGATAAAACAACCACTGCTTACTTTGCCGCTGCAAGATTATGGGTAGATGCTGTGATCGATCCGCTGGAAACCAGAAAATGGATATCGGTAGGTATTGAAGCAGCAAACAATGCACCTGTAGAGAAATTCAATGTCGGCGTTTTTCAAACTTAGTATAAATCCATTAAAATAAAATAACATTCTTCTAAACCGAAAAACGCTAATTTAGCGACACAAAAAAAATCAAGCATTCAATGAAAAAATATCTATTATTATTATTGATTCCGCTAGCACTCTTTTCATGTAAAAAATCTTCAACTGATTACACTAAAATTGACCGCGAAATCATCCGAAAATATATTGCTGACAGTAGTTTAGTTGCTGATTCTACAGAATCCGGATTGTTTTATGTAATTTCTGATTCAGGTGCTGTAAAACGTCCGAATGTCAATTCGTATCTAACCGTAAACTATAAAGGTTATTTAACGAATGGCAGAATTTTCGATCAAACAGAAGGTTCACCTATTCCATTTTTATTAAGTGGCACCATTAAAGGTTGGCAAGAAGGCATACCTTTGATACAAAAAGGCGGTAAAATAAAATTATTGATTCCATCCGCTTTAGGTTATGGTGATCAAGAAAAGATTGGTACAAAAGCAAGTATACCAGCAAATTCCGTTTTAATTTTTGATATTGAATTAGTCGATTTCATATAATGTAGTCATGAAAAAATATATTTTATTACCGGTATTTGCTTTTATATTATTTTCCTGTAACAAAATCAATGAACTCACTAAAGAATCACCTTGCAGCAATCAGGCATATCGTGATTCTGTGGCTGTAGTGGATAAACTGGCTATTTTAAAATATGCAGCAGACAGCAGTATTACTTTAGATTCTTTGCCAACCGGTTTATATTATCACATTACTTTTGTTGGAAGCGGTTCGACTTATCCGAACATCAGTTCAAAAGTATTGGTGAATTACAAAGCATATTTATTGAACGGAACTCTGTTCAGCACTACGAATGGTATAGCAAAACAATTTACGTTAGATAAACTAATTAAAGGATGGCAAGATGGTATTCCTTTAATCAAAAAAGGTGGCAAAATAACTTTATACATACCGTCAGGACTTGGTTATGGCTGCGAAGAAAACGGAGCTGTGCCTCCAAATTCCGTGTTAATTTATAATGTCGATCTACTCGATTTTGAATAACAACTCATGATCAAAAAAAATGCAATAACCGATATTGGTTTCGTATTATCGGTTGCTGCTATCTGCCATTTGCTGTTTTCACAATATGGCTTCAATCCTACTGATGAAGGTTTTGTCTTGTCTGCAACCAATCGCGTACTGCATGGACAAATTCCGCATGTAGATTTTTCTTCGGTACGACCGGTTGGCTATGCGTATTTGCATATTCCCGAATTATTATTTTCCAAAAACTACTTCTTCCAGATATCACGGTTTGTATTTTGGTTAGAACAAATATTGATCGCGTATTTATGGTTTCGCTTTTTGCTTAAATATCTAAAAGCAAGTATTTCTATGTTGGAAGAATATGGTTTTGTTTTTTCATGCTTTATTTTTAACGTGCATTATTTTCCTACTTCAGTTTTGCATACGATAGATGGTTTATTAATGTGCATGATCGGATTGAATCTTGTTATCGCATCTAAAAAGAAATGGAATTTTATTGGTTTCTTTTTTATTGGTTTCGCTGCTTTATGCAAACAGAATTATTTAGTCATTTTACCGTTTGTATTATTTTTATTCGGCAGAAAGAATTTTATTTTAAATCTTATTGCAGGTATTTTCCCAATCGCGTTTTATATAGGTTTTATTAGCTTTCACGGTGGTTTGAATGATTTAATTACACAACTCGGCGGACACAATGAATTGATCAAAGTCGGTCTGTTGGCTTATATGCTGAATCCTTGTTTTTTAATCACTTTTATTCTCGTTTTTCTGCTTCGGTATAAACACTGGCACAAAATGTCGCTTTTTATTTTATGGATATTAATAATCGTTTTGCTGGTAACCAATCATTATCACGGAAAATATAGTTTTATTATCATCGCTTATATTTTTGCAGAGCTCGTTATTGGTCTGTTAAAAAAATATCATTTACTGAATTTCATCAAAGATGAAGTTCCGTTAGATCTATCTAATGCTATTTTTAGAGACATTAAGATATATGACGAAAACAATAAGCAAGTAACCGATTTTAATGACAGCTACAATTATTCTATTTACAATGATGAAGATATCGTGCTTTCATTCATTACGTTGCTAATTGCATGGTCGGTTTCTATTTCAGTTGGTTATAATACACCTGCTCTTTTCATTGGCGGTTGTATGACATGGTGTATAATTAACTATAATAAACACTTCGTTAGTCAAAAGAATGAATCGCCGAAATCGCATACCATATCTAATATTATTGTAGTTCTGCTGTTGGCATCACTGCTGATTTATGTACGTACCACTAATATTTATCGAGATGCAAAAGCGAAAGACCTTACATATCAATTAGATGGAATTGTTGACGGCGCTTGCGGTATCCGTACAAATCTAAACACGTACAAAGTATTGGTTGAATTAAATTTATTGAAGAAGAAATATCCTGATATTATTGTAGTTCCGGATTTCACAGCATGTAATATTCTACATTCGCACAAGTCCAAAATATTGACAGAATGGCCAAATAAAACGGAAATTCCAAATAATAAAATTTTACAAAAAGTAACTTCAAAAATTGAAAAAGATGATACTACATTAGTTTTTGCAACTCCGATTTATCAGACTGCTTTGCTAAAAGATAGTTTTACACACTATAATCCAAGATATGGTACGGAATATAAAATTGTTTATTATCTCGTTGATAATTTTGGAGCTGTAGATAATACGAATTATTTTATCGTATTTAAAAAAGTAAAACGTCGTCCTTATTTATAATCGTTATTCGTTCCAGCGAAAACTCACATTTTCAAAATCACATAAATCCAACACTCTGTCAATTACAGTCGCTGCAACTTCTTCAATTGTTTTTGGCTGGCTATAAAAACTTGGCGTTGCCGGACAAATAATACCACCAGCTTCGGTAACTGTTTTCATATTATTTATCTGAATCAGGTTGTATGGTGTTTCGCGAACAACCAAAACTAATTTTCTTCGTTCCTTTAAAATAACATCTGCTGCACGTGTGGTCAAATCATTAGAAATTCCACCTGCAATTCGCCCTAAAGTTCCCATTGAACATGGACAAATAATCATTGTGTCATATTTTGCCGAACCTGACGCAAACGGTGCCATAAAATCATTCTTATCATAAAATGTAAATGGATATTTCTGATAGTCTTCATTTCCAAGCTCATGTTTCCAAACGGATTTCGCATTATCACTCATTATGACACCTGTATTTTGTAGCTGATCATTAATATGTAACAATTTATCAAACAATACTTTAGCGTAAACAGCACCACTTGCGCCGGTAACAGATATGACAATTTTTCGTTTCACTAATTATTCTTTAACTTTATTAACAGTAATTATCTAAATTTACGAATTATTACAAAGTTGGTATTAAATTTGCAATACTCAACATAAAACAACAATAAAATGAAAAAGTTAAGTAATATTTGGATGTTTCTGACAATCATCGCGATGAGTTTTTCGCAGATTGCAGACGCTAAATCTAAATTATCTAACACAACTGCAAACGAAGTTAAATGGACAACATTTGATAAAGTACTGGCAGAAGCGAAAGCAGGCAATAAAAAATTCATTTTGGTAGATCTGTACACAGATTGGTGCGGTTGGTGTAAAAAAATGGATGAAAATGTATTTAACGATGCTGCGATCTCTGCAGCCATCAATAATGATTTCGCTGCAGTAAAGTTTAATGCAGAAACTGCTGAACCGGTTGTCTTCAATGGAAAAACATATACATTTACTGCTGATGGAAAACGCGGTGCTAACCAATTGGCGATGGATTTAGGTAAAGTAGGAAATAAACTGGGCTATCCGACTATCGTGGTTTTAGATGCTAACGGAAATAAATTACAATCATTTCCTGGTTACAAAGACGTGCAAACAATGTCAGTAATCTTAAAATATTTCCAAACTGAAAGTTATAAAAAAATGGACTTTCAGCAGTTTCAATCCGGTCAATAAAAAATAATATTTATTCAGAAAATGAACACATTTAAAATAAAAATTTTGTTGCCAATGTTATTTATAACCTTGGCAATTTCTTCTTTTGCCAATGATTCTTCTAAAGCAAAATCTAAAAGTAAATCTAAAACTACAACTGCTGCAACTACTACTACCGCAAAATCAACTGAAGCAGAAACACCAGTGGTAAAAGTGGAAACACCGGCAAAAAAAATCAAGTGGCTGACTTGGGACGAAATGGTAAAATTAAATGAAAAGAATCCTAAGAAAATCTTTATCGATTTTTATACTTCTTGGTGCGGCTGGTGCAAAGTGATGGACAGAAATACATTTGAAGATTCTATTGTTGCAGAATTGATGATGAAAGATTTTTACTGCGTAAAATTCGATGCAGAACGTAAAGACACTATCACATTCTTAGGTAAACAATGGCCATGGATTCCGGGCGGTCGCGGCGGTTACCATACATTGGCTGCTTACTTTATGCAAAACCAGCTTTCCTATCCCACTTTTTGTGTACTGACTTCAAAATTTGAATTGATATCACCGCTAAAAGGATACATTGCCGTTCCGCAATTTGAGCCAATCATCAGTTTTTTAGCACAAGATTTTTGGATGCCTTCTAAAAATAAAAATTTAGACACCTATAAACAGGAATACAAAAGTCCGAGAACAACACCTTGGGTTCAACCAACACAATAAACAAAATATACTTTCACAAGAAGCTACCTTTGTGTAGCTTTTTTTATGGATTGAAATATGAAGAAACTGATTTTAATTTCATCGCTTAGTGTTTGCTGCTTGTTTTCATATGCTTCCAACAAAAAGAAAACAAATAAGACTACTGTCGAAAATAAAATAAAACCAGACCAACCACTGAGTACGAATAATTCTTTGCTATGGCAAATTTCCGGCAATGGTTTAAAAAAAGCATCTTACCTGTTTGGCACCATCCATGAAATCAATGCGCCTGACTTTTTTCTGGGTAAAAACACAACTAAGAAAATAAAAAATGCAGATGAAGTTATTTTAGAAGTTGACTTAAATAAAGTAGATGTTTTAAAATTGGCTAAAGTCAGTATGTTGCCTGATAATAAATCGATCAAAGACTATTTAAGCGATACTGACTACACAGCACTGAAAAAATTTGTGGTTGATTCATTGAAAATGAGCATCTATAATTTTGAAGGTTCATACGCTAAGATGAAACCATTTTTCGTTGAGCAATTATTTTTTTCAAGAAATACAGATAACAAAATGTATTACGAAATGGAAATCAAAAAAATTGCCGACGAAAAAAATATAGCGCAATCCGGTTTGGAAACCATGGATGAACAATTAGGATTTCTGGATTCTATATCTATCGAAGACCAACTGGAAAGCATTTTGAAAACAGTCAAAAACTTCAATTCAGAAAACGCAAGATATAATCAGTTAATTGCTGATTACAAAAATCAGGATCTTGCTGCTTTAAACAAATCATTTGAAGAAGACGAAGATACTCTACTTAAACAAAAACTCGTTGACAAACGCAACAGCAACTGGATTCCTAAAATCATTGCATGGATACAAACTAAAAGCTGTTTTATAGCAGTCGGCGCAGGTCATTTGGCCGGTGATAAAGGTATTATTCAACTGCTCAGAAATCAAGGTTACACAGTACAACCGATTTCAATTGATTAATGATCAAAAAATAATTGACAATTAACAATGAACGATTAACAATTAAGAGTTCACAAATAACAATTTTGTATTTTTGCATTTTATACAATTGTTAATTGTACATCGTTAATTATTAATTGAAATGGAGCTACCTAAAAATATAGACCACACGCAAATTGAAGCCAAATGGTACAAGCATTGGCTGGAGAAAAAATATTTCAAATCAACGCCTGATGAGCGTGAACCTTATACAATTGTCATTCCACCACCAAATGTTACCGGTGTGTTGCACATGGGTCACATGTTGAATAACACCATTCAGGATGTGCTGATACGCAAAGCGCGTATGCAAGGCAAAAATGCTTGTTGGGTTCCTGGTACCGATCATGCTTCTATCGCTACTGAAGCTAAAGTAGTGAACTTATTGAAAGAACAAGGTATCAGCAAAAAAGATATTACACGCGAACAGTTTTTGGAACACGCATGGCAATGGAAAGAAAAATATGGTGGAATTATATTAAAACAATTAGAAAAACTAGGTGCATCATGCGATTGGGATCGGACTCGTTTCACGATGGAAAAAGATTTGAGCGAAGCTGTGATTGATGTGTTTATTGATTTATACAACAAAGGAAAAATTTATCGCGGTGTGCGCATGGTCAACTGGGATCCGAAAGGTTTGACTGCTGTTTCTGATGAAGAAGTAATTCATAAAGAAGTGAATTCAAAACTTTATTATGTAAAATATAAAGTATGCAGTAGCGAGTATGCAGCAGGCAAAGATGACTGCATACTGCCTAGTGACGACTCAATTACTATCGCCACTACACGACCGGAAACTATTCTAGGTGATACTGCAATCTGTGTGCATCCTGATGATGAACGATATAAAAATCTGAAAGGAAAATTCGCCCTTGTTCCGTTAATCAATCGCGTTATACCAATTATTTTTGACGATTACATCGATATTGAATTTGGTACAGGTGCTTTAAAAGTAACACCGGCACATGATATCAACGACTATAACTTAGGCATCAAGCATAATTTGGAAGTCATTGATACCTTGAATGATGATGGTACTTTAAGCGAAAAAGCACAACTATACGTTGGAGAAGATCGTTTTGCAGTTCGTAAAAAAATTGCTGTTGATCTGGAAGAAAAAGGTCATTTGGTAAAAATCGAAGAAATCAAAAACAAAGTAGGTTATTCGGAAAGAACAGATGCTGTTATCGAACCGAAATTATCGATGCAATGGTTTTTGAAAATGGATACCATGTCGAAACCTGCATTGGAAAATGTAATGAATGACAACATCAAACTGATTCCTGAAAAATTTAAGAATACCTATCGCCACTGGATGGAAAATGTACACGACTGGTGCATTTCACGTCAATTGTGGTGGGGCCATCGCATACCTGCTTGGTATGATGAAAAAGGCAATCATGTTGTTGCAAAAACAGAAGCGGAAGCAAAAGAATTATTTCAACAAAAATTCAACACTCAACCTGCTATTCAACAAGATGAAGATGTTCTCGATACCTGGTTTTCTTCATGGTTGTGGCCGATAAGCGTGTTTGATGGTTTTAAAAATCCAGAAGGAAAAGACATTAACTACTACTATCCAACTAATGATTTAGTTACAGCTCCTGAAATTTTATTTTTCTGGGTAGCTCGTATGATCATGGCTGGTTATGAATACAAAAACGAAAAACCATTCACTAATGTGTATTTGACCGGTATTGTGCGTGATAAACAAGGTCGAAAAATGTCGAAATCATTAGGTAATTCGCCTGATCCGTTAGATTTGATTGAGAAATATTCTGCTGATGGCGTGCGAACAGGTATGTTATTTTGTTCGCCTGCCGGAAATGATTTACCATTCGATGAAAAGCTATGCGAACAAGGCAGAAATTTCACCAATAAAATCTGGAATGCGTTGCGTTTAGTAAAAGGTTGGGAAATTTCTCACGACTCACGACTCACGACTCACGACTCAATTTTTGTTTGGTTTGAAAATAAATTAGAACAGCTTAAAGAAAACTTAGAAAAATCATATGCTTCATATCGTTTATCAGAAGCATTAATTGATTTGTATAAATTTATCTGGGACGATTTCTGCTCATGGTACCTGGAATTTGTAAAACCACCATTTGGCGAAAAAATTGAAGCAGTTTCATACGAAAAAACGATTCAGTATTTTGAAGAGTTGATGAAATTATTACATCCATTTATGCCTTTTATTACAGAAGAAATTTATCATCGTTTAAGTGAAAGTGATAATGAAAGTGAAAGTGCAGATATTATAGTAGCATCCTATCCAAAAGTTGGAAATTATGATATAAAAATTATACAGGAAGGCGAAAAACTAAAAGAAGTAATTTCTGCGATTCGTGATGTGAGAAACAAAAACGGTTTATCACCTAAAATTACTTTAACAGTTTCTGTAAATGCAACAGATAAAACTGTATATGAAAAATTCGGCGCATTGATTGAAAAGATTGCTAATATTCATCCGATCATTTTCACAGAGACAGAAGTAGAAAATACGGTTTCGCAATTAATACAAACAGATAAGATATACATTGAAACTGGAATTAAAATTGATGCTGACAGCGAAAAGAAAAAGATCACTGAAGAAATTAATTACTACAAAGGTTTCATTGAAAGTGTAAATAAGAAATTGCAAAACGAAAAATTTGTTGCGAATGCAAAACCGGAAATCATCGAGAATGAACGCAAGAAATTAGCAGACGGCGAATCCAAATTAAGATCGCTGGAAGAAAGTTTGGCAAAGTTATAATTCAGATAAAATAGTACAATGAAAAAACAGTTCTTCATTATCTTATTTACTACAACGCTAACGTTTATTGGCTTTGCGCAACAAAATACTATTCTCTACAAAGACGAAATGGATTTGGCTAAAGACCTGATTCATGCTTTTAATAACAAAGATCAGCAACAATTAAAAGACATCTTTAAAGCGCTTACACCACCTTACACGATTTTCAAAAATGATATTTTACCATTAAGCAATAAGGATATTTACAATTACAATGAGATCAACAGCAACTCTACGTTGGCTGCAGATTCTGTGCAATACAATAAACATGCGGCTGACTTTTACAGTTCATATTTCATCTTAAGCACACTAAATTACAATAAGAATATTGCTGTCGACAAGAAAGTATATATTCTGTTTTTCTCAAAAGACAAACCACTAAACAATACTGTTTCCACCAATATTTTGCAATTAGTTTTCGATAAAGAAAATACAGTTGATGCTATAAATTTGGATGGTCTTGTAAGAATACAAGGTAATTTGTATATCAATATTCAGGCATATTTTGGCTCATTTAAAAAACCGGAATTACCGAATGAATTAACCGAGCTTTTTTCTAAAGATTTGGACATTTATAAATTGGAAAATAATACAACCAGCAAGTACCAAAAAATTATCCTGGAATTTGACCATGTAGAAAAGATTCCTGCTATTATTGATAAAACACCTAAAACAGAAACCAAACCCGAAAACGAAAACACCAGGAACTACACTGTACAAAATACAGTTCAAAAAGATACGGATGTGTATGAAATAGCAGATGAAATGCCTGAATTTAAAGGCAATTTGACTAAATACCTAAATGAACACCTTATACGTTCAAAAGAAGCTATGAAGAAGAATGCGCGCGGAAAAGTGATCGTGCGTTTTATAGTGGACGCGAATGGTAAAATTTTAAATCCAATAGTACTAAAAGATAATGTTGGTTATGGCTGCGCAGAAGAAGCATTAAGAGTGGTATCAAAAATGCCAAAATGGTGGCCAGGCAAAAAAGATGGCAAACCTGTGAAAGTATATTATACTTTACCGGTTACGTTTTAGAATACATTGAATTGCTTACTTCTTCGATGCAAAATCTTTCGCGCCATACGAAATAATGACATCAGCGCCTGCACGATGAATGCTCGTTAATGTTTCTTCTAAACATTTCTGATAATCCAGCCAGCCATTTTGTGCAGCCGCTTTCAACATCGCAAACTCGCCGCTGACATGATACGCAGCAATCGGAATTGGAAAATTTTCTCTTAAATCAGAAATGATATCTAAATAAATCGACGCCGGTTTTACCATTAAAAAATCAGCGCCTTCTGTATAATCGAGCTCTGCTTCTACCATAGCTTCTCTTCTGTTCGCATAATTCATCTGATATGTTTTCTTATCGCCGCTTTTTGGAGCAGAAGCCAACGCATCACGAAAAGGTCCGTACAATGCGCTCGCATATTTCACGCAGTAACTCATGATGGAAGTTTCCGTAAAACCATCATCATCCAATGCATTACGCAAATAGCCAACGCGTCCATCCATCATATCACTTGGTCCGATGATATCAATGCCTGCTTCTGCTTGCGCAATAGTCATCTTCGCTAAAATCGGTAAGGTTTTATCATTCACGATCTTTCCATTTTCTACCAAACCATCGTGTCCGTCAGAAGAATATGGATCGAGCGCGACATCGCTGATCAGACAACATTCAGGAAATTTTTTCTTGAATTCCTTAATTGCTTTTAAATAAAAATTGTTTTTGGAATAACTGTATGACGCTTTTTTATCTTTCAAACTATCTTCCACTGCAGGAAACAAAATAAAGCTGTTCACACCAAGGTTCATACACGCTTCAATTTCTTTCAGTGCATTATCGATACTTAGCTGAGAAATAGTCGGTAAAGATTGGATGGCGTTGTTTTTATTTTTACCATCCACTAAAAAAAGCGGCTGCACTAAATGGTTTGCATGCAATCTTGTTTCCTGAACTAATGCGCGAACAGTGGCACTTTTGCGGTTTCTGCGTGGACGTTGAATCATGCTGCAAATATAATCCTAAAATCCTGATTCAGACAATTTCGCGAGCGAATTCAAAATATTCTGTTCAACATCAGAAGTATCTTTTTTGATAAATTGTTCACCTAAGATCAATTCATACAATTCTATGTAACGTTCAGAGATGTTTTGTACAATTTCGTCGGTCATTTCAGGAACGCTTTGTCCTTCTTTGCCCATAAAATCATTCGCGATGAGCCATTCGCGCACAAATTCTTTCGATAATTGTTTTTGTAGTTCGTTATTTGCCAATCGTTCTTCATAACCATCTGCGTAAAAATAACGCGAAGAATCCGGTGTATGGATTTCATCGATCAGGTAAATCGTATCACCTATCTTTCCGAATTCATATTTCGTATCCACCAGTATCAAACCGCGCTTCGCAGCGATTTCCGTTCCGCGCTGAAATACTTGCTGCGTATAATTTTCCAGTTGCTCATAATCTTCTTTTGAAACTATTCCTTGCGCGATTATTTCTTCTTTAGAAATTTCTTCATCGTGGCCAACACTTGCTTTCGTTGTTGGTGTAATGATTGGCGTTTCTAATTTCTGATTTTCTTTCAAACCATCCGGCAACTGAACACCGCAAATTTCACGCACACCGCTTTTGTAAGCACGCCATGCAGAACCTGCCAGATAACCACGAATCACCATTTCCACTTTGAACGGTTCGCATGCTTTTCCAATCGTCACGTTGGCAGCAGGCACATCCAACACCCAATTTGGAACAATATCTTTTGTCGCTGCTAAAAACGAAGACGCGATTTGGTTCAGCACTTGTCCTTTGTATGGAATCGGTCGCGGCAGCACTACATCGAACGCAGAAATGCGGTCGGAAACCACCATCACTAAATATTTGTCGTCGATATTATATACATCGCGGACTTTGCCTTTGTAAAAACTTTTTTGCTTTGGAAAATGAAACGGCGCTTCAGACATACAACTAATTTTTGCAAAGTTAAGCACCAAAAAAGGATTGCCTGTCGTATTGTTTCAACAGAATAACTTTTATCAACAAAAAAAGCGGCTCATTGCTGAACCGCCGAACGTATGGATGAAGAAAAAAGACTAAATATGGTAAATTCCGGCCGGTGAATATACCGCAGGCAAACCGCCACCGATACCGCTTGGCGGAATATCGCCTTCCAACACGCGACCGTCGATTTTGAATATTGCTTTGTGCGCCAGCGCTTCCACTACATTTTGTGTAAATGGCATGCCGCTTTCACGATGGTAAAACTGCGCTTCGTCAAATTCCGACAATTCCAGTTCTATCACATGACCCGCTGTTTCAATTTTTGTGCGCACTGATCTTGGAAAATCGATCTCTACAGAAATTTTCGCCACTAAAACCGGCGCATTTTCAAACGGTGTACCTTTAAAGATTTTGGGTCCGTAATATTTGCCCAATGCTTCGTCTTCGCAAATAAAACCAAACAAATCAGGCATTTCTTTATTGTCCGGATTGATCAGCAACATACCGCCTGGCGTCATGCCTAACGGCGTGTTGGTAATGCGCGCCACATGCACCAGCACGTTCGGAAGTGGCGCGTCCGGCGTTGGTTTCAGCATCGCATCGATGCCGTCGAACCAGGAAAGAAAATCAGTTTTGTAATGTGCGCCTCCATTGGCTTTAATTGTCAGGTTGCTCATAAGTTTATATTTTTTGTTGATGCAATTTACTGTAAATAAACGCGAGCCAAATACCATGAAACACGTAATTTTTGGATTGTCTGAATTGTGATGATTATGATTTGTGTGATTAGAATTATTGGGAAGTTGCTGACATCGTGTATATGTTATCTCATGCACGAGTACGCATCGCTAATTGCCTGGCTGCATAGTTGTGCTAGTTGAGAATTTTTTGTCTTACAATGAATTATTAATTCACTGTTGATAATATTTTCTTTCCTCAGAAAATCTATTCCCATTCTCCAAAATAAATTCTTCTTCTATATCTTTTACAATTTTTCCATCTGCAATTAAACCTGATTTTACTAAAAACTTTGCAAGACTTGATTGTATGTAATGCCTGATTTCAGTTTTTTGTTTGGATTCTAAAAAAGTGATTTCAAAGTATGCTACTGTTTTATAAGTTGGCAAACTCGGTGGTCGAGTATTAGTTGGGTTTAACTTGAATTCTTTGACATAGAAATTTGCTTTTAAAAACATTAATTTATTTCCATTCAAGTCCACAACATAATAATCTGACATGGTGCCTTCTTTGTGTTTTTCTAATACAAATACAGGTTTATTATCCACTGTGACGGTATCATTATTCAAATCTACTTTTGATCCTTTATTTTTTGCAAGAGTAACGATTGTGCTGAATACGAATAAAAGAATGAATATTGTTCTCATTTTTTTTTGTAAAAGTAAATAAATTATATCTAATTCATTTTAAAACAAAAAAAATGCAGCATCAGCCTAAACTGACACTGCATACTTCATACTGCTTACTAAATACTAAAACCTTAATTTTTACCGGCTTCTCTTTGTTGTGCATCGCGCTCGCCGTCTTTGTCAAACGCTTTGATGATTTCTTTAACCAATCTATGACGAACCACATCATCAGCAGAAAGGTGTACCATACCAATACCATCGATATTATCTAAAATCTGCATGGTTTTTTTCAAACCGGATTGTTGATTTTTCGGTAAATCGATCTGCGACATATCACCGGTGATGATACATTTGGCAGATGGTCCGATACGTGTTAAGAACATTTTCAACTGTAACTGCGTAGCGTTTTGCGCTTCATCCAAGATCATAAACGCATTATCCAATGTACGACCACGCATGTATGCCAAAGGCGCTACTTCAATCACGCGGTTCGTCATATAATATGCCAGTTTGTCCGCAGGAATCATATCATCCAGTGCATCATATAAAGGACGCAAATACGGATCGATCTTTTCTTTCAGATCGCCCGGTAAAAAACCTAAGCTTTCGCCGGCTTCTACCGCTGGACGTGTTAAGATGATTTTTTTAACAGATTTATTTTTTAATGCGCGCACTGCTAAGGCAACTGCAGTGTAGGTTTTACCGGTTCCGGCAGGTCCAACCGCAAACAAAATATCATTGTTCTCGGAAAGTTCTACCATCTTTTGTTGGTTTTCTGTACGCGCGCGCACCAGCATACCATTGTTTCCGTGTACTAAGACATTGTCTTTGAATTGCGGAAAATTGGTTTCATACGGATTGCGTCCGTGCAGGATTTCTTCAATGTGCTGGTCGGAAATCTTTCCGTAGCGTTCAATATAATCGACTAACAATAAAACCTTTTCACTGAAAAGGTCTAAGTCTTCCTGGTTGCCCATGACGACGATCTTGTTGCCTCTTGCATTGATGTTTAGTTTGCTGAATTCTCTCTTTAGAATTTTCAGCTTGTTGTTGTTGAATCCAAAAAATTCAATTGGGTCAACAGTTTCTAATTTAATTGTAAGTTCGCTCAATTATTTTCTTATTTTTGTGACTGAATACCACTAAAACAATCCTTTTTGGCATTTAGTTGCATTCTTAAATTAGTTATCACTTTGAAAATAGCATAAAATTTTAAATGGCATTAATAACGTTATTAACAGACTTTGGAGACAAAGACTACTATGTTGGCTTATTTAAAGGCGATTTAAGCGTAGCTAGCCCATCTGCAAAGATTGTGGATATCTCACATTCTATACCGCCATACGACATTGTAACGGGTGCTTTTTTCTCCAAAAATGTTTATTCGCACTTTCCAAAAGGCACTATTCACATACTTCGCGTGTTTGAACAAGGACTTGGTAAGCAAAAATTATTGGCTGCAAAATACGATAATCACTATTTCATTGCGCCTGATAACGGAATCCTGACTTTGATCTTTGACGGAAAACCGGATTTGATCGTAGAAGTAGATTTTAAACAGGCGAAACTGGATACACTGGAAGATTATTATTGCCGTGTGGTGAAAGAAATTACTTTTAACCATAATATCGGCGCCATTGGCGTAGCAACTTCTAAATATATTGAACGCCAGGCAATGAATCCGGTGGTGCAGCAAGATAAAATTATCGGCAATGTAATTTATATCGATAATTTTGGTAATGCGATTACGAATATCCACGAAAAAGAAGTGAAGCGTTTTGATAAACAAAAACAAATGCGCATCAACTACAGAAAGTATGATTTTATCGACAGAGTAGTGAAAAACTACAATGATGTTCCGCAAACCTATAGCTTAGCACGTTTTAATTCCTTAGGTTATTTAGAGCTTTGCATTAATTGCGGTCATGCCGGCGATTTGTTAGGTTTGATGGTTGGCGATAACATACAGGTTATTTTTGAATAAAATTTCTGCAACAACATGGTGATACGAATTGTAAAACTAACGATGAAAGAAGCGAATGCCGACTTATTCAAAAATTATTTTGATACGGTGCACGATATTATACGCAGTCAGCCGGGCTGCCAGCAATTACAGGCGTGGCAGGAAATTCATCATCCGAATATTTTCTTTACCTATAGTATCTGGAACGAAGAACAGGATTTGAACAACTACAGAGATTCCGCTTTCTTTTTGCAATTCTGGAAAACCGTAAAACCTTGGTTTGACGCGAAAGCAGAAGTATGGACGTTTGATAAAATTGTGTGATGAATAAAATTCAACTATCCGATTACGAAATACTTTTTGATGATACACTTTCATCATTATCTTCTTTTTTAGGAAATAGCTATTCTCAGGTTTTTGTTATCGTTGATGAAAACACAAAAGAACATTGTTTGCCTGTTCTGAAAAATGTGCTGAATGATTTTACTATCATCGAAACTAAAAGCGGTGAAGTCCATAAAAATCTCGAAACCTGTGAAACCATTTGGCAGCAATTGATTGAACGCAACGCAGACCGAAAAGCAGTGGTTATTAATTTGGGTGGCGGCGTGATCGGCGATATGGGTGGCTTCGCAGCAAGCTGCTATAAACGCGGTATTGATTTTATCAATATTCCAACTACTTTACTATCGCAAGTAGATTCTTCTATTGGCGGAAAATTAGGTATTGATTTTAAATACGGTAAAAACCTGATCGGTTTATTCCGCAATCCAAAAGCAGTGATTGTTTCATCAACGTTTTTAAAAACATTGCCGCAGCGACAATACATCAACGGCTGGTCTGAAATTTTTAAGCATGCGTTAATCAAAGACAAAGCACAATGGCAAACATATAAAAGATTGGATATTCTTAACTGCGATATGAATAACATCGTTTATCATTCGCTGCAAATAAAAAAAGCTGTTGTCGAAGAAGATCCGTTTGAAAAAGGTTTGCGCAAAATTTTAAACTTTGGACATACAATTGGTCACGCCATTGAAGCTTATTCGTTGGAACACGACGAAACGCCTTTATTACATGGCGAAGCGATTGCAATCGGCATGATCTGTGAAAGTTATTTGTCGGTAAAAAAATGTGAATTAACTGAAAATGAATTGAATGATATAACAACGCTTTTTTTAAAATACTTTCCAAAATATGATATTAAAAACTACGACACAGAAAAGATGCTATCATCCATGCTGATCGACAAGAAAAATAAAGACGGAAAAATTTTAGCAGCTTTATTGCGATCAATCGGCGATAGTGTATATGATATTGAAATCACTAAAGACGACGTGCTGGAAAGTTTGAATTACTATATTTCTTTATGAATTTAGAAAACAGCAGCTATAAAAAGATTTCGGTTTATTGCGGCTCGTTCGCGTTGGTGGTTATTGCATTACAGTTATTGCGTGGTTATTTTTTGTGCGAACATCAGTTCATTTATTCTACAGACGATACTTATATACACATGGCTATTGCGCGCAACCTGGCGTATTACAATGTCTGGAGCACTAATCACGAATTTTTTACTTCTTCGAGTTCATCTTTTCTTTATACTATTTTATTAGCGGCTGGTTTTAAATTCTTTGGCGATCATCAATACTATCCGTACGTTCTAAATTTTGTTCCGTATTTTTTATTGTTCTTTGTTATCTATAAATATTATGCATCGCAAATCAGCAAGCAAAAATTTCTAGCAGTCAATATATTTTTAGCGTTGCTGTTTCCATTACCAATATTCGCGATGGAGCATTCTTTGCACGTATTGTTCGTCTTGTTATTTTTATTAGAATTCGATAAATTTATTGCAGGCACAAAAAACTTTTTGTTATTGTGTTTGCTTGCTTTTATATTAACGATGATTCGTTATGAAAGCATGTTCATTTTATTTTCCGCATTTTTGATTTTAGCATATCATAAAAAAATATTTCCTGCCATCTTATTAATGATCATTGGCTTCTCGCCTATTGTTATTTATGGACTGTATTCGCTGCAGCATGGTTCTTATTTTTTACCGAATACACTTGTTACCAAAGGAAATTTCATAGAACTAAATGCGCAAGGAATTATCGCCTTTATCATAAAAGTTGTTTTTGATTTTACAGTGAATATTCATTTCACAGTGTATGTTATTTTAGTGGCTTTATATTTATGGAAACAGCGTTTCAAAACAACGCACTGGAGCTTTTTGATTGTGTTATTAACCAGCGGTGCGCATTTATTGTTTGCAGGCATTTTGCATTTTTATCGTTATGAAGCATATCTGATCGTGCCTGTTGTAATTTATTTTATTTTGTACTTTTATGATAATGTATCAGAATTTACTTATTCGTCAAAATGGATTACTGCGTTAAAATTTATTTTTATCGTTTCAATTGTTTTTCGTTTAGGATTTAATATCTGGATCATCCAAATGGCGCCAAAAAACATCTACGAGCAGCAAATTCAGTTTTCTAAATTCCTGAAAAAATATTACGACAAACAGCCGGTTTTAGTACACGACATTGGCTATTTGGCATTTACTACCGATGTAAAAATTTATGACATAGCCGGTATCGCTACGTTAGATGTCGCATCAACCAAAACTAAAAAATTCCATTTTAAACCTGGTTTTATAGAAGCACAGCAACAAAAATATGGATTTACGGTTGGTGTGTTTTACGATATTTTTGCAGAAAACGGAATGCCTAAAAGCTGGATAAAAGCCGGCGAATGGAAGATCAGTCACAACAGAGTTTGTGGTTTATCGAAAATCAACTTTTATGCTGTGGACAGCGCACATTACAATATTTTACAACAGCAATTGAAAGATTTTGCGCCTTTTGTGAATAAAAACGTGCAGCAAAAAATCTATTAATAAAATTGAATACAAAACCTTATTTTTGAAGCCGAAATGTCAGCAAAAGTAAAACATCATTTTTTTCCAAATCTAACAGCTATACGCTTTTATTTGGCAACGTATGGTGTTTTCGGACACACCAATGATGTATTGAGTATTCTTGGTGTTAAGAATTACCAGCATAAACATGTGCTGTTTTACACAAATATCGGCGCGCTTTTCCTGACAGCATTTTTTGTGATCAGCGGTTTTTTAATTACGCATATTTTAATTGAAGAAAAACATGCGACAAACGATGTCGTGCTTAAAAAGTTTTTCCTGAATCGTATTTTCAGAATTTGGCCGCCATACTATTTGGTATTATTCATTCAATGGTTTGTAATCGCGCACACGCCTGTTCGTGAGATTAGCGATATGTTTTACGCATTTACCTACAAAGCATCTACAGCAACACCAATCATGTTAAATCACGGAGTTTATTTCCTATTATCGATGATGATGTTACCGCATTTATCACTGACTATTTCTGTTGTTTTGGATAATTGGACTATCGTTGCCGGACATTTATGGAGCACCGGTATTGAAGAGTTCTTCTATTTCATTTGGGCGCCGGTGATGCGTAAATCAAAAGATATAGTAAAATCCATTCGCAACAGTATTTTATTTTACTATATAATATCTATTATTGGTTTTATTGGTTTAATGATTGGTTACTGGATCTTGAAATCTCAGGCAGTAATATCAGTCTTCCATTTCATCATGTTCTTCCTTTATCTGACACGCTTATCTTGCATGTTCATCGGTGCGTTGGCTGCTTATATTTTCTTCTACAAGAAAGACTGGATCGCTGTGAATGTTACAAAAACACGCGCCATCATTTGTGGTATTCTTGCCTGCCTGGTAATTGTTTCCAAAGTGCCGATTCCGTTAATTACGCAGGAATTATTTTCGGTGTTATTGTCTTTCTTAATTTTATATTTTGTAAAAGACGACAAACCTGTTCCTGTTTTAGACAATACCATATTCAATTACTTAGGAAAAATCTCTTACGGAATTTACATGTATCATGTGTCGATTATTTTTGTCGTTATTTATTTCTGCAAAAAATACAACTTCTTTGTAGTACCTGTTATTTATTTAATCATTTTATCACTGACCATTATTACAGCAAGTATTTCATATGAGTTTTACGAAAAGAAGTTGCAAAAACTGAAAGTAAAATACTTCATGCAGAAATAAAAAAACCTGCAATAACTGCAGGTTTTTTGAAACTGATCTACGGCAATAGTTTACAGCTTCTTCATCACTTCCTGTATTTCCTTAGAATTCGGATTATACGCCAAAGCAACGCTATAGTATTTTTTAGCTTCTTTAATTTTTCCTTGCGCTAAATAGTTCGCACCTAATAACGCATTCGTATCATAATCAAACGGATACAATTTCAATACAGCAACAATATATTTTTCAGCTTCTGCGAAATTTTTTCTGTAGTAATAAATATAACCGACACGGTAATTCACCAATGTATTATTCGGATCAATCGCTAAGATATCTTTGTATGTTTTCAAAACATCGTCCCATTTTTCCAAAGCAGCAGTCGGCGCAACAAAACCTAAACGCGCTTCAATACTTTTGGGTTCTAAAGCGATTGCTTTTTTATAATAATCCTGTGATTTCGCATAATCTTTTTTCAGGTAATGCAACCAACCCAAACGCAGATTCAGCATATAAGAATTAGCATCATATACATTCTCAAGTGTAACAATTGACGCTAAATATTCTTTATTGGTTTCGCCCTGATAGCTGCTGGCAAGTGCAGCAATTACTTTGTCGTCTTGCGCTTTTGCAAGCATGGTAATAGCCATAACTATTACGAATGTTGTGATTGATTTTTTCATGTTGTTATTTTTAGTTGTTTATAATGAGTGTCGTTTATTTACAAAGAGAATTTTAATCCGATTAAAATTGTGTGTAAATTATAGATGGATGGCAATAATACCTGATCTATTTTTTCAAACTGATAGGTTGCATAAATATTGACATTTTTAGATGCGATAACGGTTCCGGTTGCACTTATTTTATATCGTATTTTATCATAGCCGTTGTATAAAAAAGCGCCATCGTTTGTTGCCATCGGATAAAATCCTTTATAAGTAAAATAGGAACTCATTATAAATCGCTTAGATAATAATACGCTGATAGTTGGTGTACAAACAATATAGATATTTTTGTCTTTGATAATTGTATTCAAATCTGCGCCAATGGTAACACGCGGAAAATTGTAATACAAGCCAAGACCAACAGCATAAGTCATATCCGTTTCTTTTTTATTGATCAAACTATCCTGATTTTTAACAGTGGTAGTTTCATTAAGCAAAACTTGTGCCTGCATTTCTTTTATATGTATAGAATCGTGTGCATGCAATGTGTAATTCGGTTTATTAAATTCTGCAAAAATGCTTCCATGAAGATTCAGACTTAATCGTTTTATCGATTTAGAAATCGTTATCTGTGAATACAAGCTATTCGAAATAAATCTACCAATCATTTCATCGTGATGAAACGTAGTTGAATCGAAGAACGAAGTGCCTGCCGGCGGCGGAACCAATGGCTTTGGATTTTGAAATGTGAAATCGTTGATAAAATTCAGCTTGCTTGCATAATTTACATAATGAAAACCAAGCGTTAATTTCCATCGGTGTTTAAACGTAACAGTTGGTGCAAAATAATATTGATGTTGCTTAAAGCTGCCCCAAACTTGTGTTTGCTGCTGGTAAGTATAAGCATGATAAATACTGAACGTAGAAGAAAATTTATGATTCAATCCAAGATTTACATAACCCAAATTCTTTGCTTCACGTTGCTTATCTGAAATTTTAATTCCACCTTCTACAAAAACAGATTCCAGTATTTTTTTGGGTTTGTAATGAATACGCTTTTGAATATCTGACGGCAGTTTAGCATAGTATTCAGCGGCTTTCTTTTCATCATCGATGTAAATGTTGCACCAGTATAAATATTCTTTTGCCAAATCACTATTTGCATCATTTTTTAATGCACGTTCGAAATAATACGCAGCTTTGTAGTAGTTGAATTTTTTAAAGCATGCTATACCTAAACGCAGGTTAAAATAATATTCATCATAACCTTGTTTAACAACCGATTTACCATATTTTATTAATGGTTTCCACTTTTCTTCCTGGTAATACTGATACGTTTTCTGATCCGCCTCTTCTGCATTCACCTGTGCAAATGTGTTGCTCATTTTGAAAAACAACAACATCATTATGATATATTTTATAGTACGCATGTGGCTGTTATTTTTTTAGTTCCGTTAATAATTTCAATTGCTGACAATGCACTTTTTTCAAAAGTTATGATGCTTTCTATAGTTTGTGTTTTTGTTCCGAATAATTTACCCTGACTAATACTTTTAGCTGTTATCTTTGTTGGCAAATGGTCATCATCAACTGATGTAAACTGCATTTGATAATCAGCAGTACAATAATGAAAAAATGGTGCAGTAAAATCGTGTGCTGCTTTTACAATCGGATTAAAAAAAGAATCGATGAGTAATTTGTCTTTAATAGTTACACCTTCATAATACGCCAGCAAAACACGATGAACCGCCAAATAAAAAGAATGCAGGAATGAATCTTTATCGCCATAAAAATCAGTAAAATAAAATAGCGTTCCGTTGTTGACATAATACGCAGTTGATTTCGTTGAATGGCAATATATATAAGACTGATTCAATGCACTTGTAAAAATTTCCCACTGAACATCTTCTTGTTTATTATTACTATTTACTGTCCATTTTATTTTTTCACCAGGAATAAAATTAAAACTGTCTAACAATAATTTAGTCGTTAGAATATTACTCACCACTTCATGCTGCACCGGAATATCAAATGAATGAAACTCAACCTGATCATTTTCTTTTGACAAATAATAACTGATCGGATGCGACAATGTTTTAGAACCGATATGCGGTGTTGCCTGCATCTGAAAATGCAGATGCGGTTCCGGCGATCTGCCTGAATTTCCTACCGTTGCAATGATCGTACCTTTGCGAACAAAATCACCAACCTTTACTTTTATCGAATCATATTTCAAATGCGACAGCTTGGAATACAGCAAATCGCCGTGTTTGATAATGATCGTATTTCCCCAATTATTTTCCAGGTTTACTTCGCCAATTTCATTATCAACCACAGTATCTACAATAGTTGCGACCCAACCGTCAGCAGGCGCAAGCACCGGCATATCGTAGCAATAAAAATCAGTCAGCGCATCACCTGGCAACCGGAATGATTTATCATCAATATCCAGCAGATCAAAATCCCATGCAAACTTCCAGTCTTCTTTGTGTGTAATATCGCCATTATGTCCTTGCGAAATATGCCATCCACCCATGATCGGCAACGCAATATGATAATACGTTTCAGCACTGAAGCGCTCCAAAGAATTATAAAATTTATAGTGATTTTTTTCAGGTGAATATTGCTGTACGCTTACTAATTTCAAACCATCAGTTGATGGTCGAAGATATAATGCTGACAAACACAATAACACAATAATATTAAACGGCAATGAATAGATTGGCAAATGTAAAGTTGTAAAGAATGCATTTAATGAACTGATCAGCAAACCGATGATCGGCATCATAAATAAAATTAACAAGAATGATTTTTTAGATGCAACTATAAAGAAACCGCCTAAAGCTATAGCTGTTAGTATAAAATTAAAACCGATGTATGTAAAAACTAATGATGTAAAATCACCTTGTAAAAAATAATAAAATAAGTAACCAACAATAAATCCAAACACAGATAACACGAAAGCGATCCTTGAATAAATAATCAAACCAATCACAATAAAAACACCTGCAAGGTCGTTGTATTGAAAAAAGATAGCACCAAGCGAACGCAGATATAAGTAAATAAAATTTGCAAAACGGTAAGTGCCTATATCTTGTGTAGTTTCATTAAAAACACCTGGAAAAATAGTATTCAAAAAGTAAGTATGTTCGAGGTTTGGCTTTAAAGAAAAAAAGTTTCCGGTACTCAACACTACAATCCAGATCGTTATGATGAATGGAATGCTCAAATAAGGCAAACCGCGTTTCGCTAATGAAGCCGAAAACCACAGCGTTATAAAGAAAACCAGGATAGATGCCATGATGAGCAACACAAAAAAAGAGACATTGTATTCATACATATTGCCAATAGCAATACCAACCAGAACGGCGTTGAATGTATAAGCTCCGCTGCGAATTTGTTCTTTACTAAAATTAAAAACTGCCGCTGTAAATTGTACGATCAATATTGCCAGTAAACCACTTAAACCTAAATGCACATCAAAGAACGTAACGAACATCAACAACAGCGCAAAGATTTTATTCTTGGAAAAAAATATCTGCGAGTAGCTGTTCAGAATACCTTCTGCATATAAGATAATATGTTGCTTAATGTTGTTCAACTTACTATTTATGGTTTAAGAAAAATCTTTTTATAGTTTGAATTTCTTTAAGTAATCAGGCATCACTTCATTATTCTCTACATCTTTTAAACTTTCTTTTTGTTTGATAAGATGCGGTTTCCCGGACAAGTCGATCAATACCACTGCTGGTCGCAATGCAATGAACTGCATAGACTGCGTGATATTATAAGCGCCGACAAAATGTACTACCACATGATCGCCTGCTTTTAATGGAGGCAACGCAATGTTCTCGCGCACCACATCAATATTCATACACAATGGACCATAGATCACCGAATCTTCTGTATGCATACCGAATTCTTGTGCAGGCGAAACTTTATGATCGTACCAGAATGCAGTAAATAAAATATTCACACCAAAGTCCATAATCGTTGCGCGTCGTCCGTCTGATAAACGTTTGTTGGAAATCACAGAACCTAATAAGAATCCTGCATCATCAATTAATGCGCGTCCTATTTCTAAATATAAATAAGGCAACTCATCTTTTTCAAAACCGGCATTCAATAATGTAGAACAGATTGCTTCTGCATATTGATTGATCTCAGGAACATAATCAACACCTAATTGCAATGAACCTTTCAGTGTATTTTTGGAAGCGAAGCCGCCGCCCATATCGATGTATGAGATCGTTTTATTATAACGTCTTTTCACGCCAAGAGCAAGATCCGCCATTTTACTCGCTGCAACGCCATAAGCACTTGGCATTAACATATAAGTACCAATATGACAATGCAAACCAATCAGGTTTAATTTATCAGTTGCCATTATTTTATTGATGGCATCCCATGCTTGGCCGTTTTCGTAATTGAAACCAAATCGATCCCACATCGGATAAACGCCTGTATCCATGTTTACGCGAATCGCTACGCGTGGTTTTACTTTTAATTCAGTTGCTAATTCAATCAAACGATACAATTCATCCAAATGATCAATATGTATCGGTGAATCATTTTTGATAGCAGCACGCAAATCATCATCCGTTTTGTCCGGACCATTGAATAATATTTTTTTTCCCGGAACACCGTTTTTTAATGCTTTCTCATATTCGAAACGCGACACCACTTCTGCCCATGAACCTTCTTGGTGAAAGATATTACAAACAGCATTCAGATAATTGGTTTTATACGACCACGCAAATTGCACTTTCGGATAACGTGTTTCAAAAATACGTTTCGCTGTTTTAAAATTGTCTCTGATCTTGCGTTCTGATAATACAAATAACGGCGAACCATATTCGCTTATCAAGTCTTTCACTGCAACATTATCAATGTGTGTCATCGGTGCATATTCGGTGCGTGTTCCGAATTTATTCATTAAACCTGCATTCAGCGATTTGATGATCGGTCGTTCATACTGTTTCTTTTCCATATCGTGCTTTTTCTGTTTTTATTTTAATGAGATTTCTGATTGTTTTATTTAAACGAAATGATGTTGACAACCATCATGCGTATTATTGGCAATAAAACCATCTATAATTCGCCTATCGTTGAAATTTGTTCAAACTCAGGCATGTTGACAATCATGTCGTAGGAATAACGAATAAACATCTTTCCGACATCATAATCTTTATACGGTTCTACTTTTTTGCCCATGGCTAAATTCACCACAGATTCAATTTGATTTTGTCGCGCACCAACGGTCAGATAACACCATGCAGGAAAACGCGGATTGATCTCTATTAAAAAATACTCATCGTCTGCTGTCTTAATAAACTCTAATTCAAACGCGCCGCACCACTTCGTGTTTTTAACAAAAGTATGTGTGGTCTTTAATAGATTTTTATCATCTAACGTTACACCGGCCCACGCTTTTCCTTTATCAGTAATATATAACTTGCGCATCGGAACTGCTCCAAGCGTTACGCCTTTGCCATTACCAACACCGCAAACATTCACTTCGGAGCCATGCACAAATTGTTGGATCAACACAGGCAAGCCCCATTCTGTGCTTATTTTATTGAAGTGCTGCATCGCCTGTTCATTGCTATATGCAATTTTCGCATCATAGAATTTTCCTTTTACTACTAACGGAAAACCAAACTCTTTTGTGATGGCAGGAATTTCACTTAGCGAATAAACCATTTTAGCAAACGGCACTTTTATTTTATGCTTTTTACCAAACTCAAACAAGTTCACTTTATGTCTGGCTTCAAATTGCTCTTGTGTCGGCAATACCATTTTAATACCTAACTCACTTTCAAATTTTTCTTTCAAAGAAATGAAGTTGAACAATTCAGCATCAAAATTCGGAAACAAAAAATCAATATTTTCTACAGAATTGATGTAAGCAAAACGATCGAACAACACTTCTTGTCCGGCACCTGGATAAGGCACCTGGTAGGTTTTATCGATCAAATCATGCATATAAATTCCGGGTTCTAATGATTCATAAGAAAGGCCAATAATTCTTACATCAAACGACGTAGCATCACGCAGCGCACGAATGACCGAAATACCGGGACCAGGACTATCGATGGCATTTAAACCGGTAACTGCAATAGTATATTTTGGTTTTGCTGTTGTTGCCTGTACGGTTGTTTTTCTCAAGGTAATTTTCTGATCAGCTTTTGCCATTTTCTTTAATGTACCTGCTGCCGTTGCTTTGTTGCTCTTGCCTGACTTTTCTTTCTTCGCTACATCTTCTCTCATAAAAAAAGAAGAGTGTAATTCAGCTTCTATGTCTAATGGATATTGCATTGGTGTCTGTTTAAATTAATAAAAGCGATGCTTATTCTATTCACTTAATTTGTACGATTGAAGCATATTTTGAAAATCATACAAATCTTTCTCAACAGTATCTTTATCTATTCTGTATTCTTTCATGATTTGCTTTACGATTTCATCTACTGTTTTATGTTCCTGGAAATATTTTATAATTTCTTGTCCAATCGGATTCACTGAATAGGAATCACCGGTTGACGGATTGAACAAAAATCCCGAATCACTGAGCGCTATATTATTTTTGATTTTCATGCTGTAAATTTTATTTATTACAATATTAACTAAATGACGCTATATATAATGTGTACTATTTTGGAAAGATTGTATAAAATTTGGTCAAAAAATTAAGAAACTGTTGATGATGTACATCTGAACCACCCAACCAAACAAACCTGGAAATCCAAAAAGTCCGTTTATGTGTCTTGGGTTTAAGATTTGGCAGCCAACAAATCAATTCGGACAGCCAACAAATCGTTCCTTACAGCGGAAAAATGAATTTGGACAGCCAACAAATGAATCCGGACAATGAAAAAATGACAACGGACAGACAACAAATCAGACTGGACACTGTAAAAATGACAGTGGACAGCCAACAAATAAACGCGGACACTCAACAAATACAAGCGGACAGTGCGCAAATGAAATCGGACAGGCAAAAAATGATTTCGGACAGCCGACAAATAGATTCTTACAGACAAAAAATAGCAGCGGAAATAACGCTAACGGTGCCTGTTCAATAAAGTGTGCACGCTCAAACTACAACAAAAAAAACCTGCATGCCGCTCATAATTACAAACACCTTTCAGTCAGCTCATTTTTTTATAATGATCACTATACACTCTTGCAATAATTAAATTAAAATTTTAACGTATAATTTAAAATATGTTAAAATTTCAGGATGCGCATACTAACATATAAATACCGTCGTTATTAGAAAAAAAGTATTTATCAAACATGCAAAAATATAAGTCATGAGAAAACGAATCGAAAATCAGATCACCATGTTGAGAACAGTAGCAACTGTATGCAACATCAACATTGCGCTCATCAGCGCCAACGCTGGCTTAAACAGCATCTATCTGCAGTTTATCGCTATGCTCAATGCCTTGATGCCTGTAGCACAGGCGCAGATACTCAACAGGAAAGGAGTTGCTATGAATAAAAAAGATGCGCGCGAAAAACTGGCGCTGGCTGTCGAAGAAGCACAAGGCATCATCATGGCACATTTTAACAGTGTAAACGATCACGACATCTTTACCGCAGCAAATGTTAGTCTTACAAAGTTAAGATCCATGCGCGACATGAAGATGCTGATACATACACAAAACATCATCGATCTGCTCAACGAACATCAACTGGTGCTAACGCCTTTTGGTGTCGATGCTGCTTATATCAATAATCTTCAGGCACTGTTTACAATATTCGACGATATTGTTTCAAGGCCGACGGTAGCGAGCAATATAAGAAAAGCAGCTACTGCCGATCTGGAAGCAAGGATTAAACTGATCTCCGTTTTTTTAAACAACGATTTAGACAAAGCTATGCTGGTGCTCAAACGCACGCAGCCGGAGTTTTATAAAACGTATGTCAATGCTCGCAACATTATTGACAATGGTGTGCGCCATGATGATATCGTAACCGGAACATTGAAAGGCGTGATAAAAGAAGAAACAACCGGCATCGTTATTCCAAATGCATTGGTACAAATAATCAACACCCTGGCGATGGTCATCACCAACGAACTCGGTGAATTCACGATCACCGAAATAATTCCTGAAACGTATTCAATAAAAATAAGTGCCGGCGCATACAATATTAAAACCATAGACAACGTTACTATAACTGCAGGCGAAGAAACAATACTGGATATACATCTTGCTGCGATAGCATGATTGTTAAATAGTCATGATAAGATTTTATAAGTTAAACAATGGGAGATTCCGGTAGTTAATACCGGAATCTTTTTTGTGTTATGCAGGATATTTTCTTAAAAAGAAAGTACTAAGCGTAAAACACCACAATGAATCAATTATTACTAATTAACGTCAGTTGTATCTTCATTTTTTTTATAGCGTTGATTCTTTAAAAAAGCTCGTTTAAAGAAACGCGTAAACTTTTCATCCGTTGGATATTTTCTGTACGGTGTAAGATTATTAAAGATCAGCGCAACAATTAAAAGTATCAGCGCACCGGACAACACTGGCGATAAAACATACATAAAACCAAGGTTCGTAATTTTCTCTGCACCGGTTACCGCAATCAAAGCAGTCGCGCCACCTGGCGGATGCAGTGTTTTCGTTATCTGCATACATACAATAGAAAGCGATACTGCCAACGGAGCCGTCAGCCAGATCACATCAGGTAAAAGTTTAAACACGGCAACACCAATAATTGCCGATAGAACATGGCCACCAATTAAGTTGCGCGGTTGTGCCAGCGGACTTTGTATCGCGCCATACACCAGCACACTCGATGCACCGAAAGAACCAATCAGGAAAATATTTTCAATGTTGGTTAACAGTTTGCTTTGAAAGAATGCAATAATTCCAATGCCAATAAACGAACCGATAAACGACCACAACTGTTCTTTATAATTTACCAGCGTTTCTTTATAGATAACATAACGCGTAATTCTCAATCCTCTTTTTATTCTGTGTCGCATAACCTGTGTTTTATTTGGCATCTGCAAAATAAGAAATAATCGGACAGGCAGTAATTCATTATCCATCAAAAGAATGGAAACAGTAGCAATGAGAAACTAACTTATTGCTAAAAAGAATTATCCAATAAATTTTCCAAAGGAATACGTTGCGGCTCTTCTAAACTTTTATATTGCGAAACAGAAAGCCCTGTTACTTTCTTAAACTGATTGCTTAAATAATGAACACTGCTGTAGCCAAGCATATAAGCAATTTCACTCAGTGTATAATCATTCTTAAACAACAACTCTTTTGCTTTCTCTATTTTTAGTAAGATGATATACTTTTCCAAAGTCGTGTTCGTCACTTTAGAAAATATCTTACTGATTCTTTCATACGGAAGCTGCACACGTTCACTGATATAATCCGAATTTCGGATCAGTGAATTCGTATTATTCGCGTAGTAAATTAATTCGATCGCAGCTACTTTTATGCGTTCTACAATTTCCACTTCAGGATCGTTGATTACATTAAAACCCAATTGCTGAAAACATTGCGCAATCTCTTTTTCCGTAATCTTGCTGGAATCAAAAACCAAATTGGCTTCACCTAAAAACACTGTTTTTACATGCACATGATCTTTATGCGTAAAAAAAAGTTCAATGAGTTTGATACAGCTTTTAGAAGCCATATTCTGCAGCATAAATCTCTTTTCTATTACTGAATTATTGATTGCGCTCAATGAAATAAATTGGTCTTTAAAAATACAAATTTGATTTGACTTGACAGCAATTATACATGCATAATTTAGGATGAGAATGTAAAATATAAAATGCTATTTTTGCTTTCCAAACAAGCAGTGTAAACTGTTGTTTCTACAAATAAATAGAAGAAAAATATGGAAGATAATAACCAACCTGTCGATGTCGTTTTAGTGGGCGCCGGCATCATGAGCGCAACGCTTGGTGTACTTTTAAAAGAACTTGAACCATCACTAACAATTACTATTTATGAAAAATTAGATGTCGTTGCCGGCGAAAGTTCGGATGCTTGGAACAATGCAGGCACCGGTCACTCTGCATTTTGCGAATTAAACTACACACCGGAAAATGAAGACGGTTCTATCGATGTTTCCAAAGCACTGAAAATCGCACAGTCGTTTGAAGTATCTAAAGCGTTCTGGTCGTACCTGGTAGAGCAACAGTATTTTTACGATCCACAGCAATTCATCAACAGAATTGCGCACCACAGTTTTGTATGGAACGATGATAATGTTGCGTATTTAAAGAAACGCCATGAAGCAATGACACAATATGCTTTATTTGAAGACATGCAATTTTCCGATGATTTTTCGGAACTGAAAACATGGTTTCCGTTAATGATGAATGGCCGCGATGAAAACCAGAAAGTTGCCGCAACACGCATGAACATGGGAACTGATATTGATTTCGGTGCTTTGACGCGTGTGTTGTTCGCGCATTTAGAAAAGTTAGACGGCGTGCAATTACATTTAAACCACGAAGTGCGCGATTTGGAAAAAGAAGAAGACGGCACCTGGAATGTAAAAGTGAAAGACTTAAAAGCAAATCATAAATTTCACATCACAACAAAGTTTGTTTTCTTAGGCGCAGGCGGTGGCGCGTTGCCATTACTGGATAAGTCCGACATTGAAGAAAGTAAAGGTTACGGTGGTTTTCCAATCAGCGGACAATGGTTGGTTTGCAACAACGAAGAAGTTATCGCGCATCATCACGCGAAAGTATATGGCAAAGCATCGGTTGGTTCGCCGCCAATGTCGGTGCCGCATTTGGACACGCGAATTATTGACGGCAAGCAGGCATTGCTGTTTGGTCCGTTCGCAGGTTTTTCTACCAAATTTTTAAAGCATGGTTCTTACTTCGATTTGCCGGCATCTATTGAATTAGATAATTTCATTCCGATGATTTCTGCCGGTTTGCATAACTTATCATTGACTAAATATCTGATTGAGCAGGTAACCTTGTCGATAGAAGACAAAGTAAATATGCTGCGCGAATATTATCCGAATGCGAAAGACGAAGACTGGGATTTAGCCATTGCAGGACAACGAGTACAAGTGATTAAAAAAGACGAAAAAGAAGGTGGCATTTTAGAATTCGGTACAGAAGTCATTTGCGCTGCCGATGGCTCATTAGCATGTTTGTTAGGCGCATCGCCTGGTGCATCAACATCAGTAAAAATTATGATTGATGTTTTAACGAAATGCTTTGCAGAGCAAATGAATACAGAAAGCTGGCAAAATAAGCTAAAGGAAATGATTCCGTTTTATGGACAATCTTTAAAAGACGATGCTGACTTATGCAGAGCCACACGCGAACGCACAACAAGGATTTTGGAATTGCAATAACTATAAATATAGTTCACGATGAGCTTTGAATACTTACAACAAAAAAGATGGAAAGATATATCAAGAGATGAACGCAGATTTTGTGCAGACTTGGTTTTTCAATTAGAATACAATAATACACAAAGAAATTTCATCGACTGGATTATCAAGCAGAATAAACTTAATATTGCTGAGTATGATAATTTTGAAATAGATTTTGAAGTCTGCTTTTACAGAGATTTTATTTTTGATTACGAATTAAAACATAAAGCAAACTTTTCCGGTAAATCAGCTATAAAAGGTTTACTGAAACGAACATTTGATATCTGCATCTTTCTTCCAAATGATATTATTATTATTGAAGCAAAGGCGGCAAAAGGCATGACCAGCAGTCAAATGATAGAATTTAAATATGATAAACTCGCAATAGAAGCATGTATCCAGTATTTTAAATTACCAAAAACCAATGTTTATATTATCGGATTAATCAGCAGTGAGTATAAAACAGATACTATAAAAAAACTGAATGAGCAGTTTAATTATTTTGATGGAATAATAAACTGGCAGGAAATAGAAAATGAAAAAGAATTAAAATACAACCAGCCACAAAAATTAAAAACTGTTTTTTCAGAAACCAATAAAAAGAGAAAATCTACTACACAACACAATGAATTGATAGATCAGTTGACAATTCTTACTCAAAACATGGAATTAGAAATCAATACAACAAGAAGAAACAAAAGTAATGAATCACTATAAATGCAATCTCGCTTTTCTTGCCAGCAGTTCGTCTTCTGTTTCTATATTATCTTCATCAGTAATACAGCAATCTACCGGACAAACGGCTGCGCATTGCGGTTCTTCGTGGAAACCTTTACATTCCGTGCATTTGTCAGTTACTATATAATAAACATCGTTGGAAACCGGTTTATTCTTAGCGGTTGCATTGACTACTTCGCCATATTTTAACTGATAATCACCGGTTAAAGAAGTTCCGTCACTCATTGCCCATTCAATTCCGCCTTCATAGATTGCATTATTCGGACATTCCGGCTCGCAAGCGCCACAATTTATACATTCGTCGGTTATTCTGATTGCCATTTGTTGTACTTTTGTAAAATTATATACAAATATAAAAATAGAACCGAACTTTGACACCACAAAAACAATAATTTTAAGTTAATGAACATTGAAAATAATATAAAAGCATTCGTTCAGTTAGGCGATTATATCATTGAAAATCCAGTTTCTTTGCAGGAAATCGTACATAAAACCTATGTTTATAATACTTGGTTTACCATCGAAAACACGAATCTTGCTTTACAGAATATAGCAACTGAATTTTTAAACAAAGAAAAACTTGAAAACTGGCTCAGCACTTACGACTCACGACTTACGGCTCACAACTCAAAGACCATTGCTTTAGTGGCAGCCGGAAACATTCCTTTAGTAGCGTTTCACGATATTTTATCTGTGTTAATCACCGGCAATAAACTACAAATCAAACTTTCCGAAAAAGATAAATTTCTCTATCCGTTTTTATTGGATAAATTAATTGAATTCGATCCTGATTTCGCTGATAAGATCAAAATCAAAGAACGTTTAGAAAATTTTGATGCAGTCATTGCAACAGGCAGCAATAACACGGCAAAGCATTTTGAATATTATTTCAAAAAATACAAACACATCATTCGCCGCAACAGGAACTCTGTCGCTGTGTTGGATGGCAATGAAACTACTGAAGAGCTGCATAATCTTGGTCACGATATTTTTGATTATTTTGGTTTAGGTTGCCGCAATGTTTCTAAAATTTTTATTCCTGAAGATTACGATATTTTAAAACTGAAAGATGGTTTGGCAAAACACATTAATGTCAATCAGCACAATCAATACATGAATAACTTAGATTATCAGCGTACGGTTTACTTAATGAATCAGGTGCCATTGCTCGATATTGATTTTGTCAACATCACAGAAAACTCAAGCATGCACTCACCTATTTCGTGTCTGCATTTTGAACGTTATACATCTTTAGATGTTGTAAAGCAGTACATTGCTGATGAGAAAGAAAACATACAATGTATCGTTGGAAATGTAGCTATTGATAATATCATTCCGTTTGGTAAATCGCAGCAACCAGCATTAACTGATTACGCTGATAATGTAGATACGATCGAATTTATTTTTGAAATTTAATTTTATAATTTTAAGCAATCACAAAATATGTCAACACCTTTTAAATGCGAAAACTGCGGCAGCACATCATACGAACAATTTTCACAAACGCAGGTTCGCTGTATGAACTGTAAAAGCATTTCAGAGTTTGATACCGGTTATAAAACCATCCGACAATTTGAGATGGAAGATGATTCTGAAATACTCGACACGCCGAAGAAGCCAGTGTTTATTAGTGCTTCGCTGGCTAAGCGTTTTATCAATAATGTTATCGATATGATTTTTATAATGTCTGTTTATTCCTTTTTTGGCAGCTTAGACGAATTGATGAACGCAATTATGTATAAAACTCCTAACAGCCATGCACTAAGTATTTTTTCTGCGATTTTCGTTATCTATTATATTGTATTTGAATTTTTATTGAACAAAACCATCGGCAAATTCATCACCAGGACACGCATCATTTCTAACGATGGCAGTAAACCATCATTACTGCAATGCATCGGCCGAACATTCAGCAGATTCTTGCCATTTGAAAATATCAGTTTTATTATACTTGGAATTTTTAAATTTAATTCGCGCGAAAAACCGTTTCCTGAATATTTATTTTCTGTACTAACACATAGTATTTTCTGGCACGATATGTTGCCCAATACTTTAGTAGCAGAAGATTAAGAAAAGTTATTGGTTATGAAGTTAATAGTTATAAGTATTAAATTTGCATAACGTATAACGTATAACCAATAACTAATAACCTATAACCACATGCAAATACGATTATTCATCACCGGCGGCACATTCGATAAAGAGTACAACGAACTCAACGGAAAGCTTTTCTTTGAAGACACGCACGTTCCTGAAATGCTCGAACTTGGAAGATGCAAACTCGATGTCAACATTAGAACGCTCATGATGATTGACAGTTTGGAAATGAATAATGATGACAGAGAAATCATTGCGCACAACTGCCTGCAATGCGATGAAGATAAAATTGTCATCACGCACGGAACCGATACGATGGTAGAAACTGCAAAAATCTTAGCAGAAAAAATTACCGATAAAGTTGTTGTTTTGACCGGCGCGATGATACCTTATAAATTCGGCAGTTCTGATGGTTTGTTTAATTTAGGCGCAGCGTTAGCATTCGTGCAAACCTTACCAAACGGTATCTATATTTCGATGAATGGCAAATTCTTCAACTGGAACAACGTCAGAAAAAATAAAGAATTAGGTTTGTTTGAAGAGTTGTAAATATCACAGAGACCTCTGAGTCTTTTCACTGAGAACACCAAGAAATTATCTTTGTGTTCTGCTCTGTGCTCTTTGTGATACAAAATTAGGTTTGTTTGAAGAGTTGAGTTAAATAATTTTCTGTAACAATTCAGATATTTCTTTTGAATGTGTCATTGTCATAAAGTGTCCTGCATTTTCAACAACATAATTACAATGAACAAAATTTATAGGTAAGATTTTATCTTTATTTCCATGAACATGAATTATATTTTCAGGAACAGTCATATTTTTCCAATTCACAATTTTATCAATCGACCACTTCAGTATTTGTGAATCTGTTTCCTTTAAAATTTGAGTCAACAAATCTTTTTCCTGTTTTTCTTTCGTTCCGAAAAACCAATTAGTTACAACATTATTTTTTTTTAAGATTTTAGAAGGCAATAAATTATTCAGTTTTAATGTTCCTGCAAGTTTATAATAGTTTGGAATTTCTTGTGTAGTCTTTGCAGAAGCTAACAAAATAATTTTATCTGTTTTTATTTGCTTTCCAATTTCAATTGCGATCATTCCGCCAAACGAAAGTCCAATTAAAATAGGGTTTTCAGAAGTTATTTGTTTAGTCAATTTTTTCGCATAAGATTCTATCGATTCATTAACTGCAGGTTGTATCCATTGAATAAATATTGGTTTGAACTTTCCAAAATCAATATCTTTAAATACACGTTCATCTACACCAAGACCGCTTAAAATGTAAATATCTTGCATGTAATAAACTTTACGAATTCAAAATCTTCACCAGCTTCTCTACCACAAAATCAACTTCTTCTTTTGTATTATGTTTGGAAAACGAAAAGCGCACCGCAATTCTTTCGCTATCTTTTTTCAATGCAGTAATCACATGCGAACCGGTGCCTGCGCCGCTGCTGCACGCGCTGCCGCCGCTCACGCAAACGCCTTCCAAATCTAAATTAAACAACAGCATCATACCATTGTCATTTGGCGGAAACGAAACATTCAGCACCGTATATAAACTGCGTTCATCGGTGTTGCCGTTAAATTCAACGCCGTCAAAATGTTTCAGCAACTGCGATTTGAAATAGTATTTCAGTTCCAGAATTTGCTTTCTGTCGTCTTCTAAATTATTGTACGCAATTTTCGCGGCTTCTGCCAAACCAACAATACCATACACATTTTCCGTGCCTGCGCGAAAGCCACGCTCCTGTCCGCCGCCGTGAATAAACGACTTCACTTTATTTTGCTTGCGCATATACAAAAAACCAACGCCTTTCGGACCATGAAATTTATGCGCCGCACCTGAAATAAAATCAACATTTATCTTTTGCACATCAATATCAAAATGCGCAAACGTTTGCACCGTATCCGAATGAAACAACGCGTGGTGTTCTTTGCAGATCGCGCCTACTTTTTCAATATCCAGCAGCGTACCGATTTCGTTGTTCGCATGCATCAGCGTCACCAGTGTTTTTTTATCAGATGCTTTTAACAACGCCGCCAAATTATCCAAATCCACATTTCCGTTCTCATCAATTTGCACCAGTTGTGTTTCTACGTTCAAATTATCTTTGCAAAAATCAACCGTATATTCCACGCAGTGGTGCTCGATCGGCGACGTAATAATGCGTTCCACACCCAAATACAACACCGCACCTTTGATTGCCATATTGTTCGCTTCCGTGCCGCCTGACGTAAAAATAATTTCGCCTGGCTGCGCACCGATCAGCGCCGCGATGGTTTTGCGCGCCTCTTCAATCGCCGCGCGTGTATTGCGTCCATACGAATAGATCGACGACGGATTGCCGAAATGCTCCGTCAGGTAAGGCATCATCGCCGCTAAAACATCTTTGTCTAAAGGCGTGGTAGCAGCGTTATCGAAATAAACTTTCATGACAATTTGCAAATATTTATTTACGAAAACAAATGTACGGAATTTTGGTAATTAGTTGTTATAGCAAGTAAAAATGGCTCAATCAGCAGCTTTTAAAATAATACGGAACGTTGTGCCTTTCGCAGAAGATTCTTTCACAAATATTTTTCCATGATGGTATTCTTCTATAATTCTTCGCGCCAGCGTCAAACCCAAGCCCCAGCCGCGTTTCTTCGTACTGAAACCGGGCTCAAATATCTGGTCGATATTATTTTTAGAAATACCTTTCCCGGTATCTGTGATGTCAATATTAATGAAGCCGTCGCGTTCAAAAGCATACGCAAAAATTTCACCGGAATTGTCCATCGCATCTAATGCATTTTTCATCAGGTTTTCCAAAACCCATTCAAACAACGGCGGATTCAGCATCGCGAACAAATTGATATCCGTGCCTTCTTTCACATAAATATGTATTTTCTTAGATGCTCGTTTAGAAATATAATCGACACCGTTTTGCAATACATCAACTACTCTGTTCGTTTGCAGTTCAGGCACCGAACCAATCTTTGAAAAACGCTCTGCAATCAACACCAATCGGTCGATGTCTTTCTGCATTTCATTGAACATTTCATCATCTTCTTCACTACTTAATTTCTCACGCAAAATATCGATCCATGCTGTTAATGAAGACAAAGGCGTTCCCAACTGATGCGCAGTTTCTTTCGCCAAACCCACCCAAACCTGGTTCTGTTCCGCACGTCTTGCCGAAGTAAACGCTGCATAACTGATAATAAAAAACAGCGCCACCAATGCCAGTACATAGAACGGATATTTACGAATAGCAACCAGTAAATCAGAATCTTTGTAGTACAAAAACTGGTGCTCATTCTCCGGCAAATGAATATCAATATACTGATGAATCTTTTTCAGGTTCATCAATTCTTTATGCAAATAATCTTTGTGCTTCGCCACTTTTACCGAATCAAAATTCTTTGACGCTAAAATTTCATTTTGCTTATTTGCCCAGATAACCGGAATATTATTGTTCAGTTTTATTTTATCGAGCGCTTTCGATAATTCTAATTCATCTGATGAATTACTGTTCAGAATTTTATAAGCATACGCAATCTCTTCAGCTTTTTTAATTTCTTCTTTCGCGATGGATTGCGCCAGTCTATGCGTGTACCACAACGTAAATGCAATGATGCAAACGGCAAACAGGAACAATAAAATTTTCCATCTGTTACGTTGTTGGTAAAAGTTCATCTCGTATAAAAATAATCAAAAGAAATAAAAAAAGGAACAATGTATATCAATAGCATTGTTCCTTTACAAGTAACGATAGAAATCTATATTTATTCTGTGCTCGTTGATTTATTTTCGTCTGCTAATGAATCGCGCATTTTAGTATCTGCTTTTACATTCTCCATTTTGTAATAATCCATCACACCTAATTTACCGGTTTTAAATGCTTCCGCAATTGCCAATGGAATCTCAGCTTCTGCGTCAATTACTTTCGCTCTTGATTCCTGCGCTTTTGCTTTCATTTCGTGCTCTAAAGCAATCGCCATTGCACGTCTTTCTTCTGCTTTTGCCTGCGCGATATTTTTATCAGCATTCGCCTGGTCCATTTGCAAATACGCACCGATATTTTTTCCGACATCAATATCAGCAATATCAATCGAAAGAATTTCGAAAGCGGTGCCGCTATCCAAACCTTTATGTAAAACCAATTTTGAGATCGTGTCCGGATTTTCCATCACTGTTTTATGGCTTTCTGCAGAACCGATAGACGTCACGATACCTTCACCAATACGCGCCAAAACTGTTTCTTCACCTGCACCACCAACAAACTGTTTGATATTTGCACGAACCGTAACACGCGCACGTGTGATCAACTGAATACCATCTTTAGCAACAGCAGTTACCGGCGGCGATTCAATTACTTTCGGATTTACACACATTTGCACCGCTTGCAATACATCGCGACCAGCCAAATCGATAGCCGTTGCTTCTTTAAATGTCAATGGAATATTTGCTTTATCAGCAGAGATCAATGCATTGATGACATTGTTTACTTTTCCGCCTGCTAAATAATGCGCTTCCAAATCATTACGTGTTACAGATAAACCTGCTTTGGTCGCCGTAATCATACTGTTTACGATTACTTGCGGCGGCACACGGCGCAATTGCATAAAGAATAATTGAAAGAATCCGATATCAACATTAGATAATTTTGCTGAGATCCACATGCCTATGTATTTCATAAACATGATAAAAAAGATAAGCATGAATACTAAAAGTACGATGCTGATAACGGTAAGAAATGAACCTGACATAGTTTGATTATTAATGAATTATAGAATGAATGAGTTGCTGAAATTAAGCATTATTTTATACTTTTTGAACAAAAATCTTATTGTCTTTTATTTGTACAACTTCGATTAATGTATTGGCATCAATAAAACCATTGAACGACCAGATCGTAATACGGTTATCGTTAAACAATGCTTTGCCTTCTGGACGCAAGTCTGTAATGGCCTGACCTTTATCGCCTACTTTTAAACCAAAATCAGAAAATATATTTACTTTGCCATCGCTGGTTTGCTGTACTGCCATTTTACTTTTTGATATTCTATCAGCGCCGAAATACAATAAAGTTCCGTTTACGATGAACGCCGCTAAAACACAGAAAGTTCCGTAATTAAAGCCAAATAATTTATAGGCAAAAACTAAACCGACGATGGTTGTTACAAAACCGATCTTACCTAAAATTCCGGATGGTAATAAAAATACTTCCGCTACAAACAATAAAACGCCGAAAAACAAAATGGCGAAAACTAAAAATGGTGTCATGTGTGTTGGTTTTTAATCATAACACAAATTGAAGCAAAAAAATTCAAAAAAAAGTACATTTTTATTTTTTGACGACTATATAAATCTGTTTTCCGGATTCCGGATCTGAAATGACATCCACTACATTTACATAGTCTTTATCTTCAGACGAAGCAAGTGTCCGAACATGATCATCATTAGCTTTAGAACATGCTACAAAAAATAGCACGGCAAAAAAGGTAATTATGTTTCTAAGAGTGATTAAATTTATCATAGCTCTTAGTGTTTGACAATACAAATTAAGAAAAATCATCATATTTGTCAATAGGCAGAATTTAAACAAACTCAATGAAAATAGAACTTTGGTGGACCGGTAAAACATTTCAGGATTTTACAAAAAAAGGGTATGATGAATTTTTGAAGCGTATTCAAAAGTTTACATCTGTAGAAATTGTGGAAATTGCTGATATAAAAGGGCAAACTAATCCGAAATCTGTAAAAAATATAGAAGCTGAAAAGATATTATCGAAATTAAAGAATGATGATTTTCTAATTCTGTTGGATGAAAAAGGAAAAGAATATTCATCTGTTGAGTTTGCCGATTTTATTCAGCAGAAAGACAATCAATCTGTAAAGAAAATTATTTTTTTAATTGGTGGCGCATATGGTTTTGATGATAAAATTTATGAACGTGCCAATGCAAAATTGTCATTATCTAAGATGACGTATTCGCATCAACTTATTCGTTTGATTTTTATGGAACAATTATATCGAGCTTATACTATTATTCATAATTTTCCTTATCATAATGAGTAGAAGCTACAAAACATCAATCACTTTCTGCATATCTAAATCATTCATACATTTGAAATGATTTTTCGGACACTTATCTAAACCATGTTTGTGGCAAGGTCTGCAATTGATAGTGTTATTTTCTATCATCACATTTTGTGAAGTGTTTGTATTGTATGGTGTAAATCCTAAACGTTTTTCGGTGCCGCCAAAGACAGCAATAATGCGTTTGTTTAAAGCAGCAGCGATGTGCATCATGCCTGTATCACCGGTGATGACGAATTTTGCTTTTTTGATAATCGACGCCGATTGATTGATATTGAATTTTCCGCAAGCATTATACATCTTGAAATTGTCAATTGCTTCTAATTGTGTACCAATATATGCATCATCCAAACCGCCAATCAGCATAATCGGCATTTTTATCTTTTCGCAAAGCTCTTTTAATTTTTCTAACGGTATAGTTTTAGTGAAATGCTTCGCACCAACAACAATTACGCAGAAACCAGCGATATGTGTAAACGGTAAATTCGCTGGTGGAATTTCATCTTTTTCAGGAATAAAATAATCCAATCCTTTTCCATCATTGATAACATTCAGTTTTTTAACTGCTGAAAAATATCTGTCAACTACATGATTATTCAGTAAATTAATTTTAAATTTTATCAGTAAAGCGCGCTTGAAACGTTGCTTATTGTAACGATGTGTTTTTACTTTCAATGTCATTGAAACCTGGTGCGAACGAATATTATCATGCAAATCAATGATCAGATCATAATGTTCTTTAATCAATTGATCGGTTACTTCAGAAACGTCTTTTTCGATGCCATACACTTTTGAAAGATATGGACTGGCCACTAAAATTTCTTTGTATGTATTTTTAGTCAGGTAATGCACTTCGCTTTTCGCTACTTGGTTTTTCAGACAACGAATCACAGGACTTGTCAGAACAATATCGCCGATAGAAGAAAAACGAATGATGAGAATTTTCATTTTATTATTTTTTGTAACACAGAGTTGCACTGAATTTTCACTGAGTTTTTGCAAAACTCTTTAGTATTTACTCTGTGATATTTTTATTCTTCTAAATATTTTTTTGCTTCTTTTAAATATTCTTCCACACCAAACAGCACGCCCATTTTTACATTTTCTATCGGTAGTGTTTTTACAATTTTTCCGGGCGAGCCAAGCACCATGCTGCCGTCAGGTATTACCATGTTTTCTGTAACTAACGCATGAGCACCGATAATACAGCCATTACCGACCTTTGCGCCATTCAAAATTGTTGCACGCATTCCGATCAAATTAAAATTTCCAATCGTAGCACCATGAATGATCGCACCATGACCAACGACATTATCTTCACCTATATTTACCGGCTTTCCTTCATCCAAATGAATAAAAACACCTTCTTGTATATTAGTGCGTTTGCCGATAGTAATTTTATCAAAATCAGCGCGCAACACAGCACCAAACCAAATCGAAACATCATCATGCAATTCCACTTTACCTAACACACGAGCAGTATCAGCAATAAACACGTTTGCATGTTTAATAACTTGTTGTTCCAATTGTTTCTGATAGGTTGACATATCTTTTTTTGTAAATGTAGTTAATTTTGGTATTTTTATAAAATGAGAAAAACACTATTCATTTTCAGTATCTTATTATTGACAAAAACGATGATTGCGCAAGATTCAACTGTCTTTCATTTTTCATCAACTCGTGGTTCTAATGCAGAAGGCGCATTGCTTGTTCCAAAAGGGAAAGCACAAGTAGAAGTCGGTGTTAACTATAATTATTTTAAAACAGTAAACGAAATTCAACATCCGAGTTTTCTGTTAAAATATGGTATCAGCAATTATTTTGAATTTAGAATTAACGGCGATGCCACAACTTATAAAAGTGACAGTTACAATCAAACCGGTTTGCATCCTATTTATATTAGCATGAAAATAAAAATGATCGATGCAAAGAAATATGCGCCGGCAAGTGCATTTATTGGTGGTTTGAGTGCGAATGTGATTTCTACAAAAAATTTCAGAACGAAATATGTTGCTCCGTATTTTAAAATATGTATGGAACAATTTCTACCAAAAGATTTTGGAATGACATATAACTATGGCTTGTACTGGAATGGCGAAGACGCGAAACCAACTTATGTCTTTGCAGTTGCAACGAATTACACAAAAGTGGTTGGTAAAAAAGTGGGCAAACATCAACAAATAAAAACGTTTTTGGAAGTATTTGGTAACTATCCACATGGTGAAAAATTTGATGTGCGTGGTAATCTTGGTTTCGCATATTTGTTTAACAAATGGCTACAATTTGATTTTTCAGCAGGTGCAGGTTTTCTGAAAAATTCACCACGATTTATTTGTTCAAGCGGTTTAGTGTTTCGGTTTATAAAAACAAAAGAAGAAAAACTGGCGGTCAAAAAATAAGCAACTTTATATTTAATATTGGAAGTATTTGATTTTCAGAATTAATTTTCTAACTTTCAAATATGAACCATAAATTACTGATCTATCTCAGCATCTTGCTGTTGTGTACATTTTGTACCAAAGAAAAGCAACCATCTTTAGCTGAACAGCATTTACAAATTGTTGGCGAAGGCACTACTTTTTATTCGGATGAAGATTACAATTTATTGGTAGAACTCACCGATACTTCCAAGATTTATAGTATTGCAGAATTGAAATACAGTATGAATACGCTGACTGCTATTCTCAATAAATATCATGACAGAGCCGGTGCGTTTCCTACTTTATATAATGTGGTGACGAATGTTGCTTATCAATCATTATCGACTTCACCATCTGCGCATGCTGCAGAAGGTCGTGCGTTTATGAACGAATTTGCAAAGCATTTTATTCGAAATCTACATTCTTATTTATTAGGTGAAACCGTTGAACCAGCATGGAATAATTATTTTGTACGAGTGGCTGATGGCAAAAACACGATACTTCATTTAGTGCTTTCTGGTATCAATGCTCATATTACATATGACATTCCTTTTGTGTTGAATGACATAAAGGCACAACCTGCATTTAAAGATGATTTTGTTGAATATACTGACTTTATCGCCGGAACATATCCTGATGCTGCAGCAGAACTAACAAGACAATTTGGTGTGCAAAACGCTGATGAGTTCTTTCATTTTTATGCGTTAGGTACAGTACTAGACAGCTTGAATAATCCAGGTTTTACTACACATCTGGCGATAGATGTGTTGCGTACCGAATCATGGAATCGCGGAATGAACTTGGTGCAACAACGATTAAGTTATAAGCAAACTCATGGAATTTGCTGGCAATCTTTCAGCGACAGAGAAAAATTAATTCAGTTTTTTGATGATCAAAAATTGTTGAATTAATTAATGCTATTTTATAAAATTCAGTTAAATCTATTTCTGTATTTTTCTTTTAACAAACTTATAAGATGATATAAATTCATTTGATTTTACTTTCGCAGCAAATCAATGCTATGCGAATTTTTATTTTGTTTATGCTGTTTTCTTTATTCAAACTCTCATTTTCACAATTACACTGTTCACTTGATACCATTGATTTTGGAATATTGTCACCATCAGATAAACCAATAAAACCTATTCGCGCATGTATCACCAACACTTCATCAAAAACTATAAAACTGAGTGATTTATCTATTTCTGATGATTATTCGATCAAAGTAAAGAACGTTTATTATACAGGTTCTTATTTCTCTAAAAAATTCTACACTATCGATATTTTACCAAATGACACTTTTCCAATCGTTATCTTTTTGAATAAGAAAAAAGATTTTTATGACGATTATCCAATTGAAGAAGAAGCGATTTTTTATAACGATTCATTCGATAATGTGTTAAGAATTCCAATAAAATATACCTTCAAAAGTGGAATTGTTTGGCAATCGAAATCTTTTGTTTCCGATAAAAACAATGCAGGCGATATTGTTCATGGAAAATATTACCTCACTAATTTTTCAAACGACACTTTTAAATTAATTATTGATTCTTACATCAAGCCAACAGAACACAAAATTATTTTGCCTTTTATTACTGATTCAATTATCTTCTCGATAGATACTGATACTATTTTTGAAAAATACAATGGTAGAATATATGTTGAAGTGAGCAAAAAGAAAACGCGTTTATACACTTCCTATTTAGATTTTTCTTTCGATATGCAAAACATAAAATCATATGCAAGAATTACATTTGACTCAACGGTAATTACGAGAAATTATAATCAAGGTGACAATACTGAAAACATGTTATTTTATTACACCAATACCGGAAATATTCCGTTGATCATCAACGAATGTCATACATCGTCAGGTTGTATAGTAGCAACCTATCAAAGAGAACCGATTTTACCAAACCAAAAAGGAATAATAAAAGTACATTACGACACAAATAGAGTTGGTCGTTATTCAAAATCTATTACCATTAATTCTAATGACATTAGAAATATGCCAATTGTGTTGCAAGTTAACGGTGAAGTATATAAATAGTAGTTGTTTACAACGTATTATAAAACTTGCTTAATCTTGCTTCGATGCGTTCTTTCAGAAAACCATCTTTCGTAGCTTTTTCTATAAATGGTATAATAAATTCTTCACTTTCTTTAATCGCTATTTTTTCGCTGATGCCGTTATCTTCTAAAATTTGTGCAATTGATTTTTTGCCTGAATGATCAAAAAAATGTTCCAATACATGTTCGTTCAATTCTTTTACCGGTTCTGATTGCAATGCAGCAATTACGGCTTTTTCTGCGGAATTTAAAATTTCATTTCTGTCGTGATCAGTCAGTTTTACACCTTTTGCAAGATCTTTAACTTTAGTTTCTTCCAGTTTTTCCCAAATGGTTTTTGCCATTACGCGCAGCTTCGCATCGCTCAGTTTATCTTTCAGCATCTGTTCATTTTTCACTAAAGATTTTTGCAAATTATCTGAAATAAATTTCTTAATATTTTTATCAATCGTGTCGGAAACACCTGATAATGCTGCACCTAACAATCCTTTTCCGATATTGAACAACGAGCCGCCAACCGTTTCATTGCTTGGTCCGCTTTGCGCAGCAAACGACTTAATTCCATCGTATAATGTATCCGCAATCATTTCGCCATAGAATGGATTTTTCACCACATCAGAAATAATTCTTTCACGGATTTCTTTTTGTGCAATCACTTTATCAGCAATATCATTGAATGAATCTTCATTTAAAAAATCAGCCACCGTATGCTTACTTTTCAACGCCAGTTCATGAATTGAATTGGAAATATCAACGATGTATTCTTTCTGATGTTTCGTTAATTTTCTGTCTTTAATATTTCTATCTTCAAAATCAATTACTTTCTGAACAGACGAAACATCGTTTAATTTAACGGTATCCAACCATTTCCAAACCGCGCTGATTTCTTCTTTGATGTTTGCTTTCAGATGTTTTTTATCGAATTGCTCTAATTCAAATGCCACGTGTGCATCGTATATTTTTTGAATGTCTGCTTTCATGTATGTTGTTTAATGTTTTATTGAAACGAAGATATTATTTTATTCAGTAAATGGAATTAATTTAAGATAATTAAGCCATAATATTTCTGTTATAGCTTTCGCCGCGACTTTTATTCATGTCTGAAAAACGTTTGATGCATTCGTTTAAAAATTCTTCGTCCACCATTTTTTTCACATCGTCAAATGTGCGCAAATGATCGTCTTCGTGAAATTTATACGTTTGTTCTAACAAATTTGCTTCGAGTTTTAAAACATAACGGTTATTCATTTGAAGCACGGTTATTTTTAAAATCGGATGTGGTATTTCGCCTGCTATACGCATGTTTGTTATAGGTTATTGGTTATAAGTTATAGGTTATTTTTTCAAAGATATTCAATTCCACTTTTACATTCAATAAATCATTCAGTTATTTTGATGTATATAATGCGTAAAACACTTTCACTATCATTTTCACTATCACTATACAAAAAAAAAGAGCCGCTCTTAAATTGGCGGCTCTTTTTAAAAATGATAATCTAAAAATTCAGATTATGCTTTTGCAGTAGCTTTTGCTTTAGATTTAACGGTAGCTGTAGCTTTTTTTACTTCTTTTTTTACTTCATCAGCAACTTTTTCAGATTTTTCAGCCACTTCAGAGAAGATACCTTTAACTCTGTCAGCGTTTCTGTTGAAAGATGTTTTTAATTCAGCAACGAAAATGTTAGCTTCTTCTTTAACGTCAGCTTGAACTTTTTCAACGGTGAAAGGACCTTTCAATTTTGCCTGGATTCTTTCAGCGGTTTGTTTGAAATAGTTTTTTTGAATTTCTACTTCTTCTTTCGCTTCGCTAACCACATTTTTAACTGTGTTTTCAACGTTGTAACGTAATTCAGTTACGTTAGATTTTGTTTCTGCTGTTAATGTTTCTACAGCTTCTTTGAATTTTTGTGTGAATTCCATTTTTAAAAAGATTTAAATTGTTTATCAATATTTGATAGCACAAAGATAAATCAGGACTTGATGTTGGTCAAATTTCTGCAATTACTAAAGTTTGATTTAAAAATGTATTTCTTGTAAAAGACAAGTTAAAGGAATGTGAACTTTAACTTTGATGCAACATTTACCAAATCAATATTAAAGCAACGTAAAATTAGAGTTGATTTCATGGTTTTCATGTTAAATTGAGGTACATTATAAATTTTATACTTTCAAAATTTTCTGAAAATCCATTTAGTTATACTACATAACACTAAGCGGAAAGCTGTGAATTAAGTATCTGTTTATCTTACAAAATACGAACGCGTTGCAAACTAGTATCGCGCTGATGACGTTCGATTGCAAGATGAATTAATTTTTCAATCAGATCTGCATAGTTCAAACCTGATTTTTCCCATAATTTCGGATACATAGAAATAGAAGTAAAACCAGGTAATGTATTAGGTTCATTAATGATTACTTCATCGTTTTCAGTAAGGAAAACATCTATACGACTCATACCTTCCAAACCAAGTGCCTGATATGCTTTTCGCGCGGTAGTTTTTATTTTTTCCAATTGCGCATCTGATAAGTTTTCTGCCGGAATCGTGATGATCGCATTATCGTTTTTATATTTATTTTCAAAATCATAAAAACCTTTTTGCATAACAATCTCGCCAACGGTACTTGCTTCAATTATTTCATTGCCTAAAACAGCGCATTCCAATTCTCTTCCAATAACCGCTTGCTCTATCAGTATTTTATTATCAAATTTAAATGCTTCGTTAACAGCATTTGTAAATTCGGCTTCATTCGTTGCGCGACTCACGCCAACACTCGAGCCCATATTACATGGTTTTACAAATAATGTCGTTCCTAATTCTTTTACTGTTTCAACATAAGAAATGCTATCAGCTTCATGCTTATAAAATGTAATGCCTTTCGCATGACCAATGCCTGCATCACGCAAGATACGTTTGGTAAAATCTTTATCCATTGCTACAGCAGAACCTAACACACTTGGTCCGACAAACGGAATATCTAATTGTAGAAAAATACCTTGCAGTGTTCCATCTTCTCCATTTGGACCATGTGTTATAGGAAAAAAAGCATCTATATCTTGTAGAAACTCCTGATTATCTAACCGAATAATTTTATTAGTTTTATTTCCAAATACAACAGCCAATTGAATACCATTTTTCCCAACTACACATGCATTATCCTGCAAATTTTCGTCCTGTTCCAGAAACCATTGTCCTTTTTGTGAAATTCCAAATAATGTTACATCAAATTTATTTTTATCAATTGCATTATAAATATTCCTGGCAGAAATTACAGACACTTCATGCTCCGGTGATTTGCCGCCAAAAACCAAACCGATTTTTAATTTAGACATTTTTAAGATTTTATGTTGTAAATATAAAGTTACAAACAAAATATGGATAGTATTTTTACGTTTTTAATACAAAAAAAATGTGTGTTACACTATAAATCAATATATTTGAAGTTGAATTAAAAAAATAAATGGGAAAACTTTTACTTACCATATTAGGTTTAATTGGAGTTACAATTGGGTTGATGTTCGCAGTTTATTTTGGATTGAATGTTTACACCAAGCACGGTCAAAACCAACAGGTTCCGAATGTTAAAGGAAAATCATTTTTCGAAGCAAAAAAAGAACTTTCTAAAAATAATTTAGATTATATCGTTGTAGATTCGACTTATCGTGAAGACATTCCGCCATTATCTATTATTGATCAGCAACCAAGAAAAGGATCATTGGTAAAAGAAGGCAGAAAAATCTATCTGACACTAAATGCTTCTCAGCCGCCAAGTGTAAAAATTCCGAATTTGATTGATAATTCTCGTCGTCAGGCAGAATTAATTCTAAACAGTTGGGGCCTGAAGGTTGGAAATTATATTTACATACCTGATATGGCTAAAGATGCGGTACTTGGTATTCAAATCAATGGCAAAGAAGTAAAATCAGGTAAAGTTGTCAAAAAAGGCAGCTCAATCGATTTAGTTTTAGGCGATGGATTCGGCAATCAAATTGTAGAAGTTCCGCCATTGACCGACTTAACAGTAATTGAAGCAATTGCTGTTTTGGATGCGGTTCATTTAAATCGTGGTATGCTTTTGGCAGATGGACAAATAACGGATACGCTGGCTGCTTATGTGTATGATCAGGAACCAAAATATGGCTTGCCCGGAAAATTAGGACCCAACAATTCAGTTAACTTATTTATCAGGCAAACAAAATCAATGGAAGAAGCGTCAAGCGCAACCGGAATTAATACTTTACAGAAAAAATAATGAAAAAAACTTATCTATATTTATTGTTATTGTTTTTGTTCAACATGGCTTTTTCTCAGGAAGAATTAGTACCTATTTCAAAAAATATTTATAAAACGCTACAAAACAATCAACAGTTTTTACAAAAAAAAGCACAAAACAGAACCGCTGCGTTAGCATTACCATTCTTTGATGACTTCAATCAGCCGGAAAGCTACCCAAATCCATTGCTTTGGCAAGATAATTTTGTTTATATAAACGCACATTATCCGAAAGATGCTATTACGCTTGGTGTTGCTACTTTTGACGGAACCAACAACATCGGAAATCCGTACAGTTCTGCAACCAACGCAAAAGGGTATGCTGATAAATTGACTTCAAATACTATAGATCTTTCCGGATTAACGAATGACAGCGCGGTATTTTTAAGTTTCTTTTATTTAATTGGCGAATACGGCGAATCACCCGAAAAAACTCAAGACTTCTTCAATGTTCAATTCATCGATACTGCTGGCAACTGGACAGAAGTGGCACATATCATTCCTGATACAACTGTCAATAAAATGAAGCAAGTGTACATCAAAGTAGATTCTAATTATTTACATGCAAATTTTCAGTTTCGTTTTAATTCATACGGAAGTTTGAATGGCATAAATGATATTTGGCATATTGACTATGTTCGTTTAGATAAAAACAGAGATACTTCGGTTGATAAGAATTTAAAGGAAATGGCTTACGAGTTTTTACCAGGCAGTATTTTGAAAAAATATTATGTGATGCCGTATTATCAGTTTGATTCTACTCAGTTAAAAGATACGGTTTCTGTTTTTATCAAAAATAATTTCATTAATGTAACAACAGACTACCTAGATTTTTACAATGCAACATTAGTAAATACCAGCACTGTTATTTCAAGCGGTTCCGGTCCGCCATTAGGTGACTTTGGTCCAAATACTGAAAATGAAATCAAGTATCCAAAATTCAATATTCCTGATGACTTGACTGATGATACAGTGATTGTAAAGATAGATTACAACTTTACTACAACAGCTGAAGCCGGCGAACCTGCAAAAGTTTTAGCTAATAATACTGTTACACACAATCAAGTGTTCAGTAATTTTTATGCTTATGATGATGGTACACCTGAACGCGGTTATCGCGTGTATGATTTGCCTTATTATAAAATGGCGGTAAAATACACACTAAAAAAACCGGATACCTTGCAGGCAATTAAATTTAAATTCGTTCCTGTTGATGTAGATAATAAGCTGGCTACATTTAGCGTGTGTGTATGGAAAAATATAGCACGTAATACAGACTATGATGAAAACCAATTGATTTACCAGGAGCCGAATTTAACCATCAACCGATTAATAAAAGAATATGGTGTCGATACTTTAAATGGCTACTATTATGCACCAATCAAACCTGAATTTTTAAAAAACGGTGTATCATTTCCATTGCTGTTAAAGGATTCTTTTGCAGTTGGTGTTTTAGTTGAAAATGCAAAATCACTGGTAGTAGGTTTCGACAGAAATAACAATGGTTCTGAGAATAATTTTTACGTTAGTGGCACTAACAAATGGTTACAATCTGCATTTGCAGGCAGCATGATTATGAATCCGGTTGTCGGTAAACCTTTACCAAGTTATCTGACACCGGTAAATGAAATAAAATCGCCATCATACATTGTAAAAATATTTCCGAATCCAACAAAATACAACTTGTCAATCGAAGGAATTAAATCGAATAGTTTATTGCAAATATATTCTGTCACAGGAAATTTAGTTTCGGAACAAAGATTAGATGATGATGCAATTATTTCTGTAGAACAATTTCCTGCAGCAACCTATTTATTAAAGATCACCAATCTTAAAACCAAACAAACCGGTATCACCAAATTTATAAAAAGTGAGTAATTCACCAGATAAAGTAGTGCTGTTTGACGGTGTTTGCAATTTTTGTGATTCAAGTGTGCAATTTATCATTAAACACGACAAATCAAATTCATTAAAGTTTGCGAGTTTACAATCTGAATTTGGTCAAAATTTACTGAAACAATTCAATATGCCAACCGAATTAATCAGCGTTATTTTTTTTGAAAATAATCAAATTTACACTAAATCAACAGCAGCATTTCGCATTGCAAATTATTTCGGCGGATTTTGGAAACTGCTTTATTATTTACGCATCTTTCCCACTTTTTTAACCGATTTCTTTTATGACATTGTTGCCAATAATCGCTACAAATGGTTTGGCAAAAAAGACAGTTGTATGATTCCATCGCCGGAAATCAGAAACAGATTTATTGAAGTATAATTTTTTATCTAAAAATTTTCTTTCCTTCTTTTTCTATTTATCTTTGCCACTCAATTAAACATTTATCATTTAACACGTAATATTTAACAAAATGGGTCGCGCGTTTGAATATAGAAAAGCAGCAAAATTTGCTCGTTGGGACAGAATGGCGAAAGCATTTACCAGAGCAGGAAGAGAAATAGCAATGGCAGTAAAAGAAGGCGGTCCAAGTCCTGACACAAATGCCAATTTGCGTCGTGCGATACAGAATGCAAAAGCTGCGCAAATGCCGAAAGACAGAATTGAAGCTGCCATAAAACGTGCTTCTTCTAAAGATGATAAAGGTTTCTCAATCGTGGTATATGAAGCAATGGGTCCGCACGCAACTGCAATTGTTATTGAATGCGCAACTGATAATCCAACGCGAACCGTAGCCAATTTACGTGCAACATTAAACAAAAATGGTGGCTCGATGGGCACACAAGGTATGCACGATTTTATTTTTGAACGAAAAGGTGTTTTCAAAATTGCATCTGAGAATGTAGATATGGATGAGTTAGAATTAGAGTTAATTGATGCTGGTTTGGATAGTTTGGAAAAAAATGAAGAAAATCAATTGGTGATTTATACAAAATTTGCCGATTTTGGTTCAATGCAAAAAGCATTGGAAGATAAAGGCATAGAAGTAATCAGCGCTGAATTACAACGTATTCCAACCATCAGCAAAGAATTGAACGAAGAACAGACAGATGAAGTTTTAGAATTGATTGATAAGTTAGAACAAGACGATGATGTACAAACCGTGTTTTGCAATCTGGCATAGTCAACTCCATCCTATATTCTTATATTTTAAAAGGTCAAACGGAGACAAAACTGTTTGACCTTTTCTTTTACGATATCGCCATATTAAACAAACTATTTTGAAAACAATAATTCTTTTTGCTCTGCATCAATAAAAACCAATGTTAACAAATTATTTTGTTAAACTATTCTTAGTATTAGTAATTTTTCCTAAATTCGATTAGTCGTAATTTTTAATTTTAAAATACTTTCAAAAAATGAAGAAACTACTTTTAGTGAGTACAGCGGTTGCACTATTATTTGCAAGCTGTCAAAAAAACAATTTAACTACAGACACCAATGCACAACCAACACAACGCAACTGTGCTTCAATGGATGTTTTAGCAGAACAATTGAAAGCAGATCCAACATTGGAAGCACGCATGCAAGCTGCTGAGCAGGTCGTTCAAAACAATTTAAAAAACAATGTTAACGCGCGTTTAGTAAATGGCGTTATTGAAATTCCGGTTGTAGTAAATGTATTATACAGAACCACTGCCGAAAATATTTCTCAGGCACAGATCCAATCACAAATTGATGTTCTAAATGAAGATTTCAATGCTACAAATGCAGATTTCAGCTTAGTACCATCTAATTTTTCAAGTGTGAAAGCAAATGTAGGAATCCGTTTCGTATTAGATCAGGTGATTCGTAAATCTACTACAAAAACATCTTGGAAAACAGATGATGCTATGAAAAAATCTTCAAAAGGTGGTATCAATCCAACATCACCAACTACGAAATTAAACCTTTGGGTTTGTACGCTAAGTGGTGGAATTTTAGGTTATGCTCAATTTCCTGGTGGCTCCTCTTCTACTGATGGTGTAGTTATCTTAAACACAGGTTTCGGAAGAACAGGTACTGCTGCTGCGCCTTATAACAAAGGCAGAACGGCTACGCATGAAGTTGGTCACTGGTTAAATTTACGTCACATTTGGGGCGATGCTACTTGCGGTTCTGATTTAGTTTCTGATACACCTACACACAATACTGCTAACTACGGCTGCCCTGCTGCCGGTCATAAATCAACTTGTACAGGTACTCCGATTGAAATGACCATGAACTACATGGATTATACAGACGATGCTTGTATGTATATGTTTACAGCAGGTCAAAAATCAAGAATCTTAGCTACGTTTGCATCCGGCGGACCAAGAGCTAGCTTTGCACAATAAGCATTCATTTGTTTTTTCATAGTTTTATATTTTTTTATGCCACGATTCTTCGTGGCATTTTTTTTAGATACGTTATAGCTCTCTGAAGTTTCAGTCTATTTTACCATATTCTCCATTGTACTGTTATATCAGTTTTTTCGTCTATCACAAAACCTGTAAGTTTAACAGATGAATGAATAAAATCAACGAGTTGCTCACGCTCCGGTGTTTCAATAAAACTGCTTTCCTTGTTAAAAGCAAGCACTGTCTTTTTAACTGCTACATAAATTTTGGCCGCTTTCTTTTGCTGAACAGCTTCTGATAATTGGTCAATAAACTGTTCTATTATTTTTGTTGCTGCTGCGATATTTTTATCCGTAAATAATTCATCGCCGGCTAACATTCTTTCTTTCCATTGATTTACAGGTGCCTTTTCTTTTTGCTGTATCAAAAGCTGCGCGTTGGCAGTAGTTATGTTTTTATTTTGCTTCGATAAAGACTTTTTCAATTCTATCTTGTTCTTTTCTGCAAGTTCCATCAACCAAATTCGGAACCAAATCAGCTTCAGCTTATCATCTAATTTGACCAATATTCTATATTCGTCTTTATAAAATCTATAGGCATATTCTATTTTATAATCGTATTTGTCCGTTGACTTTTCATATGGTTTCTTTCCCAACTTTTGTATGATCGTATCAACGCTATCAGCAATCTGTAAATTATACGGAACAGGAATACCAGAAGGTTTTCTATTTTTGGAATCATCATCATTAAACGTTACCTCTTGTAATATCAACTCACGGTCATTATCTGCATAAACAGATCTGGGATTTCCATAATCACTTTTATACATCCTTTTGATAGTAAAAACAAAATAGATTCTATTCTTTTTATTTGTCATAGTAACTGTACCTATAAGATCAGGTTCATGTGCTACGCCTAACTTAAGATATTGCATAAGCATAATAAGTTCCGGATGATGAATAGAATGACCTAACATATCAAGGTATAATTCTGAAGTCAGCATAAGCAATCTAATTTATTTCAAACTCTAATAAAGATACTATTTAACTAAAAAGTCTCTGTGAATAACAGAGACTTTTTAGTTGTATGTAAATAATAAATTCGTTTATTTTTTCACAAACTTAGTTGTATGTGTTTTGCCTGTTGAATCAACAAATTGCAATACATAAGCGCCTTCCGCAAATTCTGAGAAATCAAACGTAATAGTGTTCAATCCTTTCACTAAACCTGTTTCTTTCTCGAACATTTTCTTACCAACTATGTCATATACTACTAATTTAGTAGTGCTTGCTGATGAAGATTGTATCTCAACATTCAAGTTTCCTTTCGTTGGATTTGGATAAACGCGCGTGAAACTATTAACCACTGCTTCATTCACAGGTATATTGATCACATTGCTATAACTGAACTGACCATCTATATCAATAGTTTTCAGGCGATAGTAGTTGTTTCCAATTACCGGTTGATTATCCGTTAAGTTGTAAGTCAAGACTGTATTTGAGTTTCCAGCAGCCGGTTTTTCACCAATTACATTAAAGTTGCTGCCATCTAAGCTTTTCTCCACAACAAATCTGGCTGTATTTTTCTCAGATGCTGTCTTCCATTGTAATTCATTTACATTGCCTGAATTCCAGCCATTGAAACTAATCAATTCAACAGGAAGCGGTGCAAATGGGAACAGTGCCGGATGTACGTAGAACGTCGAGAAGCTGTTAATAGTAAACGATACATAATGATCCGTGCCATATGCGCCAAATACTGATGGTACACTAACACCACCTGTACTTGCCGGTGGAGTGTATGAACCATTGCCACCGCCACTATATTTAGTTACATATAAATCATAACCAGAGAACTGATAACGTGTGCTGTTTGCCGCTGCCTGTAAAGCAGTTAATTCAGCATTGGTAAAGTACAAAGTAACAATAGAATTGGTGTTTGTTGTCGGTTTTATTGTCCATCTTCTTTGTAAATATGGTTGATTTAAACCGAAATTATCTAATACTGTTGGTACAGAACCAGCAATATCCAAACACATTTCAGTTGAACCTAATTCATCAGGCGTTACGGCTGCATCGTCCTGAATAGTACCAATTATTTTACCATCTGTACTGTTATAATACGTTTTTGTACTACCATCTGTATAAATACATAAATTACAAGAATTAGTAGTAGATACAGAACCAGGCACTGTAGTTGGTGTTACAATTGTATCTTTTGCAATTGTTCTGTTCACGCAGGCTCCATTCGTTCCTGTTAACTGATAAATGCTTGTACCAGCCGTTAAACCAGTAACGGTTACAGGATTTCCAGTTGCGGACGAGCTTCCTGAACCTGCAATATTTATCCAGTTGAGTGTAGTGCTTGCCGGCGTTACCGAGCTTGCTTTCAATTCTGCACTTCCATCGCAAATATATAATTTAACAGGATCCAATATTGCTGTTGGTTTTTTAGATACATTAATCGTTACCGTATTAGAGCCATAACAAGCAGACGGAATATCCGTGTAGGCCAGTGCCGTGTATGTAATGGTATCATTTGGCTTCGCATATAATGTATCCGTATCCGGTGTTGTAATAGAATCATAAGCTACAGTCGCAGCCGAATTTGTATATAAACCTGTTTTTGGTGTCCATGCGTATTTTACTGTTTTTGTACCAATAATAGCAACACTATCCAGCAACCAGCCATAATAATCTGTATAACCGTCATATGTCATTCTGAATCTTACTTTAAACTGCGTACTGGATAAGTAAGGTGTTAAGTTAATCGATTCACGTTTCCATAACGATGTTGCAGGTGCAGTGCCAGGATCTTGGTATTCATCATAGAATTGTGTATTCCAATCAGAATAACTGGAAGCATCAAATGATACTACACTATTTTTTAAGGTTGCACTACCTGTGTAAGCAGAAGTTGGGAAAGATGTCCATGAACCACCATTATCTGTAGAATACTGTACGTAACCATAATCATAACCTGGTTCTGAAGCACATATATGATAGAATGATAATGTAGCGCCTGTGTAAGCAGTCAAGTTAACCGGAGCTGCCTGCGTAATTCTAATATTTCCGCTTCCATCATAGCTATCTGATACTAAACTGATAGATTGTGTACCTTCAACATAATAAGGTTCAACATAAAAATCACTATATAAGCCGTTTGTATTTAAATTAAAACTGGTTACAGGATTTGTTTCAAAACCTTCAGATAATAATGGTGACGGAGTTGTTGTACTTCCACTGGCAGTCAGCATAATAATACTATCCTGGCAAATAGATATAGTTGGTACCGGTGTCAATGATGGATTTGTAGTTGGCGTTGAAACTGTTGCCGTTACTTTTGTTCTTACCGAAGCACATGCCGCAGTCACTGTAACATTCCATTTGTAGAAATCATACCAATAATCCGTAGAAGCAACCCAGTTGTCCGTAAATATAGGGTTGTCACCTGAAATATTATAATAAGAAGCCATACCTCCATCGTTTCTTAATATACTCGCCGTAGAAGTAGATTTTAAATTTAATCTATATCCTGTACCAGCAGCAATACTAAAGTTAATCGGAATAGTTATAGGTGTACCTACAGTGGTACTTGTTGAATTTGCCTGACCGGAAGTGACCGTATATGTAGCGGATGTTTGCAATACAGTACCTGATGAATTTAATAGCTCAACTATTACCGTACCTGATGAGGTAGCAAAAACATCAACTGAATTCAAGGTGAATGCAGAAGTTGCAGTAAAAATCTGGTATGTACCTGTAAAACTAGTACCGAACGTTCCGACACTTGGACTAGTTGGCCCTACATTCGTAGTAGTTGTTGTTGTTCCTGCCGACACTGCTTCCACATAATAATTTGTCGAACTTGATAAAGATGGCGTAGTATAAGAGCCCGTTCCGGCACCAGTTGTTCCTGTTGCCAATGCAGCACCACCTGTTGCAGCAGCATACCATTTGATCGTTGAACCAGAAGTACCAGTTGCAGACAAAGTTAATGTTCCCGGCGTACATCTTGCTGCCGGCGTAGTAGAAGTAATTGCTACACTATTTACATTTATGGTTACTGTATTTGAAGTAAGACATGTGCTTCCTCCTACTTTTACCAATGCCCTGAAACTAGTAGTTGTATCTAAGTTTGGTGTTACCAATGTTGTAGAATCTGTTCCTACATTCACCCAAACACCGCTGCTATCTTTTTGCCATTGTACAGTTGCTGTACCCAAACCTGATGATGGAATGCTTATTGTTGTCGAAGAACCAGCACCACAAAGATTTGTAGAAAGAGCAGTTGCAGTAATTGAGGAAGGTAAAACTGTCACCGTAACACTATCTCTTGCAGTACAACCATTATATGTACCGCCTGAAGCATCTACAGCATCTACATAGTATTTAGTTGTAGCTGACGGTGTAGCAGTTACACTCGTTCCTGTAGTTGGTGAAAGAGTTCCGGTTGGAGTCCATGAATAATTATAATTCGGATCATTTGTACTTGAAACACTTAAAGTAGTATTGCTACCTGAACATAGTGTAACGGTTCCAGCGGGTATGATTGCAGGTGCTGTGTTAATACTTGCAATAACTGAATCACGCGTTCCCTGACAAGAAGAAGTAACATTAAAATTATAGAATGAATTATAAGTACCGGTTGCAGTAGCTGATGTTGAAGTTGCTGCAGAACCTACTATTGAGAATCCACCATCTGAACTTGTGTAAGGATAACCACAAGTATATGTTCCTATCCTGTAAACACCACCTACAGTATTCGTTAACTGCCAATTACCTGAAGGAAATGTAAATCCAGTCAAAGTCAATTGTTTTGGAATGCCAACATCACCTGCTACAAAAGTAAACGATTGTGTTATAGAGTCTGTAGATGATAATGATCTTCTTAAAGCAATTGTAAATGTTCCTGCTGCATATGGTGTAACATATACTGAATTAATAGTTACAGTTTTTGTCGTATTAAAACGTATTGGCCAGTCAGTCAATGAACTGCTTGTTTTAGTGCCACAACTAGTTGACGTTTGTGATAAACCAACGTTTTCTGTAGTTGGATAAGAAGATGATACGTAATATTTTGTAGTCGTGCTAATGCTTGGTGTAGTATAAGATGAAGGTGTTGTGCTACTATACACAGGTGTAGTACCATTTAAAGTAGTATACCAACTTATTGTTGAACCTGCTGCACCTGTAGCACCTAAGGTTAATGTTCCTGTACCGCATCTTCCAGCCGGTGTTGTTCCTGTAATAGCTGGATTATTTACAGTCACAGTTGCAACAGATGAATTAACACAGGTAGATGCGCCGATTTTTATTGCTGCTCTGTAATATGTTGTAATTGTTCTTGTTCCTGTTGACAATGTAGTTCCTGTTTGGCCTGTACTGTCTCTCCATGTAGATCCATCATTACTTACCTGCCACTGAATTGTAGCCGTACCTAAGCCTGTTGTGGGTGATAAGCTAATAGTAGTAGAACCTGAACTACAAAAAGATGAAGCAGCAGCAGTTGCTGTAAAACTTGATGGTAAAACCGTTACCGTAACCGTATTTGAAGTTGCACAAGTAGCATATGTACCACTGGTTGTATCTAATGCATTAACAGTATAAGTTTGAGTAGATGAAGGTGATACAGATTGAGATGCGCCATTCAAAGTACCAGGTGTCCATGTGTATTTATAATTTGGATCATTTGAACTTGTTACGTTTAAAGGTGTACTTGAACCCGGACAGATAGTTGCAGTTCCTGTTGGTGTAATTGTTGGTGGCGTATTAACAGTTGCTGTCACGCTTGTTCTTGGTGAGCTAGCACATGCTAATGTATTACCTGTAAACCTTACATTTAACCTGTTTGTTGTTGCCGTAGGCGTTGGGTTTGAAGTATAAAAACTAGTGTTATTAGTTGTTGTATAGGCATACAAAAGGGTATTTCCTGTTGTATTTGAATAATAACAAACTGCATTATTTGTCAAATCCTGTTCTAAAGCACGTATATCAACTAATAAGTTAGAAACACCATCCCAATTATAAGGTGTTGCAAAAGTAATCGTATTCCAACCGGTTGTAGTATTAGTGTTTGTTGGACCATAGACCGTTGTCAATCCTGTAGTTATAAACGAAGAAAGCGTTGTATTTGTAGTTGTTGCCAATTTAATTTCATAATTATTTACTGTAGCGGAACTACCAATTGCATTAACATTAAATGCAATCTGTGTAATGTTTCCTGCTCTCAGACCAGCAGTATTGAGCTCTGTTGCTGTAAATACCATTTGGTGCCAATCCTGAAACCATCTGTTACCAAATGCTGTTGGATAACCAGTTGCTCCATTAGCAGTTGAATTAAACCCAATTTGAGCAATACCACCTGGTGAAGCAGTTTCCGCTGAAACATAATATGGTGTTGTCGTAGAAATAACCGGTGTAGTGTAAGATGTACCTGTTGCTAAAACATTTCCACCTGTTAAAGCACTATACCAATAAATAGAGGTTCCGGCTGAACCGGTAGCACCTAATGTCATTGCAGCACTTGTACCACAAGTAGAAGCTGGCGTAGTAGAAGTTACTGATGGATTAACAACTGTTACTGTAGATACACCCGATGTCACATCTGAACATCCACTTTTTGATACTATGCATTTATAGTAATATGTTTGAGTTAATCCTGTAATTCCTAATGTTCCAGGTGTTGATATATTATATGCTACACCTGAATTCGCATCATTAGCTGCCACCGTTGAATAAGTGCCACCACTTGTTGAAGAAGACTGCCATGTATATGTTAATCCTGTTCCGGTTGCAACTATACTTACAGAAGTACTGCCAGGTGAACAAATTCCAGAAGGGCTGTTTGGTCCGGATGTTATAGAAGGAGCTGCATTAACAACAACATCGACAAAAGAAGTTGTTGAACATCCTGCACCATCATCGCCTAACACTGTATATCTATATGTACCTGCAGAAGTAGGCGTTACGGTTGTATTTTGAGTATTGGTAACGGCAGTAGAAATACCACTTCCTGAAGATGGGCTCGCAGACCACGTGTAAGTATATGTGTTTGTAGAACCATATTTGGTTGTATTCAACGAAATAGCTATACCGCTGCAAGACACTGTACTCACAGTAAATCCATTTGCATCAACTCGCACTGAATCCGGACTGGTTACTGTAACAGAAACAGCAGTTCTTCCACTTTCGCAACCTGTTGTCGGATTTATTACTGATACATAAAAAGTAGTATCTACAGAAACTGTATAAGACGTTAATGTTGTTGATGTTGAAGACTGAATTAAAGAAGTACCTGTTGATGCTCTGTACCATTTAAATGTAGGTGTTGTATAACCATTAGGATCTGAAACAGAACAAGTTGGAATTTTAGTTCCACATTGAGAACTATTAGTTGTTGTAGGTGGTGTTGGCAATGGATTCACTGTAACATTTAATGTATTAGAAACAACGGGGCAACTGTTTACGGTCGCAGTACATGTATAGCTTGTTGTTGGTGTGTTTGTAGGTGTAACATAAGATGGGTTCGTAGTTCCTACTGTAGATGCTCCATCACTCCATGAATATGCGGTAACTGAAGGTGCCGTGTTGCCTGTAAAACTTAATCTTGGTCGGTTGGATGAGTTATCGTAGGTAAATGTACCTGCTCCTGTTGCACCTGTGAATGCTAACATGTTCGCCGCTGTCTCATTATCTTTACGGTAACTTACTGCTGACTGGAACGCTGTCGCATCATAAAATATTGTCGCTGATGTATTTGATGTGTTATTATTACTCCATGATGTGGATACTATAATATTTGATGTACCATCCCATGAAAATGGTGTATCAAACGTTATTGCATTTGCGCCTGCTGCCGGTGCAAAGTTGAATGAGTTTTTAACTGTGCTCAATGAACCCTGTATCGTAGAGGATGTCAATGCCGTTAATGCTGTATTGCCGATTTGTATTACAAAACCATTATAGGTTGTACCTATCGCTGAAACATACAATGTCAATCCTGTGATATTGCCTGCCGTTAATCCTTGTGCTGTTAATTCTGACGCTCTGATTAAATATTGGCCTTTCATACCTCCATAACCACCATTGAATGGATTGTAGGGTGCTGTGGTTGCCGATGAGCCTCCTGCTCCTAACGTTACCGTGCCGCTCTTCGCAACTACAACACTTAATGTATCTGCAGCTCCTGAACATACCGTTGTCGGTCGGGCCGTTGCTGTCGCCGTTACGCCAGCATTCGGATTGTCCTGATATGTTGCTCCTGTATAAGTAGAAGAGAGACCTAACGAATTGGTCGCAGTAATACTCCACGTTACTGTTGTATTTGTTGGGCTTGCTGCCGGTATGGTATATATATACGTACTGCCTGTTGTATTTGTCATACTGACAGGACCAACAGCACTTCCATTATTATAAGATATATTAACACTGGATAATGTACCTCCAGATGGTATGACATTTACTGATATATCTCTTCCTGTTGCCGTACATTGTCCTGTTGTTCCTGGTGTCGTAGTACTGGTTACATAAAAAGAGTTTAATGTAATTATAGGTTTTGCAACCCTGCCTGTCCACTCCACAGTTCCTAATGGCGCCGCCGTTTGTGATACACCTGCGGTAGCAGATGTCAAACTACCAGATGAATATGTTCCTGCTGATTGCACCCATGTAGAGCCATCCCAATAAGCGGCACTAATATTTGACGCTGTACCTATTTCATCTTCTGCTCCTGTAATAGCTAATGCAGGATTGATATAGTAATTATAAGTACCACCTGCACCATTTTCAGAGAATGTCCAATATCTACTCAAATAATCTGTAGGAGCACTTGGTGTATTTATATTTGAACTTATAGCATCAACTACTCGCGCGCCTACTATTCGAATAACAGAGTTTGCAGTAAATTGTAATGTTACCGGTGAATATTGAGTAGTACCAGTTATTTCTCCAATCGGAAAAAGATAAGAACCTGCAGTTGCCGGAATTCCTCTCTTATATTGACCTGTTCCATCTATTACTATCATCTTAGATGCTCCAGGTGTAGTTATGGTTTGTGTTCCTCCATTTGCAAGTGTCAAATCATTGTTACCTAACAATAATCTACCTGCTGTAATGTTTAATGTTCCTGTCACCGTTCTTGATCCACTTAATGAAACTTGAGGTGTTGTGGCAGTATTGTTAATGGTGAGACTCACGGGGCCGCTTGTTACAGGAAATTCATTTCCAGTAGTTTGCGTACCTAAAGCCGTTACATAAGCCAATGTTGTTGTTGTACTATATGTAACAGTACCGGAAATTACGGCTGTACCATTAGCTGCAGCCGTAAAGGTTGTACCTGCATTCATAGGAAGTGTTCCTGTAATGGCAATACCAGCAGGGTTTGACACTCTAACATTTGTCGTTCCTGTAAATGTAGAACCCGGAGAAACTGCCTGGCTTGTACTACCATTAAATTCAATAATACCGGTAGTAGCAGAACTTGGATTTGTAATAGATATTCCTGTAAATGAACCTGCTACTCTTAATGTACCTACACCTGTACCTGAACCAATTTGGAATGAACCAGCAGTTTGATTAAAATTACCTAACACAACTACTGTTGCACTACCCGATGTTAAAGCCACAGTGGAAGTACCACTGGAATTTAGATTTAAATTTCCATTAATAGTCGCAGTATGTCCGCTTGCAGCATTTCCAAAATTGACAACAGCTGTATTAGATACCGTCACATCTCCTGTTATACTTGAAGTTCCACCACCATTTCCAAATTTAAGAGTAGATGCATTGTTTACATTTACACTTCCTAAAACGGACAAAGTACCGGCACCGTTCATAAAATCAACAGAACCTGTAGTACCAGTTATATTAAGAATGACATTACCATTTACCGTTAAAGAACCAGAGGTGAGACATCTGAAAATACCTCCATTACCTACAGCCTGAATAGTCAAATCGCCTTTTATTGTAGCAGTACTTGTAGTGAAAAAACTTAAAGTACCAGTAAGAGTTGAGTTGTTGTATGTAAAATTTCCGAAAGATTGTGCTACGTTAGTTGGTCCAGTTGTTGAAGTACCGCCTGATAAAGTCAGATTAGAAGTCGTAGCCCATGTCGCTAATGGAATGGCGTAAGCAGTAGTACTTGTTCCAATTACATTACAATTAGAGCCATTGGCAAAACTAAAAGTAGCTGCAGATCCTGTTATTGGAATACCAGTTACTCCTGTAGTTGTATTTACAATACCTGTACTTTTTACTGTTACTAAAGTAGATGTTCCGCCAGTAGTATTAAATGTATTATTTATACTACCTCCTAAAGTTAAAGTACCTGAAATATCGCCGGTATTACCTGTACCAGAGAAAGCTATACCGACTGCATTGGCAGCATTAGTTAAAATTAATGAACTTCCATTATCTATTACAAAATCATCACCACCTGCACCTGTAATTGTTATTGCTTTCGTCGTTGTATTATTTGATGATAAAGTAAATGCGGTGTTGCTGGTAACTTTTAATTGTCCAATACTGGATGCAGTTGTTATTGTTGCTCCTGTAATAGCAGCACCTGCAATAGTGCCTGCACCATCTACAATTAAAATATCAGTGGTAAGAGCTGTTGATCTTGTTGAACCAGTACCATTAGCCAATGTATTCCATGTAGCAGCAGTATTAAAATCCGCAGTAGCAGTTCCTACCCAGTAATATGTCGCAGGTGGACTTGTTGCTTGTGTTCCAGTTAATGCTGAACTCAAAGCACCTTCACTTACAGCCACCACTTTCCAGTCGTAAGTAGTTCCAGGCACCAATCCTGTTACGGCTAAAGTATTTGTACCAACGTTTGTTGTGTTATAATAAGTATAAGTTGCTCCACCGTCTATTGAATAATATACTGCATATTTTAATACATTTGTTATTGGAGAAGAAGCCCCCCACGTTAGTGTCATGCCTGTTGTAGAGATAGCGCTAAAATTTAATCCTGTAGGCGCTGCCGGTGTAGGTGGCGTAAATGTGTAAAATCTTCTTGTAGTGTTAGTAGATGAATTAACCTGCATGGTAGTTGGAACTGTAGTACCTAAGTTATAGTTTGTTACGCCACCTGTATAAGTTACTGCATTAGTATTTTCATTAACAGTAGCATAATTATTATTTGTATTCGAAGCTGAAAAACCCATTGAAACTACTGTCGAAGTCGGAGCATATCTGTAGACCATATTTCCATACATTAATGTTATTGCTCCTGTCGTCTCACTTAATTGCACTTGATATACGCCATCTGCTGTTGTTGCATTCCAACCAATAGCCATATTTAGCCATTCTATCACTAATACTCTATTGGGTGTGGTTCCGGTGACTTTCCAATGAACTTTTCCAGATGCGCCCGTATATTGGTCAAATGAAAATGCCGAAATATATGGAACACTTGCAGTTCCGCCTATAGCCACATTAGCCGTTGTTCCAACAGCAGTTCCACCTAACCTAAGTAAACCGTTACTATTAACAGATAATTGCGTGTATCGTGTTCCCATAAACCAAAACTCAAAAGGAATAGTTGCAATACCGGACTGTGCATCATCTTGTGAAGCTGCTACTAAAGTACTATCACCTGTACTAATATCAATTAAAGAGCCATTGTTATTAGTAGTAAAAACGTAATTTGCGCTACTCTGCGCATTAACTGTAGTTATTGCTACACAAAAAGCAGCTATAAGAGTTAATATTTTTATATTACTCAAAAATACAATTGATTTCCCAAAATGATTGGTAGTTGTTTTTCTCATATTCTTCGTTTTAAAAAAGGGCTCCGACACTGAAAACCACCGGTATATAACACCAGTTAAAATTATTTTTAATAAACGGCTTTAAATGTACAAATATCCTATATAAATATTATTTATTTAACAAATATACACGAGTACACATTATTAAAATAAATCATACAAAATTATATCTGCATAATTTCTCATTAAAATTGTATATACAAATGCTAACCAAATATAGCTAATACTTTCCATATTTAAATCATGAAACATACATAAAATTGATCTACGTCAATAAAATTCATATTAAATTTTGAATGGTAATTTTTATTTAACAATTACGTTTGTTAAATTAATTTAAGGATAGATTTTTATTAAAAATTAAACATAAAATAGACCTATTTTGATTCAATTTCAGAAAATAATTGGATTATTTTACACAAATAACGAAAATAAAAGGAAATATCGTTAAAATAGTTTGATTATTTTTTCTTTTCACCACCAAGCAGCTTCACAATTACTTCTGTTCCGGTAATCTGGCTTAATATGACTTTTGTTAGAACCATTAATGGTACAGAAAGGAACATACCGAAAATTCCCCAAAGAAAACCCCAAAAAAGTAAACCCATTATAACGACAATTGTATTTAATGATGTTTGCTGTCCCATGAATATTGGCTCTAAGCCGGTTGCTAAAATAAAATGCAATCCATAGACCAAAACAATCAGCAAGAATACTGCTCCAACAGTATCAAATTGAATAAGAGCCATTAACGCTATAGGAATCAAACTAATCATTGCTCCTACAACCGGTAAAAAATTGAGAATAAAGGCGAGAAAACCCCAAAAATAGAAAAAGCGCAAGTGAAAAATATAACATAAAATAAGTGTGACTAAACCATAAAAAAAACTGATAATAAATTTGACTTTCACATAGCCGACAATAGATGATTTCACGTCTTCAAATGCTTTGATATAGCGGCCGCCGACTTCAATATCACCGCCAAGATAATGCAGGTAGTTTTCGTATTTCATAATACCTGTCAGTAATAAGATCAGATAAACTGTTGTCAATAAAAACTCTTCGGTCAACAATCCTAATTGTCCGAAAATAGAACCTGATTTATTCACCAAAAAATCAGATGAAAAATAATTTTGCAACTTATCGACAGCATCGTTTAAGTCCAAAACTTCACCGGTGATATTGGTATAAATTTCGAGCAAACCACCTAATTTATATTTGATCTGAGCGACAAAGTAGGTTTTTTCAGCAAAAATATGCTTGCCTGTTTTATAAAAAATCAAAATCAGCAACGCGTTGACACAAATTATACAAATCACGATAATTCCAACACTTGCATACATTGGAATCTTCTTTTTATCAAACCACGACAAAATAGGATGTACCAGCAGCGCTAAAAACAACGCTAATACTAGTGGCACTAACAAATCCTGCAACAAGCTGAAAATATACAATGTAACGATAGCAGCGAAAAACACTAAAATATTTCGGATCGTGGTTAAATTTTTATTTTCAATTTCCATTTACAACCATTTTTTTCTTCTGAAATAATAAACAAATACGATTGTCGTTAAGATACAAATGATCATTACGATAGTGAATGCATGTTTTGCATGCTGAAATGGTAGATCGACGTTCATACCATAAATTCCGGCAACCAAAGTTGGCAGCATCAACGCGATGGTTACTGCTGTTAAACGATTTACGACATGTCCTAAATTATTAGAAATAATGGATGCAAACGCGCCCATCATATTGCCTAAGATGTTGGAATACACATTTGCCATTTCAAGTGCCTGTGAATTATCGATCAAAATATCCTGGTACAATTCTTTTGCGTCGTGGTTATCTTTTAATTCCAGAAAATCGGTGCGTTGTACTTTCAGCAAAACCATTTCATTCGCACGCAAATCATTTACAAAATAGATGAGCGCTTTCTGTAAATGCAATAGTTTATTGAGTTCCTGGTTGCGGCTGCTGTAATTCAATTCTTTTTCGATCTGAGAAATGCGCTTGTTGATTTCGCGTAAGTAATAAAGAAAATAATACACATTGCGCTCAAATATTTTTACTACAAACAAATTTCTGTCTTCCGGTTTTACATTTTTCAATACATTTTTTTCAAACCATTCTATCATCGGATTATTCACGGAACAAACGGTCAATATCATATCAGGAATCAAGATGATACCAACCGGAATAGTAATATAAGTGGCTTCATCTTCCAAATCAAACCCTTCATTCAGAATCGGCGTATTGATAACGATTAATTTAGCGTCTTCTTCTTTTTCATAACGTGAACGTTCGTACTGGTCAATACAATCAACGATATACGAAAACGGAATCTCTAAGTTATTTGCCAGTTTTTCAAGCTGATCCATATTAAATGGCGGTGCAATATTGATCCAGCAATCTTTTTCCGGTTGTTCAATCAGCACTAACTGTGCTTCTTCTTTTTTATAAATCTTTATCATCTGCCTGAGTGAACTTTAAATAGTGATATCGCCTTCAAATACTTTCTTCGCTGCGCCTTCGAGCCAAATATCTGTAAACCTGTTTACTTCTTTTTTTAAAAATACTTTTAATTTTCCGCCTGGTGTATTTATTTCTATTGCTCCGTCATTCATTTCATTTTTTACAGCAACACATAAAGCTACCGCAACAGTTCCTGTTCCGCAAGATAACGTTTCATCTTCAACACCACGTTCATAGGTACGCATGTAGATTTGTCCGTTTTTTTCTTCAACAAAATTTACGTTGATACCATTTTTTGCAAATACGTCATTATATCTTATTTTTCTGGCTTCTTCAACGATTTGGATTGAGTCAATATCATTTCTGAATGCTACATAATGCGGCGAACCGGTGTTTAAAATATAATGATCATTATTTTCTATTTTAATTTCATCAACATCTATCATTTTCAATTTCACAATATCATCAGTTATTTCAAAATCATGTTCACCATCAATTGCTAAAAAGTTTCCTTTTTTATGTGTAATATTTAATAAATTAGAAAATGCAGCTATACATCTTCCTCCATTTCCACACATCGTACTTTCATTGCCGTCTGCATTAAAATAAACCATTTTAAAATCCATTCCTGACGTATTTTCCAGCAACATCAATCCATCGGCGCCGATGCCAAATTTTCGATCGCATAAATGCTTGATCAATTCGATATTTTCTTTCGGAAAAATAGAATTTCTGTTGTCTATCAAAATAAAATCATTCCCTGTGCCTTGATATTTGTAAAAATAAAACTGCATGTTCAAAAGTAGTTGTTTATGTAAATTTATTTGCAAATATATAGTTAACTTTTTGTGATACAGAAAATGAGTGTGTTTATTATTTTTTGGAACTCTTTTAGAGTATAATTTGTATTTATAATTAAATGAACAAAATACCGTTAATTAGGTTTGTAAAAGACTTCATAAAAACGATAGTGACAATTATTGGTTATCTGATATTGATAACAGCTTCATTTATTGGATTTAATTTTTCAATGTACACTAAAGATGGTGAATTTGCTGCCATATTCATTGCATTTAGTGTATTCTAATTTTTAGCGTTTCCTGCTTAGTAATGTCATTTAAAATTTCCGGATTATTTCATTTTTCAAAAGAGGAAAATAACTCAATAACAAGCAGTCAAATTGGTATTTCCATTGCATTAACATTTTTATTCTTTATTGGGTTTGAAATTATTGGTATAAACCAAATCGAGAAATGGAAAGAAAACGAAATTGCAAAAAATCCGGTAGAAATCATGGTTGCTTTGGATAAAGTTTCCTGGTCAAAAGGAAGACATTTAGATTTTAAATACAAATATAACGGCGTTATTTATAAAGGTCGTTACAGGAATCCTTATTTAGATGTTGGAGATTCTGTTATAGTTACTTTTTCTGCTAAACATCCAACTATTTACAAAGTTCGATAACACATTTTAGTTTTAGAAAATCATTCACCATATAGTTAACTTTTTTTAACGGATGCTTAAGATTTTTTTACGATTTGCGTTGTTGTAAGGTATGTAAATTGCAGGTTGAATTTAAAAAACGATCTTATGAGAAAAATTACAAGCTACTTATTTATCGGATGCATCAGTGCATTCATTGCCTTAGCGATTTCCAATAAAACAAAACAATCGTATTCACCATCTTTCACTGAAGAAAAAGCACCGGTTCGGTTCGCGAGTTTAACCACCGGCTTACCGAATGATGCTTTTATACAAGCCGCCAAAGTATCAACGCCTGCTGTTGTTCACATCAACACTAAAATAAAAATAAGCAGAAAAGATATGCGCCAGATGAATCCGTTTTACCAGTTCTTTGGCGATCAATTTGGAATGCCTTTCGATATGCCGCAATCGCAGGAACAGGAAGCAAGCGGTTCCGGTGTAATTATCAGTAATGATGGCTATATCGTTACCAACAATCATGTAGTCGAAGATGCTGATGAAATAAATGTGAATTTGTATGACAACCGTGCATTTAAAGCAAAAGTGATCGGAACAGATCCAAGCACGGATTTGGCCGTAATAAAAATCGATGCGAAAGATCTGCAGTTTCTGACATTTGCCAATTCCGATGAAGTACAGGTTGGGCAATGGGTTTTGGCTGTCGGCAATCCGTTCAATTTAGCATCAACCGTAACGGCAGGAATTGTTTCGGCTAAAACGCGTAACATCAATATTTTGCGTGAAAAAGCTGGCAATCTTGCTATTGAATCTTTTATACAAACGGATGCTGCTGTAAATCCCGGAAACAGTGGCGGTGCTTTGGTGGACTTAAATGGAAATTTAATTGGTATTAATTCTGCAATTGCAACACCAACCGGTTCTTACGCCGGTTATTCATTTGCGATTCCGGCAAACCTGGTAAAAAAAGTAGTGCGCGATATGGTTGATTTTGGTGTGGTGCAGCGTGGTTTTTTAGGTGTCAATATTCGTGATGTGGATGATGAACTGGCAAAAGATCTGAAATTACCAAAAATACAAGGTGCATACATTGCAGAAGTGAATAAAGGCAGTGCCGGCGAAGATGGCGGCATCAAACGTGGTGATGTAATTACTAAAGTTGGCGAGGCAGACATTACCAACACTGCTGATTTGCAAGAACATATTGCTCGTTATCGACCTGGCGATAAAGTGGCATTACAAATTTTCCGTGATGGTAATTATATCAGTAAAGATGTAACGCTAAAATCCAATCAAAATAAAACAGAATTGGTAGCAAAAACGGATGCTAAAAAATCAGGAAATGTGCTGGATAATCTAGGAATTGATGTAAACGAATTAAGTAGTCTGGAAGCTAAAAAATTAGGTATAAATGGTGGTCTAAAAGTGACAAAAATTAAAGACGGAATCATTAAGAAAAACACCAACATGCAGGAAGGTTTTGTTATTACTTCAGTTAACAACAGGCCAATCAGCAAAAAGGATGATTTAGAAAATATGATCAGCGACAACAATGGCAATGGTATATTACTCGAAGGAAAATATCCGAATCAAAATGGTATTCAATATTATGCGTTTGGATATTAATTGATAGTGATTTTTAATAATTGAATGAATGTAGAAGCGGCAGGTTTTCTGTCGCTTTTTTGCGTTATATTTTTTTTTTACAAAGAGAGAAAACTATATATTTGACGGATGTCAAATACCTATTTTCAATTCAAACAATTTAAAGTTGAACAGGATAAATGTGCTATGAAAGTATGCACAGACTCATGCATATTTGGCGCATGGATTCCAACAGATGATAATACTAAAACTATATTAGATATTGGCTGTGGAACAGGTTTGCTTTCATTGATGCTAGTACAAAGATCGCATGCAAAAATTGATGCTGTTGAAATCAATAAAGCTGCATTCACGCAGGCAAATCAAAACTGTCTTAATTCTGTATTTGCAGATAATATTACTGTTCTGCATCAGGATATTTTAGAATATGATACCGAAAAAAAATATGATTTAATCTTTTGCAATCCACCGTTTTATGATAACGACATGCAATCTTTTTTATTGGAAGAAAAGATAGCTAAACACAATACAACACTCACGTTAGAATCTTTATTTAAAAAAGTAAAAACATTACTGTCAACCGATGGAAAGTTTGCAATACTTCTACCCTATTTTCGTTTGCACGAAGCGATAAAAATTGCAGATAAAAATCGGCTTTACTTAGAAAAAGAATTACATATAAAACAGACACCAAAACATGATTTTTTCAGAGTGTGTTTGTTATTTAACCAAAATACAGCATCTCAGTCGTCAACAGCATATCTTACGATCAGACAGCAGCATAACCAATACACCACTGAGTTTATTGAATTACTCAAACCCTATTATTTAAACCTGTAACAGTATAATTATTTTGTGTTTTTTTTCTGCCAATCTTGTTTATGGAAATAAAAGTTTGTACTTTTAGTGAAACTATGATATATGCAAAGACTATTACTTTCTATTCTATTTTGTTTTTCATTTTTTGCTGGTTTAGCACTAGAACCTGGTGATTTCACTGAGCGTTCCATGTTAGACAGTTCATTAGCACCATTTTATCATGGTGTGGCTTCCGGCGACCCAACTCCAAATGCTGTTATTATTTGGACTCGTGTTACGCCTGAAGTTGCAGGTCCTGTAACTGTTAACTGGCATGTTGCTTTAGATACTGCTTTTGTTCAAACTGTAAAAACAGGAACTTTCACAACTGACAGTACGCGTGATTACACTGTAAAAGTTGATGTAACAGGTTTGCAGCCAAATACATGGTATTTTTACGAATTTACAGTTAATGGAAAAAATTCTGTAACCGGAAGAACAAAAACGGCTCCTGTTTCCGGTCAATCGCAACAACGTTTTGCTTTTGTTTCTTGTTCTAATTATCCGAATGGTTTTTTCAATGCTTATGATAGAATTACAGAACGGAATGACATTGACGCAGTAATCCATTTAGGCGATTATATTTACGAATACGGCACATTTGGAATTCCAGGCAGAACCGACCAGTTGCCTGCATATGAAATTACGAAATTAGCTGATTACCGTCAGCGTTATTCTACATACAGATTAGATCCGTCTTGCAGAAATTTACATCAACAGTATCCATTTATTTCTGTTTGGGACGACCATGAAACGGCGAACAATTCTTATACACTCGGTTCTGATAACCACACCGAAGGTGTTGAAGGTCTGTGGTCAGACAGGAAATCGTATGGTCAAAAAGCGTATGATGAATGGATGCCGATTCGATTGCCTGAACCAGGAAATCCTAATAAAATTTGGAGAAAAATAAGCTATGGCAATTTGGTTGATATTTTTATGCTGGATACGCGTTTATATGACAGAAGCAAACAAGGCGGAAATCCGAATGACACCTCAAGGCATATTATTGGAAATGAACAAATGCAATGGTTAAAAAATGAGTTAATCAACTCTACTGCAAAATGGAAAGTATTAGGCCAACAGGTAATGATGGGAAACCTGAATCCGTTTTGGCAAAACGGAAGTGGCGGTATTCTTTTAAACAATGACCAATGGGACGGCTACAAAGCAGACCGCAAAAAATTATACGATATCATTTTAGATAATAACATAAAAAATGTTGTTGTCTTAACCGGTGATATTCACACAGCTTGGGCAATGGATCTTCCATATAATCAAGCACAATATAATGCATTCACTGGTGCCGGCTCTGTTGGCGTTGAGTTTGTCTGCACAAGTGTTACATCAGGTTCATCACCAATTGCACTGAATAATTTCTATCCGTTGGTTGGATTAATTTTACCACATATAAAAAATGTAGAATTAACTAAAAAGGGCTACAGTATTTTAGATTTATCAGAGACAAAAACACAGTGCGATTTTTATTATGTAAAAACCGTTGCAAACTTAGATACCAATCAAACATTTGATCAGGGTTGGTACACCGATGCAGGAACACGCTGGTTGAAAAAAGCACGTTCAAAAACTACTCAAACAATCCGAAATATTTACGAAGCACCTTTAACTCCAAGAACCTCAACTGCTGTTGGCGTTAAAAACAAATCCAATAATTTGGTTTTACTAAGTGCTTATCCAAATCCATTTATCGATAAAATCTCTGTACAATTCAATACAGCAACAGCTACAAATGCTGTGTTAAATGTATTTGATTTAAGCGGAAGGTTAGTAAAACAACAGGATTTGGGCTTTTTAGCAAAAGGTTTACATCAAAAAGTAATCGACTTAAACGATATGGCAGCAGGCGCTTATAAGCTTGTCATTACCAACAACAATAACGACATTATTGAACAAACAATAGAAAAATTCTAATTATGGCTCTCAAGAAAACAACAGCAAAAAAATCTGCAAAACCTGCTGTAAAAGTGGTTAAGAAAACAACAGTAAAAAAAGAAGCTGTTAAAACAACTCCTGTAAAAAAAGCGGAAACTAAAGCAGAAACGCCAAAAGTTGAAGTGCTGAATCCATTTATTTACCCAATTGGGAAATGCAAATTTCCGGTTGAATATTCGGAAACGGTTATCAATAAACTGATTCAGGACATACGTATTTTGCCGGAACATCTAAAAGCAATTACCAAAAAAGTAAATAAAAAGAAAAAATTGCAATACCGTTACCGAGATGGCGGCTGGAATATAGAACAAATTGTGCATCACATTGCCGACAGTCATTTAAATGCTTTTATGCGCTTTAAATCTGCCTTGACAGAAAATAATCCAACGATAAAACCTTATGATGAAAATCTTTGGGCAGAAACGGCTGATATACAACTACCTTTAAAAAATTCTGTGCGTTTTGTAAAAGCGCTGCATGCAAAATGGACTGCTTTATTGGAAAATATGGATAAAAATGACTTCAAGCGCACCTATTTTCATCCGGCGTACAATCGCGCAGTTCCGTTGCAGGAAGCGCTGGCTTTATACGCCTGGCACGGCAAGCACCATGTAGCTCAAATTGAAGTTGCATTAAAAATAAATTAATACTTATTACGATTAATTCGTTTAAGAGCAAATATTTTATACACATTTAACCAACAATAGATTCCACTAAAAAATGGAGCATATAAACAGGTTTATGCACACGATTTACCTATTCTTGCACATTATTTTATCGTAAAAAAACAGAATAGGTTCATTATCAATGTCGCAACATGCTGTTTCACGATTTTTACGTTATTAACACATTAAAGTTGACTATTCCAACAATTTGAACGAACTTAATTTTCTATTTTCGTGCACATGGAAGAGCAGGCAACGAACAAAAAAACTACACGTTTTACACGTTCAAAAACAGAAGATATTTCTACTTTACTATATGGAAAAATTCCGCCACAGGCACGCGAATTGGAAGAAGCTGTATTAGGTGCTTTATTGATTGAAAAAGATGCCATTTCTTATGTTTCTGATATTCTGAAACCGGAAAGTTTTTATGTAGATGCACACGCTACTATCTTTCGTTCTATTCAGTCTTTGTTCGGAAAATCTCAGCCAATCGATTTGCTGACAGTGACAGAAGATTTGCGCAAAAGTGCCAAATTAGAAGAAGTTGGCGGCGCTTATTATTTAAGTGAGTTGACTAATAAAGTCGCTTCTTCTGCAAACGTAGAATATCATGCACGTATCATCATTCAGAAATTTATTCAGCGCGAATTAATTCGTATTTCCAATGATATTATTCGTGATTCTTACGAAGACACAACCGATGTTTTTGATTTACTAGATGCTGCAGAACGTAAGATCTATGAAATCACCGATAAAAACTTACGAAATTCTACACAAGGAATCGGTCAGTTGGTTTCAAAATCAGTGTTGCAGATTGATGGTTTACTAAATCGCGATGACGGTTTGTTAGACGATTCTGTTCCATCAGGTTATACCGAAATGGACAGAATGACTTCCGGATGGAAAGCTACCGATTTAATTATAGTTGCTGCGCGTCCATCAATGGGTAAAACTGCTTTCGTATTGAACCTGGCTCGTAATGCTGCAGTTGATCACAATATGCCTGTAGCTATTTTCTCGCTGGAAATGGGCGCTGTTCAATTGGCTAAACGTTTGATTTCTATCGAAACGGAAATTGATGCGCAAAAAGTAGCAAACGGAAAATTAGATAACAACGAATATGCTATTTTGCGCGATAAAGTAGAACGTCTGTCGCAATCACCTATTTATATCAATGACCAGCCGGCAATTAATATTTATGAGTTGCGCGCCCAATGTCGTCGTTTGCAAAACGCACACGGTATCAAAATGGTCATTATCGATTATTTACAGTTGATGAGTGGCGGCGGCGAAAAAGGCATGAATCGTGAACAGGAAATTTCCTCTATTTCTCGTTCACTAAAAGGTTTGGCAAAAGAATTAAATATTCCTGTGATCGCACTTTCACAATTAAGTCGAGCGGTAGAATCGCGCGGTGGCGAGAAAAAACCAATGCTTTCTGACTTGCGTGAGTCTGGTTCTATCGAGCAGGATGCCGATATGGTTATGTTCTTATACAGACCTGAATATTATAACTTAACGGAAGGACAAGACGGCGCTTCGCTGAAAGATGTCGCCGAAGTAATTATTGCAAAACACAGAAACGGACCAACCGGAAGCGTAAATCTGCGTTTCAATAAACATTTTGGTCGTTTTTATGATGCTGGTGGCTTGTATGAAGAATTTCAGGAAATGACGTCTTTCAAAACCGTGCAATCAAAAGGTAATTTCATGAAAGACGAAGATGCTAAAAGCAACGAAAGCTTCGATATCTTTTAGAATACACATCACTGCCTACCAATAAATAATGATTTTTTATGATGTATTATTAATTGACTAACATCAAAGATAATGTTATGTTAACAGCATATCTTTGATGTACTAAATGTTTAGAAACATAAAAAACCACTCTAAAGTCTCGCGTTGCGAGACTTTTTTATTTATTATCAGAGAAACCTTTCAGTAGTAACGCAGACGACTGCTTAATATTGTTGATGTTTTTTTCTACATCTTCTTTTAAATGTTGTACTGAGTGCAAATTCAGCTTAGTTAGTATTTCATCAATTCGTTGCTGAACAGAACCTTGAACAGCATCCAGATCCGCACGCAGATTCATTAGGAACTGATCTACAACGCGCTCGCCTTCTTCTTCTACAAAATGATTATTCTGAATCAAATCTTCCAGTAATTCTTTGAACTTCTCATTCGCGATCACTGCAATTCCAACCGATGTATAAATATATTTCTGAAGCAATTTTTCCATATCAAATTATTAGGTTTCAAAGGTAAATGTTCGCTTTTATAACTTTGCAAATAAATTATTAAGTCCTAATTATTTCTGTAGATAAAATTTTAAGTCATTTAATTGCATTAAACGCTAACTATTCGATAAATTTGGAGTTTATCCAAAATTATGCGAACTCAAAAAAGATGGATTGAATTGGAAGCGGATGAGACAATTGTACAACAATTGCAGCGTGCCTTAAATATTCATCCTGTTTTATGCAAATTATTAGTACTGCGCGGCATTAATACGTTCGAAGAAGCTAAAGACTTCTTTCGTCCTTCCTTAGATAAATTACACGATCCGTTTTTGATGCGTGATATGGACAAAGCAGTCACGCGTATTGAAACCGCGATTGCCAACAATGAACGTATTTTAATTTATGGTGATTATGATGTTGATGGTACTACAGCTGTTTCATTGGTTTACTCTTATTTTAAAGATTTTTATGACAACATTTTCTATTACATTCCGGACAGATATACTGAAGGTTATGGCATTTCGTTCCAGGGAATCGATTATGCTAAAGACAATAACGTATCTTTAATGATCGCATTGGATTGCGGTATCAAAGCCAATGATAAAATAGATTATGCAAATGAAAAAAATATCGATTTTATTATTTGCGATCATCATTTACCTGGCGATGTGTTGCCAAATGCAGTTGCCGTTTTAGATCCGAAAAGAAACGACTGCAGTTATCCATTTGATGAATTAAGCGGTTGTGGAATCGGTTTTAAACTGATACAAGCATATGCTCAAAAAAACAAGCTTAATACGGAAAAAATCTACGATCAGTTAGATTTGGTTGCTATCAGCATCGCTTCCGATTTAGTGCCAATTACCGGTGAAAACAGAATCTTGGCAAAATTTGGTTGTGATAGAATTAATGAAAATCCTCGAGCTGGAATTAAAGCGTTGATGAGCGAATTAAAGCTCAGCAGAAACTTAGATATTACCGATCTGGTTTTCATTATCGGACCACGCATTAACGCTGCCGGACGAATTGCGCACGGCTCCGAAGCAGTTACTTTATTGATAGAAAACGATTACGATACAGCGATTGAAAAAACTAAAAAAGTACAGCAAAATAATACCGACAGAAAAACCATCGACAAAGATATTACCGACGAAGCATTTGCGATGATTGATAATGATGATGTATTAGTGAAGAAAAAAACAACTGTTTTGTATCAGGAACACTGGCACAAAGGCGTAGTCGGAATTGTAGCATCGAGATTGATTGAAAAATATTATCGACCTACTATTATTTTGGCATCATCCAACGGAAAAGCAGTAGGTTCCGGTCGTTCCGTTCCGGGCTTTGATTTGTACGATGCTATTGATTCTTGTAGCGAACATTTAGTACAATTCGGCGGTCATAAATACGCAGCCGGTTTAACCATTGAACTCGATAAGCTTGAGGATTTCTCAGAAGCATTTGAAAAAATAGTTGCTGAACGCATTACCGAAGAACAACAAATTCCGCAAGTAGAAATTGATGCTGAAATAGAATTAACCGATATCAACGATAAATTTTTTAATATTTTAGAGCAAATGGCACCGTTCGGTCCCGGAAATATGCGGCCAACGTTTGTTACCAAAGAAGTCTATGACACCGGTTACAGCAAAGTATTAAACGGCAATCATTTAAAATTAAGCATTTTAAAAGACGGACAAACACCAAAAAATGGCGTTGGCTTCGGAATGGGCGATTACATGCAAATTATGGAAACCAAAGAAACCGTTGATATTTGTTACCAATTATATGCCAATGAATGGAACAACCAGGTGAAGATTGAGTTTAAACTAAAAGATTTAAGGTAAGCAACAATGATTTTACGTTCAGAAAATTTAGTAAAAATATATGGCGGCCGAAAAGTAGTGGACAACGTTACCATTGAAGTCAACCAAGGCGAAATTGTTGGCTTGTTAGGCCCAAACGGCGCCGGAAAAACAACATCATTTTATATCACAGTTGGCTTAGTAACACCAGATCAAGGCAAAGTATTTTTAGATGATAAAAATATTTCAAAAGTAGCGATGTACAAACGCGCGAAACTTGGAATCGGTTATTTGCCACAGGAAAACTCCGTATTCAGAACGCTAAGCGTGGAAGATAATATTCGCGCCATTTTAGAATTTACAGACTTAAAACGTGCACAACAAAAAGAAAAACTCGAAGTTTTATTAGATGAATTTGGTTTAACACATGTGCGCAAAACCAAAGGAAAATTATTGTCTGGCGGCGAACGCAGAAGAACAGAAATCGCGCGTGCATTAGCATCTGATCCAAAATTTATTTTGTTAGATGAACCATTTGCAGGCATCGACCCTATTGCTGTTGAAGACATACAACAGATTGTAGAAAAATTAAAATACAAAAATATCGGTATCTTAATCACCGACCACAATGTGCAGGAAACATTGAGCATTACAGACCGCGCTTATTTATTATTTGAAGGTAAAATCTTAAAACAAGGTACTGCAGAAGAACTCGCATCAGACGAGCAAGTACGCAAAGTTTATCTTGGACAAAACTTTGAGTTAAGAAGAAAGTAACTCTTAATTATCACAAACTAGTTTAAACTTTTTATACTCATCTATCTTGAAGTAATTATTGTCTTTATCTTTTAAGTAAACATTTGAAAACGTATACTCAAAATCTCTGATGTCTTTTTCTGTCATTTGAGCAATCAAAGATCTGATTGAAGGTGGAATAGTATTTCCTGTTGATTCAAATTTATATCTATCTCCATTTTTAGTGTTTGCAACAAATAACTCGTATTTTACTATATCATAAAACTGAACTGAATCCTTTGTAATAACAAACGCTTTTATTGTTGATCGACATTCATGACAATTGCTTTTAGAAACATCTATCATTTTTCCACAAACATCATTTCCTCGACCGGTAATATATTGAATTTGAATTTTTGCTGCTTCAAAAGGAATATTTTTCTTTTTAGATTGTAAAACTAATTTGTCTAATTTTTTATACTCTTTTGATTGCGCAATGGAATCATCCTTAATTTTCTTCAGTTCTTGTCGTTTCTCAATTTTGGTCTTTGTTGAATTTTCGCCATATAAAGTTATAAAACTATCAATAGATACTTGTTTGCCTCCTTTTGTATAAAAATACAGAGAATCATAAATAACAGAAATCTCCAATGTAGTGTTTCCTGTTATTGGATTTACAATATAGATGCTATCTTTTTTAGGATATTTTCTTTCAAATTTAAGATTACCATTTTCCCAATATTCTTTAATTGCTTTTTGAGAAAACGAGTTCAAAAAGAAGAAAGTAAATAGTATTGCTGTAAAATAAAATTTCATTCCTTTTAGTAAACGTTAAAATCTATTAAAAATTTCGTTCAGTGATATAATTCACTAAATCAACAAAGCCGGTTTTCGCTTCAGAATCAGGAATAGTTGCAATAATATCAAACGCTTTTTGCTTGTATTCATACATCTTTTTTTGTGTATATTCAATGCCGCCGTGTGTGTTTATAAACTGAATGACTTCGTTCACGCGTTGTTTATCTTCATTATAATTTTTCACCGTATTGATGATCCATTTTTTTTCATCTTTCGTACAATTATTCAGCGTATAAATTAATGGCAACGTCATCTTTCGTTCTTTAATATCAATACCACGTGGCTTACCAATATCTGCTTCGCCATAATCAAACAAATCATCTTTAATCTGAAAAGCAATGCCAATATTTTCACCAATCAAACGCAACTTCTCAATTAATTCAACATTTATTGTTGTGGAAGCAGCGCCCACTTCGCAAGCAGCCGCAATCAGTGAAGCCGTTTTATTTTTTATAATTTCAAAATAAACTTCTTCATCAATATCTAATCTTCGCGCTTTTTCCATTTGCAGCAACTCGCCTTCACTCATACGTTTTACCGCAGTAGAAACGATATGTAACAACTTATAATTATTTGTTTCTAATGCCAATAACAAACCTTTCGACAAAAAATAATCGCCCACCAAAACAGCAATTTTATTTTTCCAAAGTGCATTCACCGAAAAAAAGCCACGTCGCTCATACGAATCATCTACGACATCATCATGTACTAAAGTTGCCGTATGCAGCAACTCCACTAATGAAGCGCCAATATATGTTGAATCGGAAACAGCACCGCACATTTTCGCCGCCAGAAAAATAAACATCGGGCGAACCTGTTTGCCTTTGCGCTGATAAATATAATAATTCACTTTATCGAGCAACGAAACATGGCTGCGCATCACGTCGCGAAACTTCTGTTCAAACAATTCCAGTTCCTGTTCAATCGGCGCTTTCAGATTATCTATCTTGTTGCTCAAAGATTTTGTATTTTCGATAAAGGTAAATGTTTAATCTATCATAAAAAAATAAATGTAGTATGAAGCTCGTTCATGAAAAAATTCAACAAAAATCAGGCAGAAATAGTTTAATCGACATTCAATTTTTAGAAGATGGAAAAATTAAACCGATCATTATTTTTTGTCATGGTTTTAAAGGTTTTAAAAATTGGGGCCACTTTGATCTGATTGCTGATGCATTTGCCCATGCAGGTTTCGTTTTTGTGAAATTTAATTTTTCAATGAACGGAACAACTGAAGAACAACCAACCGATTTTGCTGATCTGGAAGCATTTGGAAATAATAATTTTGAAACAGAATTGAATGAATTAGGAAACATAATTGACCATGTAGAAAAAAAATGCCGAACAATATTCAGGCAACAAAGACGAAATTTATCTAATTGGGCACAGTCGCGGCGGTGGCGTTGCTATTTTGAAAACATTTGAAGATAAACGCATCAAAAAACTCATCACTTTTGCAAGCGTTAAAGATGTTGCTGATTTCTTCATCAACCAAAATTTAGAAAAATGGAAAAACGACGGATTGATCTATACATTAAACGGAAGAACACAGCAAAGTATGCCATTGTATTACCAGGTTTATGAAAATTATGTTGCGAATAAAAACCGTTTAGATATTCCGAAAGCAGCAGCAAATATTAATGTTCCGTGGTTAATTACGCATGGAACAAATGATGAATCAGTGCCTGTTTCTTTTGCAGAGATACTGCATCAGCAAAATAAAAACAGCGAATTATTTTTAATCGAAAATGCAGATCATACATTTGGTGGAAAGCATCCGTTTGAAGCAAATGAATTACCGGTTCATACAAAAATATTAATCGAAAAAAGTATTGAGTTTTTCAGAAAATAAATTAATCTTCAAATTTCAAATGTTTGATTGTAGTGCTGCGATTCATTAATTGTTTCAATGAATCAATACCAATTTGTAAATGCGCATCTACATAATTGGTCGTAATTTTTTTATCGCTTTCTTCCGTTTTCACACCTTCAGGAATCATCGGCTGATCAGAAACTAATAATAATGCACCAACAGGAATTTCATTGGCGAACGCAACAGTAAACAGTGTTGCCGTTTCCATATCTATCGCCATGGCGCGAATGGTGCGCAAGTATTCTTTGAATGTATCATCGTGTTCCCAAACTCTTCGGTTCGTTGTGTAAACCGTGCCTGTCCAGTAATCCTGATTATGTTCGCGAATGGTAGTGGAAATGGCTTTTTGCAAAGCAAATGAAGGCAATGCCGGCACTTCCGAAGGAAAATAATCATTAGAAGTTCCTTCGCCGCGAATAGCAGCAATTGGCAAAATAAAATCTCCTAATTCATTCTTTTTTTTCAAGCCGCCACATTTGCCTAAAAACAAGGCCGCTTTTGGTTTTATGGCAGATAGTAAATCCATCATAGTGGCTGCCAGCGCGCTGCCCATTCCAAAATTGATTATAGTAATATTATTGGCAGTTGCATTTGGCATCGGGCTTTCCAAACCTTCCACTTCCACATGATTCCATGCTGCAAAAAGATGCACATATTTTGAGAAATTCGTCAGTAAAATATATTCACCGAAATCTTCTAATTTTTTTCCTGTGTAACGCGGCAACCAGTTCTTTACAATATCTTCTTTGCTCTTCATCGTATTATTTATTCTTTTTCAGCTAAGCGAGTTTTGTCTTTCATTAATTTCAGATCGAATACAATTGGTAAAACGACCATTTCTTTTCTGGGTTTTCCATGTAATTGCGCAGGCATCCATTTTGGCATCAACTGCACCACGCGTACGGCTTCGTCATCTAATATTTGCCACGAAGACTTTTTTATTTTTATATCAGAAATTGATCCATCTTCATTCACAATGAACGATACCAGCGTTTTGCCTTCCATTCTGTTTTTATTCGCATCTTCAGGATAATGAATATTATTATTCAGAAATTCCATCAACGCAGCAACACCACCTGGAAAACTTGGTTTTGTAACAGTATTTTGAGCTGATGAATGAGTATAAATCATCAACAAGAGAAACACTGATAAATAAAAATGTTTCATACACTTCATTTAACTGAACAAAATTATTGTGTAAAGTTACGAAATACTACACACTATTCAGTATGTTCTAAATCATTGATGTTGATAACTTTTACAGCATTAGTTTATGTTAATTTTCTTGCCAAGAAAATGCGGTTTTGTGTTCAAAACATACACATCTAAAAACAATTTAACGCGTGCCAGTTTTTCGCGAACGGAAGTATAAATATTATCTCTGAAACCTACATCTTTTGCATTATAGCCGATTGCATCCAAACCATATTTCTGTGCAATAAATAAAGCACGTTCATTATGAAATTCCTGAGAAATGATGGTTACTTTATTTTGTCCGAAAACTTTTTTACAACGTATCACAGAATCATGTGTGCGAAAACCGGCAAAATCTGACACCATCACAGAATCAGGCACGCCAAGCGCAATGAATGCGTCAAAGAAATCCTGTGGTTCATTATAACCGTACCAACCGTTATCACCAGAAATTAATATACGGTCGATTTTTTTTGCCTTCCAAAGATCATAAGCTGCTTCCAGACGATGTTGCCAAAATGGATTGATCGTTTTTTTATCTTTCATCGTTTTACAAGTACCTAACAGCAAACCAACTCTGTTGAATGGAATTTCATTGACGTCATCATACGTTTTACCGATTGCATTTTTTTGTACTTTATAATCACAGAAAAAGATAAAGGACAACAGTAAAACAGACAACGGCAAGTAACAGCGCAGCAATAATTTTTTGGTAAGAAAAGTGTTTAAAAATGCTTTAAAAGACACGTTGCTTATTGTATTTTATAGAAGTATTTTAATTGTAATGCTAAAGGCAATGATGCGTAATTAAAGAAATTATCTTTATAGTTTACGTTGTGCTTTTCAAGTAAGCGAACCATATTATAACCGGTTGCGCCAACGTATGGTTCTTTGTCATCCAACTCAGCGTATTCTGCTGCCTGTGCCGCGCCGTAACTAGAATATGCTGCACCATTTTTATACATGTGATCTTCTTTCTTCAGGTTTACGGGAACCGGAATTTTATTAAAATTTTGTTTCAATGTTGCTTCCATCATCAAGCAGGTTCCTTCCATTTTTTCCCAAAAATCTTCAGGTGTTGTCATCCAGAATTTTTTCTTTTTGAAATAAGCCAGATTACGTTGCGATCTTAACTTCAAAAATTCTTTGAATAGTTTTTTCTCTTCTTCTAAAGATGTTGAATTGTATGCTTTTTTCAACAATTCATTTTCCATTTTTATGGTATCATTTACCATTTTATTACTCAGATAAATACCTTGCAAGCTGTCCATATCAATCATTTTTTTCTCTTGATACAAACGCAATACATACGCTAAAACCGCAGGATTGGAATATTGGTACTGATGATATAATTCGTGCATTAAAAACACAGACCATTCTTCTATGGAAGCAATTTCTGTTTTTTCTTTACGTGTTAATTCCGGCGAACTGCAAAACAAAACAGGCGTATTATAATTGATGTCCCATTTTGCTTTTTTATCGTACTGAAATTGCGTTTCCATTACAAAAAATGCCGTATCAAAAGGCAGTTTCAGTTTCCAGATATTCCAGTTGTAATCGTTTAACATGATAGAATATTTAGAAACTTTGTCTTTCATCTGTGGCAATGGATTGATAAAGTAAGAAGCAGAGTCATTGAAATAAACAATTGTGCCTTCGAAATCTTTTTCGCCGAATGGTTTCCAGTAAATATCTGCAATTGATTTTTTTATCGTTCTGATAAATTCAAATCGTTCCGTGATTTGTTTTTCAGTATCATTCGGTGCAATAAATTGTGCATTTGCTGCATTATAAAATGCAAAAAGCAAAACCAGCAAAGCTATATTCTTCATTTTATTCATAAAAGGATTTGAATTAAAAAATAAACACAAAAATCAGTCCAATTTAAAATAAATATGCACTTTCCGCAATATCATTTTCAAACTGTACAATAATATGATTATTAAACGTAGTTGCTATAGGAAAGCCGACAATATCAGCTTTTATCGGAAAGGTTTTATGCATTCTGTCCACCAAAACCGCAATAAATATCTTTTTAGGCAGAAACTTAGTTAAAGGTTGTAATGCGTAAAACAAAGTTCGTCCTGTATTTCCTACATCATCTACTATTAAAATTGTTTTATTATTAAAATCTATTTCATTTTTAATAACAACTTCGTCTTTCAGAGGTTCAGGTTTATTGATGCAAATCGAAGAGAACTCAATTTTTTTACCGGAATCTGTTTGTTGTATTTTTTGCACAATCGATTTTGCCAATGCCAAACCGCCACCTGGTTCTATACCTAAAATTATTAGTTCATCATCGCCAAATGTCAGTTCCAAAACCTGGTAAGCCATTCTGTCCAGTTTGAGCTGAATTTTATCTTTGTCCAATATTTTTTGTGCTGTCGCAGGTATTTGCATAAACCAAAGATATTTAAAGATTTTAAAACAAGTATTAAACTATTTGGAAAAATAAATAAATTCCGTCTTTTCATTAAAATTCAATGCAAACATTGTATTTTTGTTGTTGTTATAAAGATGCATTATGGATATATTTCTCTCAATTGTACAAATTCTGATTTTCACCGGTTTGGTTGGAACTACTTTCTATTTCGGATTTAAAAAATTCAAGGAAATTTATGACAACATAATGCTTGGCAAACCGGAAACTATCAATACATCTTTGGGTTTTCGTTTAAAAAGTATGTTATTGATTGCTTTTGGGCAAAAGAAAATGTTTAAACTTACTTTTGCCGCATTGCTACATTTAGTAATTTACGTTTCGTTTTGTATTACTCAAATTGAGTTGATAGAAATATTTTTAGATGGATTCACTGCAGGACATCGTCGCATCTTTCATTTCTCAGAAGGCACTTTTTTTCAACCGGTTTACACTTTCGCCATCAGTTTTATTGAGGTGTTGACTTTGCTGACTCTATTCGTAACAATTATTTTCATTTTGCGAAGAACTACTTTTTTAATTAACCGTTTTAACAAACCTGAATTAAAAGGGTTTCCTGCTAAAGATGCTTTAACAATTCTGACGTTTGAATTGATCTTAATTACTTGTATCTTTTTAATGAACGGCGCTGACAGTGCAATTCGCATTAAAGAACTTGGACAAGGTTATGGATTCATAATAGGTGATATAATTGGCAGTATGCTAACCGGTTTGCCAATTGGCGCATTAGAATTTTTAGAAAAAATCGGCTGGTACGGACATCTTTGCATGGTATTAGGATTCTTGTTATACTTGCCTTATTCTAAACATTTACATATCCTGTTAGCATTTCCAAATACTTTCTTTTCTAGACCTGAAGCAAAAGGCGAAATACACAATATGCCTGCAATCATGCACGAAGTAAAATCAATGATCGATCCGAGTTATACGGTACCAGCAACAGATGGCGATGTGCAATTCGGTGCAAAAGATGTTTTTGATCTTTCCTGGAAAAGTTTGTTAGATGCTTATACTTGCACTGAATGTGGAAGATGTACACAAGCTTGTCCTGCTAATATGACCGGTAAAAAATTGTCACCGCGTAAGATCATGATGGACACACGCGACAGAATGGAAGATATTACCAAAGGCAAAAAAGAGCATGGTCCTGATTTCGTTGACAATAAAACATTATTAGGTGATTATATTACTGGCGAAGAATTGCGCGCATGTACGACTTGCAATGCTTGCGTTGAAGAATGTCCGGTAAATATTTCACCATTAAGTATTATTGTAGAATTACGCAGAAACTTAATCATGGAACAATCTGATTCACCAGGTGAATGGAACACTATTTTTGCCAACATGGAAAATAATCAGGCACCATGGCAGTTTTCACCTGAAGACAGATTAAAATGGACAGAAGAATTGAATTAATAACCAAATAAAGCAATTCGCAAATTCTTAAACTCACAAACTTTTAAATCAATCAACATGCAATATAAAGCACCGGTATTATCAGAATTAGTAGCTGAAGGAAAAACACCAGACGTAGTTTTTTGGGTGGGCTGTGCAGGCAGTTTCGACCAGCGCGCGCAACGCGTGACGATGGCTTTCACCAAAATTTTGAATCAGTTAAATATCAATTTCGCTGTTCTTGGAACGGAAGAAGCATGTACCGGCGATCCGGCGCGTCGTGCAGGAAATGAATTTGTTTTTCAAATGCTGGCGCAGCAAAATATTGCAACGCTGAATAATTACGGCGTAAAAAAGATTGTTACCACTTGTCCGCATTGTTTTAATACGATTAAAAATGAATATCCGGAACTTGGCGGAAATTACGAAGTATTGCATCATTCTCAATATTTACAAACATTGATTAATGATGGAAAATTGAAAGTAGAAGGCGGAACATTTAAAGGCAAACGCATTACTTTTCACGATTCTTGCTATTTAGGAAGAGCCAACGAAATCTATGAAGCGCCAAGAACAGTTATTGAAGCATTGGATGCAGATCTAATAGAAATTAATAAGAGTAAAGCAAATGGTTTGTGCTGTGGTGCAGGCGGCTCTCAGATGTTCAAAGAAGATGAACCAGGCAAAAAACGCATCAATGTAGAACGCACAGGACAACTGACAGAAGTCTATCCTGATGTAATTGCTTTGGCTTGTCCGTTTTGCAATACGATGATCACTGACGGCGTTAAAAATGAAAATAAGCAAGACAATGTTAAAGTTTTAGATATCGCTGAATTGATTTCACAAGCGAATGGTTATTAAAGATATTACCTTATGCTGACACCATATCATATTATGCCGCCAACTGCCAAAGTTTGGGTTTACCAGGCGAACCGCAGTTTTACACAAGAAGAAGTTTGGGAAATCAGTGATATTCTGGAAAACTTTGTGGACAGATGGCAATCGCACTCGCGTGATGTGAAAGGTTTTGGTTCTTTGTATTATCGTCGTTTTTTAATTTTAATGGCTGATGAAGATGCCTGCGATGTAAGTGGTTGCTCTATTGACAGTTCAGTGAAATTGATCAAAGAATTGGAACAAGCATACGATCTGAATTTCTTCGACAGAATGAAAGTTTGTTATAAAATCACGAACGACCTGATCGGCAGTTTTCCTTTCCATAAATTGAATGAAATGCTAGAAACCGGAAAAATAAACGATGAAACGATTGTTTTCAATAATTTGGTTGCTACCAAACAGGAATTGGAAATAAGCTGGGCAATTCCGTTAAAAGATTCAGCTTTCGCTAAATTTGCTTTAAAATAAAAAAAAAGCAGCCACTATTTTTCTTAACTTTATTGCAAAAATTCGCCATGCGAAATCCTATAATTTATTTAGTTACAGCTATCATTTTAATTGCAAGTTGCGCGCGACCATATCATCGTATGAATATGGAATTGGTACCATTCAAAGATTACAAAGAAAATGATAAATTAAAATATGCATCACGTTTAGGTGTTTTGTATAATTTCAAAAATTTTTATTTCGCCAAACGTGAGCAACGCAAAGATTTTACGCTAATGGCTTTTACTATTTACAATAAATCAGAGCAATTGGTCAATGTAAAAGATCTTCAGTTTTCTTGCGGTGCTTCTGCTCCTATTTCTTATGTTCCAATTCAGGATTTATATAACGCAATCAAACAAAAAGCAGGTTTGTATTGGTTATATTCTGTAGGTGTTGCCGTATATCCAAAACCTGCGCCCGGAAAAGCAGACGGCGGTTTAATAAAAAATGAAAAACTCTTTGTACCATTACCTTTCGGAGTTGTTTTCGGTGCCGCTAATTTTGGTATTGCCTACAGAGCCAATAAAAAAATGCGCTCCGATTTTGAATTATATGATATTGCAAATAAAGTAATTCAACCTGGCGATAGCATAAAAGGTATTTTAGCATTTAAAGGCGCTGCGAATTGCGGTGATATTTTTATTTCTGTCAAAGAATAACCGATTCAGATGACTTTTGAAGAACGAGCACAATTATCAGAAACCAGAATCTTTAAAGCTGTTTTTCCAAACACAACCAACCATTACGATACACTTTTTGGAGGCACTGCGATGCAATTAATGGATGAAGTCGCTTTCATCACTGCAACACGCTTTGCTCGTTTGAAAATGGTTACGGTTTCTTCTGATAAAATTGATTTTAATGTACCGATTCCGAGTGGCACAATTATTGAATTAGTTGGAAAAGTAACTAAAATGGGCAATGCAAGTTTGCATGTACAGGTTGATATTTTTATGGAAGAAATGGATAGCGACAAACGCATTAAAGCAATTTCAGGTGAGTTTGTTTTTGTAGCTGTGGGCGCCGATAAAAAGCCAATGCGAATTGAAATTGAGAATATAAAACAAGATTAAAAAGTTATTTATGAAAAATATAATCACTGCGATTTTACTAGTAGTTGCTACAGCAACATTTGCGCAAAACGGAATTCGGTTTGAAGAAAAAGCGACATGGCAGCAAGTAACAGAAAAAGCAAAAAAAGAAAATAAATTCATTTTAGTTGACTGTTATGCTTCGTGGTGTGGTCCGTGCAAATGGATGGTAAAAAATATTTTTCCGTTAACAGAAGTTGGTGAAAAAGTCAATCCTAATTTTGTAAGCTGTGCATTTGATATGGAAAAAGGCGAAGGTTTGGAATTGGCCAAAAAATTCAACATTAAAAATTATCCAACATATGTTTTCCTGAATCCAAATGGTGAAATCGTGCATCGCGGTTTAGGTTCGATGCCTGCTGCCGATTTTGTTAAACTATGCAGTGATGCTTTAGATCCGAAAAAACAATATATTACGCTTCGCAATAAATATATTAGCGGCGACCGCGATTTGGATTTTTTGAAAAGTTTTTCTTATGTCGCTGCTGACGCGCAGGATTCGATGGCAAATGAAGTATTTGCGAGTTATTTGAATGAACAAAAAGATGCGCTTTCAAAAGAAAATTTACAAATGATTGTTGATTTAACACGAAGTGTGCATGATGCAGGTTTTCCGATCTTCAGCAAAAACAAAAATAAATTCGTTGCTTTAATCGGTGAAAAAGCATATGATACCAACATGGAAGAACTGGTGTGGAACGAAGCTAAAAAAGCAGGCAAAAAAGGTACCGATCCGGAAGGTTTTAAAAAAGTAATTCAATTGTATTTGCCGGCAAAAACTGATTTGTTGTGTGCTGAATATGAGATCAGCGTGTTGAAAAGAAATGGTGAATGGAAAAAATATCTTCCGAAAGCTGAAAAATTTGCAGAACAATTTTGCCAGAAAGATGCAGAACGCCTGAACGATATTGCTAATAATATTTTAGAAAATTTCAGCGACAAACTTTCTTTACAAAAAGCATTGAAAATTTCGTTGCAAGCTGTAACTATTGAAAGCACTGCTGTAACCAATGCGACTACTGCTGAAATCTACACTAAATTAAAAGATAAAAAAACAGCAAAAAAGTATGCTGAAAAAGCAGTCGAAATAGCAAAAGCTGCCGGCGAAGATACGGTAGAATACGAACGCATCCTAAAAGCAACCAACTAACTATTTAATCGGTTTATCTAAAATAATTTTCACAGATTCACTTTTGCTCATATCTGAATTGAGCATAAATGTGCGTATCAAATCATCGTCATCAATAGAAATGGCTGCTGTATTCGGTGGAATGCTGCCTAAATTTTCTGCAAACAACAATAACTGATTATCTTTCTTCTTCAAGTCTAGCTTGATCGTATATTTTTGCTTCGTCAATAAAAAATTAGTTAAAATCCAGGTATCATTAAACTTCAGCGAAATGATATCGCCATCTTCTTTGTTGTTGTCCCAAATTTGCAAAACAATTTTTTCCTGCTTCACAGACCATTCTTTTGAAGTAATGACTTTTCGTTTTGAAAATTCTTTTGTTCTGTTTTTTTTCAAAGAAATAATTGAATCCGTTTTACGTTCTAATTGCGCGTACATGGTATCTGTTTTTGTAGCGCGCAGTAAAACAGTTGTAAAGCATTCAAAATTTGGAATAAAATTTCCAGAAGTATCTGTCTTTATAAAATCATTGGTGTTTCTATAAATTGCATTCCTGTAAAGATCCAAAACCGCTAATTGGTTTTCGTCTTTTTTAAATTGAAAATAACCGGTAAAACAATCCTGAATATGTGGAATGCTGTATGGAAATTCATTCACGATCTGGAAGCTGTCTATGTACAATCGATTATTGCTTTTTAAAGTAGTATTAAGTAAAAACTCACCTTCATAATCATCGCTGAAAACTTTTAAAAACAACGTGTATTTATCTTTTTTTTGCGATTCGATAGTGGTATTGATGAAATAATCTTTGCTGTCAACATGGCCAATAATAGTGCCGCGCCACTTGCCTGTTAAACTGTCATTCGCAAATGAAACTTTTATGGTAATCAATAAAATTGCTATCGCTAAAATTTTCTTCATCGTTACTTGTTCGTCATTAATTGATTATAAATCGCAACACATTCTTTTGCTGCTTTCACATCATGTACACGCAATAATCGTGCGCCGTTTTGCAAAGCAATCATATTCACTGCTGTTGTTGCGTTCAACGCTTGTTCAGGTGTTGTTTCCAATAAATTATACAACATACTTTTGCGCGACAAACCTGCTAAAACCGGCAAATCAAACTGTTTAAACACAGACAAATGATTCAGCAGAAAATAATTTTGTTCTAATGTTTTTGAAAAACCGAAACCAACATCTATAATAACATCTTTTACATTTTTTTGTCGAGCTGTATGTACTTTTTCAATAAAATAATCAACGATCTCTACCAATATATCATCGTAATGCGTTTGCTGCTGCATCGTTTTGGAATTGCCTTTGCGATGCATCAATATTAACGGACAACTATACGCAGCAGCAATATCAAATATACGTTCATCTTCTGTTCCGGCTGAAATATCATTAATAATGGAAACACCATATTCTATAGTCTTTTCAGCAACATTACTATGATAAGTATCAATACTTAAAATAGTATTTGGAAAGTGCTGATGAATACTTTTTACAACAGGCAGTACACGACTTAATTCTTCTTCTTCAGAAATAATTTCTGCATTCGGACGACTCGACATGCCACCAATATCAATAATATCGGCGCCTTCGTTCAGCATCTTTTCTGCTTGTGCTAAAATAGTTTTATCGCTGGTATATTTTCCACCGTCAAAAAAAGAATCAGGTGTAACGTTCAGAATTGCCATTACTTTCGGCTGGCTCAAATCCATTATTTTTCCACGACAATTCAACGTCAAATTTTGCATAAATAACAAGTCATTAACAAAAATCTATCTATAAAAAGCACAAAGTTATGTATTTTCACGCTCAGATTTAACAAATTAATGTGAACGAGCAAACGCTACAACAATACGAAACAGTTTTTTCTAACTGCAAGCAAATTTTCCTGAAAAAGACGCAGGATTACGGTACTTCGTGGCGCATTTTACGTGCACGTTCTATCACGGATCAGATCTATATTAAAGCGAAACGCATCAGAACAATTGATGAAGCAGGCGAACAACGCATCGGCGACTCAATAGAATCGGAATTTTTAGGCATCGTGAATTACGGCATTATTGCATTGATTCAACTGCAGTTAGAAACAAAAAAAGACGTTGCTATAGAATTACCTAAAGATTTAGCTGAAAACCTGTACAACGAGCAGTTTTTAATTATAAAAAATTTATTTGTAGCAAAAAACCACGATTACGGCGAAGCATGGCGCGATATGCGCATCAGTTCATTTACCGACCTGATCTTGTCAAAACTGCATCGCATTAAACAAATTGAAGAAAACAAAGGCCAAACGATTATTTCAGAAGGCATCGACGCCAATTATATGGATATTGTAAACTATGCTGTTTTTGCTTTGATAAAAATGAGCGAAGCATCATTCAGCATTTAAAAAATTAGTACACAGCTTTTAAAATTACACGTTATGGATTTAATTACATTAATAGGAATATTTTTTGCAAGCGCACTGGTGCTTACTGCAATTGAAAAATTTGTCTTTAAGATCACGAACTTACCGGTTAATTTCTTAAGAAACTTTGTTGGTGTCTGGTTTATTTTTTCAGGTGTTGTAAAAGCGATCGATCCGACAGGAACAGCCATTAAAATGGAAGAATATTTTGAGATCTTTCAAAATTATGTTCCTAAATTAAATTTTCTTTGGGAATTTTCAGCGCATCATGCTTTAGCGATTTCTATTTTCATGATTATTTTAGAAATCTATTTAGGTATCGCGCTGATATTAGGCACATGGAAAAAACTAACCATTTGGTTATTGGTTTTATTGATCTTGTTCTTCACGTTCTTAACCGGTTTCTCCGCAAAAACAGGCAAAGTAACCGATTGTGGCTGCTTCGGTGATTTTATTAAATTAGCGCCGATACAATCTTTCTACAAAGATTTGTTGTTAACTGCTTTGATCTTTGTTATTTTATTCGGACAAAAATCAATCAAAGAAATTTTCGGCAAAGTGTTGAACAGAGTTTTGTTAGTTGTATTCACCATTGCTGCAATTGTTTTCACGTACAGAAATATTTATTACGAACCGATTAAAGATTTCAGACCATATACTATCGGCACTTCTATTCCTAATTGTTTGAAGTTGCCGCCAAATGCAAAAAAATCAATCATCAATTTAGTATATACTTATAAAAACAACAAAACCGGAAAATTAAAAACATATCCGCCAAATCAGTTTCCGGATGCTGCTGAATATGCAGACTGGACATTTGTAAAACGCGAAGATGTTCTAGTACAAAAAGGCGATGAACCGAAGTGTAAAGATTTTAGAATTTCTGATTCAAATGGTTCAGACCAGACAGCTATGTTCTTTGAAGAACCGGAAGCTATTTTCTTTATTATTTCGCCTGATTTGAAAAAAGCGAATATCGATGGTCTTAAAAAAATAATTGGTATTACAGAAGATGCGGTGAAAGATGGTAAGTATGCATTTGTGATTTCCGGAAATGCTGCGACTGAAGTAGAAGCATTAAAGCAAAAAGTGAAAATGCCATACGATGCATATAACATGGATCCAACTGCCTTGAAAACCATCATGCGTTCAAATCCAGGTTTATTGATTTTAAAACAAGGAAAAATTTTAGCAAAATATCATTACAACGAATTGAAAGATTATGCTGCTATCAAAAAATCAGTTTTAAAATAAAATGAACATCGTGTGAATTGAAAATGGGTTTAGTTTTATTGTAAAATCTTTATATCTTTATTCAATTACATTACTTTTAGATTTTAATGCTCAAATTCATTCTCAATAAATTCTTTTACGGCATACTGGTATTGCTTGGTGTTGTGTTCATCATTTTTGCCTTATTCAATATCTTACCGGTCGATCCTGCGCGACTTACATTAGGTCAGCGCGCCGATGTAGAATCTGTTGAAGCAATCAACAAAGAATTGGGTTTAGACAAACCAAAGATTGTTCAGTTAGGTTTGTATTTAAATGATCTGTCGCCAATTGCAGTACATGATAAAGACGCAAAAACGCAAGAAAAATATGATTACATAAAACTACTTTCTTTTAAAGAAAAAGCATTAGTATTAAAAGCACCATACTTACGCCGTTCCTATCAGACGAAAAAAGAAGTTGGAAAAATTTTAAAAGAAGCATTGCCACAAACGGTTATTTTGGCCTTTTCTGCTATGCTTTTCGCCAGTGTGATTGGTATCTTTTTAGGTGTGATTGCCGCCGTGAAACAACATTCCTGGTTTGATAATGTAGCCATGTCTTTATCGGTTTTAGGTATATCGGTTCCGTCTTATTTTTCAGCCATTATTTTAGGTTATTTATTTGGAATCGTATTACATAAATACACAGGCCTGGATCACATTGGCGATTTGACATACATTGATGATTACGGTAACAAGATTATCTTGTATAAAAATTTAATTCTGCCAACATTAGCACTAGGTTTGCGTCCAATCGGTACTATTTTCCAGTTGACTCGCAGTGCAATGCTGGATGTTTTAACGCAAGATTTTATTCGCACAGCTCGCGCAAAAGGTTTATCGAATGTAGTGGTATTATTCAAGCACGCATTGCGTAACGCGCTGAATCCGGTAATAACTACTGTTTCAGGTTGGTTTGCTTCTTTATTGGCAGGTGCCTTTTTTGTAGAAGTAATTTTTGATATTAAAGGACTTGGCTATACGGCAGTAGATGCTTTACAGAAATTTGATTTTCCAATAGCAATGGGTTCTGTTTTGTTTACAGCAACCGTTTTCATTGTAGTTAATTTTTTAGTAGATATTTTATATGCTGTTTTAGATCCGCGAATCAGGATTGGGAAATAGGTGCAAGTTATAAGTTATAGGTTATAAGGCAAAATCTATTGTAACATCTAACAAATAACATCTAACAAATAACGTATAACAAATAACGCAAAATGCTTATTTTCTTAATCGGTTTTATGGGTTGCGGCAAATCTTACGTTGCACGAAACTTAGCACCTATTTTGGAAACCGATTATATAGATTTAGATAAATACATCGAGTATCATGAAGAACTAACTGTAAAAGAAATTTTCGAGCAAAAAGGCGAAGATTATTTCAGAATGCAGGAACATCGATTTATTGAACAAGTAGAGCCAACAGAAAACTTAATTATAAGTACCGGCGGTGGCGCACCTTGCTTTTTTAACAACATGCAACTGATGAATGAAAAAGGATTGACGATTTATTTAAACAGGAATAAAGAAAAAACAATAGAACGACTATTACGCGGACAGCACAAGCGACCACTGATTGCAAATTTAAATAAAGACGAACTGGAAAAGTTTTATGATGAAAAACTAGCATCAAGAAAACATTTTTACGAACAGGCAAAACTGCACACCGGCGATGCTGAAGTAGAAGAAATAGCGGCCAGGATTTTAAAATATTATTCTAAAAGTTGATTTATTTCTTTCATCACAATGCTCCAACAGCACTCACCAATTTTAATACAAATTCACCTTTTTTATTTTTCTTAATAGCATAAGTACAATCTTTTGCCATTCGCATCATTGTTTTATTAATTGATGCAATTGTTGCATCTTGAAAAACAACATTCACAGAAAAACGAATAACACTTACATTGCTTACAGCAACATTGGAAAGCGGCGTTGCATTTGCCTGCATACCATTAAACATTAGGATAAATTTTTCTCCGTTTTCTGAATAAAATGTAGCTGTACCAATCGCAGCCGGATGTGTGTTTGTATTTACTGTTGGTGTTGCAGCAGTGGTTTGTGTTTGAGCAGGTGAAGGTTTTCCGCTAAATGTTTGGTCAAAAGCATCGCCTAACGCGTCGCCAAAATCTTTTGCCGGAACGCCACCAATTGTTGGCGAATGATATTCTTTACTTGGATCAATCTTAACAGAACCTGTTGCGTTTTCAGCTTTAAGCACCGGTGTACCTGTGCTGTTTGTCGTAATGGTGGTTTGAGCCGGTTGTCCATTGATAAGCACATTTGATGCTGGTTTTGTGACACTAACTTCTGTTGGAGTTATATTTACGCTTGGTTTGTCTTCAGTGATAATTGTTGTTTTTGGTGTTGTCGCTGAATCTTTTTTTACATCTGTTAAACCTGTTGTTTCGACTGGTTTTGACGACTCTGAAGGCATTGCTGATTCAATAGATTTTGTTGCAAGTGTCGTATCAATAGTTACTTTTGTTACCGTTTTTAAAAAATAATTCTCTTTTGGATCTTTAGCAATTGCATATATTACATCTTTAACAGCAGAACGTGTAACCTTTTTAATGATAGATGGAATCGCATTATTTTCAAACACAATTTTTAAAGATACCGATGAGCCACGAATTTCTTTTGCAACCACTATTGCCGCAGGCAGCTTATTCATTTGAATGCCGGCAATGTATAATTTAAATTTGTCGCCGCTCTCGGAAAATACAGTGATGTTTGCAGGACTAGGTTTTGAATTTTGTGCAAACCCAATTGTAGTTATAAAAAAAACAAATGGAATGAGTGTTCGTAGTTTTGATTTCATACTTTTTTTGTTTTCTGGAATTTATTTTAATGACAGTGTTATCAGACGCTAGAAATTAAAATAATAAATTATATGTAAGGTAATAAAAACCAACTAAATCAAATAATATGCCAATTGTAAATGTAAAAAAAGTGGCACACGTATTGCGCGAGCCACTTTCTATATTTATTCGTTTCTTAAAATTTATTATTTTACAAAGAAGTGAACAACATAATATGTTATTGCCGCTAATAATGCAGAAACCGGAATCGTTAGAATCCATGCCCAAAGTAAATTAACAGTAACGCCCCAACGAACTGCACTTAAACGCTTAGTTGCGCCAACACCAATGATAGCACCGGTTATTGTATGCGTGGTTGAAACAGGAATACCCATTTGTTCGGTTAGAAATAAGGTTGTTGCACCGGCAGTTTCTGCACATACACCTTCTAATGGTGTTACTTTCGTTATTTTTGTGCCCATTGTTTTTACAATTTTCCAGCCACCACTTAAGGTACCTAAACTGATCGCTAAATAACAAGAAAGCGGCACCCAATCCGGCATAGCTTTTATGTCCACTATATTTCCATTGGCAATTAATGCAGCAGCGATAATACCCATTACTTTTTGCGCATCATTTCCACCATGACCTATACTGAATGCAGCGGATGACAGCAATTGCATTTTCTTGAAATTATTTGCCGTACGTTGTGCACTTGGTTCCTTAATTTTTTCGGTATAAATAAATGATGCTATAATAATTAACAGCATAGCAATCAAACCAAAACGGATAATTCTGTTGTTACCTTTATCAATTTCTTTTGCCAGATCTTTTTTTACATCGACACGAACTGCTTTATTGAAATCAGCAATCTGATCCGGTTGAACAGGCACTTTCGCCAACATCATTTCAACCATTTTATCATAACCTAACTCATTATGTTTTTTTGCGATTGGTTTTAATGAATCTGCAGCCGCTTTTGCAAACTCATATGCTTGCTTATGCGTTGCATCTTTCTCTGCTAGTATTTTTAATTGCTTTACCTTAAAGAACAATTTTATTTTATCATCAATGCGTGAAGCAGTTACCATATTTAAATCTACATTCTGAGCAATTTCATTGGTAACATATTCCGAACCTTTGCTTTCATAATCACTAATATAAGCAAATGCTTTATGCGCGTTTGTGGTTGCTTTATCTAATTTTTCTTGCGTTTTTTCGCGTTCGGCAGCTTTTTCAGGATCTACTAAATCTTTTTTGTATTTGTCCACGCGGAAAAATTTCTCCACATTTTCATCAATTTTCTTTTCCTGAAAATGAATAAATGTAAACCAGATTCCGACGCATGTTAATAATAACACACCACATTTTATCCAAGTATCTTTTTGCATCATTATCAATGTATAGAACATAGAAATTGCCATACCGATTAACGGTGCTAATAAAATAAATGATACTGTTTTAATGATCTTTGCGCTGTCAACAATATCTTTTAACGGCACGTAACCACCATTTTTTATAAAAGCGTGTGTGATAGCGGCGCCGGCAAAACCGCCAATTAATGTATGTGATGAAGATGATGGAATACCATACCACCATGTTAATAAATTCCAGATGATAGCAGCGATAAGACCAGAGAAAATAACAGGCAATGTGATAAAACCTTCGTTTACTGTTTTGCCAATTGTGTTCGCAACAGCGTGGTCTTTAAAAATCAGGAAAGCAACGAAGTTAAAGAATGCAGCCCAAAGCACTGCCTGAAATGGTGTCAGCACTTTGGTAGAAACGATCGTTGCAATGGAGTTTGCCGCATCATGAAAACCATTGATGTAATCGAATAAAAGTGCTAACGCGATTATGACTATTAAAAATTCCATTTTATTGATTTACGATTTACAATGTATGATGTACAATTTTTATGAATATTTAATTACAATTGATTCTATAACGTTCGAAGCGTCCTGGCATTTATCAGAAACCAATTCTAACTCTTCGTATAAGTCTTTCATCACGATAATTTTCACCGGATTATCTTTGTTATTTTTGATCAAATCGCCCATTGCCTGGTTGTATAAAATATCTACTTTCGATTCGTAGCCATGAATATTCAGACAAGCAGCATTTACTTTATCTAAGTTTTTCATATTACGCAATTCATAAATGGCAGTTTTCAATGCCAATGCTGCTTCATTATTTAATTCAGCCATTTTTAGCACATACTCATTGAATTCTACAAATTCATAGTTCTTCATTTTATTGCCTACTTCATCGATATAATCTACTACGTCATCCATTGCAGCAGCCAATGCATGTATATCTTCTCTGTCGAAAGGCGTGATGAAATTTTTACTAAGTTCTACATATAAATTATGTACGATGTCATCTGCCTGATGTTCCAAATGTCCTGTTTGTGCTAAGATTTCGAATCTTTTTGAATCCGTTTCTTTCATTGCCGACAAAAACACTTCGCTTATTTTTACTGAGATATCAGCAGTTTGCTCAAATAGATTTTGAAAGACTTTGTCTTTTGGTTGAAATAATTTTAAGAATGAAAATGCCATAATATTGATTTTTTATTGTTAGATATTTTATTTACAATCAGAAAGCGAATTGCATTTGAAAACGCCATAAACCTGCTAATTTATTAATTGTTTTATTTTGCGAAATTGCGTAGTCTGTTTGTAATTTAAATGCATTTTTGAATACATAATATGCCATTCCGATCGTGTATTCATTAATAGTATTGATATTACCTGTTTTACCGGAAAAAGAACGATTAAAACGAGCGCCAATTTCTACTTTTTTCTTAAATAAATAAGATGCTGTCAAATACAAAGATTGTCCGGCAATATACAAATTATTGTTTTGTGCTTTTTTATAAATATAGCCGCCGGTTGTTGTAAAACCTCTGTATTTCAAAATCGCATCTGCAAAAACGGTATGCAAATTCTTTCTGGCAGAATCGCCAATTGCATTACCACCGGTTTGACCTTTTTGTAAAGCAGCTTTATTATTAAAATCATAGCCAACACCAAATGCAAACTTTGGTTTTTGTTCGCGCTCAAAATCCTGGAAAGTGATGTCGCCATTATTTGCAAATTCGCCTGTTGGCAAGAAATCAAAACGCGCAGTGTAATCTAAATGCTGAATATCTACCGTTTGGTAATTTCTGCCTTCGCCGGTTGCAAGACTTAAACGTGGTTTGAAAATAAATTTCTTACCAAAGTTTCCGAAAAACTGAAATCCGAAATCACGGTCTAATCTGAATAAAGCATTGGTCGTTGAACGTTCTACGAAAAACTGTCGTTCTGCAGAAGCTATTTCTTCTCTGTCGCCAGGCAATTTTCCCTGACCGAATTGTATTGCAAATTGTTTAAAAGGTTTGTAGCGTACATTTCCATCTAATAAAACATTGGCTAATTTCACATCGCTCGGCGACAAGCTGAGTTGTACGAAATAATCTAATTTATCGTGTAAAAAATAACCTCTGAATTTCATACGAACTCTTCGCATTTGCAATACTGTTGTAGGTTTTACATCTTTGTCAAATACTTTATTTACATCAATTCTTCCTTGTATCATAACTCCAAAATTGAGCGACATGCTTGAATCCTGATCTGATATCGTCAAACCATTTCCAAATTTCAAAGATACGTTTGCGTTGCCTGCTTTTGATTTTAAAGCTACGCCGCAAAAAATCAAAATCAATAGCAATGATTTTTTGCCTGGTGAAAAAATTGGTTTCATCTGTGTTGTTATATTGGTGTGTGTGTGTGTGCTGATGTAAAACTTCAGAAATAAAAAACGACGAACTTACAGCCGTCGTTATTACTTTGTTCTTTGTGTGTGGCAAAGAATTTTTTATTTGTTGTGATGTGTATTGATTTCCAAAATTCATCGACACAAAGTTCAGCAATAAATGAATAGTTTCTACCGTTTCATAAAAATCAAGTTTTTAACAATAAAACATGAAGTTAGTTTTAAATTGTTAGTATTTTGACTATCAATTATTTATAAAATAGATTTTGAACAAACTAAATAAAATATTCATGAATGCTTAAATACGTTCACAAAAAATTCACATAAAGTATCTGTAAAAAACGTATTCCGAACAAAACATAATTCTAATTGCGAGTCTATGACTGAAAAATAAAAAAACAGTTTAAGTATGCCAAAAATTTAATCGGATGCGCTACCTTTAAATCGTGTCGGAAAAAACAAAACATAGCGCTGCCTATTATATCGATGGAATTGTCAATAAAGACAGAATTATTTTCAGTAAAGCAATTACAATCATTGAAAGCACCAATGATGCAGACAAAATAATCGCTGATGAAATTTTACAGGCATGTATTGCTATAAAAAAACAATCTAAACGCATCGCAATTTCCGGTGTGCCTGGCGCAGGAAAAAGTACGTTTATAAATGCTTTAGGAAAATTGCTGATCCATCAAAATCATACTTTAGCCATATTGGCAATTGATCCGTCGAGCAGCATTAGTAAAGGCAGTATTTTAGGCGACAAAACTCGCATGGAAGATTTAGTGAGCCACGAAAAAGTATTTATCAGACCGACGGCAACTGCAGGCAATTTAGGTGGAATTGCGAAAAAAACGCGCGAAACTATTTTGTTGTGTGAAGCATTTGGTTTTGATTACATTTTGGTAGAAACCGTTGGCGTTGGTCAATCAGAAACCTTGGTGAAAAATATGGTAGACTTGTTTATCTTGCTGCTGCTGCCAAATGCCGGCGACGAACTGCAAGCCGTAAAACGCGGTATTATGGAAATGGCTGATGTTATCCTAATCAACAAGTCGGAAAAAGAAAATGAAATTGCTGCGAAAACAACCGCTGTACAAGTTAAAAATGCATTGCATTTACTGGCCGCTAATGAAAATGGCTGGCTGCCGCAAGTGCAATTGATTTCAGCAACAGAAAATATCGGTTTAGATAAAACAAAAGAAATTATCGATAGTTATTTCCTGAAAATGGAAACGACAAATTTTGTTGAACACAATAGAAAAAATCAGGATTTGTTTTGGTTTGAGTCTTCAGTTTTAGAAGAATTACAAAAAGCATTTTACCAGAACAGTTCTGTTCAAAAAATAAAAGATGAATTAGCTGTTAAAATAAAAAATAATGAAATTACGGCTGTACAGGCAGCTAAGTTTTTAGTCGATAAATTCTTGGAACAATAAGCTATTTCACTTCTTCTACCTGATCTACAAAATATTTAGTGTCACCTTGCCAAGGCAAGTTCCTTACTTTTTCTTTGTAGTGCAAACGAACATTTTTGCCTTCCATTTCCATTAATTTATAAGCAACAGCTTCATCTTTTACAGAAAAAATCCACATATTATTGGCAATCGTATTTCCCGGAATCGGATTAACACCACCTAAATTCAGTTCACCTTCAAACGTTTTAAAAACGTATCCTTTTTTTGAAAATTTAATCAAAGTACCGGCGCGGTTTCCATCACTATAAGTATAGTTAAAAATCGCATACACAACGATGCTTCCAACTATCAAAATAAAAAAAAGCGATAGGAATAACCGCTTGAAAAACCTTTTAACCGGATGTGGTTTATCCTTTTCAGCATTCACTGCGTTTGTTATTGTCGGATTATTAATTGGTGATTGGTCTGCCATCTTTTTTATTTTTAATAAAATTAGTTATTTATAAGACAAATTTGCCATAAAAAGTTGATATTACAGCGAGCAATTTTATATTTACAGTATTATTTTATACAAACTGTTTTTAGATTTACTGCATGAAGCAACTTCACAAAATAATATGTTCTTTTTTCTTCATATTTATTGCGTTCAATACGTTTGCAACACATAATCGCGCCGGTGAAATTACCTATGTCCATGTTTCCGGTTTTACTTATAAATTTACAATAACAACCTATACAAAAGTAAGTGGAACCAGTGCCGATGCAGACAGATCGCGCTTAGGTATTTCTTGGGGCGACGGTACCTTTGACTCTATTGACCGCGTTTCGCAAATATTTTTAGATGCTGATATCAAGCAAAATAAATATGTAGGTATTCACACCTATTCTGCACCATTTACCTATGTTGTAGGTATGAGCGATCCAAATCGTATCGACCAGATCATCAATATCAATAATTCTGTAAATACGTTGTTCTATCTGGAAGATACAGTAATTGTAGTTAATCCCGGAATTTTAGGTTATAATAGTTCACCACAATTATTAAATCCACCAATTGAATATGGTAACGTTGATGAATTATTTATTCATAATCCAAATGCGTTTGATCCTGATGGTGATAGTTTATCTTTTACCATTATAGCGCCACAACAAGCAAGCGGCTTGCCGGTAAGTGGCTACACGCCGCCAAATTTAATTGCGCCTGGTCCAAACAATCAAATATCGATCAATCAACGTACAGGCGAATTGCGTTGGGACGCACCGCAACGTGTAGGTATTTATAATATTGCTATATTGATACGAGAATATCGTGCAGGTGTCTTAATCGGAACTGTTATTCGTGATTTGCAAATCATAGTTTCTGCTACGCAGAATAAACCACCACGTATTACAGTTCCATTACAACTATGCGTTATCGCAGGTGACACAATTACGATTCCCATTGTTGCAGATGATCCAAATGTTTCTGACAAAGTAACTTTATCTGCAAACGGAGCGCCGTTTACCTTACCAACCAGTCCTGCTACTTTTGTTGCCGGAATTCCGGCGAATCCAGTAAACGGTTTATTTACATGGCGAACATCCTGTGATCATTTAATTAAAAATGATTATCTGATTGTATTCAATGCGGTTGACAATTTCAACACACCACCATTAACGGATTCTAAAACATTAGCTATAAGAGTGTATGCGCCACCGCCGACAAATGTAACTTCTACCTTGAATATTCTTAATAAAACTGTTCGTTTAAAATGGGACAGTTTATACACTTGTGCAGGCAGTGCGAGATTTATTAATTTCTCTGTTTGGAGAAAAAAAGGATGTAATTTTCCATTAGATACATGCAATAATGATTTGGCAAGTGCCGGTTATGAAAAAATCGGAACTACCAGCAATTACTCGTTCATTGATAATACTATTCGCACCGGAAATCAATATAGTTATAGAGTAGTTGCCAATTTCGGAGACAGAACAAGTTCCGGAATTATCATCAATCCATTTGCAAGTTTAGCATCAGACGAAACCTGTATTTTGGTACCTGCAGATTTACCTTTGATATATAATATTGACGTACGAAATACAGATGCAAGCACCGGACAAATTTATATTGAATGGTCGCGTCCGTTTGCAGATAAATTAGATACAATTACAAACCCTGGTCCTTATGTTTTTAAATTATATCGAGCAGCCGGAATTGCAAATAATTATACATTGATCAACACCAAAACATTTGCTTCTTTTTCATCAATTAATGACACATCATTTTTAGATACCGGTTTAAATACTGTTGCAAATGCATATAATTACAGAGTTGCTTTTTTTGCACGCGCAACAGATAGCTTAGGTATCAGTGAATCTGCATCTTCCGTATTTTTGAATGTAGCGCCTGCATTTGAATCTTTGAATTTATCTTGGTTTTTTAATGTTCCTTGGTTAAATAGTTCTTACACTATTTTCAGAAAGATGCCAAGCAGTTCTACATTTGATTCGCTAACAACTGTAAACATTACAACTTACAGAGATCTTAATCTTCAAAACGATAGTTTATATTGTTATAAAGTAAAAGCAATTGGTGCTTATCCTATTACCGGTTTAAAATCACCATTGATCAATTTTTCACAAGAAGTTTGTGAGCGACCGCGCGATACAATTTTACCGTGTACACCTGTTTTAACAGTAAACAATTTCTGTTCAGATGATAAACTTGACACAGCTGATTACAAAAACTATCTAACCTGGACATTCAATCAAAACGGAAGTTGTAAAATAGACGATATAACGAAAATCCGCATTTTTTATGCAAAACTGACTAATGATACTTTAAAGCAAATAGACAGCATTGTAGGTAGTTTATTCAATAACTATACACACATCTTAAATGTTCGTTCTTTGGCTGGTTGTTATGCAGTTCAGGCAATTCGCAAAAATGGAAACGAAAGTGTTTTATCCAATAAAGTATGCGTGGACAATTGTCCGTTATACAAATTACCAAATACATTTACACCAAATGGCAATGGACAAAATGATTTATTCACTCCTATTTATCCGATTCGTTTCGTAGAAAAAATAGACATGAAAATCTACAACCGTTGGGGAAATTTAGTGTTTGAAACCACCAATCCTGATATTAACTGGAATGGCTACGATTATAAAACTAACAAACCATTATTTACAGGCGTGTATTATTATGTTTGTGATGTTTATTACCAAACGATTGACGGTGTAAAAAAATTAGATAAACCATTAAGCGGTTATATTCATTTATTCAGAGAATAATGTTCACAGGAATTATAGAAGAAATCGGAGAAATTGTTGCCATTAAAAAAGATGGAACAAATGTACATTTTACTGTAAAAAGCAATTTATCAAAAGCACTAAAAATAGATCAAAGTGTTTCGCATAATGGTGTTTGCTTGACTGTAGTAAAGCAAGATAAGATTTCTCATACTGTTACGGCAATTAAAGAAACGCTTGATATCACTACCTTATCTGTTTTAAAAAAAGGAAGTAAAGTTAATTTAGAACGAGCGATGCAAGCCGGCGCACGCTTAGATGGACACATGGTTCAAGGTCATGTCGATCAAACGGCAACTGTTACTAAAATTGAAGAACAAAACGGCAGTTGGAATTTTTATTTTGAGTTTGATAAAAAATCTTTATTTACGTTAGTCAATAAAGGTTCGGTGTGTATTGACGGAACCAGCCTGACAGTTGTAAAATCCAAAAAGAAAAAATTTTCTGTTTCTATTATTCCATACACTTTTGAGCATACAATTTTTTCTACTTATAAAATCGGAACGCAAGTCAACATTGAATTTGATATTATCGGTAAATATGTAGAACGACTGATTAAACAATTGAAATAAAAAATGCCACACAATTTGTGTGGCATTTTTTAATAAGTATTATGAATTAATACTCATCTTCGTTAAACAAGAAGTCTTCTTTTGTTGGATATTCCGGCCAGATATCTTCGATGCTTTCATACAGTTCTTCATCGTCATCCAGCTCTTGTAAATTTTCAATCACTTCCAAAGGCGCACCCGTTCTGATGGCATAATCAATCAATTCATCTTTTGAAGCAGGCCATGGCGCTTCTTCCAGATACGATGCTAATTCTAATGTCCAATACATAGTATATTATTTATTTTTTTTAATGACAAATTATCAAGAAGCTTCAATTATGCGCTCCTTAAAGAGTGCAAATATATATCGATTTTTTAAAAAACAAAATTATTTGAAAAATAGTTGTTAACGCCTGATAATCAGTGTGCTTTCCAGATAATTTCAGGCAAAGCGGCATCTTTGGCAAATTTGCGTGCCAGCACAAACATAAAATCTGACAAACGATTTAAGTATTTTGACAAAACAGGTTCAACTGTATCATGCTCAGCCAAACGCACTACACATCGCTCTGCGCGTCTGCAAACCGTACGCGCTACATGACAATGCGCAATCGCAAGGTTTCCGCTTGGTAAAATAAAATATTTTAATTCTTCCAAATCTTCATTCATTTTATCGATATATGTTTCCAATAACGCAATATTAGTTTCATTTATTTCAGGTAGAATAAGATTTTTTTTACCTGGCTCAGCAGCCAAATGCGTTCCAATATCAAACAAGCGACTTTGAATATTAATCAGCAATTCTGTATATTCTTTTTCTTCTATAAAAGACAAAACGATTCCAATAAATGAATTCAATTCATCAACAGTGCCGTATGCTTCGATGCGCAAATCTGCTTTCGATAAACGCTTGCCGCCATACAATGCTGTAGTTCCGTCATCGCCTGTTTTAGTGTATATTTTCATGTGATTCTACTTTTAATTTATTCGGATTATTAAAATTTCTTATACAATTTACAATTTTAAAATAAAAAAAGTCAACCAAAGCGGTTGACTTTTTGATATAGAAAAGAACAATTATTTACCTTGTGCTTTTTGTTTTTTCATTTGTTCTTCAATCATTTTTTGAATATCAGCATTTCCTTGTTGTGGTGCTTCTTCTTTCGGCATTTCTTTTTCAATGCTTAATAATTCTACTTCAAAAACCAATACTTGATTTGGTCCGATACCACCTTGTGGCTGGCCTTGCGCACCGTAAGCTAAATCGCCAGGCACATAGAATTTATACTTAGAACCAACAGGCATCAATTGCAAACCTTCTGTCCATCCTTTAATTACCTGGTTTAAAGGAAATACTGCAGGTTCACCTCTGTCAACAGAACTATCAAAAGTAGTACCATTTGTAAGTGTACCTTTGTAGTGTACTTTTACGATGTTGTTTGCAGTTGGTTTTGGACCATTACCTTCTTTTATTACTTCATACAATAAACCACTCGCAGTTTTTTTAACGCCTGATTTTTTAGCAGTTGCTTCTAAGAATTTTTTTCCAGACTCTGTATTTTTTTTCAAAATATAATCCTGAATAATTAATACACTAGCTTCACCGTTAAATGGAATCGCTAATTTTTTGCTGTTCAATTCATCATAAATACCTTGAGCAATCAAGTCTATATTGAATGTGCTGTCAATTTGACCGCCTCTTAAATTTTTTCCTAATAAAACACCAATCGTATATGATGCAGAATCAACATCTTTACTTGGTTTTGTGGAAGAATAACCACCACCTTTTGTGTTACAACCTGCAAAAAAAACAGCTGCTAAAGTTGCTACAACGAATACATTTTTTTTCATTTGATTACTTTTATTTATTTAGATAGTTTATTTATTGTTCACTTTTTGGCATATTAGAAGGCACTTGCGGAACCTGCATTTGCGGTTCTTCTTTCACGATATCTAATAATTCCACTTCAAAGATCAACGTTTCATTAGGTCCGATTCCTGCTTGCGGAACGCCTTGTTCGCCATACGCAATGTTTCCTGGTATTACAAATTTGAACTTCGAACCAACCGGCATCAATTGCAAACCTTCTGTCCAACCTGGAATTACCTGATTTAATTGGAATGAAACCGGTTCGCCGCCAACTGAACTGTCGAATACTTTTCCGTCTGTTAATTTTCCGGTGTAATGTACTTTTACTTTATCCGTTGCTGTTGGCTTTGCACCAGTTGCATCTTTTAAAATTTCATATTGCAAACCACTCGCAGTTGTTTTTACAGCCGGATTTAATTTATTCTGATCTAAAAATAATTTTGCTTTAGCGCTTTTTTCCTGATCTCTTTTTGCTTGTTGTTCTGCAAAGTATGCCTGTGCTAGCTGCATAGTCGCCTGCATGTCAATTGCAGGTGTTTTTCCTGCAAATGCATCTGCAATACCTTTACTGATATTATTTGGTTTCAAAGTCGATACGCCATTTTTCTTCATGTCTTCGCCAATTTGAATTCCGATGAAATATGAGATTGAATCTAATTTTGATTTAAAAACAGTTGCTGTTGCCGGCGTTTTTGCTGTTGTAGTTTTTGCAGCAGGTTTAGTCGTTGTTGTTTTTGTTTTGGATGTATTTTGCGCGAATGAAAAACAGCCAAAACCAATGAATAATAATGTAAGATATTTTTGCATTTTCTAAATTTTGAAGCACAAAAATAGCATTTTTGGAGCTATTTATTTAGCACTTAACTATTTTTAATGTTTATAACATGAGTAATTTTAGTGTACAATTACTTATTTCAACAATTCATCAAAAAAAACGGGCTGCACATTTTCTTTTTGACAAACAATTGCACCGGCTTTATTTGATAATTCAGCGATATGTTCTAAAGAAAAACCACACAACAAACCAAGAGTTGCAACAGCAATAACTGTATCGCCGGCGCCGCAAACGTCAGGTTCTGAGATTTGAGATGTAAGATTTGAGATTTGAGATTTATTTCTATTGAAAATAAAATTTCCATCAGCACCAAGCGTCACTAAAAGGTTTTTAAAATTGATCTTTTGGTGTAGTGCTTTTGCACTATTTTCTAAATTTTCATCTGTACTATTTAACTCATTGCACATCACTTTTAATTCGTTCAAATTAGGTTTAAATAAGTCAACATTTTGATACAAATTCCAGTTCTCAAATTTCGGATCTACGCAAACTAATAATTTATGTTCATTTGCCAGTTTCAAAATTTCAGCAATCAAAAATGGATTCAACACGCCTTTGTTGTAATCTTGCAAGATAATTGCATGAGGTTTGTGGTTGGTAATTGCGGCATGAATATTCTTTAGTAAAAACTGATATACAACATCAGTCATACTTTCTTTTGCAACGTCTTCATCTATTCTTGAAACTGGTTTTCCATTTTGAAAAACTCTCGTTTTAGTGGTTGTTTTTTGCTGATAATTAGTGAATACATATTCGTTCGACAAACCATTTTCATGGAGCAATTCATAGATCTTTTCGGAAGATGTATCATTACCAACCGAACCTACTAAATATGGTATTGCTTTTAGTTTTTTGATGTTCAGCGCAACATTTGCTGCACCGCCTAAATACTGTTTTTTTTCAGTAATATTTAAGATCGGTACGTTTTTATATTCTGGTGAATTTTTAGTAGAAGTTGTATAAATAAATTCATCCAGCATAATATCACCAATCACTAATATGCGCTTGTTTTCAAATTTAGATATATCAATGTCAGATGACATGCTGTAAAAATAAGAAAATAAAAACAGATGGCATCGCTTAAAGCGATGCCATCTCAACTATGCTTATCGAAATATTATACTAATTTTGCCAATGCGTGCTTCACACGTTTAAATGCCTCCACTAAATTTTCTTCAGAAGCTGCATACGAAAAACGAATACATTCAGGCGCGCCAAAACCGGTACCGCTCACTGCGGCAACATGTCCTTCATGCAATAAATAGAGTGCCAAATCATCGGCATCTTTGATAGGTTCGCCATTAAAATCTTTTCCGAAATAAGCGCTTAAATCCGGAAAAACATAGAACGCACCATCCGGAATATTGCATTTTACATTCGGAATTTCTTTCAATATGGCTAACACCAAATCTCTTCGTTTTTTAAATGCTTCACGAAACGCATCTGTCGGTGCCTGATCGCCTAAAAGTGCTGTAATTGTTGCATGTTGAGCTACTGAGTTGGTGCCTGATGTAATTTGTCCTTGCAATTTATCGCATGCTTTTGCGATGTATGCAGGTGCTGCTATATAACCTATTCGCCAGCCGGTCATCGCGTAACCTTTCGCCTGTCCATTTACTACTATCGTTCTGTCTTTCATTGATGGAAATTCCGCAATAGAAATGTGCTTGCCAGTATAATTAATGTGTTCGTAAATTTCATCTGAAATAATATGGACGTCAGGATATTTTTCTAACACTTTCACAAACGATTCTATTTCTTCTTTTGTATAAACAGCACCTGTTGGATTACTTGGTGAAGAATACACTAAAAATTTTGTTTTCGGTGTGATGGCTTTTTCTAATTGTTCAGCCGTCATTTTAAAATCTGCATCAACGGTTGTTGGTATGAAAACACATTTTGCATTACATAATTTCACTTGTTCCGGGTAAGAAACCCAAAACGGCGCAGGTATAATTACTTCATCGCCTTCATTCAAAAACGAAATAAACACATTTGCTAACGATTGTTTCGCACCTGTAGAAACGACAATATTTTCCGGTTTGTATTCTAAATTATTATCGCGTTTTAATTTTTCGCAGATTGCTTGTTTTAAGTCCAAATATCCTGAAATCGGTGAATATGAATCATACTTACCTGAATCTATTGCCTGTTTCGCAGCTTCTTTAATATGTTGTGGTGTGTTGAAATCAGGTTCGCCTAATGAAAGCGAGATTACGTTCACGCCTTTTGCAGACAATTCTCTGCTCAATTGCGCCATTTTGATGGTTGCCGATTCGGAAACTCTGTTCAGTGTATCAGATGTTTGTAACATAGTAGTTATTTATGAAACAAAAATATTGAATTGAACAACGGAATTGAAAATTGTAGTGTTATGTTTAATTAAATAAAAAAGCCATCTTTTCAGATGGCTTCACTTTTATACTAATTGAGTATTTACTTAATAATTCTTCCTGCTCTGCAGTAGCGAGCGTTCCAATATGGCTCGTTTAAATCACTGATCGTTACACCTTTTGATGAACAAGAATGTGTAAATTTTCCGTTTTGCAAATACACACCAACATGTGAAATACCGCCGCCATGTACATTAAAAAAAATCAAATCACCTTCTTTCAAATCTTCTTTGTCAACGTATTCAGTCATAGAAGCCAACTGGCTTGATGTCGCATAAGAATCTGCGCAAAATGCTTCGCTGGTTAATTTAAATACATAATTAGAGCAGTCGATTCCTTTTTCCGTTTTGCCACCATAGCGATATGGTGTATATAACCATTTAAATACATTTGCATACATCGCAACATCAGTTACTTTACTGACATTGATACCTACTTTTTGAAAGAAATCTGCAAATGCATCTAAGTTTATATTTTTCTGAGAACATACTTTCTCTAGTAAATTACAGAAACCATTATTTGCATATGTTTGATTACTTAGTAAACTTGTAACCAATAACAGTGATAAAATTATTTTCTTCATTTTCTTCTGGTAGTTTATGTTTCTGTTTAAATAATAAAATTTAACTGTTACAAAAATAGACAAGCCGTTTTGAAAATTTCACTTTTTGCAAATGAGTTGCAGGTTAAAAACTTGTTAAAAAGAATTTTAACAATCCTAATAAATTGATTACAAGGAAATTATTTAAAAAAGTAACTAATTTACCAAATCGCACTTAACAACAGTTAATTAGTTGCTAAACTTCATTAAATAATCATTAATGCAATGCATGCATTGTATTTTAGTAGTAACTTTAAAAAAAATTATAAAATGGCAGCAATCACAAGTAAATTAATCGGTGGAAATTTTTTATTCTCTGAAACTGATCCAAAAGATGTATTTATTCCGGAAGAATTTACGGAAGAACAGAAAATGATATGGCAAACCGTACACGACTTTTGTATAACAGAATTACATGGTTTAGGCATTGAGCGCGTTGCGCAATTAGATGCTGAAAAAGATAAAGAAATCGTGCTTGAATTATTCAGAAAGGCGTCAGAATTAGGTTTATGTGGCGTGTCTATTCCTGAAGAATATGGTGGAATGGGTTTGGATTTCAATACTGGTTTGTTGTTTACTGAAGCATTGGCAATCGGCTTAGCATTCGCAACTACCATTGGTGCGCAGGTTTCGATTGGCTCCTTGCCTATTGTATTTTATGGTACGCATGAACAAAAACTAAAATATTTACCAAAAATTGCAACCGGCGAATATGCTTGTTCTTACGCATTAACAGAACCAGGTTCCGGTTCTGATGCTAATTCTGCAAAATCAAAAGCAGTATTGAATGAAGCAGGCACACATTATATATTAAACGGACAAAAAATGTGGATCACCAATGGTGGTTTTGCTGATATTTTTATTGTATTCGCGAAAATCGATAATGACGAAAGATTATCTGCTTTTATAGTTGAAAAAGAATTTGGCGGCATTGAAATTGGTAAAGAAGAGAAAAAAATGGGTATCAAAGCATCTTCAACAGTGCAATTGTTCTTCAATAATGTTCCCATTCCAAAAGAAAATTTATTAGGCGAACGCGAAAAAGGATTCAACATGGCGTTGAATATTTTGAATAACGGAAGAATCAAAATTTGTGCCGGTGGCGTTGGTGGAATGAAATTTGGCGTAAATAAATCGGTAGAATATGCTAATCAACGTGTTCAATTTGAACAACCGATTGCACAATTCGGTGCTATCAAACAAAAAATTGGTCAAATGGCAACGCTCGCATTCATTAATGAATCTGCTGCTTACCGTGTTGGTGCTGATGTTGATAAAAAATATAACGAACTAAAACAAAATGGTGCAACAGAAAATGATGCAAAAATAAACTCTATGCGTGAATACGCGATTGAATGTGCCATCTTAAAAGTGCAAGGTTCTGAAGCCATGTGCTGGACAGCGGATGAAGCGATCCAAGTACACGGCGGAATGGGTTACTCCATGGAAACCGGTGTAGAAATGGCATACCGCGATGCACGTATTACCAAGATCTACGAAGGAACAAACGAGATAAACCGAATGTTAGCGTTGGCAGAATTTTACAAACGTGCTTTCAAAACGAAAGAATTAAAAATCAATGACGCGATGAAAACCATTCCGGTTGGTATTGCACAAAATTTCAATCCATTCAACAATGGTTTTATGGCTGATGAAAGCGAAATAGTATCAAATTTGAAATCTGTATTTATGATTATTACAGGCGCAGCAGGCAGAAAACTGAAAACGCAGTTGGAACACGAACAGGAAATTGTAATGAATTTAGCAGATATCATGTCGGTTGCATTTATGGCTGAATCAGCAATATTGCGCGTAAAAAAATTAAAAGCAGATGCAAATTCAGATAAAGATGCGTTAAAAACAAAAATAAAAATGACGCAATTATATGTGTATGATGCAATTGAAATTGCGCGCAAAGCTGCGCATAATGCCATAGACAGTTATGCAAATGGTGTAGAAAAATTTGCGATGAAACGCGTAGTGAACTCTTTGTTAAAAGATTACGATATTAATCCGAAAGATACGCGCCGTGCAATTGCCGATGTAATAATTGCCGCAAATAAATATCCGTTTTAGTAAAAATACAATTTCAAAAAGACTTGCAATATTTTATACCATTGCAAGTCTTTTTTATTTTACTAAAAAGTGACTGTATGTTTATAACCAAGACTACTATTGTTTTATTTATCAATCAATTAGCTGTTCTTTACAATATTTTACATAAAAAATGTTCATATCGTATTCGCACAGAAAACACTTTTTTGCCTTAAATCAATTCGTTTTTGAGTATATTTTGTTAATTTAGTATTAATAAACGTAAACAACTACATGCAAAGTGTCCAAAGTTTGGCAGTGAAAACTGTGATTAATTCGTTCAGAAAAAGTCTTTTCATACACAAAACCGAATCCAATACTGTTAGAGTTGGTTTTGAACGCGCTTCCTACATTACTAAATTTCCGCGTTTTGTAGAGAAAACACCAATACAATATGCAGGATTAAACGCCGCTTGGTTTGTACCTGACAATTATGGAAAATCAAAAACCATATTATATCTGCATGGTGGTGGCTATGTAATGGGTTCGGTCAACACACATCGTGCGTTGATTGGCAGAATTGCTCGCGCTTCCGGCTACAAAGCGTTAGCAGTCGATTACCGCAAAGCACCTGAACATCCATATCCGGCTGCAGTGATTGATGTGGTGAATACTTACAAGCAAATGGTAGAAGATGGCTATGAAAATATTTTTATCATGGGCGATTCTGCAGGTGGTGGTTTAACATTAGCGTTGCTGCAAATTATTCGTAAAGAAAAATTGCAAAAAGCAGCAGGTTGCGTGTTGCTTTCACCATGGACAGATTTAACCATGAGCGGCGATTCCATGAAAACCAAAAAAAATGTTGATCCGATGGTTCAGCCACATTTGGTAGAAATATTTGCAAAAAGATATTGTGCTGACAGCGATCCTACCAATCCATTGATATCACCATTGTTTGCCGATTTCAAAGGATTTCCGCCAACTTATATTCAGGTTGGTGATAATGAAACATTATTAGATGATTCTACACGCCTGGCACGTAAAATGAATGATGCCGGTGTTAAAGTAGAAATGGATATTTATCCAAAAATGATGCATGTATGGCAATATTTTGGCGGTATCTTACCTGAAGCCAATAAAGCGATCGACCAAATCGGTGTTTTTGTGAAATCTGTAAAAGTGAAAACAAAAGCGGAAAAGTTAGAAGCGATGGAAATTTATTGATTCATGGAATATCTTGACACCCATAAAAATAAGATAGTTTGTCCGCAGTGTGGCGCTAATGATTTTGTTGAAACAGACGCATCACACATAGAATGCACACATTGCCAAACTCAGATCGATACTACAATTGTTTTGACGGACAACACTAATAAAAATATGAAAATCAATGATGGTGCAAATGTCGAAATTAAAGACAATTCGCATGTAAAGATTAAAGGTGGTTTGGTCATTGAAGGCGGCAAATTAACTATAACCAACGGTGGCAGTTTAGAGATCGGTTAAATTTTACTGGCAATACTTCTGTATAATTGCATCAGCTTTCTTATATCCTAAGTCACTTGCCATTTTCAAATCCTGGCAACCTTCTGTTTTCTTGCTGAGTTCCAATTCTAAAATACCACGTTTGTAGTAAGCGTCTGTGTATTCATCATCAACATCTATGGCTCTTGTGTAATCATTCAGTGCACCAGTATAATCTTTTTTGAGTTTTCGAACAGCAGCACGCAAAAAATATGCTTCTTTGTACTCGTCATTCAAACTAATTACTATCGAAAAATCATATATTGCTCTTAAATAATCTTTTTTATATTGGTTTGCCATGCCTCTGATTAAGTAGGCATCTTCATAATATTCATCTTGTTTGATAGCAGCATTCACTTGTGTTATAGCACCGTCATAATCACGCGAAATCAATAGTTTTATTGCGCTGTATAAATAATCCTGTGGTGTAGCAGATGTATTTTTTGTTTGTATATCTTTTATTAGCGAATCTACTATATATCCATTACCTGTTGTAAGTATAGTATTATTTGATTGCCCAAATACAATTGACATTGAAAAAAAAATGTTTATGAAAAATAATATGCTTTTCATTACATAAAGGTAAAAAGATTTTAGATTATAAATTGCGTTTTGAGTTTTTCTTTGATTAAACTCAGAAATGCACTTTATTGACAGTATTGCTTAAAGTAATAATTCGCAAAAGTTTCTTTTAGTTCTATTGCTTTGGCTAAATCTGCACAACCGCTCGCTTGTTGATGGGCATTTACTTTTGCTACGCCTCTTTTTCTGTAAGCTACGCCATCATTTGAGTTTATTGAAATAATTTTTGTATAATCAGCAATTGCATTGCTGTAATCTATTAGTTTTTCGTACGCGTTTGCTCTGTAAAAGAGTGCATCAGTAGCATACATATCAGATTGAATTACATAAGTAAGATCATTAATTGCACTTGGATAGTCTTTTAAATCTATTAAAATTACGCCTCTGTTAAAATAAGCACCTAAGTAATTCGCATCTAATTTTATTGCCTGCGAGCAGTCATCATAAGCACCTTTATAATCTTGCAATTCTTTTTTTGCCGCAGCCCTGTTGTTGTATGCTTCTTTATTATTGGCATCTATTTCAATAGCTTTGGTAAAATCATCGATTGATTTTTTATATTCTTTTAACGTCAAATAAATATTACCTCTGTCTATATATAAATAATCAGGTGATGTATTATTCATCATATAATTATTATACACTCTTAACGCATCTGTATATTTACTGAGTGAATACTGCAATCTACCTAAATTTATCACTGCGACAATATACTTTGGATTGAGTTGAATTGATCTTGAAAAATCTGCAAGAGCACCATCAAGGTCATGAATATCCATTTTTGCTAGTGCACGCTCATTATACGCAGCAAAATCACTCGAATCCAATGCCAAACTTTTTGTATAGTCAGCAATTGCGCCTTTTACATCTTTTAAATTATACTTCGCCATCGCTCTTGCATAAAATGCTTTTGGATTATTGGGTGTAAACTGTATCGAATTTGTATAATCTTGAATTGCATCTGTAAATAATTTCAGACCCATTTTAGCATTTGCTCTTTCTAAATAAATATCACCATCTGCCTTCTTTAACGAGATGGCTGTATTAAAATCGCTTATGGCTTCCGTATAATTTTTTAAATTTAAATTCGCTTTGCCTCTATTGTAATATGCTTCCGTATATTTCGGATCAATTTGTATTGCTATTGTAAAATCTTCTATAGCAATTAAATAATCTTCCATAAATGCGATCGCAATGCCTCTGTTATTAAATGCTTCACTATAATAATTATCCAATTTAATTGCTTCACTAAACGCATCACTAGCTTCAGCATATTGTTTTAGTTTAATTTTTTCAATACCTAAACTATTCCATTTTTTTGCTTTTTTATTGCTTTGTGCCAATGAATGATGAAACACAAACAAGCCAGCAATAAAATATAATAAAATTTTCATGTTATATTTTTAAGGTTATGGAAATTAAAAAAAACTGATAACTTAATATGTTCATTTATTCTGATTTATACAATTTTTGCCAGTCATTTTCTTGCTTCCAAAACAAGTCATCATTTTCTGTTTTCAAGAACACTTGCTTTTTATATACTGACGAAGTTGGCATCAGCATCCATATTTTTTTCTTTTTCTTTTTACTGTATAATTTCTGTACAGTTTGATAAGTTGATGGTACTAATTTAAAACCTTCATTTGTCTTTTCTATTTTTCCTTTTACAGTCGTAGTACCGGTTCTTGAATCATCAACGCCAAGTATATTACGCACCAATGTAAATTCATTATTTGGTTTTAAAGTCAGCATAAAAGTATTGCGACAACATGCATATTGTCCGGTTAAATTATTTTGTGCAAAAGCTGCAACTGTAAGTAGAATTACGCCAAGTAGTAAAAGTCTTTTCATTTATTCATTTTTTATAAATCGAAAATATCAAATTCTATTCCAATAATTGTAATTTAGAAAATAATTTTAAGTGAATGTCTAAAAAAGATTATTTGTTTGAGTTGATTCAGTCATTAGACAAATCGGAAAAGCGCTACTTTAAGCTTTATTTTTCAGGTGATAAGAAAGAACAAAAATACATGCATTTATATAATGCTATTGAAAAGGCAAGTGCTTATGATGAACGAAAAATAAAAAGCGCGATCAAAGATGAGTATGTAACCAAGCATTTTGCGGAAACCAAATACTATTTGTATCAGCTCATCTTAAAGGTTTTAAAAAATTACAGAACGGAAAATTCCGTTGATAATTTATTAATCGATAAGATTCAAAATATTGAAGTTTTGATTCAGAAAGCGCTTTGGAATCAGGCGATTAATGAACTGGAAAAAGCGAAGAAAATGATCTATGATTATGAACGTTTCGAGTTTTTATCATTGTTATTTTCTTACCAGTCAAAAATAATTGCTTCAACGCGTTTGCACGGAATTACAGAAACGGATCTTCAAAAATTATTTGATGAACGAAGAGAAGCACACTTGAAAATTACGCAAACACAAAACGCACGTCATAAAGTTTTACAATTGGTAGAAGCGCGTAATCGCATTGGTTATATCAAAACTAAAAAAGATAAACTATTTTACGACAACATCAAAAATGAGATTGAAACTATTTTGATGAATGCTGATTGTATCATTGCAAAAATTTATGCAATTGAAAGTTTGGTGTTTTATTACAATCATACCGGTGAAAAAAAAGCGCAGAATCTTTATTGCAAAAAACTGGTAGAATTGCATACGCAGAATCCAAATATAAACGCCAGCAATCCATATCAATTGCCGTCAGCGATTCATAATTTATGTTTAAGCGAGATTAACTTGCTAAATTTCGATGATGCTTTATCATGGATAAAAAAAGAACAAGCATATTTACAAATCATACAAAACGATGCAGAAATAAAATACAAAGTAGAATGGAGTCTGGCGTCGTTGCAATCATTCTTTTATAATGTTTCCGGTCGATTTGACGAAGGCAATAAAATCGCAAATCAATTAATTACATGGATTGAAAGTACTGAAGAATTAGACAACACAAGCAAATGGCGTTTCTATGGAAATTGCGCCGAAATATTTTTATCATCTAAAAATTATAAACGTTTTTTTTACTGTATCAACAAACTGCAGGAATTCTGGAACAATATTGATTCTTATCATAAGATCAATTACACATTACTGCAAATGCTGGCGCATATTGACACAAAAGAAATTGAATCAGCGCTGTATTCTTATAATTTTTTAGAAAAAGAAATTAATACGATTCGCGACAATCAGCCGACAATTATTGAACAAATCCTGTTGGATTTTTTTAAATCTTTACAAGATAAAAAACAAATAAAGAATCTGACACAATTAATAAAATCAACACATCTTTTATTGAAGCAACATGAAAACGAAATTCAAACCGGCGAGTTTGAATACGCACTCTGGCTGGAACAAATGCTGACAAAAAATTCGTTTGAAAATTTAGTGCGTCAAAAACGAAAACTGCAACAAGCAGATTTTGAACAATACTGGAATCAAGATTTGGTTATTGATATTGACTTTGAGCAATTCAGAAGAAGTTTGCCGAAGCGAATAAGGTAAAAATTTAAATCAATTTTACAGCAGTTGTAAGAGCTTCATATCGTTCTCCATTCTTTAATTTCAACACTATCCTGAACCTTACAAATTCATTATTTGTAATAAATGTTGAAATGCTATTGCTAAACCTAAAATAAATCTTGTTGTTGCTGATATAATCAATAGTTCCGTTAGTGCCAATACCACCATTATTACTTGTTATTGGAAGCGAAAAAATAGAATCATTTCTATAGACCGATAATGTATTCAAATGATTTAAAGTAAAAAATGTATCTACATCATAAGAGATAAATTTTAGACTTCCAACTGATTGAATATAAAATGAATCAATTGCTTCTTGAGAACCAGACTGACCTACTTCTATAGGACTACAAGCATACGCAGAATTTATTAAGGAAAAATTAAACTTTGTATTTTGAGCGACATATTTTAATTTAAATAAGACCAACAAAGAAAATTTATCGCTTTCCAAAACAGCAGAATCCTGAGTTATTGCAAAATTACGAATCGATGTATCTGAACTATATTCGTAGTATGCTTGTTGTTTATCACTAAAACCGACCGACATACCTTGAATATCAAAATGCGAATTAACATGATTGTCTGTTCTCTTACAGCCACAAGATGTACAAGACAATAAGAACTGACTCCATAGAAAAACGGCAACGCTGTATATTATTCTTTTCATATAACAAATATACTATTTCATAAAATTAAAATCAATCTTTTCATTTGTTAATTTATTTTCAAGCGTTGTAATTTTATCCTGATCAACTGAAATTAAAAATCTAGATTGATTATCTAGATATTGCTCTATGATTGTAGCATTCATTGTGTGTATAATTTGGTAAACCTTATTGATGCTTGAATAATCGCATTTAATTTCATAATAATTCAACATCTTTTGTTCAATAATTTGTGTTGACTGCAGTGTCATTTTCGCACATTCTTTATACGCATCAATCAAACCGGAAACGCCTAATTTTGTTCCGCCAAAATAACGCACCACAATTAATAAAGTGTTTGTAATACCAAACGAATCGATTTGTCCGAGTATAGGTTTTCCTGCTGTTCCGTTTGGTTCGCCGTCATCATTCGCGCGATAATTATTTTTATCCAAACCTAAACGATAAGCGTAACAATGGTGCGTTGCTTTCGGATGCAATTGCTTTACGCGTTCTAATTTTTCTTTAATATCGTGCTCATTGTTGACAGTATATGCATAACCAATAAATTTGCTGGCTTTATCTTTGTAAAGAATATCTTCAATGTTTTGTATCGTGAAATAGGAATTCAAAAATTACTTAGCGCGCATTTTATTATTTTTTGCATCATGTGTAACTTCTGCTAAACCTAATGTTTCCATCAACGGTGGTACATATACACCAAATCTGCCGCGCAAACCTTTCTTCAATCCATACCAGCCGCCAACAGGATTAGACACAGAGCGACCCCAAAATTCAACCGTTCCTTCTTTGGCCGGTTTTTGTTCATCAGCACCACCAAGATCCATCCAGTCATCATGTTTCTTTAGCATCGCATACAAATCATTGATGCATCGCGCATCATAATGTAAAACTGTTTTACCAACTACACAGACAATCACTTCAACACCTTCTTTATTGACATCTTTATACATGAAATAATCGGCAGTGTTTGGTGGTGTTTTTAAATGCCACGGATTTTCTTTTGTTCCAATAATATTGCTCATAAAATCTTTATTTTAAAATTACTTAATCAATCCAATAAATACAATACTTACCACAGCCAAAACAAATCCTGCTAGTTTTTGAATTGAAAATTTTTCTCTAAATAGTATAAAACCTATAAATGCTGAAAAACAAACCACACCAATATTATTGATTGGAAAAACAGTAGAAGAATCCCAATTGAATTCTAGTTTTAATTCTTTTAATGCTTGTATCCAAAAATAGAGTGAACCATAATTTGGAATGCCTAACACTAAACCAGCAACAATATTTTTCCATTGAAACAACGATTTGTCCTTTACATTTAATAAGAAACTGCATATAAATGCACCAAAAAATATAGTAACCGTGGCAACATGTTCCAAAGCAACCGGAATCAAATTTAATCGTACTAAATTAAAGCCGGTGTCGCAGGCGCCACTTCCGAAAAATACAAACAAACACATCAGTATATATTCTTTCTTTTGAGCTGAAGTTGCAGTAACTGCTGACTTTTCTTTAGTGTAGGTGATCAAAAAAACGGCTGTAATTGCACATATAATTCCAATAATTTTATTCCATGTGATTACGTCTCCTAAAAATAACAACGCCACGAAAACAGTAATTACAAATGAAATTTTAAATAATAAACTTGTTGTTGCTACACCTAAAATAGTGGTTGCTTTTCCGGTAGTATTAAAAACTATGTAAAACAATGAACCTAATAACAAACAAGCATACCAGCCATTCCAGTTAAAATATTCGGTTGCTGTAGGCAAATGTTCCGCAAAAAGCAATCCGGTAACACAACATACTAAGTAATTAAAAACAATGCCATGCGCTGTTTTTATATTATAATTGGAAAATAATCGTAAAATAACAACTAACGATGTTGAACAAAGAATACTAAGTAAAAGATAGATCATGTGTTTATAAAGATTTGAATTTTATTATTTTCCAATTTAATTTGCTGTTTCAAACATCCTGTAATTATTGGTGCTTTGATAGAATGTTCATTTGATGTTGATGTTAATTCACTTATATTTTTATCAGAAGTAATAATATGTGCTTCGTTCCATAAATTGCTATCTATGAATTGTTGCAATACATTGGCGCCACCTTCCACCAAAACAGAAATAATATTTTTTGCTGCCATTTGCTGTAGTATTTCTTTTACATTTAAACGTTTGTCATTTTTTGATGATAAGAAAAAAGTTTCTGTATTATCGTTAAGAATAAAATAATCGTTTGGAATTCCATCTTCACTTCCTAAAACAATTCTAATAGGATTTTTGCCTTGCCAATGACGAACATCTAACTTCGGATCATCAGTAATTACTGTAGTTTTACCAACTAAGATTGCCTGGTGTGCTGCACGCAACTGATGCGCATATCGTTTTGACAAATCATTTGAAATTTTCAGTTCTTCGTTTTTTATTCCGATAAAACCATCTTTTGTTTGTGCGAACTTTAGTGTTATGAATGGTCTTTTATATTGATGAAAATATAGAAAATGTTTAATCAGTTCTTTGCCTTCATGTTCTAATATTCCGGAAATCACTTCAATATTATTTTCTTTCAGGCGCTGAATTCCTTTGCCATTCACGGCATCAAAATTATCCTGAACAGCAATCACTACTTTTGGAATTTTGTGTTTGATAATTAAATCAGCACAAGGCGGCGTTTTACCAAAATGCGCACATGGTTCTAAGCTCACATACAAAGTTGACTGCGTAATAAACTGCTTGTCTTCTTCTTTTACTGTATTAATGCAATTCACTTCCGCATGTGCTTCACCATATTTTGCATGAAAACCTTCGCCAATAATTCTATCCTTGTAAACTAAAACAGCGCCAACCATCGGATTTGGTGCAACATAACTTTCACCTTGTTTTGCCAATTGAAAACAACGGCGCATATATGTTTCGTGCTGTATCATAATGAATACCGTCATTTCGAACAAAGTGAGAAATCTTGTAATAAGAAACAGATTGCTTCATGCCTCGCAATGACGCGATATTTGGTTATCTTCGCAAAAATACAAAATTGAACGTACAACAGTATAAAAATATCATTTTGCCGATGCTTCAGGAATCATTCGATGATCGTGAAGCTGAAAATTTATTTAAATACACACTGGAAGATTATTTCAGAAAACGCTATTTTGATGTAAAAGATTATTCGTTGAATGATAATGAATTGGAAGAACTGAATTATATCTATGAAAAAATATCCAACCACTATCCTATTCAGTATATTTTTAATAAAGCGGAATTTTACGGTCTGGAATTTTATGTAGATGAAAACGTTTTAATTCCGCGACCTGAAACGGAAGAATTAGTGCATTGGATAATAAGTAAAGGTGAAAGTAAAAATGAAAGTGTTGTAGGTAATACAAAACTAAATACACCTTCACTTTCATCATCACTTTCACTTCTTGATATTGGAACAGGCAGCGGCTGCATTCCGGTTTCGATTAAAAAAAATAAACCAAATTGGAATGTTGCAGCAATGGATGTTTCTGAAAAAGCATTGAATGTTGCTCAACAAAACGCTGGTAAAAATGAAGTTGAAATTGAGTTAATTTTAAATGATATCCTAAATCTTTCTTACGACTCACGACTTACGACTTACGACTTAATTGTGAGCAATCCGCCTTATATTCCAACAAAAGAAAAAGAAGTGATGTCTGTTTCTACGGTGCAGTTTGAGCCGCATTTAGCATTATTTGTTGATGATGAAGATCCGTTGATTTTTTATGATAAGATCGCTGATTTTGCCAAACGACATCTTGCAAAAAACGGAAAACTGTATTTTGAACTGAATGAGTTCAATGCAAATCATGTAAAAGATTTGCTCCAGCGAAAAGGATTTCAAAATATTGAAATTAAAAAAGATCTCGCCGGCAAAGACAGAATGTTGCGCGCAGAATTGTAGCTTATTTACTAATCATAACCTTTTGCACGGATTTATCTTTTTCACTTTCTACCAATATAAAATACATGCCTGCAGACCAGTTTGATGCTTCAATGTTTTTGGTATCTGCATTATTATTTTCCACGATTTCATTATACACTTCTTCACCATTTATATTGACGATTCTAACTAATATTTTTTGGTTTCTGAATGCAGATACATCAACTGTAAAATTATCTTTCGCCGGATTTGGATAAACAGCTGTACTTACATCATTTTTATTCGTTTTAATTGCAGTCACACGAGTTGGTCCTGAAAAGATATCGCCATTCCAAGCATACTCTAAAGTTTTACCATCCACTACAATTTTTGCATAATAAACCCATTGCAAAGTCGGCGTATTGAAATACCATTTTTCTTCATAAACCGACTGAAGAATTTTTTGCTCAAAAGCATCAAAACTGCCATACATATCGCTGTTGCCAACCATGTAAACCCACGTTTGTCCATCCGGATTATCGCAGGCACGAACGCCATTGATTTCGCCGGTACAACTTCTGCGTACGGCAACATATCCATTGCCTTCTCGGCCTAAAATCCAGTTACCATCTTCTCTTATTTCATCAAATTTATCATTTTGCCAATGAAAAGCAACATCTAATTTTTCGCCTTTATAACCGAATAAAGCCAATCCTTTTTCCGGACGATACATCACCAACGCCACATTATCTTTTTGCTGTACATAAGGTAAGTGCGTATTTATGTGTGACTCTGCTCTGGCTGCAAAATTCACATCGGGTTTTCCGGAAAGTGTGTAAACTGCTGAAGTTCCTGCATTAACAACGACAGGCCATTCCTGGTAGCCGACTTTACCTTTCCAGAAATCCTGAATGGAAGAAAGCGTAACCGATTTGTTTTTAAATACTTTGATTGTTGGATTATACAAACCGGAACTTTTACTGATAGAACTTGCCAGTTCAGCCGCAACAGGTGCTAGACTAGATGGCAGAAAAGAAAACTGCGCAAAATCTGCAAATTCAAAATGACCCCATAAATTCAGATCTTTCACCAATTGAAAGGTAGAAGTGGCAACAAGCGGATCAAAATAAGCACCTGAACTCCATTGAAAAATAACTTTATCTTTTGGTGATTGTGTGTTGTTGATATTACTAATTCCATCTTGCAGTGTATGACCTAAAGTAAATGTTACATTCAACACAGATGACCAGGAATTTGTTACATCACTCACTTCTAATGCAGAAGTTGCGAGAAAGCTGCCTGCGTGTGAAGCGGAGAATGGTATTTCTCCTTTTCCGGTTAACAGATAAATCAGGTTGTTGTGATTTTGTCCATACGCCGTTTCAAATTTTCCTGGATAATTTCGACCTGAAGCCGGAAAGAAAACACCTTTATCATTCGACAATGTCATAAATTCTTTTAATAATTTCTGCGATGCTTGTGCTGCCAAGTCTTTTATTTCTGCGTCTTGCGAAAAATCTGCGAGATTCAACAAACCAGATAAACAATATGGCGCATACACAGAAGAAAAGAATTCATAAAATCCGTAATCAACTTTTAAATGTAAATAATGACGTAATCTTTTTTCTAAAGTGCTGTCAATTACTTTTCCATATTTTTCATGCAGCAGCCAATCAGAAGACATCCACATGATCATGTGATTTTCTGACCAGTATTCTCTGTTTGTTTCATTTGATTCGAGCCAAAATGGAATCGTTCTCAACACAGGCAGAATCAAACTATCATATTCACCATGAGAAAATTCTAAAACCCGAATGAGTTTAACGATGTCAAAATCAGCAGTGCTCTTTGCCAATAAATTTCTTAAAATTGTATTTAGTATAGAAGAATCTACCGGAATGCCTTTATACGCTTGTATAGTGATGACATCCGAGTTAGTATTTGTCAAAGCAACATTTATATAGCTTTGCTGACGCTGTATGTAAACTGGATCGTTGGCTAAAACATTAGTATTACCAAACAAAAAAATCAAAACTGAAATAAATAAAAGCTTGTAATGAGTTGCCATAATTTTAATATTTAATGGTTTCATTAACAAGATAATAAAAAGAAGCAGAAAACTACACTATCAGTTAATATTTTTACATCCACTTCGTTTTTTCTTCTATGCTTGTTGTTCTTTTTCCTTCAGGATTTGCTATATCATAATGACCGACAAAAATAAAACCTAAAACCTGGTCTTGTTTTTCAAAACCTAATGTTTCGCGCATTTCATCGGTGTAACACATGCCGCCTGTGCTCCAAAAAGTGCCTACATTATTGTCTGCTGCAACCAGCAGCATATTTTGTATCGCGCAGCTTGTAGCAGCAATCTCTTCCAATTCAGGAATATTACTTTTATCGCCGCGTTTATTTACACAAACAATCACATGCGAAGTCAAATTTGGTCTGTTTTTCAGCTTATCATATTTCTTTTGCAAAAACTGATCTGCCGGTGTTAATGTTTTATACAGATCAGCATGCATTTGTCCAAATGCTTTCGCTTTATCTTTCGCAAAAACCACAAAACGCCAAGGTTCTGTAAAGCCATGCGTAGGTGCCCAGTTTGCAGCTTCCAGCATTTCATTGATTATATTTTCTTCAACGATTTTACCATTAAAATTATCCGGATCAATGCTTCTTCTCTTCTTAATTACATCAGAAATATTCATGTTTATCGGTATTTTTAGGTTACAAAGTAAATAAATTCCGCTGAATACAATAATGTCTTTATTTTTACGATAATTAAGTGATAAAACGATTCTGCATATATTGTATTTTGGTATGTTGTTACAGCGCTTTTTTGTGTGCACAAACAACCTTGCCTGACTATGCTCAGTTTTCAAATTACAGAACCAAATTCATTGCGCCAAAATCAGATACTATCTCGATTGATTCGCTGAGTATTTTTCCGAATTCGTTCTCGATTAAAAATGCTGCAACGAATGAGATCATTGCTCCGGAAAATTATACGCTTGATTTTGCTTCAGGAAAATTATTTTTTAAAAATGGTTTTAAAGCAGATTCTTTGCAATTTAATTACCGTACACTTCCGGTAAATGTTTCAAAAGTTGCGCAACATAAAAGTCCGCTCATTATTCGCAAAGGCGATTCCTTATTTTACGACAGATATTATTATCAGCCAAAGATTGTCAACTCAAATTCTTTTATCAATTTAGATGGATTGAATTACAGTGGAAATTTTGCGCGTGGAATTCAGTTTGGCAGCAACCAGGATTTGGTTTTAAACTCAAATTTGGATTTGCGTTTAAGTGGAAAATTAGGAAACGATATTGAGATCACGGCAGCACTCACTGACAATTCCATTCCATTGCAGCCGGACGGAACGACTGCGCAACTACAGGATTTCGACAAGATTTATATTCAGTTAAAGAAAGATCCGCACACGATTATTGCCGGTGATTATACGCTTAAAAACTACGACAGCTATTTTTTGAAATTTGGTAAGCAGTTGCAAGGTTTGAGTTACACCAACGATCTAAAATTTAAAAAAGGTATGCGCCTGCAAACCTCTACTTCTGTTGGTATCAGTCGCGGCAAGTTTGCGCGCAATGTTTTTCAAGGTATTGAAGGCAATCAAGGTCCGTACCGTTTGATCGGAAATAACAACGAAACCTTTTTAATCATTTTAGCAGGCAGCGAAAAAGTTTTTGTTGATGGTGTTCGCTTGCAGCGTGGCGAATTATTAGATTACGTCATTGATTATAACAGTGGCGAAGTTGTTTTCATGCCTCGTTTTTTGATTACAAAAGATTCACGTATCGTTGTTGAGTTTGAATACTCAGAAAGAAATTATTTAAGAACAACCTTGCACGAAGCCATCAATTTTAACTATAAAAATCTGACATTATATACACAGGTATATTCTGAACAGGATGCAAAGAACAAACCGATTACCAATTCACTTAGCGACAGCACCAAAGATTATTTATCGACTATCGGAAACGATATTTCGAGTGCTTATATTTCCGGTGTAAAAGAATCTACTTACGATGCTTCGCGTGTTCAATACAGAAAAACAGATACACTGGTCAATGGAACGGTGTATGATTCTGTGTTTGTTTATGAAACCAATCCTGACAGCGCGAAATACTTATTGAATTTTTCGTATGTAGGAAATAACAAAGGAAATTATATTCCGACAAAGAACTCCAACAATGTGCGTGTGTATCAATGGGTCGCTCCGGTTGATGGTGTTCCGCAAGGAAATTCAGAGCCGATCATTTTAATTGTTACACCAAAAAGCCAGTTGTTATTTACATTTGGCATTGGTTATAAGATACAAAAAAACATGTCCATTCGAACAGAATTAGGTTTTTCAAACAATGATAAAAATCTTTTCTCACCGAAAGACAATAAACAAAATAAAGGTTACGCTTTCATGATGCAGGCAAATCGTTTTGATTCATTGCCGCGCCATTTAGTGTTTCAAAACTCAGTGCAATATGAATTTAAATCGGAAACTTTTCAGCAGATAGAACAATATAGAAATGTAGAATTTTCGCGCGACTGGAACATCACCAATCAACTGAATAAAACAGAGCATATCGCGAAATACCAGACTTCATTGACAGATACCAAGCACAATATTCAAACCGGTTATAAATTTTCTACATTCATCCGACAAAAGGTTTATAAAGGTTTCGAGAACTGGCTGACGTTTGCCAGCAATTATAAGAACATAAAAATTACTGCGGAAGCTCGTATTCTGAATACTCAGGATTCCATTAACAAATCGCTTTTCTTCAGACCGATTGTTACCGCGCAGTATTCCATTGCTAAAGCACGCGGCTTAACAATTGGCGCCGGTTTTTCACAGGAAAACAACCAGTTTAAGAACAGAACGACAAACGAGTTACTGCGCAATTCTTTCATAAACGATAATGCGTTTTTCCAGCTTTCCTTACCGGATTCCGCGAAATGGAATTTTAGTTTGATGTATAAATACCGTAAAGACATTGAAGTAAAAAACGCTGCTTTCACCGATTCAACGACGGCGCATACATTGGAATTCAACGGCAACGCAAACAGTTTAAAAAACCAGACACTGAACTGGCAGTTTACTTTTCGCGACCTGAAACCAAGTGATACATCTATCAATGCGCAAGCTGAGCAAACTTATTTAGGCAGAACCGAATACGGTATTCGCATTAAAAAAGGTGTCGTGCGTTTAAATGCGATCTATGAACTCGGCGGTGGACAAGAGCGCGTGCGACAATATACGTTTGTGCAGGTTCCAAGCGGACAAGGTTATTTCAAATGGATCGACCAGAATTTGAATGGCATCAAAGAATTGGATGAGTTTGTACCATCGCAGTTCAACGACAGCGCGCAGTTTGTGAAAGTGCAAACCGATCTCAACGAATACATACATGCATATACGACTGCATACACACAGAACATTACGATACAGCCGAAAGCACTTTGGTTCAATCAGAAAGGATTTAAAAAATTCATGTCGAAGCTGACGTTTCAGTCGTATATCAACGTGCGCAGGAAAACACTGAAAGGAAATACAAATAAAGTGCACCAGGCATTTAATCCGTTTTTATTCAAGACCAATGATTCCAATGTTATTTCACTGAACACCAATATTCGCAACACGTTTATCTTTAATGCAGGCGATCCGGTATATTCTTTTTCTTATACCAATCAGTTAGTCAATGATAAAATTTTAACCATCAATGGCTACGATACGCGGCGCAGAATGGACAACACCATCGAAGCATATTATAACTTAAATACCTCTTTTACCTTGAATCTAAAATTTATACAGACGCGCAATCGACTGACCTCTGATTTCTTTGCACAAAATAATTTTGATATTCATGCGTATTACCTGGAACCGAAATTTACCTACAACTGGAAAACACAGATACGCACCTCGCTGAGTTATGGTTTTGCCAATAAGAAAAACGCGAACGAATTAGGTGGAGAAAAAACGCTCGCCAACAAAATGGATTTTGAACTGCGTTACAGCAAAGCATCTAAGAACACACTAGAAACTAAATTTACATTCGCGATGGTAAAATTCAGTGGCGAGAATGGCACCACTAAAGCATATACGATCTTAGAAGGTTTGCAGCCGGGCAAGAACTATATCTGGAATGCCAGTTATACGCGCAACATCTCACAAAACTTAGAACTGAGTTTAATTTACGAAGGCAGAAAAACCGGAACCGCAAAACTTATCAATACCGGCAGCGCGCAGTTGAGAGCAGTGTTTTAAATGCGCACCGTTTGACTCCAATTACAAAAGATGAGAATTCTTTTCAATAGTTTTATTTAATTTTTTCAGGAATCGATTTATCTTCTTTGTTTTACCTTTTAAGTAATCCTTAAATTCATAATATAGACCAAACCGGTTAATTGTATTATCAAAATATATCAGAACAGGTATGTAATTTATCGAAGGCAGTGCAAGTCTGTAAATCTTTCTTTCCAATTTGTATGCATCATTATTGAGTTCTAGTTCTTCTAAAACAACTGTATCCTTGCCTATTTTGTTTTCTAAAACTTCGTTATAAACTTTTAAGCAATACGCATCATTTCTGTAGATAAACAGAAACTTCTTTGATTCATATTTTTCATGAAAACTTTTAGCATATGCTTTAGATGTGACTTCATAATAAATAATTATAAAAGGTACTATTGGCAGCAGGAGCAGAAAGATAAAGAAGCAAATTGGAATTAATAAAAATCCAAATATTATTCCTGCAGATTCTAGTATTTTGTTAGACATGATCTTTAATTGAACTTAACAAGTCTTCTTCTCCTTTGTTGCTTGCCGTTGTTGGTCTTCTTGACCAACAAACCGCTTCCTGTAAATATACTATTTCAAAATAATTTTTTATCGCTCTAAACTCTGACAGGGTTTTGAACCCTGTCAGAGTTACGGTCTAAAAGATGGCTTCGTGCCTCGCAAGGGCGCGAAGCGTGTGCCCGCTTTCGCATCTTGTCGTCATGGCGAGGCACGAAGTCATCTTTTTTTGCCACAACTGGCGCAGGTATGCAGCATGGCTTTGTACTGAAGCGTACTTGTGCTTACTACTTACCGCACAAGTACGCCACGCTGATTGCTGTACCGCATATTTGCGCCAGTTTGTGCATTTATAACCTTAAAGTAATATTTATATCTTAACCAAAGTCAATGAAAACGAAAAACACGTGCTTTACCTTTGTCTCTGAAAAAAATCTAAAAAAGAAATAAAAGCAGATGAAAGCAGCAGTTTATACTCAATATGGCACACCGGAAGTTCTTCAAATTAAAGAAGCAGCAAAGCCGATACATAAGAATAATGAAATACTTGTGCGCATTAAAGCCACTGCCGTTAATTCCGGTGATGTGCGATTGCGCAAAGCCGATCCTTTTGCAGTCCGCTTATTTTTTGGTCTATTGAAACCTAAAAAGAATATATTGGGCAGCGTTTTTTCCGGCGAAGTGGAAAGTGTAGGCAGGCACGTAAAACTCTTCAAAGCCGGCGACCAGGTTTTTGGTCATACAGATATGAATTTCGGCGCTTATGCCGAATATATCTGCCTTCCTGAAGATGGATCGCTGGCATTGAAACCTGTTGTACTTTCGCACAATGAAGCTGCCGTTATTCCATTTGGTGGTGTTACTGCACTGCATTTTATCAAAAAGGCAGAGATAAAACCAAATCAAAAAGTAATTGTCATAGGCGCATCAGGTGCGGTTGGTAGCGCTGCCGTTCAATTGGCAAAATCGTATGGCGCAATTGTAACCGGCGTGTGCAGCACAGCTAATATGGATTTAGTTAAATCTATCGGCGCTGATACAGTAATTGATTACACCAAAGAAGATTTTACTCAAAACGGTGAAATCTATGATGTAATTTTTGATGCCGTAAACACTATATCTGTTGCTCGCAGTTTAACATCACTTACTAAAAACGGAACAATGATTTTAAGTGCAGCAGGCATGCCTGAGATGCTTCAAGGTTTTTGGATTGCACTCACAAGCAGCCGAAAAGTAATAACCGGTGTAATTAAGCATAACGCAAACGACATTGTTTTTCTAAAGCAATTAGTAGAAGCAGGAAAATTCAAACCTGTTATCGACAGGACATACACATTAGAACAAATTGCTGAAGCACATGCGTATGCAGAAAAAGGACACAAAAAAGGCAACGTAGCGATAGAAGTATAATTTACTTGTTCAGTAATCTTTTTCTTATTCTGCTTAGTGATTCAGGTTTTACGCCAACATAACTTGCAATCTGATATTGAGGTATTTTTTGAAACAAGTCAGGTCTTGATGCTAATAATTTTAAATAACGTTGTTCTGCCGTATCGGTGGTGTACGACGACATTATTTCCTGCTGTTCAGCAAATACCATCTCCATTACCTTGCGCGAAACAGTTTCAAATTTTGGAAATCTTTTATACAGACTTTCCTCTTTTTCTCTGTTGCCAACCACCAGCGAGCAATCCATACAGCAATCCAAAAAATGAGTAGAAGGTTTGTGCTGACCAAAGCTATTCATTGAAATCACCCATTGTTCTTCTGTGAAAAAATTATTTGTTTTTTCATCACCGTCCACCAAATAATATTGCCTGACACAACCTTCCAGTACAAAATAAACCTCGGTAGAAACTTCTCCTTCTTTTAGCAGCACCGTACCTTTTTTATACTGCTTAATGGTCATGGTTTCAACAATAGCGCTGATCTCCTCTTCAGAAAGCGGCATTATTTTTTGAAAATAATTAAGGAGTTTGCTATTCATTATTTTATTTGTTCGGTCTTTCGATTCGTTGTTATTATCCGTTGGCGCCTTCACCAACAAAGCGTTTCGTGTAAATATACTATTTCAAAATAATTTTTTATCGCTCTAAACTCTGACAGGGTTTTGAACCCTGTCAGAGTTACGGCTTAAGAGATGGCTTCGTGCCTCGCAAGGACGCGAAGCGTGTGTCCGCTTTCGTATCTTGTCGTCATGGCGAGGCACGAAGCCATCTTTTTTTGCCACAACTGGCGCAGGTATGCAGCATGGCTTTGTGCTGAAGCGTACTTGTGCTTAGCACTTACCGCACAAGTACGCCACGCTGATTGCTACACTGCATACTGGCTAGTTTGAGAACGAGATTTTGTAAAAATATACATGGATACGAAAAAAACCGATGCGGAGATGCGAAAAACCAATGCAGAGATCAGACAAATTGACAAGGAGACCGGACAAATTGACAAAGATATGCTATAAATCGACCAGGTGACTCGAAAAATCAATGCGGAGATGCGATAAATCGATGAGCAGATGGAAAAAATCGATGAGGAGATCGAATAAATCGATGCGGAGATCGAGTAAATCGATACGGAGATCGAGTTAATCGATGCAGAGATGGAATAAACCGATACGAAAATCAGACAAATTGATGAGGAGACCGGACAAATTGACGCCGAGTTAGTAAAAATTGGGTCTATTCAATCAAGTGTGTCAAAGATTAAATCTGGTTTCAAATATAATGAGAGTTTTTTTTGCAACTGTTTATGGGTATGATCTAGAGGTTTGTGATAATATTTTCCGAACACTACTTTTTAAAAGTTATAAGCTTAAGGTAATGCGGCGAAGCCACAGACTTTCTCCGAATAATACACTTACAGGAAGCTGTTTGTTGGTGTGGAAAAGCGCCTACCTCCGTCAGGGTTTAAAACCCTGACAGCGTTTTTAGCAGACTGCAGTAAAATTGTAGGTTTTATGAATTATATGTTGGTTTTATTATATTTGGTGGTAAATAAACACTACCGAGTAGCGCAAAGCCAGCCAACAGTAGGTTGTATTAGCGAAACTTTGTAGCGTATATAAGCAAGTTATCGGTCATTCTACGGGCGACCGTGCAAACATTGAACAGACAGTAAAAAAAGACAAAACGAACCAAGCCCACCCACCACCCAATGAGGACAAGAAAACGAATTAAACCAACGATAATTTTATCTTTGCAAATTCAAACCTTTATGACACGGAAAAATAGATGAAACTTAGAATACACGGGGACAACATAATTGAATGTGAAAGAGCCCTATCACTTATAGCACTTGCTTACAAAGGGACAATTCTTGCAAAAAGCAAGAATGTTTTTATGCCGTCTTACAGCGTTCAGACCAAAGACAAAGAAATTTTTGAAGTTGAATTATTGGGCGGACACGACCGATGGAACGTAAATTTTAATACAGAACTTACCAAATATGGTGCTCCTTTGAGAGAAGCGACAGACGCTTATATTACCAAAGTTTTAAAAGACAGCGAAACCGAAGAACTTTTATTGGCTATTGAATTTTGTAACGCATTGCCAGCAGGAAATAACGCTTGGCAACGTAACGGCAGAGCCGTTACTTGTGCGGAAATTGGTATTCCGTATTTCTATTTTGCAGAAATCGGAGGCGTTGAGTTGGACAGCGATAGAAAAGTAAAAGCACCACGTTTCCCAAACCCGATTGTTCCGTTTTCTTATCTCACTTCGTCTAAATCGTTGAACGTTGTTTGCGTTCCAATTTATGAGGCACACCCTGCAATAACGGACGAACTACGCAAAAAGTTTACGCATATTTTCGGTAAGGAAGCAAGTTTGGATTTGCTGAAATCACTCATTGAACAAAGTCAGACAAACGATGCAATGGACGTTCTGATTGAGAAAGGAACGACACTTGTAAAAATCCTTTCGGGCGACAGAAAACGAGTTGACACTTTCCGAGCGTTGGAATGGGAAGAATTTTTGAAATTATCATCGGGACAGAAAAAAGCGGAATGGATTAAAAACCACCCCGACAAACAGTTTTGGCGTAAAAAATCATCGGACAAAGTAAATGTTACCAAGACTTTCAAAACACTTTTAACGAAAACGCAAGAACTCAATTTGCTCTCAATCGGAGCAAAAGAAATTCCTATTTGTCTTGTTGCAAATGGCAATGTTAAAAAATTAGCGTTTCTTCTGAAAGAAATTTATCCTGCGGATAAAATCAACGAATTAGCAAACACGATTGAAAAGAAAAACAAACCCCTTATTGTGGTTTGGGTTACAGGTTTCAAACCGAGAGGCGATGATTCACGTCCCGACAGAGGACTAGTGCCACTTGCAAGAATGTTGTTTGGAAACGACATTGATATTTTGACGATTGTTTTTGGTCCTGCGGGAAAACAAACTTGGAAAACGTTTAAAGACAACACGCCAAAACTGGCAAGCGATAACGGACTTTGGCAAGCAGTTTTCAATTTGAGCAACTACGTTTTAGCCGATAGTGCAACTTCTGAATTTGGTGTTTTGACAAGCATTGTAAACCGTAATTTGGAACGCAAAAATGTAAAAGTTGTTTTCAATGCAGCAAAACCAAGCGGAGCATTTGGCGAACACGATGTGGACACGGCAATTCACACATTGTTTTCACGTCAATTGAGTTCGCATATTTTTGAATCAATGTGCAATCCGCCAGGTGGCGATTGGAGTGGAATTTCGTATTTAGATTTTGCGGACAAAACAGAATATCGTTGGACTTCTTTACCAAGAGTTTCAGCAACCAAAGCAAAACGACCTGACCACATTATTCAGATAAATACGAAAAAAGAAAACGTTTTCCTAGTGATTGAATCCAAAAACAATGCAAGAGATTTAGACGAAAATATCGGCAAGCGTTTGATTGAATATGTAAAAGCACTTTTCAAAATTGCACCAACGGCATACAAACTAAACAAAGACGATTGGAAATCATTTACAGGAAAGAAATCACCGCTTACCAATTTTTCAGCGTATTCGGGTGGTGCGTTTGTTTACAAAAGTTTAGAAGAAATGAAAACCGAAATGCAAGAGGGAAGTTTGGATTTTGTTCTTACATTTGATTTCAAAAATGACGGCACACAAACAATCGGACATCTTTTGCTTTCAGAAAAAAGCCAATTCTTGAACCGCATTTTTACTGATATTGTTTCGCAATTCAACAGCAGTTTTAAAATTAAAATATACTGATTCATAAACCGCATCAATGCTTGTTTTCATTGATTTGGTAAAAGGCGAATTTCCTGTTTTAATTTCGGTTTTGTGTTTGTATAATTCTTGCGGAAGTTGGTAGTCGTATTCACGGTTTCCCGCAGTTCCGTCAAAAGTTAAAATCCATTTTGCACCAATAGAATTTAAGCGTTCTAATTCGTTGTAAAAATCATCAAGATTGAATTCTGTTTTTGTGTAGCGGTCTTTTGTTCCGCCATAAGGTGGGTCAAGAAAAACAAAATCGTTTTTATTTGCATCAGCCAACGTTTGACGATAATCGCAATTCAAAAATTCTACATCACGAATGAAATAACTCCATTTCAAAATTATTTCTCTAAACGTATTTGGGTTTATCCCAGGTCGGTTTTTGTGCATTGAATTATTAAACTCTCCGTTTGTGTTGTAGCGTATCAAACCATTTACGCAAGTTCGTGTAAGAAACAAAAAATCAAATTCATTTCTTGTTTTGTTGAAACTATCCCGAACTTCATAATAAACATCGTGTCCTTCATCTTGCAAGCGTTCCCAACGGTTTTTATATTCTTCTGCAACTTGTTTGGGATTGGTTTTTATTTGATTCCAAAGATTAACCAATTCGGGAATTATATCACTTGCTACTGCATTAGAAATTTGGCGAAAAGGCAACATTGCACCACCACCAATAAACGGTTCTATATAACGTTTTTGTTTTACAAAATGCTTGCTCAATTCGGGTGCAACATATCGTTTGCTCCCCGACCATTTAATAACAGGCTCAACTATGTTTTTGGGTTTTAACATCATACGAATAATTGGTTTTTTATATTACTTTCTTCAAACAATAAACGTTCTTTTGCAAGTTCAAAATATTCTTCACTTGTTTCAAATCCAACGGCTTGCATACCGTATTTCATTCCTGCAATCATTTCCGTTCCCGAACCTGCAAACGGCACAAGCAATTTTCCGCCTTTAACGCCTGAAATCAACAATAATCTTTCAGCAACTCTCAAAGGCTTTTGGGTTGGGTGCGTTCCAAATTTCAATTCATCTTTGCTTTTGTTGTTTGGAATATCCCAAACGGTTCTAAGTTGTTTGTCGGGTTCTTTCATATTGTCGCCTTCAAACTTTGCACGTTTCACATCATCGTAATTGAAATTGTATTTGCGTTGCTTTTCACCGCCTGTATGAACCCACAAAATTGTTTCGTGGCTTGCGGTCAGTCGCCTTGCTGATAAATTAGGAAACGCATTGCGTTTATACCAAGTTACCTCATTTATTATTTCCAAACCTAACAATTGACAAAGCACATTTACAAAACCCGAATTGTGATAAGTTGCGTGAATCCAAATTGAACCTGTTGGCTTTACTAATCTTTTCAGTTGCGTAAGCCATTGATAAGTGCTTTTGAAAATTTCGTTTCCTGTAAGCAAATCCCATTCTTCGCTATTCAGTTTCCAATTTCCGCCAAAACCGTTTATTTTTTTATCACTATCATAATTCCATTTTGCAGAAGTTGCCGCACCATAAGGCGGGTCGCAAATTGCCAAATCAAAAGAGTTGTCGGGAAAAGCCGACAAACCTTGTATGGCATCTTGCAAATGCAACTCAAAATTATCTGTAATCAGTTGTTTCATTTTTTTATGTATGGGGTTATTTGTTCCATTACCAAATTGACGGCATCGTAAGTCGTATCGTTTACTCCGTATTCTTTGATTATTCTTTCGGCTGTTGCTTTGACTTTCAAATCCGCTTCGGCAACCTTGTAATACTTCGCTAACTTTTTTATTTGTTCGTCAGTTGGTAATCGTTCGCCTCTTTCTAATTTGCTCAACAAAGGCGAATCAATATCTGTTCCTTTGGAAACTTTGTGCAAAGTTTCATCTTTCTCCTTTCGGAGTTCCCTTAAATACTGACCTAATTCGGAGTTCAATGCTTTCATTTTTGCAAAATTACGACTTGTCAAATTTTGACAAAAATAAGAACATATTTCAAAACAAGCAAGAAAAATAACGACAAAGTTTTCAACAAAAAAACTGACAAAACTAACGACAGAAATAAAACTACCGCTAACATGGGTAGCCGTTGCACAACTAGCAAATTTTGGTGTACATTTTTAGGTTGTTTATTGTAATATAATTTATTTATTAAACTATTTTTTATTTACTTACTTTCGCTATCTCAGTGCTGGTGGTGTGTAGTAGTATAAAAAGTTCAAAAAGCATGGTTTTTATGCCGTTTTGGGTGCTTTTTGCACTTAATGCATCGCATTTATGGCTCTCTTACGGTTTTGTGTAATCAATCGGATGTACTTATGCAGGTTGTAAGTAATAGCTGCCACCGGTACGTGTTTGTTGGCTTGCTGTATGCCTCGTGTATGCACTCGCTTCATGTTCCTAAAGTTAATCAGCGTTCCTAACACTGGCTCTACGGTGCTGCTCCGTAGCCGAACCATGCGCTTTGCATATTGTTGGTGCTTCGTAAATCGTTCATGCATGCTCGGCTGCGAAAGGTGTTCACCTTTCGACTGCCTGCTGATTTGTTTTCCTGTGATTTTCATTTGGTAGTTGAGTTATACTACACGATGGAGTTTTTTTTATTAAATGAATTCACTTCTTCCGGTTACATTTCTATTCTTGTCTGTATTGAAATAAATCATGTGCTTACATGACTAAAATCATAGTGCAATTTCTATTTAAGAACGAAATTTGATTCATAAAAAAACTAGTATGTCTCAACAAATGTATTTAACAGATTTGCACCATGAACACAAAGAATGGAAAAATATTATTTCGCTGTATGAAGAAGATTTAGCAGTGATGCGAAAAAAACTGGAAGAAGTTGCTTCTAAAAACACGGATCACGACATGCATACGTATGTGGAACGTTTCCAGAACAAGCTGATCATCCAGGAAGAACAAATAGATATCTTGCGCCACGACATTAATGAATGCGAGGCGAGTATCGTTGAGAATATTAAAGAAAATCCAACTGCCAGCGACAGACGCAAGGCAGACGACCATGCAGATTTAAGAGAACGCGTACAAACATTTGAGCTTTTATTTAATAAACTCAGAAAAGACCTCAATGCATTTGTTGCAAAATGGATGTAGATAAATAGTATAGAAAAAACAAATAGCCGTAGTCATTTTTTGTCCAATTGCCAGCATAATAATGGCAATTGGATATTTTTATCCTTTTCCTCTGATACGGCTTAAATTCTCTATGGTCATACCTAAGTAGGAAGCGATAACGCCGAGCGGCGCGCGTTTTACAATTTCTATTTTGTGTGTAAACAAGTAGTCGTAGCGTTGCGCGCTGGTGTGGAAACGCAGGCGGTGCGTTTGCGATGCCAGCGAATTATAATGATGTTCAGCAATCAGCCGGCCGATGCGTTCCAGTGCCGTGTACTTTTTATACAGCATCTGCAGGTCGTCATAATGTATCGATTGCAGAATGCTGTCTTCCAATAATTCTATATTTTCATTGGATGGCTGCCGCGACACAAAGCTTGAAAAAGAAGTAAGCAGTTCGCCGTCGATCACAATATCATTCGTAAATACTTTATCGTTTTCTTCACTGTAACATCTTGCCAAACCTTTTTCTATAAAATACAAATGATCGCAGGTTTTTCCGGCTTTGAGTAAAATGGTTTTCTTCGGCAGTTCGGCAGTAATAATGTATTTTTCAATATCGGTGGTTTCTTCATTCGAAAGTGTTCCGAATTTTTTCAGGAATAACAGTAAAGAAGAAGTTCCGGATGACGCCATACAGTTACAATTTAACAATTATCAAAAAAACGTAATGGCTAAATATACTACTTTTGAGTTGCAATTTATTTAAAAGAATACTATGTCGGCAACTGCTACTTTAACCACAAAACCAGTACAAAAATCAACAGGATTTTCTATCAGCCAATATCATGATATAAAACCTATTTATCAGAAATTAGATAAGCTGGTTTCATTGCCTTTGCAGCACATCGAACCAAAAGCAATGGAAAACTATTTGGATTATTATAAAACCAAATGCACCAAATCGCAGGAGATCTATCAAAAAGCGCAACAATATATTCCTGGTGGCGTACAGCACAACTTAGCGTTCAATTATCCGTTTCCGTTAACGTTTACCAAAGCAGAAGGTGCTTATCTATATGATGCAGACGGCAATAAATACATTGATTTCTTGCAGGCAGGCGGACCAACCGTATTAGGCAGCAACTATCCGCATGTACGAGAAAAAGCAATTGAACTGATTAATGAATGCGGACCATCCACCGGTTTATTGCATGAGTACGAATTTAAACTTGCGGAAATTATTTGTAAGAATATTCCATCAGTAGAACAGTTCCGCATGTTAGGCAGCGGAACAGAAGCCGTGATGGGCGCATTGCGCTTGGCAAGAATAAAAACAGGTAAGAAAAAAGTTATAAAAATCGGTGGTGCCTATCATGGTTGGAGCGACCAAATGATCTATGATTTACGTATTCCGGGAACGCGTTTCTTCGATGCCAAAGGCATTCCGTTTATGATGCACTGGCATACGCAAGCTGTTCCGCCAAATGATATTGATGCACTGGAAAGCACACTAAAATGGAATCGTTTGCGCGGCGGAACAGCAGCCGTTATCTTAGAACCGCTTGGTCCTGAAAGCGGAACGTATCCTGTCTATAAAGAGTTTGCGCAACAGGCACGTGCATTATGCGATCAATACGGTGCGCTATTAATTTTTGACGAAGTAGTAACTGCCTTTCGTGTAGGCATGAGTGGCGCGCAAGGTTATTTTGGTGTACAACCGGATTTAACTATCTTTGGAAAAGTAGTGGCAGGCGGCTATCCTTCGGCAGGTGGCATCGGTGGCAAAGCGCAATATATGGATGGCTTGGCAGCAGGTTTACAAGGCGGCAAGAAAGTAAAAGTAGGCGGAACGATGGCAGCCAATCCGTTGAGTTGCTGTGCCGGTTATCACACTTTAAAAGAAATTGAACAAACGGATGCATGTGTGAAAGCAGGCAGAGCCGGCGACAGGATTACAATAGGTTTGAATCAGTTGATTGATAAATATGACTTGCCTTTTGTGGCGTATAACCAAGGTTCTATTTGCCATTTAGAAGCAGCCGGAACCTTGTTCGTGAAAATAAAATTATTAAAGATAAAATCAGTATTGGCAGAAATTAATCAACGTAAAAAACTGATGGAAGAATACGGTGCGGCTTACATGGCAGAAGGAATCGTTACCTTAGCAGGCAGTCGCTTGTACATGAGCATGGCAGATACAGATGATGTGGTTGACGATGCATTGAACCGTTTTGAAAATGTATTTAAAAATGTAAAGAAGTAAATGGATTATTTTTTAGCATATGATGTAGGTACCAGCAGTGTTAAAGCCATATTGGTAGATGCTGCAGGAACTATCTGTGCTACAGCTATTCAGGATTATCCATTACATACACCAAACCCTGGCTGGGTTGAACAAATTCCGGAAGATTACTGGTCAGCGGTTTGCATAGCCACTAAACAATTAGTACAAACTGCTAATATTTCTGTCGAACAAATAAAAGCGATGGCTTTTTCCACACAAGCAATGGGTGTTATTCCTGTTGACAAAGCCGGAAATATTTTACACAACAACATCACCTGGGTAGATGGACGCGCGGAAGAACAGGCAAAGAAAGCGATGCGTTATTTTGGTGGTAAGAATATTTTTAAAGTCATTGCCGGCATCGAATTAACAGGCAAAGATGTCATTCCTAAAATGATCTGGCTGAAAGACAAGCATCCTGAGATCTATAATAAGACACATAAATTTTTAGATGTAAACGGTTACCTGAAATTCAAATGCACCAATAAAATGGTAGCCGAATGGTCAGGTGCCTGTTCGTATGCGTTTGATGTTAAAAAGAAAGACTGGGAAAATTTATTTTTCAAACTGACCAGATTAGGCATTGATAAATTACCTGCGTTGGTTCGTTCTGTTGATTTAGTTGGAACACTAACAACTATTGCCGCTAAGGACTTAGGTTTGCATACCGGCGTTGCAGTTTATGGCGGCTGTGATGATACACAAAGTGCTGCAATAGGAACAACAGCTATCGGCGAAGGCGAAGCGCATATTTATGTTGGCACTTCTGCTTGGGTTGGCGTGATGACCGCAAAAGCACATCCGTTTAAGAATGCTGCCGTGTGTTTACAAAGCGCTGATCCTGAAAAAAATATTGTAGTTGGCATTACTGAATCAGCAGGCATCAATACGCAGTGGTTAGTAAATACTTTTTACTCGAATGAAAGTAAAAATTTAGCGGAACAGGATTTCTTTGCTTTCCTGGAAAATGAAATACAACAAACAAAACCAGGCGCTGATTACTTAGTGATGACACCATGGTTTTTAGGTGAACGTTGTCCGGTAAGTACAACAACTACACGTTCTTCTATTTTCAATCTTACGCATCAGCATACGCGTGCACATATTGCACGCGCGCACTTTGAAGGCATTGCTTATAACTTGCGTTGGACAATCGATAACTTAGAAAAAGATTTTGGTTTTAATATACAATCATTAAAAATTACCGGTGGCGGCAGTCGTAATAAAACATGGATGCAGATTATTGCTGATGTTACGAAGCGCAGAATTATTACGACATCACAACCTGTAAATGCAGGTGCTTTAGGTGCTGCAATGTGTGCGATGGTTGGCAATAAAACATTAAAAAACTTCTCTGAAATACAAACACTGATACAAGCTGTTGATACCTTTGCGCCAAATACAGCGAATGGAAAAGTATATGATGAATTATTCGATACTTATCAAAAAGTTTTTCAACAGTTGAAAAATCCGTATCAGCAATTGAACAAAAACCGATTTGAATTTTAATCATGGAAATACAGGAAGCAAAAGATAAAGTATGTGCAGCAGGTTTGCAATTGCTCAAAGAAGGTTTGGTTGCAAGAACCTGGGGCAATGTCAGTATCAAAGTAAATGACAAACAAATGGTGATTACGCCAAGTGGCAGAAAATATGAAGAGTTGACGCCAAACGATATGGTGCTGGTTGATATTTATACCTTGAAATACGAAGGCAATATCAAACCATCTTCTGAGCTAAAACTGCATTGCGAAGTATATAAGACACGACCACATATCAATGCAGTTATCCATACACATCAGTTGTTTGCTTCTATTGTTGCATCTGCACGACGTGATGTTGTTGTATTGAATGAAGAACATCAGCAAATATTAGGTGCTAAAATTATTAAAGCTGCACCTTACGCATTGCCGAATACTAAAAAGATAACCGTTGATACTGCAAAAGCAATTGAGCAATCCAATGCTGCGTTAATGTCCAATCATGGTGTAGTTTGTATTGGAAAGAATTTGGAAGATGTTTTTAATGTTGCACGAACGTTAGAAAATGCCTGTGAATTATTTATTCAATCCGAAAAACAAAAAAGCGCATAAGAATTGACAAACACGCATCGCGTCATTGCGAACGAAGTGAAGCAATCTTATAATAAAATAGATTGCTTCGTACCTCGCAATGATGACAAGAATAAAAACAAGACATGAACAAACAACAAGACATACAAACTACTCTAACTGCATCAAATTATTTTGAACAACAAAGTGCCGGTTACAAAACCTGGGGCAAGGTTGATGTGTTACAAATTGCTGTTCGTCAGCCGAACAATCAGTATTTGTTGACAGATTCAAGCAAACCACTTTCAGCTATACAAGAAAACGATATTCAGTTATTGAATGACACTAATTCTATTTTCAAACAAATATTTTCCAAACGAAAAAACATCAATGTTATTTTGATCACGCAACAAGAATATGCATCACAGGTAAAAGAAGAAATACCGCCGATATTAGATGATCAGGCACAATTACTTGGCGTTACTGTTCGAGTAGCTAAAAATGATAATGCTATTTTACATTCTATCAATAATCGCTTCGCTTCTATCCTGCCAAATAAACAAAGCATCTGCATCGGCGCAACGCTGGAAGATGCCTATGTTGCTGCGCAATTACTCGAAAAAACATCGAAAGCATTTATCGAAGCAAAAGTATTAGGCGGCTCGAAATCCATCAACAAAATTGAAGCATGGCTGATGCAGAAATTCTACCAGTTTAAATATTCAAAAGAAGCGAGTAAGAACAAATAAGAAGCTACTCGATCAGTATTTTGCCAATTTGTGTTTGTTGTGTTCTTTCATTCGTCAACTGAATAATGTAAGTACCACTTGTCAAACCAATATCTTTGGATGATAATAATTTACCGGTAAACACCGTGCGATACACTTCTTTTCCTGAAATATCTCTGATAGAAATTGTTTGTCCGACAAAATCTTTCAAACCATCTAAATAGAATATATCATCTGTTGGATTTGGATATACTTTTACTTTTTCTACCGTATTATTTCTAATAGCGGTTGGTGTTGAGTTGCACAATTCGTGAATAAAAAACTCTTTCATGTACCAAACCGTGCTATCAAAAAACGGCTGCACCACTGTACCAAAAAAATCAGAAGAATAAGATGTATGACCGTTGTCAGGTATGATGTAAAAAGGATTGTAAATACCTAATTGCTGTGCTTTAGCATGCAATACATTGCTTCCGTCAACTTCCATTAAAAACGGAATGCTGTAAGGTCTGCCACGGTTGAACGGAATTTCCGGATCGTAAATATTATGTACACTCAAAAACGGTGTATGATTATTATCCATATAACTTTTGTCGCCTAACGCACCATTTACATTCACCACACCTTTTATTTTTTTTCCAAAATCTATAAAATCATACGTGCCAAAAACACCACCGATTTGGTTTAATGCAGCTTTCCAATCCGGATTCAAATTATCAGTAGAATCTAAATAAACAGTATGCATCACATTGAATGCGCCGGCGCTGCCACCGCATAAAAATATTTTTGTCGTATCAATTCTGAATGGATTGGAACTGTCGCGCGCAGAATTGAAAAAATATTGTACCAATTTTTTAGTGTCCTGCACACCGCGGCCAACTGCTTTCAGCATTTTATCCTGAAATAATAAAGAAACAAAAGATGCTTCTAAACGATAGGTTGCCGAAGAAAAAACATAACCGCGTTTGGCAAATTCTTCGCCAAGTGCAACCTGGCTTTGATAATCTTTAGTGCCTGTCCAGTAAGCTCCGCCGTGCATAAAAATAATCAACGGACGCAATTGCATCGTATCATTTTTCGGCTCATAAACATCCATTAAAACATTTTGGTAATAGCCGGCTGAGTTGGCTGCATAATTAAAAGAAATATTTTTGGTACGAGTAAATTCCGTAAAAACTTTATCATCGAATCGTCCGCCGTTGCATTGTGCAGAAGAGAAATTACTCCATAAAGAAATACATAATAAAATGTAGATGTTTTTCATGTGTGTATTTTATGATTTTATAAGTGTACATGAAATATCCATTCACATTGAAGTTTAATACGGAAGAACTCAGGATATTTCATAAAGTTAAGATACAAAGAAATATCTTATCTTTCACTGTTTCCGACTTTAATCTGCTGCATGTCGTCTAATGCAGCCGGATAGATCTGTTTTCGGAAAGAGCTGCCTTTGTCTTTTGCATAACCGGCAAAAGAACGCTTGATAGCAACCGCTAAATCATAATCGCTGGTGCGTTGCAAATATTCGTATGGCATATTTAAGAAGCTGATAAAACGATCATATTCTTCTTCATCCAAATCGATAATATTGTAACTATTGTACAAGCGGAATAAATCTTTTAATACAATACGCTTTGCTTCTTCTGTTTCTAACTTCGATGCCAGTCGTTTTTCTTTTTCTTTTTTGCTGAATAATTCATATAAATAAGAAAGCGGATTCGTCATTGGCCGTGCATCCGGATTGATGTCAGTATTCTTTACATACAACGAGTTTATCGTTTGCCTGATCTGCTGATGTGTGCGTATAGCATTGATCTGTACTTCATTCAATTCCAACGGAATTTTATTTAAAACGATTGTTACAAAATATTCGCTTTTCAAAGCGGAATCGCGCAGGTTTAATTTAGTTGGTGTGTAACCGCTTTTTAATATCGTCAGTGAATCTGACTTTAAAATAGTGGTAGAAAAGATGCCATCTTTTGAAGAAGAAAAGCCAAGTTGCAACCTGCGATTTGCAATATCTGCAAATGGAACTGCATTACCGTTTTCATCGATAATTTTTGCCGTTACTTTAACCGTATTTTGTTGTGCAAAGACTGCACCGGCAAAAAAACAAATCCATATTAGTGTTAGTGTAAAAAATCGCACATACAAAAATACAATTATTAAAAAAAATGCTGTTAAAAAATAGGTTAAATTATGTTGTTATGCGGTGAACAGATTGGCAAACAAAAAAATGGCACTTCTATCAAACCATATTTATTTTCAAAATATTTTGTACTTATAATGCAATTATATATTTTTAGCAGTGAAAATGGAATCGCTAACAGCATATACTGATGAACAATTAATCGTATTTTATAAAGAAAAAGACGATGCTGTTTATGTTGGTGAATTATATAAACGCTATTCTACATTGGTGTATGGTTTGAGTTATAAATACTTCAAGAACGATGCAGATGCACAGGAAGCTGTTTCTGATATATTCGAACATCTATTCGAAAAATTAAAAACACAGGAAATCAGTTTCTTTAAATCATGGTTGTACACATTGTCCAAAAATCGTTTATTACGAAAAATTGAACAAAATAACTTAATGAAAATCAACGAATTAGAAAATAATTCAGAAAGATTTATGGAAAATGACACCTCTGTGTATCTTAATAATGCAGAAGAAAAAAATGAACTACTGCAAAAAGCGCTAAGCAACTTAAACGAAGAGCAAAGAACGTGCATTGAATTGTTTTATTACCAGCGGAAAACATACCAAGAAGTTGCTTCCATAACCGGCTACGATCTGAATAAAGTAAAAAGTGCTATTCAGAATGGGAAACGAAATTTAAAAATTTTTATGGAAGAAAAACAACAGTAAAATGAACACTGAATTAATTAAAAAGTATTTGGCAAACGAGCTTTCGAATGATGAAAGGTATGCGTTTGAACTGGAAATGGAAAACGATCCGTTTTTGAGAGATGCCGTCGATGGATTTGAAATGGCTGCGTCAGACAATAATCAATGGTCGATAGACAAGACTGAAGAAAATCTGCATCAGGAAATTGACAAAAAAGTGATGGAAATACAATCTGATAAGAAAGTTATTACTATGAGCTTTTTTAAGTATGCAGCGGCTGCCTGTGTAATTGGTCTTGTTGCTTTGGCTACATGGCGTTTCGGTTTTCAAAAGAACGGAATCGATGAACAGGCATTGTACGCTGCAAATTTCAAACCACTAACGCATCCTGATGGAATCGTTCGCGGCGAGTATGACACTACACTTGAAACCAAAGCTGCCGAAGCTTATGAAAAAGAAGATTATTTCGGCGCTGTCAATTATTATCAGAAATTAGTCTCGGCAAATCCGGAAAACACTAAAAATAATTTGTTCTTGGCGATTAGTTTTATGGCAACCAATCAACCGAAAAAAGCGATAGATGTTCTGTCAAAAATTACTGCTTCTGAAGAATTTCATTTTGATATACAATGGTATTTAGCACTGGCTTATCTTAAAAATAAAGACTTGCCAAATGCGCAGGTTTATTTTCAAAATACTGCAAAAGAAGAAAATTATTATCAGCAACAATCAAAAGCTATTCTGGAAAAATTAGATGGTAAAGTAGCGATGAAATGAGCATGAAATATTTTAGCTAACTTTACATCATGAAATTTTCAGATTACAGCATTGCATATGATATCAAAGATAATTTAGAAAAGCTTGGTTTTCGGCGACCAACTGATATTCAATTCAAGTCAATTCCTGCCATTATGCGCGGCGAAGATGTATTGGCAATTGCACAAACAGGTACAGGCAAAACTGCGGCCTTTGCTATTCCAATTATTAACCAAATTCACGAAAGAAAAAAAGTCAGCAGAGCCGACAAAGTGCGTTGCATAGTAATGGTTCCCACGCACGAACTGGCTTTGCAATTAAAAGAAGTTTTTGATTCTATTTCCGATGGAATGCGTATAAAAACACTCTGTATTTTTGGTGGTGTCGAACAACAACCGCAAATCGATGCGTTGTATCAAGGAACTGATATTGTGATTGCAACACCAGGCAGAATGTTCGACTTGGTAAGTCAGGGCTTTTTAAAATTAGACAAGATCGATTATTTAATTTTAGATGAAGCTGACCACATGCTGGATTTAGGTTTTATCAAAGATATTCAGGATATGCTGCGCTTTTTGCCAAAACATCGTCAAACGCTTTTCTTTTCAGCAACGATCAATGAAAAGATAAAAAAATTAGCGTATTCATTAGTTACCAATCCGATTCGCATTCAGATTTCACCAAAAGATCCGGTGGCAAAAAACATACAACATGCTGTCGCTTATATTGAAATGGATGATAAGCGTTTCTTTTTAGAAAGTATTATCAAAGAACATCCTGAAAATAAAATTTTGGTTTTTGTAAGAACAAAAGTGCGTGCTGAACGTGTTGCAAAAGCAATGGAAAGAGTGAATATCAAAACACTGACAATGCACAGCGACAAAGAACAAAGCGAGCGATTGAAAGTATTGGATCAATTTAAAAAAGGAACAATAAAAATTTTAATCGCCACTGATATTAACGCGCGCGGCATCGATATTCCGAATGTAGATTATGTCATCAATTATGATTTGCCGGAACAAGCGGAAAACTATGTACATCGCGTTGGACGAACCGGTCGCGGTGATAAAAAAGGACAGGCAGTTTCGTTTTGCAGTACGGAAGAATTACCTGTTTTAAAAGAAATTGAAACGTATTTAGATAAGCCAATTCATGTATTGGAAATCGACAAACAACTTTATAAAGCAACTTTGGAATTTTATGGAAATGACAATGTCGTAAAAGAAGATTTGCAGGCATTGCTGTTACAAGCCGAACAAGAAGAAGCATTTTACAAAAAGAAGAAAAAGAAAAAATAATTTAAAAAAAGAAATAGAATCAAGAGTCTTGCTTCCTGACTCTTGATTCTAAGTGTCTATTTATTTCAATTTTGCCGACAATGTAATCGGAACACTGCTTAATGCTTTTGAAACCGGACAACCTGCTTTCGCTGCATTTGCCAATTCCAAAAATTTATCTTCTGAAATTTCAGGAACAGATGCTTCCAAATCTAAATGGATGCCGGTGAATTCAAAACCTGCTTCCAGTTTTTCAATTGTTACGGTTGCGTTGGTTTTAATTTCTGTTGGAACAAAACCTGCATTTGATAATTGAAAACTCAACGCCATGCTGAAACAACCTGCATGCGCTGCTGCAATCAATTCTTCAGGATTCGTGCCGTCTGTGCCTTCTTCATTTTTAAAACGTGCGGCAAATGAATAAGGTGTATTATTCAAAACACCACTTACTGAAGTTAAACTTCCTGTACCTTCTAAACCTGTGCCATTCCAAATGGCTGTTGCTTTTCTGCGCATAATTTTTGTTTTTGTATTGATTAATTTAAAAATTTCTGTTTTAAATATCGCCTAACTGTGGACGAATGACTACATCTTCAACAACCGAAAATGCAGAAAGTTGAGTGATTGAATAAATTAAATCAGCAATATCTGAAGGTTTTGAGAAACGGCTTTCCGGCAGATCCGATCCAGACCATGAATCAGTTAAAGTTGCACCAGGCAAGATAGATGTTACTTTGATATTGTATTCTTTCAATTCTTCGCGCAGGCATTTCGAAAAACCTAGCAGAGCAAATTTGGAAATAGAATAGCTGCCGCCATTCGGATATGCTTTGATACTCGCGACTGAACACATATTAAAAATATAACCATTTTTCTGTTCGATAAATTTCGGAACTAATTTCTGTGTAAGATAATAGGCACTATATAGATTTGTTTCTATCATTTTTTCCAGAATTCCTGCTTCTTCATTATGTACGCTTCCTGGCAGAAAAACACCTGCATTATTGATCAGAACATCAATGGTATCAAACGTTTGTAACACAAAATCAGCAAATTTCTGCACATCACTTTTTATAGAAACATCACAAACAAAAGTTATAATTTCAGGAAACTGTTTTTGCAATTCGGCTAATTTGTCAGGATTGCTCGAACAAATCACAACAGTATGATTTTCTGCAATAAATTTTTCTGCAATTGCTTTACCAATTCCGCGGCTCGCACCGGTAATCACTATGTTCATATTTCTCAGTTTTTCGCATGTAAAAAATCTATTATGATTCTTACATCTTGATTCTTGTTTCTTTTTGAATGTCATAAAAATACACTATTTTTATCCGATTTTTAAAAATCGAACCTATAAATGGCAGAATACATTCAAGCATCAGGCGGACCGTTGTTTCATATTGGCAGATACATCTTAATGATAAAAAGATGTTTTGTCAAACCAGAGCGCGCTGCGATGTATTGGAAAGAAACATTGGTGCAGATGAATAATATCGGTGTTGGGTCATTAATGATTATCTTATTAATTTCATTTTTTATAGGCGCAGTTTCAGCCGTACAATTTGCCTACAACTTATCTGCATCAATGGTTCCAATGGCTTATGTTGGATTGATTGTCAAAGAATCTATGATCTTAGAATTAGCGCCAACAGTTTCCTGCCTGATTTTAGCCGGAAAAGTTGGTTCAAACTTAGCATCGGAATTAGGCACTATGCGTTTAACAGAACAAATCGATGCATTGGAAATTATGGGTGTGAATACGATTTCATACCTTATCGGACCAAAATTAGCGGCTGCAATTACGATGATTCCATTGTTGGTTATAATAGCTGCCTGTTCAGGAATATATGGCGGCATGTTAGCAGGTTCGTTTTCAGGTTATGTTTCTTCAACTGATTACATACAAGGTGTTTTGATGTTCTTTGTTCCTTATAATATTAAAGTGATGTTGATAAAATCCGTTGTGTTCGGTTTTGTATTAACTTCAATTTCCTGTTATCAAGGATTTTATTCGCACGGTAGCGCGATAGAAATTGGAAAAGCAAGTACGCGCGCCGTAGTATTAAGTTGCGTAATGGTATTATTTGCCGATTTGGTTTTAACATGGTTATTATTAAAATAATCTTTATTCAGTTTTATAGTAAAACAACATGATAGAAGTAAAAGACGTACGAAAAACATTTGGCACTCAGGAAGTGCTGAAAGGTGTTTCTGCTGTCTTTGAAAGTGGAAAAAACAATTTAATCATCGGAAAAAGTGGCTCTGGTAAAACCGTCTTGCTTAAATGTATTGTAGGTTTATTAACACCAACAGAAGGAAAAATTCTGTTTGACGAAAAAGATTATGTAGCGATGAATATTGAAGCAAAAAATGAGATTCGCAGAGAATTGGGTATGTTGTTTCAAGGTGGCGCATTATTCGATTCATTAACAGTAGAAGAAAATGTACGTTTTCCTTTAGATATGTTTACGCACATGTCTTTGTCTGATAAAAAGGACCGCGTTAATGAAGTATTAAAACGAGTAAATTTGGTAAATGCAAATCATAAATTTCCGTCTCAGGTTTCAGGTGGTATGCAAAAGCGGACAGGTATCGCGCGCGCAATCGTTTTAAACCCAAAATATCTTTTTTGTGATGAGCCAAATTCAGGTTTGGATCCACAAACATCTATTGTTATTGATGAATTACTGATGGAAATCACGGAAGAATATCAAATCACCACTATCACTAACACGCATGACATGAACAGCGTTATTGCAAATGGCGATAAAATTATTTTCCTGCATCAAGGCAATAAACATTGGGAAGGCGATAAAGAATCTTTATTCGAATCAGAAAATCCTGAATTAATTGATTTCATTTTTGCATCTGATTTCTTAAAAGAAGCTCGCGATGCACGCTTGTCCAAAATAAAAGCAAAACATTTAAATAAATAATTCAATTCAATAATAAAATGAGCATTTTAGTAAACAAAGACTCCAAAGTAATCGTTCAGGGTTTTACAGGTAAAGAAGGTACTTTTCATGCAACACAGATGTTGGAATATGGAACCAATGTAGTTGGCGGCGTAACACCTGGAAAAGAAGGCAGCACGCATTTAGATAAACCTGTTTTTAATACAGTAGAAAACGCAGTAAAAGCTACAGGCGCAAATGTATCTATCATCTTCGTACCGCCGGCATTTGCTGCTGACGCGATCATGGAAGCTGCTGATGCTGGCATTCAATTAATTGTAACCATTACAGAAGGTATTCCTGTACAAGACATGATCAAAGCGAAAAAATATGTTACATCAAAAGGTGTGCGCATGATCGGACCAAATTGTCCTGGAATTATAACTGCAGACGAAGCAAAAATCGGCATCATGCCTGGTTTCGTTTTCAAAAAAGGAAGAGTTGGTATTGTTTCCAAATCAGGAACATTGACATACGAAGCAGCAGATCAAGTAGTGAAAGCTGGCTTTGGTGTATCAACAGCAATTGGTATTGGTGGTGATCCGATTATCGGAACGACAACGAAAGAAGCTGTTGAATTATTTATGAACGATCCGGAAACAGATGCAATTGTAATGATTGGTGAAATCGGCGGAACAATGGAAGTAGATGCAGCCGAATGGGTAAAAGCAAATTCAACCAAACCTGTTATCGGTTTTATCGCCGGACAAACAGCGCCAAAAGGCAGAAGAATGGGACACGCAGGTGCAATTGTTGGTGGTGCAAATGATACTGCAGCAGCGAAAATGAAAATTATGGGTGAATGTGGTATTCATGTTGTGGAATCACCTGCAAACATTGGTAAAACCGTTGCTGAAGCATTGGCAAAATAATATTTATATTTTTCAGAATATTCTAAAAACAGCTCGATATTTCGAGCTGTTTTTTTGTAAAAGATTTATCGGCTAACACATTTCCAGTTTCTGTATTTTAAAATAACATTGTAACTTGCATGTTTAAGTTATAGACATATTTAAAGATGCATTACATTTCGCCATTTCATTTTTTGCCAACAGATCTTTTGCAGGATCTTCCTACTGCTTCCAATAAAATAAAATTGGCAAGAAAGCGCTTGCTTGCAGAAATAGAATTGAGTCCAGAACAAAGCATTATCATTAATGGAAAAGAGCTGACAAAGTTTGATATTATTAGTTTATTTGATAGTTTGAGTACCTATGAAGTATTGACTGTTCACTCTGAAATATACAAAGACAAACAACTGTTACAACTTTTAGAAGACGGAATTTTCACTCCAAATTCAAATTTTAATTTCAATCCACGGCTGACAGATAATACTGCTATACAAATTATTTCGCCATATTATAAAGAAGCTGCATTAAACTATCTGAATAATTTAATTGATAAAAAAGAAGACGCTGCTTTTAAACAGTTTTTCCTGGACAAACATCTATTAAGTAATGAAGATACTTTTGAACTGCATGAAAATCTGTCTAAACAATTTATGGCAGTTTCTAAAAAAATGGAAGAGGCAGCAGACAAGATAGAATCAAAAATTGTTGATGAGAAAATAATTGTTGATGAACTAAATAATGTGAAGATCGGTACAACTATTAAATTTTTAAATTGCTTACCGGATGACTTTGAAAAATTAAGAGAAGATATAGCTGTTACAATAAACTCATTAGCATGCAGTCTGATCAATAACAAATACCAAAGTATCGCCGTACCGTTATTAAAAAAAGCGCAACTGCTGCATTGTTCGGAATATATTCAGGAATATTTTTCACAGAATTTAGCTATAGCACAGAATATTTCCAGCAACTCAAGTACCACAACTGAAACTTCGACATCTTCCGGTAAAAGCTCCGTTTACACTATTGTGGTAGCAATTATTATTGTCTTGCGCATCGTACTTATATTGACACGTTCTTCTTCGTCAACATCTAATTATGTTCCAGTTCCAACGTATTCATATCCGACACCTGAATACTACGACACATCCGGTTCTATTTATGCCGAAGAAATAGTTTCTGATTCTTCCACTACAACAGAAAATCAAAGTTTCTCTGATTACAGCTATACCGCATCTAATAATTCATTTGATAATTTCATGACTTTATTATACAATCAGCGCTTGCTATTTTCACCAGGCGAAAGAGTTTATAAATCCTGTAAAAGCGGTGAAAATGTATATAAGTCATTATTCGCTCTTCCTGTATTTGCGGTATCAAAGAAGCGAACTATCAATGGCAGACATATATCCACTGAAACAAAGAAAGTAAAGTTTGTAAACAAAACAGATTATGAATGTATTCTGCTGATTCGAAATACCATAATGTCTGTACCTGTAGAATTTACTTCTAAATATATTCCGGCAAAAGGCAGTTTGGTTGTTAGCTTAAAAGATGGTTATAATGACGTAAGACCATACATGGGAAACAAACTGATAAAAAATGAATTTTACTCTAAAGCTACTGTAACGGAAAGTAATTATGATAATTTCACACCAGATTACTTGTTTGAAACAGTGCCAAGAAAGAATGCTTTGCTAAAAGGCATCCGTATAGATTTTGACGAAGTAAAAGACACAAATGCAACAGTTATTCTTCAGGAAAATGCTGATGATTTGGAATCAGATGAAACCGGTTTAACGAAATAGCTCAACCAATTCCGGTTCCGCGTAAATCTTTATTTTTGTCTTTATCTTTATGAATCCAATTGTTCCAAATTAAATTGGTAATGGAATGTAATTCTGTGTAATTCTGTCTTTCCAATGCCTTCTCACCCATTTCTAAATATCCTTTTTGTTTTCGCTGGTCGATAAATTCTTCTATTGGTTTTTGAGAATAATACATATAATAACCAACGAGCACTTCCGGTTTTTTAGAACGCACATGAATCCAGGTGAATTCTAAAATTTCCTGCATTTTATTTTTTATGATATAGACACTGCCTGAAGCCAGGAAACTTTTTTCTTTAGCAAGAATCTGGTTGTACTTTAATTTTAAAGCATCGCTTTCGTCTTGCATCCATTGATCGCAATATGCTTTCACTTCAAAATATTCTTCTTTAGCAGCAATGATTTTCTGATTTTTACCAAGACTATCCAATTGCTGCGATAATTTGCGCTTTTTTTCTTCCAACTGATAGCGCTCGTCAGTAACATCTGATTCAGAAAGTGATTGCAACTTATTCAGTATTTCATCAAAATCGTATTGAATATGCACTGCTGCTTCAGCCAATTCGTATTGCTCCGATGCTTCGTATTCTTCAATATCTCTTAATGCTTTCTTGTTCAGATCTTTTACTTCGTCAATTAATTTTGGAATACTTACGCTGCGCAATGATGGCGAAAATACTTCATCAAATTCCTGATCGTTCGACAGCAACGTTGCTCTCACTTTTAAATCTCTGGATTCAGTCATTTCAAATCTGATCTCAATATCAGAACCTTTAATGATATCAGAATTAATGAGCGAACCTTTGATCTCTATAACACCTAACGGAAAATTCGAAGAAGGAATTGCATATTTATCGCCTTCAAGTACGTTAATAATCAACTGATCTTTAGAACCTTTTTGAATAGTGCGCGTTACTTCTTTAATAATAGTTTTCTTCAAAGGTAAGATCGTATTCTTTTCAAATAAAACTTCGCATTTCGTGACGCCGTTATCTATATCATCAATTTCAATACAAATATCATTTGGCAGCGGCTGTCCGAATACACTGAATTTTCCATGAACAATTTCAAAATCAGAAAGATTAGATGCAATACGATTATTGTTTTTATCAAAGAATTTTAATGTAAAAGAATTCGTTGTATTTGGCAGCAACTGCAACACTTCAGATATTCGCTCAGTAAGCGCTTTCAAACCAGTATCAAAACCACCGTCGTTGCGCGTGATACGATATGTTGACTGCTCAAAACTACCTGTTATATTGGCAACAAAGTATTCTTCGCTGTCTTTCGTAATTTTTTGAAAAGCCGCTTTTACTTCCAATTCGTTAGCTGAAGATAACACATTGGTTTCAGTATTAGCCAAAGTTTGTTTTGTTTTGCTTCCTGCATAATAAGCAGCACCAATAGCCACTGCAGTTGTCGGATCGGTAGAACTGTTTACTTTTATTTTCAGTTCTTCTGCAATTTTATGGCGCACTAATGGTATATATGTACTGCCACCAATCAAAATTACTTCTTCAATATCTTTTGCTTCCAGCTCATTCTTATCCATGATTTTCAACAACAGACGAATAGTATGATCAATTTGTTCGCCGATAATTTCTTCAAATTCATTTCGCTTAATAGAAAAATAAATATCATGCTGCACTCCATGATCATCTTCTATTTCAAATTCAATATCTGCCGAATCATGGTTAGACAATAGTACTTTCGCTTCTTCCGCTTTCACCATCATTACAGCATATTCTTTGTTGTATTTTCCATTCGATTGTTTCAATTCATTCAACAAATTATTAAATGTTCCGACTTTTAATAAATGCGGAACAATCAATCGTTCTATGATCAGTTTATCAAAATCGACACCACCTAAGAAATTATCGCCTTCATGGTCTTTCACGCGCATTTCGCCATCTTCAAAAGTAACCAATGCTACATCAAACGTGCCGCCGCCAAGATCATATACGAGCCACTTTCCTGCAATATCTTCGTTATTGCGTTTATTAGCAAAAGCTAAGCTTGCAGCAATTGGTTCCTGTAACAACAATACTTCTGAAAAACCTGCCTGGTAACCGGCTTCTTTAGTTGCATTGCTTTGTATCGTATCAAAAGATGCAGGAATAGTGATTACAATCGAAGTTGGCTTTTCATCCGTGTAAATAAAGTTTTTCAATTCTTTTAATACATGTGCTGAAAGTTCAATTGGTGTGATGTTTTGCGAAATAGATGGCACATAGAAAGACTCACCTGTTCCCATTTTTCTTTTGAAAGATGCAAATACATTCTGCGGATCTTTTTCGGTATATTCTTTAGCTTTATCGCCAATCAAAATACGTTCTTTTTTAAACGCAACCACAGATGGCAGCGTTTCTTTGTGTCCGACCGGATTTTTAAAAACTTCTACATTTCCGTTGTTGTATTTTGCGATCAGTGAATTTGTGGTTCCTAAATCGATGCCAAAATTTATAGTGCTCATTTTAATTTTCTTCTTTGATAATTTACTTTACAATAACGATACCTTTCTGTATCAAATGCTTCTGACTGCCATCATTATAATAAATAATAGGTTTCAAAACTTCTACAATCTGCATGTTGCCGTTTTCTAAAATAGTAGCTTCGCAGTCTGTTCTGGTATCAGAATACGTTTGTCCGATTGGATTTATTATACCAATATCCATACTTTCCAGGAATGTATAAATTCGTTCTACGTTTCTGTAAACAGAAGTCAGTTCTTCTTTATTGACTGTTTTTTTATCAATTTCAAATACCTGATTGATAATTTGAATCCATTCTTTTTGTATCATGCTGTTCGTTTAAGTGCGTTGCTAAATTTACTTCTTGTTGCTGAGAAAATATAAAAATAAGTAAAAATCAATATCAATACTACTTACAATAACAATTCTTAGCTATTTCAATTAGTATTAATTTGGTATCTTAGTCAATTCTTACTGCTGTATTTTGAAGACATCATTTATACTGGAATATCCATGGTGGTTCATCTTGTTTTGTTTAGCAACAGGATTTCTTTTCGCATATTTACTGTATGGACGAAAAACATTCATATTTAGCGAAAATGAAAAGAAGTACTGGAAATACATTTTAGCTTTTCTGCGCTTTGCAGCAGTATCTTTAATTGCATTCTTTTTATTATCACCGTTAATTAAAACAAAAAAAGTTGAAGAAGACAAACCGATCATTGTTTTGTTACAAGACAATACTTCATCGTTAAATACTTCTTTTGGTAATTTTTCAAAACAAAAATATCTTCAGCAATTGGCTGACTTACAGAAAAAATTAAAAGACAAATTTGATTTAGTTTCTTATGATTTCAGCGACAAATTAACTGATTACAAAACACCTGATTTTTCAGAAAAAGAAACAGATATTTCATCAGCAATTGATGAAGTTTTTACAAGGCATGCATCACAAAATATCGGCGCGATCATTATTGCTTCTGATGGAATTTTCAACAAAGGAAATTCACCATTGTACAATAAGAATATCGTCACAACACCAATATATACTATAGCTTTAGGCGATACCACATTAAAAAAAGATGCGCTGATAAAAAGCGTTCGTTATCCTGATGTGGTTTATTTAGGTGATCAGTTTAATATCAATGTGCAAATTGAAGCCAATCATTTGCAAGGACAAAATACTGTACTCGAAATTATTTCGCCTGAAGGAAAAGTGACATCAAAAGTAATTACAATAACGGATGATCATTTTACTTTTCAAACTGACATAATTGGCGATGCAAATAAAGCTGGCATTTTGCAATATAAAATTCGCTTAAAAACTATAGCAGGCGAAGCGATTACTGAAAACAATTCTGATGTTGCATACATAGAAGTGATCGATGGAAGACAAAAAATACTGATGTTGTATGATGCGCCGCATCCTGATATAAAAGCATTTAAGAATGCTATCGAACAAAATAAGAATTATCAGTTTGAGCAAGCTGATATAAAAAATTATGCAGGAAATTATAAAGATGTCAATTTGATTATTTTGCATGGTTTGCCATCAATTGGTTCGTCCAATAAACTAGGTTTCATTCAGGAAATAGTTGCCTCTCAAATGCCTGTTTTATTGGTGCTATCAGCCAATACAAATTTAGCGCAATTCAATGCTTTGCAAAAGATACTGCAAATTTCAGGTTCATCTTTAAACGGCAATGATGTGTATCCAATCTATCAGAATACATTTTCAAAATTCACGATTAATGAATCTGTTTTAAAAACAATACAAACATTTCCGCCGATGCTTGCACCATTTGGCCGTTATCAACTTGCATCAACTGCTGATATATTTTACAAACAAAAAATTGGAAGCGTTCCGACAGAAAATCCGCTGTTATTATTCAATGAAGTAAATGGAAAGAAGATAGGAATTCTTTGTGGCGAAGGCATTTGGCGTTGGCGCATGAATGAATATTTGCAAAATAAAAACTTCAATGCAACTGATGAATTGATCAACAAATGCGTACAATATATTACGGTGAAAGGCGACAAACGTAAATTTAAAGTTCATGCGCAAAAAAATGTATTTAATGCAAATGAACAGGTTTTATTGGATGCCGAATTGTATAATGAAAGTTATGAATTGGTGAATGATGTAGATGCATCTTGTTTGGTAAAAGGCGACAACGGCAAAGAATTTAATTTCACGTTTGATAAAACCATGAACGCATACACGCTGAACGCAGGAATTTTACCGGTTGGAAATTACACTGTGAACGCGAAGACAAATTATAAAGGAAAAGCAAATACAGCTTCGTGCAATTTTGCGATTCGAGCTGTAATTATAGAAACACTGAATACGCAAGCAAATCATCAATTATTAAATACGCTGGCCAATCAAAGCGGTGGCAAAATGTATTATCCGAATTCGATGGAAAAAATCACAGATGACTTACAGAAAGATAAAAAAATTAAAACCATTTTGTTCGAATCGTTCAATACCAAACCATTGATAGATTTAAAATGGTTGTTCTTTTTGGCATTATTGTTGCTTAGTACAGAATGGTTTATCCGAAAATTTAACGGAATTATTTAATACCATTTTCATCTATTTAAATAAAGAATTACTATATTTTTGCACTAAAATTAGATTTATGAAGAAACTTATCATTTTAACAGTTTTTGCTGTTTCATTATTTGCCGGCAAACAGGCAAATGCGACAGAGAAAGGCGATTTCAATGTTTATTTAACAACAAATTTAGGACACCACAGTTTTATACCTGAAAGAAATTTTTCACTGCGTGGTCTTGGATTTATTCCTGGCGTAACCTTGAATATGGATTATGCAGCCAGCAAATATTTTGGTATTGGCGGTTGGTTTACTTTTTCCGGTAAAAGATATGGCACTGATTTATCTGGCACAAGCGGTTACTATAAATACAGAAATTTTGGCGTTGGTATGCGTGGTGTTTTCCACTTATATCAATTGATTTCTGAAAAAGGAAATGCAAAATTAGATGCTGACAAATTTGATGTTTATATTCCATTAGCAATTGGTGGTGGCTTTCGTTTGGCAGACAAGAATATTCCTGGCGACAAATTCAGAGCAGGTGCAATTGTTGGCTCAGGAATTGGTGTTTCATATTATTTCGTAGAACATATTGGCGGAAATTTAGAAGCCGGTTATTTAGAAGGTTCTTATGCTAAATTAGGATTGGTTTTTAAATTCTAATCACACAAAATATTTTTTTTAAACCTCAGCAATGCTGAGGTTTTTTATTGTTGTCTTTTCCATTGATTATATTTTTGTATTTCTGCATCTAAATAAACCAATCCTTTTTTTACAAAAAAATCATCATCTTTTTTGCCGATCAATGGAATAAAATCAGGAATAAAATCATAAGGATTTACAAAATAAAGCAATACAAAAACACCAATAGAAACATTTTTATATGAAATAGCACGATAAGCACCTTTTTGCCAATCTTGTAAAATATGTACTAATGAAATGATGCGTTCGCTGATGTCTGCATATTGCTGCACATATTTATCAAGTTTTATATAAACTGCATTAGCTAATTTTTCAAGCAAAAAATTGGTAGCCAAAATAACGCGGATTTTTTCGGCAGATTTCGGATAAAACCGTTCAATCAATTGGTCTAAGAAAGAATCATTCATGATGCAACCTTCTGTTCTTTTTCCCAAGCCATAAAGCGCTCAATTTCTTTATTCAGTGTTTTTACAAGGTAACCTAAAATAAAGATATCATCTATCTGGCCAATAATTGGAATAAAATCAGGAATCAGATCTAACGGATTTACAAAATAAATTAATGCTGCAACTACTGCTATGATTGACTTCGTAGAAATATTTTTATAATCGCCTTGCATCCACGCACGCAACATACGCGCCAGTGCAATGATGCTATCCTGAATGCGATAGAATGCTTCTGTTGCTTCACCAATCTTCAAAAAAACCTGATCTAATAATTCAGAAATCGCGGTTCCTGATGTAATTGTTCGTTCAGCATGTTTGTATAAGTTATCAAATATTTTTTGCATGATAATCTTCCGTTTGCGGGCACTAATTTAAACTATATCCATTAAAAAATCAGCCAAAATTACATTCTAACTCAATCTTTTTTTATAGTCTTCATAACCATAAGATTGTATTATTTCATAAATGCCATCTGATTTCAGTATTCCGATATCTGGTAAGTTAATTCCATTAAATGTGGTTGTTTTTACCATCGTATAATGTATCATATCGTCAAAGATAATCTTGTCTCCTACTTTTAGTTCATTTTCAAATTTCCATGTACCCATAAAATCGCCTGCAAGACAACTCATTCCACCTAGATTATATTCATATTTTCCATCTTCAGTAGTATTCAAAACGGCAGGTTTATAAGGCATTTCCAAACAATCAGGCATGTGGCATGTAAATGAAACATCCAGCATGGCTGTCGGAAAATCGCCATTTGGTACAATATCTAAGACCGTAGAAACTAAAACACCTGTTTGCCAGCCCACTGCGCTGCCTGGTTCTAAAATAATTTCCTGTATGTTCGGATATTTTGCTTTAAACTCTTTTAAAATCTTTATCAAATGTTCCGGTTCATAATCTTTGCGTGTAATCAAATGTCCGCCGCCAAAATTCAACCATTTTGCCTGTTGAATTAATGGATGATATAAATTAACAAACGATTCCAAAACTCGTTCTAAAGTATGCGAAGTATTTTCGCATAACGCATGAAAATGAATTCCTTCAATTCCATCTGGTAACGTATCGCTCAACAATTTTCGTGGAATACCTAAGCGCGAATTGGGTGAAGCAGGATTGTATAAATCCGTTTCAATTTCTGAATAACCCGGATTTACACGCAATCCGTATGAAATTTCTGATTTCATTTTAGGTTTGTACCATTCATATTGCGACAAAGAATTGAATGTAATATGCGAAGAAATTTCCTGTATTTCGTCGAATTCGTTCGGCACATAAACCGGACAATACGTGTGCGCTTTCACATGCATTTCATCAAAAACCAATTTTGCTTCATGCAAAGAACTTGCCGTTGCGCCATGCAAATATTGTTTCACCAAAGGAAATACTTTGTGAAACGAAAATCCTTTTAATGCGCAAATAATATGCACACCAGCTTCATCTTGCACATGTTTTAATAAAGAAAGATTATTTAATAACTTTTCTTCTTCAAGCACATACGCAGGCGATGGAATTTGAGAATATTTTTCAAACATAGGACGACAAAGTTAATCATCTGCTTCTAATCCGCAAAATCTGAAGGTATCACCATTAAATAAACCTTTGTCGCTTAATTTCAGACTTGGAATGACCAACAATGCCATAAATGATAAAGACATAAACGGCGAATGTAAGGTGCAGCCAATTTCTTTTGCTGACTTTACTAAATCCAGGTATTTTTCGGCAACCACTTCGCAACTATCTGTGCTCATTAAGCCGGCAACTGGCAATGGCAACACTTTAGCTTCATTGCCATCTGTAACAGACAAACCGCCTTTTTCTTGTATGATGACATTCACCGCGTTACACATGCTTTCATCATCAACACCAACAACAATGATATTGTGCGAATCGTGTGCAACAGATGATGCCAGCGCGCCTTTTTTCAATCCAAAATTTTTTATGAAGGCAACAGCAATAGGTGCTTTATAATAACGATTGACTACTGCAATTTTCAAGATATCATCTTCGATATTTGAAATCGCATTTCCGTTGACATCTTGTTTAATATTTCCGATATATGTTTTCGTTATCAATTGTCCATCAATAACTTCTATTGCATTTATTTTTTGTGATGATAATTGAATTTCAAAATCTTGTGGTTTTTTAAAATCAATAGAGAAATTATTGATAACTTTTTCTGATTGTGTTTCAATAAAACTAATTCCATTTCTTGCAACACAGTTTCCATCTATATATGTTTCCAGAATTTCAAAATCTTGTAAATTATTAATGATGATAAAATCTGCAGCATCATTTTCTTTTAATAAACCAACGTCTAATTTGTAATGCAACACAGGATTGACACAAGCTGCTTGCAACACTTTAAACAAATCAATTCCTTTCGCAATAGCTCGTTTTACTAATAGATTGATATGACCAAGCAACAAATCATCCGGATGTTTATCATCAGAACAAAACATAATTTCGTCCGGATAATCATTCAGCAAATCAATTAATGCTTCAAATTTTTTTGCTGCACTTCCTTCGCGAATCAACACTTTCATGCCGTAATCTAATTTAAATTTTGCTTCTTCATACGTAAAACATTCATGGTCGGTAGAAATGCCTGCTGAAATATACTGAATGGCTTTCTCTCCCGATAAACCGGGCGCATGTCCATCCACCGGTTTGTTATATTTTTTAGCTACGACAATTTTATCCATCACCATTTTATCCTGAAATAAGACGCCGGGATAATTCATCATTTCTGCAAGGTATCTGATATCATCCAAAGCCATCAGTTCATCAATATCTTCGACCGTTACTTCTGCGCCTGCGGTTTCAAAACTCGTTGCAGGCACGCAAGATGGCGCGCCGAAATTAAATTTAAACGGACATTTTATTCCGTTTTTAATCATATAATACACACCTTCTTTTCCTAATACATTGGCAATTTCGTGTGGATCAGAAACCGTTGCTACTGTTCCATGAATAACAGCTTTCTTTGCAAATTCTGTCGGCACTAACATAGAACTTTCAATATGTACATGTGCGTCAATAAAACCAGGTAAAATATAAGTATCTACTACTTCATCAATTTTTTCGATAGATTTTATCTTACCATTTTCTACAGTAATAATTGCAGGAAAGATTTCCTTGTGTTGTATGTTGATATAGTTGGATTTGATTTGCATAATTATTTTTTAAACCACAAAGTACACAAAGGTTTCTACACAGAGTACGCAAAGTTTTAAATAAAAAACTTCGCAAGTTTAGAAACTTACGAAGTTTAAAGATAATTATTTTATAAAGATTCTCCGCTACACTAAGAATGATAAGACGGTGCTAATTTCATTGAAAGAGAAATTAGAATTATTTTTAAAAACATCGTATTTATTATTTTATAGTTAAATTCTACTTAAATATCAACGTTTCTAATTTTTGATAATATCCAAAATATAATATTGTAATTGCAGTCAAATTTATGAATCCATGAGTTAATATTGAATACCACAAATTTTTATTAAAGACTAAAAAAATAATTCCTAATAGTAATCCTATTAATCCAGTACTGATAACTCCACTCCAACCTTGATAATAATGACAGAGTCCAAATAGAATTGATGTCGCCATTAATGCCAATATATCATTAACCTTGTTTTCTTTAAAGAAACTTGATATTCTTGTTAATAAGAATCCTCTAAATAAGACCTCTTCTAAAAATCCACCAAGTACAAAACCAATTAAAACCCAAATAAGATATTTGCTAAATGTGCTTAAATCAACCTTGGATAAATCAATTTTAGAGTGAGTTATTTTTTCAATAATTGGATTAGAAATAATCTCTGTAGCCAATTCTATAAGTATGCCTAGAATTAAGCAAATGATAACTATCGAAATTAAATTTTTTGGTCGCTTTAATCCTATAGAAGTCAACAATTCACTTCTATTTTTGCTTCGTCTTAAATATACAAAAACAATTACAAATGCTAATATTACTCCATATTGTGGTATTCCAATTATAAATAGAATAGACAAGATTGTGATAAGTGTTTCTATTTTTTTTGTTGTAAGATTTCCAAACATCTTATTTCTTCTTTTTAATATACAATCATAATCTTTTTATGTATGCTACAATAATTTATTAATGCATACATTACGGTAAAGTTTAAAATAATTATTTTTAGTTGCTGTTAATACTCATGCGGCAATACCGGATTGATTTCTTCGTGCCATGGCAAACCATAACCACCAATTTGCGACATGAATGGATCCGGATCCATTTCTTCTGTATTGTAAACACCTGGTTTCATCCAAATGCCTTCTAACATTAACTTTGCACCTAACATTGCAGGAACACCTGTTGTATAACTTACACCTTGCGCTTTCGCATCGTTGTAAGCATCCTGATGCTTGCAGTTGTTCCAAATAAAGTATGTTTTATCTTTTCCATCTTTAATACCTTTTATCTGGCAGCCAATAGAGGTTTCGCCTGAATAATTTTCACCTAAAGAACCTGGTTCAGGCAATAATGCTTTTAAGAATTCTATCGGAACAATTTCTCTGCCTTGGAACATGATTGGTTTGATAGATGTAATACCGATATTTTGCATTACTTCTAAATGTTTCAGATATTGAGCACCAAATGTCATCCAAAAACGCGCGCGTTTGATGGTTGGGAAATTTTTTACTAAAGATTCTAATTCTTCGTGATATAATAAATAGGATTCTTTTGGACCAATGTTTGGATATTCGATTGGTTTATGAATGGACATTGCAGGAATGATTTTCCATTCGCCATTTTCCCAATATTTTCCGTCTTGTGTGATTTCTCTGATGTTAATTTCAGGATTGAAATTCGTTGCAAAAGCTTGTCCGTGATCACCTGCATTACAGTCAACAATATCCAAATAATGGATTTCATCAAAGTGATGTTTAGCAGCATGTGCTACATAAATCTGCGACTGACCAGGATCAAATCCACAACCTAACAATGCCATGATACCTTTTTCTTTGAAACGCTCCTGATAAGCCCATTGCCATGAGTATTCAAACTTTGCTTCGTCTTTAGGTTCGTAGTTGGCAGTATCTAAATAATGAACACCGGTTTCTAAACAAGCATCCATAATTGTCAAATCCTGATAAGGTAATGCAATATTCATCACCAAATCCGGTTTGAATTGATTGATTAAAGCAACAATTTCCGGAACATTATCCGCATCTAAAGCAGCGGTTTCTATTTTCATATTTTTTATGTCGACGGCAATCGCATCACATTTAGATTTGGTGCGACTTGCCAACATGATATGACTAAAAACTTCAGGTACGGCTGCACATTTGCGCACTACTACATTGCCAACGCCACCTGCACCAATAATTAGAACTCTTTTTCCCATTTTTAATGAATTATTGAATTTGTGAGTTAATGAATTTAAAAATTAGTACAAATGTACAAAAAGCGGAAAAAGTTCCTGAATTAATTTATGATTATTGATTTATAGTAAATTATTTTTGAATTGTATCAGTCGGAGCAATCATAATTCCTGTTGTATAAACTTGATTAATAACATCTTCTTGCTGCGTCTGCGTTATTGGTTTATTTACTTTCACTACTTTTTTTGATTTAACAGAATCACTAGGTTTAATGCAAATATTTCCAAGAATCTCATTCGCAATTGTATCAGGTATTATAACTGTATCGCCCAAAATTGAACTATTTATTACCGGTTTTTGAGCAGAATCTATAACTTCAATTTCACCAACAGTTCTTCCTGAATTGGATTTGCAGGAAACCAAACCAAAAGAAGTAAATGTAATTAACAAAGCTATGGCAAAATATTTTCTAAAAGATAAATTAGTAGGAATGGTTGCTAAATTAATTTCCAGTTTTTCAGGTTGATATAATTGTTCGTTTCTGAAATGTCCGCAGGTTTTTTGGTGTTGATGTTGCTGCAAATAATGGATCATTTCAGCATCGCTCATTTTAGTAAAGTCAACGACTACTTTGGCGCAGACATCGCAATGACGACCTTTTTCATTTTCAGTCATGGCGTTCCAGTCTTCATGGCAAGGTTGTGGTATGTATGGTTTCATATTACTTATCTTTTTTTGCTGGTTTATTACAATTCTGATTGTTTCTTAACGAATCTGAAACCAGTACAACTTCACCATTTTTAGGATCAAATTGATTAGTATCTATTTTAACATTACCATCTGCTAAATTTGAATGTAAACTGTCACTCGCTTTCGTTTGCGTGCTGTCAATTATTGCAATAACACCCATCGTTTGTTGCTCGCTGTCATCCACTTTTGCCTTTCCCATACAGGAAACAAAAAAGATCGAACTAAAAAATGAAATAAAACAAGCTAATAACAAACTCTTGAATGGAATCGTTTTAGGCAATTTTGCCAGATCAATCTCAATCTTTTGTTTTTGAGAAAGTTGATTTGAACGAAAATGTCCGCAGGTTTTTTGCTGCGCGTGTTGCTGCAAATAATCAACCACTTCTGCATCACTCATGTTTGTAAAATCTACTACTACTTTGGAACAAACGTCACAATGACGGCCTTTTTCATTTTCAGTCATGGCGTTCCAGTCTTCATGACATGGTTGTGGTATGTATGGTTTCATGTGTGGTTGGTTTATTAAGATTAAACTTAAATCTTAAATTTCACAAATGCAACCATGTTGCGTTAATAAATGTTAGGATTTATAAACTTAAAAGAGTGTGCTTACACCATTGACCATTTTTGCTTCGTGTTCAAGCAGCCATTGTTTGCGCCACAAACCACCTGCATAACCAACTAATTTCCCGTCGTTACCAATCACACGATGACAAGGAACAATAATAGCAAAAGGATTTTTGCCGTTGGCAGTTCCGGCTGCACGAATACATTTTGCATCGCCTAAATTCTTCGCCAGTTGCAAATACGAAATAGTTTTTCCGATAGATATATTTTGTAATTCTGTCCAGACTTTATTTTGAAAATCTGTACCATTAAAATTTATTGTAGTATCAAATAATTTACGTTCTGCTTTAAAGTATTCTTCTAATTGTTGTTTGCAGTTAGTAGAAATTTCATTTTCATTAATGCTTTTATTTTCAATCTCATCATCTTTAAATGAAACAGCTAAAACACTATTTTCATCGGCAATAATTTCAACTATACCAATTGGTGTTTGTAAATATGAATTGAAAAAATGATTCATAAAATGAATAGATTGCTTCTCTGCATTTGCAATTACATTGATTATTTCAAACTTCTGTAATAGGTAAAAATATCTTCCAGTGTTTTCTTAGGTTTGAAGTCAAACGTCTTGGCAAACAAACTGCCATCGATGATCACCGGATATTTGAAATAATTAATTAAATATGGCGGAAATGACTTCCATTTTAAAAATTTAGCAATTGCTTCCGTTAATGAAGGTGGCACCGATGGAATTTGAATTGGTGTTGCTCCGGATGCTTTGATAGCGTCCTGGAAACCAACATAATCATCAGGTGCAACATTGTAAACGCCAGGTATATTTTTTTCAAAAGCTGTGCAAATCGCATCGCGCATATCATCAATGTGAATGAACTGCATCAACGGCGAAAAACCCCAAAGTACCGGCGAACGTTTTTCTGATAACAATAATGAAAATGTATTTCGAACGCCAGGTCCGGCAATATTACAAGGTCGCAACACGGTAATATGCAATTCAGGATGTTTGTATAAATAGATCGATGATAAATTTTCCAACTCGACAGAATCCACCAAATCCATCGTTAATTCAGATGCTTTTAATGGTGTGGTTTCGTCCAACAAAGATGGATTATAAGGCGATGCACCATACACGAAATATGTTGACATCACCAGTGTTTTCGGCACATTGTATTTCCGTGCCAAGTCTAATAATTTACGTGTACCAATTACATTCGCATTATAACGCGTGAAACGATTCAATTCCTGCGCTGAGATTCTTCCTAAATGAATGATGCCTTCGAATTCGTGTTCACGAAAAATATCTTCGAAAATTCGTTTGTTAAAATCAATTTTATAGCTTTCAACAGGAATACCTAAATCTACTTTTGTACGAAAATCGATAGCGATGACTTTGTAATCTTTTTTCAGTTTGTCGATTACTTTTTTAGCCAACGCACCTGCTGCACCTGTTACTAATATTTTCTTTTTCGGCTCCATGAATATGATTTACAATTAACGATGTACAATTTATGATTTATATAGCAAGTAAAAATTAATTATTACTTCTGCTTTGTTTGTTTTTGTTCGTTTTTTTCTGCTTCGCGTTTTTCCAGACCAATTTTAATCAATTTACTGATCTCTGCTTTTACTTCATCAACGCGTTCTTTGATATCACTTTCTTTATAAACATCATTTTTAAAATGCATCGGCTTGCCAAAATATAAATATACTTTTGACGGAAAAATCCATGGCAAAACCAGCGGCGCAACCGGCATACCTAATGCCTTTGCTATCGGTTTTAAATCAGCGTATGAACGAATCGTTTCTTCCATACCAATAACCGCCACAGGAATGATCGGTGCATGATGCTTCATCGCTAAATGCATAAAACCGGTACCAAAGCGTTGCAACTGGTATTTATGTTTGTACAGTTTATTAGAACCGCGTACGCCTTCCGGAAAAACCACCACCGCTTCTTCATTGTCCAGCATACGCTCGCAATTCACCGGATCGCCGATAACAGCGCCAACCGAACTCAGCCAGTTTCCGATAAATGGTACAGACGGCAAAAAGCGTTCAACCATAGCTTTCGGTGCGCGCGGTCCGTTTGGATTGGTCACCAATGCATAACCGATCAGCATACCGTCAAAAGGCAATTGTCCGCTGTGATTCGGAATGATCAGGCAACGACCTTCTTTCGGAATATTTTCCAAACCAAATGCTTCTACTTTATAAAATGAATCGTACAAAAATTTCGTCAGACGCATATTCGATTTCATATTTTTAATATTGAAACCCCATGCATCAAACCCTTGTGAACCTACTTTATTTGGAAAAACATTTACCAGTTCGTCCATTTCATCCTGCTTTAGAACCTTATCAATAATAGTTTTTTGTTTTGCCATACGTTAAAAATACAGTTAAAATTTAATTTATACAAAAACTATGCTTCCGGTTGATTAATTTAGTACAAATTATGAATTTATGATGTCCTATCTGTGTAAAATAAGCAAAAATTTACTGTTTGTTTCGGTGTTGTTGTTCGCTTTTGCGTGTAGCAAAAAAGAAAGTTCCAATAGTGTTTGCCATTTAAATGCTTCCTTAAAAAGTAAAAAATACGACGAGGTTTGTTTCCTGATGACACATAATGCGATGAACAATATCGAGAAAGGTTATTCTGTTCCAAATCAATCATTGTCTGTTACCAATCAGTTGAATAATTGCGTGCGTGGCTTAATGATTGATACATATGACGGTGATAACGGTATTGCATTAACCTATCATGCAGTGCCTATTTTCGGACAGCAAAAATTAGTCGATGTATTGCAGGAAGTAAAAGATTTTTTGAATGCAAACAGCGATGAAATAGTAACCATCATTTTTGAAAACAATGGCAGCAACGCGCAATTAATAAAAGCGATCGACAGCATTGGCTTGGATGATTTATGTTATGTTCGCAGTGGTTCTACATGGCCGACTTTACAAACCATGATCGATGCAAACAAGCGTTTGGTTTGTTTTGTGGAACGAGTAAAAACACCGACAACTAATTATCTAAACTATGCGTGGTCCACTATTTTTGACACTAAATATTCTTATCAAAATATCAATGAATTCGACAGTGACGTGAATCGTGGCGGTGGTGGCACCAGACAATTATATTTAGTAAATCATTGGCTGCAAACGTCTTTAGGTTTGCCCGATAAAAATTTAGCGCCACAAGCCAATACGCGTGCTGTTATTGGCAAGCGTGTTCAAGATTGCGCCACAACAAACCATCATTTTATCAATTTTTTAGGTGTTGATTTCTTTGATATCGGTGATGCGCGCGCAGTAGTTGATTCTATCAATGGTGTTTAATAAAAATTCTTTTATTACCTATTTTGCTCTTATTTTAACAAAGTAATTACACCTTTTTTGTAGAGCTGCGCACCATTGTAGCACGTGTAAGAAATAACGTACACATACGAATCGCTTTGCGCTTCACCGCCTTTGTACATACCATTCCAGCAATCTGTTGTATTGTTTGCTTCAAATACTTTTTCATTCCAACGGTCAAAAATCACCATTTTGTAGTTCGTTAATCTCGGCGGCGATACAATTTTGAAGCAGTCATTAATACCATCGCCATTTGGTGAAAATGCAGACGGAACATAGATAAACGCTTCTGTACATTCGTTAATCAGATTTACTTGTACCGAATCTGTACTCACACAGCCGTTTTTGTCTTTTGCCGTTACGATAAACAATGTTGTTGCCGTTATTACAGCCGTTGGATTTTTGATAGAATCGTTACTCACTAATGAAGCAGGAAGCCAGTTATAGTTATTGTTGGTCGAACCGTTTACATTCAATTGTACTTCTTCTTCATATTTAGCATCTGGTTTGTCAACAATAGCACTGATAACCGGTAACTGATTTACTGTAATCGGAACATTGCCTGTCTTGCTGCAGCCATTGCCATACTTGATGGTGAACTGCATATTGCCTGTTGTAGTGTTGCTTACAACAGCCGTGTCAATATTAGTCGTGGTAAATGTATCACTGCCGTTTTTCCATACAATACTATATCCAGTCTGTGGTATCTGCAAATCAATTACAGCACTTTCGCCGGTACAATATTTTATTAACGGAATTACAGGATCAACAGCACTTACTTTTGTTACAATTGCATTGCTCATTGCTGTTGCTGACGTTACACAGGTTGCCGTCGATGTAACCTTCACTTCTACTTGGTCACTGTCATTTAGTGTCGTTGTGCTATATTGTGCACTATTTGTACCAACCGGATTGCCATTTAAATACCACTGATACGATGGATTCGGAACGCCTGTGTTGCTTGCCGTTGCCGTAAATACCACCTGATCGCCTTTACAAATATCTGATTTCGTAGAAACGATGGAAACTGCCGGTGTGTATGTTGGATTCACGGTAAGCGTTAAGACAATAAAGCTGTCACAGCCGTTTACCTGTGTTAACGTATCGCGGTAAGTGCCTGCTGCAGTTAATAATTGTCCATTGAACGGATAATTCGTGCCATTACAGATTGCTTTGCTGACGTTCGTTGTTTTTAACGGATTGACTGTTACTGTTAACACTACAAAACTATCGCATCCTAATGAGGTTGTTAAGGTATCTCTGAATGTACCTGCTGCAGTTATGGTTTGTCCGTTAAATGTTGTGCTATTGCCTTGACAAATCGCTCTGCTGATGTTCGTAGTTGGTCGCGGATTTACTGTTACTGTAAATACAATAAAGCTGTCGCAACCTAATGATGTGGTCAAGGTATCGCGATAAACACCTGATGTTGTTATGTTTAATCCGTTGAATGCAACACTGCTGCCCTGGCAAATTGATTGTGCTATACTTGTAGTTGGTGTTGGTTTTACCGTTACTGTTAATACCACAAAACTATCGCAACCTAATGATGTAGTTAAGGTATCGCGATAAGTTCCTGCACTTGTAATAGTTTGTCCGTTGAATGTTGTGCTGCTGCCTTGGCAGATCGATCTGCTGATATTCGTTGTCGGTGTTGGTTTTACTGTTACCGTTAATATCACAAAGCTGTCACAACCTAAAGAGGTGGTCAGTGTATCGCGGTAAGTTCCTGCCGTTGTAATCGTATTGCCATTAAATACGATTGAGCTGTTGTTACAAATTGCCTGTGCAATATTCGTCGTTTTTACCGGTTTGATGGTTACTGTTAATACCACAAAACTATCGCAACCTAATGAGGTTGTCAATGTATCTCGATATGTTCCGGCTGTCGTAATCGTATTACCATTGAACGTGGTAGAACTGCCTTGACAAATTGCCTGTGTTATATTCGTTGTCGGCGTTGGTTTTACTGTTACCGTTAATATCACAAAGCTATCGCAACCCAATGAGGTAGTTAAGGTATCGCGGTAAGTACCGGCTGTGGTGATCGTATTGCCATTAAATGTAGTTGAACTTCCGTTACAGATAGCACGACTAGTATTTGTCGTAGGTGTTGGATTCACTGTCAGATTCGTTGTAATGATAGAATCACAACCTTGTGCGCTTATCAATGTGTCACGATATGTTCCGGTAGCTGAATAAGTATGTGAACCAACTGTTACAGATGAACCCATACAAATGCTTGGTGTCAGCGTGGTGCGTATTACTGAATTAACAGAAAGCGTTAAAATGATAAAGCTGTCGCATCCTTGTGATGTTAACAATGTATCGCGATAGACACCTGCCGCTGATATCGTTTGTCCGTTAAAGACAATACTATGGCCACTGCAAATAGACTGCGATATACTGGTTGTTTTGGTTGGTTTTACTGTTACTGTTAATACGATAAAGCTATCACAACCTAACGATGTAGTCAAGGTGTCGCGGTAGGTTCCTGCCGTTGTGATCGTTTGTCCATTAAAAACTATCGAACTTCCATTACAAATAGACTGTGTAATGTTGGTCGTTGGTGTTGGTTTTATCGTTGTTGTCAATACAATAAAACTATCACAACCTAATGATGTACTTAATGTATCGCGGTAAATTCCTGCTGTGGTGATTGTATTACCATTGAACGTTATAGAACTGCCTTGACAAATTGCCTGAGCAATATTCGTTGTTGGTGTTGGTTTTATCGTTGTTGTCAGTACAATAAAACTATCACAACCTAATGAGGTTGTCAATGTATCTCTGAATGTTCCGGCTGTGGTGATCGTTTGTCCGTTGAACACTATTGAACCACCGTTACAGATGGATTGCGATATATTCGTTGTTGGTGTTGGCTTGATGGTAACCGTTAATACAATAAAACTATCACAACCTAATGATGTCGTCAATGTATCTCGATAGGTTCCGGCTGTGGTGATTGTATTTCCATTGAACGTTATCGAACTTCCATTACAAATGGCTTGCGCAATATTCGTTGTTGGTGTCGGTTTGATGGTTGTCGTCAGTACAATAAAACTGTCGCAACCTAATGATGTGACCAATGTATCTCGATAGGTTCCGGCTGTGGTGATCGTTTGTCCGTTGAACACTATTGAACTTCCGTTACAAATGGCTTGCGCAATATTCGTTGTCGGTGTTGGTTTGATGGTTGTCGTCAGTACAATAAAACTGTCGCATCCTAATGATGTTGTCAAAGTATCTCTGAATGTTCCGGCTGTGGTGACCGTTTGTCCATTGAAGACTATCGAACCACCGTTACAGATTGCTTGTGATATATTGGTCGTTGGTGTTGGTTTGATGGTTGTTGTCAATACAATAAAACTGTCGCATCCTAATGATGTAGTCAATGTATCTCTGAATGTTCCGGCTGTGGTGATCGTTTGTCCGTTAAAAACTATTGAACCACCGTTACAAATGGCTTGCGCAATATTCGTTGTCGGTGTCGGTTTTATCGTTGTTGTCAGTACAATAAAACTATCGCAACCTAATGAGGTTGTCAAAGTATCTCTGAATGTTCCTGCTGTCGTAATCGTTTGTCCGTTGAACACTATCGAACTTCCGTTACAAATGGATTGTGCAATATTCGTTGTCGTTGTCGGTTTTATCGTTGTTGTCAGTACAATAAAACTGTCGCATCCTAATGAGGTCGTCAAGGTATCTCGATATGTTCCGGCTGTGGTGATCGTTTGTCCGTTGAAAACTATTGAACTTCCGTTACAAATTGCCTGTGATATATTCGTTGTCGGTGTTGGTTTTATCGTTGTTGTCAATACTATAAAACTGTCACATCCTAATAATGTAACCAATGTATCTCTGAATGTTCCGGCTGTTGTGATTGTATTCCCATTGAACGTTATAGAACTTCCATTACAAATGGCTTGCGCAATATTCGTTGTCGGTGTTGGTTTTATCGTTGTTGTCAGTACAATAAAACTATCGCATCCTAATGAGGTTGTCAAAGTATCTCGATATGTTCCTGCTGTTGTGATTGTATTACCATTGAACGTTATAGAACTGCCTTGACAAATTGCCTGTGATATATTGGTCGTTGGTGTTGGTTTGATGGTTGTTGTCAGTACAATAAAACTATCACAACCTAATGAGGTCGTCAATGTATCTCTGAATGTTCCGGCTGTGGTGATCGTTTGTCCGTTGAACACTATTGAACCACCGTTACAGATTGCCTGTGATATATTCGTTGTTGGTGTTGACTGAATCGTTACCGTTAATACAATAAAACTGTCGCATCCTAATGAGGTTGTCAAAGTATCTCTGAATGTTCCGGCTGTCGTAATCGTTTGTCCGTTGAACACGATTGAACTTCCATTACAAATGGATTGCACAATATTTGTTGTTGGCGTTGGCTTGATGGTTGTTGTGAGCACAATAAAACTGTCGCATCCTAATGATGTCGTCAAGGTATCTCTGAATGTTCCGGCTGTCGTAATCGTTTGTCCGTTGAACACTATCGAACTTCCGTTACAAATGGATTGTGCAATATTCGTTGTTGGTGTCGGTTTGATGGTTGTTGTCAGTACAATAAAACTATCGCATCCTAATGATGTCGTCAATGTATCTCTGAATGTTCCGGCTGTGGTAATCGTTTGTCCGTTAAAGACTATTGAACCGCCATTACAGATGGATTGCGCAATATTCGTTGTTGGTGACGGTTTGATGGTTGTCGTTAATACAATAAAACTGTCGCATCCTAATGAGGTCGTCAATGTATCTCTGAATGTTCCGGCTGTGGTAATCGTTTGTCCATTGAAGACTATTGAACCACCGTTACAGATAGCCTGTGATATATTCGTTGTCGGCGTTGACTGAATCGTTACCGTTAATACAATAAAACTGTCGCATCCTAATGAGGTCGTCAAGGTATCTCTGAATGTTCCGGCTGTAGTAATCGTTTGTCCGTTAAACACTATTGAACCACCGTTACAAATGGCTTGCGCAATATTCGTTGTCGGTGTTGACTGAATCGTTACCGTTAATACAATAAAACTGTCGCATCCTAATGAGGTACTTAATGTATCTCGATACGTTCCGGCTGTAGTAATCGTTTGTCCGTTGAACACTATTGAACCACCGTTACAAATGGCCTGTGTTATATTTGTTGTCGGTGTTGGTTTTATCGTTGTTGTCAGTACAATAAAACTGTCGCATCCTAATGATGTCGTCAATGTATCTCTGAATGTTCCGGCTGTGGTAATCGTTTGTCCGTTAAAGACTATTGAACCGCCATTACAGATGGATTGCGCAATATTCGTTGTTGGTGACGGTTTGATGGTTGTCGTTAATACAATAAAACTGTCGCATCCTAATGAGGTCGTCAAAGTATCTCTGAATGTTCCGGCTGTGGTAATCGTTTGTCCATTGAAGACTATTGAACCACCGTTACAGATAGCCTGTGATATATTCGTTGTCGGCGTTGACTGAATCGTTACCGTTAATACAATAAAACTGTCGCATCCTAATGAGGTCGTCAAGGTATCTCTGAATGTTCCGGCTGTAGTAATCGTTTGTCCGTTAAACACTATTGAACCACCGTTACAAATGGCTTGCGCAATATTCGTTGTCGGTGTTGACTGAATCGTTACCGTTAATACAATAAAACTGTCGCATCCTAATGAGGTACTTAATGTATCTCGATACGTTCCGGCTGTAGTAATCGTTTGTCCGTTGAACACTATTGAACCACCGTTACAAATGGCCTGTGTTATATTTGTTGTCGGTGTTGGTTTTATCGTTGTTGTCAGTACAATAAAACTGTCGCATCCTAATGATGTCGTCAATGTATCTCTGAATGTTCCGGCTGTGGTAATCGTTTGTCCGTTAAAGACTATTGAACCGCCATTACAGATGGATTGCGCAATATTCGTTGTTGGTGACGGTTTGATGGTTGTCGTTAATACAATAAAACTGTCGCATCCTAATGAGGTCGTCAAAGTATCTCTGAATGTTCCGGCTGTGGTAATAGTTTGTCCATTGAACACGATTGAACCACCGTTACAAATGGATTGCGCAATATTCGTTGTTGGTGACGGTTTGATCGTTGTTGTCAATACAATAAAACTATCACAACCTAATGATGTTGTCAAAGTATCTCTGAATGTTCCGGCACTTGTGATTGTTTGTCCGTTGAAGACTATCGAACCACCGTTACAGATTGCTTGTGTAATGTTGGTGGTAGGTGTCGGTTTGATGGTTGTTGTCAGTACAATAAAACTATCGCAACCTAATGATGTCGTCAAGGTATCTCGATATGTTCCGGCTGTGGTGATCGTTTGTCCGTTGAACACGATTGAACTTCCATTACAAATAGACTGTGATATATTTGTTGTCTGTAATGGTGCAATAGTAATATCCATTGTTTTATTGGATGCACATTGCCCTGCATTCGGTGTAAAAGTATAGGTAGTTGTTCCTACCGTTGAAGTACTTATATTAGTTGGATTCCACACTCCTATTATCGAATCATTAGATCTGGTAGGCAAAGTTGGTGCCAAAGCATTTTGACAAATTGGACTGATTGCAGTAAAAGTTGGCGTTATACCTGATGATATTGTTACCGATGCTGTAGTAGTAAATTGCGAACAGCCTCCACTTGCAGGTATTGTGTAAGTTACTGTATAAGAATTAATAGCACTGGCACTTGGTGTAATTGCCCCTGTACTCGCGTTTATCGATAAACCTGCTGGGCTTGCAGTATAAGTTCCGCCCGCTGTTCCTGTTCTTGTTACATTTTGTGGTGTTGAAACTGAATTACAAAATGTATTCGGTGAATATGCAATAGATGCCGATCCAGAACCTGATACTACTTGAATTTGCTTGGTATTTGTTAAAGCACTTCCACAAGCAAAAACTGTATAGGTAATAGTATGTGTTCCTATGCCGGCAACTGCAGGGTTAAATATTGCACCAGTCATTCCCGGTCCGGTAAATGTACCACCAGCAGGACTACCAGTTAAAGTTATAGTTGGTGAAGATAAACAATATGGGCCACCTGCACCTGAAATAACAGGTGCTGCTCCGGCTCCTAATACCTGGACTTTGAAAGTATTGGCACAACCTGCGCCTGAGTATGTTAGTGTGTGGTTTCCAATACCTGCAGTAGATGGACTAAACACCGGATTGGCTATCCATGATCCAAACAGGCAAGCACCTGCTGTTGTAATTCCAGGTCCGGAAAATTGCCCGCATTTAGGATTTGGGTTTAATGTAACATCTGCATCTGAAACACAATAAGTTGGATTTAAATTAACTGTTGGCAGTGTTCCGTTTATTACTTTTATGACCCTGATTCCTGTAAAAGTTCCACAACCATTTGTAACAGTATATCTAACAGTATCATTCCCTACACCGGCAATTGCCGGATAAAAAGTATCATTAGACATACCAGGACCAGAAAATGTTCCACCTACCGGCGTAGCTGTCAATACTAAAGGGTTTGCTCCCAAGCAAAAATTATTTCCTGGTAAAGTAATGGTTGCATTTGCAGGTGGATTGGTGGTAACAGCCATATCATCTTGTGCCTTACAACCGTTTGGCGAAGTAACAACAACTCTATATGTTGTATATCCTGTTGGACTTACAGTAGTCGTATTACTAGCTCCAGTTTGAAACTGTGTTCCGTTTGATGGTGGAAATACAACAGGGTTTCTATAAAAAGTATAAGTGCTGCCTGCAATCGCTGGCAATGCCGTTAATGTAAGAGGCGTCCCACAATATAATTGATCCGGTCCTAAACTTACAGCAGTCGCTTCAACAGTAATCGTCTTACTGATGTTTGCCGAACAAGAACCATTTACAACAGTAACAGTAACAGTAGTAGTGGATGTTGGTGAAAAAACTGCAGACGCTCCAACCTGTCCATCATTCCAGTAATAAGCAGTGCCTCCGCCAGCCGTTATGGTTTGACTGCTTGGTGAATAATTAAAACTACCAAATAAACCTGGTGTTCTGCAAACAATTTGCGGATTGGTCATAGTAGGTGTTGGTGGCGCGCCTAATGAAATATTGAAATTTGAATTCATGTTATTATTGCACAAATCCATTATATCCTGAACATGCACCGAATAATTTCCGGCTGTTAAAGCAGGTGAAACTGAAATATCAATATTGTTGGTTCTGCCATTTACACAATTTGTGTTGACTATGGTAAATGTATGTCCGGCTAAAGTAAAATCGGTATTTTGAATCGTTGCGCACGAAACCCACTCTGAAAAGAGTACATGAAAATTAGTAGCATTGGAACAGTTTCCTGAATACGCATTCGTTACTGTTGGAGGAACAACATCTGTAATTGCAACCGATGATGCCTGTTTTTTAAATTCAATTAAAAATCCATCATTTGATCCGCTATAAAAATTAACGCAAATGGCATATTGCCTTCCCACTGTAACATTTACTCTGTTATTAAAACGATTACAATCTGACCCTTTACTTTGATTTGAGCAATCATTGGATGTACACGAACCGTAGTTTTCTGTACATAAAGTGCTGTTCATACCGGTTGTACCGGTATATAGTGAAAAATTACACGCCAATTCATTCCGCTTATTAGACTGGCAGCCATTAGTAATGTCCCAAAGTACGAAATCATAGTCGGTAGAACCTTGCGGTGTGATCATGAAATCAAGCGGGCCTGATGATTGCGGCGAAAACGAGTACCATACAGAACCACCATTTCCTGTACCACTGTAACAAGATCCTTCGTCATCATAAATTGATCCTAAATCAGTGTACTGACCGCCTAAAGCAATTGCCGTATTATTTTGACATAAAGGAATTGCGTATGGACAATCGCTTTCCGGTGGAGACGACATACGCAAAGCTGTGTTTTCCGGTTTAGGAATCAATTCGTCAATATGAGCAATCCATCCTTTTGAGTTATTGTAATTTTGTGAAGGAATATATTCAATAGTTAATTTTTCACCCGTGATATTTTTGGTCTTTTCTATTTGGTAAAAAGTTTTTACTAAATTTTCATCATTCACTTCTTCACCTGCATATACTTTTATTTTAGCACCATTTGGCAAATCAATCTGAGTAAAATATAAACTTAAAACAAAACCGGGTTTTGCAGTAAAAGTATTTACGGTATGCGTGTTAGAAACCGCTCCATTTTCACCACCATCATCAAAGAATCTGGTGTTTCCAACCTCGTGACTGCAAGACGAACAGGCATTAAAACTGGTCGTATATTTATCGTTGCCCACATTTTCGGCATACAACTTATCCGATAAAAAAAATAAAAATAGTAAGACAATGGAAGTAAAGAGTCTTTTCATACTAGTTCCCATTTAGTAGTGCAACTAAATTTAACGAAAAAGATTCATTATACCAACAAATGATTAGTATAATATAATAATGCTGAACAAAACTTAATTAAGCACTAAATACTTATTCCAAACTTGTCTCCTACTTTTTGCGCTATCTCATAACCGGCATCTGCATGACGGAAAATACCCATCGCCGGATCGTTGAATAATACACGTCTCAGGCATTCATCAGCTCTGTCTGTTCCGTCTGCCAGCACCACCATACCTGCATGCTGCGAGTAACCCATACCCACGCCTCCACCATGATGAAAACTTACCCATGTTGCACCGCCGCTGGCGTTACTTAATAAATTCAGCAAAGCCCAATCGCTCACTGCATCGCTACCATCCAGCATACTTTCTGTTTCGCGGTTCGGTGATGCCACACTGCCGCAATCCAAATGGTCACGACCAATTACTATTGGTGCTTTTAAAATTCCTTTGCGCACCATATCATTAAATTTCAAACCTGCTTTTTCTCTATCGCCTAAACCTAACCAGCAAATACGTGCAGGCAAACCTTGAAAAGAAATGCGCTCCTGCGCATGGTTCAGCCAATTGATCATCGCCGTATTTTCAGGAAATAATTCTTTCAACGCTTTGTCGGTTTCATAAATATCCTGTGGATCACCACTCAATGCCACCCAGCGAAACGGACCTTTGCCTTCGCAAAATAACGGACGAATATATAAAGGCGTAAAACCCTGAAAATCGAATGCGTTTTCCACGCCGCCTTCTTTGGCAAATGCACGGATATTATTACCGTAATCAAAAGTTATTGCGCCGCGTTTTTGCATATCCAGCATCAGTTGCACATGGCGCGCCATACTTGCGATGGCTTTTTCAGTATATAAAGTTGGATTGAATTTTCTAAGTTCTAATGCTTCTTCAAAACTAATATCGTGCGGTACATAACCATTCAGCGGATCGTGCGCGGAAGTTTGGTCCGACAAAATATCCGGTATAATATTATCTTCCAGCAAACGTTTCAACAAGTCGCCTGCATCCATCACCACACCTATCGAAATTGCTTCGCCTTTTGCTTTCGCATCCAATGCTTTGTCGCGTGCTTCTTCATAAGTTTCAAACATATAGTCGATATACTTCGTGTCCAAACGCTTTTGAATACTCGCTTTGTTGATGTCCGCGCCTAAGTACGTCGCGCCTGCCATCACGGCTGCCAGCGGCTGTGCGCCACCCATTCCGCCAATGCCAGAACTCACCAGTAACTTTCCTTTTAGATTACCATCAAAATGCTGGCGGCCGCATTCCACAAATGTTTCATACGTTCCCTGTACAATGCCCTGCGAGCCGATATAGATCCACGAGCCGGCAGTCATTTGTCCGTACATCATCAGGCCTTTGTCGCGCAGTTCATAAAAGTGTTCCCACGTTGCCCATTTCGGCACTAAGTTAGAATTCGCGATCAGCACGCGCGGCGCTTGTGGATGTGTACGCACCACGCCAACCGGCTTTCCGCTTTGCACCAGCAGCGAATGTTCTTCATCCAGTGTCAGTAAAATTTCTACGATTTTCTGCAATGCCGGAACGTTGCGCGCTGCCTGACCGATACCGCCGTACACGACTAAGTCAGCAGGATTTTCCGCCACTTCTGCATCCAAGTTATTTAAGAGCATGCGCAGCGGCGCTTCTGTCTGCCATGATTTTGCATTAAGTTCCGTTCCGCGCGGTGCTTTATACGTTGGATGCGCTGCATATTGATCTAAGAAATTCTGAAGTGACATATCAAATTTTATTTCGTGCAATTTACAGAAATTTCATTAAACGATACATGATATAGTTGTGGTTGCAGAGTAGTAATTGAATGCTTATCTTTTTTTTATAATTTCGATTTCATTTCCATCCCTAAACTCGATTTGCTTTTCAATTTCTCCATTTATTTTATAATAAGTCCAAATTCCATCTTTTTGGCTGACCGGCATTTTAACAATTAGTTCAGAAAATATTCCGGTTTCAGGATCATGAACATAAATTGAACCCAAACCTGGCGCTGCCTTATAAAATCCTTCTGTTTTTAATTGTCCATTTTCAAAATATTCTTGATAAAGTCCAGTCTTACAATAATTACTTGATGAATCATCCTCAATTAAAGATATCGTATAGGTTTCTTTAAGATTACCTTTTGGATAATAAAAGTTCCAGTTACCTATTGGTCTGTCGTTATAATAATAACCTGTCGTTTTTATTTTTTTATTTGAAAAATATTCTGTCCACTTTCCCTTTCTAACAAAATAATCAATTGGTTGCAGCCCTTTTATCTCGCCTTCTCCTAACAAATTATACTTCCTGTCAAAGAATTTATAAACACGGCTTTTATCTGTGTAATATGGAAAGCAGATAAGCACAGAAGTGTCGCTCGTTAAAAAATAATAGCCGGTGGAATCTTTCCTGACCATGTATTTCGATTCGTAATGATGTCGGACATAAAATAATGTATCAATTTGCCCACTGCAATTCAGTGAAAAAAATAGTAATAAAATAATTGATAGTAATTTACTCATGACCAATATTGCTTACTTATTATTGATTTTAAATCGACTGCTTCCATAAATATACTTTTAAAAGTATAAAATCACTTCGCTTCATCCATCAAATGTTAAATTTTTTCCTCGCTGCGCCTTTGTTGATGTTTTTCACCAACAAACCAACCAACCGAAAACACCACCACTATCTCGCCCTTCTCCATTTAGAGAAGGTGACTTTGTCGAAGACAAAGACGGATGAGGCAAAAACAATCAACTATCTGTAAATCAACAAAATAACACAATAACAGGTTAAACCAGCACTAAAACCTCAAAAATTGTTTCAATTTCTTTACAAATTATTTCAACTATATACATCTTTGTTTCAACATCTTTACAAATTGTTTCAATTATATTACTCTCTGTTTCAACTATATTCACTTTTATTTCAATTATATTCACTTTTGTTTCAACTATATTCACTTTTGTTTCAATTATAAGAGTCATTCTCTCATTTTTGGAAGTGACATTCAACCGTTTTTTTGTTGTAAACAAAGTAAAAAGTAAGTTCTGCTATAAATACTGCTTGTATTCTTTATGTTTGCAGTGTACTAAATAAACATCATGGACAAAATCATCTGGATACTGCTGGCTTTTTTATCAGGCACTTTTTTACCAATACAAGGCGGACTGAACTCAAGACTGGGAAAGGCAGCAGGCAACCCTGTATATGCTGCTTTATTTTCTTTCATCATTGGCACGTTTGGCTTGCTTATCTACATATTGGTCAGCAGGCAAACAATATCATGGTCAGGTGTTAAAGCAGCACCGACTTATGCATGGCTCGGCGGTTTGTTGGGCGCATTCTACATCACTGTCATCATTCTTGCGTTTCCGAAATTAGGTCCGGGTCTGACATTTGGTTTGGTCGTTGCCGGACAAATGATCGTTTCTGTTTTGATGGAACACAACAATATACTGGTGGCTCAGCAGAATCCAATCAACGCCATGAAACTGTTAGGCATCGTACTTGTAATTACCGGTGTCATTATTATCCGCAGATATTAACTCATCTAAACATTTATTATGAACAACAAACCTGCAACACATTTAAAAGACGGCGACCAATGTAAAGTTATCGGCGGAACGCATACCGGAAAATCAGGCACGGTAAGAGATATCAATACTAATAAGACAGGTCATATTACGATCACTGTTGAGCAGAAAAACGGCGTGCGGTTTAAAACGCTTGGAAAGAATGTAGTAGTTGTGTAAAGGCAAAACTCATATCGAGCGCATTAAAAACTTACAAGAGAAATGTAGCAATTACTCGTAAACTACTTCATCACACTTAGTTTTGCTAAATAAGTTTGTGTGTCGGATGTAACTGAAATAATATACAAACCGTTTGGTAAATTTTCATCAATAGAAATCGTTTCTTTATTGTTGCTTTCTGTTGAGAAAACCGTTTTGCCGGTCATATCCGTAATCATCAACAGCACATTTTTAGTTCGTATTTCCGTTGGAACAGTAATTGTAAAATTGCCTGTTGTCGGATTCGGATACAAGTCAATACTTTTCACCGTATTATTTCGAATCGCTGTCGGAGTGCTTGGACTTACAATACGATATAAGAAAGCCGTTGTCTTTTGCAATATCATGCGATGCGATGCCGTATCGCTAACCTGATCAGCAGGATGTCCTAAATGATTGATCGGATAAAACTCTGCGTTGGTTCCAAATCCTTTGATCTTCGGAAATATTTTATTGTCGCCGTAAAATTGTCCTAAGTGACAAAACACCGCATCAAAGCAACCGACATCAAACGGCACCACCAAATCAGGATTGTTATGGAACGCGATGTACTGAATATCTCTGTTATTGTTTAAAAAATTCAAATCAGATATAGCGCCACTGCAGCTTACAATTGCTTTAATGCCTTTCATGGTATAGCCGGAATTTCCACTATTGCCATCCAAACCACCGAGCTCTTTATACGCGTTTTTAAAATTAACAGACATCTCTATGGTATCATCTAAGAATACCGTATGCAAAGTAGCGATCGCGCCGGCAGATGAACCATATATAAAAATCATGTTCGTATCTACTCTATAGCTGTTGCTATTGATGGCTACATCTTTTTTAATATAACGAACTGCAGCTTTTAAATCCTGTGTAGCTCTTGCAATCGCTTTGTACCAATTGCTTGCCAGTGCAAAATCCAGAAATGGTGTTATTAAAGTAGTTTGCTGTACTCTGTATTCGATATTTGCCGTTACATATCCTTTTTTAGCAAAAAATTCCGCCGTCTTATTGATCTGCTGGTCGCCTCTGTCGCCGCCGACAAACGAACCGCCATGTACAAAGAAAATAATAGGACGCAAAGCTGATGCGGTATCATTTTGCGGCTCGTAAACATCCATCAATAAATTGGTTAATTGATTTTTATTGTCATAATTGCTGCCGTATTGAATATCAGCATGTTTAACGAAATTAAAAACTGAATCCAGATAACGTATCTGCGAAAAACCTGAAAAATAAAATACTATTAAAAGAGAAAGTGTAAATACTTTTTGCATACCTGATTCTTTATACATTAAATATAAAGAATATTTTTTAAATATAGCTTTGCCTATATGTATAGTTACTTATCTAACAACCACATTTTGAAAATATCAAAATTGGCTGACATCGCGATTGATTTTTTCTTACCGCTAATAATGCTTTTCAGGCGTTCAGGAATTTCTACTGCTTCACCGATTAATGGTTCTACCGTTTCGCCAAATTTCACCGGATGCGCCGTTGCTAAAATTACACTGTTAATGTAATATGGATTCAGGTCATTATCTTCTACATATTCGTCCATCGCTTTGTAACCAACAGCCGTGTGCGGACACAATACATAGTTATATTTTTCAAAAACTTCTTTGATGCACTCAGCCGTTTGGTCGTTGTTGTATGAATAAGCCGTAATATCGTTCTGCAATTTCTTCAAGTCATTTCCGTACAAATCCATCAAACGCGCAAAGTTACTCGGATTGCCGACATCCATTGCATTCGATAATGTTTGAACGGATCTTTTCGGTTCAAATCTTCCTGTTTCGTAGTACAGCGTAAACACATCATTTGAATTATTTGCTGCAATCATTTTAGTAACAGGCAAACCCATTTTTTTAGCAAATAAACCTGCTGTCAGATTTCCAAAGTTTCCGCTCGGCACTGAAAAATACAATGGTAAACTTTTGTCGTCCAGTTGTTTGTACGCATAGATATAATAAAACGATTGCGGTATCAATCGCGCGATATTGATAGAATTGGCAGATGACAAAGTCAGTTTTTCATTCAGTTCTTCATCTAAAAATGCTTGTTTTACCATTGCCTGGCAATCATCAAACGTACCATCGATTTCAATGGCAGTAATGTTTTTGCCCAATGTTGTAAACTGTTTTTCCTGTATATCACTCACTTTTCCTTTCGGATATAAAATAGTTACCTTGATACCTTCTACATCCAGAAACCCATGTGCCACCGCGCTGCCTGTATCGCCTGAAGTAGCTACCAGCACATTGACTTCTTTATCGTTATTGCGCAAAAAATAACCGGTGAGCCGGCCCATAAAACGAGCACCGAAATCTTTGAAAGCCAATGTTGGACCTTCAAACAACTCTAAAATATTATAATCGCCTACTTCAATCAATGGTGCATCAAAATTATACGCGTCTTGTATAATCTTATTCAAATCAGCATCCGGAATTGCACCGTCTGTAAGATGTTTGGCAATATGAAAAGCCATTTCTGTAAATGTGTAATTATCCAGGTTGTTCCAAAATGATTGCGGTAACGGAGAAATCGTTTCAGGCATGTATAATCCGTTATCTGATGGAAGTCCTTTTAAAACTGCTTCTTTTAAATCTACGTTTGGCGACTGGTGTTTGGTTGAATAGAGTATCATATTGATAATTACTAAATAATAGTACTACAAAATTGCGAAATGTGAAGTTCATAAATTAAACAGACATTATGAAAGATAGTGTATTACTAATTCTTTGTGAAATTGAAAATAAATATATCAAATGAATTAGCTATTTTACATAATCTAAAAATTCTGCTTTGACGAAACGTTTTGTATATCATCAGCGCGTAAAAAATTCGGTCTGGCCGTCTTTATTTAAAGTGTTAGGCAGAACAATATTCAACGCACCAAATGTCATTCCTGATAAAAAAAGAATTGACGCTTTTGAAAATTATTTCATGCAAGGCGATGCATTGGCTGATAAAGCTGCACAGGAATTATTCATGTCTGACCGGAAACATGTGCAGAGTTTTCGGCTGATGAATAAAGTACTGGAACACGGTATTGATGATGAAGACGATGTTCCAACAGCATTCCAACAATTAATAGAAGAAGCCAACACTGATCCTATTTGGCTGGATAGAAATAAAGTAGAAAAAGGTGCGGAAATTTGCAGACGCTTAGGCAGTCATGCGATGGCAGTACTTGGCGATCTCGCATTGCTTGGTGGTTATGCCAATACCGATATTTCCAAACCTTTAGTATTTACTGGTGCGTTGAAAGGCGACAGCACTTTTGACCGCATCAGCGAAACTTCGCAGTTCTGGTTTGATGTAACGCGCAAAGGTGCTTTAGAAAAAGGCAACAAAGGTTTTAAATCTGCCATTCGTGTGCGCATGATGCACGCTATGGTTCGCCAGCGTTTACTGATGCATCCAAAATGGGAAAGCTCAACATGGGGTTGGCCTATTAATGCTGCTGATTCATTGGCAACCAATGTTGGTTTCAGTATGGCGATGATCTATGGCTGCAAATGGCTTGGTTTTTATTTACCGAACAAAGACATTGAAGCGGTACTGCATTTGTGGCGTTACATTGGTTATTTAATGGGCGATGATGCTGACTGGTTGCCGAAAACAACAGAAGAAGGTTTGCAATGTTTATTACTCATTCATTTGTCCAATGAAAATAATCCGGATGAAGAAAGTAAAACATTGGCGAAAGATTATATCAACAGCTTTAAACCGAAAAGCGATATAAGCAATTGGAAGCAATATGTCAACGATTATTATTTCTTCATGAAACACAAAGCGTATGCAGAGCTGCTGATTCCTTTTGATCTCTATAAAAAGTTAGATTTGCCATCTTCCAATTTGACATGGCTATTAGTTCCATTATTAGAGTTTCCAACGATATTCGTAAAAGACAGATTGAGAGCACTGATTCCGGCATTGCATAAAAGAATAGAACAGGAAGGCGCGAAAGCGCAGGAAGAAGTGATCAAAACAAGAATGGGCGAACGACAGGCAACGTATGTTCCGAAAGAAAAGATGGAACACTAATTTTTTTATTTACCTATTGCGAGGAACGAAGCAATCTGTATATTTATTTAGATGGCACTACTTCATTCACAATAATAGTTTCATCACAACACCACGGCTGCAACGCTTCCAGGTCTTTCACACATGCTTGTCCTTCTTTTAGCAAGCCATCTTTAGCATCTGCTATGCGCCAGTGCAAACAAGTATTGAATACAGGTTGCGCTTCTACGAACAAACAACGCAACTCACCGCTTTCGTAGTTACATCTTTTTTGTATGGCTTGTAATAATTGCTCATCGTGCAAATGTCCGTCACCGAAGTTCCAACCCAACACCACACCTGCTACGAGTTCGCCATCGCGCCAAATATAATCATCTATATTACTGACCATTTGCGGAATCACTTGTTGCAATACACGTCCATGTAAATGCATCGCACGAAAAGCAATTACTTTTGAGATCAATGAAACCGTTGTCTGTTCATCATAAAATAAACGTAGTTGTTTCTCTACTGTTGGTGTGCATTTAATGATATTGTCATCCAGTTTTTCTTCTGTTCCTTTTTTAAATAACCACACACTGTATGCCCAATTTCCTGCGTAATAGCGCATCGATACTAAGAAAGAAATGTGTTTCGGAAATAAATTACCTAGTATTGGTAATACAAATAAACCTATCAATAAGATAAGTATTAAAACAATAGAATGAATATCGAAAGCCCAAACATCTGCATGATTTCCAAACAAAACAAACGCGCCATAAACCATGATAAAATTCCATTCTAACGGAACAGCCATAGGTATACTACTTGTGATATAGAAATGAAAACCAAACATAATGATTAATGCAATCCATGTGATTTGTCCGCCGTCACTGAATAACAGCAACAATGGAAAAGCATATTCTATGATGGTTCCGAAATGCGCTAAAAATTTTGATAATTTACTTGCACGTAAATCGTCCGGAAAATTGATGTACATTTTTTTACGCAGCCAAGAAATTCTTAATAATGCGCTGTTGCTGATCATTACACCAATCACACTTGGAAAATGCCTGTTTAATTTTGAAGTCGCTGCCCAAAACCATATCGCTAACCACACTATTTTTGTTGCAGGTATTGCATCTGTCGGAAATAAAAAACAGATCAATGCAATATAATAATGTTCGCCGCGTGCTGATAAAAAAATGGTTTTATCAAACAGACCTGCTAATGGCAAAGCGATAATGATCGGTAATAAAACGGTTGGTGAAATACTGGTAGAAATTAATGCTCTTATCAAAAAGAAAATAAAAGCGATGTATAAAAATACATCTATCGCGTTTCGCTTATCGCTTTTGAAAATTTCAGGAAATAAAGGCATTCTGATCGTGCCTGGTCGTAAGAAATGAAATAAGGCACCAAACGGTGGAAAGTATCTTGCTGTTAACGGACCGCTGCCACAACCCATTCCGATGCTTTCAAACAACATGCTCCACAATACTGCTTTACATAATGCTTCCGGCTGAAACCACCAGTTTGTAATAGTAGAATATGTTCCCAAACCAACAGAATACGAACAAAAGAAAAACCACATGCCGATGTAAAATGCGATCTTCAGAAAGTAAAAAGAATACACAGCAACCGGTGCGCCGTAACCTTGAATTGCCCACGCGCGGCACAGCATCATGACTCTTTCATTGAATGGCTTTTGCTGCCATTCGTCAAAATCAAACGGTAAAGGTTGTGGTGCTATGAGTTTTCTAAAGTTCATCTTTCAATTGAAATTAAATCGCTGCATAGAATAAATATACCACTTTTAAAAAGTTGTTATCTATTATTTCTTAAAATAATTTGCCTGTAGATCAGCCACATAAATAAAGAATAACCCATCCAGAAAAACGGAAGCATCAAAATAATCATAAAGATATAGCCGTGAAAGTTGCCGGCGCTTTCAGCTAATGTCCAATCTATTAAACTAAAAGAAAATAAGAAAACAACAATAAAAATAATCGGTATTAAAATATTGCCCAACCAAAGTGGTTTATTTATTTTATCCGGTGATGTTTGTGCATATTTTTTGATGCGTTTGAAATGAAAAATAATTAAGATTATCAAAATAATTATAGCAATTCCAATTGGATCTAAAGCAATCAATATTTTTGACAACAGTGAAATTTTTGGTGACACCTGAATGCTCATTACATCTGTGGTGATCTTTTTTAATTGCCATGAATACTCATTATTATATGACTGTTTAAATGTTAGCATCGGTTTTCCAATATTGGAAGAATCTATTTTAAACAGTTGTTCCGAATGAATTTTTATAGAAATAGTTCCAAACGATTTCCAGAATTTAGATGGATAAAGTGAATACTCAATAGTTGGTTTTTTAAACCAATCATGCCTGTTATAAGAGTTCAATGCAAAGTAAGCAACTTCAATGGTATTCTTGCCTTTTCTTAAACTAGCATTAAACGCAATCAAATCATCCATACGCGCTGTCACGGTTTCCGTTTTGCTGAAAGGAACATCTACATGTTCGTTGTCCAGCACCTTCAGATAACTAAACTCTTCTTTAATTTCAGTTCCTGTTATTTTTTTTAAGACTTTAGTATCTTCGTCATTATCGCCATTAATAATCACTTTGAAATCATGCTCGTAATTGGACGCGATAAACAGCAACGGCAAGACGGTATTTGTATCCGATTCAATTTCGTAGGTTATTGTGTAAGCCACTTCTGCAATATCTTTCAATAAAAAAATATCGATGTTTTCTTTGGTAACTGAAACATCTTTAGAACTTATAAAGAGACTATTTTTTGTACCATTAACGTATGGATTTGCCATATTCGCAAACATACTATTGCCGAGCAAAAAATAAATGATGGTGTAGAAAAGTTTTTTAAACATGTTGTAGTATGATACAACAAGATACCTAAAATTGAAATGTGTGCTTCTTAATTTTTATTAATAAAAAAAGAAAGCCAGGTGCTTTCTTTAATAGTGATATTCTGATTAAATCTAGTAAGCTGATGATGGCGGATCAAAACTATATAAGCGTATATATTTATCAATCGTTTCCCTGTCGCCTAATTCGCCATCTTCTTTAATTACACCATTCTCTACCAAACTTTTTATTAATGGTTTGTAATCATAGTTGCTTTTAAATGAAAGATCAAAATCAGCAAAACGGATCTCATTATAGAACACATTATGATATTCTTTGTCGCGGTAATAATGTTTAGTCAAAACAAACAATAACTTATCTGATCCATAGCTGCTGATTTGAGTCGGTGAATTATCACTTACTAAAGAGCCGCCTTTAATTTTCAGTAATGGCTTTTCACCATAATACGTCACTCCTTTTTTGTTATCCACTTTCTGCGCAAAAGATATGCTGGCAAAACAAAAGCACAACAGGAAAAATGTAATAAAATATCTCATCATTTTTTTTTATAAAATTAAACTGATTTTTCTTTTTTCAAAACAAATCAATACTTATTAAAAAGAAATGCTACTTTCATTGCCTAAGGTTTCCAACGTTTTTAGTTTTTCCACCGGAAAATCCGTGCAGGTTGATTTAGGTTTACTTTCTTTTTCGTCAAACATATTGATACCGGTGATCACACATTTTTTCTTCGTTGAAAAATTAATGCTGGTTTCAACAGCTTCGCCGCCGCTGCGATGATATTCTTTATTATCATAACCAATTAATTCGAACTGGTTGTGCTGAAAACGGAAAGAATAACTGCGGTTTGCCACTGACCATGAACCGCAGCTTTGCCAAAACTGAAAGTAAATTTTCAGCACTCCTTTTTTAACTTCTAAACCACCTTCATCTAAAGGATCAGCCAGGCAAGGCGATTCTTCGTCGTTTGGTGCAGGAATAAATTGTTTATTCAACAACACTCTTTTATAGCTGGCATCCATCGCACCAAAGAGAATAATAAGTATGCGTGGATTCAGGTCTAAAGTATCTTGTCCTAAACCTTTATTGATCTTAATATTCAGCGGCGATGTATTTTGGATAATGAGTACCATATCATCAAAACCATCTTTGTTAAGATCGCCGTTTGCAAGCTCACGTTTCTTCCATCCTTTCGGCACAAAATCATTGATCACATCGCCTGTTAACGGAATTTCAGGATCGTTGTTTTGTGCATTTGCAGTAGCATAAGAATACAGCAACACTATAGCGATGATAATACATTTTCTCATAGTAGTTATTTGACCATCAAATGTACGGCAAAAAGTAATTATTATTCTGCCTGCTTCTTGCTCAGCATAATTCTTTTGCGGTTCAAATCTACTTCCAATACTTTCACGCGCACTGCTTGCTGCAGTTTTACTATTTCGTTCGGATCTTTGATAAACTTATTTGCGAGTTCTGAAATATGAATTAAGCCATCCTGTTTAACACCAATGTTTACAAAACATCCGAAGTTAGTAATGTTCGTTACCAAACCGGGCACGATCATGCCTGTTCGCACATCTTCAATTAATTTTATCGTAGAATCAAATTCAAACACCTGTATTTCTTCGCGCGGATCGCGTCCTGGTTTTTCGAGCTCTTTCAAAATATCCTGCAAGGTTGGTAAACCTACTTCTTCCGAAACATATTTCTTCAGATCGATATTTTTACGCACTTCTTTTTTATTAAGCAAATCCGTAATAGATACCTGTTGGTCTTTCGCCATTTGTTCTACGAGTTTATATCGTTCCGGATGCACTGCACTGTTATCCAACGGATTTTCTGCATCAGCAATACGCAGGAAACCTGCTGCTTGTTCAAATATTTTATCGCCTAAACGATTTACTTCTAACAATTGCTTGCGTGTTTTAAATGCTCCGTTTGTAGTTCTATACTGCACAATATTTTCCGCCGTGCTTTGTCCTAATCCGGCCACATACATCAGCAAATGCTTGCTTGCGGTATTTAAATTCACACCTACCTGGCTCACACAACTTACCACTGTATCATCTAACGATTGCTTTAACAAATACTGATTGACATCATGCTGATATTGTCCAACGCCAATAGACTTCGGATCGATCTTAACTAACTCAGCCAACGGATCCATTAATCTTCTGCCAATAGAAACTGCACCGCGCACGGTAATATCTTTATCCGGAAATTCTTCACGCGCTACTTCTGATGCCGAGTAAATAGATGCACCACTTTCATTCACCGAAAATATCTGCGGTTTTCGTTCCCAATCTAATTTATTGAGCCAGTCTTCCGTTTCTCTGCCTGCTGTGCCGTTACCAACTGCAATCACGTTTATATTATGTTTGTACATCAAACCACGCACTATATCTTCTGCATCGCGTTTTTTATTAAGCGGTGGATGCGGATAGATTACACTTTCTTCCAGCAATGTTCCTTTATCATCCAAACAAACTAATTTGCAGCCGGTAGCAAAACCCGGATCTAATGCTAAGATTGGTTTTTGTCCTAATACAGGTGCTAATAATAATTGTCTTAAATTTTTTACAAACACCTCAATAGCTTCTTTGTCGGCTTTTTCTTTGGAAATATTTCTGAATTCAAATTCAATAGAAAATTTCATTAAACGTTTATACGCATCTTTCAATGCAATGGCTACTTGTTCAACTGATGCATTATTTCCTTTGATTACGCGCTGATGCAGCATTTCCAATACTTGCTCTTCTTCCGGTGCGATGTGCATGTACAGAAAACCTTCGTCCTCGCCTCTTCGCATAGCTAATAAACGATGTGATGGACAATGTTTTAATGGCTCCGACCAATCGAAATAATCGCGGAATTTTTGCGCTTCCTTATCTTCTTCTTTACCAAATGCTACTTTAGTTTTAATGACTGCATGACGTTCAAACTGCTGACGCACGATGGCGCGTACAATCATATCTTCATTAATCCACTCGGCAATAATATCGCGCGCACCTTGCAACGCATCTTCTACGGTTGGCACTTCGTCTATTATAAATGCTTCTGCTTTTGAAATGACATCGCGTTCCTGTTGTTTATAAAGCAGAGTTGCCAACGGCTCTAATCCTTTTTCTCTGGCTACCGATGCTTTGGTTTTGCGCTTTGGTTTGAAAGGCAAGTAAATATCTTCTAAAATCACGGCATCAAAACAAGCATCAATTTTTGCTTTTAATTCATCGGTTAATTTGCCTTGTTCTTCAATAGATTTTAAAATAGTTGCTTTTCGCTTTTCAATTTCTCTGAATTTCGTAATACTGCTTTTTATTAAACCGATCTCTACTTCATCGAGACTGCCAGTTTTTTCTTTACGGTAACGCGCAATGAACGGAATAGTAGCGCCTTCATCTAATAACTCTATTGTGGCGCTTACTTGTTTTTTGTCTATCAGTGTTTCTTTTGAAACCAATTCTATCAGCTCTTGCATATGTATTTGAAAGGCAGCAAAAATAGAATAAAAAGCAGAATAGAATAAGGCATGCGAAAGAATGTTATTAACTTTTTGTATTTTTAGATTCAAACCATTTTTTATGAACTATGAACATCATTTTAATGAATCTGCAAAATCCAGGAATGCATTCTGGAGCGAAATAGGAACTGTCCGGCAGGATGTTATTACACATTTAATTAATCCAACTTTTATGGGCGGTCCATCGTGGCCATCTTTGAGACAGGCGTTTATTATGGTGGACACCGATGAAGGTACTATCATTGCTACTGACGGACTAACCGATCCATACAGCGATTTTGACTCCAATCCGGAGAATCAAACCTACAATGGCATTGGCTGTGAGTTTTTTATTGAATGTGATGAACAATTTAAAAGTTTTGAAGACGTCAAGAATTCATGGCAGTTTAGCATTTTATACCAGGTGGCGCAGTTGGCTGCTGGCAAACCTGATATCTTAAACTTATTTGAAGACTATGGTTGTATCTCTACCGAGCTTTATGATTGTAGCGTGCCAAAAGAATTTATCAATAAAGAAGAAAGATGCGGTGTTCTTTTAGGTTTGGAATCACCGGGAATTCCGACAGAAATACAATTGAGTTTAGAAGAAGTTTTAACTATAAATATCAAACTATTAACACTTCAGGAACTTGCATATATCAACCAAAAAGGAGTAGATGGTCGAAACGAAATTGCCAATCTGATACTTAAACAACCTAAAGCCGGAAAATCTTTTCTGAGCAGAACATCTGTAGTATAACATGATTGACGATAAACAACTGAAACACATCAGCAAGTTTTTAAGTTTGATATTACGGCATCAACCTGAACTGATCGGCATTCAATTGGATAGAAATGGCTGGACAGATATTAGTGAACTGATTGAAAAAGCCAATCGCAAAGGAATACAAGTTGACAGAGCAATCTTAGATCATGTTGTTGCAACCAATTCCAAGAAACGGTTTGCTATTAATGAGACATTGGATAAGATAAGAGCAAGTCAGGGACATTCTGTAGAAATTGAATTAGGTTATACCAACCAACAACCACCAGAAATTTTATTTCATGGAACCAGCGAGAAAGCAGTACCATCCATTTTAAACACTGGTCTTGAAAAAAGAGAAAGACAGCATGTTCATTTAAGCAGTGATATAGAAACAGCAACCAAAGTCGGACAAAGACATGGAAAACCATTTGTGTTTAAAGTATTTGCTGAGCAAATGTATAACGATAATTTTCAGTTTTTTATTTCCGACAACGGAGTCTGGCTGACAGATCATGTTCCGGCAAAATATCTGGCACAAAATGATAAAATATAATCTTCCATAAAGAAAGCATGAAGTGTCTGATAAAAAATATCTTTTGTGTTGTGTTATTTACTTTAACGCCAGCGTTTGTATTTGCAAAAAAAGAAATAGCCATCACTATTGATGATCCGCATACTAAAGAAACGCCTTTACTCAACTGGCAGCAAAGAAACGATGCTATTTTAAATATACTCGACAAACATAAGATCCAAGCGGCTTTGTTTGTTTGCGGAATGCGCGTTGACAATGCAAATGGTATAAGTTTATTAAACCAATGGGACAAAAAGAAACACCTCATCTGTAATCATTCTTATTCGCATTTGTATTTTAATTCGGCATCTAAAACATGTGACATATTTATTGCTGATTTCAAAAAAGGCGACAGTATTATCAGGCATTATAAAAACTACACAAAACTATTCCGCTTTCCATATTTAAAAGAAGGCAACAGTGCTGCTAAAAGAGATTCGATGAGAACCGCTATGAAAACGGAAGGTTATAAAAATGGCTATGTATCTATTGATGCATCCGATTGGTATATCGATGCACAAATAGCGCTGGCTTTGAAAAAGGACATCAACACAGATCTAACACCGTATAAAGAATATTACATTCAGCATATTTTAGACAGAGCAAAGTATTACGATTCTTTAGCGCATTTGGTGTTTAAACGAGATATCAAACATACTTTACTCATTCATCATTCTTTGCTCAATGCATTATTTCTCGATGATTTGCTGACAGCACTGGAAGCCAATGGCTGGAAATTAATTGATGCGAAGAAAGCATTTAAAGATACGGTATATCTTCAGCAACCTTTAATAGAACCATGCGGCGAAAGTGTTGTATGGCAATGTGCTGAACAGACAGAAGCACTTTCCAAAGATTTACGTTATCCTGGCGAAGATGAAGAATATGAAAAAGAACCTCTGGAACAATATCTTCTGAATTATACTTCAAGAACTAAAATCAAATAAATCAACAAGCGATTCTTTAAATATTTACAATAACCTCAATTCCGAATTTATAAAATCATAATCATCATGCAACAAGCATCTATACAACTCAGAAAAACAGGACAAGCAGACTTAGACATTCTTTTTCAGTTTCAACTGGATGAAGAAGCGAATTACCTGGCTGCATTTACGTCCAAAGATCCGGCAGACAAAGCGGCATATATGGATAAATATACTAAAATAATTAATGATCCAACCATCAATACACAAACGATTTTAGTGGATGATAACATAGCAGGTAGCATTGCAAGATTTGTGCTGTTCGGTGATGACGAAATAACATATTGGATAGACAAAAAATATTGGGGCAAAGGTATTGCGAGTGCAGCGCTTAAACATTTCCTGACGATTGAACAAACACGACCCATCTTTGGTCGCGTTGCATTTGATAATTTTGGTTCACAAAAAGTTTTGGAAAAATGTGGCTTTATAAAAATTGGTACAGATAAAGGTTTTGCCAATGCACGACAAGCCGAAACAGAAGAATTTATTTACAAATTAGACTAATAGTAACACTGATATATTTATTGAAAAACAATTGCTGCTTATCCAACTAATGCGCGTTTGGACGCCAGGTTCTTATTTCCCCATTTTGCCATTTCACTAAACAAAGGAGTAAGACTTGCACCTAATTCAGTCAGCGCGTATTCTACTCTTGGCGGAATTTCTTTGTATTGCGTACGCGTCACCAATCCGTCCTTTTCCAGTTCTTTCAATTGCTCAGTCAGCACTTTCCTTGAGATATCAGGAATGCGCACTGCCACTTCGCCAAAGCGTTTTGTGCCTGATGCTAGGTGAAATAAAATAAGCACTTTCCATCTGCCTCCAATGAGCTCTAATGTTAATGTTACCGGACATCGTGTCGCTGCTTTTGCTTTAGTTACCATTTTGTTACCACTATTTTTAAAGTTACCTGAAAGTAACTAGTTACTTTTTAAAACTATTATCAGTTACTTTGCGTAACAAAAGTAATTTATAATTTTTAAAAACACAAAAAAATGATTTTAATAACAGGAGCAACAGGACATTTAGGTGCAGCAACCATTGAGCATCTATTAAAAAAAATAACAGCCGACAAGATCGTCGCGTTTGCAAGAAACGCCGAAAAAGCAGCAGCTTTGAAAGCCAAAGGCATTAAAGTACACATCGGAACATTTGACGATACTGATTCACTCGACCGCGCAATGCAAGGCATAGAAAAAGTATTATTGGTTTCAGGATCGGATGCCAACCGATTGGAACAACACAAGAATGTAGTGAACGCAGCGAAGAAAGCAGGCGTTCAGCATATTGCCTACACCAGTCTTACATTGAAAGATATTAATACGTCGGCAGTAAAATTATTTATGGAAAGTCATTTCCAGACGGAAGATTATATTAAAGAAAGCGGCCTGACCTATACTTTTTTGCGCAATACACTTTATTTGGACGGCATACCATTATTTACCGGTGAGCATGTATTGGAAACCGGCATTTTTCTTCCTTGCGGAAACGGAAAAGTCGGCTTCGCACTTCGCAGAGAAATGGCTGAAGCAGCAGCGAATGTTTTATTGCAAAATACACACAACAACAAAACGTATGCGATCACAGGCAATGAGCTGTATTCGTATGAAGATGTTGCAGCTGCGTTGAGTGATTTGTCAGGCAAGACAGTGCAATACACTAATATAGATGCTACTGTTTTTACAGAACAACTGAAACAACTAGGCATTCCGCAAGAGCTTGTACACTTGCTGGCTGGTATTGCAGCATATATTAAAAACACGCAGTTAGAAGTGGCAAGCAATGATCTTGAACAACTGATCGGCCGCACACCTGCTACTCTGAAAGATGGTTTGAAAGAGCAGTTTAATTTATAACCTCTTTATGGTTGATATAAAAAATCTCTGACAACATTCAATGCTATCAGAGATAAAATATTATTTTTAATCCGTCAACTTATTTTAGGACGATACAATATGTTGTATTAATCTACAAACAACTCGCCTTTATCGGCCTTGTCCTGCAATAGTTTCGGAACGGAAAAACGTTCTCCGTACTTCTCTTCCAGTTCTTTAGAACGTTCAATTAATTTCTTCAATCCGTAACCATTGATAAACTGTAATGTTCCGCCGTTGAATGGTGAAAAACCCCAGCCGAAGATAGAACCGATGTTCGCGTCAGCCACTGAACGCAATACACCTTCTTCTACGCAACGTACGGTATCTAATGCCTGCACGATTAACATTCTATCTATCATCTCTTGTTGAGACAACGGTGTTGTTTGCGGAAACATCGTGGTTAATTCCGGCCATAAGAATTTAGTGCCGCCTTGTGGATATTCATAAAAACCGGCACCTGCTGCTTTGCCTGGTCGGTTAACTGCTAATAGTTTTTCGCATACGGCAAATCCCGGATGATGTGGTGCTGTTTTGCCTTCTGCTGCTAAATCTTTTTCTGTTTGTTTGCGGATATGATCCATCAACTTCATGCTTACTTCATCCGTTAAGGCAAGTGGTCCGACAGGCATACCTGCTTTCATACCAGCATTTTCAATAGATTTAGGATGTTGCCCTTCGCCTAACATCGCAATACCTTCCATTACATACGTAGAGAACACACGTGACGTATAGAAACCACGTGAGTCATTTACCACGATTGGTGTTTTTTTGATTTGCAATACATAGTCAAATGCTTTTGCCAAAGTCGCATCGTCTGTTTCTGCACCACAGATAATTTCTACCAATGGCATTTTATCTACCGGCGAAAAGAAATGCAAACCAATGAATTGTTTTGGTCGTGCAGATGCCTGTGCTAAACCAGTAATTGGTAAAGTTGAAGTATTAGATGCGAATGTTCCTTCCGGCAACATCACTGCTTCTGCTTCTTGTGTTACTTTTGCTTTTAATGCTCTGTCTTCAAATACCGCTTCGATGATTAGATCGCAACCATCGAAATCGGGTTTATCCGTCGCCTTAATTCTTGCCAATACTTCTTCGGCTTTTTCTTTCGTCATTTTTCCTTTGGAAACGCTTTTCTTCAACAAGCCCTCAGAATATGCTTTTCCTTTTTCCGCTGCTTCTACGCTTACATCTTTCAGTACCACTTCCATTCCTGACAATGCCGTTACATAAGCGATACCTGCACCCATCATACCGGCACCTAGTACGCCTACTTTTTTAGTAGTATATTTTTCAAAACCTTTTGGTCGCGAACCGCCGGCATTGATGGCATTTAAGTTATACCAAAACGCTGTAATCATATTTTTAGAAATCTGTCCTATTGCTAAAGATGTAAAGTAACGCGATTCGATTCTGCAAGCCGTATCGAAATCAACTACCGAACCTTCTACTGCTGTATTGATGATGGCTTCTACAGCAGGATAATTGCCGTGTGTTTTTTTCTTGGTCATAGCTGGCACAATAGGAATCATGCTGGCTACTTTTGGATTGCGTGCATCGCCTCCGGGAAACTTAAATGCTTTGTCGTCCCAAGGATTGACGGCTTTCGGATTTGCTTTGATCCATGCTTTTGCTTTCACCATCATGTCTTCCGGTGTTTCCGCTATTTCGTTGATGATACCGTTGCTCAATGCATCTTTTACTTTTAAACGTTTGCCTTCTGTCAATAATGGTAATGCAGGCTGCAAGCCGATCATGCGTGTAAGACGGATGATGCCGCCGCCGCCGGGCAATAAACCTAAGCCAACTTCAGGTAAACCGAATTGTGCTTTTGGATTGTTCAACGCAATGCGGTAATGACATGCTAAGGCAATCTCTAAACCACCGCCTAATGCTGCACCGTTCAATGCTGCAACCACCGGTTTTCCTAAGGTTTCTAATCTGCGTAATTGTTTTTTCAAACCTTCACACATATCGAATATTTCCTGCGCGTTGGTTTGCTTGTATAAGTTGTCGATATCAGCGCCGGCAAAGAAAGTTGATTTTGCTGATGTTAAAAGAACACCTGTGATGTCTGCTTTTTCTGCTTCGAGTTTATCTAATGTTTCGAGCCATAGCTTGCCGAATTCTTCATTAATTACATTGGCACTTCTGCCCTGCATATCCATTGTTATGGTTACGATGTTGTCGTTGTCTTTTGTGTAGTGGAACATGTTTATTTGTTTTTATTTTTAAGTTAATGTATTTAGTTGGTACTATGATTTGACGCAGAGTCCTCTTCGAGAGACTCTGCTGGGAAATCTGTTGCAATATTATTTGTAGCATTTTCTGTCTGAACTGAATCGCACTTCACAGCAGAGTCTCCTGCAAGGGACTCTGCGTAAAATTCATTTTGTGCTTTACTTGAAGCAGAGTCCTCTTCGAGAGACTCTGCTGGGAAATCTGTCGCAATATTATTTGTAGCATTTACTGTCTGAACTGAATCGCACTTCACAGCAGAGTCTCCTGCAAGGGACTCTGCGTAGGTTTCTATGTTTAACTTTTCACTTTGGATATTTCTTGACGCAGAGTCCTCTACGAGAGACTCTGCTGGGAAATCTGTTATATTATCGTTTATATTATTTTCGGACTGAACTGTATCACACTTCACAGCAGAGTCTCCTGCAAGGGACTCTGCGTAGGTTTGCTCCAAGTTAATATCATACAATTGCATATAATTAGTTACATATCCATCATCTATATTATCTAAATAAAATTTAGCGGAACTATGTTTATAGTCTGATGGATTTAGACATAGTTTTGATTTTTCTGTACAAGGATTATTATGTATATAATCTAATTTTTGTTGAATAAATTTATCGGATGTACACTCTTTCCAATCAAATGATTCTTCAAATACCTCGTGTATTTTTCCTCTTTTCTTATCTGTTGGTTTAACACCTTCTTTTAATGTTTCTAAAATAGTTATTCGATTATTTTGTTTTAATCTCTCTACAATTCCATAAGCTAAAAAACGTTTTCCATTTCCAATAATAGTATTGATGGTTTGTTTAGATTTTCTGAATGCAATAATAACATGCAAATGATTTGGCATTATTACATAACCAATTATGTAATTGCCTTTTTCTTTTAGGTAATTGAACCATTTATAGACCAAATCGTACGAGTTAGTTATTTCAAACAAAGGTAACCATTTGTAGTCGGTAAATGTGATGAAATAAACTCCTGAATGATGTGCTATATTTTTTCTGGTTGGCATTTATCTAGTTTGAGGTTTTATTTTGGTTTGGTGTTTTGTTTTGGTTTGGTGTTTTGTTTTGGTTTGGTGTTTTGTTTGACGCAGAGTCCTCTACGAGAGACTCTGCTGGGAAAGAATTTTTAACTATTGATTTTCATACCAATCTATATATTGTTCATCCGAATCAAATGCATCTTTTGGATTTGCATAATATCTCTGATTATAAGAAATACCATTGCATTTTTTATGTAAAAAATATTCATTCCCAAAAATATCTACATACCCATACTTATTGCCATAATATTCTGTATTTTTTACTAAAAGAATGTTATTATTAAAATTATCTAATGGCGTAAAACTAGATAATACAGCTTCATTATTTTTACTGTAAAAAAAATATTTAAATGTTGCGTAAGATTCTTTGTAAAAAACAGAAATAAAACCATAAAAATGATTTTCAAATGAATAAAATTCAAATGAATTAATTTCATCAGCATTTATATCTTTAGACAATCTAATTTCTTTTTTATTTTTATCTATAATTTGCCATTTGTTATCAATCATAACACAACAATGATTTCCGCTGAAAGAACTGACATTTTGATAAATAGATTCTATTTCAACTTCGCCATTAGTATTTATAAAACCCCATAAGTTTTCTTTTTTAACAGCTGCAAGCTCATTTGAGTACGATTTAACTTTATCAAAAATACACGGAACAACTAATTCTCCATTTTTATTTAAGAACCCCCATTTGCCATTTAATTGAACGGCTGCAAATCCATTATTATAATTAAATGCTCTTTCAAAATATATTCTAGAAATTTCATCGCCATCTTTATTGACAAAATTTGCATGTCCTATTCTTATCTCATCATTATCAACTTGATTTATAAATTCGAATCCATCAATTATATTATTTGGAGAATAATAATCTTCAAGAAATGATACATATGCAAATCCTTCTTTAAAAGGCCTAACAAGATTATAAAAAGGGTGTTTTCTCTTGCCTTCTTTATTAATGAAAGAGTATAAATAATAATATTTATCAAACGTAATGCTAATGACAGATAAATCATTCTCAAATGAAGATATTTCATTTGAGATAAAATCACCTTTAAAATGTATTTTATTGTTGTTCTTATCTATTAAAAAATATTCTTTCTTAAATTCATTTCTAAGTTTATCAAAGGTACTTCCTGTAGCTGAAACACATTGTGTTAGAAACTCAAAAAATAATTTATCAGATTCTAACGCAAATGCTACTCCTCCGCTAAAATCTGAAATATATGAATATTCAAAAGGGATTACATTATCACCGTTTTGATTAATAAACCCAAATACAATTTCATTATTTATCTTCTTTCGAACTTTAGCTAATCCATTTTTAAAAATAAAATCGCAATTATAATTTTGAGCATTCTCATCTAAATATAAATAATCTAATGGTATAACTATTTTTGCTTTATTGTTTATAAATCCTACTTTATTATTCAAAACAACTGCTGACAATCCCTCTGAGAATGGAAATATATTATCAAATTTTGTTTGTAAAACATTCTCTCCTTTATCATTAATATAAAAAAAACTTCCTTCTGTTTTTACTAGAGCAAGTCCCTCATAAAAAGGTTCTGCTTCATCATAAATACAATCAATAATAATTTTATTATCCTTATTACAATAACCCCATTTACCATTATTATTATATGGTATTAGATTAGGTAAAGTTAATTCAGATACAAATGCAGTCATAGCAGTTTACTATACCAATTCCACAATTGTACTTACACCCATACCGCCGCCAACACAAAGTGTAGCTAAGCCGGTAGATTTATTACTGCGTTCCAATTCATCTACCAGTGTTCCCAAAATCATAGCACCTGTGGCACCTAGTGGATGACCTAGTGCAATGGCACCACCATTGACATTCAGTTTTTCATCAGGTACATTAATATCTCTTTGTAAACGCAATACTGCTGATGCAAATGCTTCATTCATTTCTACCAAATCGATATCGTTGATAGTCATGCCTGCTTTTTGCAAAGCAATTTTAGAAGCCGGTCCAGGACCTGTCAACATGATAGTTGGTTCTGTTGATGTAACTGCTACACTTACAATTTTTGCTCGTGGTTTTAATCCTAACTTCTCGCCTATTTCTTTAGAGCCAATTAACACCAAGCTTGCACCATCTACAATTCCTGATGAATTGCCCGGTGTGTGTACGTGATTGATTTTTTCTAAGGTTGTATATTTTGATAAAGCTGTATTATCGAAACCCATCTCACCCATCATTTGAAAAGATGGTGCTAATGATAATAAACCTTCCATAGTTGTATCAGGTCTGTTGAATTCATCTTGTTCTAAAATCGGCAATCCGTTAATATCTACTACAGGCACGATTGATTTATTAAATCTTCCTTCAGCTTTTGCAATGCCTGCCAGTTTTTGTGAACGCAGTGCATAGTTGTCGCAATCTTCTCTTGAGAAACCTTCAAGAGTTGCAATTAAATCTGCACTGATTCCTTGTGGTACAAAATCTGTATGATTGTTTACACGCATATCCAATACCCATGCGCCACCATCGTAACCCATCGGTACACGCGACATAGATTCTACACCACCTGCAATGATTAAGTCTTGCCAGCCTGATCGTACTTTCATTGCTGCTAAGTTTACTGCTTCCAAACCGGATGCGCAGAAACGGTTTAACTGAAAACCGGGAACTGTAGTTGCATAATCTGCCATCATCACGGCTGTTTTTGCAATATTGCCACCTTGATCGCCGATTGGCGTTACGCAACCTATAATCACATCTTCCACTAAAGAAGTATCGAGGTTATTTCGTTGCTGTAATGCTTTCAGCATTTGTGCCAATAACTCGGTTGGTGTTACTTCGTGTAATGCACCATTTTTTTTGCCTTTTCCGCGCGGTGTTCGCACGCAATCGTAGATATAAGCTTCTGCCATATTGAGTATTTTTAGTATTTAGTACTTAGTAATTAGATTAATTTATCGTCATTGCGAGGCATGAAGCAATCCGTTTAATTAATTGAAGAGATTGCTTCACTTCGTTCGCAATGACGTCAAAGCCAAACCAAACGCTCGTTTGGTAAATTTAAGTATTATATTGGTAAAAACAATGCGCGCATTGGAAATTAACTTTGGATAATTATTGTCTGAATTGGGATTTATGGATTTTAGGAATGTTGGATTATTCTTTTTAAAATCCTGTATTCTTTTAATCTTACAAATCCTGATTCAGACAATTATTTATAAGTCAACAAATTTTTATACTCGCCGTCAAAATGTGCATGATCGGAAAAAGAAAGTAATTGTGTGCCGCGTGATGATGTTCGTAGTTTAGTAATGGAACAATTGGCAATATTCAACTGCATTTCAAATGTTTTCTGAACGGACAAATCGAGAATCTTTTGCATCACAACTGAAATACTTCCACCAGAGCTGAATACAAAAACGACATCATCATTTGCTGTTTCATTTTCTATTTTCTCCAAACTGTTTTTGATGCGCTCACAAAAGGTTGTCCAGCTTTCGTTGTAATCTTCGTACTGTAAACTTGTCCAGCGCGTAACTGCTCCAACTAGTACTTCTGTAATTTTTTGCTTTGGACTTTTATCTAAAAAAATATCTTTCTTTAATTCTTCTATATCTTTATAACGTGGTTCGTATTTGGCAATGATATCACGGTGATCAAACTCATTCCAATCATCGTTTATTATTATTTGCGAAGTATTCAACTGCATTTTTTCTAAACAATATTCAGCAGTTTGCTGATGACGGTTCATTGCACCTGAAATAATTTTGGTCGGAACAATTTTGCGCTGTACTAAGCTTGCACCTAACACCTTTGCCTGTTCTATTCCTATTGGTGATAAAGCATCGTATTCTTCCATTCCGAATTGCGCCTGTCCGTGTCGAATTAAATAGATAGTAGCCATTGGTGAGTTGTGAATTATGAATTATGAGTTTTGAATTAGTATGGCTTAGCATTCTTAATTGCTTTTTTGCAGCGCCAGTTTAAGTAGTTTACTAAGATCCAGAATCGTTTGAATGCAGGATTATTGGTTTGCTTATGATGATAGCGATAATAGATCTGTTGCGCGATCACCGCTAAACGAAACAATCCATATACTTCATAAAACGTAAAATGCTGCGCTTCGAAATTCATCTTTTCACAATAGTAATTGATGACTTCTTTGCGTGTAAGCATACCAGGCAAATGCGTCGGCTGACGGCGAACACCTTTTACAATAAAGTCATCGTCTGCCTGAACCCAATATGCTAACGAATTTCCTAAATCCATCAACGGATCGCCGATGGTTGCCATTTCCCAATCTAGTACGCCAATAATTTTCATCGGATCATTTGCATCTAAAATGACATTATCAAAGCGATAATCATTATGTATCAAACAACTTCTTTCTTCTGTAGGAATATTTGCTTTCAGCCAATCCATTACTGTATTGAACTTCGGCACATTCCATGTTTTCGCTTTTTTATAGCGCTCGCTCCAGCCATCAATTTGCCGCTTGCAATAACCTGTTCCTTTGCCAAAAGTATTCAATCCAGTTGCATTGATATTGATCTTATGCAGCTCTATTAATTTATCAATGACATTTAAACAAAGTTGCCTGGTTTGTTCTTTAGACAGATCCAGGCCTTTCGGTAAATTGGAACGCGGAATGATTCCTTCGACTCTTCGCATAATATAAAAATCGCAATCCATTATACTGTGATCATTGCAGAACACCAGCATTTCCGGCACTGTGTAATATGGCATCAGCGCTTTCTGAATTTCATATTCACGCTTCATATCATGCGCAGACGCAGCTTTTGTTCCGGCAGGCGGTCTTCTTAAAATCAGATCATGCGAATCATATTTTATGCGATAGGTCCAGTTCGAAGCGCCACCGGTGTATTGCGTCAGTTCAGGAATACCACTTAAGTTTGCAATGTTTTGTTTCAACCAGACATCCAACTTTTCCAAAGGTAATTGTTCGGTCGTGCGAACTTCTTTTGCTTTATCTATAAACTGCTCGTTCATTATTTTCCTGCGTTTGGATATTTTAATAATTCTATGCGTGCAATCAAACCGCGATGCACCGCGTCCGGTCCGTCGGCAATTCTGATACATCTTGCAATCGCAAAGAAACCTGTGAATGGAAAATCATGCGACACACCTGCACCGCCGTGTATTTGTATCGCTTCGTCGCATACTTGTTGTAACACATTTGGTGCTACCACTTTGATCGCAGAAATTTCTGTCATCGCACCCAAAGCACCAACATCATCGAGTTTCCATGCTGCATAGAAAGTCAGTAATCTTGCCTGGTCAATAGCAATTCTGAAGTCTGCAATTTTTTCTCGGTTGCCACCAAGATTAATAATTGGTTTTCCGAAAGCAACACGCGAAATGCTTCGTTCTATCAATAATTTCAACACATATTCAGCCGCGCCAATACAACGCATACAATGATGAATTCTGCCTGGTCCTAATCTTCCTTGCGCAATTTCAAAGCCGCGTCCTTTTCCTAAAATTAAGTTGCTGATCGGTACGCGAACATTCGTAAATGATATTTCGCCATGACCATACGGTTCGTCGTATTCACCAAACACAGGCAGCATACGTTCAATCGTCACGCCTTCCGTATCAACAGGCACTAAGACCATGCTGTGCTGTGAATGACGATTGGCATTTGCATCTGACAAACCCATAAAAATGATGACTTTGCAATTCGGGTGACCGATACCTGACGACCACCACTTCGTGCCGTTGATAACAATTTCATCGTCTTCTATGATTGCTGTTGCCTGCATGTTGGTTGCGTCCGAAGAAGCAACATCCGGTTCAGTCATACAAAACGCAGAACGGATTTCGCCATTCAACAAAGGTGTCAACCATTGCGCTTTTTGTTCTGCCGTGCCGTATTTATGCAGCACTTCCATGTTTCCGGTGTCCGGTGCATTGCAGTTAAATATTTCAGGCGCTAAAAAACTCTTGCCCATTTCTTCTGCCAACGGTGCATATTCTATGGTTGATAAACCTTGTCCGTGTTCAGTGTCCGGTAAAAATAAATTCCATAAACCTTCAGCTTTTGCCTGTTGTTTCAGGTCTTCAATAATTGGTGACACTTTCCATTTTGTCCAGTCATGGCCGTTGTTTTGCTTGTGCAACTCTTTAAAATACTGCTGTTCAAAAGGACGTATCTTTTCGTCAATAAATTTTTTAATTTTCCTGATGAGTTGTTGTGTGCGTTCGTTGTGTTGGAAATCCATTTTGTAGAAATAAGTTTATTAAATGTAAGAAGATAATTTTGTTTTGTAATTGGAAAAACTATTTTCTATTTTTAGAAATGATTACTAGCGAAGTAAACATAACATCCAAGTCAGGAAATACGCTTGCGTTAAACATTCGAATTCCTGATACTGCTGTAAAAGGTGTTATACAAATCAATACAGGCACTTGTATTCCGCAAAAAGTATATTGGAAATTCGCTGAGTTCTTAACCAACAACGGCTATGTTACGATTACTTATGATTACAGCGATGCCGCTAATTATTCTTCTGACGTTTCGCATACAGAATGGCTAAAAGATATTGAAAGTGTTACTGACTATATTCTGCAAACTTATCCAACAGAAAAAAAATATATGGTTGGTCATAGTTCCGGCGGACAGTTTATTGGTTACATCAATAACTGCGACAAAATTGATAAAGTATTTTTAGTGGCTTGCGCAAATGGCTATGTCGGCAACTTAGGTTTCTTTACCAAAGCAGGCATGCAGTTGTTCTGGAAGCTGATCGTTCCGTTTTCGATCAAAAGGTATGGTTATATGAATAACAAACTATTAGGCGCAAACGGCGGCTTTCCTAAAAATATTATTACTGAATTAGGAAGCTGGTGCAAGCAACCTGATTTCTTTGTTCCGTTTTTTAAAGAAAGAAATATTCCGTCTTATTTTCACACCATCACCAATCCTGTGAAAGCGTATCACTTAGAAGATGATACCATCGCAAACAGAAAAAGCTGTGAATACATTTTAAATCTACACACGAACGCAGATAAATCTATTGAAACGCTTAATGCTAAAGATTTCGGTATGAAAAAGTTTGGTCATCGCGGTTTCTTCTTTTCTTCTGCCGAAAAAACTTTATGGCAAAAATTCTTAACTGATCTTGAACAATAAAAAACTACACCTGAATGAAAAAAATCATGTTATTAGGTTCCGGCGAATTAGGTAAAGAACTAGTCATTGCATTAAAGCGTCTCGGACAATATGTTATCGCGGTTGATTCGTATAATGACGCGCCTGCTCAGCAAGTCGCTGATGCACGCGAAGTCATCAACATGTTGGATGGCGGTGCCTTAGATGCGATCGTTGCTAAGCACCAACCTGACCTGATTGTTCCTGAAATTGAAGCGATACGCACAGAACGTTTTTATGATTACGAACAACAAGGCATCACAGTAGTACCCAGTGCGAAAGCAGCTAACTTCACAATGAACCGAAAAGCAATTCGTGATTTAGCTGCAAAAGAATTAGGATTGAAGACAGCGAAATATGAATACGCCAATTCACTGGAAGAATTAATTAACGCCGTGCAAATCGTTGGTATTCCATGCGTGGTGAAACCATTGATGAGTTCTTCCGGCAAAGGACAATCTGTTATAAAATCAGAAGAAGACATTGAACGTGCATGGAACTACGCGCAAAGCGGCAAGCGCGGCGATTATACTGAAGTCATTGCAGAAGCATTTATAAAATTCAATTCGGAAATTACGTTGTTAACCGTAACGCAAAAAAACGGACCGACCTTGTTTTGTCCGCCGATTGGCCACAGGCAAGAACGCGGTGATTACCAGGAAAGCTGGCAGCCGGCGTTTATCAAACCGCAAGACTTAGAAGATGCGCAACACATGGCAGCAGCCGTTACAGAAGCATTAACCGGTTCAGGCATTTTTGGTGTGGAATTTTTCTTAGCAGATGATGGCGTTTATTTTTCAGAGCTGTCACCACGACCGCATGATACAGGAATGGTCACGCTCGCAGGCACACAAAACTTTTCTGAATTTGAGTTGCATGCACGCGCTATTTTAGGATTACCGATTGCTGAAATTACGTTAGAAAGAGTCGGTGCAAGCGCGGTGGTGTTAGCTGATAAAGAAGGTGTTTCGCCAACCTACAACGGTTTGGAAAATGCCATGAACCAAACCAAATCGGATGTGCGCATTTTTGGAAAACCTACTACGCGGCCTTACCGAAGAATGGCTGTTGCGTTGGCGTATGATTCCATCAACGCTGATGTCAACGCAGTAAAAGAACGTGCTATTGCTATTGCAAAGATGATTAGTGTTGAATCAAAATAAATTATAAAAGTTATGGCAACTAAGCTCAACAGGAATCAATTCATTAAGCTGACAACACTTGGCGCTGTTGGTTTTTTCATCAATTCATGCAACACTAATTCTACAGAAAATACAAATAAAGAAAGCGTCACTAAAGATACGTTAGCTGCCACTCAAGACACGACTGTCGCTACACCTTCGTTTACCGATGCTGATGTTATCTTTTATAAGAAAGACGACACGCATTATGAATCGTTGCGCATTGGCTTTAATAAGCGTGTGCAAAAATTTCCGTTGGTGATTGCTTTATGCAAAACAACGCTCGGCGTGCAGGCAGCCATTCATTATGCGAATGAGAATAAACTGCCGATTGCTGTCAAAAGCGGTGGCCATTGTTTTGAAGGTTTTTCTTCTAACGATAATGGTTTGGTCATTAATTTATCTGAAATGCATGCGGTTGATTTCTTAGAAAATGATTTAGTAAAAGTTCAACCGGGTTGCAAGCTGCATCAGTTGTATGATGCTATTTTACCGAAAGGAAAAATTATTCCTGCAGGTTCGTGCGGCGGCGTTGGTGTTGGTGGTCTGGCTTTGGGCGGTGGCTATGGTTTCTTCAGCAGAAAATATGGTCTGACATGCGACAGCTTACAGGAAATTACGTTGGTGGATGCGCAGGGAACTATTCATCATTCTAAAGATAATCCGGAATTGCTTTGGGCTTGCAGAGGCGGTGGCAACGGCAACTTTGGTGTGGTGACGGAAATGGTTTTTAAATCCTACAACGCATCGAATCATTTTACAAGCCATCGTTTTAAAGTGCATCATTTAGATGCTGATAAAGCGAAAACGATTCTAGAAAAGTGGTTTCGGTTAACGGCTAATTTACCGGTTGCATGTTTTTCCGCGTTTGTATTAAATGGCAAAACGCTGAATATTTTACTGACCGATTACGAAAACAATCCGAGCGCGGTGCAGCAGTTCAAAGAAACGCTTACGCCGCTGGTAGAGCAAGTAACCATTGGCGAACCGAAGCCGCTGGCGGCATCGTTGAAGAATTATTACGGCATCCAGTATCCTATTTATTTTAAAAATTCTTCCGCAGGTTTGTATGAGAACTTTGCGACGATACAATCGTTTATTGGCGATGTCATTCAAAAAGTGATCGACACGCCAGGCATGATCTACCAGGTGAATACGCTTGGCGGTGCTATCAATAACGCAGATTTTGAAAAGGGTTCTGCGTATCCGCATCGTGCGCTGCCTTATCTATCGGAACTGCAAACGTATTGGGAATCGGCTGCACAAACGAAGCGTTTTGAAACGGCGTTTGAAGAAGTACAGCAAATCTTTAAAGCCAATAATATCCGCACGCAATACCGCAATTATCCTGACCTGAATTTTGAGGACGCGCAGCATTTATATTACGGCAAAAATTACGAACGCCTGCAAAGCATTAAGCAACAATTCGATCCGAACAATGTATTTGGTTATTCGCAGAGCGTGCAGTCAGTGTAATTTCCTGCTCGTTTGTTTCGGGTGATTTAATTATAATATTATCTATGATCTTACTTTCATAATTAGCAGTATTAATTTTAATGCTGTATGTTCCGGTGGACAAGTTATTGATGGCAAACTCACCGTTTTCATTGGTGATTACAACGATCTTGGTATTGATTACTTGTATAAATGCATGCGCAATTGCTTCGCTGTTTTCTTCATTTTTTATAATACCTTTTATCGTGGCGTTTGCTTTCTGCTTATGCCTGATGCTGCTGTTGATGATGCGGCGTGCATTCTTATAAATGCTATAGAAGGCAGGGTGTGGATTTTTGAGCACTACCATTAAGCGGTCCAAATCATTCTTTAAAAAATCGCTTACTTCTTTCACTTTTTCTTCCAGATCCGAAGTGGCTGTTTTTCTTACATTTCTTGCTATGGCAGGCAAAACTAATATGTCGTCATATTTTGAGTATATATCGCTGACAGCAACAATGTAGTCGGCATCTACGTTATAATTCACCAACGCAGACTGATGCATAATTAATAAATCGATCACAGTTTGTGCATGTATTTTAAAAGTCATGTCACGCATTTCCCTGAGTTTGGTTAAGCTGTATTTTACGGAACCATATAACTGATGATCTCTGATACCAGACGCATACGACATGATAATACCTGATGCTTCTTCGACAGCCAGCACTAAGGTTTCGCGCACCGCTTTTTTATTTAAGGTAATGCCTTTGCGGTTCATGGTCTGCTCCTGCGCGAGTTGGATCACTTCGTCCATGTGTGTGCTAAATTTTATCCAGACGTTGTGCAGTCCGATGTTAGTACTGATAATACCTCTATTTAAGTTACCATGTGTCAATACTGTTTTGAACATGGTGATGCGGTTTGTTATACGCTTTTTCATACCGAATGTACTTTTACTTATAACGTGTTCGCGTATGTATTATTTTACCATCGTACTTATTTATTTTTGTTCAGTGTTTGTTCGTAAACCGTAATTATTTATTTGCTCGCTGTCATTTTTTGTTCGTGATGTGACACCATTTATTTGTATTGTGATATTCTGTATTCGTTTTGTGTCACTTTTCATTCGTAAGCTGTCAACTTGCGTTTGTTTTGTGTCATTTCTTATTTGTAAGAAGGCAGAAATAGTTTGTTTTAGGTTAGTATTGGTTTGTATGCAGTTACTATTATTTCGTACAGTGTCAGGATTGATTTGTTGATTTTTTGGGTTGATTTGGGTGGTTAGAAGGGTGGTTTAAGGAATGTAATGAGCTTTTACAGGGTTCAAAACCCTGACAGCGTTTTAGCGGACAGCAGTAAAATGGTAGGTTTTTGGGAAGTATTATGTTGGATTTGGTATATTTGATGTACGTGGTTTATTGGTGAAGGATACAAATGACCACGAAATTAAACTGAAATCGATTTGAATAAATCTGACAAAATACAAACTATTAGTTTTGTAACTAGAACCGCAATGTATATTTATCCAATAAATAAGGATACTATTACTAGCTATGTTAATGGTTTTATAGTTGCAAGAAAAGGGAATTTCAAATTAACAGAATTAATTAGGAATCTTTTAACTAGTAAATATAAAATACAATATTCAAATTTAGGTTGGGTTGGGCAAGTTGAAAAATTTGCAGAAAAATTAAAAATCAATTGGGAAAATGCTTTCAAGATTGTAACTCTAGAAATAATCTTCAATGATTCAATTCTTGATAGTGAAGTTGTAAAATTATATAAATCAAGAATCAACACATTAATTGACAGAATTGAAGTAGGACATTTATATTTTGGAGAAGTCTGGATGGATGAATGGAAAACAATTTGTTTAGTTAAGAAAAAATGGTTTAGAAATTTATGGACAAATCAAGAAATAAAAATTCTTTCGAAAATTGATAAAGAAATACGGAACGAACGAATTTATAAAAATAAAAAGAAAAGAATACCAACTGACATTTTGATAGAATGCAAAATAAGATTCACAGAAACTAATAAAAAACTGCATTAGTTGTGCGTAATTCTCAATCTGTTGGTGTCCGCACCAACCGAAACTACTATATATGGTTGGTGAGACACCAACCATTAGGTTTAAATAAACAAAGTGTACTTGTGCAGTAAGAGATTGCTTCGTACCTCGCAATGACGCGATGCGTGTTTCTTCGATAAACTCAGGATGACATTTTCTCTATCGGTTGGTGTCCGCACCAACCGAAACTATATATGGTTGGTGAGACACCAACCATTAGGTTTAAGACATTACTCTTTCAAAAACGTGCTTAGAATCTTTGTGATCTGGTTGTTTTCGATGAGGAAGCCATCGTGGCCGTAGTCGGAATCTATTTCTACAAATAAGCTGTGTGGTATCAGCTTTGCCAGCAATTGCTGCTCTTCCAGCGGATACAGGTAATCGGATGTGATTCCTAATACTAAAGTATTGCATTTCACGGTGGACAACACTTCTTTCGCATCCGTTCTGCCACGTTCAATATTATGGTTATCCATGGCTTTCGACAAAATATAATACGAATACGCATTGAAACGCTTCACCAGTTTCTCGCCCTGGTACTGCTGATACGAACTTGCATTGAAATTTTCGAGCTTGGTGTTGTCTTTGTCTTCCTGCGTTTTGCAGTATGCCTTATAATTCCGGTAAGAGATCAAACCGATACTGCGTGCCGCTTTCATACCGTTTGCACCGGCATCATCGTGTTCTTCACCAAAGGTTTGATCGGCTTGTATCGCCAGCCGCTGCGACTCGTTGAAAGCAATGCCCCACGGCGAATGCTTAATGTTTGTTGCACCTAACAAAATATTTTCAAAGATCGTCGGCTCCTGAATTACCCATTCCAGCAACTGCTGTCCGCCCATAGAAAAACCGGCAGCGAAGTGAATTTTTTCGATATTCAAATGCTTGCGCAGAATGGTTAACGTTTGTACCATGTCGCGCACGGTAACTACCGGAAAATCTTTGTAATATTTTTTTCCTGTGTTCGGATCAATAGACAAAGGTCCTGTTGTACCATAGCAGGAACCTAACATATTGGCGCAAACAATGAAGTATTTTTTCGGATCGAGAAACAAGCCATCGCCTACCATGCCCGGCCACCATTCCATTGGATTGGAGTTGGCAGAAAACGCGTGACAGATCCATACAACATTCGACTGGTCGGCATTCATTTCGCCAAAGGTATTGTAAGCAATATCTACTTTTGGCAGCGTGGTGCCGTTTTCTAATGTGATGGGTTGATTGTATGTCAGGATTTGTGGTTGCATTGTAATCATTACAAAGATAAAATTAAAAGTAACTTTGGAAAAGTTTTAAAACTTTTCCAAAGTTGTTATAGTATTACTATTCCGCATTTAAGGCCTGGTCGAAATCTGCTTTAATATCATCGATATGTTCTATGCCGACTGATACACGTACGGAGCTTTTAGACACACCTGATGCTAATTGTTCTTCATCAGACAACTGCTCGTGCGTTGTGGATGTCGAGTGTATTGCTAATGTTTTGGCATCACCTACGTTCGCGAGATGCGACGTCAATTTTAACGAGTTGATGAATTTCTTCGCGGCATCGTAACCGCCTTTCACATCAAACGTAAAGACAGAGCCAAAGCCATTTGTCAAATATTTTTTAGCCAGTTCATGATACGGTGAATCCGGTAAACCTGTGTAGGTTACCTTTTCAATTTTCGGATGTTGCTGTAACCATTGTGCTAAAGCAATTGCATTCTGATTATGCCTTTCCACTCTTAATGATAAGGTTTCAAGCCCTTGCAAGAACAAGAAGGAATTGAATGGTGCTACTGCCGCACCAAAATCGCGCAAGCCTTCTACACGCGCACGTATGATGAATGCTATGTTTCCGAATGGTCCAGGCGTTCCAAACACATCCCAGAATTTTAATCCATGATAACCTTCTGATGGTTCTGTAAATTGCGGATACTTGCCATTGCCCCAATTGAAATTTCCACCATCGACAATTACACCGCCTATGCTCGTGCCGTGACCGCCAATCCATTTAGTTGCAGATGCTACAACGATGTGCGCGCCATGTTTTAATGGCTGAAATAAATAACCGCCAGCACCGAATGTATTGTCCACTACTATCGGCAGCTCATATTTATCGGAAAGTGCTTTAAATGCTGCCCAATCAGGCACATTGCCGCGTGGATTGCCGATAGATTCTAAATAAATTGCTTTTGTTTTATCATCAATTAATTTTTCGAAAGATGCAGGATTATCTCCATCTGCAAAGCGCACTTCAATACCTAAACGCTTAAAAGCTACTTTAAACTGATTGAAAGTTCCGCCATATAAAAATGAAGTAGAAACAAAATTATCACCTGCTTCCAAAATATTATTCAATGCCAAGAACTGCGCGGATTGTCCTGAGCCGGTTGCCAATGCAGCAACACCACCTTCCAATGCTGCGATACGTTTTTCAAACACATCTGTCGTTGGATTCATGATACGTGTGTAGATGTTTCCGAATTCGCGCAAGCCGAATAAATTGGCAGCATGTTCCGTATCTTTAAACTGGTAAGATGTTGTTTGATAAATAGGCACTGCACGCGCGCCTGTTGTTGGGTCTGGTTCTTGTCCTGCATGCAATTGCAGTGTTTCAAATTTGTAGTTACTCATGTTTTATTCTTTTAAAAGTTTACGATTGATTATAAAAAAACCTTCCGGAAATGGAAGGTGTAATTGATGTATAATAAATTAGTACAATTGATTAATTAAAAACCTTCCGATTTGTTTTGACAACAACAGCAGCACATAATTATTTGGAAAGATTTTATCATGTGACGAAGCTAAAACTATTTTTTTAATAAACAAAATTTAGTTCTCTTTGTTCTTGATGCCAAAAAGTAAGCTATTTATTTCTCTCTTTATTTTTATGAAAAAAAGTAAGCAAAAAAGCTAGCTATTCTGATGCTTGGCGGTTTTTGATTGGGTTGGTGTTACTTATTTTATTGTGTCATTTATATCGTTTGGTTTGTTTTTTACTTAAAAAGGCGATGTTGTATAATAATGTTGTTTAATCTTTGTAAATCTAAAGGACAGGTAATCTAAATTTTGTTATTCCGTAGAAATAAACTGTTTATAGATATAGTTACAACTAAAACCCAGCTCCGTAGGAGCGCATTATACAGGTCGCTCCTACGGAGCTTATCGAGAATTGTCTCTTTTGTCTATAAACAGCTTGTCCTTACAGGACAGGCAATTGCTTCCAAAATATTTATAATGTAAAACAAAATCAATCATTTATATTTATAACAACATTATTCTACAACATTACCATTAAAATTAATATTGCACTAACATGCTTCGTTGGTGAATGCATTAACATTAAGCATGCAAGATATATTAAAAGAATACTGGAATTCGGTTTTGAGCAATTATACTGATGATGTACTTTATTCCGATGAGTTGTTCAGCCAGCTCATCAATCATTATTCTGAAAGCAACAGGTATTACCACAATACTACTCATATTCAAAAGATGCTGGATCTTTCTTTTGAATATGCTGCTAAACTGAAAGATGTAGAAACGGTACAACTGGCTATTTTTTATCACGATATTATTTACAATTCACTGAGTAAAACCAATGAAACGGACAGCGCCGCACTGGCTGTTAAACAATTATCTAATACTAATTTTCCTGTTGAAAAGATCAAGATGGTTGAACAGTTTATCATCAGTACGCAAAAACATTTGCCACTCATTGATAATGCTGATTTGCTTTATTTTTTAGATTTTGATCTAGCGATTCTTGGAACAGAACAAGCTGCTTATACAGATTATGCGGAAAAGATACGTAAAGAATATAAATGGGTTCCTTCGTTCTTGTATAAAAAGAATCGCGCAAAAGTATTGCAGCATTTCTTAGAAAGAGAGCATATTTATTATTCTGAAATTTTCAGAAATCTATATGAAGTGAATGCAAGAGAAAATATTAAGTTTGAGATAGATGAAGTTTTGAAATAATAAGTTTGTTTCTCTCTTATTTTGAAAATCTACTTCTTCAACTCAGCATAATGCTTATAAAAGTATGGTATCGTTTCAATGCCTTTGAAGTAGTTGAATAAACCGTAGTGTTCGTTTGGTGAATGAATCGCATCACTGTCTAAACCAAAACCCATCAGCACCGATTTCAAACCTAAGATTTCTTCGAACAATGCAACAATCGGAATGCTGGCACCGTTTCGCATGGCCAGTGGTTTTTTGCCGAATGTTTCTGTCATGGCTAATTCTGCAGCTTTGTATTCTATCGAATCGATAGGTGTTACATACGGTTCGCCGCCATGGTGCTCGGTTACTTTTACGGTTACTGTATTCGGTGCAATCTTTTCAAAATGTGCCGCAAAGATGTCCGCTATTTTTTTGGATGATTGATTCGGCACCAAACGCATAGAAATTTTCGCATTTGCTTTTGACGGCAACACTGTTTTCGCGCCTTCACCGATGTAGCCGCCCCAAATTCCATTTACATCTAATGTTGGTCGTATGCTTAGTTGCTCTAACATTGTATAACCTTTTTCACCGAATGTTTTAGGTAAACCAATACTTTTTTCAAAGTCTTCTTCTGTAATCGGAACGGCATTAATTTGTTTCTTTTCTTCGTCACTTAATTCAATTACATCGTCATAAAAATGTTCAACAGTAATGTGTCCGTTATCATCTTTTAAGCTGCCAATTAATTTACATAATACATTCAACGGATTGTCCACGCCGCCACCGTATATACCTGAATGTAAGTCACGATTCGGTCCAACTACCTCTACTTCCATGTAACACAAGCCACGCAAGCCATTGGTAATGCAAGGTGTTTCATTATTAATAATTCCTGTATCAGAAATTAATATTACATCTGCTTTCAATTTGTCCTTATGTTCTTTCAAAAAATCAGCTAAATGCGCAGAACCGACTTCTTCTTCACCTTCAATAATGACTTTGATGTTACAAGGCAAATCGTTATTCGCTAACATCATTTCCAATGCTTTTGCGTGCATATATACTTGTCCTTTATCATCGCATGCACCACGCGCGTAGATGGCACCTTGCGGATGTGCTTCGGTTGTCTTTACGACCGGCTCAAACGGCGGTGATGTCCATAATTCATACGGATCGGCAGGTTGCACATCGTAATGACCATACACTAAAACCGTTGGTTTTGAAGTGTCTGTGATTTTATCTGCATAAACAACAGGATAACCTGTTGTTGGCAGCAACTGCACGTTTTCCATGCCTGCTTTTTCAAACTGACCTTTTAAATATTCTGCCGCGCGAAATACATCATCTTTAAATTTCGGATCTGCGGAAACCGACGGAATCTTTAACCAGTCGATCAATTCCTGTATAAATCTGTCTTTGTTTGCTTCGATAGTTGATTTGATGTATTCCATTTCCTGATTATTAAATAGTTGCAATAAATTATTGAATGTCTGCAAAGGTACAATTTCGGCTTCATTCGCTAAAATGAATTACGAAACAATTTAAAATATTTCATGTTCATGCTATTTTCAATTATAGTTGTTAAAAAACATTATTAAACTATAAAGTGTAGTAATAACCAAAAAATGGTATTAATTTTGAGTAGAATTATCTGAATGAAGCGATTTATAGCTATTTTATTGTTGAACAGTGCATTTCTTTTAGCAAATGCGCAAAGTGTTGTACAGTTTTCCGGTTTTGTGCGCGATGCAGAATCCAATTCACCTGTACCGTTTTGCGCCGTTTATGTTGATGGTCAGAACAGAGGTGCTATTACCAGTTTAGAAGGTTTTTTTACGTTTCCGGCTGCTAAAAGCGATACTATATTAATCAAAGCATTAGGTTATAAAACATTTACAGTTGTTATTCCGACTGATTTGGAGTTAGCGAGTTTTACAAAGGAAGTTACATTGGAACGTGATGTGATACAATTGCCACCAGTAGATATACGACCATTGCCAACGGAGAATCAATTGCGACAAGCAATGATCAATTTAGATGTACCAAACAACATGCAAGATTTAGCACAAAAAACTATTGAACAGTCTATTTTAACGGATGAAATTTCTAAGAACACAAATTTCAGCGGAAAAGAGAATTTCAATCAATACGTTCAAAACCAGGTTGGTTACTATTACAACAGATATGGTGGTCAGCATTCAGGTATATCTTTGACAAATCCGTTTGCATGGGCTAATTTCATTAAAGATATTAAAGCTAAAAAGAAGAAGAAAAAGTAATAAACGATGTACAATGAACGATACATCATTTTTCACTATAAATTTTTCATCGTTAATTGTTAACCGAGAAATCGTTCATTATTTTTTAAATGCTTTTACGCGATAGTCAGTATCTACTTCACCGCGCATAATTTTAGACAGCTTTCCTTGTAGTAATTTTTTGGTAAGCGGTTTCAGTTTATCTATAAACAGAATTCCTTCTATGTGATCGTATTCATGCTGAATGACACGCGCATTAATGCTGTCGTATTCTTCTGTAAATTCATTGAAATTCTCATCGAAATAATGAATCTTAATAGTTTCATTTCTAAAAACATCTTCGCGAATTCCGGGAATTGATAAACAACCTTCTTCGTATTTCCATTCATCACCGGTTTCCGATAAAATAGTTGGATTGATAAACACTTTTTTAATTCCGGTAAATTCTCTTTTCTTTTTGTCTTTTAACTGAACCGTATCGACTATAAACATACGAATCGACAAACCGACTTGCGGCGCAGCCAAACCAACACCGGAAGCACCATACATCGTTTGCCACATATTTTTGATAATATCCTGCAAATTCGGATATTCAGCAGTGATGCTTTCTGCGCGTTTTTTTAAAACCGGATCGCCGTATAGTGTAACAGGAAGAATCATGTGTTATTGAGTTATAAGTTATTCGTTATAAGTTATTTGTTTGGCAAAGGTAATAAAATATACAAAGGTAAAAAACTTATAACCTATATCTAATTACTTATAACTACAAAGTTTCTAAAAAACTCTGTAAAATAATCGTAGCAGAAATTTCATCGACCAGCGCTTTATTTTGGCGGTCTTTCTTTTTCAAACCACTGTCGATCATGGTTTGAAATGCCATTTTTGATGTAAAACGTTCATCCATTTCAACCATATTGATGTCAGGAAATTTATTTTGGATACGGTTTTTAAAATTTTGTATTTGCGGAACAATTTCCGCTAATTCATTATTCAGATTTTTCGGAATTCCAATAACTATCGTATCGATTTTTTCTTTTGGAATGAGGTTTTCGATATACTCAAATGCATTTTTGGTTTCCTGCGTGGACAAGCCAAACGCAAAAATTTTGCTTTCATCGCTGATAGCAAAACCGGTTCGTTTTTTTCCGTAATCGATGGCGAGAATTTTGGGCAAAAGTTATTTGTTATTAGTTATTAGTTGTATCGTTAATTTATTTTATTTCTGTGAAAATCTGTGAAATCTGTGAGAAAAATTAAAAGAAACAAATTATATCAGTAATTACGCACATAGCAAATAATACGCTTGCAATGCCGTTTGTGGTAAAAAATGCCAAATCAATTTTTTGCAAACCAAAGCGAATCACTAATGAATGCTGGAAGATCAGCAAACCACAAAACACGGAAAATCCTAAAAGATATAACAAATGAAAGTGACCATAATAACCTGCATAACCAATACATGCTGCACTGCAAATATGCAGAAAACGCGCTATACGTTTTGCATTGGTTTGTCCGAAATACGATGGTATGGAATACAAATTATTTTCTTTATCAAATTGTTCGTCCTGTAATGCGTAAATAATATCAAACCCGGAAACCCAAAACAAAACACCAAATGAAAACAGTAATGGCAATACATCAAACCTACCTGTAACTGCAATGTAGGCGCCGATTGGAGCCAAACCTAAACCGATTCCTAAAATCAAATGACATAAAAACGTAAAGCGTTTGGTTAATGAATAACCTAACACAACAGCCAATGCAACAGGCGACAAATAAAAGCAAAGTCGATTGATGAAGAATGTAGTTATTACGAAAATCACGCAATTTATAATTACAAACAATAAAGCATTTTTTGGTGTAATAATGCCTGCCGGAATTTCACGAATAGCAGTACGCGGATTCTTTTCATCAAATTTTCTGTCGATGTAACGATTAAACGCCATCGCTGCGTTGCGTGCAGTTATCATACAGATAAGAACAAGAATGAATTTAAAAAATAATGGATGAGAATTTAGAAAAGATAAGTTGATTTTATGAATTATTCCATTGTCAATTTGATAAGCATAGCCAAAATCAGAAGCACCTTCAGGTAATGAAATAAAATTATTACTTGAATTAATTGTTTGATTTTTTATAAACTTTATTCCTAAAGCAAACCCAATCATCGCGAAAGGCATGGCAAAAATGGTGTGCGAAAATTTTACTAATGAAAGATAATTCTTCATTTAAATTATTTAGTTCATAAACCTGTCCAACAATCCTTTTTTCTTGTTGGTCGTATTTACTTTAATACTAAACGTAATTGTAGTGATAGCAGGTATCGTGTTGGCTTCAATCATCACCGATTTAGTATTCGCGCCTGGTTTGTGCGTTGAATCAAAGTTCACTTCAATCTTTCCTTTTTTGCCTGGCGCCACCGGTTCTTTGTCGAACTTCGGAACCGTGCATCCGCAACTGCCAAATGCTTGTTTTATAGTTAATGGCAATTTTCCGGTATTGGTAAATTCAATGACTTTCTTCACTTTGTCGCCTTCTGTGCAAGTTCCGAAATCATACACTTCTTTGTCGAATTTTATAGATGTCGCGTTTTTTGCATCTTCAGCATCATCTTCTTTAAAAACTTTTGCCACTGAATCCGCTTTTTTTATCGTCTTGTCGTTTGCCAAAATAGAATCATGGTTAAATTTTTGAACTTCTACTTTTGGTTCTTCTTTGTGTTTGCATTGAAAAAAGAACAATGTTCCAAAACAGATAAAAATAAATATATAGGCGATTTTCTTCATGTTGATGATAATTTATTAGGCAGATTTCTCGCTTTGCTCGAAATGACGCAACGCGAGGCAAAGATATAAAAATGCTACCATTTTTTATTATCTAAAAGATACTGCTCAAAGTTATCTTTAGTTAACGCATTCAAGGTGTTTTCTTTCAGCAAACCACCTTTGCGCGCAGCAAAAACTCCGTATTTAATATCGTGTACACCATTTAGGTTATGCGCGTCCGGATTGATGGAAATCAACACATTTTTTTCCTGACAATAATCTATCCATTTGTAGTCGATATCTAAACGACGCGGATTGGCATTGAGCTCGATGCAAACTTTATTGGCTGCGCAGGCATCAATTATTTTCTTATGATCGACAGGATACGCTTGCCGCGACAATAACAATCTGCCGGTCATGTGTCCTAATATAGTTGTATATGGATTTTCAATCGCTTTGATTAATCGCAACATAGAACGTTCTTCATTCATTTTTAATTGCGAATGCACCGATGCAATAATTAAATCAAATGTCTTTAAAACTTCATCTTCATAATCTAAGTTTCCATCATATAAAATATCTGACTCTACACTTTTAAAAATTTTAAACGGAAACAATGCTTTATTCAGTTTTTCAATTTCTTCGTGCTGTTGCAAAATTTTTTCTACTTGCATGCCATCTGCATAAAAAGCGCTTTTACTATGATCGGAAATTACCAAATATTCAAAACCTTGCTGTTTGCAATAGGTTGCTAAGTCTTTTAACGAATTCGCGCCATCGCTGTATTTGGAATGTGCATGCACCACACCTTTAATGTGTTTCAATTCAATTAACTGATCTAATTTATTTGCTTCAACTAATTTAAACTCGAATTTGGAATCACGTATTTCAGGAGCGATAAAAGGCAAGTTTGCATCTTCATAAATTTCTTTTTCTGAAGTGTATTTTTTAGAAGCATCTATCTTAAAAGACAAGAAACCAAAATGTTCCGCATCGCTTGATTTTTCTAATAGTTTTAGATAAAATTCATCTTGTTTACAAAAATGAAACTGCACCGGATCGTTGATGTATTTCTCATCAATAGTATTTTGTATTGTTTCATTTTCCGTTGCAATTAATATATCAACTTTTTCTAAAGTAATTTCTTTTCGCCTAAAATCGCCGCAAACAGAAACCAATAAATCAGGATAGGTTTCCTGTAATTCTGCTACAATCGTATTCGCTAATTCTTCCAGACTTGCCCATAAAAACAGGTTTGCGTTTTGTGTAATGAAATGCAGTTGATCTAAAATATTCTGTTGTGTTTTTGCTCCGAAACCTTTCAATGTAATCAAACGGTTTTCATTGCATGCATATTCCAATTCACCGATGCTTTCTATTTCCAGTTCTTTCCAAAGCTGCGCAATCTTTTTCGGACCAATGCCTTTTAATTGAAATAATTCAATAATTCCCGGCGGTGTGATGGCTAAGTATTTTTCCAGCAATTCAAACTTTCCGGTATGTGTCAAATGATAGATCTTTTCCGCGATCGCTTTACCAACTCCATCAATTTTCTCCAATTCATCAACAGACAAATTCGCCAGTTCAACATCCAAATTTTTCAAATGTCTTCCTGCAAAATCATAGCTTTTAATCTTGAACGAATTTTCATTATGCAGTTCCATTAAGTCGGCCAGCAACGCAAAATATTTCGCTATCGTTTTATTATCCATAAAACAAAAATAGAAAATACCAAACACTAATATCTTATAAGCAATAACTTTTTACTAAATTTGGATAACACTCTTGTTATGGTAAAGAAACTATTTGGAATCCTGATCGCAATTATTGTAATCACATTAATTTACTTTTTGAATAAGCCGCTCGGCAGCACGCCTGCATTAGGCATGTTTCTGTCGCCGACACATGGTTTTTGGAAAAGTACGGTTAATAAAGAAACGCGCAATCAATCGATAGAAATTGAATGCGTGAAAGGCAAAGCCACCGTGGTGTATGATGAAATCGGTGTGCCACATATTTTTGCTGACAACGAAGAAGATTTGATGTATGCGCAAGGTTATGTGGAAGCAAAAGACCGCTTATGGCAAATGGAATTCCAGATGTATGCTGCAGCAGGCAGATTAACAGAACTCGTTGGTGAAAAAGCATTGCCGTTAGATCGTTTCAGCAGAAGAATCGGTTTGGTTCGTGCCGCGAAAACATCACTAAAAGAAATAGAAGCCAATCCAATTTCTAAAATGTTAATTGATAATTTTACTGCCGGTGTGAACGCATACATTCATCAGTTAAAGCAATCGGAAATTCCGGTAGAATATAAATTAATTGGCTATGCACCTGAAGACTGGACGCCGTTGAAATGCGCCTTGCTGATGAAATACATGGCAAAAGATCTGACCTATTATGATGTCGATGTAGAAAACACCAATGCGTTGCGCAAATTTGGTGAAGAAGTTTACAAAAAAATGTATCCTGATTTTCCGTTTGGTTTAGATCCTATTATTCCGAATGGCACGAAATGGAATTTCAAATCGGTTGACAGTTTTTCTAATAAAGTTGCAGCCAATAAAAACATAGCAGTTTTATATAAAAATCCATACAAGCAATTTTATTCCAATCCAAATTACGGCAGTAATAACTGGTGCATCAACGGCAGCAAATCAGCATCCGGAAAACCTATCCTTTGCGGTGATCCACACTTAGGTTTAAACTTGCCTTCTATCTGGTATGAAGTGCAATTGAACTGTCCGGGTTTGAATGTGTATGGTGTTACCATTCCTGGCGCGCCTGGCGTTATCATTGGTCATAACGACAGTATTGCCTGGTCAGTGACGAATTCAGAGCGCGATGTCATCAATAATTTTTCTGTTGAATACGATGCAAAAAAAACAAGTTATAAATTAGGTAATGAGTTTGTGCCGTTCGAGTATGATGAAGAAGTGTATAAAATAAAAGACGGAAAAGATTTTCACGAGAAAATAAAAATGACGAAAGTAGGCGCTGTCGTTTATGATGAAAACTATGGTAATATAACAGATGACAAAAAACATTTAGCCACCTACTGGCGCGCCGAAGAACCATCGAATGATTTAATGACATTTTATTATCTGAACAAAGCAAAGAACCACCAGGATTATCTGAATGCGTTAAACTATTATGCTTGTCCGGGACAGAATTTTATTTATGCAGATGCATCAAACAATATCGCCATTCGCCAGCAAGGCAGCTTTATGCTGCGCACGAATTATGGCGACGGTTCTTTCATTACACCGCTGGCTGATGTTAATATTGCAAAATTAAAAGCACGCATTCCGAATGAGCAGAATCCTTATATCTTAAATCCGGAACGCAACTTCTGCGCCAGTGCTAATCAAAATCCGGTGGATCAAAATTATCCGTATTACACCAACGGACAATACGAAAATTACCGCAACCGTGTAATCAATGAAGTGTTGACGAAAGCTACAAATTACACCTGGAAAGACATGGCGAAACTGCACAACAATAATTTAAGCTTGATGGCAAAAGAAGCGCTGCCTACTATTTTATCTTACCTGAATAATATACCTACCGATGCAATGGGCAACAAGATTATCGCAACATTGAAGGCATGGAATTATTATGCAGATGCCAACAGTGAAGCGCCGACTTTCTTTTATAAATTATCTGACGAGATACAAAACGCTACTTATGATGAGTTGTCCGACAAAGGCATCAGCTATCGTTTACCGGAACCTTATACCACAGCTAACTTATTAGTGAATGATCCTTCGTTTGTGCTGTTTGATTTACAAAGCACCGACACGGTAGAAACCGCAAAAGACATCGTGCGCATTGCGTTTGCGAGCACCGTTAAGTTCTTTGATGAAATGACGAAGCCAAGCATCAACATGTCTGCAAAAGGAAATGCAAAAGAAACCGAAGATAAAAAAGATGCCTTGCTTTGGCAGCATTACAAGAATACCAGCATCACGCATTTAGCGCGCTTAAAAGCATTTAGTGTAACCGATGTCAATATAGGCGGATACCACAATATTGTTAATGCAGCATCTGATCTTTGGGGTCCGTCGTGGCGTATGATTGTTGATTTTGCAGGCGGCAAACCGCAATGCTATGGTATCTATCCAGGCGGACAAAGTGGCAATCCGGGCAGTAATGGCTTCACCGAGTTCATCGATAAGTGGGCAAAAGGCGAATACTTTAAGCTGCATTTTTATGCTAACAAAGAAGAAGCGCTGAAAGCAGTAAGTCGTAAGTAATAAGTCGTAAGAAAAACAATTCAACATTCATCACTCACCATTCAAAATTAAGCATCATGTTTCCAATAAAAGTGTTAATCATCATCGTTCTAAGTTTTTTGCTGACCTTGTTTTTGCCGTGGTATAGCGTGGCGATAGCAGCATTCATTACCGGTTTGGCACTGTCCAACAAAGCAGGTAATAATTTCATCAGCGGATTTTTTGGTGTTGGTTTATTTTGGCTGGCTTATACCTTGTTCTTAGATATTCGTAACGAACATATCTTGAGTTCAAAGATTGCGGCATTATTTTCCGATAACTTAGGAACAGAAATCACGTCTGGTGTATTGGTGATGGTTACGGTATTTTTAGGTGCCTTGATTGGCGGTTTGTCGTGCATGGCAGGCGCGATGATCATGGATGACGGCAGCCGCGCGCGCAAACGCAAAGCTGTTAAAAGCGGACGATATACGCTAAAGATGAATTAAATACTCAACTTCATTCATTTAGATTTTCCAAAAAATAATCTATCCGTTAACAATAAACCTCAACTACATAAATACAATTTTCAAAATATAAATATTACGATGCACCAAATTTATTAGTGTGCAATAAAAAATCAAAATTTCATTTTACTTCGCTGCGCCGCCTGGTTGTTCCATATTATTTTCGGTATTACACGTTATGTCTCGGATCAAAATCTACCATCCATTCAATACCATATTTATCTCTGAACATACCGAAGTAAGAACCCCACGGACTGTCGCCAATCGGAAATTCAACTTGTCCACCTGCAGAAAGCCCCTTAAATAAATGGTCGGCTTCTTCTTTGCTTTCGGCGCTGATGGAAATCTTGCTCCTGTTCTCGTTTTCATTCACCACACCCATAAACGACGGAACATCATTCGCCATCAGCACATTTTTTCCGATAGGCAACGCAATATGCATAATCTTGTTCGCTTCGCTTTCATCTATAGGATGGTTCGGATCGCCGGGCATGTCTTTAAAACGTACGACCATGGCAAACTCGCCGCCGAAAATCGACCTGTAAAAATTAAATGCTTCTTCGGCATTGCCGTTGAAGTTCACGTGAGGATTGATTTGTGCCATGTTGTTCTTTTTTTCTTAAAGCTACTTATTATTTATTTCCTGAGCAACACTTATGGTAGGTGTCTCACCAACCATGTATAGTTTCGGTTGGTGCAGCACTAACCGATAGAGAAAATGGGAAAACTAAGCATTTAAGATTGCAATTAATATTACTAACGCTACATAGAATCCAAATCCATAAATAGTCCATTTCGAAAATTCCTTTGCTTTCCTATCATATCCATCAGCTTTAAAAGTCCCGGCAAACATTAATTGTATCAGTCCAGGAAATATGAATGTCAATACCTTCCAATGTGTCGCTAATGGCTCATCTGCCTTATCCTCTTCAATTTGTTGAATTTGCTTGAGGTCTTCTTTTACAGTTTCGAGTGTTTCTAAGGATAAGTTTCTCTTTTCAAATTCCTTTTTTGCAGCTTCAAATGCAGACGGTTCGTAATCGTCAATTGGTCCTGTTACAATTTTCACAAGTTCTGCATCCGTTCGTTTTGACATTACACCTTCGAAATTATCACTTATTTTATTTGCCATATAAAAGTTTGATTATTACAAATACAACAATACACTACATTATCAAATCTACAATTTATTTATTTATTGACCACATTTTTACTTCTACACACTGCATAATTGCAGTTTTCTGCTCATTAGCAAGTCTTCGTTACGATGTAGCAGATACTGTACACTAATTAGCTACGTCAACACAATCTTATATTGCAGACTTTCAGGTATTGGTAATAGCATGTCAGTCTATAGTTAATGAATGTCGCTCTATAGTTGTTTCATGTCAGTCTGTAGTTACTGCCTGTCGCGCTATAGTTACTCTTTGTTAGTCTATAGTGTAACAGCGACCTGCAAGACGGTGACAAGAATAGAAAATGAATTGAAATTACACTAACTGTGCACTCTATGTGTAGTCAGCATAAAAAAATCCATCGCTCAGGCGATGGATTTTTTTATTCGTCGTTGCGTGGTAATTGTCCCAGTTGCTGCATCAGCTCCAGTTTATCTATAAAGTCACGCTCTTCGGCAATTTTGCCGTTGTCCATACGCACTAATGTAACACCTTCAATATTTATGGCTCTGCCGGTTCGCTCTATGCCGAAAAAGGTTCCGGAATGCGTTCCGGTAAAATTCCAGTACTTTACAATTTTATCGCCATCGCCAAACACCGCGTTAATAGTAAAATGAATATTAGTAAAGCCGGTAATAAAATTAGCGTAATAGGCACGTGCACTGTCGAGCCCGACCACATCCAGTTTGCCTTCGTGCATTACGAGGTCTTTGGTAAAATTGGTATCATTGATGAGGTGCAGTTTCCCTTTATTGATGATCTGGTCCCAAACTTCGGTGTATAGTTTAATATTTGCTTTGGTAAGCGCCGCCTTGTCCGGTTTTTCCTGTTTACATGCCGAAAAGAAAGTACCTGTAAACAGGAATAAGACTAACAATAGATAGGTGCTACGTGTATGTTTCCAGATTTTCATAGTATCAAATATAAATTATTTTTCAGAGAAGCACCACAACTATATCTATTCTTCAAAGAATGTTAATGCTTTTGATTTTTTAACCAACGTCCATCCTTTTTCGCGAAATAGTTGTGTATCTTTCGACATCAAAAGAAAACCTATGTCGAATATCATTCAATTAAAAAGTCTTCCGAATACTGCTTCATTATATGCACGAATTGCTTCTACGCTAATAAAAAAAGGAAATGGAAATCTTCCTGATCTTAAAATTCAATTTGACAACCAGATTATACAGCCAGGTGATGTAAAAAAGTATAATAAAGTATGTGGCTTCGACCATACATTGATTGTGCCATCTACTTATATCCATACGCGCGTATTTGAATTGCAGGCAATATTGCTGACACATCCGGCTTGTCCGTTTCCATATCCGGGTTTAATTGTTTTTGCGAACACCATTAAACAAACACGCTCGCTGTATGTTGGTGAAGAGTTCAATATTATCTGTAGTTTCGGCAACCTCGTAGCACACGAAAAAGGACAGGCATTTGAGATCTATAGTGCAATTGAAGTAAAAGGCAAACGCATTTGGGAAGAAACGATGGTTTTCCTTTATAAAGGAAAAGAAGGTATAGGCAGCGTGTTTGAAATGTACCAGCCGCAACTGGCAGAGAACTGTATTAAGAAAAGCTGGAGTTTGCACCAAACATTAGGATTGGAATATGCGCAGGCATCCGGCGACTTCAATCCTATTCATCTGCATACGATACCTGCTAAACTGTTTGGTTTTCCGAAACATCTTATTCATGGCATGTGGTCGCAATCGAAAGTGTTGGTAGAACTGGAAAAACAATTATCAGATTCGTTTGAGTTTGCAGTAGCGTTTAAAACGCCTATCTTCTTGCCTGCAAGCGTTATCTTCCGTTACGAAAAAACAGATAAAGGGTTCAATTTTGACGTGGTAGATAAAACTCAGCAAAAACCGCATCTGAAAGGATATATTTACAACTGTTAGAATGACGATAAGAGTAAAAGCATTCCTATATACAATTGGTATTATTGGCTTATACCTCATGTTGGTTGTAATCAATTTTTGCACAGGATATGATTTGCCAAGCTGGCTGGATACACCTATTGCATTTGGTTTTGGTATTGTCTATTTTGTGAAAGCACCACTCAGTTATCTGTATCTGCTCATAGGATCAGCTATTATTATATTACCGCTTTATTTAATCATTTATTTTATTCTGAAGAAAAGGAATAAAACATCTACACAAGACATTCCATGAAAAACGACCCATACGCAGCACTCCGATACAAAGAATTCCGTGCCTTCCTGGTAGCACGCTTTTTAATTACCATCTCGCTGACTATGCAGGCAGTCATCATCGGTTACGAAGTGTATGAACTGACCGGTTCGAAATTACTGTTAGGTTTAATTGGCTTAACGGAAGCTATTCCTGCTATCGGTATTGCTTTGTACGGTGGCTATGTTGCCGATAAATCAGAAAAAAGAAACATGCTGATCACGTTCGTTTCTTTGTACATGCTAATGTGTATCTGCCTTTTTATAATCACACATACTGATTTTATAACCTATGCCGGTAAGCAAATCATAACGTATTTAATTTTTGGTGTCATATTTATTACTGGTATAGCGCGCAGCTTTTCCGGTCCTGCCGCATTTGGTTTATCGGCGCAGATCATACCAAGAGAAGTATATCAAAGCGCTATTACATGGAGCAGCAGTGCCTGGCAGTCAGGCGCAGTTTTAGGGCCTGCCATCGGCGGCTTGTTATTAGGAAAATTAGGTATCTCTACTACATTTATTATTATTATCTGTATGCTTACCATCGCTATATTTTCTTTATTTCAGATAGATAAGAAACCCATTTTGTTTACGCCACAAAATGAATCTGTTTTCGAAAGCGCAATGCAAGGTTTGAAATTTGTCTTTAATAATAAAGTCATTTTGTCATGTATCAGCTTAGACCTGTTTGCTGTTTTGTTTGGCGGCGCAGTAGCATTGCTTCCTGTATATGCGAAAGATATTTTACACGTTGGTGCAGAAGGTTTGGGCTGGCTGCGTGCTTCGCAGGCAATTGGCGCAATCATCATGCTGATGATACTCGCCTATTTTCCAATTAAGAAGAACGCAGGTATCATTCTGCTGTGCGCTGTATTCGGATTTGGTTTGTTTATCATCCTGTTCGGTATCAGCAAAATATTTTGGTTCTCGATGTTCTGCCTGATTATAAGTGGCGCACTTGATGGCATCAGTGTTTCTATCAGGCACACGATTGTGCAGCTCGCTACACCTGATGATATGCGCGGACGTGTTTCTGCGGTAAACTCTATGTTTATCGGTTCTTCCAATGAGATTGGTGAATTTGAAAGCGGTGCGACAGCTCATGCTATGGGAACGGTTCCGGCTGTTATTTTCGGCGGTTGCATGACCTGCCTGGTGGTTGCTGTTACCTATTTTATATCGCCGTCCATCCGCAAGCTGGAACTGAAATAATTGTTTAGAAATAAGCTAATTTCACATTTAATTTTATTTGAATCAGATAATTATTGCGATATTGCGTAGTACACTCAATCTATCTATATGCAAAAGCTATCCAGATTATTATTTCTTGCTATTGTTGCAATTCAATTCGGTTGCAGCCATAAATCTACCAAAACCGTTACAGCAACTGATACGCAAAATACAGCAGTAGAACCTGCGCCATCTGAACCGCCAGTGACAACAACACCGGCAACACCGACAAAACCGGCTGCTCCATCCGCTGCTCCGGTAGAAACGGAAAAAGTAAATGATATTGCTACTGCATTACTTAATAATCAGCCATTGCCGTTAAATCCCGATGTACGCACCGGAACCTTACCAAATGGTTTAAAATATTATGTTCAGAAAAACAGTAAACCGGAAAACCGTGTTGAATTACGATTAGCGGTAAACGCAGGTTCTAACCAGGAAGACGCGACACAAAAAGGATTGGCACATTTTGTAGAGCATATGGCATTTAATGGCAGCAAGCATTTTTCTAAAAATGAACTGGTAAATTATTTAGAAAGTATAGGAACAAAATTTGGTCCGCACTTAAACGCATACACCAGCTTCGATGAAACCGTTTATATGCTGCAAATTCCAACGGATAAAAAAGAAATACTGGACAAAGGTTTGACTGTCTTAGAAGATTGGGCTGGTGGCTTATCATTTGAACCGGCAGAAATTGACAAAGAACGCGGTGTCGTAGTTTCCGAATGGCGCAGCGGACAAGGTGCAGGCATGCGCCTGATGAATAAGTATTTACCTACATTGTATTATAAATCACGCTATGCAGAACGCTTGCCTATCGGTGACACGGCTATCCTGATGCGAGCGCCTTACGAACGTTTATCTACTTTTTATAAAGACTGGTATCGTCCTGATTTGATGGCTGTTGTTATTGTTGGTGATATTGATGCAGAAATGATGGAAAAAGAAATCAAGATACGTTTCGGCGCATTGAAAAATCCTACCATAGAAAAGAAAAAAGAAGTGTATGATCTGCCAAAACATAAAGAAACATTGGTATCTATCTGCACCGATCCGGAAGCCACTTACTCAAGAGCAATGATCATGTATAAACATCCGGCAATAAACGGCAACTCAGCAGATGGTTATAAAAGTTATTTAGCGAATGCCTTATTTAATGGTATGCTGAATAATCGCTTGCAGGAAATTATTCAAAAACCGAATCCGCCGTTCTTCGCTGCATACTCAGGTTATGAGCGCGAAACTCGCAATAACGATGCCTATAGTTTAACCGGAATTATTAAAAGCGGACAAACCGTAAAAGGATTAGAAACATTGCTGGCAGAAAATGAAAGAGTAAAAAGATTTGGATTTACACAAACAGAATTAGACCGTCAGAAAATCGATTTATTAACCGGAATTGAAAATGCAGCAAAAGAAAAAGACAAAACAGAATCAGCTTCTTTTGTCAGAGAATATGTTTCCAATTTCTTAGAAAATGAACCGGCACCAGGCATCGAAGCTGAATTTAAACTGGCAAAACTATTGTTACCTGCTATTACTTTAAATGATATCAATGCATTGGCAACAAAATATATAACAGATGACAACTGCGTAATTGTATTAACAGCACCGGAAAGTGAGAAGAAGTTTTTGCCTTGGGAAAATGATATTAAAGAACTGGCTGTGAAAGCAAAAACCAAAGACTTAAAACCGTACGTTGATGTTGTTGTGAGTGAGCCATTGCTACCACAATTACCGAAATCATCGCCTATAGTAAAAGAAACAAAAAATGACAAATACAATATCACTACGTTAGAATTAAAAAATGGTGTACGCGTTATTTTAAAACCAACGAATTTCAAAAACGATGAAATCTTAATGACAGCTTATAGTCCAGGTGGTTCCAACTTATACAGCGATGAAGATTTTATGAGTGCTGATTATTCTAACGCAATTGTTGCTGAAAGCGGTGTTTCTACTTTTGACAAACTGACTTTAGAAAAAATGCTGACCGGAAAAACGGTGAACGTATATCCATATGTTGGTGAAATGACCGATGGATTCGAAGGTAATTGCGTACCGAATGATCTGGAAGTGATGCTGCAGTTGGTTTATTTATATGCTACACAACCACGAAAATCAAAAGAAGATTTTAATACGTTTATGGAAAAACAAAAAGCATCAGTAGAATTGCAATTAAGCAATCCTGGTTCATTCTTTGCGAATAAATTCCAGAATCTGATTTACAATAAAAACATTCGTCGCGGCATTACAACCGTAGAAAAACTGGATAAAGTTGATTTTGACAAAGCGATGAAAATTTACAACGAACGTTTTTCCAATGCATCTGATTTTACTTTTATTTTTGTAGGTAATTTAGATGTAGAAAAAATAAAACCGATGCTGGAAGCTTATCTTGGCGGTTTACCATCAAATGGAACAAAAGAAACCTGGAAAGATGCAGGTATCACTAAGAAAGATGGCAATGTAGTTTCAAAAGTGGAAATGGGAAAAACACCGAAAGATTTGGTTGGCATTCATTTTCATGGCGATGCAAAATGGAACGATGAAGACAATTACATTTTTAATTCGATGGTAAAAGTATTGAGTATTCAGTTGCGCGAAGCTATGCGTGAAGATAAAGGCGGTGTCTATGGCGTTGGTGTGAATGGCGCTTTTGTACAACGACCGAAAAATGAGTATGGAATTACGATTCAATTTAATACGGATCCGAACCGAGTAGATGAATTAGTAAAAGCAGTTTATGATAATATCAGCTTGCTGCAAACAAACGGACCAAGTGCTGAGAAAATAACAAAAGTGCAGGAAACGCAACGCAGAGAACGCGAAACAGATTTGAAAGAGAATGAGTTCTGGTTGAGCAAGATACAGTATTGCGATGAATACAATTATGACATTAATAAATTAGATGAATATGCTAAACAAATTGATGGTTTAACAGCAGAAAAAGTGAAAGCTGCATTTAATAAATATTTTGACATGAAGAATAAAGTAGAATTGATTCTGACACCTGAGAAATAATCATGGTAACTATAATTGAATAAAAAAAGGTTAGTGTGAACTAACCTTTTTTTTACAGTTGTATTCAAACTATAATAGTTTTTATTTCTCAGCCATTTCATTTTTAAAACTATCTAACGAAGCATAAACCTGGTTGATCACTTCATTAAACACCTGCATTTGTTTTGGCGTAATATTTTTCCGATATTTTTAATCTTCGTCTTTTTCTTCATCTTCATAATTAAATTCAACTTTGCTTTGAGAAATTATCTCATTTAATATCTGATTCAAATAACCTAACTGTATGGTTTCTTCAAATCTATTAATCAGTATTGGAATATTAATTATTTCTTCAATACAGCTCATATAATTTGCAACAACTTCTTCAATTGCATATACTTTTTTAGCGTTTTGTTGAATCTTATCGATTAACATCTTTTTATCTTCGTTAGATTTTATTACGAATGTTAATGGATATTTTTGGATTTTATCAATATCTAAAAAATATTTTTTAAAATCCAAAGTTTCTGTTACTTGAAAAAATCTACCAAGCGGTTTCATTACAAAATCGATTCCACCATCATTTGCATTTGTTCGACCTGTTTTGTATAACATGAGTGTTTCTTCATTTAAGGAATCTAACGAATATTCAAAACCCCAGTAAATTTTTTGATTTTTATAATAATACTTTAATATTGAATAACTTACGATTTCAAAGAGTCTTGCATCAACATTTGGTGCAAGTAATCCTTCAATAAAATCTTTTACTTTTTCTGAAGATGTTGATTCAATTTTTTGTAAATCAGAACTAATTTGTACAAATCTTTTAAAGGCATCTTGTTTTGTTTTTGAATATTCATCAATAATATCAATTATTGCATCTGCAATATTTATAGTTGATTTTCCGATTCTTATCTTTAGAAGTTTATCATTTATCCAGTAACGTTTTTTCGTATGAATTATTGGTTGAAATTCTGACAACGGAAAGTATTTTCTAAATTCTGAATTTGTTCTATTGTTGAAATAATGATTTTGTATTTTATTGCCAAATGGAAGTGCTTTGGCATTGGCTAATAATACTGAAAATGCTGCACCTTCATATTTTGAATAATCACCTGAATTATTATACCCATGAGATATGTAATCTTTAATTATCACATACATGGCATATAAAGTTCCAAAACTTGAACGTGCTTTAGATCCTTTTGTAGCAGAGCGTGTTTTTTCATTTACATACTTTAACAAATCGCTATTTTCAAAAACAAGCTCAGCATCATTTTTAAAGTGAGTTGTTAAGATTGACTTTATAATCTTGGTAAATTCGTGTTCCATTTAATTATTCAAACAAGGTTAGATTCTGTGCGGTGGTTATTTTGGCACTTTCAAAAGTGCGTATTTCTTTTTGTAGTTTTTCACCATTAAATTCCGTGGCTAATTGCAATCTGCGTAATCCAATTTTCACATATTTATCTTCCAGCTCAATTCCAATAGATTTCCTACCTAATTTTTTTGCTACAAAACACGTTGTAAATGTACCTGAAAATGGGTCCATAACCACATCACCGATATTTGAGCTTGCTTTAATAATTCGTTCTAATAAAGCAATTGGCTTTTGTGTTGGATGATCTTCGTACTCGTCCATCCTGTAACGAACGCGAGAAAATTCCCAAACATTTCCAGGTATTTTTTCAGAATTATAGACAGTTGGAACTGGCTTTCTGTAATCAATTAATTTTCTTTTTGCACCTGTTTTTGCTTCTACTAATATATCATTCGTATTAAACGTGTAATTATCTGCGTCTTTTACGCAAAATAAAATGGGCTCATACATAGAACCATAATATTTTTTTGCCTGAACACCAGAACTATCGTAATACCAAACCAATCGAGAAAGAATATTCAATTTTTTGCGAAGATATACATCAAAAAATGGCATATATTGTGTTGCAGTCATCACATAAAAACTGCCATTAGGTTTTAATTTATTTATACACAAATCAAGCCATTGATAACACCAGTGTAAATAGCTTTCTTCTGTTTTCCATTTTTCTATTTTCCCATTAAAATTTTTGCCAATATTATATGGCGGATCTGCAAATATTAAATCAATAGAATTATCAGGAATATTATTCTCTAACACATCTAAGGCATCGCCAAAAAATATTTTATGGTCATTATCACTAAATATTTCCATATCCTAAAAATAATAAAATTATTCGATTGATTTTTTTAATTGTTCCAAACCTTTTGGAACTTGATTTACAACATTAAAAAAGGCATTTTTTTCTTCTTCTGTTAAATCATTCGTAATAAATTTTTCTAAATTAAAAACTGCTTTTAATGCAATCTTTCTTAATTTCTTACCAAGTGGTGTTAAATGAACCAATACCTTTCTATTATCATTTTTATCTTGTACACGAATTAATGTTCCTTTTTCTTCTAAATAATTTAATGTGCGTGTTAAACTATTTGGCCCCATTCCAATGCGTGGTGCAATTTTAGTAACAGGCACACCATCATCTTCATAAATTGCTAATAAAACAAAAGCGTGCGATAATGTTCCATCATAATGAGATGCTAACTCGTTAAATAATTTTGATAATGACAACCATGATGTACGCAAATGATAGACAACCATCTTATTTGCTGCTTCCTGAAATAAATCCATAAGCTAAAAGTAAAAAATAAAACAGAATGCAGTATCTTGTTGTAGCAAAAAAATGAATGCAAGCATTGAAAAATATCTGATCGCCTACAATTTGGTGCAACTAACAGGCTGGTTGTTGGCATTAATTATTTTGCCTGTCAATTTTATATTTTCAATATTTATAGTCGCTTTTTTTCAATTCATTTCTTTATTGGAAATTGTACATGCGCATCAAAAATGGACGCAATCTTCACCTGTTTTATGTTTTATACAAATAGGCGCAAGATTATTTATTTTGTTTTTCACCATCAAAATTTTATTTATTTCAATCTTTAATCCTATTGCGAATTTTTATAAGATAGTTTGTTTAATGTTGACAACATGGTGTATTGCCGAAATAATTAGGTGTACCTATTATCTATCTCAATTAATAAAGAAAGAAAAGCATATAATTACATGGCTACGTTATTCAGCATTTATGGTATTATATCCAATTGGTGTTGCTTGTGAATTTTTAATAATGTACTTAGTTTTTATTAATAATAATCTTGCAATGAAAATTATATTAATTGTGGTTGCAATTGCATACATGTTTATATTTCCAAAACTATATTTGCATTTGCTTAAACAACGAAAACAAAAACTATACACAGTTAACTAATAACTTATAACATTTAACCAATAACTTCAAACATGAGCGACTTCTTACAAAATCCGTTAGTAAAACAAATTGCAAAAGCAGTAAATCTACCATTGCCGATTCCTGCTTTGTTAAACAGAAACTTACAGCCGTTTTCTGATACGGAAATCGAATATAAAAAAGTGACAATCATAGGAAATGAGAATGAGTTATCGAAAGCGCTTCATAAAATTTTAAATACAAAATGTATTCTAACTACAGCATATGAAAATAAATTTGATGGAATTGTTTTAAATGCAACAGGTATTCAAACCATTGAAGACACGACTGATTTTTTTAAAGAAGCACAACGTGTGATTTCTAAATTGAATAAAAACGGACGTGTTGTTGTTTTAACAAAAGAAGATTCCACCAACAGAGAATCGTTTGCTGTACAAAATGCATTTGAAGGTTTTACGCGCGCTTTGTCGAAAGAGCTTGGAAAATATGGCACTACAGCCAATCATTTGCGCATTACAAATGCTGTTGCTGAAAATATTTCGACTGCCGTTTTATTTTTCTTGTCTGATAAATCATCTTTTATTACAGGACAAGTCGTTGAATTAAACACTGGTCGTTTTACAAAATCAGTTACAGAAAATTTATTATTACAAGACAAAGTAGCTATTGTTACAGGCGGCGCGCGTGGCATTGGTGCAGCAGTTGCACATGTATTGCATCGCGAAGGCGCGAAAGTAATTATTGTAGATGTACCACAGGCAAGTGATGATGCAAATGCATTGGCTTTTGAAATTAACGGCGGTTGCTTTTTAATTGATATTACACAAAATGATGCTGCTGAAAAAATACAAAAATATGTTTTAGATAAATTTGGCAAACTCGATATTTTAGTGAATAACGCAGGTATCACACGCGATAAAACACTTGCAAAAATGAGCGAGCAGCAATGGAACAGCGTGATGCAGGTAAACTTAAAAGCAACCATTAATCTTACCGAACAATTTATAAAAAACGGTTTCACTGAAAACGCAAAAGTGATTGGCTTGGCTTCTATTTCAGGTATCGCAGGCAACGTCGGTCAAACGAATTATTCTGCGTCAAAAGCAGGTATGATCGCTTACATGAAAGCCATTGCACAGACACAAAAAAACATTTATGCAAACGCAGTTGCACCAGGTTTTATCGAAACAAAAATGACCGAAAGTTTGCCCTTATTTGTGAAAGAAGGCGGCCGCAGATTATCCACTTTAAAACAAGGTGGTTTGCCTGAAGACGTTGCAGAACTTATCGGATTTTTGGCTTCGCCACTATCAGATGGTATTAATGGAAATTGCATTCGTGTGTGTGGCGGCAGCATGATTGGCGCATAATTTTCACACTTTTTTAAAGATTTTGCTACATTTCTTAACGTTTATTGTGATAATGTAAATTTTTTATTTATTTTAGTTCACGCTAATATTAATTAAAGATTCTACATATAAACAGAAAAAACAATAAACAAATGAAAAAAATCAAACACACATTTTTATTCACACTTCTTATTGCTATTACTTTTTCAACATTTGCAAATGAAAAAGCATTTTTAAAATATGCAGCAAAACCAAAAAAGAAAGACCAAACAAATGTAGCGGAAGCACATCCAAATAAAATTGGACGCGCAGGTTATTTGTCTATTTCAGGTGGTTATGGAATTCCTTTTTTATCAACTGCGATGCGTTCGCCTTTAAAAGAAATTGGTGATAAAGACTGGTATCAACGAAATGGTGATTTGAGTGTAAGACCAATCATCGGTACGAATGGAAACGGATTTGCTTTGAATGTTGCAGGTGGTATCATGTTCAACAGATATATCGGTTTTGAAGCACAGCTCTCTGCGTGCTGGCATCCGGAAGCATTAGATGCGCGCATCGATATTCCGACTTATTATGCGACTCAAAAGTCAGCTACTTTCGGTATGTATTTATCTACGCATTTGGTAATGCGTTGGGACAATGGAAAACGTTTTGGTGTGTTTGCTAAAGTTGGTCCGTTATTGCCTTTCTTCGGTGCGCCTGATACACGTGCTTACATTCATGACCAACAAGGTAGAATTATTGAAACATTAGCAGGGTTACCTATCTTACCTTTAAATATTTCAGGATTGGCAAATCTTGATATCGAGTTGATCGGACGATCAAAATCTACTTTTAATCCAACAATAGGTTTAAGTGCTGCCATTGGAGCTGAAATTAAATTAAATAAAAACTTCTCATTATTTGGCGAAGTAAGAGTACAGGCATACACAATTACCATAAAAGAAACAGAATTTTATGAGTTTGAGCAACATGCTAGCATTAACGTATTAGGTATTAAATTACCGGCACCGGATGGTCTGTTACCATTTCCATCAAATATTAACAGCATAGATGAAACACCTGAATTCTTAAAAACAATTTCATACAAGAAAGAAATTAACGAAGAATCAAATACTGCGCGTTATGGCTTTAAATCGTTGTTTCCTGCAGGTGGTTTGTTAGGTGGTTTATTGAATCCAAGTGGTGCACCTTTGGTTGATCCAAACAAACCAATGGATGAAGTACAACCAAAAATCAATGCATCTTCTTTATATTTTAATGCAGGTATCAGAATCAGTTTCCCAAATAAAAAATACGCCGTGGCAAATAAAACAGATTCTTTTAAAGCAAACAAAGGCGAGAAAAAATCTAAAAAAAGCAAAAAATCTAAAATGTCAGATACACCGGAAGCAGAACCAGGCACAGCAGTTCCTGAGCAATAGTCATTTTTGAAAAACAATAAAAAAAGGCATTCTTACATTTTGAGAATGCCTTTTTTATTTAGATAATTTCTTTTGTGCGTAATTCAACTTATTGATTATAATGCTTAAATTGTGTATGCAAAACACTAGCTGATGAAAAAACTATACTTCTCATTATTTATTGCTATTTTATTTCAAACTGTATTTTCTTTCGCAGGATTTATCGATGGCTCTTATAAATACAAAGGTCAAACCAGAAAATATTCCATCTATGTACCAAATATTTACTATACACAAAACAAAAAAGTACCACTATTATTAGGTTTACACGGCTACGGTGATGAGGTTGCCAATTTCAAAAACATTTGTTTAACAGGTATTGCTGATACAGCAAATTATATTTGTGTGTATGCTGAAGGTTTACCGTTCTTTGGAGCAAACGCATGGAATTCAGGTGCTGGTGTTGGTATTATCAACGTAAATAGTACGATTGATGATGTTGGTTTTTTGAATGGATTGGTTGATACAGTAATAAAAAAATACATGATTGATACCAACCGAATGTATGTATTTGGCTTTTCTTTTGGCGGTTTTATGACAGACAGATTAGCGACACAAAATTCAACACGCTTTGCGGCGGCGGCTAATGTTTCAGGTTTGCATGGCAATTTTTTAGCTGGCTTGGTTCCAACAAAAGGAATGCCTTATCTAAAGTTTCATGGAACAAATGATGCAACTATTAAGTATGATGGAACGCAAACAGTTGGTTTGTTTCCGGGTTTTGGCTTGAGTGCAGAAAAAACCGTAAAATTTTGGGTAACTCAAAACCGTTGCGATACTATACCTATAATTGATACGATGCCGAATTTGGCAAATGATGGTTTAATATTTGTGCGTTACACTTATAAAAATGGAAGAGACAAAAGCGATGTAGTTTTTTATAAAGTAATTAACGGCGAACATAGATGGTATGGCACACCAACGAATGATATTTCTTATTGTCAAACGATCTGGAAGTTTTTCAGTCAGTATTCAAAGTCATCTTCTGTTATTTCATCTGTAAGAAACACCAGTATTACTGAGCATTTTAGTATTTATCCAAATCCAACGAATGGAAGTTTTACAGTTGATTTATCTTCATTGAATCAACAAGCAAAGACAATTCAAATCTATGCAGTTACCGGTAATTTAGTTTATATACAAAACATTCAACATGAACAGCAACTATTTATTGATGCATCATTATCAAAAGGTATGTACCTTGTTCAATTAATTAATAATGAAGGAATTCTAGCGACTGAAAAAATTATAATCCAATAATATAAATACTTCATGAGAAACAAACTTTATGTACTCTTATTATTTTCATTCATTGCAACAAGCAATTTATTAGCAGGAAGTTTTATCAATAAAACAATGGTATATGGCGGATCAACACGTAAATATGTAATTTATGTACCAACGATTTATGTCACGCAAAATATCAAAGTTCCTTTGCTAGTCGGCTTACACGGCAATGGTGATAATGCTGCCAACTTCAGTCAAATATGTATGTCAGCCATTGCAGATACTGCTAATTATATTACAGTATATCCTGAAGCACTGCCTGATCCTTTACTAACGACTAATGCATGGCATTCCGGCGCAGGAGCTTTAGGTGTGGAAGTAAACAGTGCAGTTGATGATGTCGGATTTATTAATACCGTAATGGATTCCGTAATTAAAGCATACAAAATCGATACCAACAGAATGTATGTTTTTGGTTTTTCTTTTGGTGGTTTTATGACGAATAAAATGGCAGCTTCCAATGCACAGCGTTTTTCAGCAGCAGCTTGTGTTTCCGGTTTACGCGGCAATTACAACACTTCTATTCCTTCTGTACCTGTACCTTATTTACATTTTCATGGTACTGCAGATCCAACAATTACTTATACTGCCACAGGCAGTCCATTTCCATATTTGGGTTTAACTGCAGAAAATACAGTGCAATTTTGGGTGACACAAGATGGCTGCAATACCACACCTGTCATTGACACCATACCTGATTTAGCCAATGATGGTTTACGATTTATTCGATACACATACAATCATCCAACTAATACCAATAAGGTTATACTTTATAAAGTTGTTAATGGTGTACACACTTGGTATTACAGACCAAGCAATGATATTGACTATTGCAATACTATATGGGAATTTTTCAGAAGATACTCTAAAACGCCATCAACAACACCAACTCCAACAGCATCATTTACGACAAGTGATACAACAGTTTGCATAGGCAATACATTAACATTCACCAGCACATCAACAGCATCTTCTGGTTCATTAGATTCCATACGCTGGACAATTTTAGGCGGCACACCATCTACAGGAACTGCAACAGCAATTACAGCAACTTTTAATACTGTTGGCACGTATATTATCACATTAAAAGCATATAAAAGCGGAAATGTTAGCACTGCAACAAAATCTATAAGAGTAAAATCATTGCCTATTGTAAATGTTACTTCGCCTAGTATTTGCAGTGGACAAACTGCACAACCTTTAGCAAGTGGCGCAACAACCTACACATGGACTGGCGGCTTATCATCTGTTGCAAATCCGACAACACCTGCATTAACCAGCAATCAAACATATACGGTTACAGGAACTACAAATGGTTGCACGGCAACGGCTGTTTCTACAGTTACAGTAAAAGCATTACCAATTGTAAATGTTACTTCGCCTAGTATTTGCAGTGGACAAACTGCACAACCTTTAGCAAGCGGTGCAACAACCTACACATGGACTGGCGGCTTATCATCTGTTGCAAATCCGACAACACCTGCATTAACCAGCAATCAATCTTATACGGTTACAGGAACTACGAATGGTTGCACGGCAACAGCAACATCAACTGTTACGGTAAAACCATTGCCGACAACACCAACTATTACACAAAGAAATGATACATTGACATGCAGTGTTGCAGGAACATCTTATAACTGGTATAGAAATGGTGCGTTTTTAATTAATACATCAACGCAAAAATTAAAGATCACTCAAACCGGTGTTTATACGGTTGAAGTGATTGGTGCGAACTCATGTACTTCTGCTCGTTCTGCTAATTTCAGCGCAACAATAACTGCTGTTAATAACAATAAATTGATTGTTGAATATTCGATAGTTCCAAATCCCAATAATGGTGCGTTTGAACTAAGAATGACAAGCAAAGAAAATAAGCAATACCAATTGAAAATGTTTAATATAAATGGTCAGCTATTGGTTGATGAAGAAATAGATTTGAAAGTTGGATATAATGTCAAACAATTTAATATCAGCAGAATTGAAAAAGGTATTTATTTCTTGAGTATTATTGGTGATGAAGGTGTTTCAACACAATCGATCTTAGTTCAATAGAATTATAAACTATAAAAATGCCTCTATTTTTTTGAGACATTTTTTTTGTAATATTTTGTATAAATAAAACTCCGAGATTTCTCTGTGCAACTCTGTGATAACTTTTTATACAAAGCGTAAATGAAACAACTGTGTCATATCAAATAGTTTATTAAATCGCATGGCAACTTTTGTAGAAATGCGTTGATTCGATTTTGGAATAGCTTCAAAGAATTTTATCGTTCGGACAATTTCGATATGTTCGCTCCACGTTGTAATCACTTTTGGATCAAGAATTGCCCATTCCAAATGTGCTTCTTTCATGCCTGCACGTTTGATACGCATATCGACAAAGAATTTTCCAAACTGAGAAATCACGTCAAACATAATTTCTGCGCCTTTTAATTTTGGTGCAATCGTTGACAAAAATGTTTTTACATCTTCTTCTTTAAAATACGGCAACACGCCAGGAATTGTGATAAACAAGCCATTTGAAATATCACCAATATCATCAATCCAAGAATAATCCAGCATCGATTTTGCAATATAGGTAACGCGTTCATTTGGTTCAGGCAGCAATTGTTTTCTGAGTGCAATAGAATCCGGCAAATCCAAATCGTACCAAAGTGCTTTTCCATTATCGCAGCGGTAATATGTGGTATCTAAACCAGAACCTATGTCCAGTATTTTTCCGTTCGGATGTTTTTGAAGAAACTCGCGAATAGCTTCATCCATTTTATACGCACGATAGCACAATCCATGAACACCTATTTCTGTAATGTTGCGCAATAATTTTTTTCGGTCAACATCCAACTGATTGAATAATTCGACGGCTTTGGTATCGTTTAATAACGGTTTTTTGTATTCTGTTTCTTTAGCGCGCGAAACCAGTGGCAACAGTAATGTTTCCTGCACGCGACCGAGATTTATTTTTATTTTTTTAGACATGCTATTTATCAATTTGGACTGTAAACACGTTCTTTATTACGCATGATTTCATCGTAGTTCATGCTCATTTTTTTGCATTTTTGTGCAACAAACAATTCCATTTGATCATCGTAGTGTTTATTGCCTTCTATATTACTGGTGCCGTATGGCGACACACTTTCGATAATTGGTCCTGTTTTCGTAAACTGTACTAATTCAATATAGGTTTCACCGGCTTCCGCTTTAAACATTCCGTTTTTATATTCTTTGCACATCATCGCCGCATTAACATCAGGAACGCCGCCAATTGGCAATTCTTTTTTGCCTCGAACCAACTTTTGTAGATCGCCTAACGGAATATCAATTCTTCCGAAATCTTTTTTCAAATGCGCTTGTGCATCTTCTACGCATTGTACCAAAAACCATTCTTTTACTTTTGTTTTTACAGCAGGAAAATGACCTTCGTCAATCAATTTTTCAATCACTTCATGAATCACTAAAGCCACTAAAGCAGCTTGCTTGTTATTTACGTCACAGCTTCTGTTCCAAGTTTTCATGAATTCTATACTTTCTTTTATCTGCGGATATTTTGTAGCATCCAAATGCAAAATATCTTCAATGTTTTCCATCGCATAATTGTATGCAGGATTCATAAACGTTTGATCGTATTTTATTTTCTTAAAATCTTCGTATGACAGTTTACCACTGTTTGCAAATAAATAAGAAGTTCTTAAAGCACGATTATCATTATAAGCGAAATAATCATTCTTTAACGGATGTGTATTTCTGATTACGTTATCTTCTTTTGCGGTACAATTAAATGGTGTATTGTTATTGTTAAACACATAACCACATGATGGATTAATCACTTTCAGCAAAGTATCGTAAACATAGTAATCATTGGCTTTCCAGAGCGTTGCTGATGTATCGCCGGGCAGCACATGCCACCAATCGTAGTTTTTATTTCTGCGCGGAAAATGTCCGTTATCCAAGTACATGATATTATTGTCTTTATCAGCGTAAACAATATTTAGACCAGGTAATGCCATTTCTTTTAATGCGGTTTGAAATTCCTCTAAATTGTTGGCTTTGTTCATGTGGTACCATTGTTCAGCGCCGCGAATATCAAATGCAGCCACAAAACGAACCGCATAATAATTTCCGTCTTTCTCTAATGTTGGGCCGTAAACACTTTTGTAAAATTTCTTAGTCACCGGAATTTTTATGAACCAAAATAATTTGACCCACATTCTCACTTTTTTTTCTTCCAGCTTCAGCCATTTTCCATCAAAATAATACGTTCGTTTTTCAGTCGGATGCATGCGCAATTTATACACATCATCATGATCCGCAAAACTTACAGTATGTGCCCAACCTAAGTTCTGATTGACACCATGAAAAATAGTTACACCACCCGGAAACGTACCACCTAACATATCCCAACCTTCATCAGAATGTACATGTGCTTCATACCATGAATACGGGCCTTCCAACGGCTGATGTGAATTAATACCTAAATAAGTATTACCGTCTTTTGTTTTATTAGCATTCACCGCAAAGCCGTTGCTGCCTTTTGGTGCAGTTAGTGTTGAATTTTCAATACTGCCATTCGATATTTTCATAACAGCAAAAGGAACGTTTGTCATGAGCGCTAAACCCAATGTATAGCCGGCAATTACATCTTTCTCGGTTACCGGAAACACATCTTTGATCCATACTTTATCCGGATTCTGTTTGGCAAATTTATTGCATGCCAATACATACGCACTGAGCATATTTTTAAACTTTGGTGAAAAGCTTTGGTCGTATAATTTATCGACACTTTCTTTAGCGCCAACAAACGCCGCTAAAAAATCCATGATAGCGCCGTCTTTACCTTTTACTTCCGCTAAACGACCACGAATCGTAAGAAAATTTTCCTGCATGGATTTGAAGTCATCTTCTGCAGTTGCCCAAGCCAAACCATATGCTACTTCTTCATCTGTTTTTGCATAAATATGCGGCACACCATACTTATCGCGAATTATTTGTATGTTTTTTGGGTTGATTTCAATAGAGAAAGTGATGGTGAAAGTGATGGTGAAAGTGATGAATAAAATTAGTTTTTGCATGGTTTAAAATTAAGCTATTAAGATAAAGAGAAAAATCAGAAGAATACACTAAAATATTCAGCGATTAACAAGACGGCTTTGAGCTTCAGCGATTATCAGACGACTTTGAGCCGTAGCTATTATCAGACGGCTTTGAGCCGTACTGATAATGTAATACCAGTCGAGAAGAAGATAGCCACGCTGTGCTCGCTATGACGGCGCTCACTTTGGATTTCCTATCGCGTTTGTCCATTGCCGCGAACGATCCATTTTTCAGTAGTTAATTTTTCTAATGCGAATGGTCCGCGCGCATGCAACTTTTGTGTTGAAATACCAATTTCAGCGCCTAATCCAAAACAACCACCATCTGTGAATCGTGTAGAAGCATTGGTGTAAACGGCTGCAGCGTCTATTTCATTTAAAAAGCGTTCACATTTTTGTGCATCGTTAGAAACAATAGCTTCTGAATGTTTAGAAGAATATTTTGCAATATGTTCTAAGGCATCATCTATATTCTCAACTGTTTTTATTGAACATTTTTGCGATAAATATTCAATACCAAAATTATCGTCTGTTGCTTTTTTTAAATTTGGATAATGATGTTGCTTTAAAATTTCATATGCATCATAATCAGCAAAAACTTCTACATTAAATTTGGTAAAATCTTGAATTAATTTCGGTAAAAAATCAGTAGCAATTTTTTTATCAATCAAAATAGTATCTAATGCATTGCAAACAGAAGGACGCTGCGTTTTTGCGTTGACCACTATTTTTACTGCATCATCTAAATTTGCAGAACTTTCAACATAAGTATGACAAACGCCTGCGCCGGTTTCAATAGTTGGCACTTTAGAATTTTCACGAACAAAATCTATTAATTGCTGTGAGCCGCGTGGAATGATGATGTCAACATATTTTACAGCATGCAATAACTCAGTCACAAATTTTCTGTCAATTGGTAAAAGCTGCACGACACTGGTGTCTATATTATTTTGTTGCAATGCCTGATGAATGATTTCTACTAAAGCTAAGTTGGTATGCTCTGCATCACTGCCGCCACGCAAAACAACAGCATTTCCTGCAAATAAACACAAAGCAGCAACATCTATCGTTACATTTGGTCTTGATTCATAAATTACGCCGACAACACCCATAGGAACAGTGATTTTCTGAATATGCAAACCATTTTCTACGTGTTTATCGGATAAAATTTTATTGGTTGGATCTTCTAATGTTACCACATCATGCAAGCTATTCGCTAAATCTTTTATTCGGCTTTCATTCAATAACAATCGATCTTTCTTAGGATTTGAATCATCCATTTTATCCAGATCTTTTTTGTTTTCCTGAATAATTTTATCCTGGTTTTCCAGCAACAAATCAGCTAATTGCAGTAAAATTTTTACCTTATTTTCTTTCGATAAATTTTTAACCGGAACTGATGATTTATGAGTTTGCTGAAGTAAAGGTAAAATGGAATCCATTCAAATAATTTGTAATTTAAAATTACATGCTTTATCATTGGCATGCAAGTTCTTGGTATTAAATTAGAATAAAGGTTTTTAAAATTATACATTTATTTTAAATCCAATTGGTGTTCTTTCTATAGGTGCCTCATCTTGAGTTATTAATTGTTTAATAGCATCAAAAACAACAGCAAATTGCTCGTCATATTTTTCTTCTAATTTTGAAATTTTATCTGTTAATTCTTTATTTGATTCTAATAATTGACGTAGTTTTATAAAAATACGAACTACTTGAATACTTACTTCAATTGCAATTGCGCTATTTACTACGCTTGCCAACATAACAGTTCCATGTTCCGTAAAAACGTAAGGTAATTTTCGTTTGCCACCCCAATTTGAGCTAAGTTTATTTACACTTGAAGTCACAATTTGTGACTTCAAGTGTGTAATGTATTCTTTTTCAGTTAGTTGAAACATAAAGTCTTTCGGGAACCGATGAATATTACGTTTCACTGCTTGATTCAAAACTTTTGTTTGGATTTGATAAAGTTCTGCTAAATCGCTGTCGAACATTACTTTTACACCTCTAATGATATAAATTTTAGAGCCAATTTGTTTTTCTGATATTTCTGACATAAATAACTTGTTTGCTATATAGATACACAAACTGGTCAAATTCCATAAAATTTTTGAAATTTATTTTTTTTTAAAATAACACAATATCATCTGCGTGCGCAAGAATTAAATTTTGCTGTTTGAGATTTTTTTCCAAATCTTTTGAAGATATTTTCGCACGCGCAACAGCAAACGCCACGCCTTTTTCATCCGTAATCTCAAATGCTTCTTCAACAGAAAAATGCTGCTTTATTTTTTGCACACCAACCACTAATAAACTTTTTCTCTTCAGCAATGCTTTTTGCGCACCTTCATCAACTTGCACATTACCAATGACCAAACTGCCACTTGCCAGCCACTTTTGTCGCGCTGTTTTAGAAACAGTTTTTGGAACACAGACTGTTCCTGTTTTTTCTTTTACTGCATTTACTAAACTATTTTTTTCTTTTGCTGAAAAAATAACCACTTTAATACCCATGCTTGTCGCCAGATGAGCAAATGTAAGCTTGCTTGTCATGCCGCCTAAACCAGCATCTGAAGTTTCGTTATTCGCTAACGCCAGAATCTTATCATTGAAGTCTGTAATTCTTGAAACTACTTTTCCGCGCTTATCCAAAACGCCAGTCACAGTTGTACCAATTAATAAAATCTCTGCACCAAAACCGGCAGCCAATAAAGTAGCTAATTCATCGTTATCAGAAAATTTTAATTCGCGCGAAGACACTACATCATTTTCATTAGCAATTGGTATAATGCCGTTTTTCCAAAGTTCTTCATACGTTGCACGCAGTTGCAAAAATTTTATTCTGTCGGAAAAGTGGCTGCGTTCACACAAACTTTGAGCTATCGGAATTCTGTATTTTTTAAATGCTTCGGTATATTTATGAATCAAAATCGGATTGCCAATTGCAGCTGCTGCTTTGCGTTCTTCAATTTTTCCTGAATAATTTTTGATAAATTTTTTTCCGGTTCCAACTGCACCTGACGACACCATGACAATATGATATTTCTTGTGCAGCAACGCAATCTGATGCGCAACTTGCAGCACTACTGTTTCATCTAAGTTTCCATTGTTATCCGTTATAGACGAAGTACCGATCTTAAAAACTAATATTGGTTTCTGATTTTGCATTATTGTTCTAAAATACTCATACCATTTTTATTAATGAAAAAAGATGTGCAAATTTGACTTTAAATTAATCTATGTTGAGCGCACAGGATATTATTAAAAAATATGAATTAGAAAAACATCCTGAAGGCGGCTTCTATAAACGTACTTTTTTGCAGGAAGAACATAAATTTTCTTCGATTTTATTTTTATTGACAAACGACAATTTTTCTGCTTTTCATCGAATACAATCTGATGAACAATGGAACTGGTATTATGGTGATGCTATTGTTATTCATGAAATTGATTTGCAAGGAAATTATTTTCAAACTATTTTATCGAACAAAAAAGTGCATCTGAATTTTCAATATATTGTAAAAGCAAATCACTGGTTTGCGAGTGAATGTATTGGAGAAAATGGTTTTGCATTTTGTGGCTGTACGGTGATTCCTGCATTTAGTTTTGACCATTTTGAATTAGCGCAACGCGAAACATTAATTAACGAATTTCCACAACATCAAGATTTAATACACAAATTCACCAGACAATAATTATGTCGAAGCCAATAAAACTGCACAAACCTTTATTAGAAATCGTTAAAGTTGGTTTACACGAAATCTTCAGTAATGGAAGTTATGCTGACAAAGAAGTACAAAAAATTTTGGCAAACAACAAACAATTAGGTGCACGCGACAGAAGTTTTATTGCGGAAACGATTTATGACATTGTGCGATGGAAACGGAATTATGAACAGTCGATAGTCGGTAGTCAATGGTCATTAGAAAATTGGAATATATTTATACTACTTAGTTTGGTAAATAGAAAAAAAGAAATTTTGAATCTTGAAATACTTGGTATTGATGCAAATGAAATAAAAAATAATATTGTAGATTTTGACGGAAGAAAAAGTTTCGCTGAATGGTTAGACAAAAGATGTTTTGATGAGATCGGCGACGATTGGAATGCTATTGCCAATGCATTGAATATTCCTGCGAAAACTTTTATTCGTGTAAATACGTTGAAGACAACTACGAATGAAGTATTGAATTTACTGGAAAAAGAAAACATTGAAGCAAAATCAGTTGATATAGATTGCTTCGTACCCAGCAATGATGCAAGAGCAAAAACGCACAATAAAATATTTGAAACAACCGCAAAAAATTGTATTGAAATTTTATCAAAAAACAACTTACGAAATTCAGCAATTTATAAAGCCGGTTTTTTTGAATTTCAGGATTTTGGCTCACAATTGATTGGTGATTTTTGTGATTTAAAATCCAATCAGACAGTGCTTGATTTGTGTGCCGGCGCCGGTGGAAAGACATTGCATCTTTCTGCAATCTTACAAAATAAAGGAAAAATTTATGCAACTGATTTTAAAGCGGAACGAACCAAACAATTAGCATTTCGTGCCAAACATGCAGGCAGCCAAAACATAGAAATTATTCCGTTTGAAAAAGCACAGTTTTTAAAAAATATAGATGTTGTTTTAATCGATGCGCCTTGTTCCGGTTCAGGAACCATCAAACGTAATCCTGATGTAAAATGGAAATTGAAAAATACTGATATCGAAAAATGTATCGAAATTCAACAATCGCTTTTGGAAAAATATACATCTTTGATTTCTAAAAATGGAAAAATCATTTATGCAACATGCAGTATTTTACCAAGCGAAAACGAATTGCAAGTTCAGCATTTCTTAAAGAATAATATTGATTTTGAATTAAAAAATGAAATCCAACTTTTGCCGCATATTTATGGTGTTGATGGTTTTTATATGGCTGAGTTAAGAATGAAATATCAGTAATTCGTCTGACGGCTATGATCCGTGCAGACAAATTACTGATGTCTTTTTTTCAACACATCAATTACTTCATTCAATGAAATATTTTTTTCTGCAAACAAAACCAATAAATGAAACAGCAAATCGGCGCTCTCATTTTTAAATAATTCGTCATTTTTATCTTTTGCTTCGATTACTACTTCTACTGCTTCTTCTCCAACTTTCTGTGCAATTTTATTTAATCCTTTTTCAAACAATGCGTTTGTATAAGAACCATCTTTCGGATTTTGTTTTCTATCTAAAATAATTTTTTCCAAGTCATACAAGAAAGAAAAATCTTCTGTGTTTTGTTCGTTCCAGCAAGTATCGTTTCCAGTATGGCAAACAGCACCGTTTGGTTTTGCTTTAATCAAAAACGTGTCGTTGTCACAATCTAATTTTATATCAACAACTTCTAAAAAATTGCCGCTTTCTTCGCCTTTTGTCCATAAGCGATTTTTGCTGCGCGAAAAAAAAGTGACTTTACCAATTTCATTTGTTTTAGCTAAACTTTCTTCATTCATAAAACCAAGCATTAATATCTTGCCTGTTTGAACATCCTGAATAATTGCAGGCAATAAACCATTCGCATCTTTCTTGAAATCAGGTATCATAAAAAATTTTAGTTAAAAATAATTAAAAACAAACAGCTAAACACATTCATTAGTAATTTGATTACTAAATAATTGTAAACTTTTTGCCGTAAATGATAGTTCGCTGAATTTGTAGTATTTTTGTTTACTAAATTTTAATCCAAGTGGCTATTCCATCCAGAGCAACCGACGATTTACCGAAAGCAAAACTCAGCAAATCATCACTTCAAAAAACGAGGCAATTATTTTCTTACATACAACCTTACAAATGGTATTTCATTGCAGGAATGGTTTTTCTTATTTTTTCGAGTACAACAAGCATGGCTTTACCCAAAAGTATAGGCATATTGTTAGATAATTCTTTACTCGATTCAAAAGGCATTTTTAAGAACAGAACTCACATAGCCATTTTAATGATTTTAATAATCATTTTGCAAGGTCTTTTCTCATTTGGCAGAGTATGGTTTTTCACACAAGTAAATGAAAAATCATTAGCAAATTTAAGAACAGATTTATACAACAAGATTATCTGCTTACCTGTTTCATTCTTTGAAGAAATTAGACTTGGAGAATTAAATAGTCGCATAACTAGTGATATTGCCGCACTACAAGACACTTTATCTTTAACTTTAGCTGAATTTTTCAGACAAACCAGTACATTATTGATAGGCATTGTATTATTATTTTGCAGAAGTATTCATCTTACTTTAATTATGCTTGCATCATTTCCAATAGTAATTGTACTAGCTATCTTTTTTGGAAAATTCATTCGTGACAATTCAAAAAAAACACAAGATGCTTTAGCGGAAGCGAATATAGTAGTTAATGAAAGTTTCCAAGGTATTAATAATGTAAAAGCATATACTAACGAACAGTTTGAATCAAACAGATACAGAAATGGAATTTTAAAATCTATGAATTTAGGACTTCAAGGTGGAATTTACAGAGGTGCATTTATATCATTTATTATAGTTGCTCTTTTTGGTTCTCTTATTTTCGTTTTATGGGAAGGCACCAGCTTAGTACATCTATACAATGTATCTAATAAAACGCAAGGAATTTCAATGGGTGCGTTAGTAGAATTTCTCATGTACACTATATTTATTGGCGCTTCATTAGCAGGAATGAGTGATACTTATACTCGTTTATTAAAAGCAATTGGCGCAACGGAGCGTATTGTTGATATCTTAAACACACCGCAAGAAACAGATACAACACCATTTACACCAACAAAAATAAATGGCTATATCACTTTTCAGGATGTTGCATTTAAATATCCGTCACGGTTGGATATGCCAATCTTTGATCACTTAAATTTTGAAATAAAATCCGGTGAGAAAGTAGCGTTGGTTGGTCCGTCAGGTGCCGGAAAATCTACTATCATACAATTACTGCTAAAATTTTATGATATTGATTCAGGAAAGATCTTAGTCGATAATAAAAATATTAATGACATTTCGATCAAACAATTGCGTGGAAACGTAGCTATTGTTCCACAAGAAGTGTTGTTGTTTGGCGGAACGATAAAAGAAAATATTCTTTATGGAAAATTAGACGCAACTGATGATGAAATTCTGGATGCAGCAACAAAAGCAAATGCAATGGAATTTATTTCTAAATTTCCTGAAGGTTTAAATACGATTGTTGGTGAACGCGGTATTAAATTATCAGGCGGACAACGCCAGCGTATCGCAATAGCACGTGCAATTTTAAAAGATCCTGCAATTTTATTATTAGACGAAGCAACCAGTGCATTAGATGCAGAATCGGAAAAACTGGTGCAACAAGCGTTAGATACTTTAATGGAAAACAGAACAACGATTATCATTGCGCATCGCTTATCAACTATCAGAAACGTTGATAAAATATTAGTAATCAATCACGGAAAAATTATTGAACAAGGCAGTCATACTGAATTAAGCACCATTGAAAATGGCTTGTACAATAATTTACTGACGTTGCAATATCAATTGAACTAGTTTGAGAAATCAGCAATTGCGTTGGTGAATACCAAATTTTCAATTCTGCAATAACCGTTTGCTGTTACTGCTTGTAATTTAGCATCTAATACACCGGAAATTGTCTTCTTGGATTTATTAAAACCGGTAAGTTTAAGCGTGCTTTCATTATTATAAATAGTGCCGCCGAACATTGCGTTTACACCGACTGCATCTTTAACGAAAGCAGTTACCAGCACTTTTTCACCATCTTCAAAATGACTTTGAAAAGGAATTTTTTCCAATAACCTGAAGTCGCGAATAGCAATATAAACTTCTATTTCCTGTTTTTTATCGTATAATTTTATCAGATAGTATTGGTCATTGCTGATCATATCCATTCCACTATTCATCAAATGTTCTACTTTATGTTTTGTAGCATCGATTCCATTAAAAGGTCGATTCATGATAGTGCCATGCGAAATGGCTTCTATTTCTTTTGGTTTATGATAATAGTAAGAAGAATCTATTGCTTCTGTAATTTCGTCAGGCGCTTTAGCTAATTTTAGTTTAAATCTGAGTTTATATATTACAGCCAATACGATAAGCAATGGCACAACTTTCAATAGTGATTTATAATGATTCATAAAAATACCAAATTAAGAATAACATACAAAGTTAACAGAATTGAGCGAATTTATTTCTAAAATCTGTTAATCGAAACTTCCTGCATAATTTTAGTGTCAAACAGTAAATTTTGTACTAGATGCTTTGCAAAATAAGTGCCAAGCGAAACACCTTTTGTTCCAAAGCCATTTAAAATATGTACATTTTTATATTGCGGATGACTGCCAAGCACCGGTCGTCTGTCTTTCATCGTTGGCCGAATACCAGCTTTTTCTTCCAAAATCGTAAAATCACATGTTATAATCTTCGTTAATTTTTCTGTCAATTCCTGCCTGCTTGATTCAGTCATTGTTTCTTCTAAATCATTCCACACAAAAGTTGATCCGACAGAATACATATTATTTCCTTTTGGTAAAAGGATAAAATTTTTATTTAAAATAGTATCCAGTTGTAATTCATCTGATTGAAAAACAAGGTACTCGCCTTTTGCCGTTGTAAAAGGAATAAAATTAAACAATGGATTTTCTATCGCTTTGTAACCTTCACAAAAAATAATGTGCTTAGCTTTTATGTTTTGATACTGAATTGTATCTGTTATTTTTAATTCGTTATAATCAAAAACTTCATCTGACAATAAATCATTCTTGATAAAATGTTTTCGGAAAGTAGCTATGAATAAAGGTACATCCAGCCAAAAACATTTTTCTATAATTCCGGCACCAAGATGATTATTGACGAATTTATTTTGTATTGAAATAATATTACCTAAATAAGATGTGTATTCTATATCATTTTTTCGTTTATTCCAAATGGCAATATCATCTTCGTTTGAAAACAATTTATAGATTGGCTGATGATACATAAATTTTGTATCCAATTTTCTTTCTATGCTTTGGTAAACGACATCACAAACCGGCAATAAATCATCAATCATCCATGTTTTCACTAACTTTCTTCCTGTTACCGGATTTACAATTCCTGTTGCGATATTCGATGATGAATTTGAATGATATCGATCGATAATTTTAACAGATTGCTGATGATTCAATAATTCTTCTGCCAGCAAAGTGCCTGCAATTCCTTGTCCGACAATCAAAAAATCATACATATTTATCTTTTATGTGCACGTGTCATCTCGCGTTTTCCAATTGGACCGGCTAATGCTTCTGTTTCAAAACCTGCTGCTTTCAGATTTCTTTTTACTTCACCTTTTGCGCAATAAGTAACTAAAATTCCATTTTTTCTGAGCGCATCAAACATTTTCTGAAAAATAATGGTTGTCCATAATTCCGGCTGTGAATTAGGCGCAAAAGCATCAAAGTAAATGATGTCAAATTCGTTTTTAAAATCAACTTCATTAAAATCGATATTGATTTTTCTTAATGAAAATGTATCTGATATTTCATTCCAGACATTCCAATCGCAAGCATGTATCTGCTTAAAAATATCTGTACAATTTGTTGTGTTTATTACATTGCAGTAGTTTAATTGCTTTGTAATCGATGAATTTAAAGGATATTTTTCAAGTGTTGTATAATGAACTTTAGCTGTTGTTTCTAAAAATGTAAGCAATGCATTTAAACCTGTACCAAATCCAATTTCTAAAATGGAAATCTCTGGTGGTGTTGTTTGTTTGTATTTCAAACCTGCATTAATAAACACATGCATCGATTCTTGTAATGCGCCATGTAGTGAGTGATACTGCTGATCAAATTGTTTAGAATACAAAGACGCGCTGCCATCATGAGTGATAATCAAATCCAGTTCTTCCATTTACAACTTCATCAATTTGGAATAGTAATTTTCCGAATCTGATTGAATCTGCAAGAAATAAGCGCCATTGCTCCAGGAAACAAAATTCGGAATTCCAAGTGCATTCACACCATTATTAAATATCATTTTCTTACTAAAAACTAATCGGCCTTCCGTATTATAAATATTAACTCTTGAATTCAGTTGTGTTTGATTTTTAAATTCTACCATCACATCATTAACTGCTATGTACGCTTTTACCTGAATTGTATTTTCTTTAACACCAACACGTGGCGCAAAATAAACCGAATCAATCTGAGTGTAGGTATATTTATTCGTATTATCTACTATTTTAATTCTATAGTAAAACACACCGCCATTTGAATTCAAAAGATGCAAGAAATTGTAGTTAGTAAGATGGCTTGAAAAACCACCTGCCGGAACAGTGTCTATATCAATGAATGTTTGCGCATCAAAAGAATATTGAATAACAAATTCTTTACTATTTATTTCCTGTGTTGTCAACCATTCCAAATAAACATCATTATCTAAAGCAGTTGTGCTGAAATTAGTGATGTTAATATTTTGCACTGCGTCTGCATCATTTCTGATACTTGTTAAATAAAACTCACCTAATGTATCTGATATAAATTCTACATAGTAGCCATTGTTATATGGATAAAACTGAATTTCGCCTGGTGAAAAATATTTATAGTATGCTTTTACATGATCGTCAGAAATATCCAAATTGGTATTCAGGCCTACATAACGCAACAAGCCAATATCGCCCATTCTGTTAATCGAATCTTCCGCTAAAACATAATCTTTGTATTCTGCATTCGTCAAATACAAACGAATTTTATAGTTTCCCGGTTGCGAATTTTGAGCAGTGAAAACCCAGTTTCGAGGAAAAATATTTTTACCATTATAAATTTTATGTTTAGATGTATTTGCTTCATAACCAAAAAGTACATTGCCTAAGTTTTTATTGTCGTCATATAATTCGGCTGCCAGTTTTCCATTACGATAAAATTTATGCCAGCCATTTCCTGTGGAAGTTTGCGTAACATAAGCTGAATCCGAAGAAGCAATCACATCATAATCTTTCAAGATGTGAATATCGTCTATCGCCAAACCTTCTGAAACTGCATATTCATCCGAAAGCAGATGTAGTCTGCAAATAAAATTAGAACTATCCTGAAGATTTGCTAATGGAATTTGAATGTGTGCTGTTTGCCAAGGGAAAACAACGCCGTCCCAATATGGTTTTCCGCCAAATCCATTGTACCAATTCAATCCGCAATTATAACAACCGAGGCGAGTCCATTGTGTGTCATTAGTACTATATTCTATATATGCAGAATCAGACTCTTGCTGCATAACAGATATAAAATGGAACGAAAGCAAAGGATCTTTAATGCAACTGGTCAAATCCAAGCAACCTAGATATAAGTATGAATCTTCTCGGTAGTTGTATCCTTTGTTCAAACCTGTTGTCCAAGCTTTATTATCTTGTGCTGCATTGTTAATATTATATTTTGTTGGCGTTCCTAATATCCATGAATTATTTACACCATCTGTTAAAATATTGCCATCATTGCTTTCAAAATCATTATAGTATGGAAATGAATCAATAGTTGGCATCACTAAAACAGGTAGATTAACGATAGAATCATTTCCTCTGTAATTATCGCCAGGATTATTTACCCAAACTTTTACGCTGTATTTTCCTGGCGTAGTTTGGTTAAATTTTGATATAAATGTATAGCTAAATGTATCTGACGGATTGATAGTTGCAGATATTGTTTCAGTAACAGGTGTATTGTTGTTTATCTGATAAGACACCTGTAATGATGTAATTATTTGTGTAGAATGATTAACTCCAGTAATCTTAACTGGCAGTGGTGTGAAATTTTTTGTACAAACTACATTTTTAATCTGTGCTTTAATCAATCCGAAATCTTTTCCTGCATTATACAATTTAAAATCATCGAATGTATAGCCACCGGCTGTATATAATGTCCCTGCAGACCTGGTTCCGTTTTGAACAATTTTAATTTGTGTAGAAGTTGAGAATGCTTGATTATTCTCTACTTTTAGTTTTTGATACAAATTTATTTCTTTTACATTATTATATATTCCATAGGCATTTGAACGATTTGCATATAAATCATAGACCTCAACCCAATTTCTGGTTTCACTGCCACGTGCAAAAATCTTATCATTCCCATCAGGATCACCTCTGTATAAGTAACTAAAATCCAGATAAACGGTGGAATCTACATAACCGCTTAAATTATATGTAAAAATTAAATCATTATTTTTTGCAGTACCTCCATTATTAAAATTATCCAGTGTAATAGATTTCGTTCCAGTATTCGCATATTGCCGTCCTTCATTTGTTCTGAACCTTCCACCAAATTCAGGATTATAATCAGCATAATCAAATCCGGTTATTCCAAAAGTATAATTCGTCAATTGCTCATTTGAATTTTCGAATGACTCTGAAAATGGCAATATCAGTTTATTGTTTGCCAAATGTTTTGCTACATAACGCAACGTGTCATTGCCTGTATTGTTATCACCTGTCAATGATGTCCATGCAACAATATTGTAATTTCCTACTGCACCCATATCTTCCGTAATAAGCGTGTATCTGGCAATAGATGTGTCATTTGATGTAACAACATCAGTTAAAGTCATATTTTTAACAGGACCACCATTTAACGTATAAGAAACCGGAATTGAATTTTGTGTTGCTGTTCCATAATTTTTTACAATGAAAGACAACCTTTCGTTTCCAGCAAATGTTGTTGACGTAAATTTCCTGCCACCAGTTTGTTTAAACATTGAATATACACCTACATCGTTTGCTGTGGCGCAACCAGTTGGTGTTGGAATAAATGATTTGGCCAGACTATGATTTCCTTCAACACCGTCAAAAACAACAGATATAGCATAATAGTATTGACGTCCGTTTACAAGATTATTAATCACAAAGTTTGTGGCAGATGTTTGACCTACTAATATCCAAGCTGTATCTGTAAACAAAAACACCTTGTATGCTGTAGCACCGGTTACTGTTGCCCAGGAAATTGTTGCTTTCTTATCGCAAACAGCAGCTGTAATTGTTCCATAATTTGCTTGTCTTCCTATCGTAAAATTTTGTTTCGAAATTGCTACGTTTGAACCAGAAGTAATTCTTACCAGGCATTGGTTACTTGAAACAATTGGAGTTGTAAATTGAAGTGATTCTTTTTTTAACGCATAATTAGCAGCCAGTAAAGTCCATGTTCCACCATTATTTGTAGATATTTCAATATCAGCAATAGAGTCAAATCCATTTGAATTCCATCTCATAACATAAGCAGTTCCAGCATCTAATAGTTCTCCTCCATTTGGATGTGTTATTTCTATTTCTTTATTCTGTCTGAAATATGTTACAGCATAATTTTGCGGTCCAAAAGGAACTTTAGTGCCTTTTACTACAATTTTATAACTACCTGCAATCGGATTAACGATTGAAACCTGTTCATTTGTATTTATAATATCAACACCTCTCTTAGCATCATTTTTAGGCAATAACGGATCTAATATCCAAGGAAGAATTGTATCACCTGTTGGTGTAACCACTTTTAAATCCAGATCATTTACAATAGATTTTGTTGCAATCGGACTTCCTTCTTTATCTGTCCAACAAAGTGTTATGTTTAATTGACTTAAACCTGCCGGAACTGAAATAGCATCTACATTGAATTGATTTTCTGAAATGCTATTTTCAAGATATAGATTATTAGCAATTGAATAAACAGCTTTGTTGGCATTCGGAATTCCATAACCAAATTTATAATCCGGTCCAAAATTTCCCAGGTCGTGAGCTGTATTATAAAGTACAGCTTTCACCAATGCTGCATTGGGTACTGTGCCAAATTGTTGTTTATATTTTTGATGTATTAATGCCGCTATTGCTGCTATTTGCGGAGCTGCAAATGATGAACCGTACACTGCACCAAAATTATTATCAGGCACTGTAGTAAATACACCATATCCTTTTGATACTAATTCAGGTTTCAATCTGCCATCTACAGTCGGCCCTCTTCCACTGTTACCAACTATTGTTCTGTCTGTAAATAACCAACCGACTGTAATTGCATTTTTACAACCTTGAAAGCCAATATCAATTGAACTAAATGTATCTGATGCAGCACAAGTAGAAGCAGTATTACCTACTGCTACCACCGGTAGCAACGTTGGATGCTGATTCACTAATCTGTCTAAATCCGCAGCTTCAGGAATATATGAACCAGATTCATTACAAGTGGTAGCTGCAAAGTTATACGAGTGATTGCTGATATCAATATTATAAGCAGGTTTTGCGTTTTCCAATTCACCTACTATATCACCTAAGACATCATAATAATATAAATTAGATTGCGGTGACAATCCTTTTATCGCACCGAAAAAGAAACCTTTGCCAGCAATACAACCACCAACAAATGTTGGATGCTGATTTGCTGCAGGATAATTCAATTCATTATCAACTACAATATTTTTAGAAGCCGGCAAATCAAGGTGTGTGCCAACCGTGCCTTCGTCCCAAATGCCGACGTTGACACCTTCACCTTTTAAATTATAACCATTCGGTGATGCATTTTCAACTTCATTTACATTGGTCAGCCAGTTAGATTCCTGTATCAAAGGATTTTTTTGTTGATAATAATTTGAAATAAAATAAACGAAAGGAATCTGTGCAATTTTTTCTATTTGTGATTTATTGACAATTGTTGTAAAATGATGATTTTTAGCATCTATTTTTGAAACAGAAAAACCGATTTGCTGTGCGATTACCTGAATAGCTTCATCACTTACAGAACCTGCATATAAAACGGTAACCGGATTTGAGTTTAAAGTAGTAGATTTTAATGTTTCATAAATTTTATCTTCCGGTTTTAAATAACCAACTTGTGCCAATTGAATTCTTTGCAGCGAAGCAACTGTTGTACTTGCATTAGATGAAACCAAATAATAACCATCACCTAAATAAGATTCTACTTTAATATTATTCGATAAAAGATAAGATTCAGTATTAGACTTTGGTTGAATGACCAAATAATCAGTCTGGTCATACCTGAAAGCAGAAACATTCGTTCTGGCAGCAGTATTATTTAATGAAGAAAGATCAATCGGTGAAATTTCGAAATTATCTTTAGAAAAAACTGTAAAAAAATTGGCAATAACCAGCACCAGCAAAATAAAATGCTTTGTCATATGAATAGAGATTTTACTATAAATATAGAATTTTATGTTGAAACAGGCAACTTTTGACAATGCTTACTTATAACCATTTGTTCATAGATTTTCGCATTTAATAAACAACAAAATCAATGAATTACGTAAAAAAGAGAGGTGCTATTATTGCTGCTGTTGTTGGTGTTGTACATGAATAATCGGCGCAACATCACTTTCTTCTTTGTGCATCTGCACTTCGTTTTCATCTTCGAAAACAGTTCCGTCTTCATAGCCAACCGAAACATAGACCATCAATTCCTGATTTGCCGGTCCTTTAAATGTTCCTTTTACAGAAGTACAATCCGTAAAATCACGACCGACTGCCAGTTGAATATGATGCTCATTTGCGTAACAATTGTTTGTCGGATCGATGCCAATCCAACCGAGATTTGGAATATATGCTTCGATCCACGCGTGCGTTGCACCTTCGCCACGCATGCCATTTTTATTCGGACAAATATAACCGCTGACATATCGGCTTGGAATTCCGATCGTGCGCAATAATTGTAATAAAACATGTGCAAAATCCTGACAAACACCGGAACGCAATTCGAGTATTTGGTCAATTGTCGTTTCAACAGTGGTAATACCTTTGATGTATTTAAAATGATCAAAAATATACTTAGAACATAGTTTAGTGCATTCTAATGGCGACAAATTTTGAACATTAATTTCATTTAATATTTGTTGAATCTTTTCCTGTGATTTTATTTTTTCTTTTCGTGCCAGATCCAAAAAAATAATATTGGATGCAATTTCGTTTTGCAATGTTTGCCAGTCATTATTTACAGACAGCGATTCATCGATAATTTGCAAGGTTGTTTTTGCGATCAAACGACTATCAATAACCAGTTCTTCATGTGGTTTTGACACCGTGAAAAAGCCAACCGTATTGTTCCAATAATCCTGAAATTTATTGATGTTTGGTTCATCTGTAATTACTAATTCGTGACTTAAAATTTCTTGTCCAATTTTAGTAAACGGAAATATTTTTATCTGATTCGCACTTTCTCTGACAGGTCTGTCGTATTTATATTTGGTGATGTGTTGTATTTTGAAAACAGGCATTTGTTGGTTCGTTATTCGTTACAAAGTTAAAGGTTATATGTTGTTTATTTTTTAATTATTGTCGTTATAACTATTAACTTATAACGATCAACCAATAACCTCAACTCAATGATAGGCAAAATACACTTTACTGAGTTTATCACTGAAATTAAAAACATCGTCAATGATTTCTTCCAGATATTTGTGCAAACCAACTTTAGAAATCGATTCCAAATCAGAATATTCAATGCGGCTGCGCAGGCGTCCAATCGTCTTTTCCAACTGTGCATCTGCTTCTGATTTTTCGTGCATAATTTTTTCCATGATATGACTAATCTTCTTGGTTGAATATAAAATAGATCGTGGAAAATCTGTATTCATTATGATCATATCCAGCACATTTTGTGTTTGCAAACCGGTGTGATACGTTTTCATGTAATATTCATAACCCGAAACTGAAAGCAATAAATTTTTCCAATACGGAATATCCATCGGATTGTTGACATCGTATTCGATGTCGTTAAATTTTATGTCTAAAATATCAGCAGTTTGTATGGCGCGCTCAATAAACTTTCCCATATTCATAAAATTCCAGCCTTCACCGCGCGGCATCGTTACTTCGGCAACGCCATAAAAATACAGACTTTCATCGATCAAAGAAGAAATTGCATACAACTGTTCGCCTTTTCCTAACAATTCTTCGATGCGCTTATTGTTTATTTTCTGATAATAACGATTAATACTTTCCCAAACTTCTTTCGTAATATGATCTTGTACACCGCGTGCATTTTCGCGCGCTTTGGTAATAATATTTCGAATAGAATTGGTGTTGGTTTTATCTGTAATGATGTATAATAAAGCAGCTTGTGTGTTGTCTTTTATTTTATCGATTGCATCATCTTCCAGTTCCGTAAAAATCTGCAAAACAGGTTTCCAGTTGTAGTTATCTTTTTCGTTTTTATCTAAAGAAGTTACGTAATTAATTTTAAGCATGCGCAACATACCTTCTGCACGTTCAACGTAACGGTTCATCCAAAATAATGATTCTGCAATTCGGCTAAGCATGTATGTTATTCGTTATAAGTTATTTGTTATAGGTTATTTTTGTTTTCACAATCACTCTCACTTTCATACTCATTTTCACTTTAGTCGATTATCCATGTATCTTTGCTGCCGCCACCTTGCGATGAATTTACCACCAAAGAATTTTCTTTCAACGCTACGCGTGTCAAACCACCTGCAACTAATTTAATGCCATCAGGTCCGCACAATGCATAAGGTCTGAAATCGATATGTCGTGGTGCTAATTTTCCGTCGATATAACAAGGCACTGTCGAGATTTTTATCGTTGGCTGCGCGATATACGAACGTGGTTCTTTTAAAATTGCTTCTTTGAATTTCGCAATCTCTTCATCACTTGCGCTCTCACCCATCAGCATGCCATAACCACCGGATTCATTGGTTTTTTTGACAACCATTTTATGCATATTTTGAAATGTATATTCGCGCTCTTCAGGAATTTCCATTCTATATGTCGGAACATTTTTTAATAATGGTTCTTCATTTAAATAATACTTAATCATTTCCGGAACATAAGTATATATAGCTTTATCATCAGCAACACCATTGCCCATTGCATTTACAATGGCAACATTGCCTTTGCGATAGGCAGACACCAAACCAGGCACGCCAAGCAAGCTATCCGGACGAAACACCAACGGATCTAAAAACTCATCGTCAACACGACGATAAATAACATCAACCTGTTTTAAACCGCGTGTAGTTTTCATATATACTTTATGATTATCCACCAATAAATCTCGGCCTTCTACCAATTCAATACCCATGTAACGCGCTAAGAACGTGTGCTCATAATACGCAGAATTATACATGCCTGGCGTCAGCAAAACAATGTTTGGATTTTGAATTTGTTTTGGTGCTAACTGCACTAAAATATTATGCAGCAAAATCGGATAATCGGAAACTTTGCGCACATTGTATTCATTCATTAATTCCGGAAAAATACGCTTGGTTACATCGCGATTTTCGAGCATATACGACACGCCAGATGGTGTGCGCAGATTATCTTCCAACACATAATATGTTCCATCAGAATCTCGTACCAAATCGATGCCTGCAATATGTACATAAATATCGTGTGGCACCTGAATGCCAAATACTTCTCGATTATAATGCGGACACGAAACCACCAACGCCGATGGAATTTTTCCGTCTTTTATGATATGTTGTTCGTTATAAATATCTTTCAAAAAAAGATTGAGCGCTTTTAGCCGTTGTGCTATTCCTTTTTCGAGAAAATCCCAATCGTTCGCTGTGATAATTCTTGGAATGATATCGAACGGAAAAATACGCTCAATGCCTTCTTCATTTTCGGAATAGACGGTAAACGTGATACCTTGATTCATAAACATCTTTTTCGCGATCTCTTCTTTCCGGTTCAGAATATCCAAATTGATCGTGTTGAGTTGTTTAAAGATCGATTGATAGTGCGGACGAATGTTACCGTCAGCCAGACTCATTTCGTCCCAAAAACTATTTCGTGTATTATATTTATCAAAAATCATTCGTGTATTTGAATTATCGAAATACATGATAAGCATATTTTTGCATTATTTTTCAATAATTTGTCAAAATCTTGTCAATTTTAATAAAATAGTAAAAGTATTTTTTCTCAAAGATACATATCACTTCAGCTATTTCATTTCCACCAACGTAACACCATCACCGCCAAACTGGTCGCTTTCATATTTGTATTCTTTGATGTGCGGATGCTTTTTCAGGTAGTTTTGCACGACTTGTTTGATGGCACCGGTGCCTCGTCCGTGTAGAATTTTAATTCGATGCATGCCGTACATAATCACTTTGTCCATAAAATTATCCAGCGCGATGATGGCTTCGTCTTTCATTAAACCGCGTAAATCCAAGTTGTAATCAAACTCAGCTTTTTCAAGCAAAATTTTAGATGAATATGAATTTTGTTTTGGCGTATGTTTTATCTTTTCATTTACTGCAACCAACTGCGTTAATTTTACTTTGGTTTGCATCGTACCAAAAGCAACCGTTGCCGTATTATTTTTAATATCAATAATTTCACCGATTTCCGTTCCTTCTTCGAGTTTCACTTTTACACCAATCTTTAATTCTGCTTTATTTGTTTCATTATTCACCTGAACGTCATCCAGTTTCTTTTCGATCTGCTCGCGGTTATTATCAATATAATTTCTAACTTCTAAAAATTTTTCTTTATTATTTTTCGCTTCTTTCCACTCGCGCATTTCGTTTTCCAGGTTTCTGCTTTCGTTGTTAAATCTATCCAGCAAACGCGCTTCATATTGTTTCAGCAAACGTTTTTTTTCTTTCTCTAATTCTTTATTGAGTTGCTGATAACTTTGCGTCAAATCCTGTAGTTGCGTTTCTTTAACCTGCACATTTTTGCGGATACCTTTTATAAATTGCTTTTCCGCCTGAATATCGCCAAGCACTTCATCCAATGCTTTTTTATTTTCGCCGGTTTTGTTGATTGCATTTTTAATGATATGCTCTTGCAAGCCAGCTTTTTTTGCAATCTCAAAAGTGAACGAACTGCCTGGTTGTCCAACCTGCAACTGATACAACGGTTTTAAATTTTTGGTATCAAAAGCCATCGCAGCACTTTGCATATTTTCAGTCTGTGATGCATAAATTTTCAGGTTATTAAAATGCGTTGTCACCACACCAAATACTTTCTTTTGATGCAGACTCTCCAGTATCGCTTCAGCCATTGGTCCGCCAAGCGACGGATCCGTGCCCATGCCCATTTCATCAATTAATACTAATGTTTTAGCATTGGCGTACTGTAAAAAATAATTCATATTTGACAAATGCGAACTGTAAGTACTCAAATCATTTTCGATAGATTGTTCATCACCGATATCCACAAACAGATTATCAAAAATTGACAATACAGAGTTTTCTTTTACAGGAATCAACATACCAAACTGAAACATCAACTGCAATAAACCAACAGACTTTAATACAATGGATTTGCCGCCTGCGTTAGGTCCGGAAATCACTACTACTCTGTCTTTTTCATCTAACAGTAATGTATTGTCGATAATCGGTTTATTCTGTTTTTTATGATGGTGAAACAAAATCGGATGCACAAATTCACGCAAATAAATTTTACGGTCTTTAGAAATTTCAGGCATCGAACATTTGTAATTAATCGCGAAATATGCTTTCGCGCGAATCACATCGAGCTCGCTCATCAACACTTGTAAACTATCTATATTTTCTTTTTGCGGTTGAATTTTTGCCGTTAATTCAACTAATATTTTATGAATTTCGCGACGTTCTTCCAAATGCAATTCAGTTAATTCATTATTCAAAAAAACAGTTTCATTAGGTTCTATAAAGGTGATGTTTCCGTTTTCACTTTCATCAACAATCAAACCTTTAATCTGTCGTTTATATTCAGCTTTTACTGATAGTACGCGTCGTCCTTCGCGAATGGTTTCTTCCGTATCCATTAATAAGTTGGCTTGCTTATGCTTATTTACTACACTGCGAAAGACTGAATTTATTTCCTGAATTTTTTGATGAATATCTTTTCTGATTTTCGATAAAGTAGGCGTTGCATTTTCTTTTACAATTTCTTTTTCGATGTCAATAATTTTTGTTATCGATTGTATCAAACCTAATTCTAATTGATAGTTTGAAATTTTCTCTGACAAAAACGGATACAACTGCTGACGTGCTTTTGGCGTAAAAAAACGAAACACTTCAGCAACCGCAGTCAATGCATAATACAATTCCACCAATTCTTTTTCTGTCAGGTAATAATTATCAATTTTTAGTTTATTCAAAAAAGGTAATTCATTAAAACCAAATTGCGGCAATTGCGCGTCGTTCTCAATAATTTCTTTGCTTTCATGCACAACATGTAATTCATTATTTAATTTATCAAAATCAGTAATAAAATTCTGCTGATGAATTAAATGCTTGCCTAAAGTTCCTGAACATAAATTTTCCAATTCATTCAAGATGAAAGGAAAATCAAGTTTTTGCAACGCGTGCTTTGGAAAAATATTCATAATACTTGTCAAAAATAATAATGTGTAAAGTTAATTAAAATTCCTGACAGACAACGACAACGTGACTTTACACAAAGTTAATTTGACAATAAATATACCAATTGGTATATTTACAATATGAAATCAGAGCGAACTCGACAATTTATCATTGAAGCTGCTGCTGGTATTTTTAATACTAAAGGTTATGCTGCAACATCGTTATCTGATTTAACGGCTGCCACGAAACTCACAAAAGGCAGTATTTACGGCAATTTTGCCAACAAAGAAGAAGTTGCCCTGGCTGTATTTGATTATAATTTTTCGTGTGTCAGTAAAAAAATTACGCATGAAATCATTCAATGCAACACCAACAAAGACAAATTGATGGTTTATGGAAATTTTTATAAAAACGCATACAAAAACGGATTGCCTGAAGGCGGTTGTCCTTTGCTGAATACAGCGATTGAAGCAGATGACATGAATGAACCACTTAGAAAAAGAGTGAGTGATATTATTTTGCAGTGGAAAAAGAATATTGTACAAATTATTAATAAAGGAATTGAAGCAAATGAGTTTAAAAAAGATACCAATGCAGATGCTGTTGCTTTATCGATTATCGCTTTAATAGAAGGCGGAATGATGATCGGTAAAGTGACAAAAAACAATTCATTCTTTGACATAATTATGGATCAGATTCAACATATTATTCACGAAATCGAAATTAAAAAACAATCTAAAACAAAATTTAAATGACAACTAATAAAACAGCGCGACGAGTAGCAATCATTGGCTATAATCGCATTCCTTTCGCACGACAAAATACAGCATACACTACAGCAAGCAATCAGGATATGCTGACAGCAGCATTTAATGGTTTAATTGAAAAATACCATTTACAAGGCGAACTGTTAGGCGAAGTAGCTGCCGGTGCAGTTATCAAAAGCAGTGCAGATTTAAACTTAACGCGCGAGTGCGTAATGAGTACAGCATTAGACCAACGCACACCGGCTTGCGATATACAACAAGCATGTGATACCGGTTTAGAAACTGCTATTTACATAGGAAATAAAATTGCATTAGGACAAATTGAAGTAGGTATTGCAGGTGGTGTTGACTCAACCAGTAATGTGCCAATATTAGCGACAGAGCATCTTAAAAGTATTTTATTGGAAGCCAACCGCGCGAAAACCGTGTTAGATAAAATAAAAGTATTTTCTAAATTAAACATCAAAGATTTTTCGCCGGTAGCACCTGCAAACGTTGAACCGCGCACCGGTTTGGCAATGGGTGGTCATACTGAAATTACTGCAAAACATTACGATATTTCGCGCGAAGATCAGGATCAGCTTGCTTTGGAAAGTCATCAGAAAATGGCGAAAGCGTATGAGGAAGGTTTCTTTGATGATATGCTGACACCATATGCAGGTTTGTCGCGCGACAATAATTTGAGAACTGATTCCACTTTAGAAAAATTAGCAAAACTAAAACCTGCTTTTGATAAAGTAAACGGATCATTGACAGCAGGAAATTCAACACCATTAAGCGATGGCGCATCTTGTGTCTTATTAGCAAGCGAAGACTGGGCAAAAGCGCATAACTTACCGGTTTTAGCTTATATCACCTTTGCAGAGCTAGCTGCAATAGAATATGTTGAGAACAAACACAATTTATTATTAGCACCAATTTATGCATCAAACAGAATGTTGCAAAAAGCAGGTTTGACCTTACAGGATTTTGATTTTTATGAAATTCACGAAGCATTTGCTGCACAGGTTTTAGCAACTTTAAAAATCTGGGAAAGCGAAGAATTAAGTCAAACATTCGGTTTCAAAGCATTAGGAAAAATTGACAGAAGCAAATTAAATGTAAAAGGTAGCAGCTTAGCAGCAGCGCATCCGTTTGCAGCAACAGGTGGTCGCTTAATTGCCACAGCAGCTAAATTATTAAACGAAAAAGGTTCAGGCAAAGCATTCTTATCGGTTTGCGCTGCAGGTGGACAAGGCATTACTATGATCTTAGAGAAATAAAAATTATAAAATGGAACGGACAAAAACATTTAGCTGGCAGGATCCGACTATCGGCGCAACGGAAGCATTGCAAATGGAAGGCATGGATTATTTAACCGCTATGTATGATGGTAAATTGCCTGGACCACCAATCATGCACACGCTGGATTTCAAAATGCACAGCATTGAATCCGGCAAAGCCATCTTTTCGTTTGTGCCGCAGGAATTCCACTACAATCCAATCGGTTCGGTTCATGGCGGCGTGATATCAACGTTGCTGGATTCAGCAATGGGCTGCACGGTACACACGCTGATGCCAAAAGGAAAAGCATACACGACATTAGAGTTGAAAGTAAATTTTCTGAAAGCGATCACAAAGAAAAGCGGCGAATTGTTTGCCGTTGGAAAAATGATTTATAACGGCGGAAGAACTGCGTTGGTAGAAGCGCAAATTATAGATAGTAATAACAAAATTTTTGCGTATGGTGTGAGTACTTGCCTGATATTTGATGTACAGAAACAGTAATTATTATTTCTTGTACATTTCCAAAATGGAATTTGTCAGCATTTTATAAATATCAAACAATTTTTCATCTTCTTTCTTTAAAATAGAAAGATGCTTGTCAATAATTTCCGAATCATTTCTTTTTGCCGGACCAGTTTGTGCTTCTTTCGGTAAAATGGTATCAATTTTTGTAATGGTTTCATGGATTAACGGCATTAATAGTTGATAATCCAATTGATGTTTTTCACAGTAATCTTGTGCTAATGCAAACAGATGATTAGAAAAATTATTTACGAAAACCGCTGCAATATGTAAGTGTTTGCGTTGTTCGTCAGTGTATTCATATACTTTATTACTGATGATCTTTGCAAATGCAATCAGTTCATTTTTTAATTCAATATTGTTTGATGTAATCAAAAAAGGAACTTCGTCAATCGCTATTTTCTTTGTTTTTGAAAATGATTGTAATGGATAAAAAATACCACAATTCTTCGCATCACCAAACACATCCAGTCCAACAGAACCTGAAGTATGCACCACTTTCAGATCAGGTTTTTTGTTTAAAATCTGAGAAGCTAACTCTTTGATCACATCATCTTTTACAGCAAATATCAGTAAGTCAACATTTAAATCCAGTTCTTCCAGATCGCAAATATATTTGGAGTTGGATTGCCAAGCTAAAGTTTCCGAATTATCACAAGTTTGACTGTAAATCTGTGTAACGGTAATTTCTTTTTTAGAAAACGCTTTAGCTAAATGTGTCGCTACATTTCCTGAGCCGATAAAGGCAATTTTTTGAATGGAATTTTGCACGGTTATGAATTAACTGTAATGGAGTTTTCTTTTTTTCTGCGTAACATACTCAGTAAAATTCCGAAAACCATAATAAAGCAACCCAGCCACAACACATTGATGAATGGAAATTTAATGGCTTTCATAATGATAAATTTATTGAGTTTTTGCTCAACAGATATCTGCATTTTATTTTCTTCAGGAAGAATTTTTATGATGGAGAAACTGACATTATTTTTTTCGACTTTAGCAGGAACGCTGGTCGCTACTACTTCGCGCACCAAATAAACCGGTTCGATATAATACGAAGTATCCAATGATATGAATTTAAGCTTCGCACCAATTGCAATGTCTTTAGGTTGTTTCTGAAAACCAGGAATCGGTGCATCAGGATCGATTTCATCTAACACAACAATGCAACGTGATGCTGGAATGGTGTCACCAAGTTTTACCGTATAAGTTTCCTGAATAATTGAATCTGCCTGCGTACCATCATCATTCAAAGGTGTTGCCGTAATATGCGTGTATAAATCAGATGTTAGTGTTTTTAAAGTCGATGGAACAGGATTATTGCCCATTTTGCTGTTCAACAAAATGTTTGGATGCAATGTAAATGTGTTTGTAACATTTCCTTTTTTATCTAACTCATCATAACGAACATTGAAATAAATATTGCGCGTTGTAAACGAATCGCCTAAATATGTAACACGGTAATTCGACATATTAATTGGTTCATTTTGATACAGCAACACGTTTTCAGCGCTTTCTTTTGTGGAAAAACCTTTGCCATAATCAATTCCATATTGATTTATGGATAACACTTCTTGTTTGCCTTGCGAAATTAAAATACCAACTAACATTACCGCAAAACCAATGTGCGAAATAGAACCACCACTGATTTTTATATTTCCTTTCAACACCTGGAATATAAATTGCGCGTTGGCTGTGATAGCAAAAAAGCTGAAAACTATCATTAAGATATAATCAAAACGATAGAGTTTGTATGGTATAATAAATACTAATGAAATCAAGACAGATGCGATAAAAGCAACAGATAATCTTTTGAAAACGATATTAATATCAGAGCTTTTATACTTAAAAAACTGTGTTGTTGCTGCGCCAAATGCAACTAAAGCAGCCATCCAGATTTGTACATTATTGTAATGATTTTTTATATCAGATGGCGGCGCGAATTTCGTGTGAAATATCTTATTGATCACAGGAAATGAAGTCATCACGATAATGTGTATCGCAGAAAAAACAAAAATTAACGAACCAATAAATAGCCAAAATTCTCTGGAACTTAATTTTTCTTCTTCCGGTTTTGAAGGTATTTCATTTTGTTTTATTCTTAGAATCAATAAAATTATTGACGGAATTAAAAACACTAAAATACAAGCAATCAATTGGCCGCTCATACCTAAATCAGTAAATGAATGCACAGATGCATCACCTAATATTCCGCTCTTGGTTAAGAAAGAAGAATACAGTACCAGCATAAAACAACTGATGAAAAAGATATACGTTGCATGCAAAGAATACCCTGAATGTTTGTACGCAATTAACACATGTATAGCTGCTGCGAGCAATAACCACGGCACCAGCGATGCATTTTCAACAGGATCCCAAGCCCAGAAACCTCCGAAACTCAGTGCTTCGTAAGCCCAAGCGCCACCCATTAATATACCGGTTCCTAGGATCATCAATGCAAATAAACTCCATGGCAAAACTGCTTTTACCCAAGTTTTATACTCGCGCACCCAGAGCGAAGCGATGGCAAATGCCGCTGGAATAGTACATGCTGCAAAACCTAAAAATAAAGTTGGCGGATGAATGACCATCCAGTAATTTTGTAAGGATGGATTTAAACCGGTTCCGTCTTCGGCAACATAGTCCGGATTCATTTTGAAGATCGGAATATCCATGGTGTCGCGCATCAATGCAAACGGACTGCTTCCGAATTTATAATGAAAAACATAAATTCCGAGCAACATAGAACCTAGCATTACTTGTGCTAATGCGACAATAGTCAGGACAGGACTTTCCCATTCTTTTGCTTTAAAAATCAAAACAATTCCTAACACACCGTGCCAGAACATCCAAAGCAAGGTGCTGCCTTCCTGACCGCTCCACATGGCTGAAAACTGGTAATAAGTTGGCAACGATTTAGAAGTGTGTTCCCAAACGTATTTATATTCAAAAAAATGTTGGTGAATAATGAGCAACAACATTGATACAATTCCTACAACAGCAACCGCATGCAGAATAAATAATTTTCTGCCAAAATTTATCCATGCGAAAGATTGCTCTTGCTTGTCCCTGTTTAGTGTCGCTAATAAGTAAGAAATACAGGCAGCTAAAGATGTAACGAAAGCCAAAATGATGAAAAAGTGACCAATTTTTCCATATAGCATATTTTGTCCGAGTGCGTGAATGTTCATTGTGGTCGTAAGTTGTGAGTCGTAAGTCGTAAGTAAAATTAGATCAGCTTAAATAGTTCGTCCGTTGTTGGCTTGCTGTTCCCTGTTTTTATATTTTGAAGGACATTTCATCAGTATTTCGTTGGCAACAAAAACATCGCCGTTCATTTTTCCGGTAACCACAACTTTTTCTGATTTTTCAATATCGCGTGGTTTTGCTTTGTTGACAATAACCAATTTTTCTTTCTTTTCTTCATCAATCACATACATGGAAAACTGGTTCGGATTGATCTCAGGTTTGTATTCAATTCCTTTTTCTTTATCCAAATAGCCGACAACTGTAAATTCTTTTCCTTCTTTTGCATATTTCGACTCAAAATTTTCATATCTGCTGAAACTTTTACTCAACATAATTAATAATGTTCCGACTAGAACTGCAACGAAAACAAGTGCTATTATATGTGTACGTTTCATATCTAAACCTTAAAAGATTTTTAATAAAAAAAATGCACACCAAAAATACATCACAATCTGTAAATAAAACAGTTATTGATGTTATATAATGATAAACTACTCTTTTTTGAAAAGTAGTAAATAAATGATTGTAAGTATTTTATGATAATTTCGCTGAAATCAGCTTCACAAATTCAGAGCGTGTTGCCTGCTTTTCGAATTCGCCGGTGAATGCTGAAGTTGTAGTAACTGAATTTTGTTTTTCAATACCACGCATCATCATACACATATGTTTTGCTTCGATAACCACCGCAACGCCAAGCGGATTCAATGCTTCCTGAATGCAATCACGAATCTGTGTAGTCAGGCGTTCCTGTACCTGTAAACGACGCGCGTAAGCATCTACCACACGGGCAATTTTGCTTAAACCAGTGATTGTTCCATTTGGAATATAAGCAACGTGCGCTTTTCCAAAAAACGGCAGCATATGATGTTCGCACATCGAATACAATTCTATGTCTTTTACAATCACCATTTGGTTATGATTTTCGGTGAACATTGCAGAACGTATAATTTTTACAGGATCTAGATTGTAACCGTGTGTAATAAACTGCATTGCTTTACTTACTCGTGATGGCGTTTTCAGCAAACCTTCTCGTGTTGGATCTTCGCCAAGCAATTTTAAGATTGCTTCGTAATGTTTAACTAATTCCGGGTTTGCTGTAACTTCAGGTGTGTTATTTGACATGATTTGAATTGAGTTGTAAATGTACAAATAACAATAAACATCAAAAAGTCATTTTTGTTTTGTTATTCTGATTGTTTAAAGCCAATTAGTTGCCGTGGTTCAATTTTTGGATTTAAAAGTTCTTTCAAAGCTGCAAATATCATTTGCATTTCACGTTCATGCTTGTTCAGTTTTTTGTCTTGTTTGGAAATTTTATTTTCTAATTGTTCCAGTTTTAATAAAATATCCTTGTTTTCTAAAATCAATTCGCGCATTTTAGTGAATATCCTGATGATTTTGATATTTACTTCAATAGCAGTATCGCTGCTGAGTACGCTGGATAACATCGCGACGCCTTGCTCTGTGAATGCATACGGTAATTTTCGCAAACCCATTTTTATTTTATTTGGATTGGATATCGCAATTTGCGATATCCAATTTTGAGATTTATAACTTGATGTCGCATTTTGCGATATCAAGTTATCTACTTCATTTTGTGTTAGTTGAAACATAAAATCCGGCGGAAATCGTTTAATATTACGTTTCACTTGTTCATTTAATCTACCAGTCATCACACCATACATTTCGGCTAAATCTTTATCTAACATTACTTTTTTGCCTCTTATAAATAAGATTTTATTGATGACAACATCTTCTGAGATTTCTGTTATTGTTTCCATTTTTAAAATTTTTAATTATTTGAAAAATTGGAAGTCACAAATTGCGACTTCCAACCAAACTAATGAATTACACTACACACTAATTAGTTTTCTTTTCTAACAAGATAAATTCATTGGCTACAATATCTGTAGAATAACGTTTGTTGCCGTCTTTGTCGTTGTATTCATTGTATTTCAGTTTGCCTGTTATAGCTACCTGCATACCTTTATCTAAATACTTTTCAATTGTTTCCACTTGTTTGCCAAACACAATAACTTTGTGCCATTGTGTATCCTGTTTGCGTTCACCTTTATTATCAGTGTAATAGTCTGATGTTGCTATGTTTAAGACTGCCATTTTTTGGTCTTTTCCATACGCTTTAATTTCCGGTTTTTGTCCTAAGTTTCCGATTAACTGAACTTGATTTCTGATTGCTGACATTTTTTTACTTTTTTTATTTGTTTAAAAATCAATTTTTTCGAAAGCATGCATTTTTAGTTTTTCGCGATTTCAGTACTTTCCAACTGCTTGCTTCTGCTATTTAGATACATGAAGCCGTCAAATTCCATAAATTTTGGAAAAAATAATTTCAATAAAATTTTAAGTAAATGAAAATCAAATAATTAAGACAAAATATTTTTTATCTTTTTTTTGTAATCATCATGCAAATGAACATTAAAATGAGTAGAATTGGATAAAGTAATGAACGAATCATTGGGTTTTAAGTGCTGTTTCAGTTTTTCGGCAATTGAATGTGGAATCAATCGATCTTTTGTTCCGTGAAAAATAGTAATTGGAATTTTTACATTTGGTATATACTCATGATTTGGCAAATATGTTTTTAATTTCGCCGGCTTTTTTCTTTTTAATAAATGACCGATCAAATCAGGCATGTTGTAATATGGCGTGATCAAAACCAATTCATCTGCTTTTACTTTTGTAGCTAAATGGGATGCCAATGCAGTTCCGAGTGAGCGGCCAATAATTATTTTCTTTTCGTAATTTATCTTTTTCGAATGTTCATTTTTTAGCGATTCTATATAAACCTGATGCACAATTTGATACAAAAATGCTTCATTGATCTTGCCTGTACTTTTTCCATACGTTGGATAATCGAGCAAATAAACATCGTAATGATTTTGCAAAAATTCGTAACACAACGGAATATGATATTGAATATGCTTCAATGTTCCATGCAGAAAAAAAACAAGACCTTTCGGTTGTTTTGCTTTCAAATGAATGGCATTGATAGAAAATTTATGATTATCAAATTCCAACTGATGAAAATGTTCATCATATGGAAAATCAGATTTAAACACATGTGTTTTAGGCAAGCGTTTATTTCTGAAAAGTATAAATTTCTCTAAGATCATGTTTCTAAAAATAAAAAAGGGCTTGGATAAATCCAAACCCAAACAGATGTTTACGTCCTGACTGGCTTTTTATTATTTCAACAAGTCGTCTATAGCTTGTAAAAACTCAGCATCGTTTACAGAGGTTCGCGGTGAAATAGAAGTAACCACTTTGCCATCTTTTCCGATAATGAATTTTTGATAATTCCATTTTACAGGCGCATCTAATACGCCATTTTCTGCTTTGTCTGTTAAGTATTTATACAGCGGTGCCATATTGCTGCCTTTCACAGATATTTTCTCAAACAACTGAAACGTTACGCCGTAATTTTTAGAACAAAACGTTTTAATTTCTTTATTTTCCAATGGCTCTTGTCCTAAAAAGTTATTTGCCGGAAATCCTAAAACTACCACACCTTTATCAGCATATTTTTTGCTGAATGCTTCAATTTCACCTAACTGTGCCACCAAACCACATTCGCTGGCTGTGTTTACAATTACCACAATTTTTCCTTTGTACTGGCTTAATGAAATAGGTTTGCCGTCAATATCATTTAATGTAAAATCATAAATTGATTTTGAAGTTGGCGTATTTTCTGCTTTGGAAGATTCTGCTTTGGCATTGCAACTTGCTGTAAGCATCAGAATTGACATTAAAAGTGCTGTTATTTGATTAATTTTTTTCATTTTAGTTTATGTATTTATCTGATTTTTTTAACAAAACAATTGCAAAACGTATTAGTTCAAATTTAGTCTAAATAATTGGATTTGTCCGTTTCGGTTGCTTTATTTAATTCAAAATAAGTATTTGCAAATTTCATTCCAAAAATCATCTTTTACAAAAAACGGTTGTGAATATTAAGAAATCAGCTTGTTTGTTGTACTTTGTGTGAATTTAGTATGTAGATTGCCTAACTTTTAAAAATCTATAAAAATGAAGGAATACATTAGCAGTGACAAAGAGTTTATGGAATCTAATAATTTAGAAAACAAAAAATATCATTTGTTGATTGCTGACAAAGACAAAGCCAGTATCGACAACACGATCAAAGTATTTAAATCAGAGATTTATAAATTTACTGAAATTACCAAATCGAAAGATTTAATTTCTACCATCAAAAAAGAAAAACCGGATTTGGTTATTTTAGAAGTAAATCTGAACGATGTTGATGGTATTGATATTTGCACGGATCTGCGCGCCGATTCAGCATTTGCCCGACTACCGATCATTTTTATTTCCAATAACGCTGATGATTTCACGCAAATTGCTGCTTTTGATGCCGGCGCTGATGAATTTATTCCGAAAACTTCGCGCTCAAAATTAATCGCAAATCGCGTGAAAGCAGTTTTGCGCAGATGTTACCAAAACGAAGAAACACCGAAAGAAATCAAAAAATTCGGCAACCTCGAAATCGATGAAGAACAAGTAATGATCTTCAAAAAAGGCGAAGCGCTTAAATTATCTAAAAAAGAATTCCAACTGGTTGTTTTACTGACTTCTCGTCCGGGAAAAGTCTTTAAAAGAAGCTATATTTTATTAAAAGTTTGGGGCGACGATATCATCGTCGGCGACAGAAATATCGACACGCATATCAAAAAACTACGCAAAAAACTCGGCAAGCAGCACATCGAAACGGTTCGTGGTGTTGGATATAAGTTTATTCCTTAATATGTCGATGTAAATTTACTTTATCGTAAAACGTATCCTGCAAACCAATAAAAAACTTTATGTATATTTGTTTACGATGTACAAAAGGGTTTTATTTTCGATTTTTACTATTCTAACTATTTTTTCTTGCCAAAAACAAGCAGATCCTATAGTTTCATACATGGTGAAAACGAAAACTTCTACGCAAACCAATAATACAGAAACTTATTTTTACGATACTCAAAACAGAGTTGTAAAAATCACGAACAGCAATTTTACTTCTTTTTCTACGTTTGAATATATTGGCGATTCTGTTTTTCAATATGCACACAAAAGCGATTCTACGTTTTATCTGAATGCGAAATATTTGTTCAATAATAAAAAACTGCAAACGGAGAGATTGCAGTTATCACCTTGGACATTTAGCAATGAAGAAGAGAAATTTTCATACGAAACCAACGATTTCCTGAAAACGTATTTCTACAGCGTTACAGATTATACAACAAACGATACCTTAGCAAATGACGGTACCAATTTCACGCAGCGAAGAGGCACTGCTTATGGTTTAGCAGGCACCTGGACATTTGCTACTAATTACACGTACTATTCAAATGCAAACACAATTGGTAATGAAAATTTTGGCAAACCGTTTTTAGGAAAAAGCTCAGCAAATGTTTTAAAATCGGAAACGCAAATTACAGTTAATCATTACACCATTCCGGAAACAACAACCAATTCTGTTATCAATTACACATACGATTTCGATAATTACGGCAGAGTAATTACTCAATATGCAACATCAGATGCATCATCGGTTACAACTACTTATACTTACTATTAAAATTGATAGAGTTTAACACATTAAACACACTTAATAGTTACTGATTTATCATTTTCTACATTAAGGAAACAGCATTTCTTATAAAAACATCTGAAACATAATCTAAATTTACTTAAATAGTACATTTGTTAAAATATAAAAAAATCTTTTTAGAATTTTTTATTATCAAATTAAATAACTATATTTGGTTAGCCGTAAACAATTAACCTAATTTATTAATGAAAAATTCTATTTCAAGACGAAAGTTTGTAAAACTTTCCGCAATGGCTGGCGTAGCCGCATCTGTTCCAATGGTGGCTTGTAAAAAAGAACCCATTTCAGTAAACGACAACACGAACGAGGCCATCGTAATTGGCTCAGGATTTGGTGCATCTGTTTCTGCACTAAGATTAACACAAGCCGGAATAAAAACATTGATGCTGGAAATGGGAAAAGAATATGAAGTAAATTCCACCAAGAATGTTTTTACATCAACATTAAGTCCGGATGGAAGATCATTTTGGTTAAAAAACAGAACAGAAGCACCTGTCACTACTATTCAATTTAATATTCCTAAATATGTTGGAGTTTTAGACCGAGTAGATTTTCCGACATCGTACATGAAAATATACAGAGGCACTTGTTTAGGTGGTGGATCTGTAGTCTATGGCGCGATGTTACCATATGCAAGACCTGAACTTTGGGACGAGTATTTTCCATTTGTAAGTTATAACGAAATGACCGGCAAATGGTATCCAAAAGTAAAAAGCATACTCAACTTCAGTCAGGTTCCTGACGATTTGTTGAATTCAAATGTTTACCAGTTTGCAAGAGTTGGTTTAAAGCAATGCCAAAAAGCAGGCATGGAAAAGGTGATGTTAAATGCCGGTGTTGACTTTAATATTATCAGAGGCGAATTAAACGGAACTCAAAAAAAATCATCTACTGGCGGTGAATTATTATATGGAAGCAACAACGGTTACAAAAACAGCTTAGATAGAAATTATATTCCGGCTGCAAAAGCAACCGGAAATCTTACTATTGAAACCTTACATAAGGTGGACAGTATAAAACAATTACCAAACGGAAAATATGAATTGACTGTCTTTAAAATCAATGAACAAGGTGAAACCGTACAAATCAAAAATTACACCTGTACACATCTTTTTGTTAATGCAGGCGTTGTTGGCACAATGAATATTTTATTAAAGTCGAAACATACCGGTGGTTTACCGAATTTAAGTGATGAAATTGGAAAACATTGGGGAAACAATGGAAATATCATGGCCATGCGTTCTTCCATTAATGAAAATACCGGTGCTCAGCAATGTATTGTTCCTGTTACTGCGTATGGAGATTTAAATAATCCGATTACACCTTTATTAGCAGAACAGGCACCTTTTCCTATTGGTATGGAATTGCGTCAATTACTAACATTAGCCATTACTAAAAACCCAAATCGTGGTTATTTCAAATACAATCCTGCAACAGATAGTGCAGAATTATTTTTTGAAAAATCTCAAATGGATATTTCAAGAGAAGCCATGGGAAATTTTGTGGACAGATTGAATGCTGCAAATGGCGGCGCACTGGAACGCTTCTTTTATTTCAATGGTACCGGATTTGGTGATGACTTTACTTATCATCCGCTTGGTGGTGCTGTTTTAGGCATAACCAGTGATTATTTTGGCAGATTAAATGGTTACAAAAACTTATATTGCTTAGACGGTTCTATGATGCCGGGTTTTTCTGCTTGCGCCAATCCTGCACTTACCATTGCTGCATTAGCAGAACGTGCAATGGAGAAAATCGTAGCTGAAGATTTTACTTAAACAATTAAATACAAAAAAATTACCTTTCTCTATTCTTAGTCTATAACATTAAAATCATTTTAGTTTGATTGTGATTTGTAATTGCTAAATAGTAAATTTGAGCAACAAACGCATGAAATTCAAATACCTTACACCTTTGTTGGCATGGTTGATTCCAACCATTATCATTTCTCTGATCATGTTTAAATACGACGCGCCTCTGACAAACGCACAATACATTGGTTTTACAGCGTTGCTGATTTCTGCTTGTATAACTTACATTACAGGCATTCGTTTGGTGGAAAAAGATAAGTGATTCTTGCTAAACAAATTCTCTTTTATAAACATCGTTTGATATTTAGTAAAACATTGTTTGAATAATGATGATAAAATTTATCACTAATAGTGATAAAAACTTAGAGTAACAATGATAAAATTCATAACTAATAGTGATAAAAACTAAGACTAACAATGATAAGAAATATCACTATCTGTGATAAAAATTCATACTATCTATCACATAAATCTTTAAAACAGCTAATCTGAAAGATGCTTCGTTAACGATTAATTGAAAACAACACATTTCAATTTTCAACTTGTAAACCGTATTTTTGCACAAATTATGAGTATTAAAATTACCTTTCCGGATGGCGCAGTAAAAGAATTCAACGAAGGAATTACTGCCTTAGAAATCGCTGGTCAATTGAGCAACAGTTTGCCTAAAAAAGTGTTAGGCGCTGAAATCAATGGCGAAGTACAAGACGCAATGCGTCCAATAAACGCTGATGCAACGCTTAAATTATTGACCTGGAACGACACGAACGGAAAATCTACTTTCTGGCATTCTTCAGCGCATTTATTTGCAGAAGCAATGGAAGCATTATATAAAGGTGTGAAATTCGGCATCGGACCGCCGATTGAAAACGGTTTTTACTATGATATTGACACAGGCGATGTTTCTATCACTTTAGCTGATTTGCCAAAGATCGAAAAGAAAATGGCTGAGCTGGCTGCGCAAAAAAGCGAATATATCAGAAAAGAAATTTCCAAAGCTGATGCCATCAAATATTTTGAAGCCAAAGGTGACGAATATAAACTGGAATTGCTGGAAGGTTTAGATGATGGTCAGATTACTTTTTACACGCAAGGTAATTTCACCGATTTATGTCGCGGACCACATATTCCAAACACAGGTCATATTAAAGCAATAAAACTAATGAAGGTTGCCGGTGCTTATTGGCGCGGCGACGAAAAGCGTAAACAGTTGACGCGTATTTATGGTGTTACTTTTCCAAATCAGCAAGAACTGGATGAACACTTACGTTTATTGGAAGAAGCAGAAAAACGCGATCATAGAAAATTAGGGCAACAATTAGAAATATACACATTTGATGATGAAGTTGGACCTGGTTTGCCATTATGGATGCCGAATGGAGGTTTTTTAATTGAAAAAATAGAAGAATTAGCAAAAAAATCAGAAGATGAAGCCGGTTATTCCAGAGTTCGGACACCACATATTGCAAAAGAATCTTTGTATTTGCGAAGCGGACATTTACCATATTATTCAGAAAGTATGTTTCCGCCAATGGAACTGGATAATGTGAAATATTATTTAAAAGCGATGAATTGTCCGCATCACCATAAAATATTTGGCTCGATGCAAAAATCATATAAAGATTTACCTATTCGTTTAGCAGAATACGGCACTTGCTATCGCTATGAAGATTCCGGAAGTTTATTTGGTTTGATGCGCGTTCGTTCCTTGCAAATGAATGACGCACATATTTATTGCACTAAAGAACAGTTTGAACAGGAATTCAGAGCCGTAAATGATTTGTATTTAAAATATTTCAAAATTTTCGGAATTGAAAAATACAAAATGCGTCTAAGTAAACACGAACCGTCTAAACTCGGACAAAAATACATTAACGAACCGGAATTATGGATAGAAACAGAAAACATGGTTCGTGAAGTATTGATTAGTTCCGGAATTCCATTTGACGAAGTAAATGATGAAGCTGCATTTTATGGACCAAAAATCGATATTCAAATATATTCTGTTATTGGAAGAGAATTTACATTAGCAACCAATCAGGTAGATTTTGCACAAGGCAAACGTTTTAATTTAAAATATGTAAATAAAGACAACCAGGAAGAGTTTCCAATCATAATTCATCGCGCACCTTTAAGCACACATGAACGGTTTATAGGATTTTTACTAGAACATTATGCAGGCAATTTTCCATTATGGTTAGCGCCAAAACAAATTTCTATTTTACCAATCAGCGATAAGTTTTTAGATTATGCAAAATCAGTTGCTGAAACCTTGCAAAACAAAGGTTTTAGAGTAAAATTAGATGAACGCGCTGAGAAAATCGGCAAGAAAATCCGCGATGCTGAAGTAATGAAAGTGCCTTACATGACGGTAATTGGTGAGAAAGAAGTAGAAAACCAGCAAATTTCTGTAAGAAAACACGGAAAAGGCGACCTTGGCGCTTTTTCTATTGAAGACTTTGCCGTACTTTTGCAGGAAGAATTGAATAACTAGTTTGTTATACGTTATATGTTATTAGTTATAAGGTTTTTTAATAGTTTATCTTGGAAAATAAAATAACAACTTTTGAAACATTAGAATGCTATAAAGTAGGTGTTGAATTGAGAAAAGAAATTGCAATTTTAGTCAAATCATTTCCAGTTGAAGAAAAGTATAGACTAGCAGATCAAATGACAAGATGTTCACGAAGTGTAACTAATAATATTGCAGAAGGTTACGGAAGATTTCACTATTTAGATAATGCAAAATTTTGCAGGAATAGTCGAGGTTCATTAATGGAATTATTAGATCATTTATTAATCGCGCAAGAATCTGAATATATAACAATAGAACAGTTAAGTGAATTTCGCCAAAAAATAAATAAAAATAATGCGCTTATTAATGGTTATATTCAATATCTGTTAAAAGCAAAGAAAGAATCTTAATAACGTATAACTTATAACAAATAACTTTTTAACTTAAACCAAACCACTTGATACCTAAAAGACGACCATTTATTCCGAAGAAAAAAGAAACGGAACACAGATTAAACAGAGATATACGCGTACCAGAAGTGCGTTTAGTTGGCGAAGAAATTGAGCCAGGCGTTTATCCGATTGAAGAAGCACTTCGCTTAGCCAAAGAACAAGAAGTTGACTTAGTAGAAATTTCACCAAAAGCGGTGCCGCCGGTTTGCCGTTTGGTGGACTACAATAAATTTTTGTACGACAAGAAAAAGAAAGACAAAGAAATTAAGGCGAAACAGAAAAAAACGGAAGTAAAAGAAATTCGTTTTACGCCAAATACAGACGACCACGATTTAGAGTTTAAGCAAAAACATGCGCAGAAGTTTTTACAGGAAGGTTCTAAAGTAAAAATCTATGTTCAATTCAAAGGTCGTGCAATACAATTCAAAGATCGTGGTGAATTGGTTTTACTACAATTCGCTGAATCGTTAAAAGAATTTGGTTTATTGGAAGCCATGCCAAACTTAGAAGGCAAAAAAATGATCGCTTACATCGCGCCGAAGAAAAAGTAATTCTTATTTCTTATAAAGTATAAAAGGTCGAAAGAGAAATACTTTCGACCTTTTTTTCTGAACTAAACTACATTATTGCACCACTACTTTACCATTAGCAATGGTTTCATTGTTTTGCATTATTTTAAACAAGTACATGCCATTCGACAAATCTTCTCTGTAAACATCAAACGTAGTATTGTTTGTTGATGGAATTGTTTTGATGAGTTGCCCTTCAATATTCATCAGCAGCAACACCGGATTTTTCAACTCATTAGATTCAACAATAATTTGTGTCTTATCGCGAAACGGATTTGGAAAAACCTTCACTTCTTTCACATTATACTTAGGATTTTTGATAGTATTGATCAATTGTACTGTAACAAAATTTTGTCCGACTGTATGATATGTTTGGTTCGTGATTATCGGTGCGTTATAATCAAAATAGATATCAGCTTTGTTATAGATTTTTGTTCCGTTTGGATTATTTAGCTTTTGCTGAATTTTGAATTTTACAAAGCCATGCGATTTCGGTTCATTTCTAAAACTATCGACCAACAAAATATTATCAAACACAAACTGTACTACATTGTTGTCGGTTCGCTGAAACTGATAAGCGTGCGAAGCCACGCCTAACTGAATAGAATTAATATCTAATGTTGGTGCAATGGTATCTACCACAACTACTTTAAATGCGGTGTCATTTCCTGTATTTTGAAAATTGATCTGGTAATCGATCTGTGTATTTTTCTCGATGTAATGCTGCGCTGCGTAGCCAATAGGTGAAGCCACTTTGTTATTCGGATCATAAGAACCAGTAATTACATTACAACTAACGGCTCTGAATGGCTCACCATCGTAATTTGGAAACTGTGTGAAATATCCTGTTGAAAAATTCAGTGCCGGATTTGGTCGGCAACCTTCTATTGCAGCCGTTGCAAACTTATCGCCATAACTTGGTGGTAATGCATCTTCCTGATCTGCAATAATTCGATAGGTATGACCGGAATCGGCAGGCATTTTTTCAATAAGTGTTCCGTTGCGTGGCAATTGATAGGTACTATTGATGCGCATCACCTGGTCTTCAATAACAATATACCGTTTGCGCTGCACCATGTCGCCGCCACGGTTTTCCAGTTTCAATTCTACACTGTCACCCAAACACTGCGCTGATGCAACAATATATGAGCCAGTGTAATTTGGTGTGGTACAAATAGTATCCGGAAAGATGTGAGCTTCCACACAAAGTGTTTGACCAAGAATGGTTGAATCGCAGATTGGCGTTGCGACAAAAGAGAAATTTCCGCAAGTTAAAAAGTCTAAAGTGCCAATATTAAAACGATATGTGTTGCCTGGTAATGCAGTATAGGAAACTGTTGCACTATTTAAAACCAGTAATCTATCTAACATAATATCTATGTATGTATTTGGTGAAGTAATAGTCCCATTGTTGCAATAGGAAACAGAGAATACATTAAATTCTCCAATATGAGTACCAGGCGATGCACAACGATGAAGTTTATTGGTTGAAATATCTACTGTGTTTTGTATACATGGTATGGTTGGTTTAAATCCAAAATTTAATGAATCCACAGAATTACTTATGTGAATAGAATAAGAGTTGCAATTTGAAGGTGTGAAATATTGTACATTATTGGGTAACAGTTCAATGATATAATTTCCTGTATCTATGATTGGTAAATAATATTTACCATCTATGCGAGAAGTTGAATAAGCTCTATAAAAAGTATTGTCGTTCTTTGTGGTTTTCAGAGAAAAATTTGCTACACCTTTTTCAGAAGCATTCAGAATACAATCATTATTATAATCTCCAAAAATAGTTCCTCTTATATACCATGGATCTAAAAATAATTTTACAAGCCAAAGAGAACCTGTTACTGTCTTATCACCACTATTGTTTGCATCAGAAAATCCACCTAAAATATATTCTCCATCTCTTGTTTGCTTTGCAATATTTATAATAGAGGAGCTTTGCCCATTGCCACTAAATTCTTTTTGCCATAGAATAGTGCCCTCGTTATCTGTTTTTACTATCCACCAGTCTCGCATACCTCTTAAGATTTCCGTTTTATCTCCTGATACTCCTGAAAATGTTTGTCCTGCTAATAAAAAGCCGCCGTCACTAGTCGATTGAAACGAAAGTAAATCATCTTGAGCGTCACCTCCAATATCCTTTTGCCATTTCTCGTTTCCAGCAGAATCCACTTTTGCTATCCAGAAATCATTACCTCCTCTGGAGCCAGCTCTGGTTGCACCAAGCATATAACCACCATCGCTTGTTTGCTTAATAAACGTTAACCCACTGGTATTAATACTGTAGTATCTTGGAAATCGTTTCATCCATTGTGTATGACCCAAGGCATCTTTTTTTACTAATGCAGGAAAAAATAAAGCAATATCAAAATTGTAATAATGACCAGATAACAGATAGCAACCATCAGTAGTTTGTAGGAATGACTCTATGGCTGTTAGTGAATCAGCTTTTGCTTTCCATTGAATATTTCCTGAGGCATCGGTTTTCTCCATTAAAGAATCGTAACAAAAAATAAATCCGCCATCTGTAGTCAGCAAGGAAGACCCTGAAGGTTTTAAACGCGTCCATATAGTATCTGCAACAATACTTCTTTGCCACTGGATTTGTCCTAGGTTATTAGTTTTTACAATCCATGGACCTTTTGCCTGTGTAGTTTTATCACCTGATATACCTGATTTGGAATTTCCATATAATAGATAACCACCATCGCTTGTTTGTTCAATAAAACCGAGAACATCATGTCCATTACCACCAATAGTTTTGTCCCATTGTTTATTTCCGTATGCATCTGTTTTTATGATCCAGAAATCGCCATCTCCTCTGGAATTTTCCGATTTATCAACTGTAATTCCGGAAGTGGAATATGCTCCTAAAATGTATCCGCCATCAGAAGTTTGCTGCATACACTGTATTCCGCCGTCTATAAATCCTTTCTGCCATTTTACAGATGTTTTAGGTTGTGCAGACACATGCACACATACATGAATTATTCCAATAAACATCAATAGCTTTACCAATAGCTTTTTCATACCTATAAATTTAATCGCTTTTTATAATATTTACGTTTACCATTCAAAATTGCAGTTTGTTTTGCATACTATATATTACATATTTTGGTCATTGTTGTATTTTTATGGAAAAATAATTGTAAATTTATAGTATCACAGAGTGCACGGAGTTTTCACAGAGTTTTTTTTATGACTTTGTCTTAATGAACGCAGTAAAATATCTTTTGATTTGTATATAATTTTGCATACGAAAAATGATAACAAATAGAGTATTTCTATTGAAAAGATTCTTCGCTTCGCTCAGAATGACATTGACGTGGCTTAAAACTCTGTAATTTCTCTGTGCAACTCTGTGATACAAAAAACAAGGTTATGTACAATTCAAAATTGTTGGAAATATTTAGAAAATTAAATGTTGAAGAAATTCGCAAGTTTAAGAAATTTGTGGCTTCGCCTTATTTTTTTCGGCATGATGATGTAGTAAAACTCTATGAATATCTTTTTTCCAGGAAATATCTTTCTGAAAACAATGCTGATCGAACTAAAATATTTCAGTATTTATATAAAAATGCTGCTTATGATGATGCACGTTTGCGGTACATCACTTCGCTGGCTTTGGATGTGCTGGAACAGTTTTTCCAAACGGAACGCAACAACCAGAATGAAGTACAAAATTTATTAGCAATTTCTAAAACATTGCACGAAAAACAATTGCCGAATAATGCTGATCATTTTTTACAAAAAGCGATCATCATTCAGCAAAAGAAAACAACACAAAATGCAGCATATTGGCAGCAGCAATTCCAATTAGAAGAAGAAATCTTCAGGCAATCCAACCAGCAAAGCAGAAGTAAAGAAAATAACCTGCAAAACATTCTTTCTACATTAGATCAATATTACATTACGCAACTGCTGAAATATGCCTGTATTGCCATTTCTTATCAGCAAATTATTAAGCAAGATTATCAGTATTTACTATTGCAAACCGTTTTAGACGTAGCAAAACAAGATGAAAATCAACTGAATAAAATTTCTCTTATTTACTATAAAATTTATCAATTATATACATCGTCTGAACTTCATTATTTTGATGATTTATTACAATTATTACCAAAACATTCTGCTTATTTTTCGTTGGATGAATTGAAAGATATTTATTTGCTGATCATCAATTTTGGCATCAAGCAATTGAATTCCGGAAATAAATCGTTTGCTAAAAAATTGTACAGCATTTATCAAAGCGGTTTGCAAAATAAGGTGTTTATCGAAAATGAAAAGATCAGTCGTTTTACGTTTACCAATATTGTATTTACCGGTTTGCAATCCGAAGATTTTGATGGCGTTTACTCATTCATAAAAACACATGAAAAATATCTGCCTGAAAATTTCAAAAAGAGCACAATCGGTTTCAACAAAGCACGATATTATTATTTTCTGAAAGAATACAAAAAATCGCTGCAGTATTTAACCGATTACGAATACAATGATGTTTTGCAGAATTTAGCGGTCAAAAATATGCAGCTTAAAATTTATGTGGAAACGCAGGAATGGGAAATTTTGGATGCTTTTTTGAATACGTTTAGTGTATTTTTGCACCGGCAAAAAGGATTGGGTTATCATCAGTTAAACTATAAAAACACCATTAAATATGCCAGGCGTTTGGCTGAAGTGAATGCGTCGTCAAAAAAAATAAAAAATGCACTGTCAGCCGAAATTGAATCGGAAAACAATATTCTGGACAAAGAGTGGTTTTTAGATAGGTTAAAATAAGTATAAAGTAAGCAGTTTATGCAGTACGCAGTACATAATACGTTAAAATTTAACACAAAACACACATTATTTCATTTTCAAATTTCCAAATTTTCAAATTAACTTGTATCTTTGCACCCTATTTTCAGTTAGAAATAGATTTAAATATTGATTTTATGCCAAAAATGAAAACAAACTCGAGCGCAAAAAAACGTTTCAAAGTAACTGGAAGCGGTAAAATTCAAGGCGGTCAAGCATATAAACGTCACATTTTGACTAAAAAAACGACGAAACAAAAACGTAATTTAACAGGTTCTGTAATTATTAAAAAATGCGATGAAGGAAACATCAAATCGCTGTTGTGCATGAACTAATACAATAAACGACATAAGGCAAGGCATCGCCGATGGTCCTATTATTCACTCTTAAAAATTAAAAGCTATGCCACGTTCAGTCAATTCAGTAGCCGCAAAAGACAGAAAAAAGAAGGTTTACAAACTTGCCAAAGGTTATTTCGGAAGAAGAAAAAATGTTTGGACAGTAACTAAAAATGCAGTAGAAAAAGGTTTAACCTATGCATTTATCGGTAGAAAATTAAAGAAAAGAGATTTCAGAAGTTTATGGATCGTGCGTATCAACGCTGCGGTTCGTCCTTTTGGCTTGTCTTATTCTAAATTCATTAAAAAATTAGCTGATGCAAATATCAACATCAACCGTAAGGTTTTAGCTGATTTAGCGATGAACGATCCGAAAGCATTCGAAGCGATCGTAAACAAAGTGAAATAAATTTCTTTGTTGAATACATTTTAAATCCCGACTTTCATGGTCGGGATTTTTTTTGATGATAATACGCTTCGCGCGTCATTGCGAACAAAGTGAAGCAATCTAAAATGAGATAGCTTCGTGCCTCGCCATGACGCGATGCGTATGCCAGAAAACACAAAATCATTTTTTTGGACTTATTTTTGTAGATTAGTATTCATGAAAAAAGTAACTGCTTGTTTTCTTATCTTTTTTGCTGTTGTGTTTACTGCATTGGCAAAAGAAAACAAGTCAATTCTATTTCCAAAATTTTCTTTATTGAAAATGGACAGCACCAGCTTTCTGACCAATAAAGATATCAAAGACAGTACCAATACCGTTTTTATCAACTTCTCACCTACCTGCGATCATTGCCAGCGCACGATCAGAAGCATTTTAGATAATATTGCGCTTTTCAAAAACACACAATTTGTGTTGAGTTCGTTTGATGAATTTCCGGTTGTCCAAAAGTTCTATTTCGATTATGCGCTCAATTCTTTTCCAACTGTTTTCATTGGCCAGGAATATGATTTTACACTGACAAAACAATTGCAGTTTTCCAGTTTTCCGTGTTTAGTAATTTTTGATGCGAACAAACATTGGATCAAAAAGATCGAACAGGAAACTACTGCTAAAACGCTGTTGAAAGTATTGAAGATAAAAGCGAAATAATTTTATAATGCATTCATTAGATGTCAATCAATAAACGCATATTATTTTCTATTATAGCTGTTGCCAGTTGCATTTTATTTTTTGCTTTTTCTACAACAACCAGCTCAAACGCTGATTTTATTACCTATGAAGTTGATTTGCAAAAACAAGACCTAAAACTATATTGGAAAGATGAAAACAATGTTGCTTTTAAAAGCATTTTGAATCTGAAAAATCATCTGGAAAAGAAGCAAAAGAAATTACTTTTTGCCATGAATGCAGGCATGTACAAACCTGATTATTCGCCGCAAGGTTTATTTATACAGGAACAGAAAACGCTCCAATCAATAGACACAAATTCTGCAAGCGGAAACTTTTACTGGAAACCGAACGGTGTTTTTTACGTTACTACAAATCATAAAGCAATGGTTTGTAAAACAGAAAACTTCAAATCAATTACAACTGTAAAATATGCCACTCAATCAGGACCAATGCTGGTGATTGATGGCAATATCCATCCTGAATTTAAACAAGGTTCCACGAAATTAAATATCAGAAATGGTGTTGGAATTTTACCAAATGGAAATCCTGTTTTTGTAATGTCGAAACAGGAAATCAACTTTTATGATTTCGCCAATTATTTTAAAACGCTAGGTTGTAAAAATGCGTTGTATTTAGATGGTTTTGTTTCACGCACTTATTTGCCAGAAAAAAACTGGATTCAAACCGATGGAAATTTTGGTGTTATCATTGGCGTTTGTAAAAAATAATTTTCTGCAATTATTTAATCAAATCGTTGCTTAATCTTTTTAATTCTATTTCCGCAATCTTGGCAGTGTAACGCGCCAAGATAACATTGTATAATGCATCTTCGTAACTGCTTTGCGCCGTTTTAATATCTAAAGAAGTGGTTTGATTGAGACGAAAACGTTCTAATGTAATGGTCATGTTTTCCTGCGCGATTTTTACATTATCTTCATTCAGTTGCAATGCTTTTTTTGCATACTCAAAATTGCGATATGCAGTTAAGATTTTTGAATTTAAATCTTGCTTTATCTTATCAACCTGAATTTGCTGTGTAGCAATATTTACAGCAGATGCTTCCAATTGTTTTTTAATCGCGCCACCATTATATATTGGTATCACAGCATTAACGCCGATGGTTGGTCCATACGAACGATTAACCAACTGCAAACCGGCTTTGCTGTTATTTTGAGAAAACACGTAACCGGTACTGAAATTGATAGAAGGCAAACGCTGTGAATTTATTTCTTTATGTTGCAACTTTGCAATATCAATATTTGTAAGCGCAGCTTTAATAGAGAAATTTTGTTGTACCGCAGTATCTTTTAAATTTTGCAAAACAGGAATATAATTCACTTCTATTGTATCGATCACATCAAAGTCAAACGATGCGTCTCTGCCTAAAATCTGATTCAACGCAATCTTTGATTGCTGTATGGTTGTTTCTTGTTTTAAAATATTGATCTGCTGTGTAGATAAATCTACTTTTGCCTGCAATAGTGGTGTTTTATCATTATAACCAACATCAAACTTTTTCTGTGACAAGACAACACGTTCGTTAGAAATTTTTGAAGACTCATTCAATGCTTTAAGCTGTTGTTTTTGTTGCACAATTGCATAGTATGCAGTCAACACACTTGCCATTGTATTTTGGATTTGGTTTTTTAATTGTATTTCGCCTAATGATTGCAGCGCTTTTAATCTGTCTTTGGTAGCAAACATTTTTAAACCATCAAAAACAGTCCAGTTCAAATTCAAACCGGCATTAAAATTATTTACTGGCACCCAGTTTTTATTAGTAACCGTTCCTGTACTTAATTCCTGATGAATATTACTTAAATTGAAAACTTCGCCGGTTGTAACATTTATTTTAGGAAGCATACCAGATGCGCCTTTATTATTATTGATTCTCGCGATGTCAGCATCGTTCTTTGCAATCACAATATCAAAATTTTTGCTGACAGCCAAAGCTACTGCATCTTCAGGTGTCAGTAGTTCTTGTGCTTTTGCAGAAGTACAAGTGATAGTAAAAATGAAAGTGAAAAAAATTATTTTAAAAGTTTTGCTCATAATTATTTTTTTGAAATAGACAGAGTTATAGTTTTATATAAAATCAAAAATTGTCAATCATTAATCGTTAATTGTCAATCACTTTATTCTTCTATTTTAGGTTTTGTTCTTGACATGAATACATACATCGCAGGAATTACAAATAACGTTAACAACAACGAAAACATAATTCCGCCAATGATTACAATTCCTAATGAAATACGGCTGGTTGAACCGGCGCCAAACGCTACTGCAATCGGCACCGCACCTAACGCCATCGCTAAACTTGTCATTAAGATTGGACGCAAACGCATGGCTGCCGCATAAGTTGCCGCTTCAATTTTACTCATACCTTCTTTCCTGTTGTGATTCGCAAACTCTACGATTAGAATTCCATTCTTGGTTACCAAACCAATCAACATGATCATACCGATCTGGCTGAAAATATTGAGTGTCTGACCGAAGATCCAAAGCGATAACAAAGCGCCTGCTAATGCTAACGGAACTGTTATCATGATGATCAATGGATCGATGAAACTTTCAAACTGTGCTGCCAAAACTAAAAAGATCAATACTAATGCCAACACTAATGCGTACATAGTATTCGAAGAGCTTTCTGCAAAGTCGCGCGAAGAACCAGCCAATGCAGTAGAGAACGATTCATCCAATGTTTTTTTTGCGATGCGTTCCATTTCAGCGATACCATCACCGATAGTTTTTCCAGGCGCTAAACCAGATGAAACCGTTGCTGATTTATATCTGTCATAATGATAGCGTTGTGGTGGTTTTGCTAATTCTTCTGTAGTAATTAAGTTATCGAGTGAAATCAATTTTCCTGTATTGTTGCGAACGTATATATTTCTAAGGTCTTCCGGCTTATTGCGTTCGTCATACATATTCTGTCCGATGATCTGATACTGTTTTCCGTTCATCAAAAAATAACCGAATCTTCTGCCACTCATAGAAAACTGCAATGTTTGTGCAATATCCTGAACAGAAACACCTAACGACTGCGCTTTATCTTTATCAATCACGATTTCTACTTCCGGTTTGTTAAATTTAAGATTCACATCATATCCAACAAATACAGGGCTTTTCGACACTTCTTCCATAAATTTAGGAACAGTAGATTTTAATTTTTCAAAATCGAAATTTTTGAGTACAAACTGAACAGGCATACCAAATTTTGCAGCACCTACAGAAATCGTTTGTTCCTGAATGACAAATGCTTTTCCTAAATTAAACTTAGAAAAATTCTTTCCTAAATATTGTGCAACATCGTCTTGTGTTTTTGTTCGTACGTTTTTTTCTTTTAAACGAATACGCATAAACGCTGTATTTGCTGCACCTGAACCTGTAAAACCTGGCGAAGTCACACTCAATGCGATGCGTTGTTCAGGCACTGAATCTATTACGAATTGCGTAACTCTGTCCACATAATTTTGCATGGCAGTATAAGAAGTTCCTTCCGGCGCCGTAATAGACACGCGGAATGCGCCTCTGTCTTCCATTGGTGCTAATTCTGACTGCAAATTTTTTCCAATGAAGTAAATCATAGCAAAGCATAATGCTATAATGATAAAAGAAACGCCGCGAATTTTCATGAACGAAGTCAGTGTTTCTTTATAACCATCATCCATGCTTTTGAAAAATGGTTCTGACTTATCATAAAACCATGAATTCGTATGTACTTTTTTTCCTAATAAAACATTTAAAACCGGTGTTAAAGTAAGTGATACTAAAGCTGAAATTAAAACCGCGCCAGCAACTACAATTCCAAATTCTTTAAATAAACTGCCAACAAATCCCTGCATGAAAACAATTGGTAAGAATACAATCGCTAATGTGATAGAAGTAGAAACAACTGCAAAAAATATTTCTTCCGAACCTTCGCGCGCTGCTTGCATTTTTGGCATTCCGAGTTCAATTTTCTTAAAGATATTTTCGGTTACAACAATACCATCATCAACAACTAAACCTGTAGCTAATACAATAGCTAACAAAGTCAACACATTAATGGTAAAACCAAAAATATACATAATAAAGAAAGCGCCAATTAACGAAACAGGAATATCCAACAAAGGACGCAGAGCAATTACCCAATCTCTGAAGAATAAGTAAATAATAATTACTACCAATAAAATAGAAATCAGTAATGTTTCTTTTACTTCAGAAATTGAATTTTTCACAAAGACTGTATTATCTAATGCGATGTTGAGTTTAATGTCTTTTGGAACTTCTTTTTTAATATCTTCCAAACGCTTATAAAACTCATTCGAAATCTCCACGTAGTTAGCGCCTGGTTGCGGAACAAGTGCTAAAGCAACCATTGCTTCTCCGCTTTCTTTCAAACTTGTTTCAAAATTTTCCGTTCCTAAAACAGCATAACCAATATCTTTTAAACGAACTGTTTTTCCGTCAATGTCTTTGATAATAAGGTTATTGAATTCTTCTTCAGTATTGATTCTTCCAAGTGTATTAACATTTAACTCTGTATTTTTTCCGGCAATTTTTCCGGATGGCAATTCAACGTTTGCTTTATCTAACGCATTTTGAACATCAATTGCTGTCAACTGATAAGCGGCCAGTTTTTGCGGATCGAACCACAAACGCATTGCATAGTTTTTCTGACCCCAAATCTGAATAGAACTTACACCAGGAATTGTTTGTAAACGTTGCTGTAAAACATTTACTGCGTAGTCTGTTAACTGCAACACATTCTTGTCTTCACTCTGTACAGTCATGGAAAGAATTGCATCGGAATTCGCATCTGCTTTAGAAACGACAGGCGCTGCATCAATATCTTGCGGCAATAAACGCAACGCTTGTGAAACTTTATCGCGCACATCATTCGCTGCTGTTTCCAGATCTGCAGACAAGTCAAACTCAACCGTAATATTAGATGACCCCTGATTACTTGCAGAAGAAATCGTACGAATACCTTGCACGCCGTTGATTGCATTTTCCAATGGTTCTGTAATTTGCGATTCAATAATATCTGCATTCGCACCGGTGTAGTTTGTTCGCACCGTAATTACAGGCGGATCGATCGCCGGATATTCGCGGACACCGAGAAAAGTATAACCAATAATACCAAAAAGGATGATGGCAATATTAAGTACAATTGCAAAAACCGGACGTCGTAAACTTAATGATGGTAAACCCATGAATTAATTATTGAATCGGTGAATTAGAGAGTTAATGAATTTCATTTTTAAATTTATTGTAGCAATGATTTGCTGGTTGTTTTGGTAATTTTTACTGACATACCTGGTTTTACCTGTAACAAACCTGTTGTCAAAATGGTATCGCCTGATTTTAAACCACTGATCACTTGCACTTCACTTGCTGTACGCATGCCGATTTCCACATCTACAAATTTTGCTTTACTGCTGTCTGTAATTACAACGCGCGTTGCTCGGTCATCCGGAATTACTGTGTTACTTGGAATCATGATCGCATTTGGTGTTTCTTTTAATTTTAGTTGCACTTTTACATAAGCACCAGGCACTAACTTTGAACTTGGATTTTGAATCATTGCACGCACTTTCAAATTACGTGTCATTTCATCAATTTGTGGTTCAATAGCAATTACTTTTGCAGCAAATGGCTGTTCAATTCCTGCCACATTACATTGCATATTATCACCAATTTGAATAGTGCCTGCATATTTTTCAGGAACAGAAACATCTATTTTTAACTGACTCATATTTTGCAAAGACACAACAATCGTACTTGGCGAAACATAAGCACCTAAACTTATGTTGCGCAAACCCAGCTTTCCTGAAAACGGCGCACGCAATTCTGTTTTAGCGATCTGTACTTTTAATAGATCGATATCAGCATTAATATTATTCAAGGTATTTTCTGCAGCATCGTATTCTGCTTGCGAGACGCCATTTATTTTTAATAATTGTCCGATGCGTTCTAAATTTGCCTGAGCTATTTTCAGTTGTGCTTTCGAGCGAACTACTTGTGCCTGCAAGTCTGCATCATTGATTTTTAGCAACAATGTACCTTTAGCAACAACAGTACCTTCTTTGATATTTAAATACGTTACACGACCAGATGCTTCTGGCTGCAACTGCACTTCATCTTGTGCTAAGATGCTTCCGTTTGCACTTATATTATTAGCCAGCTTCGAATATTCTGCAACGAAACCGGCAGCCATCAATGTTTGTGGTCCGCCTTTTCCTTGTGGCGCTGCTTTAGCTGCAACTTCTTTATTTTTTGTATGTTTAACATAAGCCAATCCGATTATAATCAATACTAAAACGAGTGCAAATATTATTTTTCCTTTTGACATGTTTTTTATTTTATATCATTTATAGAATGTATGAATCGTTGTAGTGCATTTTTAAAAACCTGTTCCGCATTTTCATTTCCTGATCTTATCTTATTTACCATACGCATCGCGATAAAACCATGAATAATGGAAATCAAATTATCACATAATTCCAACGTGTACTTTTCAGAACGTTTTGCTTTTTGATTGATCTGTGAAAATGCAGCAGTATAGTATTCAATAACTAAACGCGATTGTGGATTTTTGACACTTTCATTCAGATCGCACACAGCACCTTGCAAGTTGAACATAACCTGATATAATTCAGGATTTACCAATGCAAAATTCCACCAAACCAATGCATATTCGGTTAAGCGTTTTTCCGCTTTTTTGTATTTGTTATCAACTGCATCAAACTGTCCAAACACTTGCTTAAAACCTTCCTCGCGTAACGATTGCAAAATCATTTCTTTGTTTTCAAAGTAATGATAAATAACAGGTGCTGTATATTTTACCTTATCGCATATCTTACGAATGGTAACATTCTGCCAGCCGTCTTTTGCAGCAATATCTTTTGCTACATCTAAAATTGCCTGACGCAATTCTTGTTTTTCTCTCTTTCTTCTTTCTTTGATTGGCATTTTGTTAACTAAGTTAAGTTTTATAACAAAGTTATATAAAAATCTATCTGAAAGATTTGTTTTAAGTCAAAAAGCACAAATTTTAAATTAAAATAACTTTTAGATTAAGATCGCTACCATCTCAATTGTTTCCATTTTGAGCTGTCCGGATAGATAATAATATCTTGTTGCGGATCAAAATTGCGCAATGTTACTCTACTGCTCCAATCAGCAGTTCTGTATTTAAAATCTGAATTGGAGTAATCGCTTGCGCCTAATGCATCACGCCAAAACCAGTTGCCTGTTTTAGTAAAACCAAGAATCAATGTTGAGTCATTTTCTTTTTCTACTTTAATTCCATCTTCAAAACTACATTGATTAAAATGCACCACATCAATAAAATCCTGAGCAATTATTTTATTGGAACGATACTTTAATATTTCAGCTAAACCAGCTTTAGTTCTGATCAAATAAATACCTTTATAATTTTCCGGTGTTGCTAATACGAAAATTTTTCTTGCTTTGAAATTATAACTGTTGTTATAAGATGTCAGAATTTGTTGTGAAACTTTCCAGTCTGTATTTGTTTTTATTAGAAAAAATAAATTTACGGCAATCAATAATGCTGCAATCAATCGAGCAACAGTTTTCTGAAATTGATAAACAGCAAAACCTAAAATTGCAAAAATAAAAAGAGAAGAAATATAACCTAATCTGTCGCCTTCAACAAAAAGCAGCGTTGTAAAATATAGTTGTAAAACCGGAAACAATGTTATTGCATACAAGCCAATAAACAATAATAAAATTCCTGCTTTTAAATTTCCTTTTACAAATTTTATCAATAGATAAACGCATGAAGTAATAATCAAAGCAACTAAACTAAAAAACACCAATGGCTTGCAGATAAATTCATATATGGAATTTGCTGTGTTGTAATTCCAATGTCGAAGTAGAAAAATATACTTCAAAAAATACTTAGCAAAACGTGAGAACGTATCAATGGAAATAAAATTGGTAAACACTTGCGAACCATAATGCATGATCCATTTATGATAAAAAATTTTGCTCAACGAAAAGAAGAAAACAATCACTAATAATTGTATAAGAAACAAAACAGCGAAATACTTTTGGTTGATTATTGGTTTTTTAGAAATGAATAAGAAAATAAATATCGCAAGCAACGCAAACGGAATCATAATCGCCTGCTCGATTGAAAACAAAGCGACAACAAATAATCCTATTCCAATCAATAAAAATGAAAAAATATTTTTTTGTACATTCAAGATCAGTAAAACTGAAAGCATCAAGCAAATATGCACCACCATATATTGTATGCAAACACGCCAAACCACGACTTCCGTTTGATATGGTGAAATCAAAAATAAAAATGCAGTAATAAAAGCAATCTCAACTGCATTCTTTTGTTCGAACAATACCAAAATTTTTCGAATGACGCAAAAACTCAGAAATGCCGCAAAAGCATGCAATGTGCAATAGATAAAATACCAGCCGATATTTTCAGAGCCGAAAATCTTATAAATAGCAAACGTAAAAATATGCTGAAAAAAACGAAGATTGGTGCTACCTGAACAGGAGTAATAATGTATCAAACCACATCTGTCGTAGTTTGCTTCAAAGCCAATATAATCATCTACAAAACCAGCATGTCTTGTAATGAAATATAAAATAAAACATGTAATTAGGTAAAAACAAAAAACAATTGTATTTAATTTTTTTTTGTTTTCCATTTTCAATAATTCAACTATTTATTTCTTAATGAAGATTCTGTTTCGAGAATTTCTAAAAACTTATCTACTAACGGATTAACAAGTTCATCGACTCTTGTTTTTATTACACTTTTTGGAAGCAAACCCAACACGCCGATGCTTGCATCTATTAATAATTTGCAATAAACAGTTCCATCTTTATTTTCGCGCATAGTTACTTCCACTTTTTGCTTGAACGGAAACATATCGCATTTGCTGGTCATGATTTCGTATTCTTTATAAGCTGTAACCGTATATTTAACATTCAATGGAAATCCTAAGAATACTTCTTTTTCTTGGTAGGTTGAACCAACAATTCCTGGCTTTTTATTTAACCAATAACACTTTTCCTGAAAGTGGATCCAGTCAGGACGGCGTTCAATTTCCGTAATTAATTTCCACGCTTCTTCTTTTGTGCAGTTGATATTATTTTCGTATTCAAAGATCATGTGTTGGTTATAGGTTATTTGTTACAGGTTATTTGTTACAGGTTATTTGTTACAGGTTATTTGTTACAGGTTATTTGTTATAGGTTATTAGTTGATATACATAGTCAATCATTATTCGTTAATCATTAATCGTTCATTGTTCATTTTATGTTTCCATGCATAAATCAGCAGCACCATTTTGTCGTAATTATTTGTGCCGTCTTTCACACCGTTTAATTTCAAATAAATATTATTGATCGCATCACCGATTTTAGCAATTTTAAAATCATGTTTTAAATTATACAAACGAATTTCTTCCAAATCTATCTGAATTACTTTCGGCATGGCTGTAACAGTTTGCTTATATGCAGTGCTGTCAGACGATCGGAGCGCAGACAACAAATAGATAAGGTAATTGAGTTCACCACTGTACTGCAACGGCAATTTATCAGATTGCATACAGGCAACATAAGCCATGAAATTGCAATCAGCTTCTTCCGTAAAACCATTACCATGCGTCATTTCATGCATTAAATAAAATGGTTTTTTAGAATGAAAAACCGCATCGTCCACATTGCCTTCGCCAACAAAAGGCAAATATTGTCCGCCAATTCCAAACAGCAAAAATAGATCATCAAATACAAACCTGCCACGTACTTTTGATGTATTGTAATTCATTTTTGACAAAGAAGCATTCAGTGCTTCGCTGCAATTGTCTTCAATATTATTGACAAAAACAATTTGCGGCAACGAAGTTGTATCCGTTTTTATTTTATTTCTAATGCTTACAAGACTAGCTATAGTGGTATCTATTTCTGAACGTATTTCTGTTGGTGTAATTTCTTTTACTTGCAAACCCAGTTTTTGTTCTATGGAAATTCTGCCGTAATTAAAACCCCAAAAAATAAAAAAGAATGTAATCAGAAATCCGATGAACGAAACAATTTTGAAACATCTGGTCAGAAATGGTTCTGGTTTTTCGCGAAAGAAATGTAATATCCATTTGGTAACTATGATAATTAAAAATAATAAAAATAAATAGTACGATGGAAACGGCAATTTGCCAAATGTGTAATCAAATGTATTGCGAATCAATCGAAATAAACCAAGCGAATAATATTTCTCTATAAATAAGGCAGGCAGCACATAGCGCAAAATAATGCACAAAACAGACATAATAATCCATTTCCATTTATTAATAGTTTGCCACATAGCTTGACAATATAGGAATTTTTATTTTGTTAAAAAAATGATGTATTTAAAGCAAACTAATCGAAACGAATTGCTTTCATTGGAGAAATGCGGCTGATCAGTTGCACAGGCAATAATAAAATCAGTGTACAAATAAATAATGTTCCGATATTGATTAGAATAATTGCTGCAACATTAAAATAAACAGGCGCTACAGATAAGTAATAATTTTCTTCATTGAGTTTTATAAAACCGGTGTAATGCTGCAGCACACAAATACCAATTCCGATAACGTTTCCCCAAAAAAGTCCGTTCAGAATAATGTATGCTGCATTATAGATAAACACTTTCGAGATCGAACGATTATTGGCACCCAGCGATTTTAGAATACCAATCATCTGCGTTCTGTCTAAAATTAAAATAATTAATGCTGTTATCATATTGAGCACAGCCACTAATATCATAAAACCTAAGATCAGATATTCATTCACTTTTTGCAGATCCAGCCATTCAAAAATATTGCGGTTGATTTCTTTCATAGTTTGTGCGTTCACGCTTTGTCCGATGTATTTATAATAGATCGAATCTTTAAAAGCATCCATTTTATTCATATCATGCAAACGCACTTCATAACCAGCCACTTCATTATTTTCCCAACCGTTCAATTCGCGCAGAATCTGAATATCCATCAACGCAAACTGTTTGTCATATTCTTCCAAACCAGTGTGATAAATACCGCAAACCTTTAGTTTTCTGCCATGTGGCGCAGCTAAATCTTTACGAATAAAGTATGCAATCACATTATCACCCACTTTCAATTTTAATTTATTCGCAGTTGATTTTGAAATTAAAATTTCTTTGCAAACTTCCTGGTTGGTAATGTTTGGTAATTTTCCGTCTTGTACAAATGTTTGAATAGTTTTCCAGTCATAACTTTTATCAACGCCTTTTAATGCGATGCCTTCAATATCTGTTTTTGTTTTTAAAATGCATGCTTTCAATATAAACGGCGCGATGTTTTTCACTTCTTTTGCTTTGCGTATCTTATCAATCGGCACATCTTTCTGCTGTATCGCAGTCGATTCATACGAGTCGCTGTTTTCAAAATTGGTAATATGAATCTCGCCCCAAAATCCGAAAATACGTTCTTTGATTTCTTTGGAAAATCCGGTCACCATGCATGTCGAAACCAGCATCACCGCAACACTCAACGCGATGGCAACAATAGCAATACGAATAATAAACCGCGAGAACGATTTCTTATCGCCTAATGCTAAACGTTTTGCTATAAAGAGTTCCGTATTCATTTATCAACACCAAAAGTATTTCTTTCCTTTTGCATTACCAAAAGTGATGTATAAATTCGAGCACAATATTTGTAATACATTCGCCATGAAAAAAATCAGCTTAATACTTTGCGCCTTATTATTAGCAATTAATATTGTAAACGCTAAAGAAGTCATCGTTGGCGCGCAGCGCACCGCGCAATATCTTACCATGTTAAAAAATAAAAAAGTAGGTTTGGTGATCAATCAAACCTCCACGATCGGCAGCACCAGTTTGCTCGATACTTTGCTGAGTTTAGGTATAAATGTAAAAACTGTTTTTGCGCCTGAGCATGGTTTTCGCGGCACGGCTGATGCAGGCGAACATGTAACCAACGGCGTCGATCCGAAAACAAATGTTTCCATTATTTCTTTGTATGGCGATAATAAGAAACCAAAAGCCGCACAGCTCAAAGATTTGGATATTGTAGTGTTCGATATTCAGGATGTCGGCGTGCGTTTTTACACCTTCATTTCTACGCTGCAATATGTGATGGAAGCATGCGCGGAAAATAACAAACCATTATTGATCTTGGACAGACCAAATCCAAACGGACACTATGTGGACGGACCGGTTCTTGATACGCAATATCGTTCATTTATAGGCATGCAGCCAATTCCTGTTGTGTATGGAATGACGATTGGTGAATATGCAAAGATGCTGAACGGTGAAAAATGGCTGACAAAAAAAGTACAATGTAAAGTAATAATCATTCCTTGTTTAAATTACGACCACAAAACCTTTTATTCTTTGCCGATAAAACCATCGCCGAATTTACCAAATATGACCGCGATTTATTTATATCCGAGCATTTGTTTTTTTGAAGGAACCGATCATGTAAGTCTCGGTCGCGGAACCGATAAACCGTTTCAGATTTATGGAAGTCCTGTCTTCGATCCTGATTTGCAATATTCATTCACACCGCAAAGCACAGCCGGCGCGAAAACACCACCGTTATTAGGCAAACTGTGCTATGGCTATGATTTAAGCGATATTACAGCAGACAGTTTACAGCGCCAAAAAATGACGTTAAGCTATTTATTAAACGCTTATAAACTTACCAAAGACAAAGATCATTTCTTTAATAATTTCTTTGTTAAATTATATGGCAAAGCAAGTCTTTTCGTTCAAATAGATAAAGGCATGGACGAAAAAACCATCAAAGCCACCTGGAAACCAGGCATCACCAAATTCAAAGCAATTCGCAAGAAATACTTATTGTATAAGGATTTTGAGTAATGAATTTTAAAACGTTAGAAATCAGGTTTTTAACATTTACGCTTCTTTTTCAACATACAATTTCTTAAAACTAAAATGCTTTGCAAGTATCGTATATTTGGTCATTCAAAAAAATAACATACCATACTCATGCAAAACGAATTTCAGGCGCGCCACATCGGACCAAGAGCAACAGATTTAGAAGTGATGCTACAAACCATTGGCGTTTCTTCTTTAGACCAGTTAATCAGCGAAACCGTTCCGGCGAATATCCGTTTAAAAAATCCAATGAATATTGGCGCACCAAAAGCTGAATACCAATATTTACAGGAATTGAGAACTATTGCACAAAAAAATAAAGTCTTTAAATCCTATATTGGTTTAGGTTATTACAATACCATTGTTCCAGGCGTTATTCAGCGCAATATTTTTGAAAATCCGGGTTGGTACACACAATATACGCCGTATCAGGCAGAAATCGCACAGGGCAGATTGGAAGCATTATTGAATTTCCAGACGATGGTTACTGATTTAACTGGCTTACCGGTTGCCAATGCATCGTTATTGGACGAAGGCACCGCTGCTGCTGAAGCCATGCACTTATTGCATGATGTTCGCAGCCGCGCGAAAAGCAAGCCAATTGCGAATAAAATGTTCATCGATGAAAATGTATTTCCACAAACCATTGATGTCATCAAAGGACGCGCGCTGCCATTAGATTTTGAAATCGTAGTTGGAAACGCAGCAACATTTGTTCCTACTGAAGAATATTTCGCTTTGCTGGTACAATATCCAAACGGAAACGGCGAGATCATTGATTATACATCCATCATCAAATCATGCAAAGAAAAAGAAGTTTATGTGGTAATGGCTGCTGATATTTTGAGCTTGGCTTTACTGACTTCACCAGGCGAATTAGGTGCTGATATAGCTGTTGGCAATTCACAACGCTTTGGCGTTCCGATGGGTTTCGGCGGTCCGCATGCTGCATTCTTTGCTTGTAAAGAAGAGTTCGTTCGTCAGATGCCAGGTCGTTTAATTGGCGTTTCTGTGGACAAACATGGCAACCGTGCGTTGCGTATGGCTTTGCAAACGCGCGAACAACATATCAAACGCGAAAAAGCGACATCCAATATTTGTACAGCGCAGGCATTACTGGCCATTATGGCAAGTATGTATGCTGTTTATCATGGAAAAGATGGTATCAAAAACATTGCGTTGAACGTACATCAAAAAACAGTTCAGTTAGCGAATGAAATTCAAAAGATCGGTTTCAAAAACCTGAATAATTATTATTTCGATACCTTAAGAATTGAAGCAGAAAATACTGACGCAATTAAAGCAATTGCAGAAAAAAACGAAATCAATTTCAGATACAATAACGATGGAACTATTGATATTTCTGTTGATGAAACCACATCAGCAAAAGATATTGAAAACATAGTGAATGTTTTTGCTACAGCAAAAAATACAGCACATACAACAACTTTACTGGAAAATCCTGCATTACAAATTCCTGAAAACTTACAACGTACATCTGAATATTTAACGCATCCTGTTTTCAATACCTATCAATCAGAAACAGAAATGCTGCGTTATATCAAGCGTTTGGAAGCAAAAGATTTGTCATTGGCTTTTTCAATGATACCGTTAGGTAGTTGCACTATGAAACTGAATGCAACATCTGAATTAGCGCCATTAAGCTGGTCGGAATTCGCACATATTCATCCGTTCGCACCAGAAAATCAAACCATCGGTTACCGAGAAATCATTACTGAATTAGAAAATGATTTGGCAAAAATTACCGGCTTTGCCGCAACTTCATTACAGCCAAACTCAGGCGCGCAAGGTGAATACGCTGGTTTGATGGTGATTCGTGCATATCACGTCTCGCGCGGCGACACGCACAGAAATGTAGCGTTAATTCCAACTTCTGCACATGGCACCAATCCGGCGAGTGCTGCAATGGCTGGTATGGAAATTGTTTTGGTAAAATGCGATGAGCTTGGAAATATTGATGTTGCTGATTTAAAAACAAAAGCGGAACAACATGCTGCGAATCTTTCTTGTTTGATGGTAACGTATCCGTCAACGCATGGTGTTTTTGAAGAATCGATCATAGAAATCTGCGATGTGATTCATCAGCATGGCGGAAAAGTATATATGGATGGCGCGAACATGAATGCACAGGTTGGCCTGACTTCGCCTGCAAACATTGGCGCTGACGTGAATCATATCAATTTGCATAAAACATTTGCGATACCACACGGCGGTGGCGGTCCTGGTATGGGTCCGATTTGCTGTACGGCTGATTTAGCACCATTTTTACCTAGTAATCCAGTAGTAAAAACCGGTGGTTCTGATCCGATTCCTGCGATTTCTGCAGCACCGTTTGGCAGCGCAGCGATACTATTGATTTCGTATGGCTATATTAAAATGCTAGGTGAAGAAGGCATCACAAACTCCACAAAATATGCAATTCTGAACGCGAACTATATAAAAGCAAAAGTGGAAAAACATTTTCCAATCTTATATGCAGGAAAAAATGGTCGTGTCGCACATGAATTTATCATGGATCTGCGACCATTCAAAAAAGAAACAGGTGTTGATGCGGTTGATGTAGCAAAACGCTTGATGGATTATGGTTACCACGCGCCTACTGTTGCGTTTCCGGTGCCAGGAACCTTGATGATTGAACCAACAGAAAGCGAAAGCAAAGAAGAACTGGATAAATTCTGCGATGCGCTATTATCCATCAGGAGCGAAATGCAGGCGATTTTAGACGGCAAATTTACACAGCAAGACAATCCAATCATAAATGCGCCGCATACGGTAAATGAAGTGGTTGCAAGCGAATGGAATCATAATTACACAAGAGAACAAGCTGCGTTTCCTTTAGAGTACATTAAAGTGGCTAAATTCTGGCCAAGTGTTGCAAAAATTGACAACACTTACGGTGATCGCAACCTGATTTGTACTTGTTTACCGATCGAGGCATATGCAAAGTAGCACATTTTTATGTCACAAATTCGATGTAATTATTTAAATTAAGATATTGAATATCAGTAAATTGATTTAAATCAAGACGGTTTTAGCAATAAATTTTAACAGGACATCTTATAAAAAACTGTTATTAACCATACAATTTATTGTTTTACTTTTAGATACTGAAAGATATATCGAAACAATAAACATTAATAAAAAAGAATTACTAACTAATAAAAGATCAGAACAAAAAGACTATTTGTAAAATAAAATAAAAACAAAATTCAGCCGTTATATCACGGACGAATTAAAATATAAAGTTCAAAACGACTTTATTGCAGATATAAGTAAAACTAACGAGTTTATTTATATCAAGTCTGCATAAAATGCTTACGATATTGCATATTGTAATGCTAAGCGTTCATAAACATACATTAATTAGATCCATAATGATCTATTGTGTATGGCAGAAAACATCAAATCACTCTATTTTAAACTTAATTCATGCTTTTTAGCTTTAATGTTAGCTGAAAATACGTCTTTTTATGTCACAAAAAAAGAATTCAAAAAAGATATAAAATATTGATTTTCAATGTTTTTATTTAAAAAATGTTGAATTTTTAAAGTCACAAGAAAAATAAAGTTCGTTATATTCTTGCATTTTTGTTGTGCATCTTTACATTGTCAATAAGATACTAGCACTTGTTGATTTATCGAAACATACTTTTTTTATAGAAACCCTAAAATAAAAAAACTATATTATTTGATACAAAAAAAAATCGGGTCTTACATTGCGTAAAACCCGAGAGACCCTAAAGTCTAGAAACATAAAAACCCTGACACAAAGTTAAACAAACTTTTGCTTTCTGCAAGAGTTTGCTTAACTTTTTTTGTATTTTAACAATATTTTAACAATTAAAAATTCTAAATTTATTTAGGTAGTTGAAATACAATGCTTTATAAATACTAGCTATGAAAAAAAAACTTTTGTATTTTTTTGTTATTCTGTGTGTATTAGGATTTGCCTTTTTTATTTTCTTCTATAAACTGCTGTTTGCTGACAATATCGAAAACAATAAAAGCAGAAAGTATCATGTTTTACTTATTTACACTGGTTTTGATTATGATGATGTCGTAAAATCGCTAAAAAACCAGCATATTATTAAAAACATGCAGACATTTAAGCTTGTTTGCGAGCAATTAAAATATAAGGAAAACGTAAAACCAGGAAGATATATTATCAAAAACGACATGAGTAATTTTTTTCTGGTTCGCAAATTGCGTGCAGGCAGCCAGGATCCGGTTAGTATCACTTTTAATAATGTACAAAACAAAGAACAATTAGCAGAAAAGATATCTATTCAAATAGAAGCATCTAAAGACGATTTACTTAAAGAATTTAATAATCAGCAATTTTTAGATTCTTTAAAACTTACTGAAGAAAATTTTCCAACTATATTTTTAGGTAATACCTACGAATTTTACTGGAATACATCTGCAAAGCAATTCATTAACCGAATGCTGAAAGAATATCATAAATTCTGGACAGACAGCCGCGTTGAAAAAGCGCAGGCAATCGGCTTATCACCTACCGAAGTAACCATACTCGCATCGATCATTCAAAAAGAAACCACCAAATATGAAGAGTTTCCAATTATCGCAGGCGTGTATCTTAACCGCATGAAAATAGGCATGCCTTTACAAGCAGATCCGACTGTATTATTTGCTTTAAAGAAATTAGGTATCAGCAGACGTGTAACTAACGCTGATCTGAAAATTGATTCGCCGTATAATACATACAGAAACAAAGGTTTGCCGCCAGGTCCGATTTGTTTGCCTGAAATAATAAGTATTGACGAAACTTTACATGCGGAAGAACATAAATATCTGTATTTTTGCGCTAAAGAAGATTTTTCCGGTTACAGCAACTTTGCTGAAACCTGGTCTGAACATTTAGAAAATGCGCGTCGCTATCAGAAAGCACTCGACGACAGAAATATAAAATAAGTTATAGGTTATTAGATTTATGCAAAACAACTTTCTCAAAACAACAAATAACGTATAACGAATAACTTATAACACATAACAATGTTTGAAGAAACGATACAATTAAGAGTTCGATATCACGACTGCGATCCGTTAGGCATCGTATATCATGGTCATTACGCCAAATTTTTTGAGATCGGCAGAACCGAAGCCATGCGTAAGCACGATTTTGCGTATAAAACATTTGAAGAATTAGGAATTGCAATGCCTGTTGTGGAAATGAACATCAAATATTTCAGACCTGCTCGCTATGATGAACTGATGGATATTAAAACAATTATCAAAGAATTTCCGGATAAGAAAATGGTTTTTCATGGCGAAATTTATAACCAAAACGGACAACTATTAACATCCAGTGAATTTACATTTGTATTCGTAAAACAAGCATCGCTGCGACGCTGCCATGTTCCTGAAGTAGTGTTAGAACATTTAAGACCTTTCTTTGCAGAAGAAATTAAACAAGCAAAAGAAGAGAAAAAAGCAAAAGAAAAAGGAAATAAGATCGTTCATAAGTTATAGGTTATTAGTTATACGATATAGGTTGTTCGTTATATGTAGTACAAATAACTTATAACATATAACTAATAACTTTTATCAAACATCAACAGCATGTCTATTCAACAAAAAACAGAAAAATACAGGCGTTTATTGCGTTCGGAACGTTTTCAGGATCGGTTGAAGAAGATGACGTTTCCCGGTTTTGAAGGCATTCCGGTTTATGATGTGGCGCAGCGTTTCAAAGCGGAAATAAAAGAAGATGCGTTGAGTGTTCGTGCATCGTCGATTTCTTATTTTTTTATTCTGGCCTTATTTCCAAGTATTATTTTTTTCTTTTCGCTGATTCCTTATGTACCAATCGCACATTTCGATTTGCTGGTGATGAAAGGTTTAAAAGATTTATTACCGAACGGAATTTATTTAATTCTGGAAACAACTATTCGAGATATTGTCAGCGTACAGCGCGGCGGCCTGGTTTCCATCAACTTTTTTTTAGCAGTATTTGTGGCATCAAATGGTGTGAATTCGATGATGCGCGCGTTTGATAAAATGAATCATACATTCAGAGAACGTAATTTTTTAGAAAAAAGAATCGCATCGCTTCAGATTCTGTTTTTGATTTGTCTGCAGTTAATTATCGCAATGCTTTTAATTATTAAAGGAAAAGAATTTTTGCAAGTCGTACTGAATATATTGAATACACAAGACATTGTGATTTCTTACATTGTTCGCTTTGTAAAAACAATACTGATCGTATTTAGTTTCTTTAATATTTTTGCGCTTATCTATTATTTCGGACCTTCAGTTAAAGTGCGCTATCGTTATTTTTCAGTTGGCGCAACATTCGCAACATTATTCTCTATTTTAATGTCGATTGTTTTCAAATTCTACACATCTTACTTAAATAACTTCAACCGTTTATACGGTTCATTAGGTATCATGATCGTTATCATGTTACTGATCTATTTAAACGCATTAGTTTTATTATTCGGTTTTGAATTAAATAACAGCATTGCCGTAAATAAAGCACTGCGCAATGAAAACAATGGTAAAACAGATACAAAACATTTATGAAAAAAGTAATTTTAGTTTTGCTTTCTATATTTTTTGCCATTGCAATTGGTACGCATATTATTAATGTAATTCAAAAAGACGGACAACCATTTTGGTGGCATTGTATCTATTACGCAATGTATGGAATTTGCTGGTTTATGTTGTTTTCAAAAAATAAAAATGCGTTGCTGATTTATTTTCTTTCAGCGATCTTTCCGTTTGCTACACATGCTTATTACGCATATGGACACATTATAAAACAAGATCATGAATATGCAGAAATTGGTATTTGTGTATTGACTTGCGCGATGCTTACACTTGGATTTTTCTGGATCAGAAATAAACAAACAAATTCTTTATGATTACAAGTTTAGTTGTTTAAACGAGCTAAAGTATATATCACAATTGAAATAATTGTAAAAACAAAGATACCTTTAATATGATCGTACAACAACATCTGTTTATCAAATATTTCAGTTTCATACTGATTATGATTATCTAATAAAATTACTTTCACCTTTTCACTTACATATTCATCATAAGTTTTTTAATACTCATTTCCAAGTAATCTTTTTTTTGAAGTAAACGTTAATATAGTTAAATAGTTATTGAATAAATATGGATACTCAATTATCGGACTATAATAAATTGCATTATCAAAATCCTTTTTTTCTGCTATACCAATTATTTCGCCATCAATAATGTCGCTATGTTTAATCAAGTAGTAGTATCTATATATTTTATAAAAGAAAAAAGAATTGCATAATAAATATAAAACTATAAGCGCAAGCATATTATTAGTTTATTTAAAAATAATAAATTAATTCTATTATTTCACTTTCAGCGTATTCAGCCATTTCACCCATTTTTTCTGAATTTTTACTAAGTCTTTCATTGGCGTTTCAATCCTGATATTGCCGAATTCATTTTTTGATAAACGTTTTAATATCCAGTTCGCTCTGCCGCAAACTTTAAAAATATCATCGTCGATCTGGTAATTCAAGGAATTCTGTTTGAGTTCGCCTGTTTTCACGCGCGCCCAAATCGTTACATCACCGGCATTCGTTAAACCAACAAAAGTAGTATCTGTGATTGCTTTAATTAATTCAGGAATGAGCTGCACATAGCGTGCGCTGTCCATCGCAATCCAAAACGGACAACGAAAAACATACTCATAATCTTTCTCTTTGTAAATGAAATTCCTAATCTGCTCTATTTTGTAATTGCGTACATCGCGCGCCGACGAATCGAAACGCATATTATAAGCAACAATAAATTCGCGGTTAACGGCAGCCAGCTGATTCTTAAAAGCAAGCGGCAATAATTTCTTCGGTAAAAACGGTTTTTCATTCAATCCGTTTTGCGCAAAACCGGTGTTAAAACACACAACCAAAAGGCAACAGAAAACACAAAAACTAATCTTTTTTCGGCGGATTATTTTTGTTCGGATTGTTGTTGTTATTGTTTCCATTATTAAACTTCTTCGGTGGACGATTCTGGTTATTTGGACGGTTTTGGTTATTATTTTGGTTGTTGTTCTGGTTATTATTCTGGTTATTATTGGCAGCAGCTTTTTGATTATTATTTCTTTGCTGATTCTGATTAGGATTCGCTTGTTTATTCTGCTGCTGATTCTGATTAGAATTTGCCTGTTTATTTTGCTGCTGACCTTGTTGCTGATTATTTGGTCTGTTCTGGTTGTTATTTCGGTTGTTGTTGCGGTTCTTATTTCTGTTGTTCCTGTCTTTTCTGTCTAAAGATGCCAATGAAATATGACCAACCACATCTGCAAACTCAATACTTTCTTCTACTGTTTTTTCAACCACTTCAGCTAAATCTGTAATTTCTGCCGGTTTTTTACCGTTCGCATTCATTTCTAAAACCATCTTCACATTTTCCAGACTCAACGGATAAAACGTGCCGGAACCTTTAACCGTATAATACATCAACCCTTTCAGTACATCTGTTTTCATCAGGCGCGCATCGCCGGTTTCCAATTGCAAAGTTTCCGCTTTTTCCGGAACATAGCGCAATGCATCTAAGTATGTATCTAATTCGTAATTCAAACAACATTTCAAGCGACCGCATTGTCCGCTTAATTTTGTTTGATTGATGGATAAATTCTGATAACGCGCAGCCGTTGTATTTACTGATTTAAAGCTCGTCAACCAGGTAGAACAACACAACTCGCGACCGCAAGAACCGATACCACCAACGATACCTGCTTCTTGTCTGGCACCAATCTGGCGCATTTCTATTTTCACTTTAAATTCGTTTGCTAATACTTTGATCAGCTCGCGAAAATCCACGCGACCATCTGCTGTATAGTAAAACGTTGCTTTTTTGCCATCTGCCTGGAACTGCACATCGCCTAATTTCATATCCAAACCTAAGTTTCTTGCCAATACACGCGCCTTCAACATGGTTTCTTTTTCTTTCGCGCGTGCGCGATCCATCAAATCCAGTTCATTATCTTTCGCGATACGCAAAATAGCACGCACATCTTCCGAATTTTCTTTTACGCGTTTTTTCTTCATCTGCAAACGCACCAGTTCGCCGCTCAGCGTCACTTGTCCTAAATCATAACCTTGCGCTGCCTCCACAATCACATAATCGCCGGTAAACACGTCAAAACGTTTTTCATTTCTGTAAAAACCTTTTCTTGCACCGTTTTTAAAACTTACTTCGTGAACATTATATTTGGAAAACGGATCAGAGCCGATATCGCTCAACCAATCATGAACTTCTAATTTGGAGCAGCCGCCTGTAGCGCAGTGTCCGTTACTTTTACAACCTGTCGGAATGCCACCGACTACGGTTCCACAACTATTACAACTCATTCAAAAAGTATTAAGTCGTAAGTCGTAAGTCGTAAGTAAAAAAACTTACACGCTCATACGAACTCACGGAATTGTTAAAAATAATTCTCAGCAACTTTTCTAAAGTTTTAGAAGTTTAGAAAAGAAGTGATGTAAAAATACGCTAAAAATTGAGATTTTCAGCATGTAATTATGCTCAGATGTTGAGAGTTGGCGTCTTTGAATAAGAATACCTTATTCGATTGGTCAGCACAAATAAATTTTGAATCAGACAGGTTTTAGGGTGCATTAGTTTGATGGATTTTTTGATCCGATGGCTCCGTTTTTCTATCAGACATCATTTAAAAGTAGTCTGAAAAGATAAAAATCAAGTTAGATCGACCAAAAATCAACATAGAAGCTATGAATTATCACTCAGATAGGTCAAAATGGCAGTCAGATACATCAAAAAAACGGCGGAAATGCAACCTGAGTGAACTGCTGAGCAACCTGAGTGAACTGCTGAGTAACCTGAGTGAACTGCTGAGCAACCTGAATGAACTGCCGAGCAACCTGAATGAACTGCCGAGCAACCTGAGTGAACTGCTGAGCAACCTGAGTGAAATGACGAGCAACCTGAGTGAAATGACGAGCAACCTGAGTGAAATGACGAGCAACCTGAGTGAAATGACAGTATATCTGACGCGAAATTTATTGTTCCTCGCTTTGCGTCATTGCGAACGCAGTGAAGCAATCTCATTTAAAGATGGCTTCGTGCCTCGCCATGACGCAATGCGTGGTGGTAGTTAAGTAGATTACTTGAATTTCGCAAGAGGTTTAGTATATCTAATTAGACTTGCAGAAACATATACCGTTTTGAACAAATACTTATATTTGACAGATAATAATCAGAAAGAAATAAAAAGACTGCTACACTGAAATGGATAACGAGGTACAAATAAAATTTACAAGATTTAGAATCTTTGCCTTGATATTTCTATGCTTAGCGCTTATCGTTCATTTTTTTATCGAAATAAAATATCAATTTATAGTCGATATTTTCCGGTTATCATTCGCTGGGTTTATTATCGTTGTTTCCTACAAATTATTTATAAAAGCCGGACAAATCCAAAATCTTTTGCGCATCGTCGTTTACTTATTTAGTATTGCAGGATTTGTACTCGCCTTATTTTTCCTCTCAGGGTTTGTATTTTGGCGAGGCAGCTTTTACGAAGATAGTTTAGTTTATAAAAAGAATAAAAATTCAAACCATTCTGTCATCGTTGAATACTTTGATGAAGGTGCTTTAGGCAGCCATAACCGCATCATCCAGGCAATTGAGATTACTCCGAAATTTCGGCTTATTAATGAAGTTAACAGAATCAGGATGAACGGAACGTGGAAAGTGTATAACAAAAATGATTCCTTGCTGAAAGTGATACACTTTAAAAACTACGTTTTAAGTTTAAGTGATCTATAAGCTGCTTTTATGGTGTACTGATCTTATTTAGCACTAAAAATAGTATTCATGCGCAGCGCCAGATCCATCAGCGCCATTTTCGGACTGATGTTTCGTTCTATTTCGTAGTGCTTTTTGCTGATGAGTTCGAGCAGGTCACTTAGCTTATTCAAATCCGTATATTTCATCAATGCCTGTGCTGTTTTTTGTTCTTCTTCCGTTAAACGGATCGCTGCACTTGGCGCAAATTTCATTTGTAAGGTTTCGCGCAAGATATGCAATACATATTCTAAAAACGCTTTCAGGTTCTCGCGTCCAATCTTCGACATTTCGTCCGACCATTTTATTAATGCGCCTGCATTGGTTCCTTCGCTCATTCGGATCGCGTATTTCATCAATTCCGTCAAACGAATCGTTTCGATAGAAGTCGATGCATCAATCAGTTTCAGTGCTTCATTAAAATTACCATCAGCCAGATATGCAATATGTTTCGCGCGGTTACTTGCAACACCTTTTTTCAATAATTCATTCGCGATAGCATCGTCTTCAATCTTATTGATTTTTACCACCTGGCAGCGCGATAAAATAGTCGGTAAGATTTCTTCCTGGTTTTCCGCAATTAAAATCAGCAACGTATTTTCCGGCGGTTCTTCCAACAATTTCAATAAAATATTGCCTTCTTTAGAAAGCGCTTCCGCCATCCAGATAATCTGAATTTTATACTGCGCTTCAAACGTGGTCAGTTTTAAGCCATTTAAAATATTACGCGCTTCATCAGCCGAAATATTGCCTTGTTTATTTTCTGCGCCAATTGCCTGCAAAAATTCCAACTCGTTGATATATGGATTTGCGATGATTTCCTTACGCCATTCTACAATATAATCTGTGCTTAAACTCGGATGCGGCGACGGCTTTTTTGCAATGATCGGATAGGTGTAATGAATATCAGGATGAATCATCTTTTGTGCTTTCACACAAGCACCACACTCACCGCAACTGTCTTGTACATTTTTATTTTCGCAAACCACATATTGTGTAAACGCCAACGCCAATGCCAGCGCGCCTGCGCCCGGCTGCGACAAAAACAACTGAGCATGCGGAATTTTTCCTGCACTCGTGATCTCAATTAAATGCTGCTTGATTTCCGGCTGACCGATGACATCTTTAAAAAGCATGTGCGAAGATAGTTTTTAGTCGTGAGTCATAAGTCGTAAGTCGTAAGAATTTATAAACATGACAACTAAAAAATTGAACAACAGACGCTATTTTTCCTTTAACAGATAACTTGTAACTTTGCACGATGCAAAAAGTAGCCGTTATACGAAAAGCGAGTTTTAATGCCGCACACAAATTGTGGAATGACAAATGGTCTGTAGAAAAGAATAAGGAAATTTTTGGGTTGTGTGCGAACGAGCATTTTCACGGACATAACTATCATTTAGAAGTAAAAGTGATTGGCGAAATAGAACCGGAAACCGGTTATGTTATCGATTTGAAAATTGTTAAAGATATTATCAAGAACGAAATCGAAGAACGTTTCGATCATAAGAACCTGAATTTAGATACGGCAGAATTTGCTCGGCTCAATCCTACTGCGGAAAATATTGCTGTTGTTATTTATGATTTGATTCGTGCAAAATTGGATGCGAAATATGAGTTGTTTATCAAACTGCATGAAACCGAAAAGAATATAGTAGAATATCCTGTAATATAAAAAATGTCGATATCAGCTACCATAATTTTCTTAGTTCTTTCACTAATTGCAGAAATATTAGGTACAATTGGTGGGTTTGGTTCTTCTACATTTTTTGTTCCGATAGCAAATTATTTTTTAGACTTCCAAACAGTGCTTGGTATCACGGCTGTATTTCATGTATTCAGTAATATATCAAAAATAGTATTATTCAAAAATGGATTAGATAAACGTATCTTATTCAGTATTGGAATTCCGGCTGTAGTTTTTGTCATCATTGGCGCATTAATAAGTAAATTTATCAATGTTCGATATTTGCAATTAGTGTTGTCCTTTTTCTTAATAGGTTTGAGCATTCTGTTTCTTGTAAAAAAAGAATTAAAGTTTACACCAAACAAAAAAAATAGTTTTGTTGGTGGAAGTTTGTCCGGTTTCTTTGCAGGTTTGCTCGGCACCGGTGGTGCTATTCGCGGAATTACCATGGCTGCGTTTAGCGTAGAAAAATCGGTATTTGTTGCAACATCGGCAGCTATAGATTTAGCGGTCGATGGCTCGCGAATGATTATCTATTATTTTAATGGCTACATACACCGACATGATTTGTATTTAATTCCATTTTTGATAGTGATTGGCTTTGTTGGTTCTTATATTGGCAAACTAATTTTAAATAAAATACCACAGGAAAAATTCAGAGTGTTGGTTTTAGTGCTAATCTTTTTTGTTGGAATTACGATGGTTCTAAAGTTTTTTGGCATTAGTTATTTTTCTGAGTGATAAAATGTTAACGGCACGCTTTCAATTATTAATTTCCATCTTTCAAATGCAAAGATTTCTTAAATATTATTAGTCAACGAACTAATTTTTGGTTTTCAGCGTATATACAAATAACCAAAACCAAACCAAATGAAAAAAGTATTTTTTCTTTGCATGACGGTGAGCTTGTTAGCCACCTCTTGCGACTGGTTTACGAAAAGTAAACCAACAGATGATCCGGAAGTCGTAACCAATGATGACGACATCGTGGACACGTTAGCAACTACTAATGACACAACCGCTGCTAAAAAAGACAGTTCGGTTGCCGTAGTAGAAACAAAACCTATTGAAACAAAGAAAGAAGTTAAAAAGTAAATAACTTCTTTTAATGAAAAGCGAGGCGTGCCTACGGCACGCCTCGCACTATTTTATAGTTAAAATAATTTACATCAAAGCAGCCACGCCGGGCAATGTTTTTCCTTCAAAAAATTCCAACAATGCGCCGCCGCCTGTAGAAACATAACTTACTTTATTGGCTAAACCGAATTTATTGATTGCCGCTACACTGTCGCCGCCGCCAACCAAGCTGAACGCACCTTCCTGTGTTGCATGTGCTACAGCAATCGCCACTGCACGCGTTCCGTTCTGGAAATTACTCATTTCAAAAACACCCATTGGTCCGTTCCACAATATAGTTTTAGAATTTTTAATGACGTCTTCAAATTGCTCTATCGTCTCGTGTCCAATATCCAAACCCATCCAGCCATTCAGCATATTGGTATTCGATGCTATTTGTGTTTTTGCGTCATTATCAAATTTATCAGCAATGATAGAATCTTCCGGTAAAACGATTTTAACGCCTTTATCTTTAGCGCGTTTTAAAACATCAACAGCCAAATCCAGCTTATCTTCTTCTACCAATGAATTCCCTACATTAAAACCTAATGCTTTGATAAATGTATATGCCATGCCGCCGCCAATGATAATATTATCAGCAATGTTCAATAAATTTTCGATAATCAGAATTTTATCAGACACTTTCGCGCCACCTAAAATTGCCGTAAATGGCTTTTGAGAATTGTTCAGTACTTTAGTTGCATTTGCTACTTCAGCAGCCATTAAATAACCGAAGCATTTATTTTCTTTGGTAAAATGCTTTGCAACAATAGTTGTACTTGCATGCGCGCGATGCGCAGAACCAAACGCATCATTGATATATACATCGCCATGGTGCGCCAGTTGTGCCGCAAATGCTTCATCACCTTTTTCTTCGCCTTTGTGAAAGCGTGTATTTTCGAGTAATAAAACTTCACCTGGTTTTATATTGTTAGAAAGTTTCTGGCTTTCTTCATTTACACAATCTTCTGCAAATTTCACTTCTTTGTCTAATAAATCTGACAAATATTTTACAACATGTTTTAATGAAAATTTTTCTGCATCAACAGTTCCATCTTCTTTTAATTTTTTTAACGGACGACCTAAGTGTGACATCAGCACTACGCTTCCACCATCATTCAATACTTTATTTATAGTCGGCAAAGCTGCCCTGATGCGTGTATCATCGGTTATATTAAATTGTTTATCGAAAGGCACGTTAAAATCAACGCGGATCAGCGCAGTTTTGTTGTGAAAATTAATAGAATCAGGTGTTTGCATATTTAGGTCGTAAGTCGTGAGTAATAAGTCGTAAGTATTTTACAAAATTAAAAATAAAGAATGAGAAAAGCTACTATTGATATTCTATTGACAATATCTATTGACAATAGAATATTATAAAAATGCTACTTTTTCTACGAGTTCTGCTAAACGATTAGCATAGCCGTATTCGTTATCATACCATCCAACAATCTTTACAAGATCACCGATTTTTTGAGTAAGACCTGCATCAAATGTACAGGAGAACGGTGAATGAATAATATCACTTGAAACAATCGGATCTTCTGTATAATCCAAATAGTTTGCGAATTGATTTGCCGCTGCGTTTTTAAACGTCAGATTGATCTCATCAATCGTTGCATCTTTCTCAATACTGCAATATAATTCGGTAGAAGAACCGACAATGACCGGCACACGAACTGCGCCGCCTTTTATCTTACCGGCAATTTCAGGCATTACCCATTCCAGTGCTTTGGTTGCATTAGTTGAAGTTGGCACAATATTTTGTGCGGCTGCACGCGCACGGCGAAAATCACTTGCATGAATGCTGTCATGTAGTTTCTGATCGCCGGTGTATGCATGAATGGTATTCATAATTGCATGTTTCAATCCAAAATTTTGCTGCATGATTTGCACCATTGGCGCCAGGCAATTAGTAGTGCAAGATGCATTGGAAAGCAGTATATCTTCTTGTGTAATAATCTGGTCATTAATGCCAAGCACTATTGTTTTTATATTTTCATCGGCCGGCGATGACAAAATAACTTTCTTCGCACCAGCATCAATATGTTCCTGTAATTTCTCTTTATCACGAAATCTGCCGCTGCACTCAATCACAATATCAATTCCTAAATCTTTCCATGGCAAATCTTTAGAATGCGCAATAGAAGTGCTAATAATTTCATCATCATCAATAAAAAGATGATTTTCTTTAGCAGTAATTGTTTTATTCCATTTGCCTTGTGCTGTATCGTGCTTAAGCAAATACACCAAAGCATCATTTGGCGCAATATCATTAATAGCAATAATATCTACTTTATCTTTATCAAAAAGCAACTGAAAAACCAGTCTTCCGATGCGACCTAGTCCGTTTATTGCAATGCGTGGTTTAGCCATTTTCGTGATAATTATTTGAATTAATGAATCATAGAATAAAGATAAAGATTTATACAGAAACAATAAATTTACAGCAGTTACAAGAAGAAGTATAACGCTTTGGTAATATTTTTTTCAAAAAAATGCTTTTAAGTGCGCAAAAAACTCGTATATTTGCACTCGCTTTTAACGAACGGCCCGTTCGTCTAGGGGTTAGGACAGGAGATTTTCATTCTTCAAACACGGGTTCGATTCCCGTACGGGCTACCAAGCAAAAACACCATCAACATCGATGGTGTTTTTTTTAGTTATATATTACACTTTTATCCTTACTAAAATAAAAAAGCGAAGTCATTGCAACTTCGCTGTAGCTTTGTAAGCTTTTATCAAACACTATTATGAGAATGATACAAAGTTGCTTCAATTCTCTTAAAGTATCGTTACATAATTCCTTTTTAATGTTACATAATTTCAATCTAAAAAAAGCAATGTTTTAATTTAATCTCTGAAATGTGCATATTAGATACAACAATTCAAGTAACTAAAACAGTTTATATTTTTTCCAAAATCAAAATTACCTTATTAAAATCAGCCGATGCATTTACTACACTTCTATATTCTTCATAATGTTCTTTTGGAAAAGTTAGTATCTGATAATCTTCAAATACTTTAATTTTCAGCACATCACCTTCCTGCGTATAACTTGAAATAAAGCATGCCGACTGTTTTCCATCTACTACGTATCGTTTATCCATATTGATATCGTTCAGGTTTTTTATTTTATAACCAGCCGGAATTTTAATATCAAAAAGACGCGTATAGCTTTGCGTGAAAATAATTTCTGCATCTGTCTGGCGCACTTTATCTTTATACATCTCATCTTGCGGACCTAACATCTCACCTACTTTAAATAAATACTTATTGCCTGCATTTTCTATAAGATGTGGTGTTTCTATTTCGCTGTTAATAACTAAAGGATTGATCAAAATATCAGTGCTTTTAGCACCTTCCATTTTTGTTGATTTTACAACTGTTTCAACACCCATTAATTTAGAAATATTATCCAGAAATTCTTTTTTCTTATCTTCTTCCATATAAAGCAAATTCGGCTGTACAGAATATGCACTGTAACCCATTAACTCTAATTTCATTTTAATCTTTGGTGTAAAATTATCCGGATCAAAAGTAACGGATGCCGTTATATTATTATATGAGTCTTTGCTGGTCGCAAAATCTATTGTTTTCACTTTTGCAATTCCTGTTTTAATATCACCAACAGATGTTTCTTTAACGAACAAACCTTTATTACCAATTAATGCCGGCGGCGGATATCCTAATCTGCTTAAATAATTATTCGGACACAGGAATTTTCCAATTGATGGATAATACACTAAATATTCCTGTAATGAATTTAATGACTGGAAACTTTGATCGAATTTTCTATCCATACGATTGGTAGTAACTACTACTTCCACCGGAATATTCAATGCTTGTGCCGCAGCAACATAAAAGCGTTGGAACGAAGATTCATTACCATATTTTAAATCCAGCATCTTATCAACAGGAATGAATTCGTCAATTTCTTTCAAGTTGATATTGGTTTTCATAAATTGCTCCAATGCCTGAATTTTTGCTATATCAGAAGATAATTTTGCCAAACCTAATTTTGAAATGAATTTATCAACTGCTTTTACTTCTGATTTTTCAAAGGTAAAATTGTTTGTATAAATATTATTTCCGGAGTATTCCCAAGTGTACATGCGCGCTCTTGACTTTGCAACATTATACACTAATTGATAGTCAAAACGCATTTTGTTCGCATCATAAGCAGAATTTTTTTCTTCATTCAATGCTTTAACTTTTGCTACAGAAGCATAAATATGATTTCTCTTTTTGATAATTGTATCAACCGTAAATTCCGGAAAACCATTATATCCTTTTCCTTCATAAATTAAATTTTCCGGCGAATAAATATCTACACTAATGTCATTTTTTATCTGATCTGTTTGCACATAAACAGAACTGTTGGTCTTGTAATTTTTTTTGTTTGTATAAATATATTCGATCTCGCCGCCTTTCTCAATACCTTCCATCGCGAAAATTGTAAAAGGTCCTTTTTCTTCAAGATTATCTATCTTTTTAATATCCGATTTTTTTAACGGAATCACTTTGCCATCTGGTGTAATGGTACGTGCTTTTAAATCAATCTCATCCAAAACAGTTGATGTAGGAATATAGATCTTATTCATTTCTTCAATTCCTTTTTCGTTATTGAAATGAATAATAACATGTCTTGTTTCATACAATACCAATTCACCGGAAGGTTCATACACAAAATCCAACAAATACTTTTCTTTTAAAACCGTATAATTATCTTCTTTTTCTTCAGGTGTTAATTCGTGGATTTTCGGATTTGCATTCCAATCACATTTTTTGTACATCAATTCGTCTGCCTGCGACTGAAAAAATCCAATCATCAGCAATGCGACAACTAATTTTATTTTGAACATCATTGATTATTTTTTTATAAATGAAACTACTTGTTTATTTGCTTTTACCTGTTCGGTCAATATTTTATTATACTTTTCAAAGTCTTTTGGCTGTAAGAGTAACGTATTGATATAAAAACCTGCAGATAAAATTATTTTGTTATCTTTTACTTCGTAATGATTATTGTAGCCGATGATTTCATTTCCGTTTTGCACATTTTCAGGAATATAATCTATTTTGTAACCTTCCGGAATATTCAGAATCACGACATTTGTTTTTTTTGTTTTATGACGAAATTCCAATGGAATTTTCCTGTCGCTGTTGATGGTTTCCAAACCGATATCATTATCTAAATTCAGATTAACATACAATTCATTCTGATTGTACCTGATATAATCTGGTAAATTGAAATTATACGTTGCGTAAATCGGTGCTCTGTCGCTGTTTGCCAATACAGAATTGGTGATCTGCACTTTATTATTTCCTTTTGTAAAATAACGTTTAAAGAAATCTTCTTTTTCTTCTTTCGTCATGGATTGCGTTCGGTAATAATAATTGAGTGCATCATAACCGATTAGTGTTGCATTTCCTTTTCCAACCAATAATTTATCTTTCACATCCATTATTACTGTATCTAAAGTCTGGTTGATATTGGTATCTTTTACAGGCACTTTTACCAGCATAAAACTATCTTTACTAATACCAATTAACGCTTCTTTTCCCTGAATGAAAGACGTGTACAGATCAATGTCTGCTTTCTTTCCGGTTCCATCTAAGAAATGCCATTTATTTTGTTTATCCAAATAAGACGTGATCATGTGATTATCTACCATTGGCGTTGGATTTTCCGAATAACCGGTTGGAATATCACGCGAGCCAATCCATGTAAGATATGATTTGATGCCAGCCAGTTTCAGCATTTCGTTAATGATGTTTGCCATGTCTTTGCAATCGCCATATTTTTTTGCACAAACAGCACTTGCATCGCGTGGCACCAATCCACCTAATCCATCTTCAAATGCAACGTAAGAAACATTATCCTGAACCCAGTAAAAAATCTTCTTCACTTTTTGCATTTCGTCGGTAGTACCAGCAACCAAACTATCTACAATATTTTTCAGTGCTGTCTCTTCTTTTTTATTGATATTTTTCAGCAAATCATAATACCAGTTGTAAAGATTTTTTGTAGTGCCTAACAACTGCTGTGGCTTCTTGTCGATTTCGTAATTGCTGATGTAGAAAATCAAATATGGTTCATAATACCTAAAGTCAGGCGCATCATCGTATCGTTGCACAGCATCGGTATTTTTTGTTTTCCATGTATAAATGATCTCATTCTTTTTCTCTTCTTTCGTAAATTCAATATTGAGTTTATCCTGATTAAATATCTTGTAATTGATATTGATATTTTTCTGAACGGTGATCTTTAATTCTTTTTGAATACTTGGAATAAAATCAGTCCAATAAAAACTGCCCATAAAATGCGGATCATTGTAAATGATCTGGTGTGTTAAACTCGTGATAGCACCAACCTGTACTGATGGAAACACAAACTTATACGATTTTTGTTCATCGTAAAATGCAATATCGGACAAGTCGTCTTTTAATTCAATCTTTTCTACTTTTCGTTTTTCGTATTTTTTATTTTTCGGAACTAACGTATAAGCATTAATATCTTTCGCTTCCATAAATGAATTTGTGGAAACCGACTCGTTTTGTAAAGAAATTGCTGATTCTTTATTGATGTATATCTGACGGTTTACTTCGCACGTTCCTTTGAGCTTTCCGTCTTCAATAAAGATGTTATATTCTTCTTTGTTGTTCAGAATTACTGCGCGCGCGTCAGGATATTTTGCTTTTGCTTCTTCAACGAGTTCTTCCTGTGCATAACAAACCTGCAATATACTTTGCAATGCAATTGCTAAAAAAAGAATAAGATACTTGTCTTTTAAAATGCTGTTACTTTTCATCGATCAATATTCCATTATAATAAGTCAATGTTTTAATAAGTTTACCTGTATTATCATACTTTTTGCAAACTCCATGCAGTTCGCCATTTATGTATGAATCTTCACTTTTTACTTTTCCGTTTTCATAGTAATAAGTGCATTTACCATCTTTTTCATCATTCGCATAATTTTCTACAGCTTCTAACTGACCTGATGAATAATAGTATTTGCTTACACCAATTTGATTTCCATATTCATAATCTTCATCTGCTTTTACTTTTCCATTTGGATGATACACAGTTCGTTTGCCAACTAAAACACCTTTATTTAAAGTATAATCGATGGATGGCGAACCATTTTTGAAAAATGCTTTTACATTTCCTGTTTCATTTTTTACTTGAACCGGTGTTATTAATTTTCCGGTTTTGTCATAGTAAGTATAGCTCAACAAATAGCCATTGTGATAATTTCGCTGAATAACTAATTCGCCGGTTTCATCATACATTTCTCTATCGCCATCCAACTCGCCGGCTTTGTAGCTATTGGAAAATTTTATCTGTTTGTTTGGATAATAGGTAATGTATTTACCGTTGTATTTGCCGTATAAATAAGTCACTTCATCCAATACGTTTCCGTTTTCGTCGTAGTGTACATTTTTTCCGACTCTGTTTCCAAATTCAAAATTATTTATCCATTCTACTTTTCCGCTTGTGTAGAAAAATTTAGCTTCACCGTGTAATCTTCCATCAAGATAATTTTGCGTCAAATAAGGTTGTCCATTTGGATAATAAGTAGTAGAAACGCCTTGTTTCATATCATTTTTAAAAGTAGATTTCTGGTATGTTTTCCCATTGGGAAATTTTATTTCCAAATCGCCGGTGCCTTTATCAAATACATTTTCACTGAGTACTTTTCCTGTAGAATCATAATCAATTCTGCGTTTCAGATAACCTAATTCATAATATTCTTCAGCATCTAATTTTCCATTTACTGCATAATATTCCTGCCAGCCATCAATCTCATCATTTTTATAATAGTAGATATTTTTAGGTTTTCCATCAAAATAATATTCTGTCCAAACACCTAATTGCTGGTCTTTTACATAAGGACCTTCACGTTTGATATTGCCGTTTTTATAATATTCTTTATAATATCCATCGGTTTCACCGTCCACATAATTGGTCTCGTCTTTTATTTTTCCGTTTTCGTAGTAGCTATAAGATTTACCTTGTTTTTTACCATCTACATACACAATCTTGTCTGTCAAGAAACCGTCTAAATCATAAAATTTCCATTCTCCATCGTTTTTTCCATTTACAATTTTTCCTTCTTTGCGTTTGTTGCCGTTTGGATGATACAACAGCAAATCATAATTTCGTTTGCCATCTTTTTTATTCTGGAAAATAATTTTTCCTGCTGAATTATATGCCTTGTACTCCTGCAAAATATCATTTTTATAAGAATATTCTTCTGTCAGATTTCCTTTATAATCATAGTTTTTACCATCACCATCCAGTTTTCCGTTAGAATATTCTTCTATAGAAGACAATGTATCATTATCAAAAAATTCTTTCCAGATTCCATCTCTTTCACCGTTTTTATTGTACTTACCTATTTGCTGTAATTTTCCATTTTGATGATATGATTTCCATTCTCCAACCTGAAAGCCATTTGCGTTCATACCTGTAGAAGAAATTTGATTTTCAGGATAGTTATAAAATTCTTCATATTTTCCGTCGCGATTACCGTTTTTAAAAGATGATTTTTCTTTTACATGTCCGTTATCATAATATTGAGTAATACTGCCTTCATATTTATCATTTACAACAGAAATACTGTATTTCAATTTTCCATTTGGATAATACTGTGTTTCTTTTCCATCCTCTTTTCCTGCTTTGTAATCATATGTTGTATTCTTCAAACCAGTAGGATAATAAGAGCTTTGCGGTCCATCCAACAAGCTGTTTTTATAAATCTTATCTAAATGAATGCTGCCGTTTTTAAAATAGTCTTTACCAGTGCCTAATATTTGTCCATTGTCATAATTTTCCAGACTTTCGATAATTCCTGTAGCATAATAGAATTTCCAAGGTCCATTTCTTTTACCTTGATTATTATAACCACCTTCTGATTTTAATATACCATTCGTGTAATAATAATTCCAGTAGCCGGTTGGATTTCCAACAGCGTCTGTGTTTCCAACTGCTGCCAATTTATTGGAGTTGGTGTACCAATGACGAGCAGCAACCGTTTTACCATTCAGTGTTTCATCAAATGTAGAATTGTGTAAACCTGTATAATCAACAAACCATTTTGAGAATGCTGTAACATCTTTTTCATGTTTTTTTACCCATGTATTTATTTTATCTACGCCCATTCCTGAGACAATGCTGTAAGCAAACGGCTCAAAATAACCTTCTTTATAAATTTGCTCAAAAACAGGTGCGTAAAACTGCATGTAAAAGCCCTTATCATTTTTATCAACAGCTAATTTTTCAAATACTAACTGTAATTGTTTTGTTAGATTATAATTGATATCAATCTCTGATTTATACTTATTTCCTAAAGCCACTTTTGATTTTACCAGCGCTTCAATTTCAGAAAAATCATCTTGTTCACTTAATGTTTCAATAGTTGTTGCATCTGAAAAGTCGAATTCATTTTGTGCAATTTTTTCCAGTTTTGTTACAATCATTTTTGCTCGGTCAGAAGAATTATCTATCAATAAATAATAACTCCAGGCCAAAATTGCAGGCACAACTTTACCTTGCAGGATGGCCATGTTACCCATTTGATAATGGCTTGCCGCATAGAATGGATTGTATTTTATTGATTTTGCAAATAAATCGTGCGCTTCTTTGTATTTTTTCTGATTGTATTTTACAATACCTAACTCATGATAAAACGCATTATTTAATGGATATTTTTTTATTGCTTCTTCATATACTTTAATTGCTTCGTCTGTTTTTCCCATATTGTCTAAAGCATTTGCTTTATGCAAATAAGCATTTGGCTCATAACCTGTAGATAAATTCAACAGTTGGTTGCAAGCAATGACAGCCAATGAATCCTGTTTGTTTGCGATATATGAATTCGCCAATTCTAAAGTCGCGATTGCGAAATTGGTATCATTCTTATTTACTTTTTTAAATTCAGCAATTGCCTGGGAATATTTTTGGTTATCGTGTAATTCTATACCTTTTTCAATAATAGTGTAAGAATCTAATTCTTTCATAACCTGTCCAAATGCGGCAGACAAATTCAGGCAGCATAAAATGCCCAGAAAAATTTTAATGTGTTTTGTCATAAAAAAAATAATTTATTTGTACAATCATAAAGTGTGCCAAAACGAAAAATCTGTGTTCTCGTTTTTATTAAAACGTATAAAAATAATAAATTATTTTATTAAGATATAATAATTTGAGGCAAGGTTTTTCTCATTTTTTTTCTAATAAAAAAAAATGTATCTAACAAATCATTAAAAATTGTAATTTTTCAACTACGTCAATAAACCTTGGTAAGTGCTTGGTCTGCGTTGCTCTAAAATAGCTTTTTTATCACCTTTGTGCTTATTGATCAAATCGAAATTTGTGTAATGACGAATTGTTAAGATCGATAGATTTTCATCGATTACAAAGTCAAATTTATCTTGTAATGTTGCTTTTACTTTTTCAATTTTTTCAGGAATATAATCAACAACCGCTTCAAATGAAATCGCGCCTTGCTGCATCATATTCAGTTTCAGATTCGCTTTTGAGAACGCATTAAAAATTGTTGCAACTACATCATCTTCAACGAAAGAAAAATCTTTCGTATGCAAGGTGATCAATGCCTGATTATTTTTTACAATTCTTATTGGTGGCAAATTATTATCGCTGCCGCCAACCTTAGTTCCTTTGCCTTTAGGATTAATAAATGATTTTACCAGCAACGGAATGTTTTTATTTTGTAATGGTTTAATCGTTTTTGGATGAATTACTGTAGCACCATAGAACGTCATTTCCACTGCTTCATTGAATGAAATTTCATCCATAAAAACAGCGTCATCAAATACCCGCGGATCGCCGTTCATTACACCAGGCACATCTTTCCAAATCGTTTGATTTTCAGCATCCAGCATATTTGCGAAAATTGCAGCCGTATAATCCGAACCTTCGCGACCTAATGTCGTCGTGCAGTTTTCAGCGGTACAGCCAATAAAACCTTGTGCTACCACGATACTATCTTTCGCTAATGGCTTCACAACACTATTCATTAATGATTGTGTTTTATTCCAGTCCACAATTGCTTCGCGATATGTATCATCTGTTTTCATCACATCACGAACATCCAACCATGTATTTTTAACACCAACTTCATTCAAATACGCACTTAAAATTACAGATGAGATTAACTCGCCTTGCGACACGATTTGATCATACACATAGTTATAGCTTTCTTTTCTGTCTTCTTCTAATTGCCAGTCAACTTCTGCGTAAATATTTTGCAGTTTATCAAATACTTCATGCGATTCATTTCCAAATAAATCTTTACAAATGGTATGGTGATTATTTTTTACAATATCAAATTTTGCTTTCGCATCTTCATTCTTAAAATAAGCATGAATTACATCTTCTAATGCATTGGTTGTTTTTCCTGTAGCAGAAACCACAACTACCAAATTTTTTTCGCCATATTTCTCAATGATCGACGCTACATTTTTAATTCCATTCGCATCTTTCACCGATGCACCACCAAATTTAAATACTTTCATTTGCTTACTTTAAATGTTCTTTTTCAATTTTTACGTTTATCCATTCATCATCAAAAACTACCGGATATTTTTTATAAAAGTTAATGGCATTTTCATTCCAATTCAGCACCTGCCATTTTACTAAATTAATTTTTTCTTCTTTTGCAATATTGATAATCTCGTCCATTAATAATTTACCGATACCTAGCTTTCTGTGTGTTTCTTTCACTACTAAATCATCCAAATACAACATCGAACCTTTCCACGATGAATAGCCATAATAATACAAAGCGATGCCGACAATATCATTTTCTGTTTCAGCCACCAGTACATAATAACGTGGATTTTTGGCAGTACCTTCCTGTATAAATTTCTCTATAGAAATACTTGGTTGTTCAGGTGCTTTTTCAAAAATTGCCAGTTCTTTGATCAATGCATAAACCTGTGTCAAGTCGGCTGCTTCTGCTTTTCGTATAGTTATATTGTTGATTGCATTCATTTTTTGGACTACTAAAATAGACAAATAGAAGTTGGTAATACAACAACAGCTATTAAGTAAAAATTAAAATGCGTACTAATCTCTGATTTTTGAAAATCATGAATGCAAGTGATTTTTTTTATCTTTGCATCAAATAAAACAAAATGCGATTAGTAACATTAGATGAATTTATTTTTGAAGAACAGGAACGCTTTCCTGAAGCTACCGGCGAACTTTCCGGCTTGCTTCGTGACATAGGATTAGCTGCAAAAATTGTTAATCGCGATTTAAGCCGTGCCGGTTTGGTTGATACTATTTTAGGCGATGCCGAAAAAACAAATATTCAAGGCGAAGAAGTAAAAAAATTAGATGAATTTGCGAATTCAATTTTGATAAAATGCCTGCAAAACAGTGGTGAATGTTGTGGTATTGCCAGCGAAGAAGAAGATACTTTTGTAGCATTTGAAAACAGAAAAGATGCAAGCTATGTGGTATTATTCGATCCGCTGGATGGTTCGAGTAATATTGATGTAATTGCGCCTGTTGGTACTATTTTTTCTGTATTTAAACGTATTTCAAATCATGGTGAGAATTGTGTTTTAGAAGATTTTTTACAAATAGGTGACAAACAAGTTGCCGCAGGTTATGTCATTTATGGTTCTTCCACCATGTTGGTCTATACGACTGGTAATGGTGTTAATGGTTTTACATTAGAGCCATCGATTGGTGAGTTTTGCCTATCACATCTAGATATAAAAACACCATTAAATGCTAAAACGTATTCAGTAAATCAAGGCAATTACAACTCTTTTACAGAAGGAACCAAGCAATTTATTGAATATTGTCAGGAAAGTGATACCAAGAAAGCTTTTTCACTTCGATACATTGGTTCTATGGTTGCTGATTTACATCGCAATTTGTTAAAAGGCGGTATTTTCTTTTATCCTGCGACTAAAGATACACCAAACGGTAAATTGCGTTTGATGTATGAATGTAATCCAATGGCATTTTTACAAGAACAAGCAGGTGGAAAAGCAAGTAATGGTAAAGACAGAATTTTAGACATTGTACCGACAAAATTGCATGAACGCACAACTATTTATATTGGCTCAAAATCTACCGTTGAAAAAGCAGAAAGTTATCTTTAACAATTAGATTTACAACAGACCTCTTGCGAAATTTACTATTCTGCGCATCGCGCGTCATTGCGAACGCAGTGAAGCAATCTCTTTGTCATTCAAATAAGATGGCTTCGTGCCTCGCCATGACGCGTGCGCGTGAGATTTCTTGAATTTCGCAAGAAGTCTATAAAAAGCAAATACACTTTACAGTTTTACTAAAATAAAAAATCCCAAAGCTACGCTTTGGGATTTTTTATTTGTATCAGTACGAATTATTCACCACTTAAGTAAATATCTACACGTCTGTTTTTAGCTCTGTCTTCTTCTACTTTTTGACCTTCAGTTACCCAAGAGTTTTCACCATAAGGCAATAATAATACTCTTTGAGAAATACCGATACCTTCTAAGTAGCGTTTAACAGCATCGCAACGTTTAGCAGAAAGTGCTTGGTTGTATGATGTACCTCCTTCAGACGAAGCATTACCTGTTAAATAGATAAAGTAGTTACCTTTCATTTCAGCTAGCTTAGATTTGAAAGCATCAATACTTGCTTTAGCTTCATCAGTTAAAGCAAATTTATCAACTTCAAAGTAAACTGAACCAAATTTTTTGTAAACTATATTATCTAAACGTGCAGATACTTTTTCGATATCACTAGTGTTTTTATCAGAACTTGATTTAGCATCGTTTGCTGTTTTTTCAACTTCAGAGATTTTATCTCCTAATGATTTCCCTAAAGAATCTGTTTTTGCCATAGCATCGTCCGCTTTTTTGCCAGCATCATCTGCTTTTTGGTTAACTTTAGCAATATCTTCTTCTGTTTTCTTTTTGTGCTTATCAAATTCAGATTGATCTGTTTTGCGTTTCAATCTAAAACTCAATAAAATCTCGTGAGTAGAACCTAAGTTATTGAATGCTAAAAGTTCAGATTTTTTGCCAACCGGAGCTTTGAAAGTATAACTAATATCTACTAATTCTTTAACACTTACACCTGCTGTAGCATGTAAACCAGCTGCATTTGAGTAAATCCATCCTTTAGTATCACCATTTGGTTTTAAACCACCACCATTATTGTATCCAACAGCTAACCAAGCTAAGTGTTTATATGCAGCCATTAGCGTAATATCTAAGTAAACAGGAAGTGATTTATGAATGAAGTTTACCATTACATTTGGTGATAAAGTCCAATCTTTCTTTTTACCTAATTTAGCATCATAACTCGCCATAAAAATGTATTGGCGTTGAATTCTTGTTGAAGTGCTGTTTGAAGGATCTGTTGAACGGAATTTCACTTTGTTACCTAAAACTTGTGGAACTGAGAAACCGACATTCAATCCTTTCCAATGATAATTGATACCAACTGATAAATCAAAGTTTACGCTTCTGGAGTTATAAGTTGCAACATCACCTGGTTGGTAAGGATTAAAATCACCAACACGGATAGAATTAACACCTGCTTGCAAACCAATCGACAAGAAATGAGTTTTGTCTTTTTTAAATGGTATGTGGTATGCATATGCTAAACTTCCACCTGTGTTATGCCAACTTTTCGTTGTTCTGTCGTGGTAAATTGTAGCACCTAAAGCCATATTAGAACTTTTAATTCTACCGTCCCAGCTACCATAGGTAGATATTGGTCCGGAAGGCATTCTGTCCCATTGCTTTTGGAAACCTAAGTTAATACGACCTCCATCCGGATCTGTACCTGCACGTGCAGGATTGTAGTAAAACGGATTCAAGAAGTAGTTGTTATAGACTGGCATTTGTTGAGCATTTGACAACTGAAAGCCAGCAATTAACAAGGCAACTAAGCTGATGATTTTATTTATTTTCATTTTTATGATTTTACTTAGATTATTATTTAGCTTCATTCCTGTTTAATTATCTTTTGATATGTAATGCACCTTTATATGTTTTCTGCGGTGTAGTAATTACGAACCAGTAAGCACCATCCGGAAGATTTTTACCGTTAATTGTACCGTTAAAGTCATTTTGGTAGTTAGAAGTGCTGTATAATAATGCACCGCCTCTAGCAAATAACTGTAATGTATATGCACCTACATTTTCTAAATGACCTATTACCCAATTTTCGTTTAAGTCATCTCCATTTGGTGTAATGATGTCCGGTATAATTAAATCTGTATTTGGCAATACTGTAACTGTAACTTCATCTTTATCCGTACAGCCGTGTAAATCCCAAACAGTCAAAGTAAATACATTTGGTCCTAAAGGAGCATTTTCTGTGAAGAATAATGGATTAGGAATATTGTCATGATCTAAGAATGTATTTGGTGTCCAGTTAAATGTAATTCCACCTGTACCATGTAACTGATAAATCGTTCCTTGTATCACAGATGTATCATTACCAGCATCTGCGATTGGATTAGCATAAACAATTACATCTGTTTTAGCTGAATCAACACAACCTCCAGGCAATGTTACCGTAACTGTCCATGTTCCAGTCTGACTTGGAGTAGATGGATCGATTGTTACAGTGTGTGTAGGATAAACTGTTGTAAATGTATCTGTAGTATTTGGACCTTGCCAGAAATAAGTAGCTCCGAATACTTTAGTAGCATCTAACGTGAATGGGAAGCCTTCGCACACAGGACCTGTATTATTAGCTATCAATTTATCAGGGAACGCATTGATTTCAACATAAATAGATTTTGGATATGTTGTACAACCTGTCAGCGTATCTGTAACTACAACAGTATAGAAACCTTGATGTTGAACTTCTGTAACGTTTGCAATCGATGGATTTTGTGCAGTAGAAGTAAATCCGTTTGGACCAGACCAAGCAAATGCATATGGAGAACCTTGTTGTACAACAGCGGTTAACTGTAATGTTTGGTGTTCGCATATTGGAGCATTGCTAAATACAGTATCAACAGTCGGAGCAGGATTTACTACTAAAAGAACTGAATCTTTATCAGATATACAACCATCTACAGAAACAGATACATAGTACCAACCTGCATTTGCTACAGTAACTTTCGGAACTGAAATACAGTTTGTGTTAGCTGCAAATCCATTAGGTCCTGTCCATGAGTAAATTGCTTTTACAGATGTTGATGTGGCACAAACTCCAAATGAATCTCTTTCACATAAAGTTACAACATCAGGAGTAACTACAGGAGCAGCCGGTTTAGGTTTAACAACAACTGTAGTCGTAGCTTTTTGTGAAGTACAACCACCAGCAACTGTTACAGTTACGCTGTAATTTCCAGCCTGAGCAACTGTGATTGCAGGAACTGTAAATGTAGGTATTACTGAAGTACCGATCACAGCACCTGTTGGTCCATACCATGTGTATAATGTAGCACCAGCAACTTCAGATGCAGTCAATATTAAATCTTCAGTTTCGCACAATGGGCTGTTAGAAGTAATTGATGGTGGATCTGGTGTTGGAATAATCTCCACATAAACACTACCAGGTAATGATGAACAACCAGTCAATGAATCAGTAACTATTAATGTATAAACACCTTGGTTATTTGCCTCAGTAGCATTTGGTATGGTTGGATTTTCTAACGTAGATGTAAAACTATGTGGTCCAGTCCAAGCATATAATTTGCCAGGTCCAGGAGAATTTGCAAATAAGTTAATTGTTGCACCTTCACAAATTGGGTTAGGATCAGCAGTTGGTTGTGGCGTTGCAGGTAATGGGTTAACTGTAACCAATACCTCTGTGGCATCACTTGTACAACCATTTACAGTTTGAGTTACCCAATAGGTAGTATTTGTAATTAATACAGGTGTATTTAATTGTGCACCAACTTGTATTGCATGAGTCAATCCTTGAGAATCATACCATGTAAATGTAGCACCATCTTCACCTTCTGCTGTAATTATTGTAGAGTTACCAGCGCAGATTGGCGCAGCAACAGCAGTTGGAGCTTCTGGTGTTGGTACAACTGTTAAAGTAGCTGTAGCAATATCTGAGTTACATTGGAAAATGTCGAACAAGAATAAGTTTAACCAGATTTGAGATGTAATAGCACCAATATCATAGCTACCAGGCGCAGAATAATCATAATCTGAACCTACTTTAGGTATTGTTAATGTTGCTAATCCTTCTAAAACACCGTTGAATGGATCTAACGGTACAGTAGCTGTACCTAAGTTTGTGAATGGACCACCAGAACCAGTACCAGTATTATCAAAAAATTGTACTATTGCTTGTAAGAATGTAAAGTTGTCATAACCATCAGTTAATAAGTCTAATGGATATGTAACATGTGCTGTCAATGTTACCGAATCTGCGTTTTCACAAACAGTAACATCGTCTAATCTTGGCGCTTCGAATTTAGGCGTTGTGTAAACCTCAACCCATTGCATTTCACTATGGCAACCTGTAACCGGATCAACAGCATCGAAATAGAATATCGTCCAAGATGCTAACTCAGGAGTCGTAAAGAATCCATTGTCATCATCACCAAAATTACCTGTTAAGTCAACAAAACCATCTTTATCTGCATACCAGTGAATATCATCACCTGCATCATTCGCAGCTTGTAATACTGTGAAATCATCGAAACATGTTACATAAAATCCTTCAGATGCAATTGGAGCTTCTGGTCTTGGATTTACTACAACTGTAACAGCAGTCCAAGGACTTAAGCACGTACCATTATTATTAACTACATAGAATGTTGTAGTTGCGTTTAGTGGTTGAGTTGTATATGTGTTTCCTATGTGGAGAACCGTAGTTAAGTTAGAGTCTGCATACCATTCTACTTGAGAAGATGGATTTGCTACTGTTAATGTAGTTATAGAACCTTCACAAATAGGACCATCATTACCAGTTACAATTGGAGCAGTAACACCAGGAAGCACAGTTAGCACTACCGGAACTCTACTGTTAGAACAAGAACTCTCCTCACATTGCGCCCAATAAGTATAATCGCCAGGTGCCAGTGTATCATATTGAGACGGTACAAATGGTGTACCTGAACCAACTTGTGTTCCACCAGTTGGAGAATCCCACCATGTTAATGAACCTGCGTCAGCAGCACCTAAATATGAGATAGAAATTGTAGCATTGTCTAAAATACCATCATCTGAAAAATCATCATTATCTAAAACCTTTAATTTCCAAACTCCTGTAGCATTTTCACCTACAAATGCACTAAATGCATCGTTAGGTTTATAAGAGCCTGGAACTAAATTTTGGTTAGCACCTGGAATTCCTGCTATTACTGCTGCTGCCGCATCTGTGAAGATGTATGTTGCAGGAACAGTACCATTAGAAGTACCATAATTATCACTTCCAATACCACTGCCATTTACTAATTCTAATGTAGTACCATTAGGAGATGTTAATGTCATTTCTAAATCACCGCCCCAAGTATGCGCCACTGATGTAGATATCGTTACTTTCGTTACAGTTGAACCAGCAGGTATTGATGAAGCATCGAACGCCACAAAATCAGGATCAGGTCCTACAATGTTTAAAGGCAAACTCGCAGATGGTGAACCAACAGCAGTACCTGAAATATTCGTAACTGTTGACGAACCTAAAGTGTATGTAATATTTAAATTAGCATCTTGTAAGAGACCTTCGTCGGAAATATAAATGTCAGCAACATCCAATGTCCAAACACCAGACGGATCAGAACCATTAAATGCACTAAGTGCATTATATGGTTGATATGAACCCGCAGGAAAATCATAAGTAGAACCTAAACCTGGAGTTAGCGAGTTTACCGCAGCATCATCAAACGTATATATAGCTGGTACCGAACCATTAGAAGTACCAAAATTACTGCTTAATGTACTCAGCCAAGTTGGATTTGTAACATCTACAGATGTTGCTGCTGGTGAATTTAATTTCATATAAACATCAGCTACCCACGTATGTGCTATGTTTGTTGTCAAAGTTACTTTTGTAACAGTTGCACCGGCAGGGATTGCAGACGCATCAAAAGATACAGTTCCGCCTCCTTCACCTTCATCAGGACCAATTGTCATTGGAAAACCTGGTAAAGTGGTAACTGAAGCAGGAATACTTACTGTTTGAGTTACAGGCGTAGTTGCATCACCACAATGTGCTTGTAAACCTTGTCCTGCTGGAATAGTCTGTCCTAAGCATATTGTATAACCTTCAACACCATAAGGCAATTCAGGAGCAGGATTAACTACAACTTCAACAGCTGTAGCAGGTCCTTCACAATTACCTGTTTTTTGTGTTACATAATATGTAGTGGTATTAGATAAAGCTGGAGTATTGTACTCTGCACCTACTTGAATACCGTGTGTTAAAGTAACATCATCATACCATGTAAATGTAGCACCAGCAGCTCCTGTTGCTACTAAAGTTGTTGATTGTCCAACACAAATAGTATCTGGTTCTGCCGTTGGAGCCACAGGTGTAGGGTCTATGTGAACATTGAAATATGTTCTTTCTGACTCACAACCATTATCTGCCAAGTTTTCTATATATAAACCAAAATCACCACCACCTGCAGGGAAAAAGTCCGGTTCTAAAGGAATAGTTAAAGTTCCTCCTCCAAAACCAGTTGTTGTTGCACTACCGATAGTACCAAATCCTGGAATACCAATGTTAATTACATCTGAATTTTCAGGGATTGTAACCACTACCTGAACTGTATCGCCTTCACATGCAGGTAATACATCCGGTACAGTTACAGATGGAACACCTACTACATTTACAGCAACTTCCGTTGGTGTGCTAGAGCAGTATTTAATTACACCGCCACCAACATTCCACGCTTGTTGTACTATACCATAATAGATCTCACTGTGATAAACAAATGGAGTTTCAAAAATTTCAGGATCTGCAGGATAGAAACCGATATCACCTCGTGTTGGAGATGGATACCATCCTAAGAATATATTACCAAATGAACCTAAACCTGAGTTTGCTATATCAACCTCAAAAGTTGCGAAACCGCCAACACAAGCATCAATTATATTTTCATCAACAACTACCGGATTTACACGTGGTAATACTACTACGTTTACTGGTGTTGCAGCACTTGTACATCCATTTACAGTTTGTGTTACATAGAATGTGTACTGAATAGGAGCTGTTGTTGTATTAATTAGTAATGGTGCAGGAATACTATATATAGCACCAACTTGTACTGCACGCGTTAATCCTGCAGTTTGGTACCAAGTAAATGTAGCACCAGCAGTACCAGAAGCTTGTACAAATGTTTCTTCCTGGTCACAAACTACTCTTGTTGCATTTACTGCAGGAGCAGCAGGCGGAGCCGATACAACTATAGTAACAGGTACCGGATCTGAGTAACATCCATTTTGTCCGCCACCTTGTTGTTGTACATAATATGTATATGTACCTGCAGCAGGAAACTGAGATGCAGGAATTGTGAATGTTACTAATGGATTTGATACTACATTAAAGCTATCAATGTAAGTACCATTAAAGTCAAATATGTACATCCAACCGGCATTTGCAGTTGTTACTCTTACAATTGCAGGGCTACCAACACATATTCTGTCTGCAACTGCACTTGGACTGCTTGGATTTCCAATAACTCCAATAAATACAGGAACAACTTCACTAGGACAAACACCATTGCCTCTAGCTCTTACATAATATGTTTTAGGTTGAGTTTGTTGATCTAAAAGATAAGTATCAGGAGCCACTCCTGTATAAATAATATCTACAAAATCAGGATCTGTTGCAATGTCATATACTTCTCCACCTCCTAAGTCATTGATGATAATAGAAGGTGCAGAACCTGAACATGCATTGATTATATCTACATCTGGTGTAGCTGCCTGAGCATTATTAACCGGAACCGGAACTGCAACTAGTTGGCTTGCACATGTACCGTTGTTTGAACGTACATAAAACGTAGTACCACCTGTTACTGTAACGTTAATAGAAGAACCTGTGCCAATTAAAGTATTTGCACCAGCATCTGCAAACCATTCTAGTGTTGCAGCGCCTGAAGCAGATAGCGTAACTTGTGTTGGTGTGCCATTACAAGCTGTTACCGTTACCTGATCTGGAACCGGAGCAGCAGGTGTAGTTAATGGTGCAATATTTATTGCAACCGGTACACTTTCGCAACCATTAATCTCTTCTGTAACATATATAGTTGTTGCTCCATCAACATTATAAATTAATGGATTACCTATGAATAATAAATCTGTACCAGCACCACCACTAACATTTGCATACCAGTTAAATCTACCTTCAGAGTTCGCATCTGTAGAATTTCCTGTAATTTGTACTTGTGTTTGGTCACAATATGGATTTGGTGAAATTGTAGCGGTAGGTGCTGAAATTTGTGCGTATGGTGTAACCGTTACACGTGTAGCAGGGCCTTTACAACCTAATAAAGTACCTTCAGCAACCCAATAACTTGTAACACCTGTAACAGGTGGTGTTAAGAACGTACTACCACTACCAACAGGGAAACCTGACAAAGCAGCATTGTTATACCATAAGAAAGAGTTACTTGCATTTGATAAACCGGATGTAACCTGTAATCTTGCTCTGCTATTATAACATACAAACGGAGCAATGTCGTTTACTGATGGTGCACCTGGACCTGCAAGTGAATAATTGAAACGTATTCTTGCAGAAACACCACCCATTGAAAGGTCAACATCATGGTTTACACCGGCAGAAAAAGTTAAGAAGTTAATATTTTGTGTTCCAGCATATAATAACTCGTCGTTTGACAATCCAAGATTACAACCTAAGTCAAATGTATTATTAGGAGAACAATCATCTTCCCAAGTTAAACCTGAAACATTAATTTGACTGGCACATACATTAGATGCTGTATATAAAACGTTACCTGTTGCCCAAGTACCGTTCTTCACATCTTGTTCCGTATGTGATACTAATGGAGGAAAGCTAAGATCTGTATTTAATTTAGCACCAACAATCCAAGACGGATCAGGATCCGATGTGAATGGTGATAAATTACTACAAACACCAATTCCCTGATCGTTACATTCACCTAAACTACTTGTAGCTGAAATCCAGGTTACTGTGATGTTCACAAATTGTTGGGCATGCGCTGTCTTTTGGAAAGTAAACAGAAAAAACAGCAAAAATATGCTGCTAAATCTTTTCCAACTGTTCATTTTAAAATGGGTGAGTCTTTTCATATATTAAGGATTACATTTGACGAAATATCATAATTTTTTAAATATGGTTTTTATTTTTTTTAACTTTGTATAACATTTCTAACAAGGAATACAGCGGTGAATTTAACATTAATTTTGAATTTCAAGCAAAAAATCGTTATTTTTTATCAATTAAAATTATCCACAATAGTGAAATTGACTGAAATTGAGCCAATTTCTCAAATCCGACTGCGTTTCCGATGAAAGTATCGTTCAAATCTACTTTGAATGGCATAACATCATAAATATTTGTGTCCGCGCTTCCATTTTGCAAATAATAGTCAATCACTTCACTCATATCTATATTCTTAACCAGCTCGCTTTCATTAATTTTTAACACTTTTACCGATAATAATTTTCTGAACGACCATGGTTTATCTTTCACATAGTTATCATACATATACGCAGACAATCTTTGCTCTAACTGTTTCAACTGGCTTTTTTCCGATGCATTCAGATTTTGATGAAATCGTTTGAGATAATAAATCGTTTGCATGACATAGTATGGATTATTAAACGGATCGTCTTCTTTTGAGACAGTTTCCAAACGTTTGAAATAATCTGCAGGCAAAGGAATATTATCATATAAACTATACAATTGTAATCTATAGCCATCTTTGTTTGCGGCATACGGATCTTCTGAAATACAATCTTCGGTGATTATATAACTTTCATTAAACAACTTTCTGTAGTTGTAGATTTTTTTATAATAAAAATCATTTAGTTTCAGTGCAAACGGTAAATCTTCTGTCGAAATATTTGGCACTTTGTATTGTCTTCTTATGTAAGCTAATTCTGGATAAATCAGTCTATCGAAGTCATATTGTGTTTTAGCAATCTTTTTAGTTAGTTTGGAAATAAGTGAGTCTGTTTTACTGACTTGTGCTTGAGAAGTTGAAAATAATAACAAGAAGATAAACGAGCCTAAATATTTTTTCATAAATTTCAGTACCTAATTAAACACTTTAAAATAGAATCGTCTAGGTGAATAAAAAAATAAAAGTGATGTTTCTAGTGTTGATTTCTACTTTCACTGCAAAAATGAGTTATTTATTTCGTAAAAAGAAATGATTTTTTTTGTTTTTTCGATTTTAACATTTTACGAAAAAAATATAAGAAATAATATTTATCGGCTCATTTAAAATCAGATTTGCAAGATAAGTGTATCTTTGCAAAAATCAGTGTCGATGACCATAAACGAACAAATTATCAAAACAAAATGGGTTTATATTTTATTGATTTTAACGGCTTTTGTTTTGTATGGAAACACTATTAAAAATAAATATTCCATTGACGATGATTATGTTACTACTCAAAGCGGTTTTATACAACAAGGTATTGCCGGCATTCCGTCTATCATTACCAAACCTTATGCGGAAATAAACGGCGTAATATTAGACTATCGGCCAATCGTACAGATAACTTATGCTATAGAGTACCAGTTTTTTCAGCAAAATCCTTATGTAAGCCATTTTATGAATGTGCTGTTTTTTGCAATTTGTCTGATTATATTATTTAATTTTTTAAGAAAAACGCTTGTGCTCGATGAAATCAACAGTACGATTCCGTTGATCATTACTATGATTTTTGCCATTCACCCGATTCATACCGAAGTAGTAAATTCATTAAAAAACAGAGATGAACTTTTAAGTCTGCTATTTGGCTTATTATTTATGCAATACGGATTTGCAGCTTTTAACACTTCAGACAAAAAAATCAAAAACAGCATACTGGCTATTGTATTTTTAATTCTGTCTTTATTATCAAAAATTGTTGGCATTCTGTATTTTCCGATTTTATTATTATTGTTGTTTTTTTACAAAAAAGAAAAATGGAAAGTTGGTCAAATTGTGCTGTTGATTTTATTCATTTATATCGTTCTTCAAAACGCGATTAATACATTACATCCAACAAACAGAGTAACTTCATTTTACGAAAACCCGCTGTCTGCAAAAACTACTTTTCCTGTTTATGCAGCAAGTGTTTTAAAAATTATTTTTTACCATATCAAAATGTTGCTGATACCGCATCCGCTCCGGTTTTATTATGGTTTCAATATGTTTCCAATCAGTAGCGTTACAGAACCTACCGTGTTGATTTCATTTATCGTTTATCTTGGTTTAACGATAAGTGGTATTTGGTTATTTTTCAAGAAAGACATTCTCGGATTTTTTATTTTAGCATTCTTAGGTTGTACTTTATTTTACTCTAATTTTCCAATTCCTTACACAGGTATATTTTCAGAACGTGCATTATTAAACAGCAGTATATGGTTTATCGGCTTTCTGGTAATTCTGACATACAAAATCATAACAAAGTACCAACTGCAAAAAAACAACGTATTTAAAAAAATATTTTTAGTGCTTGTAGCATGTATTTCCTTTGTCTATGCCTACTTAACAATTACCAGAAATTTTTGCTGGAAAGACACGCTTACACTTGCATCGCATGATATAGAATATTCGGAAAATTCTGCGTTTGCAAATTACTTTTACGCCAACAATCTGATTAAAGAAAGTTTAAATACTACCGATACTTTATTGATAAAAGAATATCAGAAAAAAGCATTGCCGTATTATCAGCAGGCAATCAATATTTATCCGTACAGTGCAGATTTTAATATCAGTTTGGCCAATTTGTATTTTTATACTTTCAAAAGCAGAAACAAAGCAGAACGTTTATACAGAAATGCATTAATGATTGATTCTACAAAGTTTTCAGCTAATTTTTCAATGGCAAGAATGTATATGACAAGACAAGAATTTGAGAAAAGTATTTACTACTTTGAAAGAGCATATCGACGAAATCCAAAGGATTCGCTTACATTATTTTTGTATGCGCAAAATGCCGATCTTTTAGGCAAGCTGGATTTGAGTTATAAACTCAACAAAGAACTATTAGAACAGTATCCGAATCTTACTTATCCATACATGAATTTAGGTGTATATTATTCTAAAAAACTACAAGACGATACTGCTGTTGTTTACTTTGAAAAAGCGATTGAACTCGGCGAAAGAAGTCCGCAGTTATTAAATCAATTGGTAATTTATTACAACGGAAAAAACAACAAAGAAAAGGCAGCTTACTTTTCAGGTTTACTGCAAAAGAAATAAGCAAATTTTACTGTTTGAATTTGTACAACAAAAAATTATTTAGCTTTTGTTGCAAAATGTACTTTGGATAATATGTTTCTATAACTTCTATTTCTGTTGGTTTGTTGATAGCTAAAAGATAATCAATCTTTCCGTTTACAAAATTATCATCATACACTTTACTTGAAATTGTTTTCAATTGAGATGTTGATTGTAATTTAAAATTTGCATAAATCAATCGTCCTAAATGATATTCATGTCCATAGACAATATTCTTATCAGCCAAAAAAACACTGAGTTTTAAATCCGGCACAAACAATGTTTCATTATGATTTACAAAAGGCAATATTTGATTTCTCATTTCATAATATGCTTTAAAATCTTTTGCATAATTTTTTTCTTTTTCAAAACTAATTACATAATTTTTATACAACGCTGTTACGAAGAATAAAATGAAATAAACCAAAATCATTTTTCGTTTAGTTGATGAATATTGCTGTTGTAAAACGACCAACAACAAACCAAACATCAGTAATGAAATTGCTTCGTAGGTATAGTTTAAATAACTGCCTGGTCGAAACAAAAAAAATGTTGATGCAACACACGATAACAATCCTGACGTAATAATTACTTTTTTAAAAATTTCATGCTTATCATTTCTGACTGAGTATAGATAATAAATAAGAAAACAATAAATCGGCAACAATCTAGCTGTATTAAAAACTACAACGATCATATTGTATGACCATTCAGCATTTGATATTTGTTGCAGATTGAATAAGAATAAACTTATCCATGTGTATTTTCCGAATAATAATCTTAATAAAAAAACAGTAATGCCAAAACTTACAATGGTTGCAACAAAAGCTGTAATTGTTTTTAAATTTCTGTGATAAATTAGTACAACCATTTCAAACAACAACACGTAAAAAAGAATGTCTTGTTTGGACAAGAAAGATAAGTTTGCAAAAAGTATGCTTAAACATAAATGTGTTATTTTTTGTGTGTAATACACATACTCTATGAAATAATATAGAAACCATAAGAAGAATAATATCTTCATGCTGTCTGGCCTGAACGCGTATGCATGACCAGTCATAATCAATAAAAAAAACAACAAGCATTTCGCACGAATTGGATAATCACTTGTATGCTTTATTATAAATTTATCGACACAAAACAAACAACATAAAACGCTAACAAAACTTACAACTCTACCGACAATAAATATAGTGTGTATATCTTGTATCTGATCGACCGAAAACAATTTACAGATTCCATAAACCATGTACAAATTCAACGGCGCATAAATCACCGCGGAATATGGATGCGCTTCCGGATTCATATACAATGGCTGTCCATTCAGCAACTGTTGTATATAATGAACAAAAGTAAATTCTGCACCGTCTAAATCAATACTGTACGAAAATAATTGCAGCAACCTGACAAACAACAAAGCTATTATCAACACAATTGTTATATAAAAAAATAACGGATATTTTAGTGCTTTTTTTATAAACGAGATTATTGAGTTTCTAAAAAATAATCAGGCAAAAGTACAACATTTAAATTTCTATTTTTTGCCAATTGGGTAAATAAATGTATTTTCGGAACAATTAAGAAAATGGAGCAAGATAAACCAAATAACATCGAATTATCTGTTGTAGTTTTATGCTATCATTCCGAAAATATTATCGAGCAATTCATCAATCAGTTAGTTACTGAGATTACCGAACTCAATATCATTTTTGAATTGGTTCTGGTTGCCAATTATGATAAAAACTCAATTGACAATACACCTGCTTTAGCAAAAAAAATAGCTGAAAAGTACAATAACATACGAGTACTTGCTAATGAAAAAGAAGGCGGAATGGGCTGGGACATGCGTTCCGGTTTATCTGCTGCAAAAGGCAAATACATTGCTGTAATTGATGGCGATGCGCAAATGCCTGCCAGCGATATTCCGATCGTGTATGGTGTCATAAAATTTAGCAAGTATGATTTAGTAAAAACATATCGCGCAAAACGCTATGATGGATTTATACGAACTTTTTTATCAAACTCTTATAACTTATTATTTCGCCTGCTCTTTTCTCCAACGTTTCCGGTTAGAGACATTAATTCAAAACCAAAGATTTTCACAAAAGACGCTTATCAAAAGATGCAGTTAAAATCTAATGATTGGTTTACCGATGCGGAAATTATGATACAGGCATTTCATCTGAAATTGAAGATTACGGAAATCTCTACCGTGTTTTACAAAAATGAACGAAAAAGTAGTTTTGTTGGCTTTAAGACTGTTTTCGAATTTATTTTCAACTTGTTCAAATACAGAATTAAGCATTAAATCTGCTTTTTATTCAAGGCACGTAAGACTTTATTTTCGGTGGTTGCGGAAAACTTTTTTAATGCTTTGAAAAAACCGGTTATCAATACGGCAAAAAATACAAACACCACATTTCTTCTCATACTATCATGATAATGCAGGTTGTATATAATTGCAGGAACAGATGCAAATAATAAATTCATAAAAATAGTATTATGCTCATAGCCAATTTCAAAAGCCACCTGGAAGAGTTTTTTGTAATTATACGCCGAATTATGATCAGTGATATCACAATGTAGCACATCAATACTGCCGATACTTGCAGTGTTATTAAAGATCATAACATCAATGTTCCAGAAAATATGTTTATGCTTAAATATTTTGTCCCGCAATGGTTTTGTAATAACTCTGAAAGTTGAATTTCTTTTAAGGTTAACTACGCGCTGAATGATCGATTTATATACATTACTCAACACTTTTCTGGTGTCCGAATTATACATACTGTCTTTATCATAATGAAAATAAAAAACATCAAATTTTTCATATTCATCTGTGTTGCAAATTTCTATGGCATATTGTGTCATATCTTCATCAACACTCATAATATGGTCGCCTTTTGCCAAATAAAAACCACATAAAGTAGCAAAATGCTGCCCATAATTCTTTTGAAGTTGGTTGATTTTTATGTTTGAGTATTCTTTTTCCAGTTCAAACAACGGTTTTACATCATCAGTGATAATCGCGTTATCAATAACAAATATTACTTCAAAATCTTTATATTTGCCTTGCAGTGCGCTATGTACTACAGGCAAATGCTTGATTGCATTTTTTGCTGAATGATAAACAGGAATAACTAAAGAAAACTCCATAAAACCAGCTGCAAAGATATGATAGAATATTCAAAACAAGAAAGTGATATTTTTGAAATACCTTTCGGAAGATTAAATATCGAAGAAGATTTCACCAATTGGTCTGAATTGAAAAAAGAAGTTGCGGAATCTGATTGCAAGTATATTCGTGTAAAAATAAAAAATCCTAAAGCTGAGCAACTAGATCATTTGTTTGAACTTGCTCCAAAAGTACATTTGCTGGAAATTCTGCGTGTTTACCGAAGCGAAGACCTGATGACAACACCTTTTGAAAATGCACACAGCGACTTAATTATTGAAAAAGTAGATGAAAACAGTAAAGATATTTTAGGACAATTTATCTTAGATACTTACGATGATATTCCGTTTGGAAACTACACGCCTGCACACATTCAAAAGCGCTTTCCTGCGGACAAACAACTGAAAGGTATTATTGAATATTTTAAAGAAAATTACACCGGAAAAAACAAAGACAAGGTTGCATATCTTTATTTCAATGAATCAAAGAAACCATTAGGTTGTGTTGTTTCCGATTATTTCGATAATGGCAACGGTGATTCCGGCACATACTCATATTATGTTGGTGTTGCGAGAGACGAACGTAATAAAGGTATTCAGTACAAAGTGGTTAATTTTATTAAATTTTTTGTTATAGAAAGAGGATATCATTATTTAGATGGTTCTACACGTTTATCTAACTTATACAGTGCGCGAACAATGGAAAAGAATGGCTGCAAATGCATTCGTTATGATTGGGTTTATTTGCTGGAAAAATAATTTTTCAGACAAACGGCTGCGTAAATGTACGCTTCTTTTCTTCGCCATAAAACTCACCAAAATCAGCAGGCGGCTGCGATTTGAAACCTAATAACTGTTTCATTTTTTCAGACATCGTATTCTTATCTACATGCGACATAAATCGTGGAATATCGACACGTTGTTTCATCCATGGTTTACAGAAAACAATCAGTAAACAAGTTCTCCACTGATCAGAGAAATTAGTGCCTGCAGCATGCCATACTTTCGGATCAAAAAAACAAATCGTGCCTTTGGGAACAACTACACGTTGTGCATTATTATAAAAATAATCATCAGTCGGTTTTTCTCTTATCGATTGTGAAGCAGGTAAAACCCAAGTCGCACCATTCAATTCTGTATAATCATCCATCGTAATCATCGCCACAATCGATTGATGATAATTTTGGATATAACGCGGTGTATCGACGTGTGGTTTATATGCTTTCGTATTGCCGCCATTTGGTGGAATGCAGTTATTCGAATACAAATAAACAATGAACCATTTTTCGAGTATTTCTTCTACAAACTGCAGCATTTCTACATTATTCAATACATCTAAAATTTCTGGATGTTTATCTGCATAATACGGCGCGCACAACAGAAAACCATAATCACGATAATTTTCAATATTAATAGCATTTTTTTCCACTTCAATCAAATCTATCATCAATGCACGCAACTGCTCCAAATAGCTTGGATCCAATGTACTTTTGATGGCAACAAAGCCATTCGTGTTATAAAAATCCAGACTTTCCTGTAATTCTTCGTGTGTGAAAACTGTCGTCATGAAGTTTTTTTATGCTCAAAAATTATGCTCAAAATAAGAATAATTTTATTCTTACATGTAATTATTTTGTAATTTATATCTTTGCGCTTATGTCTATTGTTATTTCGAAACCATTTTTTCCACCAATCGAAGAATATCAAAATTACATTTCCAAAATCTGGGAAAACGGAATATTGACGAACAATGGTACTTTTGAACACGAACTGCAAAACAAACTGAAAGCATACTTTGGTGTTAAGCATTTAATTTTATGTTCGAACGGAACAATAGCGCTGCAATTAGCGATAAGAGCATTAGAAATCAAAGGCGAAATCATTACAACACCTTTATCGTATGTTGCCACTTTAAACTCCATTATTTGGGAAAACTGCACACCTGTTTTTGTGGACATCAATTCGGAGAATTTATGTATCGATTCAACTAAAATAGAAGCTAAAATCACATCCAATACCAAAGCAATTTTAGCTACTCACCTGTTTGGTCATTCTTGCGATATTGATGCGATTGAAGCCATTGCAAACAAACACAATGTATCTGTAATATATGATGGTGCACATGCTTTTGGAACGCAATATAAACAACAATCTGTTTTAAAATCTGGCACTATTTCTACATGTAGTTTTCATGCAACAAAATTATTTCATACCATCGAAGGTGGCTGTATTATTACAGATGATGATACATTAGCACTAAAAATTTCTATATTGAAAAATCATGGAATGCTTGAAAATAAATTTCATGCTTTAGGCACTAATGCACGACTTTCGGAAGTAAATGCAGCAATGGGTTTGTGTAATTTAAATTATGCAGATACTATTTTAAAAAAGCGCAAACAAGACTCTTTATATTATCAAAAACTACTGGAAAAATATCCTATTCAATATCCATTAACTACTAAAAATGAAACATACAACTATGCGTATTTTCCATTGCTATTTTCATCAGAAATTATTTTATTAAACATTGATAAAAAGTTAAAAGAGAATCAAATATTTGGCAAGCGTTATTTTTATCCGTCGCTGAACACATTAGAATATGTTAACTATTCAAGTTGCCCTGTTTCTGAGGAAATCAGCAAACGTATGTATTGCCTGCCGATTAATTTTGATATGAGTAATAAAGATATTGAATTGATCTGCTCTATAATTACAAGCTGTCTTTAGTTGTAAACCTGTTTTATTTTAAAATCAATATTTTTCGCAAGAACCTTATTTTTAGCAGCACTTTCACTAAAAATGATTTGCTTAAAACCTTGTATAAAATAACGAATCTTGAATAGAATCGATTTCAATTTAAATATTTTTCCTTGCGCAGCTTGCCTGTGATATAAAATACTTTCAGTATGTTTAGATAAATTTATCAAATGTGTTTGGATGTAATCATTCATGCAATATGTATCCAAAAATGGTGTGATAACTGTTTTATTGACACATGCTGTATCGAATCCGTTTTTAGGTATTTTATTAAACTTCAAATGCAGCATGAAATAAAATAGTGCTGAAAAAATCCTGAATAAAATAAAGTCATTATTTCTTTCGCGTACACCAATAATTAAATCTGCATTGGGTTGTTGAATTGATTTTGAAATAAAATTTTGAACTATACATTCATCTTCCTGCAAATCGGCAGAAATAAAAACAGAATAGTTACCTGTTGCATATTTTACACCTAAATAAAAAGCAACAACTTGTCCGTAATTTTTTTCAAGATGAATGATTTTAATTCGTTTATCTTCTTCTCGTAAAGCCAATAATAATTCTAATGAATGATCTGTTGAAGCATCGTTGATAAACAAAAATTCCATATCAGTATCAAGCGAATGAACATTATTTGTAAGTCGTTTATACAACAACGGAATTGTTGTAGCATTATTATAAATCGGAATTAAAACAGAATACTGCAACTTATTTTGTTTTTAGATTTTTAATGTATCGTGAATTACGAATCAGTTCATTCATACTTTTAGATAAAAAAAATAATGATTGCGGCAACGGGCGAATAAAATCGACATACAACACGATTCGTATTTCATCAGAATGATTATACACAGAATGATAAAACGTATCGTCAAAAATAACGCTTTCCTTTTCTTTCCAATGATAAGTAATTTTATCAAATACCAAAGCACATTCATCCGTATTTATTGGTGCTTTAACACACAAATGATAACGCAGATAACCTTTATAAATTCCTCTGTGGCGTGCTATTTTTGCATGTGGTTGCAAGATAGAAAAAAACGCAGTTGTACAATTCGGAATTTGCTGCAATACATTGTATGTTTGCGGGCATTTTTTTATATTATCTGTAATCACATTTCCAAAAGTAACTAAAGGAAAAACAGACCAATAAGTTGGTTTTATTACTTTATGTTGTTCTTCTGAAAAATAAGTAATATCTAATGTTTGGTTTTGATGTAAAATGGTTAAAACTTCCTGTTTGATCTGTTCAAAATTTGCTTCAACTATTTCTGTCCAGGAAAAATTTTCATTAGACAAAATAACTTCGTTTTTTGTTACTAATCTGATTGGAAATTCTATCAAAAACAATACTATTTTTCCGATGTAAAACTGAATTGAATAAATGATCTTTTGCATTTTATTTTGCCGGATTTCCTTTAACAGTGCAATCATTTCCGATATCTTTTACGACCACACTACCAATACCAATCATATTGTTATCGCCAATATTTATTAATGGTTTGACAACTGCATTAATACCAAATGTATTATAATTTCCAATAGTTACTGAAGACGTGGTAAATTGCGAACTAATCATATTGTATTTACCTATGTTAGTAAAATGACCAAACTGGCTCTTGCAATAAATAACATTTCCTTCATCAATTTTAACACCATTGGTGATCAATGTATCGTGTAAAATAATAGTTCCTTTTTTACTGATTTCATTGAATTTTCCAATGCGTGCAAATGAAGAAATAAACGAGCTGTACTCGCCGCCTAAGGCAATCAATTCGGCGGCGATCCGTTCACGTGCTTTATTGTCGCCTATTGCAACAATAAATTTTTTATCGACTTTACTGAAATATTTTTGCAGTTCGATTTTTGAGTTGATCACCGGAAAATTTTGTTGAATAATATGCGTTGCCTGTTGACTTTCTTCAACAAAGAATGTAATATCAGGAAAAACAGGTTCCAATTGTATGGAAGATAAAAAATCAAGTGCAAATCCGCCGGCGCCAACAATCAGCATAAATTATTTTTTATAAAGGTAGTTATTATTTGGTTTAATTCGGATTTTTGTCAGTTGTGTACTCGTAAATCTTGTAAATATTTATAGAATCAACCAACCTGAAATTTGGGTAATATCGCTGCATATAATCATTACTTTCTGATTGTTCAAACAATATAAACTGTACTTTTCCATTATCAAAGCAACTATCATAAACGGCTGTATTTACTAATGGTGTTCCTGTTTCCGATTGAATCGTTGAAATCAAATTCAGGTACCTGTCGATATGAAAATCATATCCATACACCATATTTGCTTTTGAAAAATAAATGCAGTTTTTGGGATCGGGCATAAAAAAAGATCTGCCTTTAAGATAAGACAATAGTTCTTTTTTATTTTTTTTCATATCTGAATAAATTGCTTTATCATGTTTAATTTCCGACATTGAAAAAACATAATATTTCAATATCACATCAGAAGTCATTAAGAACAGAATGTATAAAAACGCTGCGACTTTAACTAAAAAATGTAAAGAAAAAATAGTTTGTAAATATATCATTGTAATAATCAGGAAATACAGGACTGTAACAAAAACATAATTAAGATTAGATGCAGGCCTCAGCATAAAAAAATGTGAAACCAATAACTCTGCCAAACCGGCAAAGAATAATAAATGAATGGCATTCTTTTTATCTGAATGATTATATCTGAACCAATAAACTACACTTGCTAATACGATCAGACTCAATCTTTGCAAACTAAAGATTACTACGCTAAAATTGTAAGATGCTTTAACATTTTTAGTTATTTGAAAATTAAAAAGAATTGTGTTTTTGATGAAATCTGAACCATATGCTGAGTATAACAACGCATAAATAAGTATAATAATTAATGCTGTTAAACAACCAACGATAAAACTATTTTTATCTCTTTTTACAAGAAAAATCAGCAAAGACAATATCACAAGATGTATCACCGCATCTTGTTTCAATAAGACAATTATAGCTGTCAAAATAAAATTAATATACAGATACTTGCGTTCCTTCTTAGCAAAAAAATATGACAAACTGCTGTAAACGATAATAGTAAACGAAGCAGTGATAAGAGCATCCGGTCGCATTACATAAAAGTGTCCTGTAATTAGTAGTAAATACAGGCAAATTGCGATAATTTGTAATTGTTTGCTGATAGTAAAAAAAGTAAATATCTTACTCATAAAATACAACTGTAGAAACACAAATAAAAAAGAAACAACACGAGCCAATACAAATAATGCATAAGTATCTTCATGCACATTGATTGTCGCAATTTTTGCAAGAAGCAATATTAAATATGAATATAAAGGATTGTAAACACATAACGTAAACGGATAACTAAATGGGTCGAGATACAATGTTTTTTGAATGTCTAATTTTTGCACAAAATGAACGAATGCAAATTCTTCGCCTTCTAAATTAACTGAATAAGAAAAAATCAATATAAACCGAACTGCCAATAAATACAAGGCAAAAAGAAGAAACGCAATCGAAATAAATTTGTTTACTTTAACATTCATACAATAAAACTAAAGTTTGGTTTGTTGAAATTTATAAACCAGAAAATGATTTGTTTTCGCAGCAACAACATAAAATGGATAATATTTCTGCACGTGCATTATCGATTTTTTATCATGATCAACGATTATGTATTTTACGTTTCCATTTATAAATTCATTATCAAACGATTTGGTATCAATAAACGTCAGTTTCGATTTTACTTGCACATCGGAATTCAACTCAATAAAACGATCCAAATGCATATCATGTCCTACAATAACATTTTTTTCCGGATAAAAAACGGCGTAAGATGTATTTGGAAAGAAAAACCTGTCTTGCTTAACAATACTATCTATTAGTGCTTTTTCTTTTATATAATCAGCATAAGACGATTCGTATTTTTGTTCTTTTATTCGATTATATGTACCGGTAAATACATTTAAGTTTTTCATTAAAAACAAATAAATCACCAGTAATACAACCTGAATTGTTTTATTAGTTTTCTTTATTGCTTTTTGTAGATACAGATATATGGCAAAGTCCACTATTAACACTACGACCAACTCATATGTATAATTAAGATTTGCGCCGGCTCTTAATAAAAAGAAATGAGATAAACCAAATAATAAAACTGAGACCAGGCAAATATATCTGATCAACTCTTTTTCTGTTACATCTTTTGAATTTCTGAAGTTATTAATAGTCATCAACATAAATGGTAATGTACGAAGAATACTAAAAACGATAAGTACTACTACATACGCTTTTGTAATGTTTGTTATGCTTTGCACATTCAGCAGGAAAAGATTTATAAAAACAAATTGACCATAGATCAACCATAAACAACCAAATAAAATTGCACAACCGGTAACATATAATAACAACTGAACAAGTATTTTTTTATTCCATTTGACTAATGCAACACATACCATACAAATTCCGATGTGCACCATAATATCTTGTTTGGAAAGCACCGCAAGCAAAGCGCATATTATTGAAAAAAACAAATTCCTTAAAGCATATCCTGAGAAATGATATTCTATATGATAATACACAAACGCGCTGAAAAATAAGATCTTTAACGAATCAGGTCGTGTTGCAAACATGTGCTCACTGATAAGCAATATGTACAACGTAAATGAAAGTAAAATCACTAACGCACTTGCATTGAATCTTTTTATGATTTTACTGATAAAATAAAATTGACCGAAGATCAATACAATAGAAAAAAATCTGCCAATCACAAGCATTTTGTGAATATCTGTATTAACATCAATATTCATTATTTTATAGCATATTCGAAGAATGTAAAAATACAATGGCGTGTATAAACAATTGGCATTCGGAAAAGCAAGCGGATCAGGATATAATTCTTTTGATGCATGCATGCGTTGCAAAACGCCAATAAAATAATACTCTAAGCCACCAATGTCAATAGAATAACTTGTAGCCAAAAGCACTCTGTTAATCAATAAGATTGAAACAAAAATCAACAAAACAGCATAATGCAACTTATATTTCCGGATCAACTGAATCATTGATTACTGAACTTTATTTTTAAATTTATAAATGAGCAGGTTATCCGTTTTTTGCAGCATTGCATAAGATGTATAATACTGTGACAATAGTCTTTTAGACTTATCATTATCTTCGATCAGAATATATTCCACACTGCCATTTTCAAACTGCTTGTCATATTCTGCAACAATCCTGTTGTTAATGAATTTGGGTTTGATATGAATATTTAATGCTATAGCACAATACCTGTCGTAATGCCAGTCTGCGCCATAAATTAAATTGGTTTCAGGATAAAACAAGTAATATTTCATATCAGGAATGAACACGACTTTATCACCAATGATTTTTTTTACTTTTTTTGATGTTTGCACATTTTCAAAAAACACATCTTTATGCCTTAATTCATCTTTAGTCCATAAAAATGCTCTGTAATAAATAAACTGATTCAGCATGAGCATCATAAACATATAAGCGCAAATACGAAAATGATTTACTTCAAATCGTGTTTCTTCAATATAAACAGCAGCATTTATTAAAAGCAGGAAAACAGACTCATAAGTATAATTAAGACTCGATCCGATGCGCAGCATAAATAAAGTACAAAGCACAAAATAATTGATACTTATTATAGCTAATACTTTTGTCATTTTGTTTTGACTTCGAATATTAAAAACAGAAAAAAACAATAATGGTATTGCTTTTATATAATGGCTTGTTATCAGGAGCAGGTTGATAGTAATATCACTGTCATATTGAATATTGTAGAGAAATAATTCTTTGAATAAATTAATTCCGCTAAATCTATAATATACATACATGCACAATGAAATAAAAGCAACCACGATCACAGGTAAAACCAGGTAAATAATTCTGCGAGTAGAAACAAAAAAAATAAAATAAATTACGCAGCCATAAACCAAAACATCTTGTTTGAACAAAATACCGATAAATAAATAAACTGCAGAAACAACATAATGCACAAATCTATTGCTTAAATAAGACCGAATAACACTATACAGGTACAACACAAAAAATAATACTTTAAAAGCATCTGGCCGACACGCATAAAAATGTGCCGGCAAAAACAGTACAAACAATAAAACAAAATAAATTTTGTATCTGAATGATAGAGAAAAAAGCGCTACGATCTTCAGCAAGATATAAATATTGACAAACAGCAACACAAACGCAATCGACCTTCCGATAATATACATAGTATGCACATCGTTTATCACATCGATGCAAAACAACTTCATAATACCAGCCATCATATAATAATATAATGGAGCATGCACTACCAGTAAAAAAGGAAACTTTCCTGCGTCACCATACAGATGACCTTTCAGGCAAATCATTTGCACAAAATGAACCAGTGCAAATTCTACACCTTCAAGATTGGTGTTATAGGTAAATATGTAAGTAAAACGGATAAATATTAAATAGAACAACAGTATTAAACAAGCAAATTCAAAAAAACTCAAACGGCTTGTTTTTTGCAAAATGGTTGTTCGTTCTCTTTCCAAACAGGTTTGTTTTAGTGTTGGCTTCACTATAAACATAGCTAATGCACGGTTTGTAAATATAACAATTCAACTGCGAATTTTATATTGATTACAACATCGCAGTAATTTAGATAAAACCAAAATCATTTTGCCGGACACAAAAAAACACCGCAACGATGTTGCGGTGTTTTCGAGTATTTTTTTATGCTTTTTTCTACTTTCCATACACATGAAGGATTTCCGACAATTCTTTACGCGCAAAGAAGATCCTGCTTTTCACAGTACCTAAAGGCAGGTTTAATTGTTCGGAAATTTCATTGTACTTGTAACCTTTGTAATGCATCATGAACGGAACACGAAGCTCTGTTGAGATTTTCAACAACGCTTTGTTAATGTCGCTGCGAACAAATGAGCGTTCACCGTCATTAAAGGTTATTGCACCATTCGTAATCAAATACGATCCTTCTGTTGAGTCGGTAATGGTGTTTCTTTTAATTTTTCTACGATAATCATTAATGAAAATGTTTTTCATAATCGTAAAAAGCCACGCTCTGATGTTTGTACCATCCTGAAATTTGTCTTCATTCACTAAGGCGCGCGCAATAGTTTCCTGAATTAAATCTTCGGCATCAAACAAATCATGTGTTAAACGCAATGCATGTGGTTTTAACACAGTAGTTGCGGTGGTAATTTCGGTTTTAAAATTTGTTGCATTCATATTTACTGTGTTTAAGCGTTAGTAATTAAAATTAAATATAAAATGACAAGCACGTCAATTAATAAGTGTTAAATTCACAAAGCATCGACAAATGAAATAAATTCGTTTAATGAATGAAAACTCATCATATTTTTTGGCAATGGTTGTGCATACTTTTTTACTTGATTACCTGTTACTATAATTTTTGTTTTGTTAAAATTTTCTGACAATGTATTAAGATATTTGGGCATTGTATCTTTTGACGGTTGAGTGGTAAGCACACTTACTAAATAATCTGGCTGCTCGTGATGAAATACGGCTACAATATCATGCAGTGGTATGCTTAAACCTATGTAAACGACCTGATGATTTCTTAATTTCAGCATATAGTGCTGAAATAACAACGCCAGTTCGTGTAATTCATTTTCAGGTGTAAATAACAGAAATTTTTTAGCATTTGGTTTCCGTGTTATTTTTAGTGCATCAATATTTACTATTAATTTCTGCCTGATTAGGTTGCTGATAAAATGTTCATGTGTCGGTCTGATGCTGCCGGTAATCCATAAAGTACCAACTTTCTCCAAAAATGGATACAAAATCTGTATCATACAGTTCTCAAATCCAAATCGTTGCACATTATTGGAAAAAATAGTTTCAAAACCGTTTTCGTCCAAATCAATCATACAAAGTACCAAAGCATTAACCTGCGCTTCATTATCCATTTTATTAACGGATAAATCCATGACTTCCTGCTGAAGTTGTTCTTCGTTAAGCTTTGCGATTTTTGAAATCTTTAAACCCTGTTGGTTCAAAAAGGAAATATTCAGAATATATCGTAGTTCTTTGTCTGTATATGTACGAATATTGGTATCAGTACGTTCAGGAACCAAAATGCCATAGCGCTGTTCCCAAATGCGAATAGTATGTGCCTTGATACCACTTAAATGCTCTACATCTTTTATAGAATACTTATGAAACAATGGTAATCTTTTTGGCATACTGTTTTAAATTTAGTACCTGATTTATTTTGTTTAACAAATTTAAGTAAAAATTAAACAAAATAGTGTGTTTTTAGTTTTTTTTTGAAAAAATAATTTTTTTACAAAAAAACCGCCTCATTTTCACGAGGCGGTACACTAAATCAAATAATCACAAACTGTTTATGCTGTTGCATACTTTCTGTCTTCATTTTTATCATTGATTAAAATAACCAATGCTGCTATCGTTCCCGGAATATGACCGAACAACGAACAAATCAATACGATTAAAAAATTTCCGATTCCTTTATCAACCACTGCTAAAGGTGGAACGAAAACAGAAGCTAAAATTCTTAAAATACTCATTTTACAATTTATTTTTTGTTGTACTATAAAAACCTTGAAAACAAAGTATTAGTTCCAAAATCTATTGTGATAATGATAATTTAAAATGGCCTGTTGTTTACAGCAGATAGTTTATGCTTTTTGTAAGTGTTCCACGGAAAATAATCAATAAAGAGAATGTAATAAATACTATTTTCTATGACAAAAATGATTTTTTGCATAGCTTGAAATTTCCACATATACATCATTTATATTGAAGATTAATCATTTCACATTTTTAATTTCTTCCTGAAAAATAAAACAATTGATAAAATTTGTATCGAAAAAATAAATAATTGCTGTTTATTTTTGAATATTAAATCAAAGAAAATGAAAAATTTTAAACTTATCAGCAGTATCATTTTTTGCATGTTTTCAACGAAAGCAAAAGCACAATTACTTACCTGGAATAAAACGGTTGACAGCACAAAAAATGAAGCTGGATACCTATCTTATATTTACTCAATAGTTAAAAAAACTAATAGCAATCATATCGTATATCTACAGAGCACACAGCCAACTTCTGATACACTTGGAAATTCGTACAACAGCTTATACATTTCAAAACAAACAGTTGACGGAAATACTGTTTGGAAAAAAACGCACATTTTGGATGCTGTAGTTACTATTAACGATTTTGTTGAAACAACTGATAAAGGTTTTTTATTAATTGGTGAAATGATTGAAAATAATATCATTACAAAATTAGACAGCAACGGCAATATTGTATTTACAATAAACTATCCGAATCCTGATAATTTAATGAAATTTGATAAGATAGTTGCGGCCAATGATGGTAATTATATACTAACCAGTTATCAGCAAAACCATGAAAGTTCGTGCATATATCTTCCTGTTGACTATTCTAAAGTACAAACTTATATTTCTAAAATAAATCCTGCAGGAAATATGATCTGGCAACAATTATTATCAGAAAACAGTGTTAGGAAATTAGATTACAACCTTTATAATTACCAATTAACAGACAATATATCAGCAATAGATTTTGATTTTTATGATAACACTAATCAGACTTTTAATGCATTATATTACAGCAAAGAATACTTTGACGATGGTGAATTAAAACTAATGCTAATGCATTTTGACAACAATGGTAATAAATTGGATTCTGCTGTTTTAAATACGCAAAATGTAATATCAAATAATGGTTCGTGGTTTTGTAGTTATGATCGTACAGATTTACGCGTTAAAAAAACTCAAAATGGCTATACATTATATAAACTACCTGATGATAGTGATTCATTTACAGGAATAAAAAAAATATTTTTCAATAAACAAGGACAATCATTAGACACAACCATAAGAGAAATTACAGACATAAATCTATTAGGTATTTATCAGTATGCGGTTTATAACTATATAAACGTAGAACTAATGAATGATATTCATTACACATCTGTGAGACCTTTATCTATAGATTTTATAAGCAATAGTTATGATTATTTCAGAACTGATACTGACTTTGTACTTTATGGATATGAAAATTCTACCTTAACAGACAGCAGTATTTTCACAGGTAGCAGCAAATTCATTACGGCACTAAATGACACTACTTTGCTGCTCGTTGCTGAAACAAATAAATATAGCGCTTACGATACAGTTATGTATTTAAAATTTTACAGAATCTCTTTAAACTCTAATAAAATATATTATTCTATTTACATAGATAGAAACAACAATAGTTATAAAGACAATTCAGATACAACATTCTACGATTGTCTCATTGAATTCAATCATGAAAATACTATAACAGATTTACAGCCAAATCCATTCGGAACTTATACCAAATATTTATTGAATGGAAACTACATATCGAAGCTAATCTCATACAATCAAACTTTAAAATACTATGATGTTGATCCAATTTCTAAAACTACTATTTTTCCGACTGATACGCGTGGCATTGACTCTGTTTTTTTCCGTTTAACACCAAAACCAAACATACAAGATTTGCAAGTAAGCATAGTTCCAACTATTGCCGCGCGACCTGGTTTTAGTTCATCGTATAAGATCATCGCAAAAAATGTTGGAACAAAAATCATGTATTCACCAACCGTAAAGTTTATGAAAGATAGCTTGCAAACGTTTATGGATTCCGCAACGTATGTTTTAGATGCTGATACATTATTTTGGCAAATCGATTCGTTGGGTTTATTAGAACAACAAGAAGTAACCATTTCACTTTTAAATGCAACACCGCCTACCTTAAACTCGAATGACACGTTGCATTTGTATGCACAAATTCTTCCATTAGAAAATGATTCTTTTGTGCAAGATAATTATGGCTCATTACATCAAGTTGTTCGTAATTCTGTCGATCCGAACGACAAGATCGAAACACATGGCGGAAATATTCCGTACACTGCTATTCAGAATCGTGATTATTTATATTACACCATTCGATTTCAAAACACAGGAAATAGCTATGCATCGCGTATAGTAATTACTGATACTTTGACCGATAATGTAGATCCTGCAACGTTGGAGTTTTTAGCATCAAGTGTTCCGTTTATAATGAATGTGGTTGACAGAAAATACATTACATGGACAGCAGCAAGCACCTTTTTACCGGACAGCACTTCTGACGAAATAAATTCGCATGGCTATATTTCTTTCCGTATAAAACCAAAAGCAGGTTTATCGCCAAGCGATGAAATTACGAATCGCGCAAGCATTATATTTGATTATAATGAAGCCATTTCAACTAACACTTGTACTACAAAAATCATTGAGCAGCGTATTCTATCTGTAAAAAACAATACCATAAAATCAATCCAATTATTTCCAAATCCGACAAACGGAAATGTTCAACTAAACATGAATTTATTGCAAAATAAAAACTATGCTTTAAGAATTTCAGACATCAATGGAAATGTTTTATCGAACGAAAACATCAAAGGAAATTCAGGTGAAAATTTACTGGAATTGAATTTAAGCAATTACGCAAATGGTCTGTATTTTATACAACTTTCAGACGAAACCGGAAATTTATTTTATGGAAAAATTGTAAAACAATAATGTACTTTGTACACAAAAATCATTGTACACTAAATTTAGTTCAGTGCTCTCAAATCATTGATTAACTTTTTTACATGTTCATAAACGTCTTTATTTTCCAACATCGAACGTTGTATGACGCCATTTTTATTGCTGGTTTTTATAGTTAACATTACTTGTCCGGAAATATTCGTTTCATTTAATGAAACAATATCTTTGATTGGCAAAATAATTGGGTTCTTTTGCATTCCAATCGGTGGAATTATAATATCTGTTTCTGTAAATACCAAATATTTTGGATTTCGTGCAGATGAAATACTAAGCAGTGCTATCAATACGAACAATGCAGAAATTGCAGCTAAAACATAATAGAATATAGTTGCAGAATGTACACTAAGCGTAATTATATTTTCAATGATTAAACCTTGTTCATTTGTACTTGCTTCATGCCACAATACAACTGCACATACACTAAAAAATAAACCAGCGAAGATTAAACTTTTCCATTTTGTTTTGTATAAAAACGAAATCTCTTTTTCCATAACCTATAAAATTATTCTTTATAACCGAATTTACGCAACATATTTTCATTGTTTCGCCAGTTATCCGCTACACGCACATGTGTTTCCAGGAATATTTTTTTGGCGAAAAATCTTTCCAGATCCGTGCGCGCCTGTGTACCGACACGCTTCAGCATATCGCCGCCTTTTCCGATTAATATTGGTTTCTGGCTTTCGCGCTCTACATAAATATCCGCCGAAATACGAATAATAGTTTCTTCTTCTTTAAACTGTGTGCAAACCACTTCGCAACTATATGGAATTTCCTGCTTGTAATTACGCAATATTTTCTCGCGGATGACTTCTGTTACAAAAAAACGTTCCGGTTTGTCGGTCCATTCTTCTTTATCAAAATATGGCGGACTTTCCGGTAACAGTTCTACTATTTGGTCGATAAGTACTTCTCTGTTTAAACCATCTAATGCAGACAATGGTAATACTTTTGCTTTCGGAAAATTGGCTATCCAAACTGCCAATTGTTCTTCGATTTCTTCCTGCATCGCCAAATCAATCTTATTGAGCAACAGCAAAACAGGCACATCCATTTGTTTGATCTTTTCATATTCTTCCGGTTGATTTTCCGGTTGATCACCAATTTCTGCTACATAAATAAAAACATCAGCATCATCGAATGAAGTACGTACAAAATCCATCATTGATTCCTGCATTTTATAAGCAGGTTTTATAATTCCGGGCAAATCTGAAAATATCAATTGATAATCGTCGCCATTTACAATTCCTAAAATACGATGGCGTGTAGTTTGCGCTTTTGAAGTAACGATAGATACTCGTTCACCGACGATGGCATTGGTTAATGTTGATTTACCTACATTCGGTTTTCCTAAAATATTAATGTATCCGGCTTTGTGGCTCATAACTGAAATTATCTTACTTAAATGTAATTAAAAATCATAAAAAAAGGTTCTCTGTTTGAGAACCTTAAATGTGTAGCGGGAACAGGACTCGAACCTATGACCTTCGGGTTATGAGCCCGACGAGCTACCAACTGCTCCATCCCGCGATGTGGCTGCAAAATTACACTCTTTTATTGGTAAAACAACATTAATTTTGAGTAAAGAAAAATAAAAGCTATTCTTTTACACTATAATAACCATCCATAATAGAATCGTAAACGTGTTTTAAAGAATCTAAATTTGACTTCAGCAAGGTTGAATCACCTGATTCAGCTGCTTCAATAGTAAGTGCTCTGTAAAAATTATCGTCTGAATTAGGAATAATATTATTTACGGAATCTGTGTATTCAGAAAGGATTTCATTATTCAATCGATTTTCCCTGGAAAACTGGATAGACTTTACAAATAAGAAAATACACATTGCCAGAATAGCAACAAAAATAGCTATTCTGACACCTAAAAAATCTACCGAATAATCAGAAGCAGGTCCGCGTGGCTGCATAGGTTGCGGTCGTATTTGTCCAGGTTGGAATGGCTTTTGAATAACAAGCGTTTCCGGTTCTGTTTTCGGATGTAAAAACTCATCGTATGCTGCATGATAAATGATTCTTCGGTTTTCATCAGAAAGAATATAATAAGCTTCGTTGATTTCTTTAAACTTATCTTCAAAATACGCATTACCATTATTCTTATCCGGATGATATTTACGCGCCAACTGATAATATGCTTTCTTAATATCAGACGATGATGCGCCGAAATATAAATTCAATATGGCGTAATAGTTTTTCAAATCAGATTACACTAAAACGTTTCGTTTTGGATTTTATTTTTATTATCTGTTATCATCCAACATATAATGAATTTTTTCAGAATCATTTCGCTGTACTTCAAATGCGTTATTATTATTCTTATCAGTAATATATTGTTCTAATGTTCCATTTATTATTTTTCCCATACTATCTTGATATTCTTTCTTTACTTTTAAAGATTCATAATTAATTTTTAGATTATTACTTTCTGAATCAGAACAATAACGAAATAATGCGAATAACAAAAATGGGATAACTCTTATAAAATCGGAATAATCTTTCTCTTTTTCTAGTTTTGATGTAGTATTCTGTTGTTTAGTTTGCTGTTGGTATTCTTGATGATACTGCTTTGAAGTATTTTGCTGTTTCAATATTACATATCTGTATAATTCATCGTAATGAAATTTTTCATTTGGATTAGATAATACTTCATAAGCTTCATTAATTTCTTTAAATTTTTCTTCAAAGATTTTACTACCTCCATTTTTATCTGGATGATATTTTTGTGCTAATTGATAATATGCTTTTTTAATTTGAGCAGAAGTTGCATCAAAAGGAATTCCAAGTATTTTATAATGATCTTTCAATTAGTATTAATACAACACCGGAAACTTCTTCGGATTGGATTCGTGCATCATTTTATTGATACATTTAAAAATATCTTCCGGATTTGGTTTAGAGAAATAATCACCGTCAGTACCAAATGAAGAACGATGTTCTTTTGCTGTCAATGTAACCGGCTCACTGTCCAGATACCTGAAAATAGATTCTTTTTCCAGCACTTGCTGCAACATATACGCTGTGCCGCCGCCAGGATAATCTTCATCTAAGAAAACAACACGATTAGTTTTACGAATCGAATCACCAATAATGTTATAAATATCAAAAGGCAATAATGTTTGCACATCAATCAACTCTACAGAAATACCAACCGCGTTCAGGTTCTCAATTGCTTCCTGTGCCACACGAACGCATGAACCATAGGTTACCAAAGTAACGTCATTTCCTTTAATTAAAATTTCCGGAACACCTAACGGAACTGTGAAATCGCCTGCATTTATTGGCATCTTCTCTTTTAAGCGATAACCATTCAAACACTCGATCACCAAAGCCGGCTCATCGCCTCTTAGTAATAAATTATAAAAACCTGCTGCTTGCGTCATATTTCTCGGCACACAAATATGCATACCGCGCAACGAACCCAAGATCATTTGTATTGGTGAACCGGAATGCCAGATGCCTTCCAAACGATGGCCACGCGTACGCACGATCAGTGGCGCTTTTTGTCCTCCTTTTGTTCTGTAGGATAAACATGCTAAATCATCGGACAACGGCTGTAAACCGTATAACAAATAATCCAAATACTGAATCTCAGCAATCGGACGCAAACCGCGCATAGCCAAGCCGATGCCTTCGCCCATAATTGAAGCTTCGCGAATACCACAATCGTAAATACGTTCTTTGCCATACTTTGCCTGCAAGCCCGCAAATGCCTGATTTACGTCGCCAATTTTACCAACATCTTCACCAAAAGCCAGTATTTTTTTATCGCGTTCAAAATTTGCATCGAAGCATGCATTCAACACCTGGTAACCACTTACAACAGAAGCTTTTTCTTCGTATTGCGCTGATATGATTGGCAATTTTAATGGTGATAAAGATGAATTGGAATGCTGATAAGAACTGTATCGTTCTTCATTGATCTGTACTTGTTCGGCACGCCAGTTTCTCAATTCTTCTATCGCTTTATTTTTTTCATCTTTCGTTAAGATCAAGACATCTGTTACTACTTTAAATACATCGCGACGCATCGGATCGATAGCATTGAGTAATTCATTTTCCTTTTCATAAATAAAATCTTTTACTTTAGAATCTTCTGCAATTTTTCTGAATAGAGCTATAACTTCTTTTATTTCATCTAAGATCGGCTGATGAAATTTATTCCATGAAATTTTCTTTTGTTCTGCTACTACTTTTTTAGCATCATTTTCAATCGTATCAATTTCTTCTTGTGTAGCAATTTTATTTTCGAGAATCCATTTTTTAAACTGCGTATTGCAGTCGTGTTCTTTTTCCCACTGCAAACGTTCAGCGCTTTTATAACGTTCATGCGAGCCCGAAGTAGAGTGTCCTTGCGGCTGCGTCAATTCTTCCACATGCACGATTGCAGGAATATGAGTTTTGCGTGTTTTGTCTGCCGCCATTTTATAAGTAGCTATCAATTGCGGATAATTCCAACCTTTTACTACATAAATATCATAACCATTTCCTTTTTCATCGCGCTGAAAACCTTTTAGAATTTCGGAAATACTGCCTTTTGTGGTTTGTAATTTTTTAGGCACTGAAATACCATAACCATCGTCCCAAACTGAAATGATCATCGGCACCTGCAATACACCACCAGCATTGATAACTTCCCAAAACAAACCTTCCGAAGTCGATGCATCACCAATAGTTGCAAAACATATTTCATTACCATTTACACTAAAATTATTTTCTCCAATAACGTCATATAATTCTCTGTATTTTTTCGATGCCATCGCCAAACCCAAAGCACGTATCATTTGCGATGCGGTTGGTGAGTTATCAGCAGCAGAATTTTTTTGTTTGGTAAGGTCTTTCCACGAACCATCAGGATTTAAATTTCGTGTGGCAAAATGATTATTCATTTGTCTGCCACCGGAATGCGGATCTTCTTCCAAAGATGGATTCGCATATAATTGTCCGAATAATTGTTCTACTGTTACAATACCTGTTGCCAGTGCAAATGTCTGGTCGCGATAATAGCCGGCGCGAAAATCGCCATTTTCAAATACTTTTGCTAACGCTATTTGTGGTAGCTCTTTACCATCGCCGAAGATACCAAACTTGGCTTTTCCGGTCAACACTTCTTTTCTGCCAGCCAAACTAACTTCTCTGCTGAGACATGCTAAAATAAAATCGGTAATCACTTCTGATTTGAATTCATCAAAAGAAACGGATTGATTAACACCTGTAGTAAGAATTGGTTTGGTAGCTTCTATTATCATAGCATTGTATTCTGAATAAATTTACAAAAAAAATGTAAAAGTGAAAATTAATTTAAAAAACGTGGAAACGATATCGAAAGATGTTAATGTGAAGTTAAAATACTATAAACGCTTTGACAATTGGTACAAATTTTGAGTAATTTGCAATACCATATTTATTTAATTAAAATTCTTCGACATGAAATATCTAACATTCATCTTATCATTTTTTGCGCTATCAGTAATTGCAAAAGCAGGCGAACCGACAAAACAAAATGCCATCAAGTTTGCTACTACAGAACATGATTTTGGAAATCTGCCACAAGGAAAGCCGGTTAGTTTTGATTTTGAATTTGAAAATACAGGTCAAGCTCCAATTGAATTAGAAAATGTGCAGGCCTCTTGTGGTTGCACAACACCAATTTGGACAAAAGAACCGATATTATTTGGTAAAAAAGGCGTTATCAAAGCGCAGTATAACATGGCACGCGAAGGTTTATTTGATAAAACCATTACGGTTACTGCAAAAAGTGGCGAGCAAGTTATTCTGCATATTAAAGGAAACGCCATTGCACAAAAACAAGGTGCAGAAGATGCTGATGCGACAATGATCGGTGGAAAAACAGAATAATCCATGAGCTCAATTAATAATGTAAACTCTGAGTAAATACGCTCGGAGTTTTTTATTTTTGCATTGTATGCCAAACATATCCAATAAAGGCAAATCTATGCCATCGTCGCCGATTCGCAAGCTGGCTCCTTTTGCAGAGCAAGCTAAAAAAAACGGAATCAAAATTTATCATTTAAATATTGGTCAACCTGATATTGAAACGCCGCATCAGTTTTGGGAAGCCATTAAAAATATAGATCGAAAAGTTTTAGAATATTCACCATCCAATGGCTTTGAAGAAGTTCGCAATAAATATGCTAGATTTTTTCAAACACGATATGGTTTGACTAATTTATTACCTGAAGATGTATTAGTGACAACAGGCGGTTCCGAAGCATTACTATTTACGTTGTTTTCTATTTTAGACGCCGGTGATGAAATCATTATTCCTGAGCCATTGTATGCTAATTATATAGGTTTTTCCAAAAGCGGAAATATAGTTGTAAAACCAATTCCAACTGCATTTGAAGATGCCTTTGCATTGCCATCTATTGATGAATTTGAGAAATTAATTACATCAAAGACTAAAGCAATTTTAATCTGCAATCCAAATAATCCTACCGGTTATTTTTATAGCAAAGAAGAATTAATACGACTGAAAGAAATTGTGCTGAAACATAATTTGTTTATCATTTGCGATGAAGTCTATCGCGATTTTATTTATGATGAAGATGTCAAATACACATCTATTTTAGAATTTCCTGAACTGGAACAACATGCTATTTTAATTGATTCTTTATCGAAACGATTCAGTGCATGCGGCGCGCGTATTGGTATGGTTGCGACTAAAAACAAAGAAGTGTTGCAAACTGCATTAAAGTTTGCACAGCAGCGATTAAGTCCGCCAACGGTAGAACAGCTTGGTGCAATTGCGATGTTTGATGTAGAGACAAGTTATTTCAGCAAAGTAAATATTGAATATAAAAAACGACGCGATGTACTAGTGGAAGAACTGAATAAAATTGATGGTGTGAAATGCCACTCACCAGGCGGTGCATTTTATTGCATTGTGCAGTTACCTGTAAAAGACTCAGACGATTTTTGCCAATGGATGCTTTCTGATTTTAATTATGAAAATGAAACCGTGATGATGGCACCTGCCAGCGGTTTTTATGCTTCGGAAAATAAAGGCAAGAACGAAGTACGCATTGCTTATGTTTTAAATTCCATTGATTTAAAGAAAGCGATTAAATGTTTGGAAGAAGGATTGAAAGTTTATAACATTAGCTAATTAGCTAATATAATAATTAGCCAATGAAATTGTATCTTTGTGGAACTTTAAACCATAGTTTTAAGTTAACTCATTAGTTCTTTGTAAGAAACTATCCAATTCATAATTCAAAACTCAACATTCATAATTTATATTGGGGTTGACAGGAATTGACGGCAGGATAGTTGATAGGTAAGCATGCCGAGCATTGTGCAATTTGGCTCGTTAAATTTAACGCACGAAACTTTTTTATATGGCGAGAATACTTTCGCTTTGGCTGCTTAATACAGGTTATTAAGCTTGGCCTTTGCTCCTCGAAACAGTCTGACCGATACTTTTCGACTGAGCATCATCGAATCGGAATAGCGACATAGTAGTTTCGGCTATGAAGTGAAATTCAGAAACTAAGATTGCGGTCGGTTGGTAGTAACGCCTGCCGCGATACGAAAAACAAGTTATTGCTAAGCATGTAGAAAGCTTATGAACGTTTTGTCCGGACGCGAGTTCAAATCTCGCCAGCTCCACTATTAATCGCATAAGTATATTGAAATACAATAACTTATGCGATTTCTTATTTTATGGGTAAACATAGGGTAAACATTTCTCACTATCTATCTTTCAAATTTTTGATAAAATAGAAATTGTCGCGTCCTTAGTGACAAAATTTTTCAGAATATCATTTTTATTTCTGTATAGTCCACTTTTTCATATAAAAGTCGCTATGAAGCAAAGTTGTAAGCAGTTACAACAATAAATAGATGGAGTATTAATTGGTTTATTCTGATTTAAATAATGGTATTTAATACAATGAATAAAAAAGATTAATCTGTCCTTCGGACGAATTTTTTTAAGAACACTACTTTAAAATAATCTTCCATTATTTATTGACTATCAGCTAAGCAACTTGTTTGGTTTGTATAACATTTAGATATAAAATAAATTTGGTGGCATAGTGCGGCGCTTGGAGACAAAATTAAGTCGCCGCACTGCTTTGCCGCCATTATCTCTAGGAATATATTTAGGTATTTATATTAATATCTTATTTACAAAATATTTCTTTAAATGTATAAAAAAGAAGAGTTTCATATGGCGAGCACAAAGCACTGTCAGGCATGCACCGAGTGTTTGTTTGCATGTATTTTTTACTTGTTTGCTCCAATTTATGCATTTTCAATGCTTGCTGGATAATCTGAGATGTTTATTTCGCAAGTGTTGAGGACGTTAATGGGCATTGATGTAGTTTATAATTCTATTTATTCTTTCCTAACTACCATAACTGCGTTTCTTGTTTCCCATTGATCATCGCCATTATTTTGAACAACCAATGTAAAATTTACAGTACCAGCAGAAGTAACCGTACCGTATTCTAAATAAGGTGTAGGTCTGTAATTATCGTGATCGGCTCCACTTTCATCTGGTCTGTATATTAAGTCGGTTGGCGTTGTAGTACCTGTTGAATATGTAACGCCTGCAGAACCGGAATTTGTAATACGAACAAAAAAATCATCTGTATTAGAGCCAGTTGTTAGACGAAGTGTAACTTGAGCATTAATAATAATTACATCACCTACAGAAACATTCATTACACCACTATTGGTAATTATATTTTGAGTTGTATTGGAAGCAAATGTTTGTGCTGCATGACTACTAGCTGTAACAACATTTCTATTTGCCGCAATACCGTCATAGGCTTTTAAGTTACCGCTTGCATCCACAAATACACGTCTGTCGCCACCATTGGTTAATGCTAAATCTGTAATATTTACAGTTCCATCTCCTTTAATTCTCATCTTTTCTGTGGGTGTTTGGTCTGCACTGCTAGAACTTCCTAATGGAGTTGCCGTTTTAATAATAACGTTTGAACCTAAATCTGCTGCTGAACCTCCATTTCCTGTTGCTATACCACCGGAAAGAATTAAATCACCACCATGCTGATTATTTTGTCCCGTCATAGCACCGCCGGCTTGTACTGTTAAGTTATAATACGTACCAACCGTAGTGCTGCGTTCTGCACCAATGATTTTATTTGCACCGGTAGCAAAAGAAACGTTATAGCTCGGGATCGCAATACCAATACCGATGTTTCCGTTTTTTAAAATAGTGAAAGCATCTGCACGGTTTGCAGCACTTGTGCCATTACCGACGTTAAAAATTCTGTCCGCAGCATTATAAGTGGTTGTGCTGCCTGGTGTATATCTTGTACCATTGATACCGATGGAAGTTTCAGAAAAAGATGCCGCCACATTATCTGTTCCTGCGGCCAAAGAGTTAGCACCTGCTGCATTATTATTAAAGCCGAATGCTGCGGCGGCTTGTGCTGTAGTCGTATCATTCTGACCGATTGCCAAACCAATATTAGAAGTTACATATGATTGATAACCACCAACGATAGATGTTGTTGCCGTGCTGGTCGTAGTGTTTGTATTATTTAGGGCCACTGAATAATTTCCATTTACATTATTTCCGCCGCCCGCAGAGAATGCCTGATTACCTGAGATGTTACTGTTAATACCTGTTGCAAATGAATTGGTACCGGATATTATATTATTATTGCCCCCTGCAACAAAAGAGTTAGTACCGACTGTATTATTATTAGATCCGGTTACAAATGAATTTGAGCCTGCAGCGTTATTATCAAAACCGAATGCTGCGGCTGCCTGTGCTGTTGTCGTGTCATTATAACCAATAGCCAAACCAATATTAGAAGTTACATAAGACTGGTAACCACCAACGATGGATGTTGTTGCCGTGCTGGTCGTGGTATTTGTATTATTTAAGGCTACCGAGTAATTACCACTTACATTATTTCCGCCGCCTGTAGAGAAGGCCTGATTACCTGAGACATTACTATTAATTCCTGTTACAAATGAATTGGTGCCACTTATAACATTTCCGGTACCAATATTTCCATTTCCGATAACCTGTATATTAGCATTCGGTGTGGTAGCAGAAAAATCACCAATACCCACCTTTCCGGTTACATATTGATTGTCCGTTCTGGTAGCCTGTGTGTTTACCGTTGCTGCTTTCGTCCATCCGAGTGTATCTACACTAACGTTAAATTTTTTCCAAATTGGTGATGCACTTGTATTTGAATTATAATAAAAACCTGGTGTCACATTATTTGGCGCTACGCCTGCTGTTGCTGTATTATAAATTAACAAGGAGGTTGCCGGTGTTGTGATGGTCGCCGCATCTGTTGTAGAGGTTAATGCAATATTTGGTAAACGGACACCTTTGGAAGAAGAAGTTATATCTAAGATGGCACTGCTATTTGGCATACTATTATTAATACCGGTGTTTCCGTTCTTTAAAATGGTAAACGCATCCGAACGCGCAGATGAATTTGTCCCGTTACCTACATTTAATATTCTGTCATTTGCATTGTATACATTGGTACTGGCAGCTACATAATTAGTACCATACATACCTAATGCTGTTTCTGAGTAAGAAGAAGCAATATTACCAGAGCCGATTACAAATGAATTTTGACCATTTGCATTATTATCAAAACCAAATGCTGCAGCTGCCTGAGCCGTTGTAGAATCATTAAATCCAATTGCTAAGCCCAAATTTGCACTTACATAAGATTGAAAGCCACCTGCAATTGAAGCAGTGGCAGCAGCAGTAGTGGTGTTTGTATTATTTAGTACTACTGAAAAATCACCGCTTGCAGTATTTGAATTGCCAACTACTAAAGCATGTGCTGCATTTACAGTATTATTATTTCCTGACACTAATGAGTTTTGACCTGAAACATTATTACTTGCACCAAAAGCAACACTACTTTGGCCACTAACTTTATTCCTATCTCCTGCAGCAAAACCTTCATAGGCAGTTACTTTATTACCATAACCAAACACGGCTGCAGCACTTGCCTGAGCAGTATCTTTGTTACCTACTACAATACTATGTTCATACCCACCTTCAATTCTGGAACCAAAGCCGCCCAAGATAGAATTATCTGCCTCATTTATACCATCAACTCCTGCAGCAAATGAGTTATTGCCAGAGACACTGTTATCATCGCCTGTTACTAATGAATTTGTACCTGAAATACTATTGGTAATTGATCCTATATTTGCATTTCCAATTACCTGAATATTCGCATTAGGTGTTGTTGCAGAAAAATCGCCTACACCTATTCTTCCTGTTACATATTGATTATCTGATTGGCTTGCTTTGGTAGATGTGGTTAATGCTTTAGTCCAGTTGGATGTATCTAATGATGCTAAACTTGTCCATGTTGCATTTCCTGTGGCATCGCTTTGCAACACGAAGCCATTGGCCGCGCCATTCTTCATTTGAAAATATGCAGAAGTCAGACTGTCATTGATAGTAATATGCTTACTTGAAAAATCTCCATAGATAAGCGGTGTAGCTGTATTGGAATTAGAAATGTATAACTTATTACCACCTGTTTCAAATTGCCCTGCATAACTGCCAATAAAAACACTATTATCTCCTAGAGTATTGGCGCCCGCATAAAGGCCAAGTGCAGTATTTTTAGAGCCCTTAGCATTTAAAAGCGATAATCTTCCAATAGCCGTATTTCCGAAACCTGTAATGTTTGTTTCAAGGCTGCCTGCACCATACCCAGTGTTATAAGATCCGGTAGTATTGGCCTTTCCTGAAAAATAACCTGTAAAAGTATTATAATGTACAGTTAAATCATCATTTAACCCTGCATCCTGACCAATAAAAACAGAAGCGCCCGTATTGCGGAAATCAATCTTTCCGCCATCAATTCTTAGGTTTCCTTTTACATGAATTTTATCCAAAGGCGAAGTTGCTGAAAAATCACCCACACCTATATTTCCGGTTACATATTGGTTATCTGTTTTAATAGCTTTTGTACCAATCGATAAAGCTTTTGTCCAGCTAGATGTATCACTAATCAGTGTTGCTGGATTGATCCATGTTGCATTTCCGGCTGCATCGCTACGCAATACAAAACCATTTGTTGCACCATTGGTCATTTGAAAATATTTAGAGGTCAAACTATCATTAATCGTAATATGATTGCTTGCAAAATCACCATAGATAAGCGGAGTCGCAGAACTGGTGTTCTCAATATATAATTTATTACTTCCTGTTTCATTAAGACCTGCATTATATCCTAAAAAGATGTTATTGCTTCCTGAAATATTATTTTGACCTGCGCTTGTACCAACGGCAACATTATTGCTTGTTGATGTATTATTACGCAATGCATTATACCCTAAAACTGAATTGTTACTTCCGGAAGTAGTATTGTATAATGCCTGACTTCCTACAACTGCGTTTCCATTTCCAGAAGCAAGGTAAGAAATACTACCCATGCCAATACTAGTATTATCATTTCCTGTTGTATTACTTGCCATTGCTCCTCTACCTAATGCCGTATTTAATCCTCCTGTAGTATTTGAACCTAATGCATATTGGCCTAAAGCAGTATTCCAACCACCTGTCGTATTGGCTTGTCCTGCAACATGACCAACAAACGTATTTATATTACCTGTTGTGGTAGATTTACCAGCTTCAAAACCAATAAATGTATTTTGATTGTTTGTTAAATCATCATTTAAACCTGCGCTTTCGCCAATAAATACAGATTGACCGGTGTTTCTGAAATCAATTCTTCCGGAATCTATTCTTAGATTTCCTTTTACATGAATTTTATCTAAAGGTGAAGTTGCTGAAAAATTACCAACTCCAATATTTCCGGTTACATACTGGTTATCTGTTTTAGTTGCTTTGGTACCTGTAGTTAATGCTTTTGTCCAACCCAGTGTATCTGAGGTATTACTGGTATTTAAACGTGTCCATATTGGCGAAGCTGGTGTATTTGAATTATAGTAAAAACCTGGCGTTACATTGTTAGGTGAAATGCCTGCGGTTGCAGTGTTGAATATTAGTAATGAGGTTGCCGGTGATGAAATGGTTGATGCATCTGTAGTCGATGTTAAAGCAATATTCGGCAAACGAACTCCTTTAGACGCTGATGAAATATCTAATACAGCGCTTGCGTTGGGTAATGTATTGATGCCCTGACTTCCATTAACATTTATTTGGTCTGTGGAAAAATCGCCATAAATTAATGGTGTTGTACTACTTGAGTTTTCAATATATAATTTATTACTGCCTGTTTCATTGTACCCTGCCTGCTTTCCCAAAAATATATTGTCACTTCCATTTAAATTGTTATAACCGGCTGAATTTCCGACTACAACATTATTATCTCCGGATGTTTTATCGTGCAAAGCACCTTCTCCAACGGCGATATTACCTGAACCTGTTGTGTTACCTGATAATGCTGATCTTCCAACTGCTACATTAGAATTCCCGGTAGTATTGTTATCCAGTGCAGCCGCACCTAAAGCAGTATTCAAATTTCCGGTAGTATTATTGAACCCTGCATTAATACCAACAAATGTATTGGCTTCGCCATTTGTATTAGTATATCCTGCCTGATTGCCGACAAAAACATTTATGTTATTTGATAAGTCATCATTTTTTCCTGCATCATTACCGATGAATACAGAATTACCTGTATTTACAAACGGAATTTTACCGTTATCTACCCTGATATTTCCTTTTACATGTAATTTATCAGATGGTGTGCTTGCAGAAAAATCACCTACTCCGACATTTCCTGTCACATATTGATTATCGGTGCTGGTAGCTGCTGCTGAAGTTGTATTTGCCAGCAACCAATCTATTGAATTATTTCCTGATGCCAATCTGGTCCACACCGGTGAAGCACTTGTACCTGAATTGTAATAAAATCCCGGAGTTACATTATTGGGTGCAATTCCTGCCGTTGTTGTATTGTACACTAACAACGAAGTAGCAGGTGATGGTATTGTTACAGCATCATTAATTCCCGTCAGCGCAATGCGCGGTATCAGTAAACCTTTATTGGAAGATGTTATATCTATCTTTGCACTGGCATCCGGTGTATTTGTTCCAACACCCACATTATTTTGTGCATGTATTGTTTTTATTAAAACAATAAGCATACATGCAATTAGTGTAACTATTTTTTTCATATTACAGGTTTATTTTTTGATAAATTTTTTAGTATATAATTTTTCGTTGCAGCTAATGGTTAGCAGATATGTTCCAGCAGATAATGTAGTTGCGTCTAATTTTATTTTGTTGACACCATCTACTAAATCATAAGCAATCGGCTCTAAGTTTTGTCCTAATACATTTATAATAGATACACTTATCGTTTCTGCCTGAGGTGTATAAATATCTATAAAACTTTCATTGTAACTCGGATTCGGATAAATATCAGAAACCGAAAATTCTTTAGTTTCATTCAGTAATTTTCCGTGTATAATATTAGTATATGTATAGCGCCCATTATTATCTGTTTGCTTTAGACGATAATAATAATCTTTATTCTTTTCTACATTTTTATCTTCGAATTGATATGCATGCGGTAAGGCAGTTGTTCCGTTTCCTCTTACAAAACCAATCGCAGAAAAATTATTACTTACATTGCTGCGCTGAACTTCAAAACCTGCGTTGTTACTTTCAGAAGCTGTTTCCCAGTTTAACTGGAAATAGCTATTATTGATTGGTGTAATATCAAAATAGATTAATTCGACCGGTAAAGTGGTGTAAGAGGCATCGCTAGTGCCAAAAATTCTGAATGCGGAAAAACTTGTTTGATTTTGTAATGTATTATTATCAAAATCACACCATATATAAGATGAAATATGTGAAAAAGGCGCATAGCTACCAATACCATATTGCTGTGAACCACCAACGATACCATCTTTGGTGTAAACACGAAGTCGCTTGCCACTATAAGCACCGTCACATGCGCCTGGTAAAGTGTAATATGATAAATTGTCCAAATTATTTCCGGGAAAGAAGGTAATATCGTAATTGTATGCTGTTGTATTATCTGGTGTCACCAGCCACTCGTGTGATAAATTTTGATCCAAATAATACAGATCATAAATACCATCTTTTGGACCGGTACACATTGGAAATTGTTGCGTACCGGCACCAGGATCCGTTCCAACATCGCACAATACATTTTGGGTTATTACATTTATGGTTGCCGGCCTTATGTATCCGAGAATTCCAGTTGATGTCGGTGTTATATTGAATTTAATTTCATAAGGTTCCATTCCGTCTTTATTTGTCGGCTGAAATCCAATTGGGAATTGATATGTTGCCACTCTATCAACCCGGCGTTTAAATTTTCCTTCAATGTATCTTGATGTACCGCCTGGCCATGAATAGTTACTAATTGCTGTAACAGATGGATTTTGCAAATACAAATAATACATGTAATCACCAGTATTGGCTGTAGAATAAGGTGCGGTACGAATCACGCCTCCACTCGATTCAAAATCTATCGTACCGGCAATATTCACATGTGTATTTTGCGCAAGACTTATGTAACCGCTATTTTTATTTACTTTAAAATTGTATAATTGATTTGTGTTTCCTGAAGTATCATTCCATTTACCACTGATTAACTGATTGTTGTTTCCACTAAAACGTTCAATACCGGTGGATGAGTAGGAATTAACAGAAACCGTGTTCGTCCAATTTCCGGTAAGCTCGATGGTACCTGTATAAATTCCATTTACCGTATTAACGAACAATCCGTCATTATTATTAATATCGCCATTGACATACAACAAACAGCCATTATTGTAAAATTGATTTATTCCGTTTAGGTATAATTCGTTTTGTGAAAAAGCAGGCAGATATATCAAAGTAAACAACAAAATAAAAGTTGTCTTTCTAAAATAATTATCATATAAATAGAATTGTAAATTTTTGTTCATTAAAATTATTCTTAGTTATTTACAGATAAACAAATTTTGCCATATAATTAAACATGGCAACTACCTTTGAGGTAGTTGCCATGTAAAAATTGAATTAAATAAACTTTAGGTGATTCTTACTGAAATTAAAAAAATATGTGACTACTTTACATGTACTTATTTTCTTCCATTAGAAAGAATCCATTTCTGATCAGTTATTAAATGAAGATTTATCCGTATTTATAAAAATGTGTCAGGATCAAAAAAAACCATCGCTTTTTAAATACGATGCTACTTCTTTTGTGGATTTGAACGGAATATGAAAATGATCTTTAGCAATCAGCAAGATGTTTTTTGAATGGTAATGAACTGTATTTTTACTGATTTTTAATATATCAGCCATTTCCTTTTCACTTATTTCCGGCTGATATGCTAGTAATCTAATAATACGGAATTGAAAAGTATTAAACGGCAAGAATTTTTCTGCTGAATTTTTGAGCATATTTATGACTTCATCTGCCATTGTCTTTTCAACATCTTTTGTATTATATCTATTGGATGCTCTTGGATTAAATGATTCGCCTTTATATTCGCCTAACAAGTAAAATTCATTCAGATTAGCAACTGGTTTTCTGTTTTTATCAAATTGCCATGGACTAATTACTCTTTTAAACAGCAGGTATTTTCCTTCGTGATTTCTTAAAACAGTGTTGCTTACAAATCGATGTGTGAGATATTTAATTTCATAATCCTTTTTTAACAATGCCTGCAACATGCTGCGCATTATGGTTACATACATCAGGTATTGACTAGGATGCATTATTTGTATATAATGTTTTAGATTAAAAGTATTATCAGGATAACCTAACCAGAGATGTGTTCCGTGTATGTTTGAAATTTCTGCAGTTGGAATATCCATAACGAAATAAAAAAATTCATTATTCACGTTTTTGTTTAGATGTTCCAAATCAATTTTATGTTGTTCTTCTGAAATGCTGTAAGGTTCTTCCAATATGCTTGAAAAGTTCAGCATGTTCTCGCGTATTAACGTGTATACTTCTCCGGCGTTCATATTTGTTCATTTAAGATACCATGAAAATAATATCGTTCATCAAATCTGCATGTTTTTTAATCTACTTTTCATCAAATGAATGTATGTTGTATTGCAAACGTATTTGTAAAATACATGTACACCTGGTTCATTGATTTAACCAGTGACATCTTGTTCAAGTCTCTCAAATACGAAACCGATTCTTGTAATTTATTCAAAAAAAGTACCTGCAACCGTTCTATAGTTTTATATTATAAATTTTCTTTGTTTAGCAATGATAATTCATTAACGACTTAACAATGCCAGCATCTTTCGCAATATCGCTTAGCATAGCTCCATCTAATGCTTTTGTAGCAAATGCTTTTGCTGCATCTGAAATAATAACTGATGATTTATTTTCTAATGACTTTTAGGTCTGTCTGCACTTCTTTTTTTTTTACATGCACATCACTTATTATACTACACTACAATTTATGAATAAATATTGTGTATTAATACATTTTTTCATGTGTAACTGTTGAAATATAATAATACTAACATCCAGATTTAGGAATAAGTTGTTATTACTACATTTATTTTATTACTGTACAACAATTAAGTTATCAAGTAATTTTCGAACGTGTAAGTAAAAGCGTTTATTTAAAACCGTTGTAAAATTATTCGATCTCATTTTACGCACTCAAAGCCAATGTTGACGAAAATATTTTTTGCTAAGAAGCCTTGTACATCAGATGTATAAATTCGGCTGACTGTTCGTTGATAAAACTACAATCTTATTTATATCAAAAGAAAGATCGGATTTAATAGCCAGATATTCATCTCCATTATCTCTGTATTCAATGCCGCAAATTTTAAAGCACAACCTGACCATAGCTATTCTTTACTTGTTCTTTTTACAAAAGAATAAACAACAACTCAATACAATAAAAACGCAGTTTTATATAATAGCGTTATTTCAAGTAATTGAGTATTAAACCAATTCTCCGTACAATTCTGCGCGTTGTTCTTTTACTTTTGCATCTTCTAAATATTCATCGTAAGTCATCATTTTATCCAGCATACCGTTTGGCGTGATCTCAATAATACGGTTCGCGATGGTTTGTGTAAAAGTATGATCATGCGAAGTAAACAACACCGTTCCCTGATATTCTATCAAGCCATTATTTAATGCAGTGATAGACTCCAAATCCAGGTGGTTGGTCGGCTCGTCTAAAATTAAAAAGTTTGCTTCTTCCAACATTGTTTTGCTCATCATGCAACGCACTTTCTCACCACCGGAAAGCACTGTACATTTCTTCAAAGATTCTTCACCGCTGAATAACATTCTGCCTAAAAATCCGCGAATAAACGTTTCGTCTTTTTCTACTGAGTACTGACGCAACCAATCTACTAAATTCAAATCTGCGTTTTGGAAATATTCAGCGTTGTCATTCGGCACATACGATTTAGTGATGGTGACACCATATTTTATTTCGCCTTTGTCAGCTTTATCTTTATCAGCCAGAATTCTGAACAAAGAAGAAACCGCTAATCCATTTTTAGAAATAACCGCGATCTTATCACCTTTATTTACAGTAAAAGTAACATTTTTTATAGCAGTGCCATCCGCCAAGCTAAAGCCCAAATTATGTACATCTAAGATCATATCACCAGCTTCTCTGCTTTGTTTGAAGAAGATTCCAGGATATTTTCTGCTGGATGGTTTTATCTGTTCGATGTCCAGTTTTTCTAATGCTTTTTTACGAGAAGTCGCTTGCTTTGATTTAGATGCATTCGCGCTGAAACGAGCAATGAAATCTAATAACTCCGCTTTCTTAGTTTCGTTTTTCTTGTTCTTATCAGCACGTTGCTTCAATAATAATTGTGATGTTTCGTACCAGAATGTATAATTACCGGTAAACAAATTGATCTTGCTGAAATCAATATCAACGATATGCGTACACACCATATCTAAAAAGTGACGATCGTGCGAAACAACGATAACCGTGTTTTTGAAATCCGCCAGGAAATCTTCGAGCCATGAAATAGTATTTACATCCAAATCATTCGTCGGCTCATCCAAAATCAAAATATCCGGATTACCGAATAATGCCTGCGCCAACAATACTTTAATTTTATCAGAAGAAGGCAATTCGCTCATCAAACGGTAATGCTGATCTTCTTTCACACCTAAATTGCTCAACATTTCGGCAGCATCACTTTCCGCATTCCAGCCATCCATTTCCGCAAACTCTGATTCTAAGTCGCCAACACGCAAGCCATCTGCATCTGAAAAATCTGCTTTAGCATACAACGCATCTTTTTCTTTCATCACATCGTATAAGCGTTTGTTGCCCATCATCACTGTGTCCAGAACCGTATTTTCTTCAAACGCAAAGTGGTTCTGAGAAAGCACCGACATACGTTCGCCCGGTGAGAATTCGATATTACCGGTTGTCGATTCAATCTCGCCGGAAAGTATTTTTAAGAAAGTAGATTTTCCGGAACCGTTCGCACCAATTACGCCGTAGCAATTGCCATGCGTAAACTTTATATTCACTTCGTCAAACAACACGCGTTTTCCATATTGTAAAGACAAATTATTAACTGTAATCATACGTTTTTGAAATTTAGTGCAAAGATACAAAATTTGAGTCGTAAGTGATGAGTCGTGAGTCGTGAGTATTTGATTTAATAATTTTTTGATTCAACATAAGAGTCTGTAACAAAGCCATTGCAGGCACTTCGTTTCACTAAGATTAAATAAATTAGTATAAATATAATCTGTTAATGGTTTTTTGGGTAATTGAAAAATAAGCATTATTTTAGACAATTACTAGCTAATATATTATTTATGATATCAACTATTATTGTAGAAGACGATCCTGTTTTTAAAGATATGTTGTTGGATATGTTGCCAAAAGCAAATACCAAAACTAAGTTGATTGAGACTTGCTCTACATTACGGCAAGCCAAAGAATCTATAAATAAAAACCAGCCACAATTATTACTGCTGGACGTTGAGTTACCTGATGGCAAGAGCATTGAATTGCTGGAACAATATGATGATAAAGGCACGTTTGAAGTTATTTTTGTTACATCATTTGATAAATATGCAATAGAAGCCATAAAAAAGAATGCAGCTGATTATATAATGAAACCTGTTAAACTGTATGAATTAAATGATGCGCTGCACAAAGTAGAAAAGCGTTTAGCAATCTATAAAAAATTAGAAAAAACAGACGAACTGGAGAAATATGTTGCAACAATCAAACAGCAAAATACACAGTCAAATAAAATAATGCTGAATACGGTGAATGATGGTGCCATTTTTGTTCAGGCAGGCGATATTATCAAACTCGAATCCGAAAGTAATTATTCAATTATTTGCCTGGAAAACAATAAAAAGATTACTGTAGCAAAAACACTTTCCATATTTGAAGAAATGCTGGACAAGTTGGATTTCATGCGTGTGCATCGTTCATTCATTATCAATCTTACTAAGATAAAAAGTATAAGAAATGATGCCGGAAATTATTTTGCGACCATGGCTGACGGCAGTTCTGTAGAAATATCACGCAGAAAAAAGAAAGAATTCTTTGAGCGCATTGCTTATAATTCATAAGCCAGACAACTTTAATGTTGTTTTACACCGTGTTCAATCTTTTTACTTGGTATCAGCCAAATCGCAGCAACAACAGCAAATAAAGCTAATGAAACGGAAGCATTCCAGTAAGCAACCGGTATTGCCGATGAGTACGCAACAATAGAAAACGCTTGTTTCCAGTCTAATTTTATTACTTGTTTTAATTGATCATCTTCATCAATGCACTTATAAATATTGTAGTTTAAAATACTGTATGAAAATCCGCACAACAATAATAATACTGCATACAAACTTACTGTAAAAGCAGCGAAGCGTGTTTCATCCATCCATTTTGTTGCAAACGGAACCAGCGACAGCCAAAACAATAAATTCAAATTCGACCACATAATTCCGGCTGAAACTTTCTTTGCAGTATGTAATAAATGATGATGGTTGTTCCAGTAAATTCCAACCATTAAAAAACTTAATAAATATCCAAACAAGGATGGCAGCAAATCTAAAAATCCGTTCCAGTCTGCAGTATGTGGTGGTTTTATTTCTAAAACCATTATGGTTATGATAATAGCTAAAACTCCGTCACTGAATGCTTCTAAACGATTTTTATTCATCTAAATAATTATGTTTTATAAAGAAAAAAAATGATCATTCATCTTTGAAACCGCATTTCTTGTGCGTTCCATCACAAAATGGTTTATTGTCCGATTGTCCGCATCTACAAAGATAGATTTCACTGTGTATCTCTTCTTTTCCATCTTTGTGTTTTAATGATAAGCTTCCTTTTATCATCAATGGTCCATTTTTTAATACTGCAATCTCAGTTGAAGTAAAATCATTTTTAGAATTATCTTCATTTTTGAATTCATCTTTAATGCTCAATGCGCCACTCGGACAAAGATGTACTTGTTCTGTAATTTGTTGTGATGTTGCTTTTGCAACATCGATCCATGGCTTTATTTTCGGATTGAAAACATCACCTAATCCATGCCAGCATTTTGCCGAATGAATACATTTTTTCGGCTGCCATACTACAGTAATTTCACCATTAGTATATTCTTTGATTATATCTTCCATATTTCTGATATAAGATTTAAGATTTGAAATTTTAATTTCTTAATTCAAACAACTACGAACCATTAACAATGACTATTTCTTCCAAACATCAGCATATTCAGGCGTTTTATGAAACACTGCATTTGCATACGGACACTGCGGAATGATTTTGTAACCTTTTTCGCGCGCAAACTGAACACCGGCATCTACTAGTTTTCTGCCAATACCTTTGCCTTCAGCAGCCGGCAATACTACAGTGTGTTCTATAAGCATTGTTTTTTCATCAGTCATAATGTATGACATGAAAGCGATCTTTTTTTGTTGTTCGTCCTGAATAAAAAATTCGCCATTCGTTAAGTGATGTTGATGTTGTATTTCCATAATTTTTAAAAATAATATTTTGAATTGAAATTTAGCAAACTATTTTCCTGAATACCATTTCACCGTATATTTGAAGTAATCAAATAAACAGCAATGAAACGAAAAATAGTAATCACAACTGCATTTATCATATCATTCGGACTTGGTTTTGCTTTTAAGACATTGCTGACAACCATCAGCGAAGATAAAATTTCATCTAAAAAAGCGACTGGCATTGGTGGTGTTTTTTTCAAATGCAAAGATCCAAAAAAGGTAAGAGCATGGTATCAAAAACATCTTGGTTTAAATACGAATCAGTATGGTGCTGTTTTTGAATGGCGGCAAGGTGCAGACTCGACACAAAAAGGTTTTACGCAATGGAGTCCGTTCAATGAAAAAACCAAATATTTTGAGCCATCTACCAAAGATTTCATGATCAATTACAGAGTGGAAAACCTGGAAGCACTTGTTGCGCAACTCAGAAAAGACAGTGTTACTATTACTGATACTATTGAAAGTGTTGAATACGGAAAATTCGTACACATTATGGATATTGAAGGCAACAAAATTGAATTGTGGCAACCAAATGATGTTGAGTTTGACAAATTAGGCAAACAAATTGGTGCTGAGACGACGAAGTAATAATATAAGAAACTCGAAGATTTTTATTATACAAAATCTTCGAGCTTTTCATTATTACCTTATTTCATTGGTACTTCAACTATCAGTAATTTTGAAGGTTGAGTAACATTTATCTGAAATTCAGTCGTGTCTGTAATTCCAATGGCATCGCGTTTTGACAACTTGTTACCATCAATTTCTATTTCGCCTTCAGTTACCATTAAGTAAACGCCATTGCCTTCTTTATTTAGTTTATAAGACGTTGCTGCTGTAAAGTTTCCTAATGAAAAATAAGCATCCTGGTTGATCCAAAGTGCATTGTGTTCTGCGTTTGGACTCACCACTATTTGCCAGTTATTTTCTCTTTCTTTTTCATCAAATGTGCGTTGCTCATAGCGTGGCGCGATATTTACTTTTTTAGGAAAAACCCAGATCTGGAATAAGTTCACATCTTCATCAGCCGTTGCATGCTCTGAGTGCATGATGCCTGAACCGGCGCTCATGATCTGCACATCACCTGCTTTAATAATGCCCGAATTACCAACAGAATCTTTGTGCTGCAAAGCACCTTTCAACGGAATAGTAACAATTTCCATATTGTTGTGCGGATGCATACCAAAGCCAAAACCGGCTTCTACTATATCATCGTTCAACACGCGAAGTGTGCCAAATTGTTCTTTTTTCGGATCGTAATAACCGGCAAAACTAAATGAATGATGTGCATTTAACCATCCGTGATTTGCATGACCTCTGTCGTTTGCTTTGTGAATTACTGTGTTCATTTTATTATTCTCTTTTATTTTTAAATTTAGTTGAAATTACAACTATTGTATATACAAACATTAAAATAAAAAATTTAGTTCCTTATTTTGTCTAAAATTAAATTTAATTGCTCTAATTCTTTTTCGGTGACATTTTTAAAATGTGGCGGCGCTTCATCTTCTTTGATGAGTTTATCTAATTCGAGCAATAATTCCAATCCTTTTTCGGTAATGTTAATATCGACCTGTCTTCTGTTTTTTTGATTGATTTCGCGTGTAACTAATTCTTTTTGTTTTAATTTTTCTACCAATCTTGTTGCATTGGACATTTTATCGATCATTCTTTCAGTGATCTGGTTCAACATAACTGGTTTTGGATGCTGACCTCGAAGTATGCGCAACACATTATATTGTTGATTAGATAAGCCATAATTTTTGAACAGCTTATAAAAATTACCTTCAAGCCAGTTGCTTGTAAATAAAATATTGATGTGAGTTTTCACATAAATACTGGCAAATTTCTTCTGGTTAATTTCGTCTTCTATTGTCTTCATAATCAACTGCAATTACTATGCTTGTGTTGTCGGATTTCCGAAATTCAATGGCAACGCTATTTGTTCATGGTCTTTTATTTCACCGTGCATTTGTTCAAATTTGCGTACGTTTTCTGTTAATGCAAACATCAAACGTTTAGCGTGTTGTGGTGTTACTATGATTCTTGATTTTACTTTTGCTTTTGGAACACCAGGTGAAACGCGCACAAAATCGAACACAAATTCCTGATTGGAATGTGTAATAATTGCTAAGTTTGCGTACTCACCTTCTGCAATATCTTCAGGCAATTCTATATTTATCTGGTTTTGATTTTCTTCCATTTTCTCTCTGCTTTTTACATCATAAAGATAAAAAAAGCTGCCATACAAGGCAGCTTTTTTTATGTAATGTAATTGTAATTATTCTTCAACATCTTCGATCATCGCTTTTTTTGCCATCATGCGTTCATATTCTTTTTTAGAACCTACCGCAAAATTTTCAAACTCGCGAACACCGGTACCAGCAGGAATTCTGTGTCCAACAATTACGTTTTCTTTCAAACCTTTCATCGGATCAACTTTACCGTTGATAGCTGCCTGGTTCAATACTTTCGTAGTTTCCTGGAAAGATGCCGCAGAAATCCAGCTATGTGTACCTAATGAAGAACGTGTGATACCTTGTAACAACGGACTTGCTGTTGCTGGAATGGCATCTCTGAATTCAACCGGTTTTCTGTCGTTGCGTTTCAAGAAAGAATTTTCTTCTCTGATCTGACGCATAGTACAGATTTGACCAATCACTAATTGTTCAGAATCACCTTGTTCAGTAATAACTTTTTTATCGAAAATGTAGTCGTTTTGTTCGATGAAATCGAATTTATCAACCGTTTCATTTTCCAGGAATTTAGTATCACCGGCATCACTGATCAATACATCGCTCATCATTTGTTTTACGATTACTTCGATGTGTTTATCGTTGATACGTACACCTTGTAAACGGTAAACTTCCTGAATTTCATTCACTAAATATGCTTGTAACGCAGCAGGTCCTTTGATTTTCAGGATATCGCTTGGCGTAATTGCACCATCAGATAAAGGCATACCAGCTTTCACAAAGTCGCCATCCTGAACTAAGATATGTTTCGTTAATGGAACCAAGTATTTTTTCTGAACGCCATCTTTTGACGTAATGGTTACTTCACGGTTACCACGTTTAATTTTTCCGAACGTTGCTTGTCCGTCAATCTCAGAAACTTTCGCCGGATTGGATGGATTACGTGCTTCGAATAACTCTTGTACACGTGGAAGACCACCTGTAATATCTCGTACTTTAGATAAGATACGCGGAATTTTCACGATGATAGCACCAGGCACAATTTCCTGACCATCTTCAACAGAAATATGTGCACCTACCGGAACTGAATAAGAATACAATTCTTTTCCTTTTTCATCAACGATCAATAATGACGGAGATTTTTTCTTATCACGAGATTCGATCGTTACTTTTTCACGGTGACCTGTTTGCTCTTCAACCTCTTCTCTGTATGTGATACCTTCAATTACATGTTCGTATTTGATAGAACCTTTAAACTCAGAAACGATAACGTTGTTGAATGGATCCCAGGAAGAAATTAAATCACCTTTTTTCACTTTTTGCCCATTTTTCACAGACAATATCGCACCGTAAGGAATATTATTTGTAATTAGAACTCTATCAGATGCTTCATCAATGATATTGATTTCACCTGTTCTTCCAATTACTACTAAACGAACTTCGCCATCTTCACCTTCTTGTTTAACTGTTTTAATAGAATCGAATTCTAATTTACCATCGAATTTAGCAACCATTTGAGATTCTGTCGCAACAGAAGCTGCAGTACCACCTGTGTGGAAAGTACGTAATGTTAACTGTGTTCCTGGCTCACCGATGGATTGTGCGGCGATGATACCAACTGCATCACCATATTGCGCATAACGGTTGTTCGTTAAGTTTCTGCCATAACATTTAGCACAAACACCACGACGCATTTCACACGTTAATACTGAACGGATCTCAACACTTTCTATTGGTGAATCTTCAATTTTTTGTGCAATTGCTTCTGTAATCAATTCGCCTTCTCTTACCAGCAATTCGCCAGTAATTGGATGAACAACATCCAATAATGCAGTTCTTCCTGAAATTCTTTCTGTTAATGATTCGATGATCTCTTCATTTTCTTTCAACGCAGCAATATTTAAACCTCTTAAAGTTCCGCAATCTTCGCCATTGATAACAACGTCTTGTGCAACGTCAACCAAACGACGTGTTAAGTAACCAGCATCTGCCGTTTTTAACGCCGTATCCGCCAAACCTTTACGCGCACCGTGTGTGGAAATGAAGTATTCCAATACGTTCAAACCATCTTTGAAGTTAGAAAGAATCGGATTTTCGATAATCTCACCACCAGTTGAACCAGATTTACGAGGTTTTGCCATCAATCCACGAATACCAGCCAACTGTTTAATTTGTTGTTTCGAACCACGCGCTCCAGAATCCAACATCATATACACGGAGTTGAAACCTTGTTTGTGAGTAGAAATTTCTTTCATCAATGTTTCTGTGATACGTGTATCTACACGAGTCCAGATATCAATGATTTGGTTATAACGTTCGTTGTTTGTGATCAAACCCATGTTAAAGTTTGACCAAACTTCATCTACTTCTTCAGTAGCACCTGTCAATAATTTATGTTTAACATCAGGAATGATCAAGTCATCAATATTGAATGACAAACCACCTTTGAATGCCTGACGGTAACCTAATTCTTTAATATCATCCAGGAATTTAACTGTAGTTGGAATATCTGTAGTGATCAACACATCACCAATTACATTTTTTAAATTCTTTTTCGTCAATAAATCATTTACATAGCTGCATTTTGCAGGAACTACTTCATTAAATAATAAACGACCAACGGTTGTATCAATCAATTTTTGTTTTGCTTCGCCGTTTTCGATAATGCGTACTTTACATTTTACATTTGCATGTAAATCTACTTTATTTTCATTCAAAGCAATGATCGCTTCTTCTGATGAATAAAACACACGACCTTGACCACGCACCACATCATCACCAATCGTTTTTTTACCTTTTGTAAGATAGTATAAACCTAAAACCATGTCTTGTGATGGAATAGTGATTGGTGTTCCGTTTTGCGGATTCAAGATATTGTGCGAAGACAACATTAATATTTGCGCTTCAATAATTGCTGCATTGCTCAATGGAACGTGCACTGCCATTTGGTCACCGTCGAAATCGGCATTGAACGATGTACATACCAATGGATGCAACTGAATCGCTTTTCCTTCAATTAATTTCGGTTGAAATGCCTGCATGGACAAACGGTGTAATGTTGGAGCACGGTTTAACATGATTGGATGACCTTTCATTACGTTTTCCAAGATGTCCCAAATTACCGCTTCTTTTTTATCTACTAATTTTTTAGCTGATTTAACCGTTTTAACGATACCACGCTCTAATAATTTACGAATGATAAACGGTTTGAATAACTCAGCCGCCATATCTTTTGGTAAACCACATTCGTGCAATTTCAATTCCGGTCCAACAACGATAACTGAACGACCTGAATAATCCACACGCTTACCTAATAAGTTTTGACGGAAACGACCTTGTTTACCTTTCAAAACATCTGATAAAGATTTTAACGCACGACCACCTTCTGCTTTTACTGCATTTGATTTACGTGAGTTATCGAATAACGAGTCAACCGCTTCCTGTAACATACGTTTTTCGTTACGTAAGATTACTTCCGGCGCTTTGATCTCGATTAATCGTTTTAAACGATTATTTCTGATAATTACACGACGATATAAATCGTTCAAATCTGATGATGCAAAACGACCGCCATCCAATGGAACTAACGGACGCAATTCAGGTGGAACGACCGGTAAATACTGAACGATCATCCATTCAGGACGATTTTCGATATGTTCGTTAGCTTCGCGGAATGCTTCAACAACGCTCAAACGTTTTAACGCTTCTGATTTACGTTGTTGTGATGTTTCGTTTGATGCTTTGTGACGCAATTCACCTGATAATTTTTTCAAATCAATTCTTGCTAATAAATCGCGAGCTGCCTCGCCACCCATTTTTGCGATAAATTTATTCGGATCATCATCAGATAATAATTGATTGTCTTTTGGTAAAGCATCCAAAATATCTAAATATTCTTCTTCCGTAATTAAATCCAAATATTTAGTTTTTTTGCTTTCGCCATTTACCGGAACGCCATCTTCCGTAACACCTGCCTGAATTACTACATAACGTTCGTAGTAAACGATAGACTCGATATTTTTAGAAGACAAGCCCAACATGTAACCGATCTTATTCGGCAACGATTTGAAGTACCAGATATGTACAACAGGCACCACCAATTTGATGTGTCCCATTCTTTCGCGACGTACTTTTTTCTCTGTTACTTCCACACCACAACGATCGCACACAATACCTTTGTAACGGATACGTTTGTACTTACCGCAAAAACATTCGTAATCTTTAGTTGGTCCGAAAATACGCTCGCAGAACAAACCTTCCATTTCCGGCTTGTAGGTTCTGTAGTTGATCGTTTCCGGTTTTTTCACTTCACCATACGAACGCTCTAAAATAGAATCCGGCGAAGCCAATTTCAACGTTATCGTTGAAAACTCTGTGTTGATTTTGTTATCCTTTTTGAAAGGCATGGTATTTTATTTTTAAATTCTAAAAATTAAATTCTAACTATAACGATACGCTGATCAATCGAAATCTAAATCCAGCGCCAAACCTCTTAACTCGTGTACTAACACATTGAATGATTCAGGAATACCAGGTGTCGGCAAGTTGTCGCCTTTCACAATCGCTTCATACGCTTTTGCTCTACCTTGAATATCATCTGATTTCACTGTTAATAATTCCTGTAATATATTAGCAGCACCGTATGCTTCGAGTGCCCAAACTTCCATCTCACCTAAACGCTGACCACCGAATTGTGCTTTACCACCAAGCGGTTGCTGTGTAATCAATGAGTAAGGTCCGATGGAACGAGCATGCATCTTATCATCCACCATGTGTGATAATTTGATGATATAGATAACACCTACGGTTGTTTTTTGGTCGAAACGTTGTCCTGTTTCACCATCGTATAAATAGGTTGAGCCCAAACGTGGCAAGCCGGCTTGTTCAATGTATTCTTCGATTTGGTCAACGTGTGCGCCATCGAAAATTGGTGTAGAGAATTTCACACCTAGTTCTTTTCCTGCCCAACCTAATACCGTTTCGTAGATCTGACCGATATTCATACGCGATGGTACACCTAACGGATTCAATACTACGTCAACCGGTGTTCCGTCTTCTAAGAACGGCATATCTTCTGCACGAACGATTTTAGATACGATACCTTTATTTCCGTGACGACCAGCCATTTTATCACCTACTCTTAACTTACGTTTTTGAGCGATATATACTTTAGCTAATTTCAATACACCTGATGGTAACTCGTCACCAACTGTGATTGCATATTTATCGCGTAAGAATCGGCCTTTTTCTTCGTTGAAACGAATGTTGAAGTTATGGATTAATCGTTTGATCAATTCATTGGTTTCTTCTTCTTTCGTCCAATCAGAAGTATCTAAGTTTTGGTAGTTCAAACCGCCTAATAATTTCTCAGAGAATTTAGTACCTTTTGGAACCGCTTCTTCACCGAAAATATTTTTGATACCTGCAGTTGTTTTTCCGCCAACTAATTGTAATAATTTATCTACCAAAACTCGTTTGATATCTTCTAGGTTTTGTAAATGCACTTTTTCAGCACGCTCTAATTCCGCTTTTTCGCGAACTTTAGAGTTCTTATCTTTTTTAGCTTTTTGGAATAGTTTAGTGCTTACTATAATACCTTCAGTTGATGGTGGCGCTTTGAATGAAGCATCTTTTACATCACCTGCTTTATCACCAAAGATAGCGCGTAATAATTTTTCTTCCGGTGTCGGATCTGTTTCACCTTTTGGTGTAATTTTTCCGATTAAAATATCACCTTCTTTGATTTTCGCGCCCACACGAATGATACCGTTCTCATCTAAATTACGCGTAGCATCTTCACTAACGTTTGGAATATCATTCGTCAATTCTTCTTCACCTAATTTAGTATCGCGCACGTCCATTTCATATTCTTCAATATGGATAGATGTGAAGATATCATCACGCACCACTTTCTCATTAATTACGATAGCATCCTCGAAATTGAAACCTTTCCAAGGCATGAATGCAACCAACAAGTTTTTACCTAATGCTAATTCGCCATTTTGTGTAGCATAACCTTCGCACAAGATTTGGCCTTTCACTACTTTCTCGCCTTTACGAACAATTGGTCGCAAGTTGATACAAGTTGCCTGATTCGTACGTGCATATTTTGTTAGTTTATACACTTTCACGTCATCATCAAAACTTACTAATTTTTCATTTTCAGTTCTGTCATAACGAATACGAATTTCGTTAGCATCCACATATTCAACAACACCTGAACGCTCTGCATTAATCAATACGTTAGAATCCTGTGCAACACGCGCTTCGATACCTGTACCAACGATAGGCGCTTCGCAACGCATCAACGGCACTGCCTGACGCTGCATGTTCGAGCCCATCAATGCACGGTTCGCGTCATCATTTTCCAGGAACGGAATTAATGAAGCAGAAACACCAACGATTTGATTTGGCGCCACGTCCATATTTTGTACGTTTTGCATTTCTTCGCTGTCTGTATCTAAGATTGGGAAATCACCTTGGAAACGGCATTTCACTTTTTTATCTACAAAACCACCTTTGTCATCTAATAATACATTAGACTGAGCAATCGTTCTTTCGTCTTCTTCTTCAGCAGAAAGATACTCTACTTTATTTTCAACTTTTCCTTTTCCTACTTTTCTGTATGGTGTCTCGATGAAACCCATTTCATTCACTTTTGCATGTACGCAAAGTGTTGAAATCAAACCGATATTCGGTCCTTCCGGTGTTTCGATCGTACATAAACGGCCATAGTGTGAGTAGTGAACGTCACGCACCTCGAAACCAGCTCTTTCACGCGATAAACCACCAGGTCCAAGTGCAGAAATACGACGTTTGTGCGTAATTTCTGATAATGGATTGGTTTGATCTAAGAATTGTGATAATTGCGATGTTCCGAAGAATGAGTTAATTACTGATGATAATGTTCTTGCATTGATCAAGTCGATTGGTGTGAACACTTCGTTATCACGAACGTTCATACGTTCACGAATAGTACGAGCCATACGCGCCAAACCAACACCGAACTGAGCAAATAATTGTTCGCCAACTGTTTTCACACGACGGTTGCTCAAGTGGTCGATATCATCGATCTCTGCTTTTTGGTTTACTAATTTGATTAAGTATTTAACGATAGAAACAATATCTTCTTTGTTTAACACCATGTTTTTAGCATCAATGTCTAAACCTAATTTTTTATTGATTTTGTAACGACCTACCAAACCTAAATCGTAACGTTTATCAGAAAAGAATAATTTCTCGATAATGCCACGTGCTGTATCATCATCCGGTGGATCTGAACCACGCAATTGACGATAGATATGTTGCAACGCTTCAATTTCTGAGTTTGAAGTATCTTTTTGCAACGTGTTAAATATGATAGAGTAGTCTTCTTCTGTTGTTTCTTTTTGTAAGATGATGGTTTTAACACCGGTTTCTAAAATCAACTGAATGTTGTCTTCATCTAAATAGGTATCACGCTCTAAGATCACTTCATTACGCTCAATAGAAACCACCTCACCTGTATCTTCATCTACGAAATCTTCCATCCATGATTTTAATACACGCGCAGCTAATCTTCTGCCGATATGTTTTTCGAGTGATTTTTTATTCACTTCAATTTCGTCAGAAAGACCAAATAATTTCAAAATGTCTTTATCTGAATCGAAACCGATGGCACGCAATAACGTTGTTACCGGGAATTTTTTCTTACGGTCAATGTAAGCATACATCACATTGTTGATGTCTGTTGCAAATTCCATCCAGGCACCTTTGAAAGGAATAACTCTTGCAGAGAAAATTTTTGTTCCGTTCGGATGGTAACTCATACCGAAGAAAACGCCTGGTGAACGGTGTAACTGAGAAACAATTACACGCTCAGAACCATTGATAATAAAGGTTCCTTTGTCCGTCATATACGGAAGATTTCCTAAGAATACATCTTGTACGATGGTTTGGAAATCGATATGCTCTTCATCATTACATGATAAGCGCAATTTTGCTTTTAACGGCACACTGTACGTCAAACCACGTTCGATACACTCATCAACGGTGTATCTTGGCGGATCGACATAGTAATCCAAAAATTCTAACAAGAAAATATTTCTTGCATCAGAAATTGGAAAATTTTCTGCGAACACTTTCCACAAACCTTCTTTCGAACGTTTGTCCGGTGTGGTTTCCAATTGTAAGAATTCCTGGAAAGATTTTACCTGAATATCCAATAAGTTTGGATATTCATAAGGATGGCTAATTTTAGAGAAGTTAATTCTTCCTGTTGTAGTTAAGCCTGTAGTTTTATCTGTTTTTTTTGACATCCAAAGAAAATTAAAATTAGTAAAAACACTAAAAAGTGCCACGATAGCAAAAGAAGCTATCGGACACTTTAACTATTTGATTTTGAATTGATTATTTCAACTCAACACCAGCTCCAGCTTCTTCTAACTTAGCTTTGATTGACTCAGCTTCGTCTTTAGAAACGCCTTCTTTGATTGGTTTTGGTGCACCATCTACTAAATCTTTAGCTTCTTTCAAGCCAAGACCTGTAATTTCTTTCACTACTTTCACCACGCCTAATTTTTGAGCGCCACCATCTTTCAAGATAACGTCAAAAGATGTTTTTTCTTCAGCAGCAGCACCAGCGCCAGCGCCACCAGCAGGAGCAGCAACCGCCACTGCAGCAGCAGCCGGTTCGATTCCATACTCAGATTTTAAAATGTCAGCCAGTTCATTAACTTCTTTTACTGTTAAGTTTACTAGTTGCTCTGCAAATGCTTTAATATCAGCCATTGTTTAAAAATTTTAAAGTTATTAATATTATTTTATCTTTCTTGTAATGTTTTAACGATTCCTGCTAACTTGCCTCCACTTGATTTTAATGCAGAGATTACGTTTTTAGCCGGTGATTGTAATAAACCGATTAAGTCGCCGATTAATTCTTCTTTAGATTTAACGTTAACCAATGCTTCTAGCTGATTTTCGCCGATGTAAACAGCTGAATCGATATAAGCAGCTTTTAAGGCCGGTTTTTTAATATCGCCTGTGCGGAATTGTTTAATTACTTTAGCAGGTAAATTACCGGTTTCTGTGAACATGATAGCAGTAGGTCCGTGTAAAACAGGATCTAAATCATCAGAAAATTTTCCACCAGCAACTAATGCTTTTTTAATTAACGTGTTTTTGGCAACTTGCAATTGAATGCCTTTTTCGAAGCAGATTCTTCTTAATTTATTGATATTTTCTACTGTTAAACCTGAAGTATCAGTAAAATAGAAAAAGTTAGAATTAGAGAACTGTTCCGTTAAACTATCAATGCTTGCCTGTTTTTCTGTTTTAGTCATTTTCTTGCCTTTTACAAAAATTATTAAATACCAGGAATGCTTTTTACGTCAACTTCAATAGAAGGACTCATTGTTGTAGCCAAGAAGATGCTTTTGAAATAAATTCCTTTTGCGGAAGATGGTTTCAAACGAGCTAAAGTGCTAACCATTTCTTTTGCGTTATCAAACAATTGGTTTGAATTAAAAGAAACACGACCAACAGATGTATGGATAATTCCAAATTTGTCGATCTTGAAAGCGATTTTACCTTTTTTCACTTCTTTAACTGCATCCGCTACGTTTTCAGTAACAGTACCTGATTTTGGATTCGGCATCAAGTTACGAGGTCCTAATATTTTACCTAAACGACCTAATTTTGGCATTACACTTGGTGTAGAGATAATCACATCGATATCTGTCCAGCCACCTGCAATTTTTTCCAAGTACTCGTCTAAGCCAGCATAATCAGCACCAGCATCTTTAGCTTCTTTTTCTTTTTCAGCAGGACATAACACCAACACCGTTTTAGTTTTACCTGTTCCGTGTGGTAAGCTAACCGTGCCACGCAATGCCTGGTCTGGTTTACGCGGATCCACGCCTAAACGTACGTGTACATCTACAGATGCATCGAATTTAGTCGTGTTGATTTCTTTAACTAATGCTGCTGCTTGTTCTAATGAATAGAGTTTGCCTTTTTCAATTTTGCCGTCAACGGCTTTTCTTCTTTTAACAACTTTCATTTTTGTTAGTTTTTAATGAGATAATAGCGTTTCAAATTGAGTGAAACTCTCTCAGCCTAATTGCTTAAGCTTGGAATGGTGAGTCACCCGTAACAGTGATACCCATACTTCTTGCAGTTCCTGCCACCATTGACATAGCTGATTTTACTGTGAAACAGTTTAAATCCGGCATTTTGATTTCTGCAATTTCTTTCACCTGATCCCAAGAAACCGACCCTACTTTATTACGGTTAGGTATTTTAGAGCCTTGTTTGACTTTAGAATACTCTAATAATAAAGCGGAAGCAGGTGGCGTCTTAATGACGAACGTGAATGATTTATCTTTGTAAACCGTGATTACACACGGTAAAATTTTACCTTGTTTATCCTGAGTTGCAGCGTTGAACTGTTTGCAAAATTCCATAATGTTCACACCTTTAGAACCTAATGCAGGTCCGATTGGTGGTGCCGGATTTGCTTGTCCGCCTTTTACTTGCAGCTTTATAAACGTTTCGATTTCCTTTGCCATTTCTTATTGTTTTTCTACTTGCATAAAATTTAACTCCACTGGAGTTTTTCTTCCAAATATTTTTACGACTACGCGTAATTTCTTTTTGTCTTCCATTATTTCTTCAATAGTACCAGTAAAGTCGTTAAATGGTCCGTCTGTGATTTTTACATCTTCACCAACCAAGAATGGTTCGCTTGTTGTGCCACCTACTTCTTCTAATTCATCTACCTTACCTAAGATTCTATTTACTTCCGCTTTTTTTAATGGAATTGGTTTATTTCTTTCGATAAAACTAATTACGTTGGTCATATTTTGAAGGTGAAGAACGATATCTCCATTAAATTTTGCTGAAACTGCCTCCAACATCAAATAACCTGGAAAAAAGTTTTTTTCGTGGATCACTTTTTTACCGCCTTTTAGTTTATACACTTTCTCAGTAGGCACAATTACCTGTGTAATAATTTCAGACCATCCGGAAAGTTTTATTTCTTTCTCGATGGTTTCGCGTAGTTTTTTTTCCTTACCGCTAATTACCCTTAATACGTACCACTTTTTTTCGTCTGACATTTTGTAAATTCTAAAAGGTTCTACTTATTTAACCCAATTTTGGAAATTGATTTAATTTCCAGTCAATTTATAGATAATATCACTGAATATCAGTTTTGAAATGATATCCATTATGCCTATTATAAAAGCAATAATAACAGCGGCTACAGCTACGATAGCAGCATTTGCCTGTAAATCTTTCCAAGTTGGCCACGTTACTTTTGTAGTCAATTCTTCGTAAGATGCTTGTAGATATGCTATAATACTATCCATTTTTAATTTTTATTTTGCACGGGCGGAGAGATTCGAACTCCCATCAGCGGTTTTGGAGACCGACATTCTACCCTTGAACTACGCCCGTCTAAAAAGCCATTAGTCACTCATCTTATTAAATGACTAATGACTAATGACGGTTATTTTATTATTTTAAAATTTCAGTTACCTGACCAGCACCTACTGTTCTGCCACCTTCACGGATAGCGAATTTCAATCCTTTCTCTAATGCAACAGGGTAAATTAATTTTACTGTCAAAGTTACATTATCACCAGGCATAACCATTTCAACACCAGCAGGTAATTCGATCTCACCTGTAACGTCTGTTGTTCTTAAGTAGAACTGAGGACGATATTTGTTGAAGAATGGAGTGTGACGACCACCTTCATCTTTAGATAAGATATACACCTCACATTTGAATTCAGTATGTGGTGTTACAGAACCAGGTTTGCAGATAACCATACCACGTTTGATATCAGTTTTCTCAATACCACGTAACAAGATACCTACGTTTTCACCAGCTTCACCAATGTCTAAGATTTTACGGAACATCTCAACACCTGTACATGTAGATGTCATTGATTTTTCCTGTAAACCTACGATCTCAACCGGCTCACCCGTTTTAACAACACCTCTTTCTATACGACCTGTAGCAACTGTACCACGACCTGTGATAGAGAATACATCTTCCACCGGTAATAAGAAAGGTTGGTCAATTGGACGTGTTGGTAATGGAACCCACTCATCAACAGCTTTCATTAACGCTTCAATTTGTGCAATACCTTCAGCATCATCTTGTAATGCTTTGATAGCAGAACCTTGGATAATTGGTGTATTATCGCCGTCAAAACCACGACGCGTTAATTCTTCACGGATATCCATCTCAACTAATTCTAATAGTTCCGGATCATCTACCAAGTCAACTTTATTCATGAAAACCACCATACGCGGTACACCTACTTGTGCAGCTAATAAGATGTGCTCTTTAGTTTGTGGCATCGGACCATCGGTAGAAGCAACTACTAAGATAGCGCCATCCATTTGAGCAGCACCTGTGATCATATTTTTGATATAATCGGCGTGACCAGGACAGTCAACGTGTGCATAGTGACGGCTCTCTGTTTGATATTCTACGTGAGCAGTATTAATTGTAATACCTCTTTCTTTTTCTTCCGGTGCAGCATCGATTGAATCATAATCTTTTTTCTCTGCTAAACCTTTTTTTGACAATACATACGTAATTGCAGCTGTCAAAGTAGTTTTACCGTGGTCAACGTGACCGATTGTTCCTACGTTTACGTGCGGCTTATCTTTTACAAATTTTTCCTTAGCCATGATTTGTTTTTTTAAATATTTTAATAATTAGTTTCCTATTTTGAGCCGATGAAGGGAATTGAACCCTCGACCTCTTCCTTACCAAGGAAGTGCTCTACCACTGAGCTACATAGGCGATAGAGTTTTCGAGGTGTGAGTGTGGAAGCAATCACTACTATCCTTCATCAAACTACATTTAAATTTGGAGCGGAAGACGAGGTTCGAACCCGCGACCTACAGCTTGGAAGGCTGTCGCTCTACCAGCTGAGCTACTTCCGCATTGTTTATTTGAAAACCTATTGAGTATCTGTAAATTACTCTTTTCAATTTTCGATTTTAAAGAACTTTCAGATTATTTCTAATCATTTTTTGTGGGCAGAGAAGGATTCGAACCTACGTACTCTCGCGAGGACAGATTTACAGTCTGTTGCCTTTAACCACTCGGCCATCTACCCGGTAATTTCAAATACCAAAAATTAAAGGTATGTTTACACGAATCAACACCTTTTTTGCTATTTTGATTACAATTTTAATGGAGCCGATGGAGGGATTCGAACCCCCGACCCGCTGATTACAAATCAGCTGCTCTGGCCAACTGAGCTACATCGGCAATTTAATTGTATGATTTACAAGAACTTATTTCCGAAACAGAATATTTCTCTTATTTTCGGAGTGCAAATATACAAATTAACTTTGATTTAGTGAATGTTGTGCATAAAAATGTTTGCGGTTTAAGATAATTTAAAGTTTGAGCATTCTGTTATCTGATTCTTAGTATTTTTCAAAAAAGTAAAATACCCATCATTTGACCTATCCATTACGGTCTGCATATGTATATATATATGTGTGTGCTTTGACACGTCAGACAGCCTACTTTTATACTTCATATGATGTATCGGAGCATGTCATTATAGAGCGATTTATACGTTTGAACCATTTTTAAGATAAAAGCAGGAAAACTATAGCTGGAAGAAGAGAAATCATATTTTTGTAGATTTGACGTATGAAACACCTTTTATTTATTATTCTCGTTCTAACTTTCTGCATAAGCTGTAAATCTCAGCCAATAGAAAAAGGGAAACTGTACAGCAGCATCCGTGTAAAAAATGACACTACTTTAAGTTATGCCATTTATATTCCTAAAAAAGTAAATGCCAATAATCTTGCTTTTATATTTTTTGACCCAAGTGGCGATGGACCATATCCTATTTCGATGTATAAAAACATCGCTGAAAAATTTGGAATTACTTTAATTGGAAATAACAATGCTAAGAATGGTATGGATTTTAATTCGATTCTGTCGAATTACAGCAAACTGATCAACGAACTTTACTCGCAATACAACCTGGAAAGCAAAAACCTCTGTCTTTGGGGTTTTTCTGGTGGCGCAAAAGCAGCTATGTACTGCGTCAATAATACCAAAAATATAAATTACTGCATTTACAGCGGCGCTTATTTACCATTGCAAAACCAAATTGAATGCCTAGGTTTTAATGGAACGAAAGACATGAACTACACCGACTTGCTATCATATGACTACGCACAGGAAAAAGCGAAAAACAATAACCATCTGCAAATTGAATTCAGTGGTAAACATGCCTGGTGCGATACAGTGACTGCTGTAAATGCGTTTCGCTGGTTTTTGCTGAAAAAGATGCTGCACAATGAAATTAAACGTGACAACGCATTTATTGCCGGTTGTTATACTTCTTTTAAAAAAGAATTTGACAAAGCAATTGCCGCAAAAAAATATCGTTCGGCGTTTTTGATTGGCAAGAAAATTTATTTATGCCTGAATGACCTGTATGATCTGAGTGGCTTGAAAAGCGGCATAGGCGCTTTAATGAATAATCCGAACCTGAATAAAGAAATGAAAGCGATTGAATTAAATTACCAGCAAGAAACAGCTATAAAAACGGAATATCAAACTAATTATACCACCAAAGACACCAGCTATTGGTCGGCGGAAATTGCGAAACTCAATCAAAAAAGCAAAACAGATAAAACAGGTATTTATGACCGCTTGTTAGGTTATTTGTCGCTTGCAAGTTATTCGTATGCTAATCAGGCATTCAGTCAGAATAATGTTGGTGAGTTGGAAAAGATATTATTCATTTATCAAAAATCTGATCCGACCAATCCGGAACAGGCGTTTATGCGCGCGAAATTATTTATTCTGAAAAAAGATCTGGCGCAAGCAAAAGCATGTTTACAAGAAGCTGTACAACTTGGAATTGACAAGAACAGGATTAATAACGATGCGGTGTTGAAAACTGTGTATTATAACTAAGCACCAACCGTCTTTTTAGCTTCCGCTAATTTCTGATCTATTTTTCCGGTTAGGAAATGAAAATACATAATAAAATCAGAAGCCAAGCTGTATAATGGATACTGAAACGTAGCCGGTTTATTTTTTTCAAATACGAAATGTCCAATCCACGCGAAACCATAGCCAACCACCGGAATTAAAAACAATAATTTAGGTGCTTGCAATACAATTGAAACAACTATAATTCCTAACAATAACGTTGTTCCAACATAATGAAACAAACGGCAAGTCGGATCACTGTGTTCCGTTAAATAGTACGGATAAAAATCTTTAAGTGTATGATATTTTCTTTCCATGTTGATTCGTTATTTGGTTAGTGAATGAGAATCATAGATTAAAGTTAATCATAATTTAGATATAATACACAAACATTGGCAGCGATTTATACACTTTCTATCTTCGCAGCATGGAAAATAAACGCACTGCGTACATCCAAATGCACATCACCACGTTTCTTTGGGGCCTGACTGCCATCTTAGGAAAAAAAATTTCCATCACTGAATTACCGTTGGTTTGGTATCGTGTAATGATCGTTTCTGTGGTGATGCTGTTTATTCCAAAACTCATTCAACACATCAGACAACTATCTTTTAAAGATATCCGAATTGTTGGCAGCATTGGCATTTTAATAGCAATGCATTGGGTGGCCTGGTATGGTTCAATAAGACTGGCAAATGCATCTGTTGCCGTAAGCTGCATCGCACTGATATCTTTCTTCATTGCAGTTATCGAACCTGTTATTACAAAAAACAAATTCAGCAAATCGAATTTATTTTTTGGCGTTTTGGTGATACCAGGAATTTTGCTTATTAATCAATCGTTAGATGTAAAATTAAAACATGGTTTTTGGTTAGGCATTTTGGCTGCATTACTTGGTGCATTGTTTGGTATCTACAATAAAAAATACACGCAGGAAATCGAACCGAATACCATTACATTTATTCAAATGTTAAGTGGTTTCTTATTTCTAAGTATTTGCATGCCTTTTTATCTGCATTTAACGCATCAGCAATTACACTTACCTAACTCAAAAGACTTTATTTTATTATTGATTCTTGCTATTGTGTGTACAGTAATTCCATATAATCTGTTTTTGCGCGCATTGAAAGCAACCAACGCTTTTACGACTTCTTTAATCAATAATTTAGAACCGGTTTATGGAGTGATCCTGGCTGCTGTTTTTCTACATGAAAACGAACAACTCAACTGGAAATTTTATATCGGTGCTGTAATTATTTTAATAGCCGTTTTTGCGCACGCATTTTTGAATCGCAAGCAAATAAAAAACACGGCAGATATTTTAGATGTGAATTAAGATCAAACAGGAACATCGATAATAATAGTTGTTCCATTGCCTGGTGACGAATCGATCGTACAATGACCTTTCAGATACGTGCTGCGCAGTTCTAAATTTTTCAAGCCGATGCCTTTGTTTTGCTGCATTTCTTTTACATCAAAACCTTTTCCGTTATCTTCAATTAATAAGGTCAATTCTTTTTCATCAGCAGAAAGCTGTACATGAATCATCGACGCTGCTGCATATTTTATTGCGTTGTTGACACTTTCCTGCACAATGCGATACAACATCAATTGTTCTGTTTCATCAAATGCTGTATTGTTGTAATTATGCGATTCAAACGTAATCTTAGTATTCGGTTGTTGTATCTTTTGTATAAAATCTTCGATTGCTTTTTCGAGTCCGAATTTCTGTAAAATATCAGGCACCATATTGTGCGACAAGTTGCGAATTTCCTGTATCGACTCATCCAGTATCTGCATTGAATTTTCTATGGAAACCATTGGATAAGCTGTATTCTTAGCGTTTGCTAAATTGAGTTTAGTTGCAGTCAATAACTGTCCGACGCCATCGTGCAGTTCGCGCGCCAAACGTTGCCGTTCGTTTTCTTCGCTTTCTAAAATTGCTTTCGCACGCTTTTCCTGTTCTGCAAAAAGTTCTGCCTGCAGTTTTCGTTCCTGCTTGTTTTTATTTCTTGTATATACCAAATAAAACAACAACGACGTAATTAAAAACAACGCTGCAAGACCAACCAATAAAAAATTACGCGTGCTGATCTTTAATTTTTGCTGTGCGATTTCTTTCGTCTTTTTTTCAGTGTCGTATTGAATATGCAGCTTGGCAAATTCTTCATTGCTTTCTTTTGTAAAAATAGAATCTTTCAATTCAGTATGCAGTTCCAGGTAATGCACCGATTGTTCATAGTTATTGATTTTCTTATAACTTTCGGCCAATGCATAATAAATATCTTTCAGCTTTGATTTAGAATCCAGTTGCAGCGCTATGGTTTCTGCTTTCTTTAAATACTCAATTGCTAACGTGTATTTTTGCTGATCAATATAAATATGACCGATCGCTTCATAAGTAGTACATAAACCAAACTGATCATCGATTTTGATGCGTATCTTTTCTGCTTCAAAATTTAATTCCAATGCTTTGTCCTTGTCATTCAGTTTTGAATATTCACTCGCCATATTATTCAAATTGATAGCAATGCCATATTCATCATCTATCTTTCGCTTTATATCATTCGATTTTTGATTGTACTCTATACTTTTTTCTATATGGTCTTGTCTGCTGTATAAAGTTGCCAGATTCGTGTAAGACACACTTAAACCATAATCATCTTTAATCTTTTCCCTGATTTTTAATGCAGCCATACAGTATTCCATCGCTTCTTTGTTCTTATTGATATCTGCATAAATCAAACCGATATTGCTTAAAGTATTGGCTTGTCCTTTTTCATAATTGATTGCTTCAAACAATTTCAGCGACTCAAAATATTTAGTTAATGCGATATCAAAGTTGCCTTTGTTCCAGTCGATCATACCAATATTATTGGTAATCGAAGCCATTAGTTTTTTATTATCGATAGCTTTCGCCAGTTGTAAACCTTTGTTATAATAATACATCGATGAATCATAATTGCCGGCAACATCATACACAATGCCGATACAGTTGTATGCTTTTGCAATACCATATTTATAATGTTGCTGATTACTCAGATCAATGGCATGATATGCTAACTGCTTTGCTTTAATCGCATCCGTTTCTGCAAGCGATGTCGCTATATCATTGATTGAATCGATTGCAGGATTAGTTTGTGCAAACGTTGTATGCACAGTACTAAATACAAAAAATAGTAGCGTTAGGTACTTCATGTTTTATTTAGAAACAGTTCTTTGTTTGGTCCACCATGGATGAATTTCATAAGCCAGTCTGCCGGAAGAAATAGCCATATCTGTTTGCAGATAGCTTTCTACTTCTTCTTTAGTCGCGCAGTCAAAAATAAAAATGCCGCGCCAGTTTCCGTCATCGCCAAACGGACCGGCAATTATTATCTTTCCTTCATTTGACAGTCGTTCTATATTTTCCAGATGTGCTTTTTGTATAGCAGCAACCGTTGCCGAATCCTGTGATCTGTTCGCGCCTTTTGTCAGCATAACAAAATAATATTGCTTCATAACCGGTACAATAGTATCTGTATTCATTTTCTTTTGGTTTTTGGAAAAACCACTCATGCTTATCAAAATAAAAATGAATAAAATAATTCTTTTTAATTCCATAGTATGATTTTTATTAGCTATTCGCCAGGATGATAAATACGTTCCGCACTTTTTAATACATCTTCTTTGTTTAACGACATCGTTTTCGTTTGTTCATTCACGAACAGTTCCATTTGGTCTGTATAATGTTTGCTGTCTGCATGCGTTGACGCACCAAACGGCGAAACAGTTTCCAGTTCCACGCCTGTTGCACTAAACTTAGCAAACTGCATATAACCATCGCCTGCTGTCATTTTGTAGATCAGATTTTTCTTGTCGTATTTCGTATCAACTGCACGAGGCACTTCCGACAAACCACTAATTGGATATGATTTGTTGCCGCGAATAATATGCTGTACATCACCTAAACGTACATCAATGGTCTGATAGGTTTTCAGTAAATATTTTCTGGCTTTCTTCAGTGCATTCACTACTTCTTCTTCCGTCAGCGGTTTTTCTTTGATCATCAAAAATGCATACGGCAATTTCATCTTACCAACCATAAATTTATTCGTCAGCATTGCAATACTTGCATTCTTATCATTCTTATCACCGCTTAAATTCCATGCGTTTATTTTTAAGATGACATCTTTCAAACCAGGATATTTTGCAGCATCCAAATTAAACAGCACTTTAAAATTCCGCATGTACGTTCCACTGGAATCATACGCTTTGTCGTATTTAATACGTTTGAAATCATTCCATGTAAATTTGCCCTGATGTGCATTCAGCAATCGTGAAAAACGTTCATTCCTGTTGTAAGTAAACAACTGCAATCCTACAAAATAATCTGTAGCGTTTTCATCGTAAGCAGTAGCATTTAAAGGCGTTCCGTTACAATTAAATAAAAATCCGCACTTCGGATTCAGGTATTTTATCTTCCGTTCATACGGCAGCATTTCTGTCCATTTATATTTTGAAGAAGTACCAAGAATTGGTCGGTTCCAGTTCAATGTAGAATCGCGCAGCGGAATTTTTCCATCCGAAATAAAAAAGATATTTCCTTCTTTATCTGCATACGTTATATTAAACAATGGCAATGCCTGCATCTTTACCGCTGTTTCAAACTCCGTAAAATTTTTCGCTTTATTCATCCTAAACCATTGTTCTGCCTGCCTGATTTCCGATGCGCTTGGATAACGCAATGCATACCAGCCATGCTTTGTTTTAAAGACAGGTCCATATTCGCACACAGGTATTTTTCGTTTCACAGCCAGAATAATTTTTCCCAATTTAATTTTAAGATGTGCAGTTTTGTACGAAAAATCTTTCCATGCATTATCATAGAAATATTGCTTCTTATTCTTGCTTAATTTTAAAAGATATACATCGCCGAAGTTGTGGTAATCTGTAGTGTGCGTCCATCCTAAGTTTTCATTACAACCAACAAAAACAGAAACGCCACCTGGAAACAAACCACCAAGCATGTTCCAGCCATCTTCGCTGTTGACATGCGCTTCATACCACGCCATTTGTCCTTCTATTGGCTGGTGCGAATTACTCAGAAACCATGTCTTGCCATCTTCCGTTCGCGATGGTGCAATAACCATTGCATTCGAACCGCTGCCTTTTTCATTCGGCTGAAAAACTTCTTCCGCAATATTTTCTTTAATTGCTTTTAAATCAAGTCCTGCACCAGCTAATAAAATACCCATGCCTACATAACCTTTCAGTACGTCTTGTGGCGAGAACGGAAACGTATTTTTAATTAACACTTCTTTGGGATGCTTTGCCGCATAATCATTCACACCTTGTATATATGCTTCGAGCACTTTCTTAAAAGCAGGCGACACCTCTTTTTCGTAACGGTTCTCTACTAAAGTATCGACACCAAAGAACTGCATAGCATAATCGAGCAGCACGCCTTTTTTGCCAAGCACCGAACCTAGTTTATTTTTAGTCGCAAGCAAATTATATTGTATCAGCGTAAACGCGTCTTCGCAATGCGCATACGCCAAACCATATGCTGCATCAGCATCGGTCTTACCATAAATATGTGGAACACCAAACGTATCGCGCACAATCGTTACATTTTTCGGATCGATCTGCGCAAAAGTTTCTGCAGCAATTGTTAAAACAAATACAATCAAGATAATGATTTTCCTCATAAAATAGTAATGTGTATTTCTTATGCCTTAAGATAGAAATAAAAATAGAATTATACTATTTAGGATGACAAATTGGTATCTTCACAAAAATAATTTTACATGCATATTCTGGTTATCAATTGCGGCAGTTCGTCTATCAAAGCAGATGTTATCGATACCTTCACACAAAACTCGGTTATAAAATTAGATGCAGAACGATTGCCGGCAACGCCTGCCATTCAGCTCAACGATACAAAACTAAATTATGCCGGTGAATTGTCAATGGATGCCATATTGAGCTTTTGTTTGACAGCGATAAAAAATAAGCTCGAAGATAAAACCATTGCAGGCATCGGTCATCGCGTGGTGCATGGTGGCGATAAATACAATCAGCCGGTTTTGATAGATGATAAAGTAGAAGCAGCCATTCAGGAATTATGCGCGCTCGCGCCGCTGCACAATCCATCCAATCTGTTAGGTATTCAAAAAGCAAAAGCCATATTTACCGATATACCAAACGTTGCGGTCTTCGATACCGCCTTTCATCAAACGTTGCCGAAACGTGCGGCACAGTATGCTATCGACAAAACAACGGCAGATAAATACGGCATCAAGCGCTACGGCTTTCACGGAACGAGTCATAAATATGTATGCGAAAAAGCGGCTGCATTTTTAAAGCAGGACATCAATCATCTTAAAATAATTTCGTGCCATTTAGGAAACGGAGCAAGCATCGCAGCCGTAGAATATGGCAGAAGCGTAGAAACATCTATGGGTATGACGCCGATGGAAGGTTTGGTGATGGGCACGCGCAGCGGCGATGTCGATCCCGGAATTATTACCTTTTTGCAGGAAAAAGAAAACTGGTCGTCGAAACAAGTGGAAGACTTCTTAAATAAAAAATCAGGACTGAGTGGCTTGAGTGGTTTGGGAAATGATATGCGCGACATTCTGCAAAAAGCGGAAGAAGGCAGCGAAGCCGCGCGCATCGCCATACAAGTATTTACGCATCGCATTACAAAATATATCGGTGCGTATGCTGCGGTGATGAATGGCGTAGATGTATTATTATTTACCGGCGGCATCGGCGAAAACAGCGCCGCAATACGCAACCGCGTTTGCCAAGGCATGGATTTCTTCGGCATCATGCTCGATGAACATAAGAACGCGGTGCAACTGTGTGAAGAAAATCCTGTCGCGAATATTTCCGATGAGAACGCACGCGTAAAAGTACTGGCGATACGAACCAATGAAGAATTAGCCATCGCATTGGAAGCGCAAAAAATAGTAGAAGAAAAAAACAAAGTAAACTGCGTACCGAAGATACCAATCGCTATTTCGGCGCGCCACGTGCATCTGTGCAAGGAAACCTGCGACGTGCTGTTTGGCAAAGATTACGAACTGACGGTTTTCAAACCACTGTCGCAGCCGGGACAATTTGCCGCGAACGAAATGGTGACGCTGGTTGGTCCGCGCAATAAAATTGAGCGCGTGCGCATACTCGGTCCGTTTCGTCCAAAAGATCAGGTAGAGATTTCCAAGACCGATGAATTCTTTTTAGGTATCGATGCACCGGTGCGCGAAAGCGGCCACACCGAAGGCACGCCGGGCATCACGCTCATTGGGCCAGCCGGAACGATCACGATTCCTGAAGGTGTCATTGTAGCGCTGCGCCATATACACATGCATCCGACTGATGCAGAATTGTTTGGCGTGAAAGACCATGATATTGTTTCGGTGGAAGTAGATGATGCTGATCGACCGCTGACCTTTAAGAATGTGGTGATACGTGTGTCTGATAAATTTAAACTCGAAATGCACATCGACACCGACGAAGGCAACGCCGCCGAAATACAAACCGGTGAAAACGGTACACTCTTCAAAACCGAAAAAGCCGCAAGTTTGAGTACGAAGAATGTGTAGGGAAACTATTGTTATTCCTCTATTTGGTTCATAATCCAATTTATCCATCCTATTTTTAGTATCGGTTGGTGTTGCACCAACCGATACTAAAATGGTCGGTGAGACACCAACCATTAGATTAAATGCTCAATTGCGTGTATTTTTGAGTTGGGCGCAAGCCTACAGACCGACCGCAAAAAAGAAAAAACTAACAGACAGAAAAATTTTAAATAAAATACTTGTGAGAAAAGATAATTGTTTTATTTTTGTCAAAACTTGACAAGTCAAATGAAAGAAACATTTGGAGAGTATATAAAACGACTTCGGACAGAAAACGAATTGACACTAACTCAACTCGCTGCCAAACTTGACTTGGACTCTGCTAACCTTAGTAAAATTGAAAACAATAAAAGAGAGTTTGACGAAAAAAGACTTGAACTTTTAGCTAATGTTTTCAGTCTTGAATTGGCACAACTAAGGACAGAATTTTTTAGCGACATAATCGCAAAGAAAATTTACGAAAACAATTGCGACAGCAAAACGCTGATTTTAGCAGAGCAAAAAGTGGAATATTTAAAATCTAAAAATCTTGCAACAATATGAATATAGTATCTTTTTTCGCAGGAGCAGGTGGACTTGACCTTGGTTTCCAAAAAGCAGGTTTTAATGTGATTTGGGCAAACGAATACGACAAGGAAATTTGGGAAACATACGAGAAAAATCACCCTCACACAATTCTTGACAGAAGAAGTATTGTTGATATTCCAGCTGACGAAGTTCCAGAGTGTGATGGCATTATTGGTGGTCCACCTTGTCAAAGTTGGAGCGAAGCTGGAGCAATGAAAGGGATAGAAGATAAAAGGGGACAATTATTTTTTGATTTTATTAGAATCTTGGAAGCCAAACAACCAAAATTTTTCCTGGCTGAAAATGTAAGTGGAATGCTTTTAGGCAGACATTCAGAAGCATTACAAAACATTAAAGAAATGTTCAGAAATGCAGGTGTAGGTTATGAACTTTCATTTGAAATGGTAAATGCTTGCGACTATAATGTTCCACAAGACAGAAAACGAGTAATTTTTGTAGGCATTCGTAAAGATTTAGGGTTTAAGTATCAATTTCAAAAACCCAACTTTCCAAAATTAACGCTTCAAGAAACAATTTACGATTTAAAAGACAATGTTTTACCAGCATTGCCTTACAACAAAACCAATGGTGACAAATGTGCTTTGCCAAATCACGAATATATGATTGGTGATTTTTCAACAATTTTTATGTCAAGAAACAGAGTAAGAAGTTGGGACGAACAATCATTTACAATTCAAGCAGGTGGCAGACACGCTCCTATTCACCCACAAGCACCCAAAATGAAATTCATAGAGCAAAATGTAAGAATTTTTGTTCCCGGTAAAGAACATTTATACAGACGATTGAGTGTAAGAGAGTGTGCAAGAATTCAAACATTTCTAGATGATTTTATTTTCCATTATACAAGTGTTCCAGCAGGTTATAAAATGATTGGAAATGCTGTTCCTGTAAATCTTGCAAAATTTCTTGCCGAGACAATCGAGCAACAATTGAAAGAAAACGCATTGACAAAAGAACTAAAAATTGAAAAAAGAGAAGCCGTAGCAGTATGACAAATATTTTAGAAGCAATTGTAAATATTGTGAATAACCCAGTTGTTGTAATAAGAAATCATTACACAGGAAGGAACAGAGCTAACAATGTTGGAGAAGCGTTAGAAATGTTTGTAAAAGACGCTTTTGCAAACACAATTCAAGAACAAGATATACAAGTAAAAAACACTCGATACAATCAAGTATTTTCTTGGCTTGGCAATCAAAATCATCCACCTGATATTATGATTCGTCAAGGCGATGCAATTGAAGTAAAGAAAACTCAAAGCCCAAATAGTGACTTGGCTTTAAATAGTTCATATCCAAAATCAAATATTCGGTCGAACAGCAATATGATAACGCAAGAATGCAGAACTTGTGAAAATTGGACTGAAAAAGACTTGATTTATTGCGTTGGTCATACAACTGATGATTCTATAAAATCTCTTTGGATGGTCTATGGTAACATTTATGCAGCCAAACACGAAACTTATCAAATCATTAAACAAAAAATCACAGACGGGATAAATGAAATTCCAAATATTGAACTTGCTGAAACAAATGAATTGGGAAGAGTAAACAGAGTTGACCCACTTGGAATAACAAATTTGAGAATCCGTGGAATGTGGCAAATTCAAAATCCAAGAAGAGTTTTTAATTATTTGCATACAACAGGAGACACTTTTGAGCTTGTTGCAGTTATTCCGACCAACAAATACAACTCATTTCCTACTGACAGTAAAAGCAGAATTGAAAACTTGCAAAATCCAAATTTAAGTATTAAAAATATTCAAGTTAAAGACCCAAATAATCCAGCGAATTTAATAGACTCAAAACTTATAATTTTCAAACTTTAAGACATTGATTAACAAACAAATTGACAATGAAAAAACGAAAGGTCAACACCCAACAGCAGTTTGGCAAAATGGCGGGTTCAGTGTCCGTCTCGCACTAGTATTCCTTCAAGTCACTAGTGTGTACTATTAAACCAGTCTCCGACTATATCAATATAAAAACTTCCTAAAAATCAAAAACCACTGAAAATCAACCACCTACAAACTTAGCAACTACAATTCCCTATGAATCAACTGCAACTTTATATGAAGTAACTGAGTTTTTCTATGAATCAGCTTAAACTTTCTATTTATCGACAGCAACTTCTTATGTAGCAAAAGGAACTTAGTATGAAGCTAATCTATCTATCTATGAAGCGGCTGAAACTTTGTATGAAGCGAAATAATATTTCTATGAAGCGGCTTAAAGTCTCTATGAAGCGACTGCAACTTTCTATGAAGCGGCGTAGTACAATTCATATTTTTTTATTAATATTGCTTAACCATAAATAAAACAATTACTATGATTCAACTCAATCTCGCAGCCATTCTCAACGACAGGGAAATTAAAAAGCACTGCACCTATCTCGTTCAAAACGGTTTCAGTTGGGATTTCGCCAGCCGTATGCTTACACACAAAACCAAAAGCATCACCTTTGCCCAACTCGAAAAGCTATGCACCTTGCTGCACTGCACACCAAACGACATCTTGGTCTGGACTCCAAATGAAAATGAAAAACCGAGTGCCAACCAGCCGCTGCATCAAATCATACAACCACAACACCGCCAACTCATCTCACACGGCTTCAAAACACTGCCGATAGAGAAACTCAGAGAGATTCGCAAAATCATTGAAGAGGAAGTGAAGAAGAATTTGTAGTCGCATTCATGATAAAAAAGAATGTTCGCGTGTAATATTTCTGCTTTTTTATTCACTAATTTAGCGCACTTCAATTTCATTAAACAAAACAATATGAGAAATCTGTTTCTGGCCACACTGTCACTATTCCTTTCTTTTTCACTTTTCGCACAAGACAAAGACGTTGTCGGCGCGAACATCGACAAGAGCGCAAAACCAGGCGATGACTTTTTTAAATATGCTAACGGCGGCTGGATAAAGCAAAATCCAATTCCGGCGGCTTACTCGCAATGGGGCATCGGCAACCTGGTGCAGGAAGATGTATGGGAAAAACTAAAGAAAATCAACGAAGACGCTTTGGTGAGCAGTTCCACCAATCCGAATACACGCAAAATCCATGATTTTTATTTCACTGCCATGGATACGCTGACGATTGAAAAGGTGAAACTCAATCCAATTTCAACTGAACTGGGTATGATCAACTCAATAAAAGATATTCCGTCGTTGCTAAAAACAATTACCTACCTGCAATCGGTAGGTATTCCTACTACTTTTGATCTGGGTATTTACCAAGACATGAAAAACAGCGAGGTCAACGCACTGTATTTGTCGCAAGGCGGTTTGGGTTTGCCAAACAGAGATTACTACTTTAATAAAGATGCGCGCACGAATAAAATCGTTACCGATTACAAAACGAAGCACCTGCCGCGCATGTTAGCATACATCAATCCTAATTTTTCGAGCGGCGCTGCAGGAATTTACAACCTGGAAAAAGCATTAGCAACTAAATCAAGAAAACTGGAAGACCTGCGCGATCCGTATGAAAACTATAATAAGATGTCGGTAGCAGAATTGAATCAACTGACGCCAAACATTAACTGGAACACGATCTTTTCTCAACTGAACATCAAAACGGATTCGGTGATTATTGGTCAGCCGGAATTTTACAAGCAATTGAATACAATTATTAAAACAATTCCTTTGGCTACGTGGAAAAACTATCTGCGTTTCCACGTCATTTCTTCTTATGCTGATTATTTACAAAAGAAAGTAAACAATGAAGATTTCCGTTTTTATGGTACCGTAATTCGCGGAAGAAAAGAGCAGCTACCACGCTGGAAACGCGCATTGCAATGGGAAGAAGGTGCTATGGGCGAAGTATTAGGTCAGTTGTATGTGAAAGATAACTTTACGCCAAAAACAAAAGAACGTTATACTAAATTATGTGATGATGTATTTGCTGCGTTTGCCGACAGAATTAAAAATCTGGACTGGATGAGCGAAGCTACCAAACAAAAATCGTTGCAAAAGTTAGGAACTGTTGTCAAAAAAGTAGGTTATCCTGATACCTGGAAAGATTTCTCGGCTTTGCAAACTACGGATAAATCTATCGTGGAAAACATCAGAAATGCGAATAAATTTTGGTTCAACTACAATATCAATAAACTAAACAAACCGGTTGACCGCACAGAATGGGACATGACGCCGCAAACGTACAATGCGTATTACAATCCATCGAATAACGAAATCGTATTGCCGGCTGGTATCTTTGTAATTCCGGGTTTCAGAGATGAAGATATTGATGACGCCGTGATCTACGGTTATGCTGCTGCTTCTACTATCGGCCACGAAATTACACACGGCTTTGACGATGAAGGCAGACAGTTTGACGAAAAAGGTAATTTGCAAAACTGGTGGCAAAAAGAAGATGAAGACAAATTCAACGAGAAAACACAAAAATATATTGACCAATTCAACAATTTTATTGTACTGGATTCTATACATATCAACGGAAAAGCAACGCTTGGCGAAAATATCGCTGACTTAGGTGGTCTGGTGATTGCTTTGGATGCGTTCAAAAAAACACAGCAATATAAAGAAGGCAAGCTAATTGATGGTTTGACGCCGCTGCAACGCTATTTCTTAGGTTATGCATTGGGCTGGTTAGGTCACCAACGCGACGAAGAACTGGCTACACGCGTATTGACTGATGTGCATTCGCCTGCATTTTTGCGCGTGAACGGTCCGTTCTCTAATATCGATGATTTTTACGATGCATTCGGTATTAAATCTAACGATAAAATGTTCCGCGCCAGTGGCGACCGAGTGAAGATCTGGTAATATTTGTAAAAAGAATATCTTAAAGAGGTTTCAAGTTGTTCTTGAGACCTCTTTTGTTTTCCAGCTATCTTATTATTATGAAACAGTATATTGGCTCAATTACGCATTTTTTCGATACAAAACCCTGAAATGCTATTGACATACATCAAAAAAAAGATCAATTTTACCACATATAAAGCCAATTCAACCGTTTAATCAAAGAAACCGACCACTTACTAAGTATCGATATGAGACATGAAATGTTGATATATCTTTACATCATCAACAGAGTTGTTTACGTTTCTTCATTTTTATCTGTTGTTTACGGCTTTTTAAAGACTCTAAAGCTAGATCATAAACCAACCTAAAACAAATTCTTTGATTTACTAATTTTAGAAATCATTTCATCAAAGAGTTTGTTATTCAAAGTGTGATTAACATACTGCTATGAAAAAACTTTACAATATATTATTCTTTCTTTTCCTTTCCGTTTCTTTTTATTCAAATGGGTTTTCAGAAGATAAGATTACTGCTAAATCTACCATTAGAAGTATCTGGAAATACGAACAAGATCAATCTAAGTTTTCACCTGAAGACGGCATTGCCAAAAAGATATTCTTCCTTTCATTGAATGATGATGGTACTTTTCATCAATATGTAAAAGTAATTCCGCTTTCACCTAAAGATTATTTCCGCGTGAAAAACTATGAATTAGATGGTACATGGAGAGAAAAAGACGGCAAAATCATTTTAGAAGAATATGGCAAAATCAACGAAATAGATTACACTTATTTCATCACTAATTTTGAGAATATTGATAATCAGGTTATCACAAAAAAATAGAACTAAACTAAATTTATGTTTTTTGAAACGTCTCGTGTAATACGAGGCGTTTTTTATTTCCAAACTGTTATTTATTTTTACATAAGCAGCTTATTTATTCCTTTTTTTTTTTCATTTTGTAAATTTACGCAGAACTATCATCGTTCCAAATGGCAAATACACTACTAAGTACAGATGCGGTCATTAATCCGGCAGCTTTGCAGCAACTGGCAATATTGCTAGACGGCGATCTGTTTTTCGATGATATGATGCGTAAACTCTACGCAACTGATGCATCTGTATATAAAGAATATCCGACGGCAGTTTGTTATCCGAAAACTAAAAATGATATCAAAGCGCTTATTCAGTTTGCCAATAAACATAAGTTGCCATTGATTCCGCGTGCAGCAGGTACTTCGCTTGGCGGACAAGTGGTAGGTAACGGTATTGTGGTTGATGTATCGAAATATTTTACGAAAATTATTGAAGTCAATAAAGATCAAAGTTACTGCATTGTGCAGCCAGGTGTTGTTCGCGATGAATTGAACCGGCAATTAAAACCGGTTGGTTTATTTTTCGCACCGGAAACTTCCACAGCCAATCGCGCAATGATCGGCGGTATGGTCGGTAATAATTCATGCGGTACCAATTCTATTGTTTACGGAACTACGCGTCATCATGTTTTAGAATTAAGCGGTTTTTTAAGCGATGGCTCGGAAGTGGTTTTTAAAGATCTGACGCAGGAAGAATTTCAGCAAAAGATTCAGCAAAGCAATTTGGATGGAATTATTCATCAATTTTTATTCAATGAATTATCCAATGCGGAAACGCAGAAAGAAATTTTCGAGCAATTTCCAAATCAAAAAATACACAGAAGAAATACCGGTTACGCAATTGATGAATTATTGCGGCAGCAACCGTTTGCCGAAAACGGAAAACCGTTTAATTTATGCGAACTGATTTGCGGCAGTGAAGGCACTTTAGCTTTTATAACCGAAATAAAATTAAACTTAGTACCGATTCCGCCAAAAGAAAAAGTGGTGATTGCGGTGCATTTTCATACGTTAGAAGAAAGTTTGCGCGCTACGGTTTTAGCGATGCAGCATCAGCCAAGTGCTTGTGAGCTTATTGATAAAATTATTTTGGATTGTACGAAATCAAATATCGAGCAAAACAAAAACCGCTTTTTTATTCAAGGCGATCCGGAAGCTATTTTATGTGTGGAATTTCATGCGGAAACAAAAGATGCTATTACTGAAAAAGCGACAGCGTTAGAAGCAGCTTTTAAACAACACAATATCGGTTATCATTTTCCGAATTTATTCGGCAACGACATTAACAAAATATGGAGTTTGCGCAAAGCCGGCTTAGGTTTGCTGGCAAATATTCCCGGCGACAGAAAAGCGGTTGCGGTGATTGAAGACACTGCAGTTGCAGTAGAAGACTTACCTGCATATATCAGTGAGTTTACTGATATGATGAATAAGCACAAACAGCAATCAGTATATTACGCACATGCAGGCGCCGGCGAGTTGCACTTGCGACCAATCTTAGATTTAAAGAAAAAAGACGACCGCGTTTTGTTCCGAACAATTGCAACAGAAACCGCCGAACTGGTCAAAAAATATAATGGTTCATTAAGTGGCGAACACGGCGATGGACGTGTGCGTGGTGAATTTATTCCGTTGATGGTTGGTGAAAAAAATTATCAATTGCTGCGTAAACTGAAATATACTTTTGACGCAAACAATATTTTCAATCCTGGAAAGATAGTGGACACACCGCCGATGGATACGTTTTTGCGTTATGAAGAAAACCAGCAAACAAAACAGTTTAACACAGTTTTTAATTTCGATAAAGACGATGGCATTTTGCGTGCTGCGGAAAAATGTAACGGCAGCGGTGATTGCAGAAAGTTACCAGGCAGCGGCGGCACGATGTGTCCGTCTTACATGGCGACGCGCGATGAGAAAGACACAACGCGTGCACGTGCTAACATTTTAAGAGATTTTTTAAGTAATTCCACACAACCGAATGCTTTCAACCATGAAGAAATTTATGCAGTAATGGATTTGTGTTTGAGCTGTAAAGGTTGTGTTTCCGAATGTCCGTCGAATGTAGATATTCCGACATTGAAAGCAGAGTTTTTACATCAGTATTATAAAGATAACGGTGTGCCGATGCGTACCAAAGCAATAGCAAATATTGGCAAACTGAGCAAGCTGGCGATGTTGTTTCCGCGTTTAAGTAACTTCGGTTTATCGAATCGATTTACTTCAAAAGTGCTGAAGAAAATTTTAAAGATAGCGCCGGAACGTTCAATGCCGTTGTACTACAAACAAACTTTGTTAGACTGGTATTTAAAGAATAAAAAAGAATTAGCCATCACCGGCGAGCGACATGGAAAAGTGTTTTTCTTTTTTGATGAATTTACAAATTTCAATGATGTTGAGATTGGTATAAAAGCACTAAAGTTATTAGCGAAATTAGGTTATGAAATAGATTACATTGAACACAGCGACAGCGGTCGTGCGCACTTGTCAAAAGGTTTGATTGTGGAGGCACAAAAATTAGCAAAAGAAAATGTAGCGAAACTAAAAACGTATATCAATACGAACACACCGCTGATCGGAATTGAGCCGTCTGCTATCTTGTCGTTCAGAGATGAGTATCCAAGATTGGTTGACAAGACAGAAAAAGAAAATGCGAAGAAATTAGGCAACAATTGTTTAATCATTGACGAATTTATCGCACAGGAAATTCAGAAAGGAAATATTACATCGGCACAGTTTACTACGGCTAGTAAGCACATCAAACTGCACGGACATTGCCACCAAAAAGCGTTATCTACTATCGATACGTCTATACAACTGATGAGTCTGCCTGTCAATTATCATGTAGAAAATATACCTAGCGGCTGCTGCGGTATGGCAGGCAGTTTCGGTTATGAGAAAGAACATTTTGAGGTGTCGATGCAGGTTGGCGAACTGGTGCTGTTTCCTGCAGTACGCAATGCAAGTGAAGATACGATTATTGCCGCGCCTGGCACGAGCTGCCGTCACCAGATAAAAGACGGCACACATAAATTAGCGAAACATCCAATTGAAGTGTTGTATGAGGCGTTGGTATGAAAAGCTAATACTCACCGTGTCATCCTGAGTTTGTCGAAGAACTGCTGACCATTATTTTATAAAACTTCGATAAACTCAGCCTGACAGCGACACCGAATACTACTCTTTTATCTTTACACTTTCAATTGTCCATTTGCCTTCTATTTTAATCAGTTTGGAATCCACATCAAAATTACCTTTGGTTCCAACTATCGTAAGTGAAACATTGCCATCGCCATTTCTGTCTCCGGTTGTATAGCTTCCTGATGTTAGGATGCCGAAGTATTTTATGTCTCCTGCTTTTTGTAGAATTAGCTCATCTTTAGAACAATATTTTTTCACCAATTCAAACGGTTCTGCATGTCCAAAGAATATATTGGAAAAGAAAACGATAAACATCCAAAACACAATGCATGCTGTCCAGAAACCCAGTAAATTATTCCTAATAAAATCAGGTGATAAAGAATTGTCTCCTGTAAAAGAAAATTCTAATGAAATTATTTTTGGATAATGACCTTGTAATGTATTATACTGTTTTGCCCATAAAATGATTCCTGTAATAGTGATTGTTGGAGACAGAAATATGCCAACAGTTGAGTATGGTTGTAACTTAAAGACTTCCATAAAAAATGAAATCGTCCATAAAAAACATCCTAGAGCAATGATTTTCCGGTGCTGCAATGCGAAATTATTATTTGCAAATATACTTTTTTGTATCAAAAAATACTTGTGTGAAGAACTGATACATTATTCACAGATACAGAACATTTTATCTTTCTGCATATTTTTCGTGGTGATTTTTAAAATTCTATCGAATTCTTTTAACAACATAACTGCTGCTGTAAGCGGAAAAATGACCATAGCCATTAACAATATTGCTGGTAAAATTTACCGGCTCTTCTGGTCCTTCATTTAAATTATTGTAAGCCGGTCGCAGTTGTTGTTGCGTCCAGTCATACGCATTGAAACCCAGCGCTGTAAAATCGATAACCAATTCAATTTTTTTATAATTGACATTATACATACTTTTAAAAGTAAACCTCATTGTTTTAGTTTGTCCATCGAAATTTTCATCAGTAAAAAGGTTTCTGTAATAATTTATCGGATTCGGAGCATCCGGCGATGTCACTGCAGGATTATAAGGAAAATCTGTTTTGTACGTCGTATCACCTGTTGTTGGATTTACAACCAGCTTTAGCACTCTATAATATGCCGATACGTAATAATAATCTTTGAACATACTGCTATCCGAAAATGTAATTGTAAAAATACCATCTTTGGATGTATTTACTGAATCCGCATGCTGTAAGACATTAACCGTAAAATGCGGACGTTTAGGTAAATATTCTTCAGCCGTTGCAATACCTAATTCAGGATGTGTTGATACAACCTTATATGTTTTACCTTGCTTTAGCTGATAATTAGAAATGTACCAGCCCAATCCTGACAATGTGTCATTTAAAACATACGGCATTGTTTCTATAAATATGCCATTTTCATACAAATCTACTTTGCAATTGTTCAAAAATTCTATAGATGTATAATCGGTTGGATTTTTGCTTTTACTGATGTTTACATAAAGATTGCTTTCAGGTGAAAAATTAGAGTTGATAACCTGTTTAATTGGCGCATAACCACTTGTAAATTTTATTTCTTTCTGGCAAGAAATCAACGCTGCAACCAGCATCCAGCATGCATAAAAAATACGTTTATATTGTTGTTTTCTTATCATTTTTCTACCGGATGATTTTGGTCTTTTTTGATTTCAAACTTTACTGAATAACCAATGGATGGCATTACGGGAAATAAACTCAGTTTCATATATTTTTGATATTTATTACCATTTGCATCTGTGCTGCCATCTGAGTAAACCGTAAAAATATTAAAATTATTATACACATTATAAACACTCACATTTAGCTGATGAATAACTCGTTTTGCCTGTTTGGTATAATTCATACCAATATCTAAATGGTGATAAGCCGGTAAAATATAATTATTCTTTTCATTCCAGTTCGTAATCATATTTTGCGTGCCTAATAATGGCTGGTTTGCAGCATCGTAATCATAAATAGTTCCATCGCTTGCATAAGATGCAGTTGGTGTGGTCATACGCCAGCCGGTTCCATAAGTCCATGCAATAGAAAAATCAAAATGTTTTTTCATTTTATATTGCAACACAATAGATACATCGTGCCGCCGGTCATATTTATAAAAGAATTTTTTGCCCTGATTCAGTTCCGGGAATTGTCGTGTGCTCCAACCGAGATTATATTTGCACCACGCTGTGAATTGTCCTTTTGTTTTTGCAAAATAAACTTCCATTCCATACGCTTCTCCTTTTCCTGTATTAATCAATTGATTTTCCCAGGGAATTTTATCAATCAGATAACTCGCGGCATATTTATACTCAGTTAAATGATCCATTTTTTTATAATATCCATCAATACTTGCAGTGTATCCTTTTGGATGATCATATTGCACACCACCTGAAACCTGCCACGCAGTTTCGGGTACAATGTTTTTAGTTGCCGGCACCCATACATCATTTTGAATATCGCCGGTATTATTGGTCAACAAATGTAAGGGCTGCACATTATAACCTGCTGATGCACGCATACTCATACCTGCAATCGGATGATAAATAATTTCGGTGCGTGGCAAACCGTAAACAAATGTCTTTTTGGATGCAGTATAAGTAAACAACTGTACACCTGTTTTCCATTCCAGCTTATCTTTCCAGGTAAATAAATAATCTAAATAAACATAAAAATCAATTCCGTTAACTGTAGGATTTTTGTATTCATTCTGGTCAACTATTCTGTTCAAGGTATCTCTTACCGTATAGTTTACTTTATTAATTAAAAAACTTCTGTCTGATATTTTAAAGCCATAATTCAAACGATGCATCTGATTAATTGCATGATCGATATTTGTTTGCCAGCCGTTTTCCATGATACGCGATTTTGTAAAATAATCAGTGACGCTGTTTGTCTTAATCTCAGATGGATGCTTGGTCGTTTCCAATCCTAAATATTGCTTTGGATTGAGTTGATACCAACTAAAATTATAGTAATTGGAAATATTGAGTTTTCTGAATGTCGTATTCCATTCTAACGTATTCACCGCATTCATCCATCTTAATCTTTTGTCGGTGCTTCTTTTTTCCGTTTTCTTGGTATTGTTGGTTGCTTTAAGTTCAGTAAAATTATAAAAATCCTGTCCTACATAAAAACTCCATAAAAATGTATTCTGATCATTTACTTTATGTTTGATCGCAGCATTCATATCGTAGAAATAATATGCAATACTGCCTTCATTTCCTGACGCGCTTTTATATTGTTTTTTCGACAACGGATATAAGAACAAACCGGCATGACAATCGCGAATGCTGAAATTGAACGAAGTCTTATCTTTTTTTAACGGACCTTCGATATGAAATTTCTGAGTAATAAAACTGATGCTGTAATCGCCTTTCCACGTATTTGTGTTGCCAAAATTAGGTTCTATATCAAGCACAGAAGAAAGCCGTCCACCAAACTGTACAGGAATATACGATTTGTGAATATCCATTTTATTAACTGATTCGAGTGTAAAAACAGACAAGAAATTATAAATATGCGCTACATTATAAACCGGTGCATGATGATACAATACCAGGTTCTGGTCAGGACTGCCTCCACGCACAAAAATACCGCGCGCACCTTCTTGTCCGCTTTGAATACCAGGTGTCAGCAATACTGCTTTCATAATATCTTTTTCACCTAAGAAAGCCGGCAAGCGTTCAATGCTCATGCTGGACAACGTGGTTAAACCGGCTGCATTGGTTTGTGCTGTTTTATTGATTTTATTTGTTGTAACCAATACTTCATCCAATTGAATATCCTGTTTCAATTCAATTTTTATTTCGGTATTTTTGGTAAGATCGATTTGTTTAAAAACAGTCTGATAACCGACGCTGGAAACTTCGAATGTATATTTACCTGCTTTCAGTTGGATTTCAAAAAAACCGTTTGAATCAGAAGCTGCGTAAATCTGCTGTGTTGAATCGAACAAATTGGCATAAGCAATTGCGGCATGTGTTTTTTGTTCTGTAATTTTCCCTTTAAGAGAAAACGTATTTTGTGCTAATACCTGTTTTTTTTCAGTAAAGAAAGCCAATATAAATAACCAAAAAACATACACTGATTTCATCTCAAAATACTGCTAAAGGTAGTAAAAATTGTACTTTATTTTTACAACTAAAACCGTACATTAAGTTAAATAAAGTAAAATCAATAATACAAGTATTGCACGATGTTTGTAAATGTAATGCCATCTATATTTTCTGTAAGCGAATCGATTACTTCTGTTGGTGTATTTTTTAAATAATTGTGCAGTAAACTGCCTGTAAGCAAATGAATGTATGTAACGGATGATTTACACATATATCTTGATTTAGCGAATACAATTGCATATGGCTTGTTTGCATTATTATACAAGGACGAACTTCCCAAGCCATCCATGCCTTCTTTTGCAAGCAATTGGTTGTCGTAAGTTATGGTGGAAAATCCAATATCTTCAGCCATTTCGTTAAACGTATTAAAACGCACAATATTACCATTATCGTAAATAAAATTTTTGTTCATACCAAGTAAACTTCTGTTGGATGCACTTAAGTATTGTACAGAGTCTATTTCATTGTTCGCATTACGAAACACTTTACAAATTTGCAATATGCTGTTTTCGTCAGGAACTATACTGTCTATCAACATAGTTTCTTCTTGAAAATAGTATGTCAACTGATTTGTATCATTTAATGTCACAGCTACCACCTTTCCTGGCTCATAAATATATTCGGTACTTCCAGTTGATTGAAGACTACCATGAAACACAACTGTATCCGCTTTTCTAATCAGGCGACCAGTAGAATCATAGAAATAGGTGCTGGAATTAAATATTGTTGAATCATTTGAATTCACGTACTTTACCATTTTTAATTTTCCGCTCAACGGAGACTGTCTATCAACAGTCTTATTTTTTTGACAAGAGAAGAGCAGAGAAAGGCATAATAAATAAGACACGCAGTATTTCATACTATATATTTTAAAGCTAAGATAATACTATTTGACTTATTAAAAGATATAATTATGAAACTGATATTTTTTCCTTGTAAAAATCAAACTACATATGGTTCATCGTGCCTCAAAAAAATGAGTAAGATATCGTAAAACATAAACCATTAAGTAGTTTTATGTAAAATTGTGAATTTAACTATGCTGAAAAAATGAAGCGAATACAATAGGTGTATTCGCTTCATTAAACTTTAGTTTATCAATTTATTTTTTCGCTGTCTTCTTAGCAGCAGTTTTCTTTTTTGCTTCTGCGGCTTTCTTTTCTTCGGCTGCCTGTTTCGCCAAGCCAACTTTATCAAACCAAACCGGTGTCTGTTCATCCGGATAGAAATTATAGTTGATAGTAATTTCCGTATGTGCAGGAATATGTCTTCGTGCTTTAATACGCCAAATCATTTTTTCATAGAATGCTTCATACACAGCATTCGGATCATAAGAGTGATTATACATTGGTCCGTAACCTAACACCATACCACCGCTTTTGCCATCATTTCCCCATTGAAAATAATAGTGATACAAAGTTGTTTTATCTAACAGCTTACAGTCTTGTGGTGTTAAATAAATTACAGGGCACACTTCGATGATGTCGCCTTCATTTAAATCTACTGTGCAGAAAACGGCCCTGCCTTTGTTACGTACTTTTTTTAAGTATAATTCCATGATTTGTAAAAGTGGTTAGTTATTGATTTGATTAGTTAATTTAAATTACATTCTTTCCGGCACCTCAATTCCAACAATGGAGAAACATTGTTTGATGGTATGTCCGGTTTGTTTAGTAAGCTGTATTCTGAATTTTATTTGTTCTTCATTATCGGCGGCTAAGATAGAACAATCATTGTAAAATTTATTAAATGTTTTTGCAACATGGTATGCATAATCTATCAGTTTCGCCGGATTCATTTCTTTGCAGGCATCCTGAAGAACGATCTCATAGTTGTACAATACTTTTATTAACTCTTTTTCGGTTGGATGCAAATGATAGTTCTGAGTCGTAAGTTGTGCATCGTAAGCGTTTCCTGCTTTTCTTAAGATACTGCATGTTCTAGCGTAGGTATATTGCACAAACGGACCTGTATAACCATGCAAATCGATGCTTTCTTTCGGATCAAATAAAATTCTTTTCTTTGGATCGACACGCAACAGGAAAAATTTAAGCGCACCTAAACTGATGGTTTTAAACAAAGCTGTTTTTTCTTCTTCATTAAAATCATCAATCTTTCCTAAGAGTTCTGTTTGCTCTTTTGCTGTCGCAATCATTTCATCCATCAAGTCGTCTGCATCTACAACAGTACCTTCACGCGATTTCATCTTGCCACTTGGCAAATCAACCATACCATACGAAAAATGATGAATACCATCGGCATAAGTTCTGCCTAATTTCTGCATGATCAGTTTCAATACCTTGAAATGATAATCCTGCTCATTGCCTACAACATAAATAGACTGATCCATTTTGAAATCGTTGTATTTCAAATCGGCAGTACCTAAATCCTGTGTCAGATAAACCGAAGTTCCGTCAGATCGCAATACGAGTTTTTGATCGAGTCCATCAGCAGTTAAATCTATCCAAACGCTGCCGTCTTCTTTCTTGAAAAACACACCTTTTTGCAAACCTTCTTCTACAATACTTTTACCTAATAAATAAGTATTCGATTCGTAATAGAACTTATCAAAGTCAACACCTAAGTTTTTATATGTTATAGCGAAACCTGCATACACCCAATCGTTCATCATCTTCCATAATGCAACGGTTTCTTCATCGCCTTGTTCCCATTTCAGCAGCATTTCCTGAGCTTCCTGCATGATCGGCGCGTTCTTTTCTGCTTCTTCTTTTGTCTTACCTTGCGCAATTAATTCTTCCACCTGATTCTTATAATGCGAACTGAATTCCACATAATATTTACCAACTAAATGATCGCCTTTTTTACATTTCGCATCGCTAGTATTTTCAGGCGTTTCACCGTTGCCGAACTTTTGCCAAGCTAACATGCTTTTGCAAATATGAATACCACGATCGTTTACCAAATTTGCTTTTACCACATTGTATCCATTTGCTTTAAAAATACCTGCTAATGCATAACCTAACACATTATTACGCAAATGACCAAGATGTATCGGTTTGTTCGTATTCGGTGAAGAATACTCAATTAAAACTGTTTCATCCTGAGTTTTAAGTTCTGCATTTTGAGTTGCATTGTTTTTAATAAACTCCATCCAATATTCATTCTTCAGAACTAAATTCAAAAAACCTTTAATGACGTTGTATTCTGAAATATTACTATTATTCGCCAATAAATAATCGCCAATAATTTTTGCAGATTCTTCCGGATTCTTTTTGGTCAGTTTTAATAAAGGAAAAACAACTAACGTCACATCGCCTGTAAATTCTTTCAATGTTTCGTTGATAGTGATTTTACCGGCTTCGATCTCACTGCCAAATAATTCAGGAAACGCGTTTGCAACCTGTTGTTGTATGTCGAGATAAATATTCATGCTGTTGAAATAAAAAACCAGTAAATAGTTTACGTAAACTACTTACTGATTGCTGCAAAATTAACCTTTTAGAATAAGTTATTATAATTTAATTTTCAGACCACCGCTGATGACAAAACCTTCTGTGTGCGTCCATATTTCGTCAAAGTTTGGATTGGTATGAGAGCCGTTCACTACATTTTTATAGCGACTCTGTCTTGTATCGGTAAAATTTTCCGCATTTATATAAACTGAAACAATGCCGAATGTTTTTTGCGCCATGAAACCTAATTCCCAGAAATTGGGCGTTGAGCTGCCATTGCTCAATAATTGTTTTGAAGAATAATATGCTTCAATTCCAATTTTGAAATTGTTTTCCTTTTCATAGATCAAAGTCAGATTGAGTTTGTGTTTTGGCAGCAAACGAATGAACTGATTGCCTTCGAGATACTTTGCTTTTGCGTACGTGAAAGTATAACCGGAAAAGAATTTCAGGTTCTCAAAAAATATCCATTTCATGTTGCTTTCAATTCCTAAACTGTTTACCGGTTTTGCTGAATTAATAAAATGCAGATTTCCGATTCCATCATTTTGCAAAATGCTTGCATGCTGAATATTGGTGTAAAAGAATAAGTTGTTTATGGCAAAAAATACTTTTTTACCAATAGCCGTTTTGTATGTCATATCAGCAGTGGCGCCATAACTTCTTTCCGATTTTACATTATTCAATGCATCAATATTTTGATATTGCAAGGTTTCCGTTTCTTCCGTGAAAAGCGTTGGCGATTTATAACCTAAACCACCTCCAATTCTAGAGCTCCAATGCGTATTGATGATAAATAGCACTGAAAATTTCGGCAACACAAAGAATTCTGTCTTCTTATAATTTTGATTGCTGTAATGAACAATATCTGCTCGCAAACCGCTTTCTAAAATTATTTTTTTACTTATATCAAACGTATGCTGCGCGAAAATTCCGGTAGTGTGTGTCTGAAAATCTCGAAAGTTATTAGCTTCTTTAAAGATATCGGTATTGTTATTCAAACCGGCAACAATAGTGTGCTTATTCTTTTTATGAAAGTAAGAAATATCAAAATAATTATTAAAACTCTTGCCTTGAAAACCATAATTTGGAATTTCTATTTTGCGGTTAAAATAACTGAAACTGTTTTTAATAATCAGTTTGTTATCGTTCTTAAAAACATGCGTAAAATCGATGGTTGAAATATTACGGTGCGTATTATTTTTTTCAAAATACACATGATTGGTATCTGCCTGATATTTGATGACTTTGATATCACCACCAATGCGGTCGCTGTTTGTATAACTGTTTCCGACCACCAAAGTATTATTTGCATTTAAATACAAAAATAATTTCGGATGTATAGTAAAATCTAATGCTTTGGGCAATTCTGTAAAATCATCTTTGTCCACATCAAATGGTTTTTGATAGTTTGCCAAACCTGAAATAGTGAAACCAACTTTGTTCTTTTTATACGCAATAAATGATCCAAAATTTGCCTGTAACAGATGCGAAATATTAAACGAGAAATTGTATTCCGGTTTTTCTTTCGGCGTCTTAGAAATAAAATTAACCATGCCTGCAATCGCGCCGCCACCATATAATGTTGAAGCCGGACCTTTAATGATTTCTAGCTTTGCAGATCCAACGGCGGAATTTCCATCACGCTTAAACCGCTTGCAAAATTTCCAAAATTCGGAATGCCATCTTTTAAAAGCTGCGTATATCTTCCGTCCAAACCTTGTATGCGTATGCTTGCATTTGCGCTTGTCGCAGAAGTCTGCTGCACTTGTATGCCTGTACTTTCATGCAATAACATCGATACATTTGCAGGACGCATATTGCTTTTTTCATCGATTTCTTCGAGCTCAATATTCTCGATGCGTGTCGGCGTATTGCTCATATTTCTGGATGTTCGCGTGGAAGCAACCGTCACTTCATCGAGTTCTGTTTCTTCTTCATTTAAATTAAAGACAAGTTCTGTATTCGATTCGATAATTATAGAAGTATCGATTGTTTCGTAACCGATATAAGAGATAAAAATGTTTTGCAAACCTGTTGCGATGTCATTAAATTTTGTCTGACCATTTAAGTCGGTTATGCTTCCTTTGTTTTGTGTTTTTAATTCAACATTCACACCAATTAATGCATCTTTTGTTTTTGCATCTTTTATGGTTATGTTGATAGTATGCTGACTATATATAAAGTTACTTGCAAAGCATGCAAGCACTAAAAAAATATTATTCATGATTGATGAATTAGATTAACAATAAAAATTAAACGTTTTATTATTAACTAAATTTTGGCGGCTGCCAGATAGAAGAATAAATGAAAGATGTGTAGCAAAAATTATACTTGCCGCATTTTTTATCTGTATTAAAAAATTGTCTGAAAATTATCTGTTCTTTTGGATGGCAGATATTCTGAACCGCAACATTATCTGTAATATTTGCATGATTACAAACCGGCAATTCAGTGTCGTTATTTTTGTCTTCGTTATTATGATTATGATGATGATTGAACAATAAAAACGATATAAAATCTTCCATTTTATGTCCGCTTTTGTGATGTGCAAAATGATGCACTGTATTGAACAATTCAAACACATGCATATTGTATGCAAAATTCATACTTACATTAAACGTTATAAAAAATAAAAATATCCTTGATATCCTTTTCATTCCATGCAAATATAATTCAAAGTTCTTACATTTGTTGCTGATTTAGAAACACACCAATTATAAACGTTAAAATCTAAAATGAGAGACCGTTACATTGATTTAATTGAGCAGACGTATTATTTTCCGCAAGATGGTTTTGACGTTGAAGATAACTGGCTGCGTTTCCATAAAATAGATTTGAAACATGTAATTGAAGAACATGGTGCGCCGTTAAAAATCACTTATTTACCAAAGATTGGCGACAATATCAACCGTGCGCGTCGCTGGTTCCAGGAAGCGTTTGAAAGTGTTGGCTATAATGGTCATTATTATTATTGTTACTGCACCAAAAGTAACCACTTCGCACATGTGCTGAATGAAGTACTAAAAAACAATGCACAACTCGAAACTTCCAGCGCATATGATATCGATCTAATTCGCTCATTGCATCAAAAAGAAAAAATCGATAAGAAAATACGCATCATTTGTAACGGTTTTAAGCCCAAAAAATATACCGATTCTATTTTAGGTTTAATCAATGATGGTTTCATAAATGTCGTTCCGGTTTTGGATAATATGGATGAATTTGAAGCGTATCAGAATTTTGATAAAGATTTAAATATCGGCGTTCGTATTGCCGCTGAAGAAGAACCGAAGTATCAGTTCTATACTTCTCGACTAGGTATTCGTCAGCGTGACGTAATTCCATTTTATATCGAAAAGATAAAACCGAAATCCAATATTAAGTTGCGCATGCTGCACTTCTTTATTGATTCAGGCATTAAAGATTCTGCTTACTACTGGAGCGAATTGAATAAATGCCTGAATATGTATGTGGAACTGAAACAGGTTTGTCCGGAACTGAACAGCATCAATATCGGCGGCGGTATGCCGATCCGTTATTCGTTAGGTTCTAAATATGATTATGCGTATCTGATAGAAGAGATCGTAACTAAGATCAAAAATTTCTGCGACGAAGCGGAAATCGATCATCCGAATATTTTTACTGAATTCGGCAACTTCACTGTTGGTGAAAGTGGCTGCACGATTTTTGAAGTAATTGGACAAAAGAAACAAAACGACAGCGAATTGTGGTACATGATCAACGGCTCATTGATGACAACCGTGCCTGATATTTGGGGCATGAACCAGCGTTTTATCTTATTACCAATCAACAATTGGAACCAGGCATATCAGCGAACTATCATCGGCGGTTTGAGCTGCGATGTGAGTGATTACTACAACTCTGAAGTAGATATCAACCAGGTGTATATGCCTAAAATTATTGGTGAACAAAAATTATACATCGGTTTCTTCCATACCGGCGCTTACCAGGATTCTTTAAGCGGTTACGGCGGTACCAAACATTGCCTGATTCCATCGCCAAAAAATGTAATTATTGATAAAGATGCGAATGGAAAACTGACTTACACGGTGTTTTCTGAAGAGCAATCTTCTGATTCTATGCTAAAAGTATTAGGATATTAAGAACAACACTTTCAATTCATTTTAATTTAAAATACATTACAAAGTTGATTATCAGCATTGTAGTGTATTTTTTAATTATTTTTCAGTTGATTAAAAAAAATATCTGTACTATTTTTCGTTAAATTAAGATTATTATAGTGTTTTGTCGAAAATTTTATAAAAAATATTTCATTACTTAGCATTAACGATTATTAACACATAAAATTTACAAACTATGGCAATGCGAAAAAAGTACCTTCTACCTTTCATCATCTTTATAGGACTGGTGATTGCCGGAGCATTTAATCCGGGACAAGTTCTCACAGGCAGCAGTGCCGGCGATATCAACACAGGCGATACTGCTTGGATGATTGTGGCATGTGCGCTCGTTTTAATCATGACACCGGCTTTAGGTTTTTTCTATGGCGGTATGGCAAACCGAAAAAACATTATTTCTACCGTTTTCCAAAGTGTGATTTGCCTTGGTTTCATGAGCGTAATTTGGGTTGCTTTTGGTTTCAGTCTTTGCTTTGGCGATGATATCGGCGGTATTATCGGAAATCCAATGACCTTCTTTATGTTTAAAGGCGTTACCTTAAAAGCAGCAGCGGCAGGCACTCCGTTAAATGTATTGGCACCAACGGTACCATTAATGATTTTCGCTATGTTCCAGTTAAAATTTGCCATCATCACTCCGGCATTAATTACAGGTTCATTTGCACAACGCGTAAAATTCTCCGGTTACTTACTATTTATCTTCTTGTTCTTCGTAGTAATATACGCGCCAATCTGCCACATGACATGGCATCCATCAGGTTTGTTATTTAACTACGGAATCTTAGATTTTGCCGGCGGAACAGTAGTACACATGAGTGCAGGTTTTGCAGCATTAGCAGGCGCTATTTTCATGGGACCAAGAACAGAAAGCGAACGTACACATGAATTTGCAAATGTACCTTATGTAATTATCGGAACAGGTTTACTTTGGTTCGGTTGGTTTGGTTTTAACGCAGGTTCTGCCATTGGTGTAAATGCAAAAGCAGCAAACGCATTCGGAACGACAAACACAGCAGCAGCAGCAGCGATGGTTTCATGGGTTTTAATGGACGCTATGCGTGGCAATAAGATCTCATCTATTGGTGCTTGTGTAGGTGCCGTAGTTGGTTTAGTAGCGATCACACCGGCTTGCGGATTTGTGAACGTTGGTGAAAGTATTGCGATTGGCGCTATTGCAGCAGCAGTGAGTAATATGGCTGTTCACTTCAAAAATAAATCTACTATTGATGATACATTAGACGTATTTCCTTGTCACGGTGTAGGCGGTATGGTCGGTATGATTATGACTGGTATTTTCGCTGCTGATTACGGAACAGGTATCAAAGATTTAGGTTTAGCATACGGACAATATAAAACGTTTACACATCACATGATCGGTTTAGTTGGAATCGCTGTATTTGCTTTTATTGGTTCTTATATTTTATATTTTATTACTGATAAAATTGAACCAATGCGTGTAACTACTGAAGAAGAAGAATTAGGTTTAGATATTACACAACATGGCGAATCTTATCAAAGTTTAAGAATCGACTTATAAAGATTGAATGTAATGGTGAAAACGAAATTGATGTACACACACTAAATTTTTTCAAAAACCATAACATACTCCATTCTGTTTTTTTTCCTCGGCTATCTTTTTAGTCGAGGTTTTTTATTTTAATTTTAAAAATGGATATTGAACAGCTACGAAAAATATGCATGCAGTTGCCGCATGTTACAGAAGATGTAAAATGGGAAAACGACCTGTGTTTTTGTATTGGCGGAAAAATGTTTTGCATAACAAATTTTAATCCGCCGATGCGCATTACCATAAAAGTAAAAGATGATGAATTTGAGGAATTAACAGCGACAGAAAACATAAAGATCGCTGATTATGTAGGCAGATATAAATGGATAACCGTTACGAATATCAGTCGTTTCAGTAAAAAAGAATGGCTGCATTATATCAAACAGTCTTATGAATTGATCAAAGAAAAACTACCAAAGAAAATCCTGAAAGAATACAATATTTCGTAACTACAAATGAATCACTTCGCCATATGCAGCAGCGGCAGCTTCCATAATAGCTTCACTCATTGTCGGATGCGGATGCACTGATTTTAATATCTGCATACCTGTAGTTTCTAAATTTCGCGCAACAATTATTTCAGCAATCATTTCCGTAACGTTTTCGCCAACAAAATGCGCACCTAATAATTCGCCGTATTTTTTATCGATAATTAATTTCACGAAACCATCTGCTTTGCCTGCTGCTTTGGCTTTGCCGCTTGCTGAAAAAGGAAATTTTCCAACTAAAATATCCAGTCCTTTATCTTTCGCTTTTTGTTCGGTGATACCAACACTTGCCACTTCCGGTGAGCAATAGGTACAACCAGGAATATTATCATAGTTCAACGGCTGCGGATGATGTCCGGCCATGTGCTCTACCGCAATGATGCCTTCTGCACTGGCTACATGCGCCAACGCTTGTCCTTTTACAATATCACCGATCGCGTAAACGCCATCCACATTCGTTTGGTAAAATGCATTGACCTGCACTTTATCATTTTCTGTTTTGATACCACATAATTCCAAACCAATATTTTCGATATTCGTAGAAACACCAGCCGCGCTCAACACGACATCTGCTTCGATATTCAGTTCGCCTTTTGGTGTATTGACATACAAAAACACTTTGTCTTTCTCGATCTTCGCATTTAATACCTTTGATGAAGTCAATACCTGCATACCTTTTTTGCTGTAGATCTTTTCAACTGCTTTGCCGACTTCTTTATCTTCTACCGGCAAAATCGTGTCCATAAATTCTATTAAGGTTACTTGCGTTCCTAATGTATGATAGAAATAAGCAAACTCCACACCTATTGCGCCGGCGCCAACGATGACCATGGTTTTCGGTTGTGTTTCCAGCGACATGGCTTTGCGATAATCGATGATCTTTTTTCCGTCGATTGGTAATGAAAATAATTGTTTCGCGCGACCGCCGGTTGCCAGCAATACATTGTTCGCTTTTATGATTTTGATGCCGCCTTCTTTTTGTGTTATTTCTACTCGTCTGCCGGGCAACACTTTTCCATAACCATAAATCACTTCTATATTATTTTTCTTCATTAAAAACTGAACACCTTTGCTCATACCTTCTGCCACGTTTCTGCTGCGCTGAATCACTTCAGAAAAGTTGGCATTAACATCAGCTACTTCAATTCCGTAATCTTTTGCATGATTTAAATAATCAAACACCTGCGCCGATTTCAATAATGCTTTGGTCGGAATGCAACCCCAATTTAAACAGATGCCGCCCAAATTTTCTTTTTCTACAATGGCCACTTTCATGCCTAATTGTGACGCGCGAATGGCAGCCACATAACCGCCGGGACCGGAACCTATTACTATTAAATCGAAGTTATTCATGAATAATTATTTCTGTTTGTGTTAATTCTATTAAATTATTTTCAGCAAAAAAAGTATCAATAGTAATAAACTGCATATCAAATATTTCAATTAATCTTTTGTTTGAAATATTGCCTGTTTTTATGAGTAATAATTTTTCAGGTTTATTGTTTACCATAAAACTTTCTAAAAAGTCTGCATCTTTACTAATAACAATTCTGCTTTCAATTTCCGAAAATTCTCTGATTGTTTTATCGGTTGATTTATTTTTATCCTGCAAGTCTAATGTATGAATGCAATCCATACCTTTGCTTTGAATAAAGAAACTTAATTTCTTGGGTAATTGAGCATCTACTAAATATTTCACGATGCGTAAGAATAAATGCTTTTAACATGCATTAGCTTTGAAGCATATTCTAAACATGCCAGAATATCATCTCGTTCCAGATCTTCATAATCTTCTAAAATTTCTTCAGTGGTCATTCCGCCCGCTAATAATTCTAATATATTTTCAACAGGATAACGTAATCCTCTGATTATAGGTTTTCCATGACATATTGCTGTATCAATTGTTATTCTATCTAAATGAGAAAGCATATTCAAATATACTAAAATGATTTAAAAATAGTACAATAGTATTTGTATTTTTAGGGCAAGTAACACATTCATGGATTTAAAAGATACAATTAAAAAATTAGCAGATACTTGTTTTGAGGAACTGGTTTCGATTCGCAGACACTTGCATGCGCATCCTGAATTGAGTTATGAAGAAAAAGAAACGTCTAAATTTATTGCTGATAAACTGACTGCATACGGCATCGAACATACCACAAATATTGGTGGTTTCGGTGTGGTTGGTTTGATCAAAGGAAAGAACGCCGACAAAAAAACAATTGCCTTGCGTGCTGATATGGACGCGCTGCCGATTGAAGAAAAAAATACGACGGAATATGTTTCGCAAAATAAAGGTGTTATGCATGCCTGCGGTCACGATGTGCATACGACTTCATTGCTTGGTGCTGCAAAAATATTGAACGAATTAAAAGAAGAATTTGAAGGAACGATCAAACTAATATTTCAACCTGCAGAAGAAAAACTGCCAGGTGGTGCTTCTATTATGATAAAAGACGGCGTGCTGGAAAATCCGAAAGTGGAAAGCATTTTCGGACAGCATGTATTGCCGCAACTAGAGACAGGCAAAGTGGCTTTTAAAGCAGGCATTTCGATGGCAAGCTGCGATGAAATTTATATTACTGTACACGGAAAAGGCGGTCACGGTGCGGTACCGCATCTTGCGATCGATCCGATATTGATTGCGTCGCATTTGGTGATTGCGCTGCAAAGTATTGTGAGCCGAAATGCCAATCCGACGATGCCGAGCGTGCTGACGATTGGTAAATTTATAGCGAACGGCGCAACGAATATTATTCCGGATGATGTGCGATTAGAAGGTACGTTCAGAACGTTTGATGAAAAATGGCGCGCGGAAGCTAAAGAGAAAATCATTGCAACCTGCAACAGTGTTTGCGCAAGCTTTGGCGGTTCGTGCGATGTTGTAGTGGAGCAAGGTTATCCGTTTTTGAAGAACGACGAAACGACTACACAAACTGCATTTGAGTTAGCTAAACAATACTTAGGCGAAAACAATGTAGAAGAAATGCCTGCACGCATGACGGCAGAAGATTTTTCTTATTATTCGCAAGTAGTGCCGGCGTGCTTTTACCGCTTAGGTACCGGAAATATTTCTAAAGGCATCACTTCACCGATACATACACCAACCTTTGATGTAGATGAAAACTGCTTAAAAATAGGCAGCGGTTTAATGGCTTGGATTGCGGTGAATACAATCGGTTAAAAAAAAGACGCTCATTTCTGAAGCGTCTTTTTCTTATTAACCAAATTAAAATTTATTTTTTTGCTTTGATATCGATAGCAATATTTACTTCTGGTGAAATAAATTTATCTTTCAAAGACTTGTCGTTGCCATAGCTCATGCCCCATTCTGTGCGGTCAATATTGAAATTTGCTTTTGCAGTAACTTCCGTTTCTGACACACTGATGTTTGCAGGAAACGATACGTTTTTAGTGCTGTCTTTCAACGTCAGGTTACCGCTTACCAATGCGTTAGCACCAGCTACTACCGATTTGTCTGTTCCATTAGAGGTGTATTCTGTTACTTTTGTGATCTCAAATTTTGCAGTCGTAAATTTTGCTGCATCGAAGAAATCAGGACTCAATAAATGACCTTTCAGTTTTGTCTGAATCATTTCCGCCGGTTCTGTCAACACGATAGAATTGATGTTGATCGTGAATGTACCTGCAGTTACTTTGCCATCAGCAGCAGAAATTTTTCCTTCTGAAACTTTAAACGTTCCCGGATGGTTTTTGCCAACGCCGTTGCCGGTGAAACCTACCGTAGAAGCTGAATCTACGGTGTAATCATTTCCTGAAGTAGTGGCTACTGTCTGTGTGTCTGTTGTTGTTGCTTCATCGCCTTTTGGCGTTGTTTTGCAAGCGGTGAATGTTGCTGCTATAATGGCTGCTACGATTAATTGTCTTTTCATAAGAATTGATTTAAATGATCATTGTTTTAATTAGTTGCAAAGTTAACAATTGTATATACAAATGTTGTTTAATTTTTGTTAATTTTTTAGATAATGTGCTTAATCTGTTTACTTAAATACTGCTGTTACCTTATGAAACGGACAAGACGGTGCTTTTATTAACTTTTCCGGTCCGAGTTCATTTAATGTATAACCGTTTGGATACGCTTTATGTTCAAAATCTCTCGTTCTGAGATATGGTGTTTTTCTTGGAAACCAGCTTGATACGATGCTTCTGAACCGTAAGGAAGCTGTAACTAAACCTCTTAAAAATGCGCCGGGCTCGTTGTAGTAGAATGCTTTTAATAAATGTGGCTGCATAACTGCATATAAAAACGGTCGCGCAATGCCGAACATAAATTTAGGCAAATACCAACCCAGCATTAAGTCTTCGGTGGCACGCGCTACTTTTATATTGGCTTCTGAAAACTGAAAATGCTCTGCTTCATAATCATCATGGTATTTTTTGAATGTTTCGATGCTTTCCGGAATGTCTTGAATGTGCATCTTTTCACCTATGTCTTTCCAGATGTAAAAACCGGCGAGTTCTTCGTTGCGCGTCAGTTTTCGGTAACCATATTTATTGATCCAGTCGGCACTGTCGAACACAAAGGTACTCAATACATACAAAAAATCTTCGTTGGTAATTTTATAATTCGAATGGATCCAGTTGAGTCGCTCGATGACCTGCAAGCCACGTTCGTTGAAACCGTTTTCAATAATTTCGCTTAGTATCAGATCGGTGTCGTCGTATCTTTTTTGCGGATGCTTTTCGAATTCTTTAGAATTATGCAAAATGGCAGCAATACTTGGTACGGCAAATGTTTTATACAAAGCTAATTCCAACGCGCGATTGAAATCCCATGGAAATTCATAAAAGACAGACAAGCGAACAATTTCCCAGGCATCATTTTTAGCATCCAATGCTTCAATCTTTTGATGAATAGCGGACTTTGCCATAAAACACTTTTATGTAATTTACAACAAATACAACAAAGTAACAACTGTTGTATGGCTCCTGCTGCATTAATTATCAAATGCTAAGATGCGTTAATTTTCTTTCGGTTTATTTTATTCAATGTAACTTTGTTTCAGAAAATATTGAAAGTATGAAAACCAACTCTACACCACAGCAACTTCAGAGACAAATAAAAACACTTAGCATCATCTTTATTGTCGGTATTATTTTAAGTGGTGTCACTGCTTTTCCGATAGAGACAGAAATAAAGTTGTTTGATACTTATTTTATAAACTGTGTCTGGCTGCAAAATTACTTACCAAGTATCTATACCTTTTTATTATCTGTTAGTAAAGGTGTTCATGAAACTGCTGCGAGTTATCCATTCATATTCTACGGAACCGATTGGCTGGCGTTTGCACATATCATCATCGGCTCAGCATTTATTGGTGTTCTGCGTGATCCTGTTAGAAACATCTGGATCGTGGAATGGGCAATGCTGGCATGTTTGATGGTATTTCCGTTAGCGTTTATTTGCGGTCCGATTCGCGGCATCCCGTTCATCTGGAGATTAATCGATTGCAGTTTTGGTGTGTTTGGAATGATTCCATTATGGTTTTTAAGAAACAAAATAATGCAACTGGAAAAATTGACAACTTATCAAACTGTGTAAGCATATAGTTTACCATCGTAGTCGATTCCGCCTTTGAATGCATGGTTCTTCATTGTTCCTTCTAATGCAAATCCTGCGCTTTCCAGTGCTTTTGATGAACCAATATTTTCAGAAAATGTAGTGGCGAAAACTCGTTTCAATCCAAACTTTTTGATAAAATATGGAACTACTGTTTTAATACATTCTGTAATGATGCCTTTGTTCCAATGTTCTTCGCTCAGCCAATAACCTAATTCTGCGGTGTATTTGTGCACATCTCTTTGAATGTAAATACCAATGTTTCCTATAGGTTTCTCATCATAAGCGATACAAAACTGTGTTTCATCCAAACCCATTTCGTTCAGTGAAATCCATCGTTCTGCATCGTTTGCCGTGTATGGACTTGGAAATAATTCGCGCAGATATTTGGTAAGATTTAAGTTGTTTGCAATGCGCTGCAATTCGAGTTTGTCTTCCGGTTGCCACGCACGCAGTTTCAGTTTATCATCGATGATAATTTCCATAGCGTAAATCTAAGCATTGATTTACTTATTCGGCTGTGGTGTAGTGCGCAAATATGGTTTTATGATTTTAAACCCTTTTGGAAATTTCGTTTCTGCTACTTCGTTCGTAATTGCCGGTGCAATCACTACATCTTCGCCATCCTGCCAGTTTACAGGCGTTGCCACACTGTAATTAGCAGTCAATTGCAACGAATCTATCACACGCAGAATCTCATTGAAGTTTCTGCCGGTTGAAGCCGGATAAGTTATCGTCAGTTTTATTTTTTTGTCTGGTCCGATAATAAAAACAGAACGCACGGTAAATTTTTCTGAAGCATTCGGATGCATCATATCGTATAGTGTAGCCACTTCCTTATTTGGATCGGCAATAATTGGAAAATTCAATGTTACGTGCTGTGTTTCTTCAATGTCTTTTATCCAGTTGTGATGCGATTCGATACCATCTACACTTAGTGCTATTGCTTTAGTATTGCGTTTTTCAAACTCATCTTTCAACTTAGCTGTAAAACCTAATTCAGTTGTACAAACCGGTGTGAAATCCGCAGGATGCGAAAATAAAACCACCCATTTATCGCCGATAAATTCATGAAAATTAATTTTTCCTTGTGTTGTGTCTGCTGTGAAGTCCGGTGCTTCGTCGCCTAATCGTAGTGCCATATTTTTTATTTTAAAGTTAGAATTATTTTGAAAGAATCTTAAGCAAGTCAAAAGTATATAATTTCGATAGACTAAGTTAGTTAATTTATTTTAAAATCCGTTTTTAGAATTAAATTTTCGATACGGTTGAAATCTAAATTAAAGTTGTATTTTTATATAAACAATCAACTATGCAAACAGTAACCATGAGTCAGGAATTCAACGCGCCTGTTGAGGAAATTTTTAATTACCTGAGTGATCATGAAAATTTTGGTATTTTGTTAAAAGCAAATATTAAACGCATCAAAGATGCGCCAGGCGACAATGTAAATGGTTTGGGTTCTGTGCGTAGCATTGGTGTCGGACCTTTAACAATTTTAGAAGAAACCATCGTTACCTTTGAGCCAAATACCTTGTTAGAATACCAAATCACCAATAATGTTCCGGTGAATTACCACAAAGGACGATTGGAATTTACAGCACTTGGCAAAAACAAATGCTCGCTGTTTTATACGGTTGATATGGAAAGTAAGTTTCCATTTTTAGACGGTTTGATTTTAAATTTCATCAAATCAACCGTTGATAAAGGTTTGGTCAAATTAGCGAAGAAGTACAACTGATGAATTCACTGCAACTCAATACGAATGTCGAACGCTTGCACTTTTTGCAAGACTATAGTGTTGATGCATATAAAGTATTTTCATTTTTCAGCGATCATAACCGTTTGTCTGAAGTCTATCCTGCGTTTATGCGCAGAATTATTGACAGTAACGATCCGAGAAACGCGAATGGTTTAGGTTCGTCGCGCATTATTGTTACGTTTCCAACTATTTTCCAGGAAACCATTACAAAGTATGTAGAGCCATCTTTGATAGAATATAAAATTACGTTTGGAAGTCCGTTGAAAAATCATGTGGGCACGATGCGTTTTATAGATTTAGGCAATGGCAAATCGCGCTTAGATTATACCATCGAGTTTGAACCGCGCATTCCGAAAACCGGATTTTTCCTGCGCAATTTACTGGAAAAACAGGTTGGACAAGCTATACGCGAACTCGCACATCGATTTGAGAAAAATCCGAATTATTGAAACAGTAATGAGTGAACAGTAAATAGTAATTAGCATGCAAATAAAAAAAACAGTCGCTTACCTTTTATTATTTGTATTATTCTTTTCATGTAATAAAGATGAGTTTGTACATCCTGATTATATCATTTTTGGTTCATTTGGTGGTTTCTGCTCAGGCGATTGTCGATATATTTATTATCTGGATGATACTAAATTACTGGAAGATTCTACTAAAGTATTTTTCGAGAATAAAGAACTTTCCAATTTCTCTAAACAACTGTCTGCTGCTGATTTTGATATTGCAAAAGACCTGATTAATAAAGTGCCGACAGCACTGACTAAATCCAATCGAACTATTTTCGTTGATATTAATACTGCAGACCAAAATATCTATTATGTACAAATTTTATTGAAAGGCAGAACATATGTATGGACGTTTGATAATTTTCCCAATTCAACGCCATCTTACCTAAAACCTTTAGCCGATGAAGTATTGCGAGTAAGCGCTGCATTACGATAACTGTTAGCATGTGTTAAAATTTAAGTAAAATTTAAACCGCATTAAACCTTGTTAAAATAACATCGTCAAAGTATCAACTAAAACAAATAATCATGCAAAAATTAATTTTAATGTCAAAACTATTGCTGATCATCGCAGTAGTGACAATCGGATTTACGGCTTGTCAAAAAAATAAGCTGAATGATGAAACAGAAGCTGCTTCTGCACAAAATTTTAATGCAGCCGAAATTGAAGACGATAATGCGCAAATCATGGCCGACCAGGCAGAATCGAATAATGCAATAGATTTGCGTCAATCTGCTGCAGCGCAGGAAGCAAACTTATTAGGTTGTGCAACAGTAACCAAAGATTCTTTATCATCACCGAAAAAAATCACTATTGATTTTGGAAGCGGTTGCACAAATGCAAATGGTGTAACTCGAAAAGGAAAAATCTTTGTAACATATACCGGTGCTTACCGTGCTGCAGGAACAGTTATTCATATTACTTCTGAAGATTATTATGTAAACAGCAACAAAGTGGATATTGACAGAACTGTTACGAATAACGGTGAAAACGCTGCCGGTCACTTAACCTTCTCCATTGTTGCGAATAGAAAGGTAACATTTACCGATGGTACATTCAGTACAAGCTCAACTGATGATAAAGTACGTGAATGGATGGAAGGCAGCAACACACCGCACGACTTCTCTGATGATGTTTATAAAGTAACAGGAACCGGCACACACACTTCCAGAAAAGGTATTGTGTATGATGTAAGCATCTTAACTGCGTTAACACGTAAAGTTTCCTGCCATCAATTTACAGCAGGCGATGTGAAAATTATTCGTCACGGACAAAGAGACCGTTATGGTGTAATCGATTTTGGTAATGGTGATTGTGATGATGAAGCAACGGTTACCTTAGATAACGGAAGAGTATATACTATTTCATTAAGACATTAAAAATAAATACGAACCGGCTAAAATAGGCGAAAGGGTGAAGTGATTACTTTACCCTTTCTTTTTACAAAAAACTATGAAAAAAACTATGAAAAAAATAACTAACAGTGAATGATATACGTAAGTAATAGTGAATGAAAAAACATTGAAAGGATTAAGAATCGCTCAATCCTTTCAATTAACTAGCTATGAAAAAAGAACTCTTTCATAAAACCTAATACTGTTATGTTCTTAAACTTCCGTCAGAAGACGTTATTTAAAAAAATCGATAAGATTTTTGAGGAATAAGAATTTTTATGCATTTGGGTTTTTATGAAGATTAAAATTAAATCAAATAAACCAAAAGCGCAATAGGGAAAATTAAAAAAAATAAAAAAAGTTTTAAACACCTAAATACACTGTAGTTTCTTCCAGGTTTTATTTGCAAGCTGATACGTTAAATACTCGATGTAATAACTGCCTTTTGCAAGATCAGGCATGTCACTAAAATAAGATTCTTGTTGTAAAATATGCTGCACATTACGCGCTATGCGTTTGCCAAAATCTGAATTTTCTGCAGCGACATCATGGCTGTTAATGATCAGATAATCGCAGCCGCCTAAAACCGCTGACATCGCTTCCGTAGTGTTGCGCAACATATTGTTATAGATCTCTTTTTCACTTGCAACACGATTACTGTTACCGGTTTCTGCAATGATAAAAACGGTATCTTGTATTTTGTTTAATGCAGCTAACTGATGCCATAACCAGCGAAATGCGCGAAACTTCGCAATCTCTAAAAAATAATTCTGACCAATATAAAAATGAAAGTACGACGAACTATATGACGACTTCAATGCTTGTTGCAACGCATCTGTCAATTCATTTACAGCGCTGTCTTGTTGTTGTACAATAACAGGATCGATACATGAATTTGGAACTGCTTTTTCCAAATCTGTTTTATTATTATTTACATAATTGTAAAAATAAACCGGCGCAACATCTATCAAAATTCCATCAGTCAATTGATTGATATCATCAGTAGATAATGGCTGTTTGTGCAAATCAAACAAGATACAATTTGCACCATTTTGTAAAGCATGTAAGCTGTCTGCATTTGCTTTCACTATATTTTCGACCACTATTTTTTCTGTTATAGACCAATTAGCAGTTTGCTTTTCAGGAATTTTTAAGCGAAAATCTTTAGTAGTTTCTTCCGTGTAAAAAGGCAATATCTCAATTTCATCTGTCGTTTGTGATATTAACTTTTCAAACTGCTCGCCTTTCAGGTCTTTAATGATTTTATTTTTCCAGTCTTCTGCTGAAATCGATTTGAACTGCGATGAAATCTGCTGTAAAATAGAATCAGCCATTCTATAAAATTAAAAGTCTTTACTTAATGAAATATGCCACATTGGTTTTTTAGCAAACTCTAAACCATTGTGGCCCCAAGCTGCATCTACTCTGAAAAAGTAGCCCAAAATATTAGTACGTATGCCTGCGCCTGTACCAAATACAAATGGATTTCTGTAATAATTTACCGTTACTACAATCGGTTGTTTTAACGGATCATTCACTACTTCTTTGCTTAATGAATTGTCTTTATTAAACGGATTAGCCAAACTGTATGCAATGCCTGCGTCAAAGAATCCGACTAACTGGAAATCTTGCAAGAATGCAGATTTCAATGGTTTTTTAGCAATCAATGAAAAGAGCGGAACACGCAATTCTGAATTCAATAATAAATAGTTGTTTCCGTTCCTGATATTTTGCGGCAAACCACGCAGATTAGTAACCGGCGCCTGTAAACCATAATTGATGTTAGAAGAGATCGGAATATTGTAATCATATTTTGGATTCATCCAGGTATCAACACCACCTAAGAAATAAAGTATTCTTTGCGCGCCGAAAGACCATGCACCAGCCAGACGATTTGCCCAGATAATATTTTTAAATACTTTCTGATAATGACGCGCATCGAAGCCAAGTGAAAAAATATGTGATTGCTTGTTATTCGCATTGAAGAAATAATCACCGTATAGTTTATATTTAAAACCGTTTGGAATATTGAACTGAATCTCTTTTGAATTATCATGCACAAATTCAACATGACCGGTAACCCAGTTTTCTTTTACATCTTTGATCTGCACACTGATCGCATCTGTATATAATACATTCATGCGTTCATTACGATAACCAATGCTCCAGCGCAAACTTTTTGTCACGTCAAACGGATAGCTGAACTCTGTCTGGAAGAAATTAGTTCTCACTTTTCCATAGTAAGTATCCGGCAATACATTTCCGAAGTTATCTGTAACATTAAACGCGATCCTGTCTGTTTTTATATAATACAATATACTTTTGTCGATGCGTTTTTTAAGGTTAATATATTTAACGTACGCTTCGATTCCGGTGAACGTAGTAAAGAAATCAAACGGCACTCTGAAACCGCCAATGATCTTGTGATCTTCCATTAAATCGCTTACACCAAAGTTGATAAAACCACCTAAATTCGGATAATTGTACGCACCTAAATTTCCTTTGTAGCTCTGATAATAATTTGCCAAAATACTATTATCTAATTGCGCTACAACATAATCCGATGTAAAGCGCGCACGATACGGCAAAATGCGGATCTTTTGCCCGGTGGTTTTTTCTACATTGATATCTGATGTACTTTGTACAAATGGCGGCGGCACTTCTTTATCATCAAATTTGACTACAGTAGTCGAATTACCTGATGAATCTGTTTTAGCAATTGCTTCTTTTTTAGCATTTGCCGTAGTGATCGTAGAATTATAATCCGACTCAAACGTGTATTTGAATTCACTGTTATATATACTGTCAAATGTTACATCAGGTATTGAAGTGCGTTTAGGAACATTACTACCGCTTGTTGTTGTACTGTTGTTGTTATTATTTTCCGTATTGATAATGATTGTTGGTTTTCCGCTGCCATCTCTGTAAAACTGGCGGAATGCAGTTGGCTTCAAACCAAATGATTTGCTTGCCTGGATATCTTCTTCCTGTAAATTTGATTTTGTATAGATGAATGATTTTCTTTTCTTCAAACCAAAAAAATAATTAGTAGTTCTTGCATTCACACCAATTGCCTGTATGCTTTTCGGATAATTGGTAATGGCATGCGTAACGCCTTTTACTTTATATACATCTTTTATTTCCTGTATCGTATCATATTCATCAACACCTTTTTCATAAATACTGTTGATCGTATCTTTCTTGATAAAGAAACTATCTAATGTTCCAATATATTGATTTTGCAGACCATTCTCATCACTTAAAAAAGTAAAATGATCTTCATTAAAAGTACCAATACCTTTTTCGTTAGCAAATGATGTTTCGGTTACACGCGCCAAATTGCTGCTGCGTGTATCTAAGTCATAATAAAATAAGTCGAGTGTTTGAACCGGTGAAACAGTATCGCTGAACGGAATGACCAGTTGGTCGTCAATTCTGTTAGATGAAAATAAAACGCCGTTCGTTCCTTTCCAGTTTACATATACCGGATTCAAATCATCATACAAATCATTATTTAACTGCGTAGCGTTCGTATTCGATGTGTTGTATAAATACAAATCCGTTTGTCCTTTGTTTTGTCCGGAAACGATTAATAAATTTGGATTATTGGTAAAATCAGCTCCATAAATGCGTTGAAACTTAATGATGTTATTTTTTACTTTTTTCTTGGTTGCCACATCATACTGCATCAGGCGAATAATATCTTTTTTCTCAGAAATCACTGCGAGCTTGCTGCCGGTTTTTGTCCATGTTAAAATCGGATACGATTTATCAAACGGATATTGATCGGAACGAAAACCACCTGTAGCAATCTTCTTTGCTTTTTTAGTTTGCAGATCGAGCAAAAACACTTTATAAAAACCACCGTCAAAAGCAGCGTATGCAGCATACTTTCCATCAGCAGAAAATTTCATGTCGCCAACTTCTGCATTGTTTCGTTTTTTTATTTTCACTTGTGATGCAAACTGCAGCGAATCTCTGTCTTTTTCGTCCAGCACATATCGGTTGCCATAGAATAATTTCCAGTCAGTCATCAATCCTCTCAAACTGGTGTTTGTCGCGTACGCAAAACCATTATTGATGTTATGATTGATTCTTGTTAAATACAAAATATTCGGAATTACATCTTTACCATATAATTCATTCAGCATGTACCAAAATGATTGTCCGGCAAACTCAGGATTGATCGCTACCAATTTATTGAAATCCGGTTTTCTTGTATTCTGTAAAAAGTTTTTCAGTTTTGTATCCAGTTCTGTATTCCAGCTTTCGCCCATGTACGCAGCCAAACCGGTGCGATACCATTTCGGCAAATTCAGGAACAAGGTATTTTGCAGTTTCTGTTTGAAATTATTTCCTGCCATCATTTGTCGCACATACAATTCCGACAAACCTTTCAGCAAATCGCGCTGCAAGTGTTTATGGTTGCCATCAAAATGCAGGAACATTTTATTATCACGCAATACAGCAGTACCACCGATATTATAATCGTCTTGCCCGATGCCGATATTATTCTGTGCTAAATCGGTAATATCATTAAACACTAAAATATCTACTTTAGAACGATAATGAAAATCCATCAGTTCGTCCAGTTCTTTCAGTTTTTGTTCTGCAGTTGTCCAGACAAACTTTCCTATTTCCTGTCCGCCCGGATAAAAATAAATACTAAAATTTTCGGAGTTGTAATATTGCCAGTCAAACGGATGATATTGCACCCTGTTTTGTCCGAACTGAACCTGCGTGGTTTGTGCTGATGTGAACTTAGTAATTGTGAAAAGCAGCGAGCATAAAACAAAATATTTCAAACTACTAACAGATAAAATTAATTTATTTTTACAACCGTACATTTCAAATTTCATGTAATCAGAATTAAACACATATTTACGCAGCACTTGATACGCAATACTAAATACTTAAACTATATTTACAAAATAAGCAAATCTTATGGATAACGCAAAATTAAATACAAAAATTGCCTCATTTTGTTTCAATCCTTTCCAGGAAAATACTTATGTCATAACGCATTCTAACAAAGATTGTTGGATAATTGATCCGGGTTGTTATACATTACAGGAACAAAAAGTGTTAATTTCTTACATTGAAAAAAATGAGCTGCATCCTGTTCGTTTAATAAATACACATTGTCATTTAGACCATATTTACGGCAATAAGTTCATTGCTGATGAATATAAGCTGGAACTTGGTATTCACGAAAAGGAATTAATGGTGTTGAATGCGGCTGAAATGGCAGCGCGCATGTACGGCGCAAAGATTCCTGACAAACTGGAACCAGGTTATTTTATTTCTGAAAATGATAAACTGCTGTTAAATGATGTAGTGTTTGATGTATTGTTTACACCAGGTCATTCGCCGGGCAGTATTTGCTTTTTGAATGCTGCTGAACGTTATTGCATTGTCGGTGATGTATTGTTTGAGCAAAGCATTGGCAGAACCGATTTGCCCGGTGGCGATTATCATACGCTGATCAAATCTATACAAACACAGTTATTGGTTTTGGATGATAAGGTGGAAATCTACAACGGGCATGGCAATCCAACTACTATTGGCGCCGAACGCACGAGTAATCCATTTTTGGTGTAAGGTGATTTATGAATAAATGATGTAAACTCGTATTCGCATTGTCATTTTTTATTCATCATTATTCCTTTATACTTCTCATACAACTGTGAGCATCTATCTGCGTAACCGAAATAGGTTTCTTCGCCGAAGTCTTCTAAATTAATGGTATTGAATCTCATTTTTGTTTTAATGGTTGGAATAGTCACCAATTCTCCTTCTTCATTGTTTGCCAGGTAATCGAAATAATTCCAGTTTCCAATATAATCGCCGGTCAACAGATTGACACTGGATGAACCGCTTCCGTCGTTTGCAGCATTTCCAAACTCATATCTGCTCATTCCGATCAATTGTATTTTCTTAGTTTTGATGTTGTATCTGAATTGGTTTTTGTAACCGGCGCGCATCCAGTCGTTAAAGAACTCAAATCCGTTTTTTGTTGCAGTTACACCGGCGGAAAAGTTCATCGTTTCAATAGGTTTGCTGGATACCGGTTTGTACTTTGCTGTAGATAATTTGCAGACAATCGTTGCTTCTATCGAGTCAACATAGGTAGTATCTTTCTGACCATCATTGTCCATATCTTTAACAAGATAATATTCTCCGAAAACAGCTACCTGAGTAAAAAGAAAAAAGAATAATATCAGTGATTTTTTCATACACTTTTTGTTGTCATTTTCTCTATCGGTTGCTGTCTCACCAACCGAAACAATTGATTTTTCACACAACTAAATTATAAAATAAATATGGTTGGTGAGATAACAACGATTGCTAGAAGATTATTTTGATTTTACTTTTAAATATTTTCTAAATGTTGTAGAGTATCTGTCACCAAATTTTACAATACTTATGGTGTCAAATTTGATATTCTTTGCTTTGTGGTCTAATATTCCATCCGGATTATAATTATGAATTGAAACGCTTTTATCTGTCACATTTTTAATCTCACCAATCCAAAAATTAAGATATCCATTACTAGTATTCTCATCTTTATAAATATCTTCAATAATGACATGGTAATCATATTTTTTCAAAGTCTTAAAAATATCTGTCCAACTTGTTAATGGCAAATGTTTGTCAAAACCGAAACCATTATCTAGTAATCCTTCACTATTAAAGATTTTTCGTTGTGTTCTTTCATAACTTGAATGTCGGATACTATCAAAGTCGTCTAATCTGATGATTGCAAATCCATCGAGCATAAAATCATTGCTAAGCTGAAGAAATATAAAACGCTTAGATAGTGCTAAAATAAAAGCTGATAGATTTTCTTCCTGATTGCAAACCGTTCGATTGAATATGATAAGCGCTTTTTTGACGCTATACTTCTGCAGCATCAAATTATATTCTTTTATTTCTTGTCGTTTTGGCATTTAGATTTTACTATCGGATAGTGTGTTGATACAAAAACAATTGATTTTTTACACATCTAAATTATAAATAAATACGGTTGGTGAGATAACAACCACTAGAAAAAACATGATTAATGTAATCGATATAGAATCAGCAATATAAAAAAAACAGGCAACAAAGTTTATAATCATTGCCAATACACTGTTGTTTGTTGTGCATTTTTAGTGCTGTTTTTCTAAATTAATTTTTATTCCGGTTGTCAATATTTGAAATGCAATTACATGGTCTTTGTCATTGATAATGAACGAATAGGTGTCTTTTGAATTTGGGTTGTCAAAAAAACTATTGTCAGCTTCAGCATATAATATTGTTTTTGAATTATTTGGCTCTATGGCTACTAAATGATTGTTCATTATTTTTATTGTAAAGTTTAATTTGTGTTCGGTAGAAACATAAGTTCCCTCGTATTTTCTCAATACTTCATCAGGTAATACTATCTCTTTCCTTTCAGATTTTTTTGGTAACTGAAAAGGTTTGTTTTCTATTATGTTGTTAGTTTCTTTAATAATTTCATCAAGTGCAATATCGCTTTGATTGGAAACTAATATGAAAGTCGTTTTATTTTTAAGATTTATTTGTAAATAAGATCTGTAACCCTTTCTACCACCAGCTTGTACAAGCATGCTGTCATTATGAAACAAAAAACTTTTTGATGATGCGGATAGAAATTTCGACGCAATTATTTTTTGGCTAAAAGCATATAAATCGTTTACAGTAGTTATAATATTGCCTGTTTCAAATTGATGAATTGTTTTGGTTTCGGTTGGTTCTATTTTATTATCTTCATTGGTGAAGCCGTTGGCGAAATTTAATTTATTTTTGGCATTATTATATTCAAAAGTGTTTTTCAATTTTAACTTGTTAAAAATGTCTTCTTGCATAAACTTGAAATATCCTTTACCTGAAACTTTACCTATGATATAATGCAACAGGAAATAACCAACATTGGAATAAGCTGTTTGTGTGTTAGGTTCAAATAATAATTGTTCTTTTTTAGCCAATTCGATTGCCTGGTTTAAAGTAATATTAGCGTATGTTTCATAATTTGCTAATTCTCTGGGTAAGCCCGATTTGTGTAGCAGCAAATTCTCTATGGTAATTTTATTTCCGCTTGGAAAATCCGGAATGTATTTATTAATACTATCCGATAATTTTAGTTTGCCTTTATCTTGTAGTTTAAGTATGGCGGTTTTTACGAACACTTTTGACACGGAAGCAATAATAAATTTACTCTGTGGCAATACTTTAAAACTATCTTCAATGTCGTTTAAATTGTAAGTATTTTGAAAGATAATGTTATTGTTTTTTGCAATAATTACATTGCCATTAAACTGATTGAGTTTCGCTAATTGGCTATAATATTGGCTAAAATTAGTTTCCTGAGCATTAGCAATTATTGGCAAGCACAACAAAAGCAAAAGCAATGACCTGTTTTTTACTAATTGCATAATTCTAATTTTGTTTTTTATGTCAAATCATTTGGGTCAATGCTCGTTCCAATACGATGACAATATTCTTGAAACAATTTTTCATTCAAAAGCTCTAATTTAAAGCAACGAACTAAGAAATAATAAGTCGCATTTATCAATTCTTTTCTCGATTCGTTTTTTTCATTTTGTGCTCTTTGTTTTGGAAAGTCAGGTTTTTTATAATGTTCATTGCTCAATTCACAAATACCATTGCAAATATAACAGTAGTCAGGAATTCTTACGTTTTTTTCTTCTATCCACTTTTCTTGTGCATCATACATTTTCGTAAATCGAATATTATGCTCGTCGATTGCCGTTATTGTACTTTCTACTTCATTCATCCAGAATTCTATGTTAGCAAAATGTCCGGCTACCATAAAAGCATAGTTGTCTTTAAATTTATTGAGTTGTTTAGTAATTAAATTTGCTTTTTCAACAGTATATATCATTTCTATAATTCTCGTTTTCGTTCAGCTAAAATGACGCACAACGTTTTGGCGCTTGGCGCAGTGGCGGATTTCGGAGCACTTCACTGTCAACCAAGCACAACTTTGATAGAAGCACAAAGCTTGTTTTAACTAATTAACCGCCACTTTTGGGTAGGTGCTGTTACCTGCTGGCCTTTCTTTTGTTGCGACTCTTTGTCCGTTGTCTAATTGTCACATTAATTAGACCTTTGTCAAAATTTTTACAGATGGATGAACCACTAAAAATATTTGGCGAAAATATAAAAAAAAGACGGGAAGAAAAAGGTATTAGTCAAGAAGAGCTTGCAAATATTGCAGAGTTCGATAGAACATACATAAGTCTTATAGAAAGAGGAAAAAGAAATTTGTCCTTATTGAATATTTGTCGATTTGCGAAGGCACTTGACACTAAACCATTTGAATTAATTAAAAACATTAAATAATGCCTTTGAAATACAAATCACCAAATAGTAGAGGTCAATTTACTTTTACAAGTTCCAATAAAATTCATACTGTTGTTGAGAAAAAATTAATTCAGACTGCACTTGATTATTCTCATTCAATTATTGACAAGTTTGCCCAATTTGATGTTGATGTCTTTGGAATTCTTGGAATGAGAAATCTTAGTGCTTTCATTGGAGAAATATTTGCTGCGGCAATTATTAAGCATAGTAATGGTCTATTCCTAAAAAATCCACATCAGGACGGTTATCCTGATTTATTGTTAATGGATAAAAATGGTTTAAAATTGTGGGCAGATTTAAAGAGTAAAACTAGGGAAAAGCAACCATTTAGTCCTTTTCAAAATGGAGGAATTGAGATAAAAGCTACTTGTGGCAGTGTACCAACACCTGCTGTTTGTGCGAGAAGGGGAGTTGAAAAACCAGACATAGGAGACCAAAGAATACAAGTACTTCAGGGATATGATTGGAAGGCACATCATCGAGATACTAATAATTTAATGGGAATTTTGTGGGATTTTATTGATGATGTACCAAGAATTGTGGCTGTTTTTTTCGCAAACAATTTAACTATTGCAGATTGGGGAGCAATTGTCCAACCAAGAGAAGGAGGTGGTAGAACAACTAGTGTTTCAATTATGACAAGAGCTGGCGTAAGAAAAATGTATGATGGTTGTCTGTATGTAATTGATGATAATAGATATGTTGACTTTCTGAACCGTTATAACAGTGGTACTTTATTATAAATAGGTTTAGGCTCAAATAATACATACTGGTTTTTTAAATCATTTGATAAAATAATATCTTCTATTTTCTCATTGTTCAACAATCGACACAAGTGATTAACTATAATTTTTAATCCTCTAGGAGGAATACTTTCACCAATTATTTCTCTAATCGTTTTGTCGCTTATTTTTTTCCCGTCAACTCTTTTCCATTTGTATTTAAAATCGGAAATTGTATGAATAATAAATGCTTCATATAATGATAATACCCTATTTTGTTCAGGATGTAACTTGCTGTCACTACAAGCATAAGAGAGATTTGTTGTTAGTGCATTAGCAGGACTATCCCATTTCATTCTACGATAAGCACTAGTAAATCCTTTCATTAATCTATGTTCTCCATTCTCAATTACCCAGGGTCTGGGTAAAAGTGAATTGCACTTTGGACATATAATTGGTGTTGTACTGTTCGCTCGGTTGATGCCATTTTCGTCAACAGAACAACCGTGAGTTTGGTTTGATGAGTTTCCACATTTTACACATTGATTATCAAATGCCCCTTTCTCAGGTGGAGTATTTGATACCCAAAAATATTTCTCTTCATCTAGTAGTGGTACTCTATGAAATTCAATTTCGGACGTTGCTAACTCTTTTGATTTTGCATCTAATCGTGGTAAGTGTTGTATAGCATCTCGTAATGTAACCCACTTTAAAACTCCATTTGCTTTTGTAACATTCATATGGGTTTTTGCGGGTAAAAATGTCTTAGTAATTTTGAAGAAATCCTTAATGAAATTATCCTTCGTAAAAACACTTATTAATCTTTGCCTTTTTTGAGGCACACCATAATCAGCAAATTCGACAACTTCTCCTTGTCCTTCATAAATAGAACCAAGTTCATCCTTGATGTAATCAAGGATAAGTTTGTATTCCCCATTAGGCGTTTCTATTAAGGTGTCCTGCATTTCGGGTACATTCTCTAAAAGTATTACTCGTGGTTTTAAAATTTTAGCAATTTCTACAACTGGAATTATTAATCTATTTCTTTGGTCTAATTGTGGTCTAAGTCCTTTTCTAATATTATTCAAAATTGTTCCTCTTCCATTTTTGGACATACCTTGACAAGGGGGGGTCGCGTAAAGAAAATCTAAAGTATTGTTGCCTAAATATTTTTTCGCTTTTAGAATTATTTCATCTTTTTTTTCCCAGATGTCACCTTGAATTACCTCTGTTTCAGGGTAGTTGTATGCTAAAACTTTGCAACGGTCTTCAAGTAATTCGTTCGCAATAATTATATCGATACCATTAGCTTTTAATGCTAAATCTCCAATTCCTCCAGATGCGAATAAACTAATTGCTTTCATTTTTATAGTGACTTATTGTCTGCAAATTTATTAACTTTCATTTTATTAAGCAAACAAATTGCTAAGAACTTTTCAAAAAATATTTGTCGGATTAGGTCTATTTTAAAAGTCAAGTTATTGCAGATTTTGGTAATGTCAGTCCTCTAGGCTTGCAGGTAACGATCGGCAGCTTTGCGAAGTGAGCTAACACAAAAATATACTACATAATTAGCTCATTTTGCAAAACTGCCAGTTAGGCGCTGTTTTAGTTTATGCAATTTACTAAAACAGTTCCAGTTTTAAGCTACTCGGTAGTGTTTATTTACCACCAAATATAACAAAAACCAACATATAATTCATAAAAACCTATAATTTTATTGCAGTCCGCTAAAAACTCTGTAAGGGTTTTAAACCTTGACAGAGGTAGGTGCTTTTCCTGACCAACAAACAGCTTCCTGTAAGTGTATTATTTCCAACTAAAAGTGCGGCAGCAGCAGTTTCGCGATGAGATGGCTTCGTGTCTCGCAATGACGCGAAGCGTATAGTGGGTCTCTTTGGTGCTTTCTGCCTCCACTTTGGGGCTTTCCGTTGGTTGCTTATCGGTTTCCTGCGCTGCTGTATGGTTTTCATCTTTCTATTTGCCTGTTTCCATAGCTTTTTAAACGTTTGGCAGTGTGTATTTGCCTGTTCAACCATCCTTTTTAGTTATTTACAGTATCGTTTTAGCTATTGTAACTATACATTTGGTCAATTCCTGCACTTATTTATGGTTTGTCACGCTCCTTTTGGTCATTGTAATCGATTACAGGCATTAAAGAGACCGTTACAAGCATTAAAGAAACCGTTACAACGACCTTAGAAACCGTTACAATGACCTTAGAGACGATTACAATCCTCTTAGAAACCGTTACAACGACCTTAGAGACCGTTACAATCCTCTTAGAAACCGTTACAATGACCTTAGAGACGATTACAATCCTCTTAGAAACGGTTACAACGACCTTAGAGACCGTTACAATCCTCTTAGAAACCGTTACAACGACCTTAGAGACAGTTACAATCTTCATAGAGACGATTACAATCCTCTTAGAAACGATTACAACGACCTTAGAGACGATTACAATCCTCTTAGAGACGATTACAACAACCTTAGAGACCGTTACAATTACTTTTAAATAGTATAACAGTTGTAAGATTAACTTAAACTAAAATATAGTAAATAATTATTAATTAACATAAGTTAAGTAAAATAGAAAAAAATATGCTTTAGTTTTGCTTTTCATTAATAACAATTAAAATCATAAATCGTATGGAACCAAAAGAAATTATTCGATTGTACTCGGGCTCAGATGCCTCTATGATCGCAGAAGCAAATACCAATTATGGCTTGCTGACAGCAGACCTCGCTCATTTTACGGCATTTGACACCACCATGACCGTTGCATTTTTAGCCGATTATCTCGAAGCGATAACCAAAGCGGAAACAGTTCTTTCAGATGCTGTCATCATAGACCAGATGGCAGGCAAAACACGCGCAGTAAGCATCACCATGGATAAGGCACGCAGCAAATACATGGATATGAAATTTTATTTTATGAAAGCGTTTGCGAACGATATCACCGTGCAAAACGAATTTGGCGTGAATGATTATCCGCTTGCGCGCCGCAACACCGACGAAATGATCAATTTTCTGGAAGGCATGTATTACGTAAGTCTTAAATACAAACCGCAATTACTGGCAATAGGATGTCCGTCGGCTTCTATCGATGAGATAGATACTATTCGTCTGGAACTGAAGACCGGAAATTTCAGCCAGGACATGTTTATAAAAGGAAGACCGGTACTTACATCAGACCGCATTGTTCTGTTAAATAATTGCTTCAGTTATATGACGTTGGTGAATGCAGCGGCGCAGCGCGTCTTTAAAGATAATTATGCTAAGAAAAACCAATACGTTTACAATCCTTCACCGGCTGACAATGGCGGTGGCTCTGATGATGAATTTATAGGCACCGTAAATCCGGGCGCTGTAAAAACAATTACTACTATTGATGAAGATGCTACCATCATCATGAGCAACACAGGAACAGAAAAATTGTATTTCGCATTGTCGCCAACGGAAGGCGCAGGCGGCATTGATTTCACCGTGCTGCCAGGCGAAACGCTGAACAAACTGAGTTCAGAAATGAGTCCTGACGGCGATGGCACTTTCTTATTGGTAAAAAATCCGGAAGGTGTGATCGGTAATTATGAAGTGACGATAGAAATTTAGATGATCGCTTCAGACCTCACCCAATCTCGCCTGCGGCGAGGTGAAAAAATAAAAAATCCATCGTATAAGCGATGGATTTTTTTATGGATGCTGTCATCTGAGCGCAGCGAATATCATCCTGAGTTTATCGGAGGACTGCCAACCGATGCTTCGATGCTTCGATGCTTCGACAAGCTCAGCATGACAGCGACGCGATTTAGCACCATCCATGTCATCCTGAGTTTATCGAAGGACTACCAACCGATGCTTCGACAAGCTCAGCATGACAGCGACAAGCTCAGCAGGACATTCGATAAACTCAGTAGAACAGCACTATAGACTCAGCATGACAGCAATAATCAAATTATTTTTTTATTGAATAATAACCAGTTGCTATGTTCTTTTCATTGGATAGCTCTACAATTTTATTCCAATCATCATTAATCAATGCTTCTTTCTTTTTTCTCGACCAACCTTTTATTTGTTTCTCCAAATCGATGGCTTGTTTAATGCTGGCAGATCTTTCAAACCAAACTAACATTATCGGTCTTCTTTTAAACGTGTAAGAATTTTCATTAAAGCCGCCTTCATGTTCTTTAATTCTTCTTTCGATATTATTCGTTACGCCAACATAATAACTATTATCTGAGCATTTTAACATGTATACAAAATAAGTTTTCATACTATATAGATACATGAAATGGTCAGATTCCATAAAAAGTAAAAAAATATTTTTTTTCGTGGCTTCGATGCTTCGATGCTTCGACAAGCTCAGCATGACATTCGATAAACTCAGCAGGACATTCGACAAGCTCAGCATGACAGCGACAAGCTCAGCAGGACAGCGATGCGATTTAGCACCATCCATGTCATCCTGAGTTTATCGAAGGACTACCAACCGATGCTTCGATGCTTCGATGCTTCGATGCTTCGACAAGCTCAGCAGGACATTCGATAAGCTCAGCAGGACATTCGACAAGCTCAACAGGACAGCAATGCTATCTTTTATCGTTTAATGTTTTATAACTTTATTATTTTGCATCTATTTCATAAAAAGCTATTTTTACGACATATTAAACATATTTATGGCAACACAAGAACAATTTTCAGCAGAGGTCAATCAAGGTTATACATTTCAGGGCGCGTCTATCCTAATTGGCGGTGCTATGCTGGATTCAAAATCGGTACCGAGTACGCAAATAAAATTACCGTTAAAAACATTGAACCGTCACGGTTTGATTGCCGGCGCTACCGGAACCGGTAAAACAAAAACCATACAAACACTTTCTGAAAAGTTGGCGGAAAACGGCGTTTCCGTTTTGATGATGGATATTAAAGGCGACTTTTCAGGTGTTGCAGAACCAGGAGTTTCCAATCAAAAAATTGTGGACAGAACGGCAGCTATCGGAACAACATGGACTCCGAAAGCATTTCCGGTAGAGTTGATGTCGATTTCTACACAAGACGGCGTTCGCTTGCGCGCTACCGTTACAGAATTTGGTCCGGTGTTGATGTCTAAAATTTTAGATTTGAATGATACGCAGGAAGGCGTGGTGGCTATGGTATTTAAATTTTGCGACGACCAGAATTTAGGTTTGGTTGACCTGCCGGATTTCAAGAAAGTATTACAATTCTTAACCAATGAAGGCAAAGATATTTTTGAGAAAGAATATGGCGCGGTGTCGCCGGCAACCGTTGGAACTATCTTGCGTAAAGTGGTAGAACTGGAACAACAAGGCGCTGATCTTTTCTTTGGTGAAACATCGTTTAATGTAAATGACTTATTACGCAAAGATGAGAACGGAAACGGATACATCAATATCGTTCGCTTAACCGATATTCAGGACAAGCCGAAATTATTCTCCACGTTTATGCTGAGTTTACTGGCTGAAGTATATGCGAAATTTCCGGAGCGCGGCGATGTGGAACAACCTGAATTAATTATCTTTTTAGATGAAGCGCATTTAATTTTTGACAACGCGACTACCGCATTGAAAGACCAGTTAGAATCTATTATCAAACTGATTCGTTCAAAAGGTGTAGGTATCTTTTTCTGCACGCAGAATCCAAATGATATTCCGGAAAGCATCTTAGCGCAATTAGGTTTAAAAGTGCAGCATGCATTGCGTGCTTTCACTGCAAAAGACAGACAAGCCATAAAATTAGTGGCGCAAAATTATCCGGAAACAGCTTATTATAAAGTAGAAGATCTGATTACGCAATTGGGTATCGGTGAAGCATTCGTGACTGCATTAAATGAAAAAGGTATTCCGACTCCATTGGTGCATACGTTAATGTCGCCGCCGCAATCGCGCATGGATATTTTGAACGACAGCGAAATGCAAACATTGATTCAAAAATCATCACTATACAGAAAATATAAAGAGACAATTGACCCAGAAAGTGCGTATGAAATTTTAGGAGCAAAAATTGAGCAGGCGCAGCAACAACAATCGGAACAAATTGCTCAGGAATTGCAAGAAAAAGAACAGGCAAAATTAGAGAAAGAACAAGCAAAAGCTGAAAAGACCACAAAAGCAGGAAAATCTACTTTAGATAAAATGCTGAATAATACGGTAACACGTCAATTAGCACGCACCGCGACGCGTGAAGTAGCACGTGGTTTGTTAGGTGTGCTAAAAGGTATGTTTAAATAGACATATCTGTGATTATTTATTTAAATCCTAACGCTTTTAGTTTTGCTTTAACTGCTTGTGCTGTATATGGCATTTTTGAAACCGGAAATTTTTTTTCCAAAATTTCCATCTCATCTAAACATACATTAAGATTACACGGATCCGCTGTATTGTCAAAAATGAGCACTTCGCTTCTTTCTTCTATAAACCAACTATTAGTTGCATTATCATACATACGCATGTTCGTACTAAAAATGATAACCAATTCTTTAGCAATATCTTTATCGGCATTGGCTAAGAATACAGCATTTACAGTTGCTAAACCTTCAGCACCATTTTCGAATCCGGTAACAAAAATGGGTTCGTACACTAACTTGCCATCAAACATCCAAGGTTTCAATAATTCTACATACACAGTAGGTTTCTCATCGGTTAGTGTGCTATCAGCAAAGCAAACAAAAATATCTTTACCTGCTTTAGGGTTCATAAATGGCAACTCTAAAATTTTGTGTTGAACTGCCGCATTTTCAGGAATACAACGCCTGGCAAATTGTGTAATAGTTTCTGATACTTTGCGTTGAATATCACTTTTAAATTCTATTAAATCGCTTTCTTTAATTTCGTCTTGCGCATGAATATGTGCTGACATCATTAAAAAAAACAATACAACTACACATTGTATAATTCTCATAAAATTATTTTTTTGCAGGTTTGAATTAAAATATACTATTAATCATTTTTTATCTCAAAATTCCAGGGATTCACATTCATTAGTTTTTTTAATGGTTGAATTTTGATTTTATATTTTGAAAGTATCGTTTTCTTATTTTTCACCATAGAATATTTTTCTACGGAACCGTTCAGCAAATTATAATCTTCACCAATAATTTTTTTCCCTTTATCCACTTCATTTAAATATCCAATTAAAAACCAATCTTTATTTTGATATCTGAAAAAATAACTGTTTGTACTTGAATAAGGATAAGTGCCTAGTTCATATACTAATTTCAACATATTGTTTCTTTTTCCCACATCTTTAATGTCTGCAGGCACATCACTATCTGAAACGTTAGATGATTTTTTTAACGATAATTTGTAGGTTTTATCAGTTTGCAGAAACAAGATAATTAAAATATCGTCTTTAGTATAATATGGTTTCCCATTGTCGTATTGTGTTATTTCACCTTGAACGAGTAGTGCAATATCCCGTAATTTGTCATCGTTAAAATCTGCGCCGACACTATCTATAATAGTATAATCTTTTGGAATAAAAGCAGTAATCGATTGTCCATTATTGGGTATATTATTCATTACTGACTGAGCAATTAAATTATTATCAATGAAAAAAATCACCAAGAAAAATAAGATGTGGACTTGTATTTTTTTCATTTATTTTAAATTTAAATAATAGAAAGAAATCTGGTGTGCAAATAATTCATTTGCACACCAGCCGCTTCACTATGAGAATTATTGCGGTATTACTTGTACAGTTACTTCGCCTGTATAAAACCCCGGGTTTCCAACTAAATGACCATTATCGCCAATTTTTCCAACTGTAAGTGCTATTGTATATGTACCAGCAGTTGTTAACGTGGAATTCGTTGTAAAACTTAACGATGTTCTTTCTCCATTATTAATTTTAATTGCATATTCTCTATTTTTAATTACTGATGAACTTAACTTAAGTTGCATGTTAACAAAAAATTTCATATCACCTCCAGCAATATTATCGTCATTCTCTATCCATCCATGTGAGAACGTAACAATTACTTTTGCAGGTCCGCTTGTTGTAAAGCTCATATTATCTAAACCTGGTAATGTATAGGAAATAAAATCTGTAGATAAATTTGCGTTAGCTGTTTGCTCAAAGAAATATGTATTGTTGTACAACGTATTGGTAGAAGACACCCAAGTTGGTGCAGTATTGGCTCCGGTAGATGCTAAAACTTGCCCGTTGGCACCAGCATTATTATTCGGCATCAACGCATTAAAAAACTTTACTTTTCTGTCGCCGGTAAATTGAATTGCTGGACCGCTTCCTGCATTCCAAATAGCAAAATCATCATTCGCTAAACCTGTGTTATCAATTTTTGCAACCATATCCCAATATCTAGTTGCATTATTGGCATTAGAAAAGCTTAAACGTGAATATTCATTTAAGGTTGGTGTCTTCAAATCCAATTGTCTGTAATCTTTTAAAATATTAACCTGTCCATTCATATTTAAAGTAGTGTTTGAACCGGTTAATCGCAACAATTCAATATTTTTCGATTTAAATACAACTGGGACATCATTTGGTGTGCCTAAATAATCAGTAGTTAACAAAGAAGGGTTACCTGTAAGGCTCCAGCTAGTTGTACTTGGATTCGGCAAATTATTTGGTGTCCATTGTAATGTAGAGTTATTCCATGCAAGCACTTGTCCGTTGGTAGGTGCTGTACCGGAAACGATTCTACCCTGTATTTTTTCAACAGTTGGAGCATATAATAAACCACTTAAATCACCACCGGCAATAGTTTGATCTGTTAAATCATTTAGTGGATTTAAATCGCCTGTATTTTGAATGATGTTACCCACAATATTGATGCCACTACCAGCTGTATAAGTTGTTCCTGTAGGTAAGGTAACACTATTGCCATTCGTAATTGACAATTGATTACCACTTACGGAAAGTGTTTGTACATCGTTGTCCACCACGCTTCCACCGCCATTAGAAAGTGTAATGGTGCTGCCACTTTTTGAAATTGTTTGTAACTCATTAGTAGTACTTAAATCGCCAGCATTGAAAATGGTATTTCCGGAAATAGTAATACCGCTACCAGCGGTATAAGTAGTTCCGGTTGGTAGAGTTACACTGTTGCCATTTGAAATACTTAATTGATTACCTGTTAAGGTAAGCGATTGCAATTCATTAGTATTACTTAAATCACCTGTATTGGAGATAACATTGCTGCCATTAATAGAAATACCTGTGCCAGCACTATAAGTTGCGCCACCGCTTGCCTGTATGTCAGTACCAGGTGCCCATGCGGAACCATTCCATTTTAAAACTTGTCCATTTGTTGCACCATTTGCTGTTATCTGGTTAGGATTTATGGTAGCAGTACTGGCTAAACCATCTGCCTGCTTTGCATTGATCGAATAAGGAACACTGTTCAATTGAGATGTGCCTAATGAAGTAAAACTCGAACCACCAGCAGGATCAATTTCTACTTCAAGAAATTTATTTCCTGTACTCCAGTTGATACCAGAAACAGTACCACTAACATTAGTTGCGCCACTGCTTCCAATTACTATGGTAAATAAACCCGATGCATTTGTAGTTAAATTTCTGGTTTCTGAATACACTACAGTTCCGGTTGCGGAAACATCATGCACTTTTAATCGAACTGAAATACTTTGGTTGGGTAATGGATTTCCACTGGCATTTCTAGCAACGCCTTGGTAATTAATTTGATTGGGTGCTTGTGCAGTTATAAGTAAGTGTATCATTACGAATAACACGAAAGACAATAATTTTCTCATAGTTTTTTATTTATTGATTAGAAATTTTTTGAATTTTATAGGATGCTATTTTTATCTCATCTTGGTTGGTTTTAAAAGTTACTTGTAAAAAATAAGTAGCTACTGCTAAAGTAGAGATATCAATTTTACTCTGAAGTTGATGTGATAATTCTGTTTCATTATTTAATAAAAGCGTACCATTTATATCGTATAATTGATAAGTTAATCTTCCATCTTCTTTGAAATTTGTTTGCAGAAATATTTCATTAGCAGTTGGATTTGGAAATAAGTTTAATTCATTGCTTGCAATTGTGTTATTTTTAATTGCAGTTGGCAAAGCATTTGTTGGCTGTAGAAATCCTTGTGTGATAATTAAAGTAGCCGACGAAAAAGTTTGTACCATTGGTTCTCCAACCGACCACTCAAAGTAATTTGCACTAATTGTACCTTTTCCTGACGACGAAGAAATTAATTGTGGCGAAACGGTTTGTGCATTTGAAAACTGGAAAACAGTTAATATTCCCAGTAAACATTTAATTTTTCTCATAGTTTGTTTATTTTAGAGTACAAGATTAAGACTGAATACAATAGATATCAAATTTTATTTATATAAACATTAAGCGTTACTCGTAAAAAAACACGCATATATATTTGAATTTCAATTTATTACGTTATGAAAGATCTGGTTTTTGATTTAATTCATTCACTTACGCCATTTGAGAAAGCATATGTAAAAAAGAACTGCAAAAAAAACGCCGAAGGCAAAATATATTTATTGTTGGTGTTTGATGCAATAGCTGCCCAGAAAGAATACGATGAGCAGGCAATTTTAAAAAGATTCAGAAAAGAATCTTTTGTAAAGCATTTCTCTGTTACAAAAAATCATCTCATTAAGTATATTCTTAAAAGCATAAAGAATATACAACACGATATGAATGTGCAGGATGAAATGCACCTTAAAATAGACGAAATTACCCAATTATACTACAAGCGATTATTTGCACATCTGTCTGATTACATTATAAAAGCAAAAAAATTTGCTTACGAATACGAATTGTGGCTGAGTTTATTAGAAGTTATAAAATTAGAACTAACACTTCTAAACTTTAGAGAGTATGATGCAAACGGAATCAATAAAATAAACTTAGTTTTAAAGGAACAAAAAGATGTTTTGGAAATCTTTTCTAATGAACAAACGTATTTACAATTATCGAATCGGCAAAAATCATTGTTAAGACAGCATTTTTATATAAAAGATGAGCAACAGCGATTAACACATCAAGACATAATAAATAATACATATTTGCTAAATGTAGAAAATGCACTATCTATAGGTGCAAAGATAAACTACTATTTTATCCATTATTATTATGCCGCTATTAATCATAACAGAGAAGAGGCCTACAGTGCTTGCTTAAACTCTATAAACATGATGGATACTTATCCAATTTACATGGCAGAAAACAGGATGACGCAATTAGCTTTTTATCATAATATTTTATACGCCACCTACTATTTGGGAAAAACTAAAGAAATGCATCAGTATTTGGAAGCATTAAAAAAAATTTGTGTTACCAAATCTATTGAAACCAATGCAAAGTCTTGCTATACTGATTTATTTCAAATAATGTATTTACGACTAAGTAAACAAAGCGATAATACAAAGTCAACCATCAATCAGCTTCTCAAAAATTTTGACACTGCAATAGCGCTTTATCCATTTGAATTTAAGATGAATATTATTATGCACTGTACTATGGCGGCAATTGAACATAACGAATTTATTCTTGCTGATAATATACTGCACAAAGGTCTGAAAACATTAGGAAATACATTTAGAGAAGACATGCATATTATCTTAAAAATATTACAGATTATTATTCATATACAAAAGATGGAGTATGATTTTGTAAATTATCTGCATAAAGAGTTATCTGGTTTTATACAAAAATCAAGAACTTCAACAAATTTTGAGAAAATATTTTTATCCAATGTAAAAGAAATCGTAAAAGCAAAAACAAATTCTTCCTTAAATACAAAACCCAAAATTAACATCGCTAAATTAATAGCATTGGAACAAGATCATAAAGATGAAATTGATAAAGATTTATTTCCTTTTGTTATTGCTTTTTTAGAAACAACAAGTTAACCATATAATTTTTAGTATTTTTGTATTTCAACCTTTACATCATGGCAGAAATAAAATTATCAAAGATTCCAACGGTAGCACCGAAAGGAATAGATAAAGAAGCGACAAAAGCGAAAACACTCGAATTAGTAGAAGAAATCAAAGAATTGCAAAACGTACTGATGGCATCTTCAAAGCGCAGTTTATTAGTGATATTACAAGGTATGGATGCCAGCGGAAAAGATGGTGCTACTAAAAACGTATTTGGCGGCATCAATCCGGCAGGCATTTCTGTACACTCATTTAAAAAACCAAGTGACGAAGAATTTGCGCACGACTTTCTATGGCGTGTTCATAAAGTAGTTCCGGAAAAAGGACAAATTAAAATTTTCAATCGTTCGCATTACGAAGATGTGCTGATTCAGCGTGTACATAAATGGATCGATGAAACAACTGTAAAACAACGCTTCGATGCTATTAATAATTTTGAAAAATTACTCGAACAAAACGGCACGAAGATTTTAAAATTCTATATGCATATTTCTTTAGATGGACAACTGGCTAATTTGGAAGAACGCAAAACGAATCCTAAAAAAATGTGGAAGCACAAAGATCAGGATTGGAAAGAACGCGAACTTTGGAAAGAGTATATGGCTGCATATGAAGATGTATTTCAAAATTGCAGCAAGGTAGAATGGATCATTATTCCAACCGATCAAAATTGGTATAAAGAATTTTTAATAGCGCAAAAAGTACGCGATGCACTAAAAGAAATGAAACTGGAATATCCGAAACTGGTAACTGAAACTGCTGCGAAGAAATAAGTAATTACACATAATCTTAAATTAAAGCAAAGTAATTTGTAAAATGGTAACTTTGAATATGCAGTTTAATTCAACCACAAAAGACACGACTACAGAAATAACTAACTTTGTTTCTAAGCTGGATGTATTGGAACAAAAAAAGATACTGAAAGCATTAAAGATTAGAGAAGCAAAAGTATTGGCAAAAAAAATTTCTGCTAAAAAGGTTAAAACCGTAATAAGTATTGATGAAATTTGTGCTACTATAAGAAAAATCAGGCAAACAAATGCGAAACTACCTACCCGATAGAATTGTATTTGATACCAACATCTATATTTCTTTTATTATTCAAAATAAATTAGACAAACTGATTGCTCTAATTGAAAAATATGACTTAGAAATTTTTATTTGCGATGAGTTATTGAAAGAAATAAAAGCTACATTAAACAAACCGCATATAAAATCCAAGCTAAGTTTTAAAGCTGCCCAGTACATTGAAGTAATTGCATTAATTTCTGAAAATATAATTATCGACAAGCGGTTTGACAGAATTATAGATCCGGATGATAATTTTTTAATTGATTTGGCCTATTGTACAAAATCTTATTTTTTAATTACAGAAGATAAACTTATTTTAAATCATAAACAAATCAATAAAATAAAGATCATTAACATGGCTGCTTTCAAAAAAATGTTATCTGAACTAAAATAATTGCAAAACTATATTAAAAAAACAATGGCAAAAATTTGGCAAAAAAATACAACGGATAAAAACAATGAACTTGCGCAACAGGTAGAAAAATTTACCGTTGGCAATGATCGTGCATTGGATCTGCTGCTTGCCAAACATGATGTGATCGGTTCACTGGCGCATACAAAAATGCTGGCACAAGTTGGTTTATTAACCAAAGAAGAATTGAATCCGATTCAAAAAGAATTAAAGAATATTTATAAGGAAATTCTGGATGGTCATTTTTCAATTGCTGATGGAAATGAAGATATTCATTCGGAAATTGAATTTCGTTTAACACAAAAACTCGGCGACATTGGTAAAAAAATACACAGCGGACGCAGCCGAAACGACCAGGTTTTATTAGACATCAAGCTATTTACACGCGAAAAAATAATTGAACTCGTTTTAGAAACAGTTGCTGTATTTAATACATTTATTGAACTTAGCGAGCAACATAAAAATAAATTGCTGCCTGGTTATACGCATCTTCAATTAGCCATGCCAAGTTCATTTGGTTTGTGGTTTGGCGCGTATGCAGAAAGTCTGGTGGATGATATTCAAACACTATTTTCAGCATTTACATTAGTCAACAAAAATCCGTTAGGTTCCGGCGCCGGTTATGGCGGCTCGTTTCCGTTAAATAGAAAAAAGACAACCGAATTATTGGGCTTTGACGATTTGAATTACAATGTGGTGTATGCACAAATGAATCGCGGAAAAATGGAAAAGAATGTGGCGTTTGCTATTTCCAATATCGCAGCAACACTTTCCAGGTTCGCCATGGATTGCTGTTTGTACATGAATCAAAATTTTGGTTTTATTGGATTTCCGGATGTATTGACTACCGGTTCATCGATCATGCCGCACAAAAAAAATCCGGATGTGTTTGAGTTGATTCGTGCGAAATGCAATAAACTGCAGAATCTGCCAACGCAAATTAATGCTGTCTTAACTAATTTACCAAGTGGTTATCATCGCGACTTTCAAATCATCAAACAGGACTTTCTGCCTTGTTTTGATGAGCTGAAATCTTGTTTACAAATGACTAACCTGATGCTGAAAAATATTATGGTGAAAGATAAAATTCTCGAAGACGACAAATACAAATTGTTGTTTACGGTGGAAAGCGTGAATGAATTGGTCAATAAAGGCATGCCGTTCAGAGATGCTTATATTAAAGTTGGCAACGAAGTAGAAAGCGGAAATTATAAAAAACCAAAGCAATTAAAACATACACACGAAGGCAGTATCGGCAATCTTTGCAACAAAGAAATAAAAGCCAATATGAAGAAAACAGTGCAGCAGTTTCCTATTTTTGAGATGGAAGAAAAGTTACACAAACTGCTGAAATAAAAAATTTGGCAAAGTTTTTGATTTGACTGAATAAATTGTATTTTTATTTCTTAATCAATTAATAACACAATGAAAAAAATAACAGGATTTTTTTTAGCAGCCGTTTTACTGGTTGTAAGTGCACAGGCACAAAATGTTACAGACATGATTCCAAAAGTAATGGCTGCCATGGGAAATGCAAAAACGATGACTTACCATTTTTATGCACAGGAACGCATGCACGATGGCAAATACAGTAAAAGTGACGTAGAATTTAAAGTTATCGCGAATCCTTTAAAAATAAGAGCGAGTGCAAAATTACCGCAAACTGCTCAATTGATGTATGATGCTGCTGCTTCCAAAGAAGTAAAAGTAAAAAAAGGATTGAAATTAAGTTTAAGTCCGACAAATAGTTTATTAATGAAAGGCGTGCACAATCCGATTACTCGCGCCGGATTTGCTCAAATTAAGAAGATCTTGGAAACAAGCATGACTCAACGCAAAGGCGAAGATTTGGCTTCTTATGTAAAAGTATTAGGTACTGTTAACTACGACGGCAAAGACTGCTGGAAAGTAGAGATCAATGACGCTGACTACAAAATCGTTAATTACACAGTAGCTCCAGGCGAAACATCTGTTTGGGCAATTGGTAAAAAACTGGCTATTTCAGAATACAAAATAAAAGAGTTAAACAATATTGATGATGATGTAAAACCAGGTCAGGTTATAAAAATACCGTCTTCTTATGCTAAGAAAACAACTCTTTATATTGATAAAACTACTTACTTGCCGATCTACCACAAAATGGAAGACGAAAAAGGAATTTACGAAATCTATGAGTTTAAAGAATTGAAATTAGGTGTTACACTTACTGACGCTGATTTTGAACTATAATATTTTTACAAAAAACAATGAAATGAAAGTCCATCTGCCAAAAGCAAGATGGACTTTTTATTTTAGTTTAATGCTGATAAAATAACCGGCAAAAGCCAGCGCGATACCAAGAATATTAGAAGCAAAAATGTATATCAATGCAGTAGAAATTTGCGATGCCTGCATCAGTTTCAGGTTTTCTAAAGCAAAAGAAGAAAATGTAGTAAAACCACCTAAAAATCCAACGAACAATAAGAAACGAACTTTGTCGTCCAACTGTCCGTTCACCGAAAATAAACCAAACAAGAAACCGATCAGTAAAGAACCGATCAAATTTACGCTGAATGTAGCGTAAGGAAATGCTGAATTCGATTTGCCTGTAATGAATTCAGCCAATACAAAGCGCAGCAAGCTGCCGATTGCACCACCAATTATAACATACAAATACTTCATTGTTCTTTATTTTGGTTCAGGAAAACAAATTAACAAAGATTTACACAATAAATTTACCTTGAATCATTAATTTCGGAACGAATTTTGTAAAACATACACGAACTCACTTTTATGAAGAAAATTTTTACGCTCCTTTTATTTTCCGTTTTTGCTACGATGACTTTTGCGCAGGAACGAAATTTCAATATAACCATTGTCGTAAAAGGCATGGAAAACCAAATCGGTATTTTGGCCAATTATTATGCTGACAAACGCATGATAAAAGATACATTGAAATTTGATAACAACGGAATTGCAACGATAAAAGGCAAAAAAAATATTCCGGCTGGTGTTTATCTGGTAGCATTTCCAAGTTTTCGCTACAACTCATTTGATGTTATTATCAAAGAAACAGACTTTTCTATCGTTACCGACACGACCAATTTTATCGCAAAATCACAGGTAAAAAATTCCATTGAAAACAAACAATTGTTTGAAGATATGAATTACATGTTTCCGTTAGGCGTACAAACGGATTCATTGCAAAAACTAAATGCGAAACTGAAAAAGACGGATTCTGCTTATGTAAAAAATCAACGCGCCATTGAATCTATCAGCAAATTAATAACGGAACATCGCAAAACTATTGCAAAAAAATATCCGACAACATTATACAGCAAGCTGATTAAAATAATGCAGGACGTAGAAGTACCACCTGGTCCTAAAAACGACAAAGGTGTTTTGATTGATACATTTTATGCGTTCCATTACATGCAGCAACATTATTTCGACAATGTAGATTTTGCAGATTCAGGTTTAGTGCGCAGTCCAGTGTTGCATGGAAAACTGATGAAATATTTCGAGCAATATGTTTTCCCAAATCCGGATTCTATCATTAAATATGTCGATATCGTTGTCAATAAATCAAAAGCAAGTTATGAAATGTATCAATTGGTTTTAAATGAATTATTTTCAAAATATGCGCGCAGTGAGATCATGGGTTATGATGCGATCTATGTCTATATGGCTGAAAAATACTATTTGAGCGGTGAAGCGCCATGGGCCGAAGCTAAAGGTTTGATGGAATTGCGCGATCGCGTGGAAGCTGTAAAACCAACATTGATTGGCAAAATTGCACCTAACTTTAATGCTCAGGACACAAATGGAAAAACATTTACTTTCCATGATTTTATTCCGAAAAACAAATATACCTTGCTTGTTTTCTGGAATTCGGATTGCGGTCATTGCCAAAAAGAAATACCGGCTTTGAAACAGTTATATGCTGATTCATTGAAACAATTAGGCGTTCGCTTGTTTACTTGTTCTACAGAACAAACCGATTCTTCTTTCAGAACTTTTACTGCAAAAAATTGTCATAAAGACTGGATCACTTGCGCAGATATGCGTGGCATGAGTGCGTTCAGAAAAGAATACGATCTGATTGTGACACCGCGTTTATTTTTAATTACACCTGATTATAAAATACTGGCGAAAAATATTCCGTTGGAAAACCTGGTTGACTTTATCCAATTTCAGGATAAATTAAAAGACGCAAAGAAAGAATAAGATAATTACTTAATAATTTTTAATAAAACGACTCAAAATTTTAAGTCGTTTTTTTTATGTAAATAAAAGAACAGCCAACCAACTGCCAACCAACTGCAATAGCATATTATCAAAACCGCTTGGCGAAAATGCTTCGACTACAGTACAAACTACCGCAATAATTAAAATCGAAAATAATGAATGCGGATATGGCAAGAACTGCACCAATAGTAAACAAATAAAAAATGATGCAATAAAAACCGCAACGCTGCCTTCTACACTTCGATAAGAAATTTTCTGCTTATCAAAACTGAAAACACGGTATTGATGCTTGCCGAAAAAGGTTCCGACCGGTTCTGCGATTGCATCGGCAATACCTGTGATGGCGTAGCCAAACAATGAAAATTTTCCAAAAAATAAATTAGATAAAACACCGCCAAAAAATGTTGCTAAGTAAGAATATACAATATATTTTGTTCGGAATGGCGCGTCTTTTTCGCGCGCCAGTGCTTCATAAAATAAATTGCCGTCTCTTTTGAAGATAGCATATATCAATACTAATGTTACAGACCATCCTAAAATAAAAACACCTTGTAATCCAAATTTTATCTGGAAAAATAATGCTCCGAAAAAAATCAAAAAATGAAATGTTTTTCGTGTAAAACCGGTTCGCCAGCTTAGTTTTTGTTTACAAAATCCTGCGATGAATAAACTTAAAAAAGAGAACAAACATGCAATTGGAAACAACCAAATGATCAAATGTAGCGATGGAAAATTATTGTAAAAAAAATCGAAAATCTGCATTACAAATCTTTATAAAATCGTTTTGATGTAAAAGCATAACCATTCTTTTCATAAAACCGATGTGCGTCGGTTCGCTTGATATTACTGGTTAATTCTAATCGTGAAACGTGTTGTTGTTTACAGACATTTTCTAAAAAACCTAAAAACGCAGAACCGATATTTTTGTTTCTGTGTTTCGCGTCAACGCAATAAGCAGTCAAACGTGCTCTTGGTTGTGCTTCATGAATAAACTGCGTGAAATGTATTTCTGCAAACGCGATCACTGTTTCATTTTCTTTAGCTACAAAGATGCAATATTCATTATGCTCAATGTTTTTTTTAAGATTGTTTAACAGCGTTTCTTTAGTAATAAAATGTTCGAGCTGATGAACCAATGACAGAATTGCATCAGCATCATTTATGGTTGCCTCTGCAAAAGCAGTTTTATTTTCATCGTTCATAAGAAATAATTATTCAAAATTCACAGCGCCAAATTCTTTGATGCCTGTAAGCTGCATACTGATTTCCCAAAGACGATCCGCATTATCAGAACTGATGGCTTCCATAGACGGAATTGTTGGATTTTTTCGATACCAATATAAACCGGTTTTATGCTGCACTTCAGGCGAAGTTGCCAGATAAATAGATGTTTGCGCGCCTTTTTCAGGCGAAGTCAATACGAAACCAAAATTGCTCATCAGCGCTTTCATCAATGGATTTCCGCTTCTACCAAAATTAGAATTGATATTTCCAGGATGCAGGCAATTAGCTGTAATATTCGTATTGTTTTTCAGGAGTTTTGACAATTTTTTATTGAATAAAATATTCATCAGCTTCGTGTGTCCATATTGCAGCCACGAATTAAAAAACTGTTCCGCCTGCAAGTCATTCCATCGCATGCCTGTAAAACGATGCGCCAAAGATGCAACATTTATTACGCGTGCACTTTCAGCAGCTTTCAGTAAATCCAGCAAGTAATGTGTTACCAAAAAATAGCCAAGATGGTTGGTGGCAAACATCATTTCCAATCCTGCATCGTTGGTTTGCCGTTCACCAATAATAGCACCTGCATTATTAATTAGTACATCGATATGATTGTACTTCATCCTGAATTCTTTCGCGAATTTTTTAATAGACGCGTGCGAAGAAAAATCACAAATAAACAAATCGCAGTTGTTCAAACCGGTTAATGCATTGATATCTTCCTGCACTGCTTTTGCTTTCTTTTCATTTCTACACACAATAACGACCTGCGCACCCATTTTTGCAATTTCGGTTGCCGTAACTCTGCCAATACCTGAGTTTCCGCCTGTTATCACTACTGTTTTACCTTTCATCTGTATATTTTTATTGTTCTTAATTGAGCAGGTAGAATTCGCAAATAATCATTTTTATTTGTTGCAAGAAAACTCATGCTCATTTCATGCTACTGTTCTTTATTTTTACTTTTTTTGTACGCGTTGTATGCAGAAACAGAAAACGGTATCGCATAACAATAAAACGCAATTAGCTTATACGTTGGAATGGCGTCTGAATCTGCAATTTTGGCAACAGTCAGTACTACAGCCAATAAAACAGAAAATACCGCTAATACACGAACCCAAGTGCTGTCATAAAATCCTTTACTTTTAATTTTCAATTCAGGATGTTCATTATTCGATTCGTTATACACATTTATCTTTGCTGAAAAATCATTCCAGAATGCAATAAACTCATCCGACTTTTTTTGATCAACCGGCTGTAAGAGTATAGATTTACTTGGGCTTTTCAGTTTAATAGTTACAAATACACGTGCTTGTGCATCTTCGTCAAGCGACGCATTTTCTATGTTTGTATAATTAAAATGAAATTCCCGGTTTGGATACAAAAATGACTTTTTGTTCAATGCGATATTCACGAGTTGATTATCATATTCTATTGTAGCTTTTATAGAAATGATTCTTAGTACAATGAAAATACTAAACAACAATGCTGCAATAATAAATGTATAGATAATGATTGTTTCAACTGTTTGCGAAAACTGTTTCAAATCAATGGAAAATAGTAGAAGCATACAAACAGCCATACTTGCTAACGGTATGAATACAAGTGTAATGACTTGCTTCATTGTTTCAGCGTATTTCACTTCTATTTTCATCCTTAATTATCCTGAAAATTACATAAAAAAAGGATAGCACTATCGCTATCCTTTGTTTTCATAGTTTTAAGTTTTTTCCTTTTTATAGTTTTATGGTGTTTGTGATTCAATACTAGTACAAATATGAATCACAAACAAAAGCAATGAGTAAGCGGTATCTTTTATTTAGTATTCGGTAATTTTTACTAGGCATAAGTACAAATAAAAAAAGACAGTTCTGCAGAACTGTCTTAATATTCAAGTATTAATTTTTAAGCCATTATGCTGTTTCCAAATCTTTGAACATGCCGATAAATTTAAGCATTGCGCCTAAGTTGGTGATCTTGATTTTTCCCATCATTACAGCCATTTGTCTGTTTACGCGACCTTCTTCTGCATCTTCAAAATCAGAAGCTGCTGCTGAAATTACACAATCAGGTTCACCGGATAAACCTTCAGTTACGGTACAAACACCTTCTGCTACGCTAACCGTAAACTCACCGCCTGTTTCACCATCTAATACAAAGTGAAAAACTCCTGTTTGTCCTGCTGCTTCGTCTGCTTTTAATCTTGCCGGTAATCCTAAAACAATTTCTTTTGCTGTCATTTTTATAATTTTTTGATTGGTTGATAATATTTTGAACAAATGTAAAAATAAAAATTATCTTACCAAACGTTTGGTCAAATAAAATTGTATTTTTATTTTTGGTCAATCTGATTTAATAAGAAAAATACATTATGTCTGTACTAAAATCTAAAATAAACGTCAACTCTTCCGGCTATAGAGAAAACTACGAAAAAATGCTTGCCAAAATCGAAGAATTGAACAAACATTTGAAACAATCTCTATTCCAAGGTGAAGAAAAGCATTTATCAAAAGCTAAATCACAAGGCAAATTTTTAGCAAGAGAGAGAATAGAATTGTTACTGGATCAGGATTCACCGTTTTTAGAATTGTGTCCGTTAGCAGGTTTAGGTGTGAAAGGTGGTTTTGGAACAGGTGGCACCATGGTAGCAGGCATTGGTTTTGTTTCCGGAAAGATGTGTTTGATAACAGCAAATGTTGGAACTAACAAAGGTGGCGCAATAGATATTGCCACGTTAAAAAAAGCATTGCGTATTAATGAAATTGGCAATGAAAATAATTTACCGTCAATTAATCTGGTAGAAAGTGCCGGTGCAAATCTGCCGGATCAGGCACAAGTATTTAATCTTGGTGGAAATAATTTCAAGGAAATTACACGACGTTCTAAAAAAGGATTGCCAACAATTTCTATTGTGTTTGGTAACTCAACGGCTGGTGGCGCCTACATTCCAGGTATGAGTGATTACACAATTTTTATTAAAGACAAAGCAAAAGTTTTTTTGGCAGGACCACCTTTAGTAAAAATGGCAACGAACGAAATTGTAGATGATGAAACATTAGGTGGCGCAGAAATGCACTCAAAAATTTCCGGTGTTTCAGATTATTTAGCGCAAGATGAGTTAGATGGTATCAGAATTGCTCGAGAATTAATGGCAAATCTAAAGATTAATCATTCATCATTAGACATTGAACACTCATATAAGGAACCAAATTATCCAATTGATGAATTACTCGGTATCGTTTCTGCTGATGTAAAAATTCCTTTTGATTGTCGTGAAGTCATTGCACGTATTGTGGATGGCTCTGAATTTCATGAGTTCAAAAAAGAATACGGTACCACATTAATTTGTGGTTTTGCTAAAATACATGGCTATCCAATTGCAATTATTGGAAACAACGGTGTATTGTTTAATGATTCCTCTAATAAAGGTGCGCACTTTATTCAGTTGTGCAACATGAACCACACGCCTATTTTGTTCTTACAAAACATCACCGGTTTTATGGTTGGTAAAGATTATGAACAAAACGGTATGATCAAAGATGGTGCAAAAATGATCAATGCAGTTTCCAATTCTGAAGTACCGATGTTTACGCTGATGATGGGCGCAAGTTACGGTGCAGGAAATTACGCCATGTGCGGTAGAGCTTACAATCCACGCTTTTTATTTTCCTATCCAAACAGTATGATTGCAGTAATGGGCTCCGAACAATTGGCTGGTGTGATGCAAATGGTGAGCCGCGAAGCAGCCATTAAAGCAGGACAACAGTTTGATGAAGCACAAGCTGCACAAATGAAAGAATTTATGAAAGCAGAAATTGAAAAACAAAGTAATGCATTTTTTGCAACTGGACAACTTTGGGACGACGGCATCATTGATCCAAGAGACACACGCCATGTATTTGGTTTGTTGTTAGCATTAACTTATATGAACGAAGTAAAAGGAACGAATAGCTGGGGTGTTTATAGGATGTAGAATTAAATAATCCGTAAAGAACAAATATTTTTAAAACTAGTTGTACATATGAAAGTTATTGAAAAGGTTCTTAATAAGAAAAATATTATTGCACAAACAACTGCAATTATTATTTCAAGAGAAGATTATACTTTAAAATCTGAGGTTTATAATGAACATTGGCAGGCAAACGAAAATGGAAATATATTTCAACCTACAGCAAATAAAAATTTAAACTTTAATATTGATTCTTCAAAAGAAATAGGTGTACTTACAGAACAAGTAGCTTACAAAACTAGACATGACATGAAATATTGGGAACGCACATGCCTTATAAGGTTTTTTAAAACTAATACAAATTCATATATAGAAAATGTAGAGTTCATTACAATTAATATTAACTCTTTAATGTTACGAAAAATTATTTTAAATCATAATGATCACGCAAATGAATTATTTTCTACAATAAAGCGTGGTAAGTATGCTTATTATTTAAATCAAAATGGAGAAGAGAAAAAAATAGAATTAAACTCACCTGTAAATTCCATTTATATGGAATTATTTGATATAGCTATGATTTTGAGAATGATTTTAATCGCCTTGCATTCAATAAAATCAATATAATGTAACAATGACAACTCAATATAAACTATGAAGAAAGAAATACAAGAATTAGTTGAATATGCATTGACTTCTGAAACGAATAAAAAAAGAGAGTTAGTAATTGGAAAGGTTTCTAAAAAACAAGCGAAAGAAATTGAAAAACTGGTTGGCATAAATTTAGAAGGTGTGGAAAGAGTTATTGATAGCTATATGATTCGTCATGCGTTAGGAAAACATGGAAGTCCAACTAAAGAATCAAAACAAGGTCAAATTGCAATTACAATTGATGACTTTATCTTATTACCAGAAGTATATATTCATCCTGATAAAATAGAATATATCGGTAAAAACTCATTAAAACAAGATTTATTCCGTTATATAAAAAAAATTGATGAATCATTATTTATTATTGAAGCTTTAAGAGTTTCAAAAAAAGGTTACAAACTAATTTTTACAACAATGTATAAGAGAAAATAGAGAACATCAAATAAGGCGAATTTTGCATTGCTGCCATTTCTCGCACGTCCGAAACGTTTCCTTATTATGTAGTTCTCCAATACAAATTTAAACAAAAAGCTGATAATGACAACTCAAAAAATAACAAAACTTTTAGTAGCCAATCGTGGTGAAATAGCCATTCGCGTTTTTAAAACTTGCAAAGAAATGGGCATCGCTACAGTCGCTGTTTATTCGGATGCTGATGAAAATGCATTGTTTGTAAAAATGGCTGACGAAGCAGTGCGTATTGGCGGCAAGCAACCCAATGAATCGTATTTGATTGTAGATAAAATTATCGATGCAGCAAAGAAAACCGGAGCCAATGCGATTCATCCTGGTTATGGTTTTTTAAGCGAGAAAGAACATTTCGCGCAGCGATGCATTGATGAGAATATCATTTGGGTTGGACCGCATCCAAAAGCCATTGAAGTAATGGGTTCTAAGATCGGTGCCAAAAAGATCATGCAATCGCACGATGTACCTACTATTCCCGGCTACCAAGGCGATGACCAAAGCGAAGCCACTATTAAAGCAAAAGCCATCGAAATAGGTTTTCCTGTTTTACTGAAAGCCAGTGCCGGCGGTGGCGGCAAAGGTATGCGTATTGTTCGTGAAGAAAAAGAATTAGACAAAGCCATTACAGAAGCAAAATCTGAAGCAAAATCTGGTTTTGGTGATGATACACTTTTAATAGAAAAATATTTTGATTCATCACGACACGTAGAGTTTCAAATCTTTGGTGACAAGCATGGAAACGCGTTGCATTTATTCGAGCGTGAATGCAGTATTCAGCGCCGTTACCAGAAAGTAGTGGAAGAAAGTCCATCGCCATTTATTACAGAAGATACACGTAAAAAAATGGGCGAAGCTGCGGTGGCTGCATGCAAAGCGATTGAATATGATAATGCCGGAACAGTAGAGTTTATTGTGGCTCCGGATCAATCCTTTTATTTTTTAGAAGTCAACACACGCTTGCAAGTGGAGCATCCTGTTACGGAAGAAGTGACAGGTTTGGATTTGGTGCGTTTGCAGATTGAAGTAGCACAAGGTAATGCGATTCCATTTAAGCAAGAAGAACTCAAACAAAACGGACATGCAATTGAAGTACGTTTTTATGCAGAAGATCCTGCGAATAATTTCTTACCGGTAAATGGAAAAATTATTGATTGGATTCCATCTAATACAAATGGTTTGCGTTATGACACAGGTATTGAAAGTGGCTCTGAAATTTCCACTTATTATGATCCGATGATCGCGAAAGTAATTGCAAAAGGTAAGAACAGAAATGAAGCTGTTTTAAAATTAAAAACTGCGTTACAGGAAACCGTTTGCAGTGGTTTTACAACGAACAAAAATTTCCTGATTGCGATTTTAGAAAATGAAGATTTTCAGAAAGGTGATTTCGATACGCATTTTTTAGATAAGAAATTTAATTACCAAGGTGAGCAATATTCACAGGAAGCCTTAGATACATTGACTTGCGCTTTAGTACACCATCGTTATGTACAAAGAGAAAAAGAAAGAACAGTAGCACAAGGTGTACCAAGCGGCTGGCGCAATAATTTCTATCAGCCGCAGCAGGAAAAATATGCTTATCAGGGTTTTGAATTTTTAGTTACTTACACTAATAAAAATAATGAACTGCACATTTCGTTTGCCGATAAAAACTTTATTTCCAAAAGTGAGCACCGTCATTCCGAGCGCAGCGAGGAATCTCGTAAAGATGGGTACATCTTTGAAATAAACAATATTCGTCGCAAGTTTTATATCTCGCAAAAAGACAACCAGTATTTCATTCAGAGTGCTTCTTTAGGACAAATTGTATTATCGTTATCCGAACGTTTTCCGTTACCGATTGTAGAAACGGTAAAAGGCGGCTACATTGCTCCAATGCCTGGCGATATCACAACGGTATTGGTAAAACCGGGCGATTCCGTAAAATCAGGTGATGCTCTTTTAAAAATGATTTCGATGAAAATGGAAAGTACGATTGAAGCACACAGCGATGGTGAAGTAGAGGAAGTTTTCGTAACGGAAAAACAATTTGTAGAAACCGGAACCTTGTTGTTGAAGATGAAAGAATAAAAAAACGGCACTTCAAATGAAATGCCGTTGAACTTATGTACTAACCAAAACAGAAGTTATATTATTCCGCTTCAAAATCCCAATCTGTGTCGAACGTATCTATCTTATCGCCTTTCGTACAGATGATGTATGCGTTTTTAGTGCCGTCATATGTGATGTAAAAAGAAATACAATTACCGTCTTCTTTATAAATAACCGGTTTTTTTCCAAAAGGTATCATTTTATTATCAATTACCGTTTTAGAACCGAATTTTGCAATAGCTTTATCTGCTGTAGCTTCTGTTCCATCGAGCATATCCAGGAATGCCTTTGCTGTTTTGTTTTCTGTTTTCACGCCTTGTGAAAATCCATTCGTGCTGATGAATAAAGCAGCAACTAATACTGTTAAGTTTAAAATCTTTTTCATTTTTTTGTTTTTGAATTAAATAATTATTTTAAATAAAGTGTTGTTATCGGTTGAACATCTTTTCATACAAAGAACCATAATAACCTAATGTAATTTCAGGTGCCATTTCGCCGACAAACTGCATCACACTTTTCACACCATTTTCATCAATATCAGACAAAGACGGAAGCACATCTATTTCTTCTTTAAAGATGCCTGACTTTGGTTCAAATTCGAATGATTTCTCTTTTAAGAAATACCTTGTTTTCTTTTCTACCGAATAAAAACGTTTCATATCTGCCAATTTGATGCTATCTGATTCATTTGCATTTCCGGATGCGTGACCGATGTAAAACTGCATCGTTTGTCCATCGGAAGTAACGACCAGCTTTGGATCTTTTTGCATGTAATAATCGTAAAAGCTTTTACCAATACCAATTGCACCAAACAACATTAAACCAGGCAATATAGCAGCCGTCCATGTAAATTCATGGCTGACTAAAGAAACCGTACTTATTACCAGCATCCAGCCAATAAATACAGCACCTGCAATATATAACTTAAATTTTCCGGTTCGTTTTTGCAAAACAACTTCAATCTTTTTCATGTGTGTGCTCTTAAAATTATTTTGTAAAGTGATACATCAGAAAACCAATTAATGCTATAGCTAAGCGACTAATCAACTTCACTAATAAATCATTGGAAAATGATCTTCCTTGTTCAGCATATTCATCGGTTCGTTCGTTGGCTGTTCCTAATTTTTTGGATAAGTTCGTGCCGGCACGAGCGCTTAAGGCTATTAAAAACCAAATACCAACCCAGGCCGCGTTGGCTAAACCAAGCACCATCATAATCATTCCAATAATACCTATCGTTTCCATGACCGATCTATTTTATTTTTTCCAACTTCTTTACCCAAAGTTCGCAGTAACTTTTAGAACCACCAGATAATTCACCAGTGATGCGTACCTTTTCGCCTAAGTTTACCAAATTGCCTTCGTTATCGTATATCTTAATATCTTCTTCTGAAAAACCATCTTTCAAAGGTTCAATCATGTTCTTCTTTTCATGGTCATTATTATAGTTTAAAAAAACGATGCTTGGCACTGTTGTCTTACTACTGGATTCCAGCATTAATGTCACAGTGCTACCCATTGTATAAAAGCTAGACGGAGCAATTAAAGTGCCTTCTGTTATGACATCTTTCTTCTTGTATTGTTCCTGGCACAATTCTTCTGCCTTAACAAATACAGGTTCTGACGAGCAGCTAACAATTAATAATGCAACTGCAAAGATTAGTAAAAAATTCTTTATTGTTTTCATTGATTGATTTTTTGCTGAAATTATTTACACAATTCAATCTCTTTGCCCTTATCTGATGCTTTGAATTCCAATACCAGTTTTCCGTCTACATATAGTTTGTAGCCTTCTTTAACAGGAACGCTATGTTTTTCATTTGAGCTATAACTTGATGATGATGTTGAACCGTCAGCCTGTACTTTTACTTCTACTGTTTTAGAACAATTATTTTTCAAATACACATCAAAGTAACTTCCTGTACTTGCATACATGTTTGTTATTGCTGACAAGATGATTGCTGTTACTGCGAATTTGATTTTTAAATTTTTCATGAATTATTTTTAAAATTTTGAATACAGAATTCTAATGCTTATCGTAAATGATAAGTGCTTTATGTATGTAATAAGTTTTTATTGAGTTGGTTCTTTCTAACTCAAATCAGTTTACACAAACTTTACCGGTTTTTTGTCTGAAGGATCTAAAGCTGCGCTTTTTACGTCAACTTCGGCTTTTACAAAATATTCTGATTTTTCATTGTTCGCGAATGAACCTAATTTACCTAATGCACCTAATGCACCGCCTTTGTCTGCTAATTCCTGATTACTTGACTTCAATTTGTTCAGGTTTTCTAACGAAATAGAAAACGGCACTTCTTTGCGTTCGCCTGTTTTAATAACTTCGTTGAATGTTATAGAATATGAGTCGATAAAGATTTCTTTTGTTTTTTTATCATCGCCTCTTCCGGTTGTCCATTCTTCTATTAATTCAACTTTCATTTCTACCAAATCCTGGTCGCTTTTAGTAGTGATAATTGCTTTGCCTTCCAGTCTGTCAGCAGTTTTTTGCACCTGACCAGGCACTTGTAATTCAACGCTTACACCACCAATACCTAATTTGTTTTTGATTGTTTGAAAAAATCCCATTGCTTAAAATTTTTTTAGTGAAAAATTATTTATTTAAAATTTTAGTTGCCTCTTTGTAAAAGTTTCCTTGTGGAAATTGCTGAAAATAACGCACAGTATAATTCTTATCTTTTGTTTTTTCAAAAAGAGCCAGGTAAGCTTCCCATATATTATCATCAGACATGCTTGTACTAAATCCATTATTCATAGATGAAGTGTAATATTTAATCGCTTTTTCAAATTCACCTAAAAAATAATAATTGGCACCAATCTGGCTTTCATAAGTACTTATTTGTGCCGGATAGTGTTCAATCAATTTTTTATAAAGCTCAATAGATTCGGCATGTTTACCACTGGTCAGAAGTTTAATAGCTTTCTTGGTCAATTCACTTTCTTCGCTTAATAACACTGACATCTTACTATAAAATTCATCGTGTATTTTATCGCCTTCTTCTAAGCTCAGTTTCTCTTTACCAAATAAAAAATCGAAGAGTTTCATGTTTTATAGTTTTTGCACATCAAAAATAAACAATGGTCATTCAACGGCATTAAATAGTTGACAACTGTGTCTGATATCTTAATAAGTGTATTTAGGTGTGAACAAATGCGTGCATTATTTTTAATAAACGTAATCTATTTTGAAAATAGAGCAAAAAAATCGTTCCTTCTGCGCGCGGCAATTTCCAACTCTTTACCGTCACGCATAATGACACTGCCGCTTCTGCCTTTCTGCAATTTATCAATATGTTTGATGTTAACGATATGACCGTGATGTATGCGAAAGAAAAAATCGGAAGGCAACATGTCTTCAAACTCTTTTAAATTTTTAGATGCATAGTATCGTTTATTGTTTACAAGATGAATAAAAGTATAGCTGCCATCTGCAATACAATAACTGATATCGTTTATTTTTATTAAGTGCTGTTCGTTATTGTCTGTTAAGATGATACGTTGTTCGTTCGCATTTTCAACCTTTAAATTCTGTTTCAGCAAAACATAATTCTGCGCGTTGGTCTTTTCTGTTATGCGTTGTTCCGCGCGTACGATCGCATCTTGTAACTGTGTGATGTTTACCGGTTTTAGTAAATAATCAATAGAAGCATATTTGAAAGCAGTAATCGCGTATTGATTGTATGCAGTAATAAAAATGACTTCAAAATTAATTTCGTCTAAAGAATTTAATAAATCAAAACCATTACCGTAAGGCATTTCAACATCTAAAAAAACGAGCTGCGGTTTTACGGAAAGTATTAACGAACTCGCGTTGATGATATTGTCTGCAGTGCCAATGATCTGAACATTCCTGCAGTAATCATTAATTATTTTCTGCATAGTAGAAACGCTTTTTTGTTCGTCATCTACAATTATTGCCGTGATCATATTTCAATTGGGAATTTAAGTATTACTAATGTGCCTGACGCTTTGCCTTCGTCATCTGTCTTATCAATTATTTCGGCATTGAATTTTCTATTGGTGATAGTACTAATGAGTTCTAATCTTTTTTGAATCAAATTCATGCCTTGTGACGTATGTGTTTTGTTGGATTGTTTCTTAATATCTTGCGATGCAGTCCTTCCAATACCATTGTCTTCAATCTTGCAAACTAAATAATTATTTTACTTTTCAAAATTGATTGATAACTTTCCATTTTTTTCTAAATAACACAAACCATGCACAATGGCATTTTCTGCAAACGGCTGAATAATCATCGGCAATATTTGCGTATCAAATACATTTACACTTGGCGCACAATTTATTTCATACGTAAATTTATTTTCGAAACGCATTTGCTCTAAAGTCAGATAACTTTTCAGGTAATCTATTTCGTGTTGTAAGTCAATTGCATGCAGTTGGTTATTTTCCATTGTTTTTCGCATCAGCGTAGCAAATTCCGATAAATATTTATTCGCAGCAATTACATCATTATGTACAATGTAATGCTGAATAGAATTCAGGCAATTGAAAATAAAATGCGGATTCATTTGCGCGCGGTATTGCTGTTGTTCCAATTCCATGCGTTCCAACTTGGTCTTAAAATTATTTTGTCTGGTGTAAAATATCGCGATTAAAATAATGATTAATGCCAGCGACAAAGCACCATATAACCAAAACAGATTTCTCACAATGGTATATTTTTGTTCCGTTACTTTCTTTTGCAATGAAGCATTTTTAAAAGCAATTTCTTTTGTTTCAAATTTAACAGTCAGCTCTTCAATAGTTTTCATTTTTTCTTCATTCATTAATGAATCAGAAAACGTGATGAATGCTTCTTTGTGTTTATAAGCTCTCTCGAAATCTTTTTTATTAATGTATAAATTCGCTAAGCTCTCATGTATGTTAGCCAAGTCTAAAAAGCTGTTCATTTCTTCTGCCATTGGCAATGCTTTCATTAAATACTTTTCAGCCAGATCATTTTTACCTTTCGTTACATAAATCTGACCTAAGTTGTATAAAATTGTAGTTTCGCTATACTTATGTTTATAGTACTCACATTGCTCCAACGCCAGTAAATAATATCGTTCAGCATCATCTATTCTTTCCATTTCATTATAACACCTGCCGATGTTATTATAGATGCCTTCAGCGATTAAGCCTTCATTATCGTCATCAATGAGTGATTCAGCTTGCCTTAAATATTTTAATGCAGTAACATAATCTTTTAAACCAACATGTACATTAGCAGCTGTTGAAAGGCATCTTGCCAAGGCAGTATTTGATTTTAATTTCCGCTGAATACTCAATGCTTTTTCGATATAAGACAATGCCTTTTGTGGTTCTTCCTTGTATGTATAGATTTCTGCCATCTCTCTGTAACATCTTGAGATACCTGAGCTGTCATTGCAATCAGTTTTTATTTTTAAACAAGTTATACATGCATCTAATGCTTTATCATAATCACCTCTGTCATAATAAGTAGTTGACATGTTGTATAATGCGGAGCTGCGTTCTTGTTTGTACATATCTTCTTTAGCATAAGAGATCGCTTTTTGATAATAAGATATAGCTTTATCCAATTCTGATTTTTGACTATAAATTGTGCCTAACATATTATATCCTTTTATGAATCCAAGTTTATAATTATGTTTTTCAGAAAGCTGGACTATTTTATTAGCATATTTTATAGAAGAATCTGCATTTATATTAAAACTTTCTTTTGCAATTTGAAGATATTTTTCCATCAATAAAGAATCCTGTCTGCTTGCATTTTGAGCATGAGTCTTATTTACAGATACTATTAGAATGCTTATTAAAACAACATAACGTTTAAGATTTATAAGTCGTGATATCATTTCGTAAATATATTCTGTGTTAGTATTTAAATGGTTTCGGCAGGAAATTTCAGAATTACCAATGTTCCTGATGCTTTGCCTGCTGCATTTGTTTTATCAATTATTTCAACGTCAAATTTCTTTTTAGTGATGTTACTTACCAAAGCCAGTCTTTTCTCTATCAACTCCATACCTTGCGAAATATGTTTTCTGTTTGATTCTTTCTTAATGCTTTGTGAAGCTGTTCTGCCAATACCATTATCATCAATCTTACAAACTAAATAATCATTTTGTTTCTCAAAACTGACAGATAATTTTCCATCTTTTTCCAGATAACATAAACCATGTACAATTGCATTTTCTGCAAACGGTTGGATTACCATTGGCAAAATTTGTGTATCAACGGTATTGATGTTTTTATCGCAGGTGATTTCATACGTAAATTTATTTTCAAACCGCATTTGTTCCAGCATTAAATAACTATTCAGGTAATCAATTTCTTGTTGAAGACTGATAGCATGCAGTTTATTATTTTCCAGTGTTTTGCGCATCAGCGAAGCAAATTCCGATAAATATTTATTGGCTGCGATAACATCATTATGTACAATATAATGTTGAATGGAATTCAGACAATTAAAAATAAAATGCGGATTCATTTGCGAACGATATTGTTGTTGTTCAAGTTCCATTCGCTCTAATTGTATCCTGAAATTATTTTGTCGTGTATAAAAAAATGAAATCATAATAATCGCGAACGCAATAAACAAACTAATAAAAATCAGAATATTTTTGCGTACAATCTTTCTCTCGCTTTCCAGCTTCATCTGCAATTCTTTCTTTTCATATTGGTATTGCAAACTCTTTGTAATCATTTCTTTCCTGTTCGCTTTATTTTCAATACTATCACGCATTTGAATTTCTGTTTGATACATTTCAAACGCTTCTTTATAATTACCTTTTTTGTTATAAATTTCTTTCAGTAAACCAGACGCATTTTGTATGTCTTTCGGATTGCCAACTTCTTTGGCCAACTGAAGCGAACGAATGGAATATTCCTGAGCTGTATTGATAATTCCTCTTTTAAAAAAGATACGCGCCATTTCATTAAGTGTATATGCAAGTTGTGCTTTGATCTGAAACGCTTCAGCAGTTTTCAAACTTTTTGTGAAATATTCCAATGCTTTGTCATCTTCGCCTGCTTTGTAATATTCATGGCCAATACTGCTTAATTCATAGGTTACATTATATTGATCATCGAGTTCTTTATATATCGCTAAACTTTTATTATAAAAATCTAATGCTTTATTTTTATTATTCTGACGAGTATATATCAAACCTATATTACCATACACCATTGCTATGCCTTTCTTATAATTTACAGATTCAAACATTTTTAAGCTTTTGGAAAAATAATCCATGGCATTTTTGCTGTCTCTTTGATTAAAAAAAACGTACGCGATGTTATTTAACGTATAGGCAATTCCTATAGTATCTTTAATTTCTTCCTGTAATTTAAGATTTTTATAAAAGTATTCCAATGCAATAGGTATATCACCTTGATTGTCATAAATAGTCGCAATATTATTTAATTCATAAGCAGCAGATTTTTTATCACCGATTTGTTGCAATATTTTCAGAGCCGCTTTATATTTTATTAATGCTTTAGTTTGATCGCCATGTTTTGAATAATAATAGCCAATATTATTAATGGAACTAGCCAGGTTACTTAAATAAAAATGAAGTGGATTTAATTTTGCGGCAATACCTTTTTCACAAAGCGATTTACTTTGTTCAGCATACTTTAAAATGTCATTGGTCTCACATGTTTCCGCCAAAACTGATAATATTTTAATACGATCGGTATCGTGCGTTGCAACTTTTAATGCATTTAATAACGAATCGACTTCATCAGCTCGCATTCTTTTTACACCAAAACATAAAAGTAATACTATCCAAATTCTTAGTAAGTAACTCATTTTTTCGCTCATTCAAACTGACAATATAAGTTAAGCATGTTTATAATATTACAATCAGCATATTGCTTTTTGAATAATTATTTGATAAGTGTGTCATTACGATTGACAATTGTAGATTTTAAACAATTTTTGAATACAAATTTTAATAAAATTTTACCAAACGTTTGTTTGATAAAAAAGATTTCTTATTTTAGTGGACAATATAGTTTTTGAGATAAAAAGCATCAATTTATGATATACACCAAAGAACAGATATCCAATTTTTCCGAACAAAATTTTGCTTATTTGATAGTCGAAGAGAAAGAGAATGTGTTAACCATTACACTAAATCGACCTGACAAACGTAACGCATTTCACTTGCCATTGGCTAACGAATTGGCTTATGCACTTGCCTATGCTCATTATAATAATAGTATTTGGTGTGTAATCTTGAAAGCCAACGGACCCACTTTTTGTGCAGGTGCCGATTTGAAAGCATTTGCCGGTGACGACACTACAGAAAAACCATCAACGATTCCGATGCCAAAAGATATGGTAAAGCTTGGTGATGAATTTAACGGCTTACATAAACCATGCATCGCGCAAGTGCATGCTGATGTATATGCAGGTGGCTTTTTAATGATTGGTGGTTGTACTCACGTAGTTGCCGTAGAATCCGCAAAATTTGGTTTGCCTGAAGTAAAACGTGGCATATTTCCATTCCAGGTAATGGCAACTTTAGAACCATTAATGTCAGCAAGACAATTGCTGGATTTATGTTTACGTGCAAAAACATTATCAGCACAGGAAGCTAAAGAAATTGGTTTGGTTTCAGATGTAGTAACAGCAGAAAACTTAGATGCAACCGTTCAACAATTAATAAGTGATATCAAAGAGCAATCGCCAACTGCATTGCGCTTAGGTTTAAAAGCTTTTCAGGAAATGAAAACAAAAAATGCGGATGAAAAACATAAGTATTTACATGCGATGTTGATGCAATGTTTACAAAGCAAAGATGCAACTGAAGGTTTAGCTGCCTTTAAAGAAAAACGAAAACCAAACTGGACAGGCAATTAAAATTATATCACAGAGTTGCACAAAGTAAGCACAGAGAACGCCGGGAAGAACTTTATGCAACTGTGTGATAAAACTCAGTATTCTCTGTGATACAAAAAAAATAAAATTAAAATCAAATATCATGTCAAACAAAAAACTAATCTTAAGTGCCGCACTTACCGGAGCAGCGACTAACCGTTCACATTGTCCTGCAATACCTTACACACCTAAAGAACTCGGCGAAGAAGCCAAACGCGCAGTAGATGCAGGTGCAAGCATCGTACACATACACGCACGCGAAGATGACGGCACACCAAGTTGGCGCACCGAAGTCTTTGAAGAAATAAAAGCAGAAGTGCGCAAACATTCATCTGATGTTATTATTAATTTCTCAACAGGTGCAATTGGTCTTTCCATTCAGGAAAGAATTAAACATTTGCCTGTAACAAAACCGGATATGGCTGCGTTTAATATGGGTAGTATGAACTATGCAATTTATTCAAAAAAACAAAAACAATTTTATTGGAACGCCGTGTTTGAAAATTCGTTTGATATGATGATAAAAGTGGTAAAAACGATGAACGAAAATAACATTTGCCCTGAGATGGAGTGTTTCGATACAGGACATATTTATAATGCGGTACCACTTCGCGAAATGGGTTTAATTCCTGATAATGCTTGTTACAGCTTGGTAATGGGTGTTTTGGGTGGCATACCGGCAAGTGTCGATAATTTATTACATCAAATCAAACAAGTTCCGCAAGGTGCATTTTGGCAAGTAATTGCCATTAGCAGAATGCAATGGCAACTGGCTGCAACTGCTTGTACGATGGGTGGAAATTTCCGCGTTGGCTTGGAAGATAACTTTTATTTACCAAATGGCGAAATGGCAAAATCCAATGGTGACTGTGTAGAAGCCGGTGTCAACTTAGCACGCATGTTAGACCGAGAAATTGCAAGCATTTCCGAAACCAGAGAAATGCTGAATATTAAAAATATTAATTAACCACTAAGACACAAAGTGCACTTAGAAAACTTAGTGTTCTTAGTGCCTTTGTGGTAAAAATAAAAATGACACAACTCGAATCATATTACTTATCAGAAGAACATCAACTGTTCCGAAAAACATTGCGTGATTTTCTGGATAAAGAAGTGGTGCCGAATGTTGACCAATGGGAACAAGACGCACGCTTACCAAAAGAGTTATTCAAAAAATTTGGTGAAATGGGTTTCTTCGGCATTACGCAAGAAGAAAAATACGGAGGTTCTAATTTAGATTTCTGGTACGATGTAATTTTCATTGAAGAAGTAAGTAAATGCTATTCAGGTGGTTTTGGTGCCAGTATTTCCGCGCATCCGTATTTATCAATGTCGCATTTAAAACACGAAGCTTCTGATTTTATTAAAGAGAAATATTTACTTAAAGCCATTACAGGTGAATATGTGGGCGCGCTCGCCATTACGGAGCCACACGCAGGATCTGATGTAGCTGGTATTAAAACTACAGCAACAAAACAAGGTGACAAATACATCATTAACGGTTCAAAATGTTTTATCACCAATGGTGTATTTTGCGATTATATGGTTGTAGCTTGTAAAACTTCTTCAACAGGTTCTTCGGGAATTTCTATGATTGTGGTAGATGGCAATTCAAAAGGCATTGCACGCACCAACTTAAAAAAATTAGGTTGGAAAGCCAGCGACACAGCAGAGATTGCATTTGATAATGTAGAAGTACCAATAGAAAATTTATTGGGCGAAGAAAACAAAGGTTTCTATTACATTATGCAGCGTTTTGAACTGGAACGATTAACGCTTGCGCTTGGTGCGATTGCTTCTTCCGAATGGGCAATTGAATATACCTTACAATACATGAACGAACGCAAAGCATTCGGCAAAACTATCAATAAATTCCAGGTGCTGCGTCATCGCATAGCACAATTAACTGCTGAGTTGGAAAGTGTAAAAACATATACCTACTTAATCTGCCAGATGCACAACGAAAAAAAATATTGTGTAAAAGAAGCATCCATGTCAAAATTGTTAGCTACTGAATTATCTGATAAAGTGGCTTATCAATGCCTGCAAATGTTCGGTGGTTATGGCTACATGGAAGAATACAAAATAGCTCGTTTCTTTCGCGATTCACGTTTAGGAACTATTGGCGGTGGCTCATCAGAAATTATGTGTGAAATTATTGCAAAGATGGTCATTGATGATGTGAATTACGAGAGCCAACGGCCAAGAGCCAACAGCCAAGACATTAGCATTGAAGATTTATTTTCTTCTTTATCATCAAGACTTAAAAAAGAAAAAGCAAATGGAGTAGAGTTGAATGTTTTGTTCGAGTTTGAAAACGATTCCAACTATTTAATTGGAATAAAAAATCAAGAAGTTAATTTTAAAAGAATTAATGATACATCACTCACGACTCACGACTTACGACTCACGACTAACACACAAACCTACATCGATGTTGAAACCGGAAAACTAAATCCGCAGGAAGCATTTATGTCTGGAAAAATACAAGCAAGCGATTTAGGAAAAATGATGCAGTTCGGAAGTTTATTTAAAAAAATTATTTAACCACAAAGCACACAAAGTAACTACACAAAGAACACAAAGATGACAGAAAATGATTTAGCATACAAAGTAATTGGCATAGCAATAGATATCCACAATTCACTTGGACCAGGTCTGTTAGAAAGTGCTTACCAAGAATGTCTATTTTATAAAATAAGTAAAGAAGGATTAAAAATTGAGAAAGAAAAAGCAATGCCTTTAATTTATGAAGAAGTAAAATTAGATTGTGGTTACAGAATAGATTTATTAGTAGAAAATAAATTAGTGATTGAAATTAAAAGCGTAGATGCTTTAAATGATATACACTTAGCACAAACACTAACGTACTTAAAATTAGGAAACTACAAACTTGGATTATTGATTAATTTCAATACCGTACTTTTAAAATCTGGCATAAAACGAATCATTAATGGAAATCCAACTTAGTGTACTTTGTGTAGTTACTTAGTGCACTTTGTGGTTAAATAAAAATAAAACAATAAAAACAAATAAAAATGTCAACAGCACTTTCTTATTATTTCAATGAAGAACACGAAGCATTCAGAAGAACGATTCGTCAGTTCTTGGAAGCAGAAGCAATTCCATACATCGACCAATGGGAACAAGACGGAAAAATTCCGCGCGAGTTTTGGAAAAAATTCGGCGAAATGGGCTACTTCGGTCTCTGCTATCCGGAACAGTATGGCGGCAGCAATCTCGACTTCTTTTATAATGTCGTGATGTTGGAAGAAATCTCTAAAATCTTCAGCGGTGGCTTTGCCATCACAGCAGCCGTACAAGTATTTATGAGTACGCCATATATCATGCATCACGGCAGCGATTATCTAAAAGAAGAATTTTTAAAACCGGCCATCGCCGGCAACAAAATCGGCTGTATAGGTATCACTGAACCTGGTGCCGGCAGCGATGCAGCCAACATACAAATGCGCGCCAAAAAAGAAGGCGATTACTACATTTTAAACGGTTCCAAAACATTTATTACCAACGGCGTGTATGGACACTTCGTCATTCTCGTTTGCAAAACAAATCCGGAAGCAGGCGCAGCCGGTGTTAGTTTATTAGTTGTAGATTTAAACAGCGAAGGCATTCAGAAAAATAAATTGAAAAAACTCGGCTGGTATTCTTCAGATACAGCAGAATTGCATTTCGATAATGTAAAAGTGCCATCAAAAAATTTATTAGGCGAAGAAGGCAAAGGATTTTACTACTTAATGGGCGGTTTGCAATTGGAACGCTTAGCCGGTTCTATCATGGGTTACGCAGGTTGTGAAGCCATTTTGCAATACGGTTTAGAATACATGAGCCAACGCAGTGCATTTGGCCGAACCATCAATAAGTTTCAAGTACTACGTCATCGTGTGGCGCAGATGGCAGCAGAAATCGAATCGGTAAAATTCTTCATCTTACATACTTGCAGAATGCATGCTGATGGAAGATATGCTGTGAAAGAAAGTTCTATGGCAAAATTATTGGCAACCGAATTAGCAGACAAATGCACTTATCAAGTACTGCAATTTTTAGGTGGTTATGGTTATATGGAAGAATATAAAGCAGCGCGCGCTTTCCGCGATGCGCGTATCGGTACCATCGGTGGCGGCTCATCGGAAATTATGCGCGAAATTATTGCCAAAATGGTGATTGATGACACCAATTATGAAAGAGCTGAATCGAAAAATACGGTAGAGCGTCCTAAATTAGAAACGGTTGGTGATATTTTTGCAACATTACCGGCACGTTTTAAAGCTGAAAAAGCAAAAGATAAAAAACTAAATGTACATTTTCAATTTACAACTGATGCTTATACCGTAAATATTGAAGATGGAAAATTAAAAGTAGAAAATGGTTTAACCGGAAATCCGGATTGCTTAGTAGAAACCGATGATGAAACCTATATTAATGTGGAAACCGGCAAACTAAATCCGCAGGAAGCATTTATGACCGGAAAGATAAAAGTGTCTGATCTAATGCAGATGATGGCGTTCGGCGGCTTGTTTAAAAAGTTATAAATTTGTGAAATTTTGACTCAAATACATTAAAAAGCCATTCAAATAAAACGAATGGCTTTGTTTTTTAATTTTTCGGAATTAAATTTGAAGTTCGAAACGCTTATGAGAATATTTAGTTTATTTCTTCTTGCAATCATTTTTGTTGCCGGTTCATCGTTCACACCGAAAACCGCAACTAAAACTATTGGTGGTATCGGCGGTCAGGCAATATATGATTCCACTGCGCAGCGATTCATGATCAAATCACTGGAAATAAACAATTACCTGAAAGCAAACTCACTTAGACCTGGCGATTTAATTCTGGAAATAGACAAAGTTCCGATTCACAAAATGAATTACGGCGATGTTTTGAGTTTGGTGCAAGGCGAAGTAGGTACACCAATGAGTTTGAAAGTTATTCGCTACAACGGCATTGAAAAATATTATGAGATCAAAAGGATTCGTGTTACGCTAGATATGAATCCGACTTGGTGGTCTGTGCCTGATTATAAATACTATCCATTGTTAGACGGTTTGAATTATGTGGTGAAAGAATTGAAAATAAATGGTAAGAATTCGATGGATTTATCTTCGAAAATTCCAAATCAATCAGACAGAGTATATTGCAATTTTAATTTAAAAGGCGCTTACGAATCACTATATAAAAGGAACGAAAAAGGAAGATATTTCTACTCAGCAACGTTTGTTCAGTCTGACGACAGAGCAAAAGCAGAAGGCATGTACTTGTACCTGAATTACCAGTTAAAGCCATTGAACATTACTTATGTTAAAATGAAACGCACAGAAATCATTCAGGCAAACGCTAAAACCATTACATATAGTGTTGATGATTTCTCTGATATCGCATTACAAAAAATGACGATACAATTAAAACTGTTGCAGGAATATGATGAAGGAGAAAAAAAGAATTTATGGAAAGTAGTTTTGGAAACAAAACTAAACAACTAATTTCTGTAAATAATCCAGACTCATCGTTCCTTTATTAAACAATAGATCCAGCATACTTAAATCTTTTTCAAATGGAAACCGGTCGCTGAAAACTTGTGGATATTCAGCAAATGTCAGCATCGATTTTTTTGCAGGTAAAATTTGACTTCTCAAATCCAAACCTTCAAAATCTGCTGTATTTACATATTTTTCTGTTAATTCAATTGATAAACTCACTTTCAAAATGGAAGCAATCTTATGCAAGATCTCAATATTGTAATCTAATAGAAAGCTGAATTTATTTTCGTAGAATTTTATAAAATGATCTTCATAAAATTCAAAATACGGCGATCGTCTGTATGCTGAAGTAACACTTTGCCAATGTAATTTCTGCCAATCTTCGTTATACGAAATGCGTACATCTTTCATCGCGTCGTGCTGATTCTTTCCTCTTTCCAAAGGAATACTCAAACGCAATAAACCATTAGCACCTAAAATATGGCAACGATTTCGATAGCTGCGTCTGACATAATGTTCATGCTGATCCATGATTATTTTATCAGCTAGCAATAATTGTTTCCAATAAGATAGAGCGCCTACATATTGCGCTTCAACTAAAATAACATTCATGCAGCAAAGATAATTTTATAAAATAAAAAATGGTTCGGAAAACCAAACCATTTTACAATAAACGTTTATAACTTTTTATTTCTTCAGAATTTTTTTAGTATAGACCGAATTTGATTTTTCAGAAATAACTTTCAACACATAAATGCCGTTTGCTAATGTGCGCATATCTGTTTCAATAGTATTTGCGCCTGCTTTCACGTCTTTTTTCGTATCAATTAATACTCTGCCAAGATCATCTATTATTTTTATTTGGATCGTTTCGTCAGTTGGCGTTCTAAAATCAAAGTACAAAAATTCTTTTGCCGGATTTGGATATAAATTACTTACTGCTGCCTGCTGCTGATTGGATATAGCAGAAAAAGTAACCAATACTATCTCAGAATAATGAACAGAACCATCAAAATCTACTTGTTTTAATCGATAGTAATTTTTTCCGTTCAATGGATTCTCATCAATTAATTGATAAGATAACAACTCATGACTGAAGCCAGCCGCTTTTATTGTTCCTACAGTTGTAGTAAAATGAATTCCATCTGCAGAACGTTCTACCATAAAATAATTGCTGTTTTTTTCAGAAGCTGTTTTCCATAAAAGCAATACATCTTCATTTAGTTTTTCCGCTTTAAATTCAACCAATTCAACAGGCAATGTAATATCATTTTGTATAGTTGCAAACTTAGAAAAACCGGACATCGATGTTCGCTGCACCGCAGTTACCGGATTGGCCAACACACAATTTCCGTTCAATGCCCATGCAGGCGATGATGATGGACTTTTTGCTATAGAGAAATACGTTCTGCTGTTTGTATAACTTCTGTTGTATAATGTCATGGTATAATCTCCTGTAGTTGCTGCGGACGCATCAATACTCCAGTAACCATTATTTAAATACGGTGCATTATAAGTTACGCCACACTCAGTGCCCCAGCCAGGCGCACCAGGCATTGGCCAAGAGCCGCCCCAAGGATCAAATCGTGCTAATAACTGAATTGGTGAAGCAGCTACAGAAGAAGTAAAATTTATATTTGCTCTTTCATAACCTGGTGTTGCATGACCAACCGGAAAATCAAATGAACCGGTAGTACCTGCCGCTAAGTATCTTCTCAGATTTCCTTCAACATAGCTATTTGCATTTCCTGTTGTAACTGCAGCATTAGATGTATTTGTCAAAACAACTTCCTGTGCATTTGGTGTAATAATTTTTCCAAGTGTTAAAGTTAATACACCACTTGTTCCCAAGACCATATTTGGTGTGTTTGTAGCTGAAATTGAAACACCTGTTCCTGTATGATTCATTACTATATTATTCAATGTAAGAATTGGTGTTGCAGCAACTGCATTCGGACTATAACTTTGAGCCGTTGAGCCATTAAATATAACCGTTGAATTCGCAGTACCTGTAAATGTAGTTCCACCTGCAGCATTAATAATATTGCCGGCTATCGTTAGATTTCTGCTATTTAAATTAAAAATACTGTTAGCGTTAGTGGTTGTAAAATTGCCTAATAATTCTAAGTTAGTGTTAGCTGTAACATTACAATTCGTTCCACCTGCTGCATCTGTAATAGTAAGGTTTCCTAATCGGCTGGAACCACTTAATGTACCATTTAAAGTGTGTGACACATAATCATCGCTAAATAAAATAGTAGATGTTGGATCGGCAATAATAGTTCCGTTATTATACATGCTTTCGCAAATTTTTAGAACTGAATTTGGACCTAAAGTCAATGTAGCGCCCGGATCAATGGTAATATTTCTCACAACTACAGCACCCATCGCTGCTGTTATAGTTGGTTGAAATGAAGACGATGGTGAAACGATTGCATTAATTCCACAAGTTGGTATTGTACAGCCACCCCAATTTACAGCAGTAGTCCATGTAGTATTATTCGCTCCACCTGTCCATGTTACAGAAGCAGGTGTTCCATAATTTACGACACCTGCAGCAGTGCTGGTAAAATCTAATGTAAAACCGGAAGTACTATTAGAATAATTCTGAACTGCCAATAAATAAATATCGCCTGCTGCGACTGTGGCACCAGGTTCATATGCAGCATCATACCCTACATAAGGCGATGGTGAATTACCACTTGCCGACAAACCTGTGACGCCTAAAAAGCTATAATTACATGCAACTGTATTTGCACCTCCATTTGTATTTATTGCAGCACATGATGTAGCACTTGTACCATTTACTTTCCATAACAAGAAATCATAGTCCGTTTCATCACCGGCAATTCCATCATAATCATTTGGAACAATATTAAAATAAAGTGTTCCAGGATTATCAATAATAATTTTATACCAAACAGAACCACGTTCTCCTGTAGTGCAATTCGGACCTGACGTATTAGTATTATTTTGATCACAAGTAAAACCGATGCCTTGATATCCAGGATCTCCAACAACGATAGTTGAATTACAAACTGTAATTGGTGTTACACATTCCTGACCTGAAGTAGCAGGATAACTACTGCTTCCATCTACTACTGTAATTGCAAATGTTCCTGTAGAATCGTTATTTCCATCAACAGCAATATAATATCTAACACCGGCTGTCAGACCAGTTAAAGATAATTCGGAAATATCCAGATAAGTATAACCACAATCAGGTGCATCATCATTGCAAGCAACTAACGTCATAGATGAACCACATGTTCCTGAATATACTGCTATCTGTGTTTCACGCAAACTACCTGGTGCTGTTCTAACTTTTGCAGTAGATGATGCGGCAACAAATGAGAACCAGACTGTATTCCTGGTATATCCGTCCCAACAACTTGGCGTTGCAGGTTCTCCAGAACTATAAGCACAACTATTATTTCCTGAAGCTATTGAACCTAAAGGTATATTAACTGCATTACAAGGCAAATCGTTTGCAGGTGTTCCGTTTGGACACGGATTATAAATACATAAATTTTGAGTTGTATAATAAGCACCACTTGTGTAAGTGTACATTCTTACATAATAGGTTTGGCCAATAGTTAAACCAGACATAATACCACCATTATCATTATCTGTACATAAAAGAGAGGTCATAGTAGAACCACATGTACTTGAGAATACCTGAAAATAAACATCTGTCTCACCGGAAACCCAAGATGCGTTCAAAACCAAATCTGAAGCAGTTGCAACAAATGAAAACCAAACATCATCATTAGCAGTTCCGGGATTGCTGGTGCATGCTCCTGTCGGCGTCACACCTGAATTCGTTGTACCAATAGTTGTTTGATTGGTTAAAGATGCACAAGAACCATCTGTCGGAATTGCAGGAAATGCTTTAGCCAAAGAACAATTATCATTGGGTGGTGTTGTTTGCAGACAAATATTTTGTACACTAGTAACACTACCGTAGTATGTGTACATTCTGATATAATAAGTTTGTCCAACTGTAAGACCGGAAAGCGTACCACCTGCGTCTGCATCAGAACAAAAAACGGAATTCATAGTAGATCCGCAAGCACTTGAAAACACTTGCCAGTACACGTCTGTTTCACCGGAAACCCAGGACGCTTTCAAAATAATGGTAGGTGCAGTTGCAACAAATTTAAACCATACATCATCGTCTGGTGTGCCTGAATTGCTGGTACAAGTTCCTGTCGGTGTAACGCCGGAATTAGTTGCCGCATCAGTAGATTGATTACTTAAAGACGAACAACTACCATCTGTCGGAATTGCAGGAAATGCTGTCGCACCAGAACAATTATCGTTTGATGGTGGTGGTGGCGGCGCTTTGATGCAAATATTCTGAACGGTTGTTCCTGTAAAATAAGTATATAATCTTACATAGTATTTTTGCCCGATAGTCAAACCACTAATCGTTCCGCCTGAGTTATTATCTGTACATAAAAGTGCTGTCATTGAAGAAGCGCACGCTCCTGAAAACACTTGCCAATACACGTCTGTTTCTCCGGAGACCCAAGTTGCAGAAAGTATTTCTGAAGTTGCTGTTGCAATGAATGAAAACCATACATCATTCGTTGGTGTACCAGAATTACTGGTACAAGCGCCAGTTGGTGTTACATTAGAATTGGTAGAAGCTGCATTAGATTGATTAGATAAAGTTGCGCAAGTACCGTCTGTTGGCACAACAGGAAACGCAGTTGCTCCGGAACAGTTATCATTAGAAGGCGCTGTTGGTATTGTACCGCACTGTACAAATCGCGATCGAAATGAAGTATTCGTGCCACAAGAACTATTGGTATTATTATAAACTCTTACAGTGCCTGTAAACGTAGCAGTCCAGCTAACTGGTGTAGTACCTGATGCATAAATTGGCGTTCCGCCTGATCCGTTTGCAATTGTTAAATAATCTGTAGAAATGTCAGTACTGAAAATATACGGCGTACCTGATGTTACACTCACTACAGAATATTCAGTAGCATAACCGGCTGATGTAATAGTTTCTAGAGAACCATTGCATGCTGGTGTATATGTTGTAGATGGATATTGTGTTGTATTAGATGTACAACCAGGAGCTACCGGTGTATTAGATGTAATCAATGTAACATCATCTATAGCACCTGGTGGTTGATATGCGCCGGAACCATCGCATTTCCATTGAAAGATCAAATTGGAAGTTGTTCCGGCTAATGATGCCGGTAATGTAATGGTTATTGATTGCCATGTAGTTTGCTGATTGTACCACGTTGCACCAACTTGCGCTGCAGCAGCGCTTTCCGTTCCTGCAGTCGGTACAGTTCCTGTTACAAAAACTTTTAGATTGTCCCAGTCAAAAGAAGTTCCTTCACCATTGCATTTCCACTTAAAAGACAATGTAATAGTTGGTTCACCTGTCGGAAATGAAATAGATCGATAGATATGCTGAACTCTTGATGTACCACCACCATATACATTACTCGTACCACCATCATTAGATACATATGCACTTTGCGTTCCTGCAAATGAAGTAGCAGTACCAACCTGCCATTTGTCTGCTGCGCCACCGCCATTATTTACCAATGTCCAACCGGTTGTACCGCTTTCAAAGCCACCATTGTTTACTGTCGGACTTAATAAAGTTGTTTGTGCAAATAAAATATTACTTACAGACAGACCAATTAAAAAAAATATAGATTGTAAAAATTTATTCATCGCTTCAGTTCTATTTAATTTTTGATTCCAGTTCTTTCACTTTAACTTCCAGTTCCTGTTTTAGCTTTTCTTTTTGCTCTGACGTTAAACCATTGGATGCTCTGTATTCAGTCTCAGTAATTGTATTTACAAGTACGTTTACTTTTATCAGTTTATTCAGGACAATATTTTTGTTCAATGGTTTTGTTGTTTCGACATAAACCACACGTTCATCCTGATTTAAAGAAAGGTAGTCAGCGTGTGTAAATTTTTGTATCAATGCTTTTATTTCTTCCGTATTTGTCTTATTATCTGAAGTGTAGCTTATCTTGTACGAATAGGTAATCGTAGTTTGCGCTTTTATAAAAAATGGAAAAACAAGAAAAAGAGTGTAAAAAATATACTTCATATCATTCATTTAATTTGAGAGAATAAACCTTAGATACCAGACGTAGAAAACAATCAGTTGCAGTAGTTGTAAATCCGTATTTTAAAATTAAAACTATTTTATGACTATTTTAAAGTTTTCAGATATGTTCAATTAAATTTAACAATGATATTTTTACTTATATAGAAGAATTTTAAAATATAATTGAAATAACTACAGTAAATCGGTACAAATCTGTAGATTTATTTTAAGTTAACGTCTTTAAAACCGCTATTCTAACACAAATATGTAACTTTGAGGCATGCAATGGCTGTTGACTAAAATCGGATTGTTTTACGCAAAAATATTGTCATGGATAAGTTTAGACAAGCTCTACATTTTTTCTGATTTCCTCTTTTTTTTACTGATTCGCGTTTATTCTTACCGAAGAACTATCATCGAACTCAACCTGATTCATGCTTTTAAAGACAAGCGCAGTGAAGAATTATGGTTTATTCGTGATAATTATTATCGTCATTTCGCTGATTTCCTGGTAGAAACAATCAAGTCTATTTCTATTTCTAAAGTAGAATTACTGCACAGAATTCAATTGCATCACAACAGTTATGCAATGCTTAAAAAATATGAAGAAACAGGACAACATATTTTTGTTGTATTAGGTCACTACGGAAATTGGGAATGGGCTTCTTTGCTTGCCGGCATCGAAACCAAACTGCCTTCTTATGCTTTGTATGCGCCGCCAAGCAATAAGACTTTTGAAAAATTTCTTTTAAAAAACCGCTCGCGTTTTGGTTGTCAGTTGGTAAGCATGAACCAGATGAAATCATTGTATGCAAATCTGCAAAAAAATCCTTCGCTGGTTGCATTTGTAGCTGACCAAACACCGGTTGACACAGACAAAGCTTACTGGACAAATTTTCTTTCCATCAAAACGCCTTTTTTTAATGGCTTTGACACACTAGCCAGAAAAACGAACGCGATTGTTTTGTACACTTCTATCCGAAAAATAAATCGTGGTTATTATGAGATCAATTTTGAAACGATTACGGAAAACGCAGCTACTGAAACTGAAAATGTCATTGTAGAAAAATATGTTCGTCTGTTAGAAAAAGACATAGAAAACAAACCGGAATACTGGCTTTGGAGCCACAGACGATGGAAACGCGCCGGAATTAATTACTAATGATGAGTGTTGAATGTTCAATGATTAATGTATTTTTGTTTTCATTCTTGAATTTAACATTCATCATTAAACATTCATCATTCTGAAAGTAGCAGTAGTCATATTGAATTATAACGGAAAAAATTGGCTCGAACAATTTCTGCCAAGTGTAATTACAAATACAACCTATCCAAACGCTGAGATTATTGTTGCTGACAATGCTTCTACTGATGATTCTGTTTCTTTTTTGAAAAGCAATTTTCCAACTATCAAGTTAGTCATAAATGATAAAAACACCGGTTATGCAGGCGGCTACAATGATGCTTTACAAAAGATTGAAAGTGATTATTATGTGTTATTAAACTCTGATGTAGAAGTTACACCGAACTGGATTGAACATGTTATGGATTACATGCTGAAAGACGAATTAATAGTTGCCTGTCAGCCAAAGATTTTATCTTATGCTGAAAAAGATTCATTTGAATATGCAGGCGCAGCAGGCGGTTTTATGGATGTTTACGGCTATCCGTTTTGTCGCGGAAGAATTTTTGACACTTGTGAAAAAGACAACAACCAATACAATACCAACACAGAAATATTTTGGGCAAGTGGTGCCTGCTTTTTTATAAATGCAAAACTATTTCATGCAGTTGGCGGCTTAGACGCAGATTTTTTTGCGCACATGGAAGAAATTGATTTGTGCTGGCGTATAAAGAATTTAGGTTATAAGATTGGTTATTGTGCAAACAGTATAGTGTATCATGTTGGAGGCGGCACCTTGCACAAATCCAATCCTAAAAAAACATTTTTAAATTTTAGAAACAATCGCGCGTTGCTGCATAAAAATTTATCTGAATCAGCATTGCAAAAAATAGAACGTAAGCGAAATTTATTAGACGGCATTGCCTGGTTCAAAGCTGCTGTTACCGGAAATACCGAAGAAGCAAAAGCGATAAAAAGTGCATTAGCTGAATACAAGAACAATATTGAAAAATGGAATATTAAAAGAGCAGAAAACGAAAAGATGCAAGCAAGTATGTCTGTTGGAAAGCCAAATAAATCGGGTATTCTCAACGAAAGCATTGTATGGAATTATTTTGTAAAAAACATAAAAATATTCAGTAAATTAAAATTCTAATCACAAATCTATTCACAACACATGAAAGTTCTCATCATAGGCGCATCCGGATTAGTTGGCTCTAATTGTTTAACTTATTTTAAAGGAAAGAATTGGAATAGTGTCGGCACGCATTTTTCCTATCAGGCAAAAGACACGGTTTACTTCGATACGTTGAATTTAAACAATCCTGAAAATTTCAATGTACACGATTTCAAACCAACTGTAATTGTGCATTGCGGTGCTTTGACGCATGTAGATTACTGTGAACAGAACGAAGCGGAAAGCTATGTAAAAACAGTAGTTTCCACACAAAACATGATCACTTTAGCTGGTCAATTAGAAGCTAAATTAGTATTCATTTCTACTGACTATATTTTTGACGGCGAAAGCGGTCCATACGATGAAGAAGCAAAAGTAAATCCTTTGTCCATTTACGGAAGACATAAGCTGAAAGCTGAACAGGCAGTCATTGCTGCCAATCCGGACAATTTAGTATTGCGTATTACCAATGTATATGGCGATGAAGAACGCGGCAAGAATTTTGTTTCGAGAATTATCGAGCAGGTTTTAGAACAAAAGAAATTGACACTGAAACTGCCAATCGACCAATACGCAACACCGATCAATGCTGCTGATATTGCTCGTTGCCTGTATTTATTATTGCGCGACAATAAGAATGGAATTTACAACATTGCAAGCACGGATTACATGAATCGTGTGCAACTGGCATTGACCATTTTAAAGTATTTTCCGAATGCTGAATACGATCTGATTCCATTAACTACGCCTGAAATCAATGCGCCTGCACCGCGACCTTTACAAGGTGGTTTGAAGAACAAAAAATTCATGACATCATATCCTGATTTCCGTTTCTCTACTGTAGATGATTATGTAAGTTCTAAAAAGTAAAAAAGATATTTAATTTAGGTTAATGCTGCATTACCGATAATGAAACTACCTCTGAATTTCAATATTGAAATTTGTTAGTTTTGCCATAATACTATCTGCAATTTTTTCAACGCTATCAAATGTCCATTTCATATCTTGGAAAATTGCTTTGTCAGGTTTTACAAAAATAGTGGTGGTTTCGTCTTCACCTGTTTTTTCGACAGTTCTATATAATGTTTTTCCTTCTTTAAAAAGAAATACACCTTTTGTATTTTTCGATATGGTAGTCAATTCACAAACTTCAGCGGCATAATTTATAGTTGCAATTCCTAAGTTGCAAAATTCATCGCCAACAGCCAAATGTTTTTTTTCATTTCTGCAGGCAAATATTTGTGTCATGATCAATTCAGCCAATGGCTTATCGTGAACACCATATTCTAATGACATTCCTGCGTTATAATGAATGGAGAAGGCATTTTCTGAAAGTTTAATTTTCAAGCTATTACAATTTCCGTCATAATATTCATCAAACGCATGACAAGCAACTTCAAAAGGCAGCGAATCCAAAGTATTTTCTTCAAAGCATTTTTGAAAATATAATTGTGGTCTTAGTCTGACAGCATCACTTACTGACAAACTTTGAATATCATCTTCTATATATTTTTTATGCATGCTGTTGATTTTAAATTTCGCTGTTGTTTTGTATTTTCTTTTTTATAATTTCATTCCATCTGGTTAGAATCAACTCTGTATATGTTTCTTTTTCCAGTCCGTACGAACCTAAAGCGATTGCATCATTCCATTCTATTAGCGCTGTTTCACCGTTTTCTAAAATTCCAAAGTCAATTCCGTAAGCATCTGTTCTCTGATTTGATTGATCAAAATCCTTAATTGCGCTTTCTACAACATCCATGTCTAAAATCAGATTACTATCACCATAATAATTTTTAATGCCAACAATTTTAGACTTGTTTACAAAAATGCGATATTCTGAAAGCCAATTTACAACAGAAGAGCAATACAAATCAGTATCTTTTGCTATTCCATCTAAACGATATAAATCAAGGTTTAGTTTACTACAAATCCTGTAAATAGTTTAGCTTTTGATTTCGGTTTTATAAAAACGCTGTTTATTTCATTATTATGTGTTTCGATTAATAATTTTCGGATGCTATTTTCCCAAACGTTTCTTTTGAGGTATTTTCTCAAACTGGCTGGATAAGAATCATTCATCCAGTGAATTCCTAATCTTCTAAAAACAATCAGCATAGTAGGATTGTCTCCAATCACTACTGTTTGGTCGTCAATTATTAATTGATTCCTAAGTAATCTTTTTGTTGTAAAAAGCTGACAATCTATTCCTCTGGACTCTAAAATTTCCTTTATGTCCAAATGTTCTGCTTCTATCTTATTGTTACCATATTCATGGATATAAGCTTTTAAAATCATAATTTACTTGATGGTGTATTTTTAGTTTGCACCAACAAACTATTTCCTGTAAATATACTACTTCAAAATAAAATTTATACACTACAGTACTGTACCAGTAAAACTATTCTGAACTAAGCATAACATCAGAGAAGATTTTTATTTTACTATTTTCAATTTTGGCATATTCAATAAATGCTAAAATACCATCTCTTGATTTTTTTAATTCTTCTATTTTTTGTACAGAATCAACATCAGATTTATCATACCGAATAATAGAAGTGAAATTTTTCACTTTATGAAAATTTATTTTATACTTGTATAATTCAACCAGGAGTTCTTTAGCATCTTCGTAAGAAAGTTCCGAATCTATGAATGAGAATTTTTGTATTGTTTTCATGTGTTAGTTTTTTAAATTTGGTTCTGTCATGCTAATAATCTTTAAACAAGACAAGATAATTAATGATAATAATAATTTCTCTGTAATGATGTCATCGTATTTTGCCCATAAAAGCATAGAGACAGACAACAGCAGAACATAGAAAATCCATTTTAATTCTTTCATACTTTTTAATTTTACTGTCCTTGACCTAATGCAAAAGCAGGTTTACCATTAAAATGATATAGATTCTCTGTTTTTATGGTATCTATATTTAACTCATCTGCTTTAATTAAAATATCAATTATCTGCTGTTTTGAAATTGACAGCTTATTAGTTGGCTGAAATCTGCAACGCCAATGATCTGTACAAAATGTTTCACTAAAACCATCTGGCCATACCTTAATGCCTCTGTTTGTTATCATACTTAATTTTATGTCATTTGTATTGAGTTGTTGTAAAATATTTGCAAGCTCGTCAGGTAAGATATTTCGAGCTTGAACAAACACATCCACACCGACCAAGTCTTTCTGAGCCGCAGGTTTTCGGATATATTTGGGTAAGTTTAAAGCAGTTTCAGTTTTATAAATTACAGGTTTGAGTATTGATGGTCTGTTACCTAGATTTTGAATTATAGCTAAAGCAAACTCATTGGTGCCAACCAGTTTTTTGCTGACATCTTCTTTGTAAATATCATACGTATGAATACCATCTTCAATTGTTTTTAACCATGCATTATGTATCTTTTCTGCAACATCTGTTTGTCCAATATGATTTAGCATCATAATTGCGCCATGCAGTAAACCAGATGGATTGGCTTTATTTTGATTGGCGATACGAGGTGCCGAACCATGGATAGCTTCAAACATTGCGCATTCTTCACCAATATTTGCGGAACCGGCCATTCCAACAGAACCTGCAATTTGAGCAGCAACATCTGATAAAATATCGCCATATAAATTGGGCATTACGATCACATCAAAATCTTCAGGCGTATCGGCTAATTTAGCAGCGCCAATATCTACAATCCAGTGTTCATTTTCAATATCTGGGTATTCAACTGCTATTTCATCAAATACCTGATGAAACAAACCATCTGTTTGTTTCATAATATTGTCTTTGGAAAAACAAGTAACTTTCTTTCTACCATAATGTTTAGCAAACTCAAATGCATACCGTACAATTTTTTCACAGCCAGGTCTGCTTATTAATTTTAAACATTGAACTACTTCATCCGTATGCTGATGCTCAATACCTGCATATAAATCTTCTTCATTTTCTCTAATGATTACAATATCCATCTTTGGATGCTTAGTAGCAACATATGGATAAAAACTCGTGCAAGGACGAACATTAGAATACAAGCCCAAAAATTTTCGTGTAGTTACATTTAAACTTTTATATCCTTTTCCTTGTGGCGTAGTAACAGGCGCCTTTAAGAATATCTTATTTTTTCTTATTGTTTCCCAAGCAGATTTATCAATACCTGCATTATTGCCGGCAAGATATACTTGCTCACCAATAGCAATTTCATCAATCTCTATTTTTGCACCGGCAGCCAATATTATTGACAAAGTAGCATCCATTATTTCAGGTCCGATGCCATCACCTTTAGCAATTGTTATACGTGTCATACTTTATTTTTTTTGTTAATGCAAAATTGTAGTAAAATATTCATAATGTTTTATTTAACTTTGTAATAGAATACATAAAAATAATTTATGAATTACACATTACATCAGTTAAGCATCCTATTTAAATTATCAGAAACAGAGAGCATTACAAAAGCCGCAGAAGAATTGCATTTAACGCAACCTGCTATTTCCATACAACTCAAGAATTTGCAAGATCAATTTGATATTCCGCTTACTGAAGTAATTGGAAGGAAATTATATTTAACAGATTTTGGCAGAGAAATAGCAAAAGCTGCTGAAAACATATTAAACGAAGTACATGCCATCAATTATAAAACAATGGCATATAAAGAGCAGTTAACCGGAAAGTTAAAGCTATCAGTTGTTTCTACCGGAAAATATGTAATTCCTTATTTCCTCGCAGATTTTTTAAAACTAAATAAGGGCGTGGAATTGATATTAGATGTAACCAACAAAGCCAAAGTAATAGAAAGTTTAGATAAAAACGAAGTTGATTTTTCCTTAGTATCCGTTTTGCCAAAACATTTAGTATTAGAGAAGGTTGAGCTGATGCAAAATAAATTATTCTTGGTTGGCAATTCAACTTCTTTTACTGATCAGCATTCATATTCAAAAAAAATATTTGAAACTACGCCACTGATTTACAGAGAGAAAGGTTCGGGCACAAGGTATGTAATGGAAAAATACATGGAAAAAAATAATTTACCTGTCATAAAAAAGATGGAACTTACTTCAAATGAAGCGGTGAAACAAGCTGTAATTGCAGGACTTGGAAATTCTATTATGCCGCTGATTGGTTTAAAGAACGAACTGAATAACGGAACTTTACAAATTATTCCTGTAAAAGGTTTTCCTATCAAATCTGTTTGGAATTTGATTTGGTTAAAAAGTAAAAAATTCTCACCTGTTGCAAGTGCATTTTTAAATCATATAAAAAAAGAAAAGCAGAATATCATCAAAGAAAAATTCTCATGGTATGAAGAATATTAGTTGCTATACTACTTTGACTATCATCACTATTCCAAATACGAGCAAACAAACACCAACTACTTTTTTTACAATTAACAGGTTGGCCGCCGTCAGCTTTTGTTTTAAATAATAGGAGAAACGTATTTTCACCAGGTCGAATAAAAAAACCATCAGCAGAATACCAAAATAGAATAAAAATTTATCGATTGTTATATTATATGCAATCGCAATGGTAGAGTACATCGTAATCCACCAGATAGTTACAAACGGATTCAGCACATTAATAGTAATGCCTTTCAAAAAAGACTGGAACAGTGTTCTTATATTTGAAATATCTGTTGATCTGATACTTGCTTTGGAAAAGAAGGTAACGATTCCAAATACAATTAACAAACTGCCGCCAAACAAACCGATATGCGGCTTTATATTATCGAACGGAAATTTTACGAAAACGGTTTCTACTATATAAATAAGCACCACATCGCTGATAATAACACCCAACGTATAAAAGACACCGGAACGCCAACCCTTGGAAATGGTCAGTTCCATTAAGGCAAAAAAAATCGGACCGATCATAAAACTGACCGTAATTCCTGATATAATACCTTTGATGAGTGGTTCCATTCGATAGTCGTAAGTCGTAAGTCGTGAGTATTTAAATCTTTATCCTAGACTAACTATAACTCAAAGATAACTTCTTCTTTTGGTATGCGCACACGTTTGCCATAAATGCCTTCCGGTTTTGCCGTGCCTACAGAAACGATCATACAAATCTCGGCGCCACTTGGAAGTTTAAGAAAACGCTTCACACGTGTAGAATCAAAACCTTCCATCGGGCATGAATCATAACCTTCCGCTTTCATGCTCAGCATAAAGGTTTGTGCCGCCAGCGCAGCGCTTTTGTGCACCACTATGCGCATATCGGTCGCAGTTACTTCACGCGGAATCGGTTGAAATACGCCACCAACAGTAGCTGCAATTTTCTTCAAACTGCCTGTAAGACCAACCGGATCGGAAAAGTATAAAGTAGGAATCAGTTTCGTGTAATAATCGATAATGAGTTGTTCTTTTTTGCCTGTTTTAGTTGGAAAATCTTTTTTTATTTCATCCAAAACAAATTCTGCATTGCGTTTCCATCTGTCTTTGCGCGTTACAAATACAATGAGTTCATTAGCTGTTGCAGCAGCTTTTTGTCCGAAGCAGTAGCCGGCCAGTTCTTTCTTTTTGTCTTTTGATTTTACACGGTAAAATTCCCAAAGCTGTAAGTTGCTTGAGTTTGGCGCCAGTATGGCGCGCTCTAAACTTCTTTCCACTGCCGATTCATCAAATGGTACTTCAGCATCATATATTCTTACAGAACGACGACTTTGAACAATTTCGTCGTAAATTTTTGCTTCTTTTTTCATTAGAACTTTTGCTTAAAACAATACATCAATATTACGATAAAAAACGGTTTTAGTTCAAAATAACAGCCATATTTAAACGTTCAGTAATAACAAAAGTGTTGAAAAACAGGTATAAATATTTTTCGTTGTAAGCAAACTCAGAACCAAAAAAACTATAATATACTAATTATCAGCCATGTACAGCATCGAATTTTATATTAAAATTTTTATTAATAAGTAAAATAACCTTACATTTTATGCATAGTATGCTTTCTTTTAATTAAATTTGATTGTAGATGAAACGTAAACTATTTTTTTTAGTTTTTATTTTCCTGATTTTTAATAGTAAAGCACAAACCAGTTTTACTACATCTACTACTATTTCTACCTGCAGTTCAAACGGCTCTATTACCGTAACACCAACCAGCGGCTCTACTCCTTTTTTGTACCAGATCGTTTCCAGTTCTACAGGTATTATTCGTCCGGCGCAAAATGTGCCAGTTTTTAATAATTTACCGCAAGGCACTTACACCATTCGGTTAACGGATGCGAATAATTTTACTGCACAAGGCAATGCTACTATTACCGGAAATTATGTGCCGCTTACATTTAATTACACGCAGAATCAATCAACACTGACTATCAATCCGGTTAACGGCAAACCGCCATATCAATTTACCTATTCGAAAGATAATGGAATAACGTATCGGCCACTTACTGATACGAACATTTTTAAATGTTTTGAAGCCGGAAATTATATTTTTCGAGTGTACGATAGCTGTTCTAATTTTTATTCAGAAAATGTGGTGATGAATCCGGTTATTATCAATGCCGATTTTTCGTGTAATGTTACCGGCAACATGAAATCGATTACACTGAATAGTGTTTCAGGTGGCAATGGCGGCTATACATACAATGCTACCGGTTTTGGATACAATCAATCTAACACAACCGGTAATTTTTCAGGTATTAGTTTTTGTAATAAGAATGTGTCGGTGAAAGTTACAGATGTTTGCAATGTCACCAATTCCTTTTTGGTCTGTCCAACACCTGATTTCGGTTTTGAAATTACCTGTGTCAATTTTAAAGACCACACTATTACAATTGGCAATGTTACCGGTGGCGGTGGCATTCCGTATAAGTATATTGCTAATGATATTATCAGCAGTTCGCCTACAATAACCAATATTCCGAATACACAGGATTCTATTGTTGCAGGAATTGTTGACAGTTGCGGCAACAGATCTTTAGTAACCATTCGTCCTAATAAAGTTTTAAAAATCGATAGCTTAATTTGCATACGTGGTGATCTTTCCATTACAACTGGTTACGGCGTCGATTATCAGTATTATACTGCTTTTCAGCCAACACGTTATCAATCTACTTCAGGTCCTACTTCATTTGATGTTTTAGATACATTCAGAGTTGGACATGATACCAGTTTCGTGTTGCTGCATAATTTGCAAAACGGCACTTATACTTTTAAAGTAACGAACGCATGTGGCGATGAAATTAATGGTGCGTTTACTTATCACCGCAAATGTTACCGAAGTTTCAAAGTAGAAAAGAAACAAGAGTGTGACAGAGTTCGGTACCAGGTGTTTAAAGATTGTAAAATTGACACTGATATCGTATTTATGCTGTATGATAAAAACGGTGTACTGCTGCAGCAAAATTCTACCGGAAGTTTTGCCATCAATAATAATACTTGTTATCGCATTAAAATGCGCGATACGATTTGCGACACCATATTGCTTGATTTTGTAAATCCATTGAATTTAAAATTAAGGACATTTCAAAATTCATGTGATGTTTTAACGGCTGGTGTTGATATTCAGGAAAACATTCTTTGCAGCAAAGGGCAAGTTCCGCAGTTCTCCGGTATTTTAGCAATTGTAATTGCCGATTCAAATTTTAATATTTTAAAGTATGCTGCTAATGGTGTGTTTGATACGGTACCGCCGAATGCCTATTGGATTTACGGAAGTACTACCGGCTGCAATACAGATACGATTCGGTATGTAAAGAACACGACACTAAAAGATACGCTACGGTTTTGCATCACACCTTCTGTAAAAATAATTGGTACAAAATGTAAGTTTGCATGGCAGGTTCAAATTACAGTCAATCCGACCGGTGCGAGTTATAACCTGACAGGAAACGGCGTCAATATAACCAGCAGCAATCTGTTTTTAGGTTTAGACACTGGCATGTATGTATTAAAAAGTGGCTGCAATGTTCAGTATCTGTATCTGCCGAAATATTATGATTTCAATGTTGACATTCAAACCAGTTGCCCGAAAAATGGTATTCTGCAAGCATCGCATACAGAAGACAGCAACTATATTAGAATGTTAGGCGCACAGTATTTTTATTCGCTTTGCAATCCACCAATCATTGATTACAACATACAGGAAATAGGCACCACTAATCCATTAATTTACAGCGTTAATGGTTATTTCGATAATTTAAAGACCGGAACTTATTATGGCGTTTATTTTAAAGGTAACCAGGATTGCAATTATTTCGCCGATACTGTTTTTACGCCATTTTACACGCGTCCAAAACTTACTGCAACCTATGGTTTAGTTTGCAACGGAAATAATGCTAGCGTAAAAGCAACAGTAGTTGGTGGTTTGCCACCTTACAGATTTGATGTTATCGGTTCATCAATTCCAACCATTATTACAGATTCGACCTATGTTATTTATAACAACCTGCCATTAGGTACCACACAGTTTCGAGTAAGTGATGCTTGTGGTATTTCGATTGATTATTCAACAGAAGTATTAAGCGTAAATTTTGAACCGACATTTAAGAAAAAATGCGATGGACAGGTACAATTGATCGCGCCTGATATTTTTAATACCACTTATGTCTGGACAAATAAAAATGGTGATACTATCGGAACTACACCGAGTGTTTATGTAAGTCCAAATGGCACCGATTCTTTTACCGTTTCAATTAAACACTTGACATGCAGTTTATCGAAGTACTTATTAGTAGCTGATTTCAGTTCTTCTATTGTCACTGCAAATGCAGGAATTGACTTCACAGTAGATACTAATCGTGCAACACTAAATGGCAATGTGCCGCCAACAACTGCAATCGGCACATGGAAACAAATTGATCCGAGTTCAGGCAATACTGTTTTTTCAGATATTCACGATCCGAAAGCCACTACCATAGTCGATGTTTTTCCAGGACAATATACTTATTTATGGACTGTAACAGATACCGTTGTCGGTTGTGTTGATGAAGATACAGTTGTGGTTAGTTATTTGCGTTGTCCCGGAATTGTAGAAGTGCGATTTACTAAAAATGTACGCAACGCAACCTGCATTAATAATGGACAAATAGATGTCAGTATTATACAGACTTCTACACCAATTCATTATTTATGGAATACCGGTGACACTACCGCTTCAATAAAAAACCTGACTGATGCTATGTATATCGTCAGAATTTATGATGAGACTTCGTGTACACAAGACATCTATGATACAACGATAATTTCAGGTACAAAACCAACAAAAGACAGCATCCAAAGATCTGTTTGCGATGGTGATACTGTTACAATAAATAATAAAAACTATTTTACCGCAGGAAATTATACCGATACATTGCGCAACAGTCTTGGCTGCGACAGCATTTTATTTATTAAAATCAATATTGGACAAAAAACATTTGGTGATTCGGTGACACTTTATTTTTGCGATGGTGACAGCTATACTTTACCGGACAGCACACTGACATTTACACATTCTATCAGCTTTTACTTAGGTCTTGTAAATAGTAATGGTTGTGACAGTTTAATTTATTACGACATTATATTTAATCCATCTTATACTAAGACCATTGATACTGCTATTTGCGCCGGCAATGTATATCAGTTGCCAAACGGAAACAACGTCAGCATTTCAGGAAATTATATTGATTCTTTTACAACGATCCATGGCTGCGACAGCATCATTACCACTAATTTGTTTGTAAAAGATACTTTACAGCCATTGAATTTAGGAAATGACCAACTGATTTGTGCTGATGATTCTATTGTTTTATTGCTTAACTATCCGCAATATGCCAATTATGTATGGCAAGACAACAGCAACCAGGCAAACTATACTATTAAAAAAGATGGTATTTATTATGTAAAAGTATATGATGGCTGTACAGAAACATCGGATACTATAACTATTCAAACCAAAAGTTGTACCTGCAATTTTTATATACCGACTGCATTTTCGCCAAATCACGATGCCGTGAATGATCTGTTTTTGCCGTTGAGAAAATGTGATGAGTTCAAAGAATATAAATTTACAGTGTACAACCGCTGGAATGAATTGATGTTCCAAACCACAGATGCGCTTTCCGGCTGGAACGGATGGTATAAAAATGAAGAACAACCATTAGATACTTATATTTGGTTGTTGGAATATTATGATGTTTATCAAAACAAAAAAATATTTCTTAAAGGAACTGTTACATTACTACGCTAGAAAAATTGAGATAATAGCACTGTTTTATGTTGTTTAAACATTAAAACAACTTCCATTTCAAACATTTAACATTAAAATTACATACTTTCTTTAAGAAATTTTAACAATTATCATTTTTTCCGTATATTTATCTCTTGACTAAGCTATTCTAAAAAGAACACAAGAATTTTTTGTTTTTAGGGTTTTTTATTTTTTAGGGTTTTTAAAGGGTTTAGTATGAAAAAAATTTGCCTGTGTTGCATTACAGCATTTTTACTTTTTAGTTTATTATCAAAAGCACAATTACCTTACATTAAGCCATGTTATGGAATTAATGCCGGTTTGGATTCTTCATTTTGCAGTCCTGTATGTAAAAACATTTCGCGCATTGCGGTTCCGCAATACGAAAACAGAGCAACTAACACTTATCAGGTACTTACGATGACATTGCCTTCTCCGATGTACAACAATACCGGAACCAATGTAATTGTAAATCAAGACGATGTGTGGAGTGGTGTCGTTAACATGCCGTTTAATTTCTGTTTTTTTGGAAACACCTACAATAAGTTTGTAATCGGCGCTAACGGTTTGATATCATTCAATACAGCTTATGCAAATTTATGGTGTGAATATGCTTATACAGGTGGCATTCCAGATGCTGCTAAACCTATCAACTCAATTATGGGTGCTTACACAGATATTGATCCAAGTGTTGGTTTCAGCGCAAACAGAATCAACTGGTATATTGAAGGTGCTGCACCTTGCAGAAGAGCCGTGATCAATTTTTATCGTGTTCCAATGTTCAGTTCTTCTTGCAATAGTTTATTATTTACTTCGCAAATCGTTTTACATGAAGCATACAATATTATAGATGTAATTGTGGTAAACAAACCGGTTTGCTCAAGCTGGAATGGCGGTCGAGGTATTATTGGCATTCAAAATGCTAATGGATTAACAGCGTTTGCTGCACCAGGTCAAAATCCTTCTACTTCTAACTTAACAAATACTTGCTATCGTTTTTTACCAAATGGAGCATTGCAACAATCTATCAATTGGACAGAAGGTGCTACAACTATTTCTAATACCGCTACATTGGCACCAAGTCTTTGTCCCGGAACAACCAGAACATTTACAGCTAATTTGGTAAATAACAGATGCGACGGTTCAACAGTTATAGTAAGTGATGATGTTACATTTACTGTAAATAACGGTGGTGCAAACGCTGGCCCTGACAGGTCATTAAGTTGCATTGCACCAAACATCACAATTGGTACACCGGCACAAGCAAATACAACTTATTCATGGTCACCGGCTGCCGGCTTGAGTAACGCAAACATTGCACAACCGACTACCAATACACCGAATACATACATTGTTACTGCAACAAATGCCTCTACAGGTTGTACAGGAACAGATACAGTTATCGTTTCTCCGTTAACCAATCCGGTAGCAAATGCCGGACCTGACAAACAAATTAACTGTTCTGGTCCCACTACACAGATTGGAACACCGGCTATCGCAGGTCACACTTATTCGTGGTCGCCGGCTGCTGGATTAGACAATCCTAATGTTGCACAACCAAACGCTTCGGTTGCAAATACATATACATTAACGATTACAAATACAGCTTCCGGCTGTACTGCTACGGATGCTGTAACAGTTACTATTGATAATACACCGCCAACCGCAAATGCAGGTGCTAATCAAACATTAACTTGTGCAAATCCATCTTTGCAGATTGGTACTGCAGCTGTTGCAGGAAATACCTACTCTTGGGCATCGGCTGCAGGTTTATCAAACGCAAATATTGCACAACCAAATGCCACTGCAGCTGGCACATACACCTTAACCGTAACTAAAACATCAAATGGCTGCACAGCTACAGACGCCGTTACAATTTCTGTTGACACATTAAGACCAGGTGCAAATGCTGGTGTTGATCAAACATTAACTTGTACTAATACATCTTATTTAATAGGTACGCCAACAGTTGCAGGAAATACGTATTCCTGGTCGCCAGCTGCAGGTTTATCAAATGCATCCATTGCACAACCTACGGTTACAGCACCTGGTCTATATACAGTAACTGTTACTAAAACAAGTAATGGTTGTTCTAATACAGATAATGTTACAATTTCAAAAGATGTTACCACACCAGTTGCAAATGCTGGTCCTGCTGTTACATTAACTTGTTCTGCCCCTTCTTTACAAATAGGTACAGCATCTATTGCTGGCAATACTTATTCTTGGTCACCGGCTGTTGGTTTGTCAAATGCAAGCATTGCGCAGCCAAATGCTACTAAAACAGGGACCTATACATTAACCGTTACACAACTTTCTAATGGCTGTACAGCTACGGATGCTGTAACAGTATCAATAGATACACTTCGTCCAAATGCAAATGCTGGCGCAGATAAGATCATCACATGCGCTAATCCAACACATGTTATTGGAACAACTGCTGTTGCAGGTAATACATATGCATGGTTACCAAGTGCAGGTTTAGATAATGCATCGATTGCTCAGCCAACAGCATCTGCAACCGGTACTTATACATTAACGGTTACTAAAACTTCAAATGGTTGTACCAACACAGATGCAGTAACAGTTACAGTAGATACAACAAGACCAACTGCAAACGCCGGTACGGATAAAGTTATTACTTGTGCAAATCCTACACATATGATCGGCACAACTGCAATCGCAGGAAACACATACGCATGGTCACCAGGTGCAGGTTTATCAAACGCAAATATTGCTCAACCAACTGCTTCCTCTATTGGAACTTATACAGTAACGGTAACAAAGACCGCAAACGGTTGCACAGCAACAAATGATGTAACAATTACAATTGATACTACAAGTCCTGGCGCAAATGCTGGTGCAGACAAGATTATTACTTGTTCAAATCCGACCCATGTTATTGGAACACCGGCAACTGCAGGCAATACCTATTCGTGGTCACCGGGTGCAGGTTTATCAAATGCAAATATTGCTCAACCAACAGTATCGTCAACTGGAAATTATTTTTTAACAGTTACAAAAACAGCAAATGGTTGTACATCCACAAACGCTGTTTTGGTTACAGTTGACACCACAAGACCAACTGCTAATGCAGGTACAAATGTTACTTTAACTTGTACTAATCCATCTTTACAAATTGGAACTACTGCAATTGCAGGCAATACTTACTCATGGACACCAAATACAGGTTTATCAAATACTGCTATTGCCCAACCAAATGCAAATACTACCGGTACCTATACACTAATAGTTACAAAAACAGCAAATGGCTGTTCTAATTCAGATATTGTTATCGTTGCAATTGACACTACAAAACCGGTGGCTAATGCTGGTGCTAATGTTACACTTACTTGTACAAATCCATCTTTACAAATTGGAACTACTGCTATATCAGGTAATACTTACTCTTGGACACCAAATGCAGGTTTGTCAAATGCTTCTATTGCTCAACCGAACGTAAATACTACAGGTACTTATACTGTTACTGTTACTAAAACTGCAAACGGTTGTACTTCTGCAGATGCTGTTACGGTTGCAGTGGATACAACTCGTCCTGGTGTAAATGCAGGTACAAACAAGATTATCACTTGTTCAAATCCAACGCATGTAATCGGCTTCTCTTCAGGTCCGGGAACAACTTATTCTTGGTCGCCAAGTGCAGGTTTATCAGATGCAACTATTGCCCAACCTACAGTCAGTGCTGGTGGAAATTATATATTGACAGTCACCAAAACATCGAATGGATGTACGGCTCAAGATGCTGTTTTAGTTTCTGTAGATACAGTAAGACCAATTGCAAATTCAGGCACTGATAAAGTAATTACTTGTAATAGTCCGACATTTGTAATCGGAACACCGGCAATTGCAGGCAACACATATGCCTGGACACCGGCTATTGGTTTATCAAATGCATCCATTGCACAACCTACGGTAAATACAACAGGTACTTACACACTAACAGTTACCAAAACTGTAAACGGATGTACTTCCGTAGATTCAGTTAAGATTGCAGTTGACACTACAAGGCCGGTTGCCGATGCTGGCGCTGATAAAGTAATTACTTGTTCTAATCCAACACATAACATTGGAACGCCTGCTATTGCAGGAAATACATACGCTTGGGTACCTGCTTCTGGTTTAAACAATCCGGGAATTGCGCAACCTGTTGCAAATACTACAGGTACTTATACTGTAACAGTTACCAAAACAAGCAATGGTTGTTTCGCATCTGATGCAGTTACAATTAGTGTTGATACATCAAGACCTTTTGTATTTGCAGGCAATGATAAATTGATTACTTGTTCTAATCCTACACATATACTTGGAACAAACCCAATTGCCGGTAACACCTATTTATGGTCTCCGGCAACAGGATTAAGTGCTGCAAATATTGCTCAGCCGACTGTAAATTTAACAGGTACTTATACATTGACAGCTACCAAAACTTCAAATGGCTGTACTGCTTCTGATATAGTAAATGTAACCGTTGATACAACTATCATTATTGCAGACGCAGGTCTTGATAAAGTAATTACATGTTCAGCTCCAATACATATAATTGGAACTCCTGCTGTTGCCGGTGCTACATATGCCTGGTCGCCATCTGTAGGTTTGAATAATGCGAACATTGCACAACCAACGGCGAATACTACAGGTAATTATGTATTGACTGTAACCAAAAATTCTACAGGTTGCACTTCTACAGATGTAGTGGTGGTTTCAGTGGACACAACAAAACCAGTTGCAAATGCAGGCGCTGATAAATTAATTACTTGTACCAATCCAACACATACAATTGGAACTACTGCAATAGCAGGCAATACTTATTCATGGACTCCTGCTTCAGGTTTAGACAATACAACAATTGCACAGCCAACAGTAAATACAACAGGAACATATACTGTTACAGTTACTAAAACAGCCAATGGATGTATTGCAACTGATGAAGTTACAGTTGCAGTGGACACAACAAAACCGGTAGCTGATGCCGGCGCAAGTGTTACACTTACTTGTACAAATCCATCCTTACAAATTGGAACTGCCGCTATATCAGGTAATACTTACTTTTGGTCGCCAAGTGCTGGCTTGTCAAATACTGGTAGCGCACAACCAACAGTAAATACACCTGGTATCTATACTGTAACGGTTACAAAATCAGCAAATGGTTGTACTTCAACAGATGCTGTAACAGTGGCTATTGACACAATAAAACCGATTGCGAATGCCGGTGCTAATCAATTAATTACTTGTGCAAATCCAACCTATGTGCTTGGAACGCCTGCAGTTACTGGTAACACATATGCATGGACACCAGGCACTGGTTTATCAGATCATTTAATTGCACAACCTACCGTTAGCGCAAGTGGAAATTATACATTAATTGTGACAAAAACGTCAAATGGTTGTGTTGCACAAGATGGCATATCAGTAACTGTTGACACTACAAAACCGTTTGCAAATGCTGGTACTAACATCACTTTAACTTGTACCAATCCATCTTTGCAAATTGGATCACCTGCAATTGCAGGCAATACTTATTCATGGATACCGGTTGCAGGTTTAGATAATCCGGCAATTGCACAACCAACAGTAAATACTACAGGAACATATACAGTTACGGTTACCAAAACAGCAAACGGCTGCAGTTCAACCGATGCTGTAGTGGTTGCTATAGACACTACCAAACCGACTGCTGATGCTGGTGTTGATAAGATCATTACTTGTACAAATACTACACAAACCATAGGTACAACTGCTATTGCAGGAAATACATATGTATGGACATCGGCTACAGGTTTAAATAATACAAGTATTGCACAACCAACCGTAAATACTACAGGTACATATACTGTAACTGTTACAAAAACAAGTAATGGCTGCTCTGCATCGGATGCAGTTACTGTTAGTGTTGATACAACAAAACCATTTGTATTTGCAGGTAATGATAAATTGATCACTTGCGCAAATCCTACACAAGTAATCGGCTCAGGACCAATGACAGGAGTTACATATTCATGGTCGCCGGCAACAGGTTTAGATAATGCTGCTATTGCACAACCAAGTGCAAGTGCTGCCGGAAATTACATAGTAACAGGTACAAAAACTGCAAATGGCTGCAAGGCATCAGACCTTGTGATTGTATCTATTGATACCACTCATACTGCTGCTAATGCTGGTGCTAATGTAACATTGACTTGTACCAATCCTGCTTTACAAATCGGTACTGCTGCTATAGCAGGAAATACATATTCATGGTCGCCGGCTGTCGGTTTGAACAATGCAAATATTGCGCAACCAACTGCAAACATTACAGGTAATTATACTGTAACAGTTACAAGACTATCCAATGGTTGTGTTTCAACAGATGTAAACACAGTAGCAATTGACACATCGCTTCCTGTTGCAAATGCAGGCGCTGATAAAGTACTTACTTGTTCAAATCCAACACAAATGATAGGAACATCTGCTATTGCAGGAAATACATATGTTTGGTCACCAGCTACTGGTCTGAGCAGTACTAGTATTGCTCAACCAACTGTAAATACTACAGGTACTTATACGGTAACAGTTACAAAAACAAGCAACGGCTGCTCTGCTTCTGACGCAGTTATTGTTACTGTAGATACTTCTCGTTCAATTGCAGATGCAGGTGTTAATAAGACATTGACTTGTGCAGTTAGATCTCAAATGATCGGAACAGATGCAATTGCAGGAAATGCCTACTCTTGGTCACCAAGTATTGGCTTAACGAATGCAAATATTGCTCAACCTTCTGCAACGGAACCAAACACATATACAGTTACAGTTACGAAATTATCGAATGGTTGTACTTCAACAGATGCGGTAAATGTTTTACAAAACATCAATGCGCCGGCAGCAAATATTGGCTTTGATAAAGTAATCACCTGTGCGAATCCAACACAAAAAATTGGCTCACCGGGTTCTGCGGCATACTCATATTCGTGGTCGCCTGCTGCTGGTTTAGATAATGCAAATATTGCACAGCCAACAGCTTCCGCGCCAGGAACGTATGTACTGACCGTTACCATGATTGCTAATGGTTGTACAGCAATTGATGGAGTAACAGTAGGAATTGATACTACAAAACCGGTAACAAATGCTGGTGCTGATATCAAATTAACCTGTACAAATCCCGCTCAGCAAATCGGTACTCCTGCTATTTCCGGAAACACCTATGCATGGACACCAGCCGCTGGCTTAAACAGCACTACACTTGCACAACCGACTGTGAATGCAATTGGAACATACTCATTGACAGTTACAAAAACAATAAATGGTTGTACAAAAACAGACGCTGTAGTAGTCACACGTGATACATCATTCCCTGTAGCAAATGCAGGCGAAGATCAGATATTGACTTGTACTAAAACATTAGCATATATTGGTACCGGTGCAACCAATGGATATGCATATGCATGGTCGCCAGCTACAGGTCTTTCAAATACTACTGTTTCTCAGCCAAGAGCAGATTCAACAGGTACTTTCACCGTTACAGTAACTAAATTGAGCAACGGCTGTAAATCAACAGATTCAATCACTATTACACGTGATACAATTCGTCCGGTTGCTTTTGCCGGTGATGACCAAACATTTGATTGTCCGCATGCACCATTAGTATTAGGAACACCTGCTTTAGACGGAATGAGTTATACATGGACGCCGGTAAGTGGTATAAGTGCCACAAATGTTGCACAGCCAACTACCGATACCGCAGGTACCTATGTATTGAAAGTAAAAAACAATGTGAACGGTTGCGTTTCATTACCGGATACAGTAGTGACTTTCTGGAAAAACTGCAATTGCGATTTCTTGCTTCCGGCGGCTTTCTCTCCAAATAATGATGGCGTTAATGACAATTTCAAACCATTAAGATTTTGCGATGAATATTCGGATCTGCAATTCTCTGTATTTGACCGCTGGGGCGCTTTATTGTTTACTTCAAACGATCTTACTAGCGGTTGGGACGGATTCTTAAAAAATGCAGAACAACAAGTGGACAGTTACATCTGGACATTGCAATATTATGACATACTAAACAAACAAAAAATATTCAAAAAAGGCACTGTTACCTTATTGAAATAGGCATACGCCAAAACTCTTTATACATACAATAATAACCAAAAAAGCGAGACTGTACGAAAGGTACAGTCTTTTTTATTTGAACTATAATGCACCAAACACTTCAAATATAATCATAAAAAAAAATGAATAATCACACATGTAAATGAAAACTGGCTGTGAAAAAGTGAAAAATTACAACGCTTGAATAGTATTTGACGGTGAAAAAATCGAGTCTTACATTAAAAAAATAATTATTTATAGCTGTAAAATGGCAGCTTACAGTACAAAAATGAAAAATTACACTGTAAAAATGGCAGCTTACAATCAACAAATGATTCGTGACACTGTAAAAATGACAGCTTACAGTCAATAAATGAATGCTGACACTACATAAATCATATCTGACAATGAAAAAATGAAAATTGACAGTTAAAAAATCGTTTCGTACAGTGCTTCAATAGATGCTTACAGTACATTATTTTATAGTTACAGCAAAAAAACGAAAAATAACAGCTCGTTAGTGATTATTAAACACGATTAAATTACTATTGAATATCAATTACTTAATCAAAAAACAGAAACTAATTTTAATAAAAAGCAGAGGTTGTTACATTGTTGCAATTTATTAAATTGGGAAGACAAACCTTCGCAACGTACAAGTTGGTAATAAAATGCAGCACCAACTAAAAAAAGAACTGTTTGCAGATAAACACATATCAAAAAATGAATATATGTAATCTGCACCAAATAGGTCTGATAACAACTTAAAACCATTGACTTTAATCATTATTTCTTAGTGTATTTTTAACATTATTAAATTTATTCAGTATATTTAGGAATACATTTTTAGTCTATGAAAAAATATTTACTCTCAGTTGTCATCTGTTTGACAACTTGTATGTTCATTTACGGAAACGAAACTAACGAATACTACAAACAGCGACTGGCTGCAAATGGAATTACACTAACAGACGCCAATAAAACCTACACCAATTACCAGTACTCACTTTTGGAAAGTTTTGATTTTAATGCTTACAGAAATTACAATACGGTACGCTTGGTACAAATTGAAGATGGACCACTAATTCAGCTTGCATCATTAATACAAATGCAGCAATTAGGCAAAACAGTTCCGGCATCTATGCTGGAAAATAAAAAAGACGAAGTTGTTTCAACTAATTTAAAAAGTGTAATTACATTGGTAAATATCGGTTTCAGATATGGTCCGAAAAAACATACCGAAACAGGCTTTTAACCATTTATCTAAAATTCACCTATGAGAAAATACCTTACAATAATCTTCTTTGTTATTATTGGTTATACTAATTTATTTGCCGCACCCGGCGATGACTGCTCAACGGCAATTGCCGTATCATCAAATGGTTGCTCTTCGGCAACTGCATACGATAATACCGGTATTACAGGCACATTGGCACCTCCATCTTGTTTTACCGGCGGCAATAACAATGGCATGTGGTTCAAATTTGTTGCTACCACGCGAATTGTAAATATTACGGTAAACGGTGCTACTTTAACACAACCGCAAATTGCATTATTACAACCGGCTGCAACCGGCTGTACCGGTACTTTTACCGAATTAACGTGTAATAGCTCAGGTGCTGCAACAGCAACTATCAACTATAGCAACCTAACCATTGGAACCACCTATTATATTTATGTAGATGGAAGTAATAACCTTGTTGGTACTTTCCAGTTATGCCTAACATCACCGATTGCTCCTACCAATGACAATCCATGTAATGCAATTGTGGTACCGGCATCTAATTTCTGTTCAGGAGCAAATGCTTATACCAATGTAGGTGCCGGCAGCGAGAATTTATTTTCCGCTTCTTATCCTGGTTGTTGGTCTGCAACAGGTGCATTTAACACCGTGTTCTTTCAATTTACTGCATTAGGGCCTTTTAACACTATTACAGTATCAGGTGCTATCAATCAGCCGCAAATTGCAGTAATACAAACAGGAAATTGCAATGGTGCAACATGGACAAGTAACGGTGCATCTAGTTGCGCTACCACAGCAGGAACATCAGTTACTATGAATGCGAATAATTTAATCGCTGGTCAAACTTATTTAATTGCTGTAGATGGTTCGGTAGATAATGTGGGTTCATTTCAGTTATGTGTAAATAGTTATACTCCAACTTCCGGTGTTCCTGCTAATGACCGATGCTCCGGTGCGCAACCATTATGTCCAAATCAATTTATTTCTTCATCCACAGTTAATGCAACAGGTACAGGTGATGTAAATATCGGAAATTGGATTTGTAATGCTGTATTAGATAATCCGGTTTGGTTCACTTTTGCAGCAGCTAATCCTGTTCAAAATGTAGTTATGAATTTGAATGCCGTTTGTACCGGAGATGATTTACAAGTAGAAATATTCAAATTTACGGGTGCTTCTGGTCCATGTAATGCTGCTAACAGTAATCAGTTTACAAGTATTGGTTGTGATAATAGTATATCAGGTTCCGGTTCAGCCGTTTTAACAATTCCTGCTGCCAATATGGTTGCGGGTCAGACATATTACATTTTAGTGGACAACTGGCCAGGCGAGAGTTGTGATTTTAATTTTACAATATCTGGTATTGCAGGTGCTGATGCAGGTGCTGACCAGGATGTATGTATTTCCGCACCTGCGTTTAATGTTGTTGGCACACCTGCAGGCGGAACATGGTCTGGACCTGGTATTACAAATACTTCTAATGGTACGTTTAATCCACAGGTTGCAGGATATGGAACTCATACCTTATTCTATAATAATGGTGCATGTACCGATCAAAAAATAATAAATGTAACAGGACCTCAGGTGGTTACATCTAATGATGTTGCTATTTGCGGCGGTTCCACACAATTGGTAGGCAGCGTAAATGAATATCCTTTAAGTGGTTTAAAAGTGTTTACAAACCCAACAGATTTTGTAATACCGGATAATAATACGACTGGTATCACTTCTCCAATTGTAGTTTCTGGAGTCACACCTGCATTAGTTTCTACCAATCCTATACAACGTGTTTGTATGAATATAAATCATCCTTTTGATGGTGATTTGGATATTTACTTGCAATGTCCTGGCGGAACTCAAATTGAACTTTCAACGGATAATGGCGGTTCCGGTGATAATTATACTAATACTTGCTTTGTTCCAACAGGCACTGCCATTACAGCGGGTGCCTCTCCATTTACCGGAAACTTTACGCCGGAACAAGCATTGACGCTATTAAATGCCTGTAATGTGAATGGCACCTGGAATTTAGTTATTAAAGATGATGCTGGTGGTGATGTAGGTACTTTATTAGATTGGAGTATATATTTTAATACGACAAATACAGTCAACTACGTTTGGTCGCCAACTACAAATATGACAGGATCCACTACATTAAGTCCGACTGTTACACCAACCACGACAACATCATACTATCTAACCGCAACCGATAATAATGGTTGTACAGACGTAGATACGGTAGTTGTCAGTTTAGGTGGTTCTATTGCCGGTCCTGATCAGTCAATCTGTTTAAATACAAGTACTTCATTTGCATCTTCGGGAACCGGAACATGGACTCCGTTAGCTACAAATCCTGCTGCTGTAACCATCACTTCAGTTTCTAATCCTACATCCAATGTAGGTCCGTTTAACACTGCAGGAACTTACAATTTTGAATGGAACACTGGTTCTTGCAAAGACACCGTACGAATTACTGTAAATAATTTACCAATCGCAAACGCAGGTATTGACCGAACTTTAGATTGTACAACATCTAGCTTTGTAATAGGAACACCTGCGGTTGCAGGTAATACCTATTCATGGTCACCAGGTACTGGTTTGTCTGCTAATAACATTGCTCAACCAACCGTTACTGCAGCCGGTACTTACACTGTGACCGTCACAAATGCAGCAACTACTTGTTTTGCTACCGATGCTGTAGTAATCAGTCAAACAGCAACATTACCACCTGCGAATGCTGGAGTTGACAAAACTTTAACCTGTGCTGCAACCAGTGCTGTTATCGGTTCTGCTGCTGTTGCCGGTAATACCTATTCATGGTCACCTGGTACTGGTCTGTCTGCTAACAACATTGCGCAGCCTACTGCTACCGCTGCAGGTACTTATACTGTCACCGTTACCAATACTGCAAATGGTTGTACCGCTTCTGATGCTGTTATCGTATCTCAGAATACTACACCGCCTGTCGCTAATGCTGGTGCTGATAAATCTTTAACCTGTGCTGCAACCAGTGCTGTTATCGGATCTGCTGCTGTTGCCGGTAATACCTATTCATGGTCACCGGGTACTGGTTTGTCTGCTAATAATATTGCACAGCCTACTGCTAACGCTGCAGGTACTTATACTGTCACCGTTACCAATACTGCAAATGGTTGTACCGCTACTGATGCCGTTATCGTATCTCAGAATACTACACCGCCTGTCGCTAATGCTGGTGCTGATAAATCTTTAACCTGTGTTGCAAACAGTGCTGTTATCGGTTCTGCTGCGGTTGCCGGTAATACCTATGCATGGTCACCTGGTACTGGTCTGTCTGCTAACAACATCGCACAGCCTACTGCTAACGCTGCAGGTACTTATACTGTCACCGTTACCAATACTGCAAACGGTTGTACCGCTTCTGATGCCGTTATCGTATCTCAGAATACTACACCGCCTGTCGCTAATGCTGGTGCTGATAAATCTTTAACCTGTACTGCAACCAGTGCTGTTATTGGTTCTGCTGCTGTTACCGGTAATACCTATGCATGGTCGCCTGGTACTGGTCTGTCTGCTAACAACATCGCACAGCCTACTGCTACCGCTGCCGGTACTTATACTGTCACTGTTACCAATACTGCTAATGGTTGTACCGCTTCTGATGCTGTTATCGTATCTCAGAATACTACTCCGCCTGTCGCTAATGCTGGTGCTGATAAATCTTTAACCTGTGCTGCAACCAGTGCTGTTATCGGTTCTGCTGCTCTTGCAGGTAATACCTATTCATGGTCACCGGGTACTGGTTTGTCTGCTAATAATATTGCGCAGCCAACTGCTACCGCTGCCGGTACTTATACTGTCACCGTTACCAATACTGCAAACGGTTGTACAGCTACTGATGCTGTTATCGTATCTCAGAATACTACTCCGCCTGTCGCTAATGCTGGTGCTGATAAATCTTTAACCTGTATTGCAACCAGTGCTGTTATAGGTTCTGCTGTTATTGCAGGTAATACCTATTCATGGTCACCGGGTACTGGTCTGTCTGCTAACAACATTGCGCAGCCAACTGCTACCGCTGCCGGTACTTATACTGTCACCGTTACCAATACTGCAAACGGTTGTACCGCTACTGATGCCGTTATCGTATCTGTTGATACAACACGACCAACAGTTAATGCAGGTGCTGATATCATCTTAACCTGTACAAATCCTAGTAAACAAATAGGAACCACTTCTGTTGCTGGAATTACTTACACATGGTCACCAACAACAGGTTTGGATAATCCGAACACTGCTCAACCAACAACAAATACTACAGGAACTTATACTGTTACAGCGACTAAAACAAGTAACGGTTGTTCAAAATCAGATAACGTTCTTGTTACTCAAGACACATCATTCCCTGTTGCAAATGCCGGCATCGATCAAATCTTAACGTGTATAAAAACATCTGCGATTATTGGGTCTGTTGCTGTTGCTGGTAATACCTATTCATGGTCGCCTTCAGCCGGATTATCAAATGTTAACAATCCACAACCTAAAGTTGATTCTACCGGCACATTCACGCTTACTGTAACAAAAACAAGTAATGGCTGTAAAACGACAGATGCCGTTACCATCACACGCGATACCGTTCGTCCTGTTGCTGATGCAGGTGATAGCGCTATTTTTGATTGTCCGCATATTCCAATTACTTTAGGTACACCGGCAGTTGCAGGATTCAGTTATCATTGGACAAATGTAACGGGCATCAGTGCAACTAATATAGCGCAACCAACAACTGACACAGCCGGTAATTATGTTTTAGTGGTTACTAATGACATTAACGGCTGTGTTTCAAAACCAGATACTGTTAAAATAAAATGGAAAAACTGTGAGTGTGAATTTTTAATACCTTCAGCATTCTCTCCAAATGGCGATGGAATTAATGATGATCTGAAACCACTTAAGTTCTGTGATGATTATACGGATTTGGAGTTTTCAGTATTCAACCGTTGGGGCGCTTTGGTATTTAAATCTAATAATATTATCGATGGCTGGAATGGTTTCTTACGAAGTGAAGAACAACAAGTAGATAGTTATATCTGGACTTTGTCTTATTACGATATCTTACACAAAGAAAAAATATTTAAGAAAGGAACAGTCACCTTATTGAAATGATACGTTATGAAAATGCGCTCAAGATTTGAGCGCATTTATTATTTTACAAAATTATTTTGTGAATTTATTTTTAACTTCTCATCCAGCAGTACAAAATAATTACTCATCGATGCATCCAAATCATCTATATTTATTGGTGTTAAGTTCATATTCATTCCATCTGCATTTTCATTCACAAATCTGATCTGCAGAATATCTGCTAACTGTAAAATCTGCATTAAAATAAATTCACGGTAAGCAATTTCTTCTTTATAGTTGTAAATCTTATACGTATAGCTAATAAAAATTATATTTCCTTTGGTGCTGATATTGGATAAGAATACTTCTATAGAAGAATTTTTAGTGTATGGATGTTTCAGTAAAACAGTACGAATACCTTCAATAAAACGTTCTATTTTATACAACGGTGTATCGTGTTGTATCGTAATTTCTGTTTTAAATTTTCTGAATACCCGATAACCTTTATTATCAATTGTCATTTCAGATAATTTCGCATTAGCAATATAAATAACAGAATCATTCGCGGTTTTAATACGTGTGGAACGAAAACCAACTTCTAAAACAGTGCCTTCAAAATTATCGCTGCTAATCATATCGCCAATACGGAATGGTTTATCAATAAAGATCATTATCGATGCAATAAAGTTCTTTACGGTATCTTGTGCAGCCAACGCTAATGCCAAACCGCCGACAGACAAACCTGCGATGATGGTCGCCAGATTTACATCTAATGTGTTTAACACAAAAAATAAACCCAAAAAGACAACCATAAATTTCATGAATTTCTGCAAAATAACAACGATCTGGTCGTCCCATTGTACAGATGTTCTGTCGGAATATTTTTTTGCATAAAACAGAAATAATTCTACCAACTTATACACGATTAATACCATCAAAGAAGCTGCGACAAAAGAAATTCCTTTTATTGTCGGAATGGAATATTTTGGATTTATAAATAAAGTTGGCAGAAAGATTTGCAGCACTTTTACACCAACCCAAGTGGAAAATAGATTAGATACCGTTTTTATTTTGTCCTGATCCTGAACCTCATTTACATATTTTCTGAATAAAACTTTATTGAACAAGAAGCGAAAGAAATATTTCAGTAAAAAGAAACAAAATAAAAAGACTGATAAAACAATGCCAATTCCAATCCATTGCCATAAATGCAGCCTGAAAACAATTTTATCTTCAATAAAACTGAACCATTTTGCCCAAATATTAGAACCAAACGGAAAAATCTTTGCATGTATTCTGCTCAATGCATCAACGGTATATTGTGAATAGTACCACTTATCGCCTACTTTTTCTACAAAAACTTCCGGTAATTTATCGTACAGCACATATATATTTCGTCGTGTTGCAGAATCTACAAAGTCAGGATTACTCGGAATTTTACTGGTCATTGCATTCACATCAATTCCTTTTCCATTCAGTATTTCGTACAACGTTTTTGCAGCTTTAATTCGCTCTTTTTTGCGGGTAATATGAAAAGATTCGGCTGCTTTTAATTCGTCATAATGGTTTTTATTCAGATAATAAGTATGATTATACACCACATCATACGGCGAATTATTGGCTTCAATTTCGAGCGAAAATGAATTTTTTCCTAAAAAAAGGAAGCAAATCAGCACAATTTTTAAAAATATCTTCTTATTCATAAGACAAAAATACGCCAAAAATTAGCTTTTTTTTCTTAAATTATATTTTTCGTAAAAAAAATTAAAAATTATTAGTATTGATAATCAACAACTTAAAAATTATTTTGTTAAATTTTACTACTATGTGTTGCATAATACCTTTTTTTGTGTGTATATTTGCATTGTCAATTACTAAGTAAAACAAAATTTAAAAAATAAACACATGAACAATTTAATTATCGCAGCTATCACATTCGTAATGTTACCTGCACTTTCGAAACAAGCTTTAGCAAATTCTACTAAAGAAAGTAAAACAGCTAAAACAGAAATTATGGTAGAAAAACCAAATTTTTCAAACATCATCACTGAAACTGAAAAAGCACCGGAAATGACATCGGTAAATGTAGATTACATTATCGACGAAAACGGAAAAGCGTTTATCACCTATTTAGATGGTGAAAGTGAGTCTGCAAAAAATGAGGTTTTGAAATTTATTGAGAACACTACTTACAATTTTAATATTACACCAGGAAAAATTTATTCAATGAAATTATTATTGAATAAATAAAAAATTAATTAACTCATAAAAAGTCAATCATGAAAAAGAACATCATTATAGCACTTTTACTGTTTACAGTTTCGTTTGGCTTTGCCGAAAATGAAAACTCGAAAAAATCAAATTTACACATCAATGCAGATTTGACAATTGACGGTAAAAAAGTTTCATTTGACCTGAATAACATCAGCGAAGAAAAAATGAAAGAAGCTGCCAGAGCATTTATCAGAAGTTATTACAAGAACAACAAAGAAAAAAGAGAAGCATTGTTAAAAATATTAGAGAAAGAAAATGCAAAATTCAATATCAGCACGGATAAAGACGGCAATATAATTATTAACGAAATTAAATAAACAAACACATGACGACACAACCATCATCAGCGTTTAGTATCGAAAATACAAAAGTACAAATGCGAAAAGGCATTTTGGAATTCTGTATTTTGGGTATTATTTCACGCGGCGAAGTATATGCTTCCGATATTTTAGATGCTTTAAGAAATGCGAACATGTTAGTAGTGGAAGGCACTGTTTATCCATTATTAACGCGTTTAAAAAATGCAGGTTTACTGACTTACGAGTGGAAAGAATCTACATCAGGACCGCCAAGAAAATACTTCACACTCACAGAAAGCGGAAGAGCTTCATTAGATGAATTGACCGCAACTTGGGACGAACTGGCAATAGCTGTAAACTCAGCAGTTCAATCCAGCAGAAATGAAACCGAATCAACCAATCAAATCTAAATCAACCAATCATCATAAATAAAAAAATATCATGAACAAGACATTCACCATAAACTTAGCTAACCAGATTTTCAACATCAATGATGATGCCTATGAAACATTGTTAGCATACTTTGGTTCCTTAGATAAATTCTATGCGAACGAAGAAGGTAAAGACGAAATTATTTCCGATATCAAAGACCGTTTTGCAGAATTATTTTTAGCAAAAGGTAAAAATCATATTATTACAAAAGAAGATGCAGATCTGGTAATTGGTATGATGGGAAAACCACAGGAATTTGATGAAGAAAAAAATGAACAACAACAACAAACTGCCGAACAAAATTATTCTTCAACAACAGTAAATACAGGCAACAACGTAAAAACAGGCAAACGTTTATATCGCGATACAGATGAGCCGATCATTGCAGGTGTGGCTTCCGGTTTAAGCGCATATTTTGGAATCGATGATCCGATCTGGATTCGTATTGCGTTTATCATATTTACAGTGGTTGGTTTTGGCTCACCGGTGTTAGTTTATATTATACTTTGGATTATTATGCCTGAAGCACAAACTTCAGCACAGAAATTAGAAATGAAAGGCGAGCCAATTAACTTATCTAATATTGAAAAAACGATCAAAGACGAAACGGATAAAGTACAAAACAACTTGAAAAACAATAAAGGCGCGTTAGCACAAATTATCGGATTTTTAGGTTTATTGGTTAAATACTTTTTCAAATTTTTACTGTATATCGGTATATTTATTATCGGTGTTGTAGTTTTAGGATTATTAATCGCGTTATTTGCGACTACATTTGGCGCCGGTATTGGCTTATTATTTGGCACACCATTGGCCTCTAAATATTTCTTTGATTCAAACTCTTACGCTTGGCTGATTTCCATCGGTGCAATTTTAGTTTCTATAATTCCATTTATTTTGGTTATAACAGGTATTGTACATCTGGTTTCAAAAACATCAAAACCATTTAAAAAACAATTAGTGTTGCCTTTATTTGGTTTATTTATGTTCGGTTTGTTATTATTAAATATAGCTTATCAAAACGGCAAAAGTTTAATACAGGAACACAAGAAAGTAACACAGCATGTTCCGATCAATTATACATCCAGCTTAGATACGATACAATTGGCGATTGCTTACACCGACAAAAGTGAAGATGATTTAAATTTTAGTTTCAATTCTTTTGGCAGTTTCTTAAAATTCGTTTCGAATGACCACGAATTGAGAATTCCTGTTGACATTGAAATTTATCCAAGCAATTCAGATTCTCTGGTTATATTAAAAGAATTTTCAGCGCAAGGCAAAAATGAGAAAGAAGCACTGATCAATGCTTCTGCTATTACGCATACCATATCGCAAGTCAATAACAAATTCATTATCGATCCGTTTTTAGAATTTAATTCTGCAAAGAATAAATTCAGAAATCAAAAATTAACGATTAAGGTTTTTGTTCCGGAAGGCAAAGTAATACGATGGAATGAAAAAGTGGAAGATTTTATGGATGAAGATAAATTACCAATTAATTGGGAAAGTTTAAGAAACGGAACAAATCAACTGGCGCCACTTGCACCACTTTCGCCAACGCCGCCAACGCCACCGACACCAAAAAATTTACAAATCAAATTAAACGATGGTAAAGATTCTTCTAAAATAACAATCAACATAGAAAGCAATAACGAAGATGTAAACGATGCGTTAGATAAAGCTCAGGAAAAGATAAATGAAGCACTCGAAAACGCTGCAGAATTACAAGAAGAAATGCAAGATTCTATAGAAGAAAGAATCAATATCAGATTAGGTCGTGAACATTATATTTTTAAAATGGTAAACGGCGAATTAATTCCTCTGGATTAAACGTTAAAAAGTATTAAAGTCAGGCAACTTTGTAATAGGTTGCTTGTCTTTAACACTAATAAAAAAAACAGCAAAACAATATTTAAAACAATTTCTTAAAACTTAAAAAAAATCAAAATGAAAAAGTTATCACTTTTGATAGCAGTAGGAAGTTTTGTCTTCTTATCTATCGCAAAACCAACAGTAGATGTTTCAACGTTTGAAACGTACAGCCAACAAATGCAGGCAATGGCAACCAAATACATTGCAGAACAAAAATTTGAAAACGCTGACAAAGCAATTGTAAAATGGTTAGCTACTTACAATGCATTATCAGCAAAAGACAAAGAAACGTACAAAGCAGTTTATGCTGATATTATGATTGAAAAAGCAAAAGCATTAACGCAAATCAATCAACATTACGATGCATTGGTTTGCCTGAAAACTGCAGTAAAAAATGGCTATTCAAATGCTCAACTATTAAACACAGATGCTAATCTATCTGCTTTAAAAACTTACAGCGAGTTTGCTAAGATAGTTGGCAGCATTAAATAAAAACCTTCCTTTTTTTTTATTAAATGATGTTGGACGTGCGTATAAAAATACGCACGTTTCCTTTTATAATAGTTAATAAAAAAGGATTGCTTACGCAATCCTTTTTACTTTGAAATATTGTTTATATTGATTACTTCACCGTAATATCGTATGGAACTTTGTATTGCAACACACCTAATGATTTGATACGTTCAATTTGTTTCATATATAAAATTTGCGGTGTCAGATTTTTAATCATTTCAGTTGCATTATCTTTATCGTCATCGCCAAAAATGCTGCTTGAAATACTTTCAAACATCGTCTTTTCTTTCGGATAATTCACCACTTCTGCTTCTTTGATCTTTGCCAGTTCTTTTACTTTTTCAATGGCCAGTTCCAAACCGCCAAGTTCATCTACTAAGCCGATATTTTTAGCATCTTGTCCGGTCCAAACTCTGCCACGCGCAATTTTATTCACCGCAGCAGTATCCATTTTTCTGCCATCAGAAACTCTGTTTAAAAATATAGCATAACCATGTTCTACATTTTGCTGAACACGTTTTAACTCAACGTCGTCCCAATCATTGGTTGTATTAAAGAAATTTGCGTGTTTAGCAGTAGTTACTTCATCAAATGTAATTCCAACTTTGTCATTCAATGCTTTTCTTAAATTCGGCACCAGACCAAAAATACCTATAGAACCGGTAATGGTATTTGGCTGCGCGATAATTTTATCAGCAATAGCGGAAATGTAATAACCACCTGAAGCAGCATAGTCGCCCATAGAAACTACGATAGGTTTCTTTAATTTTAATCTTTTTAACTGATGATAGATTTGTTCGGAAGCAAATGCGCTGCCGCCTGGTGAATTTACACGCAACACCACACCTTTTACATCATCATCTTTTTCAATTTGCTGCAACATCTTTACATACGCTTCGCCGCCAACCGTTCCATCATCTGATTTGCTGTCATTGATCTCGCCTTCAGCATATACTACTGCAATCTTAGTTGCTTTTTCTGCTTTACTTTTTTCTTTTACAATATCTTTATATTTATTGTATGAGATCATTGCAAGATCGGCATCTTTTTTATAACCTAATTTAGTTTTAATTTCTTCTTTTACTTCATCTTCGTATTTCATAGCTGTCGCCAGGTGATATTTCACGGCATCATTAGCATTCATCACCAATAAATTATCTTGTATATGTTGTAAAGAATCCACCGGAACTTTGGTTAGTTTGCTTAAGTCAGTCATGTATTCACCTGAAATATCTTTCAATAATTCTGTATTCTGTACTCTGTCTTCAGGACTCATATCTGTGCGTCTGTAACCTTCTGTCGCACTTTTATACTCGCCTACATAAAACACTTTAAATTCAATGCCTAATTTATCAAACAAACCTTTCATGTATTCGCGTTGAACGGCAAAACCATCGAACTCACAATCACCTAATGGATTGATAAAAAACTTGTCTGCAACATTATTCAATAATAAACATTTTTCTGTTGTTGAATTAGAATATGAGTAAATAAACTTACCTGATTTTTTAAAGTCTTCCAGCGCACTTTTCAAATCATATAATGTCGCCGGTCCGGTGGAAATTTCATCTACATTCAGAAAAATTCCTTTGATATGGTCATCTGATTTTGCGTATTTAATTACATTTTTCAATTCAAACAAACCAATAGTCGGTTCATCGGACACAGAACCGGAAAGCGCTGACATCGGACTCAGATTACGGAACGGATTGGTATATGCTCTGTCGGTAATTTCGCCTTTTAATGTCAAATTCAAAATAGAATTGGCTTCCAATTTTGGTGCTTGCTCACCACCTAAGCTTCCTACTATAAAAAAGAAAAAAATAAATGTTGCAAAACAGATAGCCAACAAACAGGCAAAAAAGATTTTAAAGAAATTTCTCATAAATATTTTTTAATAAATGAAATTATAAAACGGGTAACAATTCACTAATAACTATTATCTTCATTTTAAAGTTCAAAATTAATTGTTATTATTGAAAAAATACCACGATTGAAGATTGTTTATTTGTTACTAGGATCCAACAAAGGCAACCGTTTGAAATTCCTGTTGCTTGCTGAATATTTTATTGCGAACCATGCTGGCGAAATCACCAAAAAATCGGCAATTTATGAAACTGCACCATGGGCAAAGCTGAATCAGCCGACTTATTTAAATCAGGCATTAGAAATAAAAACTGATAAATCGCCTTTACAATTACTTAAAATCTTACAAAAAATAGAAAAAAATTTAGGAAGAACAAACAAAGGAAATTACTCGGCACGCACTATAGATATTGACATTTTGCTGTACGATGATATTGTTTTTAATGCAAAAAATCTGTCCATTCCGCATCCGCGACTGCACTTGCGGAATTTTACACTGCAGCCATTGCTCGAACTCAACAAAACTTATACACATCCTGTTTTACATGAGTCGATAGAAGAATTGGCAAAAGTTTGTAAAGATGACAGTAAAGTTGGTATTTTTAAACCATAAATAACTGAAAAAAAAGATGCTTCGTGCCTCAGCATGACAACAAAAGACTATGATCTACAAATTCATCACGATAGAAGGCAATATTGGCGCCGGCAAAACGACACTGGCTTCGCTATTGGCAGAAGAATTTAAAGGTCAGTTGATTTTGGAAGCGTTTGAAGACAATCCGTATTTACCGAAATTTTATGAAGACAATTCCAAATATGCGTTGCAGTTAGAAATGTCATTTTTGATTGAGCGTTATCAGCAACTGACACGCATTTTCAGCGAACCGAATATTTTTTCCAATTTTACGGTAACCGATTATATGCTGAAAAAATGTTTGTTGTTTGCAAAAGTGAATTTGAGTAAACAAGAATACAAACTGTATAAACATTTTTTTGATCAGGTTTATAAAAAGCTACCGAAACCTGAAATTATTTTTTATTTGCATGCAGACACCGATCAGTTAATGCGCAACATCAGAAAGCGAGGTCGCGAATATGAACAGAATATTTCGCGTGTTTATCTGAATCGTTTGGAACGCATGTACTTTGAATTTTTCAAGCAAAATCCGGAAAATAAATATGTGATTATTGATGTGAACGGCATCGACTGGATCAGTAATGTTTTTGCTTATCGACAACTTTTAAAATTGTTCGATCAGGAATATAAAATGGGTATGAATTTCGTAAAATTAGAGCAAGAAGAATTATTGCATTTGGAATAAGTAATAGCACGTATTATCATGAAAGTTATAGAATTCGACATTAATAGTATTGAAACAACATTTAATGAGGCAAAAAATTATCTTTTTTCTATAAATAATGTCCATCATATAGTATATGAAAATTTTGATATAACCACATTCGATAGACTTAATAAAGAATTATTAACTACAATAACAAAAAAATACATTATTTATTGTCTATGGTTGGGTGACACTAAAGAAACACTAATACCTAAATATGTTGGACATGCAAAGAATTCTATTTCAAGGCAAAGAATAAGAGCTCATTTTACGAAAAGGAATTTAGCAACAGGTTCACAACTTGATAATATCAAAGTAAATATAAAAAACAATTTTTTTGGCTTTTCATTTGTAGAGATTAAACCGTCTTTTATGCGAACTTCATTAGAAGAATGGTTGATAGTTAACTGCAAAAGAAATGATATGTTAGAGTGGAATAAAAAGGTCTAAATATCACTTCACCAACACATAATCAAACTTTTGTTTTTTAGGATTTGTAAAACTAATTCGTCTTGGAATTTTAGTTTCTAATGTATCATAAATACCTGTAAACTCAACATTGCCTATCACTTGTTCATCAAATGTTTTAACCGTATAATAAGTGCCTTCTGAGCCAACAAAATCAATGCCTTCTTCGCCGGTTGCCGCTGTTTCATAGAACCAGTTTTTATCTTTATTTTTTGGTGTAATTTCTAAATGAATTTCATTTCCGGTAACATCATTTTTCCAAACTAATTTTACATTCTGATTCGTAATATCTTCTTCTGAAGCATCACTAAGCAAGTCTTTTTCTGTTTTAAAAATAACATCAAATTTTCCTTCAGGCGTGATCTGATATGTCATATAATAATGCTTATTCGAAACCACTTTCGTATGTTCTTCATCCTGAAATAATTTGAATCCGTTTTCTACAGAAACACGAAAATTGGCATCGATCGTTGATTGATAAAAACCTTCTTTCACCGGCGAAAAAAACTGTACATCATTCGACATCAAAATCAAATCATCTACTTTATTTCCTGCGGTATCAAACGTAGTAAAATGTTTTTCATAATCATTGGCATACACCAGATTATATACTATGCCGATCCAGCTTTTTCCATCAATCTTACCGGAAATTTCCCAGCCGTATTCATGTAAGTTTTCACTCATTTCCAGGTCTAAACGTTTTGCTATAACAGAATCTAACGGACGCGCAAACGCATCGTCTTTTTCCTGGTTTACGATATATGTTTGAGGTAATTTTATTTCAGGAATATCAGCTATATAATTTTGAAAAAAACGTGCCGTATCTTCTTTATTTTCTGTATGATGACATGCCGTAAAAAATAAAATTGCAGCAGTATAGTAAAAAACAGTTTTAAGCATAACCAGATTTTTATTAAAGATAAATCATTTATTTGAATTCCATTTGCTTACAAAATCCCAAAGTACAATGCCTGCACTTACTGAAATGTTCAGCGAATGTTTCATACCGAATTGCGGAATTTCCAAGCAAGAATCGCAATACTGAATAGCAAAATCAGAAACGCCATCCACTTCGTTACCGAAAATTAACGCATATTTTTTATCATTTTCCGGCTGAAAATCATTTAGCATTACTGATTGATCAGATTGCTCTATCGTCATGATTTCACATATTTGTTCTCTTAATGCAGCGATGCAATCTTTGATATTCTCAAAATATTTCCATTCAACCGTTTCTGTTGCACCAAGTGCCGATTTCTGAATATCACGATTGGGTGGTGTCGCGCAGATACCAACTAAATAAAGCGCTTCAATCAAAAACGCATCGCAGGTACGAAAAACAGAACCGATATTGGCAGCACTTCTTATATTATCTAACACCACAATAATCGGTGTTTTATCAGCAACTTTAAATTCATTTGTTGATAATCTATTGAGTTCGTCCAATTTTAATTTACGCATTAGTTGTATTTTTGAGTTTTATATCACAGAGTGGCACAAAGATACACAGAGTACACAGAGTTTTATTATATTATACTCTGTGAAAACTCGGAGTAACTCTGTGATACGTTAAAAAATAAAATATTGTGGCAAAAGAAAAAGAAGTGAAAGAGACACCGTTAATGGGTCAGTACAATAAGATCAAGCAAAAATATCCTGATGCTATTTTGTTGTTTCGTGTAGGTGATTTTTACGAAACATTTGGAGCTGACGCCATCAAAGCTTCGCAGATTTTAGGTATTGTTTTAACGAAACGTGCCAATGGCAGCCAGACAGAATTAGAATTGGCAGGTTTTCCGCATCATTCCGTAGAAACGTATTTACCCAAATTAGTGAAAGCTGGTTATCGTGTGGCGATATGTGAGCAGTTGGAAGATCCGAAGATGGTGAAAGGCATCGTAAAACGTGGCGTTACCGAACTCATCACACCTGGTGTTGCTGTCAATGATAAAATTTTAGATCATAAATCAAACAACTTTTTAGCATCTGTTTTTTTTACGGAAAAAGAAATCGGCATTGCGTTCATTGATATTTCTACCGGTGAATTTTTAGTAGCTGAAGGCGATGAATCGTATATCGATAAACTGATACAAAGTTTCACTCCTTCTGAAATTATTTTTCCAAAACATCAGCAAAAAAGATTTGTCGGCATTTATGGAAATAAGTATTACACGTTTGCTTTAGAAGATTGGATTTACCAGGAAGATTTTTTAAAAGAAAAATTACATACGCATTTTCAAGTACAAACACTGAAAGGTTTTGGTGTAGATGAATTAGTATTAGGTATTCAGGCAGCCGGCGCGTGCTTACAATATTTAGCCGATACCGAACACAACAAACTACAGCATGTTGCTACGATTTCAAGAATTGAGCATGATAAATTTGTCTGGATTGATAGATTTACGGCGCGCAATTTAGAGTTGGTGAACAGCTTGCATGAAAAAGGTGTTCCGTTAATACAAGTATTGGATAAAACGATTTCGCCAATGGGTAGCCGTTTGCTGAAACGCTGGATCGTGTTGCCTTTAAAAGATATTCAACAGATCAACGAACGCTTAGATGCTGTTGAATATATGATCAAAGATCAGGATGTGCTGCATAATATCATGCATCACATTAAACAAATCGGTGATCTGGAAAGATTGATTTCAAAAGTGCCGTTAGGTAAAATCAATCCGCGCGAAGTAGCACAATTAAAACGCGCGTTGCAAGCGATTCAACCAATCAAAGAAATTTGTTTGTCATCGAATAATAATGGTTTAAAAAAGATAGGCGAGCAATTGCAGTTATGTCAACTGATCAAAGAAAAAATTGAGAACACATTAAATGAAGATGCGCCGGTTGCCGTACAAAAAGGAAACGCTATAAAAACAGGTGTTTCTGCCGAGTTAGATGAACTCAGAAATCTGTCTTCTTCCGGAAAAAATTATTTATTAGAAATTCAAAACCGCGAGAGCGACCGCACACAAATTCCTTCGTTAAAAATTGGTTTTAATAATGTATTCGGTTATTTTTTAGAAGTCAGAAATACGCATAAAGATAAAGTGCCGAATGACTGGATTCGTAAGCAAACATTGACCGGTGCAGAACGTTACATCACGCCTGAACTGAAAGAATACGAAGAAAAAATATTAGGTGCAGAAGAAAAAATATTGTCGCTTGAAGTACGCTTATTTGAAGAACTGATCACAGAAATTTTAGATTATATACAACCAATACAACTCAACGCTAATTTAATTGCGCGATTGGATTGCCTGCAATCATTTGTAAATATCGCTTTGAAAAATAATTATCGTCGTCCGGTTTTGGCAGATGATACATCGTTAAAAATTACAGAAGGCAGACATCCTGTGATCGAACATCAACTCACGCTTGGCGAACAATACATTCCAAATGATGTGTATCTGCATCCGGACGAACAGCAGATCATTATCATCACAGGTCCGAATATGTCAGGTAAATCTGCCATTTTGAGACAAACAGCGTTGATTGTGCTGATGGCGCAAATGGGTTGTTTCGTGCCTGCACATGAAGCACAGATCGGTATCGTTGATAAAATATTTACGCGTGTTGGCGCCAGTGATAATTTGAGTTTAGGCGAATCTACGTTTATGGTAGAAATGATTGAAACGGCAAGTATCGTGAATAATATATCGGAAAGAAGTTTGGTGTTATTAGATGAAATTGGTCGCGGTACTTCAACATATGATGGCATTTCCATTGCATGGAGTCTGGTGGAATTTTTGCATAATAATAAAACTGCGAAACCGAAAACCATGTTTGCCACGCATTACCATGAACTGAATGAGTTGGCTGATAAATTTCCACGCATCAAAAATTATAATGTTGCGGTGAAAGAAACGACGAATAAAGTAGTGTTTTTAAGAAAGCTGGTTGAAGGCGGCTCGCAGCATAGTTTTGGTATTCATGTAGCGAAAATGGCAGGCATGCCGAACGAACTGATCAAACGCGCGAATGAAATTTTAATCGAACTGGAATCGCAGCGAAACCTGGCAAGTGATATTTCTACTACCTTAAAAAACATTCCTACAAAAGAAGATTTCCAACTGAATATGTTCGCTATGGACGATCCACGTTTGCTGAAACTGAAAGAAGTGTTGGAAAAAGTAAACATCAATACCTTAACGCCTGTGGAAGCATTGATGAAACTGGATGAGTTACGAAAACTATTATAATATACTTTTTTTCAGACAATTACATTGTAATATCATTTTTTACTGTCTTACAAAAAGGAAAATTTGTCTGTAATTAAAACGATGTAATTTAAGTAGATTTGTATAAAATAATTTTTATATGAAAAATATTTTTTTTATTTTATTATTCCATTAACTCCATCATATGTTAAAAAAAATTGCAATTTATTTGTTTTTTTTAATCGCCTCAATACAATATACATTTGCACAATTAGGCAATTTCTATTTCCCTAGCATACCAATAGGCGCATTAAGTAATATGGAATGTAAAGACAATAAAATTGATCTCTATATTAAAACCAATCAACAATGTGATTTTGATTATGATTGCCACGGACTTTTTAATGAACAACAACATTTTGAAACCACTGCACCATTTCGTAACTTCTACAATTTCAGCATCAACTATACCAATTCATTAATTCCTGATGAAAGAAGAAGTGATGCTATAATTTACATTCAAAAATTTCCTGTAAGTAATGATTCTGTTTTGTTTCAATATACATGCTACACAGATAATGACTCTTCGGTTCATTGCAGGTTTGCGGATGCATTACCATATATAGGAAGTTCTTATTATGACGAAAACAATAATGTACATTATCTGGGTTATTTAGAAACCGGTGATTGTATCGGATATACAAGAAACACATCCACATTAAGATATGTTAAAGCAACTAGTGCCTTAAAGCAAACCATGTATTCTTCATTTCCCGATTCAGCTTATTATCCTGATTCTTTATTACAATTTTATGATATTGAAAAACACACGTTTGCTTTTGGCAATAATGATTATTACGACTATGGTACATTGATATTACCTACAGCGGATAAACAACAGCTTATTTTATACACCACTGCAAAAGAAGATACTGTGAGACATTCAGGAATACCAGGCGGAATCAATATCATAAAATTAGATTCTAATTTAAATAGGACCTATTCACAAAGTTTATTTAGTAATTACTTTGATAACGATTCATCTTTTTTAGAAATTCAGAATACACAACATACAACCTATAACAACACTATATACATCGAAGCTTACGCATATAGAGTTTTAAATGGCAATTTGATAGGTGATACTATTTATGGCTTACTTCTAACATGTAATTCTGATGGCATAGTGTTGAATAGCCAAGTCTTTATTGGATATGCAGGTCATTATTTCCAAAACCATATTGACTCTCTCAATCAACTAAAACAATCGCATGTAGATTACAAAATATTCAACACAAATTCTTCTTGTACCGTAAAATATTATAACTCACAAGGAATTGAAATAAAATCTATCACTTTTAATCAAAAACTCAATCATAACTTATTGAAAACCATTGACAATAGGTATTTATTTGTGTCTTATGATGACACAGCTTATAACGGATATACCGAGACAAAGGTGAACCTGAATATTTATGATTCTATTGGGCATTTTTTAAAGAAAGTGCCTTTAGTACTAAACATTCCTTATTTTGACAACTCCAGTTTTAGTTATAACCCGAAAGCGTTTTTAGCATTAGATACGTTCAATAACGTAATTTTATTTTTCCAACAACCAAATAGCGTTGGCGGATCCGGATGTTCAGTTGCGTTTCAAAGCATATGTGCAGGTATTCAAAACCTGGATTACACAAATTATGTTGAAGGAAATATCTTACACGATATTAATAATAACTGTCAGTCGGACAGTGCTGAGACCAATGCTGTAAATATTTTAGTAGAATTACTGCTTAACAACAGACATTATTATACCACGACTAATTACTTAGGCAATTTTACATTTGCTCCAAAAGATACCGGTCACGGAAAAGTAATTCTGCATTTAGAAAATCAAAACACATTTACTTATGCATGTGAAGATACTTTTGATGTTTATATTTCTGATACCACGCAAAATCCTATCATTAACTTTTTAGTACAAACACAAAACTGTGTTCATGCAACACCAAAATTAAAGGTGGAAATTTCAACGCCGTTTTTACGCAGATGTTTTGATAATAATTATACGCTTACACTTTTTAATGAAAGCAGCGACACTGCATTGAACAGCTATGTAGATATTGAACTGGATGAACATCTGATTGCAACTGATACTGCTTTTACTTCGGCGCAGAATTTAGGTAATAATACCTATCGACTTTTTGTTGGTGATGTAGCGCCATTACAAACTATTCGCAAAAACCTAAAAATAAAAGTAGATTGTGATTCAACTATCTTAGGACAAACGCATTGTGTGAAAGCGACTTCGTTTCCGTATGAAACTTGTTTAATTGCTGACTTGCCTCGAATTAACGCATCAGCAGTTTGCAGAAACGACACTGTATTCTTTTACATTCAAAACTCCGGCTCACTTAATGCATTTGATTTTCCATATCGTATTCTCGAAAATGATTCTGTTTTAACAGAAGGAACTATACATTTCAGCTCATTGCAGTTTTTTGATGCGATTGCTGTATATAATCCATCAGGAAAAACACTGCGATTGGAAGGCAGGCAGTTTCCAATTTATCCAAATGAAGACAATACTGTTGCAGTAACAATAGAAGGTTGTGGCAATCCTGATTTTTCGATGGGTTATGTCAATTTGTTTCCGCAAGATGATGATGCACCGAATGTTGATATGGATTGCCATCAGAATGTTGGCAGCTTTGATCCAAATGAGAAAACAGCACAGCCAGACGGTTTGGGTGATAGCTCTTACATCTTACCAAACACGCCAATAGAATATACCATTCATTTCCAAAACAAAGGAACATTTGCATCCAGCTATGTAACTATTATTGACACTTTGTCTGCTGTTTTTGATATCACTACTTTTCAAATGCTTTCATCCAGTCATAATTTTATCTATACAATTATTGATTCCAACATCCTTCAGTTTACAAGTATTAACATTAATTTACCTGCTGAACAGGATGACACTCTTGGTTCAAATGGTTACATTAAATTTAAGATTGCACCTAAAAATAATATAGCAATTGGTACAGTAATTAAAAATACTGCAGCTATCACTTTTGATTTTAATGCACCAATCATTACAAATACCGTTATTCGTACACTGAGCAATTTTCTCACTCTGAAAATAATTAGCTCTGTAAAAGATAATCTTTCTAAAATAAAATCAAACGTTTATCCAAATCCGTTTAATCAAACAGCAACACTTTCTTTCGATTACAAATATCCAACACAGCTTAGTATTTTATCAATTGACGGAAAAATAGTACAACAATATCAATCAGACAATAATTTCTATACCATTGACAGAAATTCATTGAGTAATGGCTTGTATCTGTATGAATTGCATAACAATGAGACCAAAGAATTATTAGATACCGGAAAATTGATCGTGCAATAACCTGAAACCCATAAAATGATGTTGAGTTAAGGAAATTGTTATGATTGAAAAAAAATCATTCCAACGCTTGTCAAAAATAAAAAGATTACTATCTTTGCAATCCGTTAGTGAAAATCACTGACAGTTCTTTAAAATTATGCGAAAGTAGCTCAGTTGGTAGAGCATCACCTTGCCAAGGTGAGGGTCGCGGGTTCGAGCCTCGTCTTTCGCTCCATTTGTTTACAAACTATCCTTTTAGTTGTTTATAATTCATTTTCAATGTTTTATTAAACAACTTTTTTGTTAAAGTTGCCCGGGTGGTGGAATGGTAGACACGCAGGACTTAAAATCCTGTGGCTTCACGGCTGTGCGGGTTCGAGTCCCGCCCCGGGTACTTTTTTTTGTTGCTAATTTCCTCTTATTACTTATCTAAAATTCAATTAATAATCGATTTTTTATAAAAAAATCCATTTTTGATACAAATCAACTTATTTCAATTTTTCTGTTATGCTATTGACAAGTAGTTTAAATTAGTTTAACATTACAAAAACATCGGCTATAAACAAAAACAAGAAATTATCAAATGCTAGAAATAAAAACCCACTAAGAAATCCACTCAAAAGAAAAAGCCCTTGAAGATAAATCCTGCAAGGGTTTTTATTTGTACAAATCTCTGATTAACCTATTCTAAATTCCTATTCGCAAGGATTGAAAACCTTTGCTGCAAATCCGTCAATAGCGTTTCCGGCAACAGCTTTGTAATTCATTTCAGCATTGAAAAAATCAACACGTGTATTATAATTGATATTGCATTCATCTGTTGGTGCTACCGGTTTCATATCACCAAAAGCCACAGGAATTAAACGGTCACAGGAAATTCCTCTTTCTGTAAGGTAATAGCTGATAATAGCTGCACGCTGCAAACTCAATTTTAGATTTTCTTCAGCAGATTTCTCTGTATAAACATGACCTTCTATACGCAATTTAGTGATGGTTGGTCTGTCTTTTAAATATTGTGCTATATAATCCAGCATCGGATCTTTATTATCTTTTACATCATATGCGTGAATATCGAACTCAATAGTGCTTGGCAGCACCAAAGCATTATTCTGAACATTGTAAGAATTACTTTCAGAAGCATTATTTTCTGAAAATCCTTTTAATAGAAACAAACAACTAACGAATAATAGCAAAATATTTTTTTTCATTGGACTAGTGTTTAATTAAAACAGCTAAATAGTATTGTTGCGCATATTTAGCTGCCGGCGATTCTTATAATGTAAATATCGGAGATTTATTTGTTATAAAAAACCTAAAAAAATCCTAAAAAACAGTTACTTATTCAATTTACTGTGACTGTTTCCATATAAAAAGTAGATCGCCAAACCAATAACCATCCAAACAATGAAGCGTATCCAGTTAACAATTCCTAAAGTAGAAACCAACAGACTGCAGCTTAAAAAACCTAAAACAGGAATCAATGACCACTTGTTCATCAACGTTTTAGCTGTCATGTAAAGTGTAACCAGCAAGAAAGCATAGAATGGAATCTGGTGTTTCCAAACGTCAAATCCTTTATCAAACGGGAAAGCAGCTTCCAGATTTACAGGGTCTTTAAAGAATATAACAGCAAGAGTGATAACCAAAGCTGGCAAAATAAACTGGCCATTGATATATGGTGTCTTAAATTTAGGAACGGCAGCATTGGTATCTGAAGCAGTTTTAGCATCGCGTTGCTGCAAAATAAGCACGCCTCCACAAACTAATATAAACGCAAACAAGGTTCCAATACTGCACATATCCATCACCAGGTCAGAATCTAAGAACAAAGATGGAATACCTACCAGCATACCGGTTACGATAGTTGCAAAAGCAGGTGTTTTATATTTAGGATGTACTTGTGCAAATTTTTGCGGCAACAAACCATCTCGGCTCATACTCATCCAGATACGCGGCTGTCCAATTTGAAATACCAGCATCACGCTTGCCGTAGCGATCAATGCACTGAATGCAATTAAACCACCAAGCCAGTTCAAACCCACATTTTTAAAAGCGGCTGCTAAAAATGCTTCGTTATATTGAATTTTGGAATAATGGATCATACCTGTCAGCACCAATGCTATTGCTACATACATCAAAGTTGAAATGATCAGAGAATAGATCATACCGCGCGGCAGATCGCGCTGTGGGTTCTTGCATTCTTCTGCTGTGGTCGAAATCGCATCAAAACCAATATAAGCAAAGAACACTGCTGATACACCTTTCATTACGCCAGGCACACCATTCGGTGCAAAAGGTGCCCAGTTGCCAGGTATCACATAAAATGCACCGATCAGAATAACTACTAAAATCACCGCCACTTTAAACACGACCATACCATTGGCAAAACGTTTGGATTCTTTGATACCTACATATACTGAACTCGAAATAAAAATAGTGATAATCAATGCAGGAATATTAATGATGAACGGAATACCGAATAATTTAGGTGCGCTTAACCACAAATTTTTCAGATCAATCAGTCCTTGTGATGGCACATCACCATCCGCTATTATGCTGGCAATCTTACCGGCTGCATTCCTTGCTTCAAAAAAACTGGTGGTTAAATGTTTGGGTATCTCAATGCCAAAACCATGCAGGAAGTTAACTAAGTTTCCACTCCATGAAATAGCCACTGTTACATTTCCGATCGCGTATTCCAGCAATAAATCCCAGCCGATGATCCAGGCAATTAATTCACCGAACACAGCATAAGAATAAGTATAAGCACTTCCTGCAATCGGTATGCGCGAAGCAAATTCAGCATAGCATAACGCTGAAAAACCACAGGCGATTGCAATTCCGATAAACAGTAACGATACAGCCGGACCGCCGTTGAAGCACGCCTTACCTACTGTAGAAAAAATTCCGGCGCCAATGATAGCGGCAATACCAAAAGCAGTCAGGTCTTTTACACCAAGATCGCGACGCAATGTACTCGGACTGCCATGTTCTGACAATTCAGGATGTTGTTCTGCTTCATCTAAAATAACATTGATTGATTTGGTACGGAATAAATTTTTCCAGCTCATGTGTTTGGTTTGTATAAAGATATAAAATTTTGTGAAAGCATCCTTAAATTCAGATTGCCCAAACTATACAACCTTGTCACCCAAATGTATTGAAGCAATTTAAATCATTGGTATCATTACTAATTATTCAGCATCAACTTAGCAACGCCGCTGGTATCGGTCAGCGCTTTTATAAATGAAATGAGGTCTTTTTTGTCCTGACCGGTTAGTTTTAATTTTGTTTCTGGAAGCGTTTGATTCGGCACATCCAAACCCATGCCAACTGCACCGCCTTGATTATAGAACTCAATCACATCAGGCAATGTCAGGAAACCGCCGTTATGAAAATAAGGCGCTGTCAGAAATGAATTACGAACGGTCGATGTTTTAAAAGCATGTTTGAAGTCATCGAATTCAAACACTTTGAAACGACCAATATCATCGTCCAGCACCGGATGAATGGTATCAAATTTTTTGGTAACACCTAAGATCTCAGCTTCGGAATTAGAATAAAATGGCGGCGTCAGACCAAAATAGGTTGGCGCAAAATGGCAGGAACCGCACTGTGCTTTTCCCATAAACAGATTAAAACCGCGCTTCGTACTTTCACTGATAATAGCCGTTTCATTGCGCATATATTTATCAAAAGGTGAGTTTAACAAGATCAGCTTGCGTTGAAAATCTGCTAAGCAAGTATTGATTGTGTAAGAAGTGATCGCATCATCTTTGTATTCAGGAAATGCCTGCGAAAATAAACGAACATATTGCGTGTCGCTTTTTAAACGATATACGATGGTGTCGTATGTGCAGTTAAATTCTTCAGTGTTTGTAATGACATGACCGATCTGTTGTTCCAGTGACAACGCTCTTATATCATAAAAAAAACCTGCCTGCAATGCAGCGTTCAAAAGTGTTGGTGTGTTGCGTTTCTGAAACTTGCCATCTACATTGGTAATTGCGGTAAACTCTTTATCTGTAAAAGCATTTGCCACCTGATGACAAGTAGCGCAACTCAGTTTATTATCGATCGATAAACGTTTATCAGTGAATAATTTTTTGCCGATTTGCGCCAGTTCCGGTTTATCTGCATAATATTTATCCTGTGCGTATGCTTTTGGGTTTAAAAAATCTGCATCATAAATTGTTTTTGATCTCAGGTTAGTTGCGCGAAAAAAAACAGTAGATTCATCTGAAAACGGAATTTTGTTTTTCTGCTGAAACATTAGTAATTGCTGGCTGATCGGCTGAATATAATTTTTTATAAAAAACAACCGATCCAATGTAGTGAAGTTTTTTGTTCCTATATATTTTGCCGCTGCCTGTAAAGTAAGATTTATTTTTTCAACTTCTTTTTGATTGGTTTCATCTTTATAAAAAGAGAGTACCTGCGCCATAGCCAGCAACGCCGCCCTTATTTCAGCGCAATTATTTCGCAAATCAGGCGAATCAAATGACACTAAATTCAAAGCTTCCATACGAATCAAATGATAGCGCAATGCTTCAAAAATATAAGTGTCTTTCAGTTCCACTTCATTGAAATAAAGATGATAGGAAAGCGTTCTGTACTTCAGTTGTTTGGTTAAAAACAAAATACGATCTACATCGATACTATCTGCAAACAGTTCCTGCTCAACTACCTGCAGTCCTTCCGGTTTTGCATTCGGATTGTAACCTTCATCCATTTCAACAGCATTCACACCATTAAAAAACGCATATTGTTGCGAGCTGATATATTCGATCAAAAATTCCGTTTGCTTAAATGCGATGCGTACATTTTTAAATCGCTGAATCGCTTCTTCTTTGGAAAAATGGTTTTGCAACAGACTTTGAAAAGTATCCAATTGCGCGCTGAATTCTTTCGCTTCTTGTAAGGAAAAGGCACGTGTATTTTCGACTGCTGATTTTTTTTCTGTAAATGAGAAGGAAATTGCAATGCAAAAAACTATTGTCAGAAAGGTGGTAATTTTTAACTTATTTGATGTTATCAAAAAATGCATTAACAATTATTTGTACGAATTTACAACATATCTCATTTATCTTTGTTACAATTATTCACTATGCGTAGAGAAATTAGTATTTGGTTCAAACTCGGATTGTTTGCCATTTTCATTTTGTTAGACTGGTATATTTTTCAAGCTGTTAAAACGTCTTTTGCCAGTGCAAAACCTTCCACACAAAAAATTGCTTACGGTGTTTATTTCGGCTTATCGCTCTTTCCATATATCGCTTTTGCAGTGCTATTAACGGTTGGCTATTTCAACTGGCATGGCTGGAGTAAAAATATCATTGTTGGTGTAGCGCAGGCAGTTTTTATTTCTAAAGTATTAGTCTTACCATTCTTGTTAATAGATGATATCATCCGTTTATTTTCCTGGATTGGTCATCAATTCTCTGCTACAAAAAGCGCTGAAGTAGTAACAAATACAGGCATTTCGCGTTTACAATTTTTAAGTAAAGCCGCTTTGGCAGTAGGCGCTGTTTCTTTTGGTTCTTTTATTTATGGCATTGTGCGTGGTGCTTATAATTACAAAAAAGCAAGGATCAAATTACCAATTCCGAATTTACCGGATGAGTTTAAAGATCTGAAAATCATACAAATTTCCGATTTACACATTGGTAGTTTTGCTTCTGCATCGCCGGTACACAAGATCGTTGACCTGATCAATGAAGAAAATCCTGATATTGTTTTTTTTACCGGTGATTTGGTCAATTATACGGTTGATGAAGCTTTGCCGCACGCATCTATCTTAAAGACGATCAAAGCAAAAAAAGCAGTTTATTCAATCTTAGGCAATCATGATTATGGTATGTATGTTGACTGGAGTTCGCAGGAAGATCATCAGAAACATTTTCAGCAACTATTGGATCTGCAAAAAGAACTTGGCTGGGATTTATTGATGGATGAAAATCGCATTATTGAAATCAACCATAAAAAATTAGCCATCATAGGTGTGCAATATATTGGTCATAATTTGCGCTTTGGTAAATTTGGCAATCTTGATAAAGCATATCAGGGCGCGGAAAATGCAGATGTACAACTTTTGCTTTCGCACGATCCATCACATTGGGACCATGAAGTTTCGCAGAAAGAACAATACAAAAATATTCACGCAACTTTCGCCGGACACACGCACGGTTTTCAGTTTGGCATCGAAATTCCAAAGATTGGATTAAAATGGAGTCCGTCGCAATATGTGTATCCACATTGGGCTGGTTTATACAAAAAAGACCAGCAACATTTGTATGTAAACCGCGGTGCCGGCTTTTTGGGTTATCCGGGTCGCTTAGGTATTTCACCAGAAATCACCATCTTTCAGCTAGTAAAAGCATAAAATAAAAAAAACCGACATAGGATATATGTCGGGTTTCAATGTTTACGGTTGGGACTTTTATGTTTCTATTTTTTAGGGTTGTTATGTTTCGAGTCCTTAGGATTTCTATGTTTCTTGAAAGGTGGGTTATTTAACGTAAATTACAAGTTTCCAAGAAATTAGAGTCAAGATTCTGTCCTACCTGCACCATCATCTGTTATGATGAATGAGTGTAAACATTTTAAAAAATTTGGGTTTTTATAGTTATTTAATTGTGTTTTCATTGTTTGTATGTTGTTTGAATTTGTTTCTGAATGCATCAACATATTTGCTTTTGTGATAATGTAAAGTTATACCTAATCCTGATGCATATCCAACTAAATAAATATTTTTTGTGACAATCTTATTTTTGTAAATAATTTTATTTTCATAATAATTACTATTTAAAAATTCATTTTATTCATTTTATATGTGTTAAAATTTTAGTTAATAAAAAAATTAGAAATAACGCGTTGTGCGATTAAGCGAGAGCAAATTTAAGATGATTAATTGGTTTATTGTTTACTTTATTTATGAATTGCAAAGCAGTTAAAGCACAGAGTTTAGATTTAATTCTGGTAAGCAATCCGATGAATGATTTAGCATAGTTTCTTTTAATCATAAATTGGTCACATAGTTGAGCGAATAGAGTTTCAATTCTTTTTCTACATTTTCTGAATATTACTGGATAATTTTGATAGTTATCCTGATTGTTTCTCATTGGTGTTTGTAGTTGGATATTACACGATTCAAATAAATCTAATTGATGAGTGGAAGATAAAAAACCTCTATCACCAAGCAGGGTTGCATTGTTCATGCCGGTATATTTTATAGTATCTAAGAAATGTACATCGTGTACGCTGGCTTTGCTAATATTCATTGACATGTACGAGCCATTAAGTGTTGTGCACAGATGTAATTTATATCCATAGAAATACGATTTACTCACGGCAGAATAGCCTTTATTAGGAGCGGTTTCAAAATCATCTTTACAGATGGTTGAACTTTTTTCACGAGCTATTTGTGCCACTGGTATTGGAATAGAATCTACTATAAAAACGTCTTCGAATTCATTAAAAGGTTTGGCTATTTTATCATTTAAAAGTTGAATAAAATATTGTAATCTTCTTCTGCGTTTATTATAGTTAGAACGGTCGATTAATTGAGGAAAAGCTGATGCATATTCTACTTTCATTTTCTTCCAAAATAGATTTTCAGAATCAATACTTAACGACTCTGAACAGATAGCCAATGCCACTATTTCAGCATCCGACATTTTTGGTGTTTTAGGATAAAATTGAAAGTTATTTGTCTGTTCATAGAAATATTCTGCTAAGAATTGTTTGGAAAGATTAAAAAATTTGTCGAAATTTGTTTTGATGTTGTGCATAGTAAGTATTTGATGTTCAAACAATTACATACAAAAATCATGCTAAACACATGATGCGCAACATCTTTTTTATATTATCTTTTAATCGCACAACACGTAGAAATAATAAAAAAATAGCGATTTTATCAATAAACTATAAACCAGTGTGTCTTAAATAATCATTTTTTTGAAATATTAGAGACAAAATCTTAATTATTGAAAATCAATCCGGAAAACAAACAAAAAATAATTATAAATATTTTATTAAATATTTACAAAAAAGTATGAAAAAATGGAAAAGTATGAATTCTTGCAGGTTTGTTAAAATAAGGCATAAAAAAAACCGACATAGGGTAATGTCGGGTTTTTGATGTCTACGATTCGGACTTTTATGTTTCTGCTTTTAGGGTTTTTATGTTTCGAGTCCTTTGGGTTTGGGGTTTTTATGTTTCGAGATATCAGGATTTTTATGTTAGGGTTTGCCGGGTTTTTATAGATTTTTATTTATTCTGAATCATTTCTGCCAGCGCCGTCATCTGTTATAATCGAAGCGAAGCTGTTTTGAACTGAGTGAATTTTGCTTTGATTCATTGTTTTTGTTGTCAGTGCTGTTATCATATTTGCTTTTTTGATAATGTAAAGTTATATCCAATCCTGATGCTTATCCAGTTAAATAAATAATTTTTGTGACACGCTTGTTTATAATAAAAAAGTAATTTTATTACTATTTACTAGACTTAAAATCACAAATTCTATTTTTAATATCCTTAATTTATAGTTAAAATATAAAATGATTTTTATAAAAAAACACAATTTTATAGTAGAAACTTCGTTTTGCTTGTGATAAAACCTGCTTAAATTATGATTAAGACATCATTAATAGTAATAAATTTTCGGATATGTATAGTTGATCGAAAAACAGCAAACAAAAACTAATGTCTTAAAAATGGTCTAGGCATACTTATTTACATACCATAGCAATATATTGGTTTGCTTTTAGAAAAACAGAAATAATGCAGCTAGAAGAAAATTGAAAAAATTGGAATAAAAAAAACCGACATAGGATTTATGTCGGGTTTTCATGTCTTCAATGAGGTTTCTATGTTTCGAGTTTGTTGGGTTTTGCTTTTCTATGCTTTAGAAGCTATTATCATTATTCAGAATCATTTCTGCCGGCACCATCATCAGTAATAATAAATGCTAATCTATATTGTTGTTGTTGTGACTGAAACATCTTATTAACATTTGTGTAGATTAATTCCAAGGCGTACGTCAGTAATTCTTTAATTGATTTCATAACTTAGTGTTTGTTATTATAAAACTAATACATTTAATACAAACTCGGCGGATCGTTTCAAAAAATTGTGACACGCTTATTATATGATTATAAAAAAAAATCCTTGTATTTATTGTTTATAAAACAATTTTGTAGAATTTTTAATTCTTATTTAAGACAATGGAAGATATAAAAGAATTGATTAATATCATTAATAAACGCAAACTTAGCCAGATAGAAGTATTTGATAAATCGCTGATCAGCAGAAAAGACACCTTATTTTCCAAATTATATAACAGCGTCGCCGACGAAACAGTGAGAACGGATAAGCAAGCGATGATTCTTCTTTATGGAAATGATAAAGACAATTCAAAATACCGAAAACTAAAATCCAGATTCAAAACACGTCTGCTGAATACACTCTATTTTTTAGATATTAACAACAATAGTTCCACTAGTTTAGCGAAAAAAGAATATGCTGATTGTCTGAATAAGTTATATCTGAGTAATTTATTGCTTCGTTATGCTGAAAACCGGAATATTTCCATAAAACTCATTCAGGACAACTATTTAATTGCTAAAAAAAATAATTTTTATGATATTCTGAAAGAGTTTTCGTTCAAATTGCTGGTTCATTATGGAATGACCGGCAACGAAAAAGCATACGAAAAAGAAAAAGCAGCGTATAACGAATATGTTAAAGAGTTTGAAAATGAACAGGCAGCACAAATCATTTATTCTAAAGTGTATTTATTGAGTCATAGTCTTAAAAAGAGCCAGATCGACAAACTTACTGAAATTGAAATCGAGCTTAAAAAACATGAAGCCATTTTTAAAAATTCAAATTCATTGCTGGTTTTCTTCTTTTTGATACGAAGCAATTTGTTTTACTACGAAATCAAAAGTGATTATAAAAAGATCAACGAATACTGCGACAAGTTTATCAAAGAACACAATCGCTATCAGAATTCTATTTTCAAAGATGGCTATCTGAACACGGTTTATCTTTATAAATTAAAATCACTTTTCAATTCAAGACAATACGAGCAAACTATGTTGTTAGCGAAAGAAATGACAACTGTTTCTGTTGGTTTGAATTTACTGAGTATGAAAGAATATGTGCTTAAAACGTATTTAAATCTAAATGACGTTGACAAAGCGAAAGAGTTCCTTCATGATGTATTGCATTCTTCTGCGTATAAAAATGCAACGAAGCTCGTTAAAGAAAGATGGTTGTTGTATGATGCGTATATGCACTTTATCTATAGTTATGTTAAGAACGAACCATATAAATTCAGCACCGCGCGTTTGTACAATCAAATTCCAAACCTGGTTCAGGACAAGTTTGGTTTGAATTTATCAATTCGTATCATTGAGATTTTATTCTTAATTGGCAAAAATGATTTGGATGAAGCCATTACAAAAATCGAAAACCTGATTGCTTATCAGAATCGTTATTTAAAAGAAAGCATTTATACGCGCAGCAATCTGTTTATAAAAATGCTGCAGATCATGGATAAAAAAAGTTTCAATTACAAATCGCTGAAACATCTGAAAGAGCACACTTTGTTAAAAGAAAACTTCAGCAGCCAGGTTATCAATGATAATGAAATTATCTTCTTTGATCATCTTTGGGAAATCATTTTAGATATTATTGAGAAGAATGACAGAAAGTTGTTAGATAGGTTTTTATAAAAAAAAATGGGCAAACATTGCGTCTGCCCAGATTAGACCCTAAAGTCTAGAAACATAAAAACCCTACGACAAATATACAACTTGTTTTGGTTCTGCAAAACAAAAAGTACATAGAAACATAAATTTAACATTAGAAAAATGTGGATAAATAGATGTCTATACAATTAAATATTGTTTGAATAGAAAAAACTATGATGAATATCACTATCTAAAGGCGAACTGACTCATCATGTGGAACAAATCATCGCGAAATTCAGAAGTTTGTCGCGGAAGAAATTTATAGATTTTACAGTCTTCGTCAACTGCAATATTGCGTAATTGCAGGTGCTGATTGATAAATTGCATCTCTAATTCAGGAATCAGGTCTTTAAATTCCAAAGCAATATCCATAATCGATTTATTGAAATCAACTAAATTATAAATACCGGCATCAACGTTTAAGAACGGTAATTGCGTGATATATTTTGCTGCTTTGTCAACGTGTATAAACGAACGAATCTGTTGGCCGTCACCGTGAATCGATATTTTTTTCAGGAAATTAGCTTCAAAACCAAAATGATTGATCACGGCATCGAAGCGCATCGTTTGGTTGAAACCATATACATTTCCAAGACGAATAATATGTGTGTGTTTCTTCTTCATCAACGCTTCCACAAAACCTTCGCCTCGCATTTTGGAAATGCCATAATTTGTTCTCGGATTCAGTTTTGTAGATTCGGTAATCAACTTTCCTTTTGCAGACGCACCATACACCGACAAACTGCTTATATGTATAAAATGCTTTACATCGCTTTCTTCTACAGCGTATGTTAGCTCAGCCGTGCCCCAATGATTGACCTGCTCGTATAAATGCGGATCAGCATCTGCATAAGGTGAAGCAATTTTTGCAGCCAAATTAAACACTACATCAACGCCTTGTAATTCTTTTTTCAGTTTACGAGTATCCAAAATATCGCCTTGTACAAAACGGATATTATCGCCGCCAATACAAGTACACAGGAAAAAATTATAACGTTCATTCGCTAAATTATCATAAACTACTATTTCTTTTACTTTCGGAATCTGAACCAGTTTTTTTACCAGTTCTGTACCTAAATATCCAGCGCCGCCTGCTATTAATACTTTCATTTTTATTTACGATATACGATACACAATTTTGAATCGTTAGTTGTGCATCGTTAATTACTAATTATTTAATCAACTCTGTGTGTAAACCACATTCTGTTTTGTTCAAACCAAACCAACGTGCCATGCGCTCATCGCCCATTTGCGAAACATCGATCTTGCGCGTACACGGCTCGCAGCCAATGCTGGTGTAACCGGACGCATCTAACGGATGCGCCGGAATTTTATATTCTTTAATATATTGCCAGATCATTTGCTTTGTCCAAGACAGCATCGGATGATAACGCAATGCACCTTGTGGTGTCGGCTGTTCTTCTTTCATTTTCGCTCGATTGGCATTTTGATCGGCGCGCACACCATTTATCCAAACATCGAACGTATGTAAAATGGGTTCTAAAGGTGCAACTTTATTTAAGTGACAACAAAAATCCGGATCTGATGTAAACAATAATCTGCCGTTTGCATCTTTCTGCATATTTCTTGGCGTAGAAGATTTTACATCAACTACTTTTAAACCATACAAACCGGCGATCTCGTCTTTATATTCAATTGTTTCCGGAAATAAATAACCGGTATTCAAAAAATAAACAGGAATCGTTTTATCGATTTGCGATAAAATATGCAGCATTGGAATAGAATGTGTTTGAAAAGAAGAACCTGCAAACAGCGTTTTTCCTTCTTTCTGGTAGCTTTCTATTTTTTCGCGAATTTTATGTATTTCACTGTCAAAACTCATAGAATAAAATTAACCGCTGCTACACTTTTCTGTTTGTTTTGATGTATTATTAAATCATTAGAATTAAGTAATAAAGTATAACGAAATGGAACTTTTCAGCATCTTTTTTTGTGGTTACACTGCAGAAAAGTAGTATATTTAAGCAAATTAAAAGAAATAAACAACATGAAAAGAATGGTCAATTTTATGGTAATTGCAATCGGAACTTTATTTCTGAGCAGTTGTTCGTATAACAACATTATTTCATTAGATGAAGCTGCAAAAAAAGCATGGTCTGATGTGGAAACAGCTTATCAGCAGCGTGCTGATCTGATTCCAAATATTGTTGAAACGGTAAAAGGCGAATCAAAATTTGAGCAGGAAACATTGACTGCCATTGTAGAAGCACGCGCAAAAGCCACTTCTATTCAATTAAATGCAGATGATCTGACTGAAGAAAATATGGCAAAATTTCAGGCAGCACAAACACAGCTAACAGGCGCATTATCACGCTTGATGGCTGTTTCAGAAAATTATCCGCAATTACAGGCGACACAAGCGTACAAAGATTTGATGGCAGAACTTTCAAGAACGGAAGGAACCATCAGAATTGCTCGTAAAGATTATAATGAAGCCGTACAAAATTACAATACAAAGATTCGTTCATTTCCTTCCAATATTACAGCAGGTTTATTCAAGTTTAAACAACGTGAAATGTTTAAAGCAGATAGTGGTACGGAAAATGCACCTAAAGTAAAATTCTAAAAAAAATATTTTTTAAAATTTTAATCAACTTAATCAAATGGCATCAGCCAAAAATTTCTTAAAAGAACAGGAAAAAAATCTGATTGTAGCAACTATTCGGAAAATGGAACTGGAAACTACCGGCGAAATTCGCGTGCACCTGGATAATCGTTGCGATGGCGATGTGATGGACAGAGCAATTAAAGTTTTCAACCACTTAAATATCGACAAAACTCCATTTAAAAATGGTGTACTAATCTATATCGCCGCTGAAGATCGAAAATTTGCCGTGATTGGTGATGAAGCTATTCATCAGAAAGTAGCTGCCGACTTTTGGAACAAAATCGCGCAAAAATTACAATCTGATTTTACAGAAACAAATTATTGTAAAGGAATTATTGAGACCATCGAACGCGTTGGCGATATCTTAAAAAAACATTTTCCTCAAATGCAACATGGAAAACACAATCAACTGGAAGATGACATCTCTTTTGAATAAAACAAAAACGATTTTATTGTTTTTTGCAATCCTGTTTTTTGCAAACAATATTGCTTTTTCAAAAGATGCAGAAATACCTGATGTGCCAAATCCACCAAGACTGGTAAGCGATTTCGCTCGCATCTTAAGTGAAAATAAAAAGCAAATTTTAGAAGATAAATTAGTTGCTTACAACGATTCTACATCTACGCAAATTGCTATTGTTTCTGTAAATACAGTTGGTGATTATGCTATTGATGATTTCGGTATTCGTTTGGCAAGAAAATGGGGCATCGGTCAAAAAGATAAAGATAATGGAATCTTGATTTTAATTGCCAAAGACGACAGAAAAGTAGATATCGAAGTCGGCTCGCGATTAGAAGGTTTGGTTTCCAATTACGATTGTCAGCGCATTATTCAGGATCTGATGATTCCTGCATTCAAACAAAGTAATTATTTCGAAGGTTTGGATGACGCGACCAACAGGATGATGGCGTTGCTGAACGGCACTTTCAAATCAGAAAAAAATGAGTATTCTACAACAACAAATAATGAATCATCAGGCAATACAAACTACAGCAGTTCTGATGAACCGTTACCGTTGTGGGCAATTGTTCTGTTTATCTTTGTAATTATCATTCTTATATCGATCTTTTCAAAAGGCGGCGGCGGTGGTTACACTGGCAGCAGTGGTGGTTGGGTTTCCAGTGGTGGTTCATGGTCTGGCAGCAGTTCAGGCAGCAGTGGTGGTTTTAGTGGTTTTGGTGGCGGCGGTTTTAGCGGTGGCGGCGGTTCCGGAAGTTGGTAAGTTTTTCGCAATTTCATTAACTATTATTTACATCGATAAAAAACTTTTTTTTATAACTTCGTAAAAAAGATTTTATGGCAACAATTTCAGGCATACAATTTGAAAAAAATGCAAAAGGACAAAATACATATATTCGTATTAATTTAAAAAAATACGGCGAAAAATTAGAACCATTTTTAAACGAAATTGGAATTTCAACAACTTCTAAACCTGAAGATGATTTTGAGAAAGAATGGAAAACCGGAATTACAGGAAAAGAATTATTGAACAGCGTACAAAAACATATTGAACAATTACCTTGGAAAAAATAGTTATCATTTACAATCCAAGTGTTGAAATTTATTTAAATGAATTAATTGACATTTTATTTCAAAAAAAATATTTCAGTTTTAAAGAGAATGCTTTGAATTATGTAATAGATTTGATCGATTTTACAGAAAACAACATTCACTCCATTCAACATAAAAATACACCACAACTATTAGCACATTTCGGAACATTTTATATTACTTACAAAACAACAAAACGAACTACTTGGTATATCTTTTTTAACAAAAAAGAAAATCGGTATTTGATTAAACATATAACCAATAATCATACTGAAAACGCGACACTTTTACATTCACTTTAAATTAAATAAACAATGCAAAAAATACTCTTAATTCTGTTTACTGTTTTGTTGTTTACAAGCTGCAAGAATGACGACAAATCTGTTGAATTCAATAAGTTTGTCAATCTGGATTTAGGCAATCTTTCTAAAGACCATGCAATCATCAGAGCCGATGCGGTTTTTATGAATCACAGCCAGACGGCATTCAACTTTAAAGATGTCACCATCGATTTTTCTATCGATGGTAAAGATGTTGGTACGATTGTTGTAAAAAAAGATAAAGTAATACAACCGAATTCTGAATTTACAATTCCTATAAAATATGAATATGCAACTGCTTCCTTTTTAGAACCTGACCACGAACCATCCGGAACGTATGCGGTACAACTGATCGGCGATATTCATTTTAAAAATGATAAAGATGAAGAAGCATCAGCAAAAATAAAATACGCGGTTACTTATGAATATTTGACTAAAAAAGAAATCAGAATAGAAAAAAGAGAAACCAAAAAGGAAGAGCGCCAAAAACGACGCGAAGAACGCAAGCAAAAACGTGAAGAAAAAAGAAATAATTAAATGCAGAAACTACTCGGATTTATTGTATTGTTTGTAAGTATATTTTCTTTAAAAGCAGAAGATCAGGAACCATACTTGGTAAAAACAAAAGACTTTACCGTCAATCATTTTTCGTTATCGCAAATTGATTTAGGTATTGTTGCCGTGATCTACAATCCATATAAAGCGAAAATAAAGATTGACGAAATATTGATTGATGTATTTATTCAGAATAAAAAATTAGGCACGATTACAGAAGCTGCAGATATTGTAAAAATCAACAAAGAATCTGCGTTTGATTTGCCGTTAAATATTTCCGTTAAAACCGGTCCGACTCTGAAAAAATTTGTAACAGAAGGCGCACTTTTATTAGCCGGACAAAAAATACGTGTTGACTACAAAGGATATGTTAAAGTAAAAGCATTAGGTTTCATTCCGATAAAAGTAAAAATTGATCAGTTTGCTTATTTCACCATGAAAGATATCATCGGTTCATCAAAAACACCACCTAAAAAGATAGATCCGAAAGATCCGACTTTAACGAAGCCATAGAATTTACGATTAACAATGCACAATTAACGATTAACAATTATATAGTTAACAATCATAAACACAAAAAGTAGTAATTTTATGTGTCGTTTTTAATCGTCAATTATTAATCGTTAATCATTCTTCATGTCAGCACTAAAATGTATTCTTTTTTGTCAATGTCCGAATTGCGAAAAAGCTAATGTTTTCATAGATTCAAATCCTTATCATTTATCAAAAATGACAAAAATGCACAGCCGTTGTCCGCACTGTGATTTCAACTATGACAACGAAGTTGGTTTTCACTATTTGTCTATGTATATGAGTTACGCAATCAGTGTAGCAATTTCTCTTTTTATTATAATTGGCGCATCACTTATTTTCGGTTTAGATTATTTTTTATATTACATAGGCATCAACGCAATACTTCTGGTTGCCTTATTGCCACTTATTTTTCGCTGGGCTCGAATGATGAGCATTTGGATCACCGTAAAATATAAAATGGAGTGATACTGCGCGATGAAATCCTAAAAGAACATTCTAAAGCTCAAACGCTTAAAATAATAGACTTTATTGGCACTGACAAACAAAAGTTTGATGCATTAATGCAATTATTTTTATACGATGAATATCGTGTTTCGCAGCGCGCAGCGTGGCCTGTTTCTTTAATTATAGAAAAGCATCCTGAGTTGGCAAAAAAGTATTTACCAAAGATGCTGGACAATCTAAAAAATCCGGTGCATGACGCAGTTCGGCGAAACACCGTGCGCATTTTATATCACATCGATATTCCGGAAAAACTACATGCACAAGTATTAGATATTTGTTTTGCATTTGTTCAGAAGCGCGAAACATCCATTGCCGTAAAATCATTTTAGATTGCCATTTTAGATAAACTTTCCAAACAGTATCCGGAAATAAAAAATGAAATAAAAATACTGATAGACGATCAACTACCAACGGCTACAGCAGCATTTAAAAGCAGAGCAAAGAAAATAAAATCGTAACTTAGCATGGATGAATACATCAGAAAAGCTATTTAAAAATTTCACCACATTATTTATTGGTTTAATACTGGTACAAGTCATCAATTTTTCATTTTCACTGATATTACCTAAGTTTTTTTCGCCGACGCAATTTGCACAATTTGGTATTTTCACTTCTGTTGTTTTCATACTGATTGAGTTGATCAATGCAAAGCTCGACCTTGCTGTAATGCTTGGAAAAACCGATGAAGAAGCCAAAGAAATAGTAAATGCGGCTGTCAGCGTTGCATGTATTTTATCCATCATCATTGCATGTATTTGCGTTCCGGTTGTATTATTATTCGACCGGATTTATTTTTTATTGCCACTGATTGTTTTATTATATGGTATTCACCAACCAATTTTAGTGTATTTAAATAAACAAGAGCATTACAAAGCGATAAATGTATTTAGAATTATTCAAGTGTTATCGACAAGTATTTCTACGCTGATACTAATTTACTTTCATATTCAAACAGCTTTACTGCTTGGATTTTTTATAGGTTTGCTATGTGCAACAATTTATGTTTCAACTTTTGTTTCTATTCGATTTAGTTTTGAAACGGTTAAACAAAAAATTAAAGAGTATGATCAGTTTCCAAAGTTTGGAACATGGTCGTCTTTATTGAATAATTTTTCACGCAACAGTATTCCAATTTTATTAGTGCAATTTTTTTCGCAGCAAATGGTTGGATTTTATTCGTATGCTACGCGTTTACTCAATGCGCCAACCGGCATGTACACAAGCGCAGTCAGCCAGGTTTATTTCAAAATGGCCAGCGAAACAAAGCAAGACGAATTAAAGAAACAAACACACAAGATCATTCTGTTTTCTTTTATGATTGGAATTATTCCGACATTGATTTTTTTATTTTTTGGTGAAACAATATTTTATTTATTGTTCAGCGGCGAATGGCTGGCTGCCGGAAAAATTGCTCAATACTTTATTCTATGGTACTTTTTAGGCATCATCACCGGACCAATTTCATTCTTATTAGACATAAAAAACAAGTTGAAATTTGAATTCTATTATAATGTTATTTTCTTTTTAGCACGTATCATTGCTATTTGCATCGGTGCTCTTTATCAGGATTTTTACTTATCGATTTTGCTGTTTTCTATTACAGGTGTAGTAATGAATGTATATTTATTATGGTATATCAATTTTCAATTACTGAACCATGATTGAATTAAAACTGACATACAATGCTGTATATAAATGGCAAACTATTGAAAACATTTCAGCAATTGGCTATGCTTTTTTAGATAATGTATTACTAAATACCGATGAACTCATCACCTATTTTAACGATATAAAAACAGAAAATGATTTCACTGAAAAACTCCAAAAAATAAGCGGTCATTTTTCGGTAATTATTAAATTAGAAAACGTCATCTTAGTTGCAGTTGATACGATCAGAACATTTCCTGTTTTTATTCAAAAAAATGAACAAACTATTTTAATTACGGATAGGCCATCCGATTCAGGCATACTTAACAAAAATGCAGTAAATGATTTTGAAAAAATATATTGCACATCAGAAAATGAAACTTTGCTGATTAATTGTTTGCAATTGCAAGCCGGCGAATATGCTATAGTAAATAAATCAACTTATGAAATAGCTATTCATTCATATTTTAAACACAGTGCTAATGCCAACCAAGCAGCAAATATTGATAGTTTGAAGTTGCTTGAAAATGATTTAATACAAAAAATAAAAACGGTTTCAGCTAATAAAACAATTTTACTGCCGCTTTCCGGTGGCTACGATTCTCGGTATTTGCTGGCACTTTTAAAAGAAAATAACATCACAAATGTTCAGTGTTTTACCTACGGCAAAAAAGACAGCTACGAAGTATTGATTGCAAAGAATGTTGCAGAAAAGCTAAATTACAAATGGTATTTTATAGAATACACTGATGAATTATTGATGACTTTTTTTTCAGCTATTTGGGCAAATTATTCAGACAATAATCATCATTACACATCGTTGCCGCACGAACAGGATTTCTTTGCTTTGCATTACTTAAAGACCAACAATTTATTGCCGGAGAATGTAATTGTAATAAACGGATTTTGTCAGGATATTATGGCCGGCAGTTTCTTAGAACCGATTAAGCGCTTTGATCTTAAAAGTTACATTCTTGAAAAATACGAAATGCCATTGCGCAGCAACAATTATGAAAATTCATGGAATGGCTACCAGGAATGGCTGGTTAAAAATCGTTTATCAAAATTCATCATCAACTCTGTTCATGTTTACACTTATTTTGGTTTGGAATTTTATTTGCCTTTCTGGAATACCAACTGGATAACATTTTGGTATAATATTCAGTTAAAAATGCGCATGAATCAGCAGTTTTACAACGATTATTTATTCAATGGTATTTTCAAAATATATAATATTGCATACAAAAAACCAAATCATGACGCAACGAATTATTTGTATGATGTAAAAAAATTAGCAAAATCGATTTTACCAAAAAAAATTACAGAAACCATTCGTCAATTCAATGCAGAAAATGAAAAAACAGATGCGAATAACAGTTTGTTTCTCTATCAAAAAATATTTGAAAACTTAAAAAACAAACCTGCAAAAAAAGATTTAAAGATAAATAACATTCATGCGCTTTATTTTCTTGAAAATCTGAAAGAAAAACAGCAATTTTGAAAAAATGAACCTTATGAGGAAATTATTCTTTTTATTTATACCAATTATTATAGTTGCATTTATTTTTTCTTGCAACAGAAAATCAACTGCACAAAGTAACGATCGAAAAAAAACTGCAACTTTGACAACGCTACAAAAAAATGGAATCACGTTAACAGAATTATTTTCTGTTGAACAATTTGAAAATGCAACTTTAACAGAAGAATTAGGCGCATCGGCAACTGATTTAGACAGCAATAAATTTACGTTGAATTTTACTGCTACGAATTATGAATTCGGAAAGCAAACTGATTTGACCGGTTTGAAAACCTGCGCAAATGCAGTTAAAGGCCAGCATGTGCATGTTATCGTAGATAATGAACCTTATACTGCTGTTTACACCAACAAAGGCGATTTAAAAACAAAAGGCGATGGACAACATACTGTGCTTTCGTTCTTATCGCGCTCTTATCATGAAAGTATAAAAAACAAAAACGCTTATGTTTTATCGTCTGTAATTACAGGCAAATCAAGATACTATGCAAGATACGCAGCACCAGATTTAACAAGCCCAATGTTATTTTTCAGCAGACCAAAAGGTGAATATACTGGTGCGGAAACCGATGCAGTCTTACTGGATTTTTATTTAGTAAATTGCGATCTTTCAAAAGATGGTTATAAAGTAAAAGCTGAAATCAATGGCACGGAATTTATCATTACTAAATGGTGTGGCTATTTCATGGAAGGTTTGCCAATCGGCGAAAACACAGTTAAATTAACACTCTTAGACAAAGACAACAAAAAGGTAGAAAGTCCGTACAATGAATCGGAACGTAAATTTACGTTGAAAAAATAATTACTTTTTTTCCAAATAAATTTCAGCCAACATACAACGTGCGCTACCGCCACCAATCGTTTCGATAACAGGAATTTCAACGGCTAATATTTCAGTATATTTTTTTATTTGCTGAATCTGGTTGTCATTCAAACTATTCAATGCAGTCTGCGACATCACCAAAAAGGTGTCTCCGTTTATGTTTTCAACCTGCAGCATATTTCCTGCAAACGCATTCATTTGCTCGAACGAAATATCAATAATTTCATGTCTTGTTGCAGCAAAACTATCCAATACTCTTTTTTGTTCTTTCGCATTTTTAATACTATCCAGGCAAATTACTGCAAAACCATTTCCGATCGTCAGCATCACATTGGTGTGATAGACCAAATGTCCATTTTCATCTTCGCTGATAAACGAGATCGGTTCATAATTTAATTGCGCACAATGTTCTTCAAAGACAGCTTTATCCGTACGCGGCGACAAACATGCGTATGCTTTTTTATTGATGTGATCAAAAATAATACTGCCTGTTCCTTCTAAAAACTGATGTTGTTTTTCAGACGAAGACAGATCAATGACTTCATTTATTTTAAAACCATTTTCCAGTTCTTCTACAATTTCAGAACGTCTTTCCAAACGTCGGTTTGGTGTACACATCGGATACAAATAAACGATACCATCACTTTGCATACTGATCCAGTTATTTGGAAAAATAGCATCCGGTTTTTGCGGCTCAGCAGTATCCTGAATCACTACAACTTGTATATCGTGTTTGCGTAATTTTTCTACATACGCATCAAATTCATCAATCGCTTTTTGCTTAATTGCATCAGCTGATAAATTTTCCAGCGATTTCTGAAATGCATTTGACTCAGCAGTTTCAAAATTGAACTGAAAGCTGGCAGGTCGAACCATCATTAACTGCGACGTGGTTTGTTTGCTCATATTTTTAGTTTACCATTAACGTTCCGAACATTCGGAATACAATTTACAATTTATTATTTTATGGTTTTGAGCAAAAATATTTTTTTATTTTTTAAATTCACTGTTACAAAGAAATTTCAAACTTAAATTATGGATTTTACAACGGCTGATCTTTATGATGCAAATGAAGGCAAAGTGCAAATTGCACAACCGATTTTTTTATCTTTTGGTTTATACAAAAAATTTTATGGTGAAATTTATACCGTGAAATGTTTTGAAGACAACACACCGGTTGGCAATACCTTGCGCAATGAAAATGGCAAAGGAAAAATATTGGTGATTGACGGCGGCGGCTCATTGCGCTGCGCGCTAGTCGGTGATTTATTGGCAACTGCAGCCATTCAAAACGAATGGAACGGCATCATTGTTTTCGGCTGTATTCGTGATTCTGCTGCGATCAATAATATGCAAATTGGAATTAAAGCGTTACAGACCAATCCCATGAAATCGGTTAAAAAATTTCCGGGTTTAAAAAACGAAGTGCTGCATTTTGCCAATACGTTCTTTCGTCCAGGTGAGTTTGTTTACTGTGATGAAGACGGTATTTTAGTAAGCGAAAAAGCGTTATTTTAAATATCATACTTCAATGCTGTCATCATAGATACGCTGAATAGCATCATCTTTCGAAGCAAACAAAGTAATGGCAGCCATGCTTCGCGTTGGCCTGCGTACAATCATTAGCAACAAAACCATGATCGCGATAAAGAAGTGATTTTTATTTTTAGTGATAAAATAAAAAATGATATTTACAATTGCTGCGCCTTCCAACAATGCCATTTGAATAATAAAAGCTGCACGAAAAATATTAATCTTTTGTCCAAGATCGCTGATAGTCTGCGCCTGACGAGTACGCATAAAAAATAAGACACGCGACAACAGCACATTAATAAATGCTATTGCAACGCCAATAACAGTAAAGATAATATTTTCAACAGGCACTGCATTTTTGTCCTGATTAACCAATGTGTACATAACATAAATAACCAGCGCACAGCCAATACACAACGCTGCGTGAATAATGTTCATCTGTTTAAAATTATCGCCTATTGTCATCCGTTTTATTTTGTTTAAAAGTACAATTTTGCATCAAGGTTTACCAAAAATTTCTTCTATTTTTTGATAGCGGTAATGGAATATTTCTTTGATCTTATTTTGTACATATAGTTTATTGGCCAACGATCCGAATAAATATAAAGGCACTTCATAATGTAAAATATCTGTCATTTCGGTACCATTCTTCACTGTTTTAAAATGGTGCTGATGATGCCAGAATTTATAAATTCCTTTGCGTTGTTCATCAATAAATAAATTTGGAGTTTTCACTTGTGTAATTTCAGTGACCCAAGTAATTGGAATTTTCAGAATTGGTCTTACTTTATGCACAATAATCATTCCTGCATAGATAGTATCTTCTTCATAAACAGTATGCTCAAAACTCATTTCCTTAGGTGTGATGACCTCTAAATTATTCGGATTGGAAAAAAACTGCCAAACCGTTTCAATTGGCTTTGGAATGACTTGTTTAAATTGAAGTTTATGCATAGCTATCTGGATTGAATTTATACTGAAAACTCATTATTTTAACAAAGAAAACTAATAAATGGCTATCTGTTAGAATTAACAGGCAACTTTATTTTTAATTTTTACATCTTTATACTATATTTAAGGTATGAACAAAGTAATATACAGCATATTTCTAGGCATTTTGTTGTTCAGCATCAGCGCATGCAAAAAAGAATACGAAACAGTGAATCTAAGTGTTGATTCGAATTATTTTCCGGATGATTCAGGTACTTATGTAATTTATAAAGTAGATTCTATTTTGTACAACGATTTCTTTTACAATTCAGATCCGGCGCAATATCAACGCAGCTCGTCTTATTTCCTGAAAGAAAAAATCACAGAACAATTCATTGATAATTTAGGCAGAACTGCGCGCAAAATTGAACGTTATGTTACAGACTCATTAACACATCCTTTTTTGGAAGTAAATAGCGTTTGGTATCAAATAAAAACAGATCGTTCTGCAGAAACTATTGAAGACAATATTCGTTATGTAAAATTGACTTTTCCGGTTTCTACCAACAATGAATGGAAAGGCAATAAATATTTCTTAAACGAAATACCATTCATACCACTCAAAAACTCCAATGTAAAATTTGACTGGACTTATACTTACACAGAGAAAGATGTAGTATATAATAATAGTTACAAAACATTTGATTCTACACTAACTGTGAATCAAATTTATGATACTTCTAAGGTAAATCGTTTAATTTCTATTGAAAAATACGCACGCAACATCGGTCTCGTGCATAAAGAATTATGGCGATTGGACGCTCAACCTGTTGATGGAAAACCTGATTTCTTAGACTCAAAATTAAATGGATTTATTTACAAGCAAACTGCGCTGAGCTATGGCAAAGAGTAGATAATGATAATAACCTACCTGAAACTTAAACTTACCCTGCTTAAAATAGAAGTTATTCCTGAAAAAATGTCAGTTTATCTACCTTATAGGGTAGGTATCATCACTAAAATTGTCAGTTTAGCGTAGTAGAAAGGTAAATTACACCTGACTGATAATCAAATCTATCTACTCAAGAAGGTGGGTATTACTACCTAAAACATAGATTAAATTTAATATTTAGGTATGTATTGCATTGATTTTGTATCTTTTATACAAAACATGCTTCTGATTTATACAGAAGCATTCACAAGAATGTAGTTTGTTACATATTTGTTGAGTGTTATGGATTATCAGATGCATTTGTATTTGAAGATGGTCCTTGTCCTGCAAATCTTAACTTTAAATTATTATAAATAGTATCTGCGCCTGGGATTCCAGCACTTGCTGCAGCATCAAAATGGCGGTATGCAGCTAAAGCTGTTACATACGCTTCCGAACCTGCTAACATTTGTGTATCATCTATTTTCTCTGCTAATTTATTTATTTCAGTTAAGAGTGGATCTAATTGAACATATAGAGTAAGATCTTTCTTTAGTTCCACTAAATTAAAATAAGTTGGTAAAAATGTTGGATTCGCTTCCATCGCATTTATCGCGTCTTCAACAAAGATTTTATTATTTACATTAATTTTTGGAAGATTTATACGTTCTTCAATTGTTAAACCTAGTAACATAGGTAGATTTTGATGAATGGTTGTAATTGCAGCTTTAACTGCATCAATTTGTGTTTGGGTTAATGTAACAGACAATTTGTTGTTGGTGATGTTTGACATATTTATTATTTTTATTGATGCAATAATAAATAAGACACTCCAGAAAATAAATACTGAATTTGTTAAATTTTATTAATTAATTGTATTACATTTATTATAAAATCAGACAATATGAAAAAAATATCTTTTTTGCTATTGGTTTTATTAATTAAAGCGTTAGCATTTTCTCAAAATCCTGTTATAGTTCCAGACAATGTGCCAGGTGCTTATATAGATTACTTATATACAAGTAATGAAATCATAGTTTCAAAAGATTTAATCTATAAAAGCCAATCTCCCAAGTTAAAATTCCCTATTGATGCAAACAATCCCAATAAAGCAGACCTCCTATTAGATGTATATTATCCACCTGTCGGTTCAAATTGCATTTCTAAAAGACCACTTATTGTAATTGCTCCTGGTGGTGGTGGTGTTAAAGAGAATTTCGTTTATGAAGCTACGGAATTAGCAAGAAGAGGTTATGTTGTTTCGGTCATCAATCATTCGGTAGCGGAAAATAGTTATAATTTAGTAGACCATAAAGCTTTAACTGCAATTACAGTTTTTTGTGGTGCGATGAATGTCCATCAAGCAATAAAATATTTGACTGTTGACAATGCCTCTTTATACGGTATTGACCCCAATACAGTTATTACTATGGGTGGCAGCTTTGGTGGTGCGACATCAATTATGAGTGCATATGTTTCAAAATCTGAAGTAGCAAGTATCACAAATTATACAACAAGTGATGGAATTACAATTAATTATGCCAACATAGTTAATAATTCATATTTTAATGATTACAACCTTTCAAATGTTCAGCAAAATATTAAAGGTGTCATTGCTTTTGCTCCTTCAATACTTAATACCAGTTGGATTACGCAAGATGAAAACATTCCCACATTTATGTTTCATGGTTTGGAAGATGGTGCTGTACCTTATAACAGTGGCAATTTATTTACTGTAGTTGCATCATCACCTAATACAGCAGAATCTTATGTATATGGAAGTGCATCAATAGCAACAAGGCTAAATAATTTAACCAATAAATCATTTTGCCTGATTTCTGCAAAGAATATAGGTCATACTTATACGCCAACTTGTGGTTATAGAAAAGAATATCTACCTACTGGTTATCCTATGAACTATTGGCCGGAAATGTTAGCATTCGTAAAAAATTCTATGCTTTGTGAAATGCCGAATAAAATTCATAAAGTAGTAGAATGTATTGAACCAGAATGTAAAATTGTTAGTAATTGCAAAGGATTACTTAACTTAGGTTCAAGTCAAATTCCTATAAATATTACAACCCAATTACCAATACAAACTTGCCAACCAACCACCATAAATGAACATTGTCATGATTTTTCTTTTGATGGTGGTGATTATATTAAAGTAAATAATTCAGCCAACCTTTTAAGTCCAACTAGCGATTATTGTGTTGAATTTTGGTTTAAGAAAAACATTTCAAACCCTACAAATAGTTTTATTCCTTTGATTACATATAAAAAAGATTCAGACACAAAAAACAGCTTTACATTTGGGTTGATTGGAAATAATAATTTTTTGGCAGCAAGTTATTCATTTTTTAATGACATATCATATTCGAGTCCAAATATTACAAGCATTGATAATGGATGGCATCATTATAAAATCTATTTTAATAACTCGTCTATGTCTGTTAAAATTGACAATATTATTATTATCAACAATACAGCGGCAGATAATTCTCAACAAGGGCTTAACTGGTATTTCGGTAGTAATAATAGCATAAACAGTTATCTGGGTATTACAACTAGCTATACTCAAATTTCAGGAATTAATGGACAGTTAGATGAAATCCGAATTTGGAAAGGAATAGCTGCTTTTAATTCAAATTCTACCAACGGCACAAATATCTGCCCTAATCAAACTGATTTATTAGCATATTATAAACTAAATGCAGATGGGCAAACAGTATTGGATCAAACTAATAATCACAATGACGGAACAAAGGGTGCTACAGTTGCGATTGAAACCTCTGACCCTACTTATGTTACAAATTGTAATACTTCTGCACGCATGTCGAATCCTAACCCTGGAGTTGAACCGACTAAAAAAACTACTATTATTAGTGAGCCCATAAAAATAAAGGAAGATAAAGATGTTTTGGATATTTTTCCAAATCCATCTGACAGCAAGCCTAATATTTTATTCTTATCAAGTAATAATGGTATTTGCTCTTTTGAATTAATGGATTTAAAAGGTACAATCTTAACATCAAAACAAAATATAGTTTTAACAAAAGGCGTGAATATTTTATCTAATTATTTACCTAATTTAGCAAGTGGCATTTATCTTGTCAAGATTTATAATGAATACAACGTTTTTGAACAAAAATTTGTTATTACTAAATAAAGTAAGATTATTTTATATTAGTTTATTTATGTGTGTGAATTATAGCATAGCGCAAAATGCTGTAAATATTGCATTAATAGAGTTTAAAGATAAAGATATCACAAATCAATCAATCCAATCATATATAGATTTACCCATTTCAAAATATTATATTCAACAATTAGAGTCAGAAGGAATGATTTATAAAACTGGCTCTAATTGGTTGAACATTGGTTTATTTGCCTATACAGATGTTAGTGCATTGAAAAATATTTCATTATTTCCTTTTATTAAAAAAATATCGTTAGACTGTATTAATAAAGAAAATATTACCCAAAATTTACCAGACAATAAATTTCAGAAAGAAATAGAATTCATACCACAAACGAATGTAAGGATAGATGGAACGGCATCTTATTATTTACCACAAATTTTACAACTTAATGGTGATTACATTCAAGATTTAGGATATAATGGAACAGGAATTAAAATAGCTATTATAGATGCAGGTTTTCCTAATGCAAATACACTTGGTAGCTTACAGCATATTTATCAATCTAATCGATTATTAGGAAGATATGATTTTTACCAAAATGATTCGAATGTATATGCAAATAATAGTCATGGAACAAATACTTTTAGTATTATAGGTGGCTTAAATGATAATTTTAGCGGTTCTGCACCTAATGCTTCTTTTTATTTATTTAGAACTGAAGTTGATGCTTTTGAAGGACAAACTGAAGAATTTTTTTTATCTCAAGCTTTAGAACGTTGTGTTGAATTAGGAGTAAAAGTCACAAGTATTTCCTTAGGATATGAAAACAACGGAGGTAATGGATTTAATGACGGAACCACTAGTCATACTTTAACAGATATGAATGGGCATACAACCATTGCTGCAAAGGCTGCAAATATTGCAGCATCTAAAGGAATAATAGTATGTGTTTCCGCCGGCAATGAAGGAGTTGCTCCATGGCATTATATAGTTACTCCTGCTGATGCAGATAGTGCATTTACAATAGGAGCAGTTGATATAAATGGTTATCCTGCAAGTTTTTCAAGTTATAATTTTGACACATCTATTCGAGTAAAACCAAATGTTGCTGCAATGGGTGTTTCTACAGCATTTATTAATCAAAATAATTCTATCAGTTATGGACCTGGCACATCTTATTCTTGTCCAATTATCGCAGGTCTTTCCGCTTGTTTGTGGCAGGCATTTCCAAACAAAACCGCCTGGCAAGTAAAAACAGCTATTGAACAAAGTGCTTCACAATATCTGGCACCTGATAAACATATTGGTTACGGTATTCCGGATTTCAAAAAAGCATACCAGATATTGTCCGCGCCAAATGAAGTACAAGACCAATTTATTCTTTATCCAAATCCTGTAACGGATAATTTATACATCAGAAATAACAGTTCGTCCAACATACAATCTATTCTTATTTACAACAGTATTGGGCAGTTGGTTTACAGTGAAACCAATTCTTCGTCTGTACAAAAAACAATTCCGATGAACAATCTTACTTCAGGAATGTTTATCTCCAAAATTACGACAACAAATGGTGATATATTCACTAAAAAAATAATAAAGGAATAATCTTAAATTTGTTGCTTTGTTTCTATATTTATTCTATTAAAATTTAAAATGCGCTACACACATTTACTGCTATCTATTTTATTAATTTCTATTGGATTTATTTCTTTTGCTCAGGATGCTAAAACGGAAAAATTTACATTGAGCGGTTTCTTGAAAGACAAAAAAAATGGCGAAGTAATTATTGGCGCAAATATCTACGTAGTTGGCAACAATGCACTTGGAGCAACCACTAATTTATACGGCTTCTATTCGTTGTCATTGCCAAAAGGCACTTATCAGATTGCATTTTCTTACATTGGTTATAATACGATCATTAAAGAAATCGTTTTAGATAAAGATATTCGCGACAATATTGAATTATCTGATGATACAAAAATTCTGGATGAAGTAGTAATATCCAGTGAGCGCAAAGACGAAAATGTGAAAAGCACACAAATGGGAAAAGAAGAATTGTCAATCGAGCGCATCAAGTCAATTCCTGCATTTATGGGCGAGGTCGATATTATCAAAGCATTGCAACTAATGCCAGGTGTGCAGGCAGCAGGTGAAGGCAATTCCGGCATTTATGTGCGCGGCGGCGGACCTGACCAAAACTTAGTTTTATTAGACGATGCGATTGTTTATAACACAGGACACTTGTTCGGTTTCTTTTCTGTTTTCAATGCAGATGCTGTAAAAAATGTAACCTTGATAAAAGGTACGATGCCTGCAAATTATGGCGGTCGTTTGTCTTCAGTAATTGATGTACAAATGAAAGAAGGAAACAATAAACAATTTGAATTAGAAGGCGGTATCGGTTTAATTTCTTCGCGCTTAACATTGCAGGCACCTATGCAGAAAAAGAAATACGCTGACAGAAATCGTAAAGGTTCGTTGTTGCTTTCCGGTAGAAGAACTTACATTTTTGATATTGCACAACCTGCTTTGAAACGAACTGATTTTGCAGGAACGAACTATTTTTTTTATGATTTAAATATTAAAGCAAACTATCAGTTTTCCGATAAAGACAGAATCTATATCAGTGGTTATTATGGAAAAGATGTATTTGTATATAATTCATCGAAAAACGGCACAAAAGTAAAAATTCCATGGGGAAATGCTACAGCTACAATTCGTTACAACCACTTGTTTAGTGATAAACTGTTTATGAATATGTCGTTCATCTTTAATGATTATCAATTCAGTTTTACCGGCGAGCAACAGGATTTTGGATTTAAAGCAAATTCAGGTGTACGCGATTTTAATGTAAAAGTTGACTTTGACTATTTTTTGAACACTAAGCATAAATTAAAAATCGGTGCTGCTTATACACATCACAGAATGACACCAACACAGGCAACTTTACGCACAGGTGATTCCAATTTTAATTCTTCTGTAAATAAAAGATATTCGCATGAAGCTGCTATTTATATCGACCATGAATTTGACGTAAACGAAAAATTGAAATTTGATTTTGGTTTTCGTTTAAGTTTATTTCAGCATATTGGTCCATACACGGATGTTACCGGCGACGGCTACACTGCAGGCGATACAACAAGCTATGGAAAAGCAAAACCGATTAAAACGTATGTTGGTCCTGAGCCGCGCATGAGCATGCGTTATGCATTCGGAAAAGACAATTCAATTAAAGCCGGCATTGGCTTAAATTATCAATATATACACTTAGTTTCAAGTTCTAACTCAACATTGCCAACGGATATTTGGGTTCAAAGTTCCAAGTATGTAAAACCGCAAATGGCGCTGCAATATTCAGTCGGTTATTTCAGAAATTTTAAAGACAACATGTTTGAATTTTCTGCAGAAGCTTACTTTAAACATCTTTGGAATCAGATTGAATATGGAGAAAGTTATGTTGCCGATTTAAATGTTGACCAGGAACGTGGTTATGTTTTCGGAAAAGGAAAAGCATATGGTTTGGAATTATTTTTAAAGAAAAGAACCGGCAAATTCAATGGCTGGATTGGTTATACGATTTCACGTTCGGACAGAAAATTTGCGGATATTAATGGTGGAAAAACATTTCCGGCCAAATATGACAGAACCAATGATTTAACCATCAACATCGCTTATGATTTTAATAAAGAATGGACAATTGCAACAACTTTTGTTTATGCAACAGGCAATGCAATCACACCGGTTACAGGCATTGGCTTAATTGAGTTTTCGCCGTTCTTTATTTATGGACAAAGAAATTCAATTCGTGTTCCTGCATATCACCGAATGGACTTTTCGTTGAACTATGCGCCGATTCCAAAACGCAGACCAAATCGTCGTTTCCGTTCAAGTTATAACATTTCTATTTACAATGTTTACAATCGAAAAAACACTTACTTTATTTACAATAAAATAGAAGGCGATGTAAAATCAGGTAACCTGAAACAAACGGCGATCAACGTTTCTTTATTTCCAGTCATTCCTTCATTTACGTGGAATTTTAAATTTTAAAAAGATGTCAATAAATATAAAAAGCTATTTACTTTTATTTTCGGTTTGCATCGCATCGGTCATTTTATTCGTTGCCTGCGAAAAAGAAATCGATTTAAAAGTTCCGAGTCCGGCAAGTGCCTATGTGGTAGAAGGCCACATTGAGAACGGCATTCCACCTTATGTTCTATTGACTAAGAATGCAGCATTTTATGGCAATATCAATTTAAGCAACCTTGCCAATTATTTCGTTAGCGGTGCGCAAATTACTGTAACAACTGACAACGATACTGTACAATTACAGGAATACAACGGCGCACTTATTCAATCTTTTCCGGATTCAGTCGCCATTGCGTTAGCTGCACAATTAGGTTTAAATATTTCCAGCGCATCTGAATTTCCACCAATTACCATTTATACGGTTAGTTTAGCTGATATTGATTTTGTCGGACAAATTGGCAAACGATATGATTTAAAAATTTTAGTTGACGGAAAAACAATCACATCAACAACTTCCATACCGCAACCGGTTTACTTCGACTCGCTTTGGGAAAAACCACATCCGGATCCGGCTTTGCAGGATTCCTTTTTCCAGATATATGGAAGATTATATGATCCGCCGGCGCAAGGTACATTTTATCGCTACTTTACGAACGCAGATAATGAAGCATATTTGATCAATGACCGTTCAGTTTTCGATGATGCATTGGTTAACGGCGGAAAGGTAGAAATATTTATACCTAAAGGTCATCCTATTGGAAGCCAAGCTGAACAGGATTTTAATCGTGCCGGTTATTGGAATAAAGGCGATTCCGTTTGTGGCATCAAACTATCAGTTATCGATAAACCACATTATGATTTCTGGCATACCGTAGAAGCCAATCGGAACAGCCAGGGCAATCCGTTTGGTTCTGCAGTTTATGTAAGGTCAAATGTTATTGGCGCATATGGAGTTTGGGGCGGCTATGGCAGTATTTCCGGTGAATACCGCAGATACACCGAACCGCATTTTGTGATACTTTAACTTACTTTTTCTTTTTCAGTTTTATTGTTTTGATGCGAACCGCTTCTAACGGTCTGTCGTTCTTGTCTGTTTTTACAGCAGCAATTTTATCAACTACTTTCATACCTTTCACCACTTCGCCGTAAATAGTATAATTCATATCCAAATGCGGAATGCCACCGGTCTTGCGATATACTTTTTTATGTTCTTCAGGTGTATCATTGCCGGTTCGTTTTTTCGCTTTTATAAAAGTAGAATCATCGGCTATCTTTCCTTGTACAATATAAAACTGGCAAGCCGATGACGCTTTTTGCGGATTATCATCGCGCGCCTGTGCAAGTACACCTTTTTTATGAAAATACTTTGCATTGAACTCAGCAGGAATTGTATAACCTAAATCACCTTCGCCTAATAATGCTGTATCAGTTGCATATTTGGAAGTCGGATCGCCACCTTGTATAACAAATCCTTTTATAACACGATGAAACAATAAGCTATCATAAAAATGCTCGTTGATTAATTTTATAAAATTATCACGATGTAAAGGTGTTTCATCAAACAACTCTACTGTAATGTTTCCATAATTGGTTTCAATAACCGCTTTATATGTTTGTGCTTTACTGCTCAGCAACACCAAACCAGTACACAGAAATAATATTATTTTTTGCATATTCTAAATATAGTTTATGTTAAATACCAGACCTTTAAAATAAAAAACTAACTAAATATACAATTTTAAAAACTTTTTTAAAGAAGCAGTGTTTAGTTAAAATCATTATTAAATCATAATTAATAAAAAAGAATGTATGAAATATAATCTTACCTTATTAGTCATTTGCCTGGTTGCTTGTCCATTACTTTTTACAAGCTGCATGTATTCGAAGAAATATTGCAGAAACGCTTTGGCAAAAGCATCTACTCAAAGTTATGACATGATAGTAGTTCCGGGTGCTCCAATGGATAATAAATCACTTAATAGAGTTTTAAAAGCACGAATATATTGGGCAAAATATCTGTTCGACAAAGGTATTGCTAAAAATATCATGTTTTCCGGCTCTGCTGTATATTCGCCTTACTATGAAGGTGAAATGATGGCAATGTACGCTGAAGGTATTGGCGTGCCGAAAGAGCATATTTATACAGAAACTAAAGCCGAACACAGTACAGAAAATATCTATTACTCTTACAAAAAAGCAAAGAAAATGGGTTTTCAGAAAATAGCTCTGGCTACCGATCCGTTTCAGGCAAAATTGATGCACCGATTTATGAAAAAGAAAGTGAGCAAAGAAATTGCCAACATTCCTGTTGCTTTTGACACTATAAAAATGCTCGAGCCAACAATGATTAATCCGGTGTTAGATACGCAACGCGCATTTGTAAAAGATTTTGTAAGCTTGCCAAGTAGAGAAAATTGGTTTAAACGTTTCAGAGGCACGCTTGGAAAGAACATCAACAAAACTTACTACGAAAATGGAAACCTTTGAAATTAAAGGTGAACAGATTTTACTCAATCAATTGCTGAAAGCACTGAACTGGTGCGAAAGCGGCGCGCAGGCAAACGCTGCTATTGATGACGGCTTAGTAAAAGTAAACGGCAAAACCGAATTACGCAAACGCAATAAACTTGAAAAAGGGTTTACAGTTGAATTTGACGGCAACAAAGTGAAGCTGCTGTAGTTATTATCAAAAAATACATTACTCATTTATTATAATTACAAGCATTGCGGCTCTTTCGCTTCATAGAGAGATTCAGTTTATTCATAGAAAGATTAAGCCGATTCATAGAAAGGTTTATCTGTTTCATAGTGAGATTTAATTGATTCATAGAAAGATTAAACTGCTTCATAGTGAGATTTAATTGCTTCATAGAAAGTTTAAACTGATTCATAGTTAGATTAAACTGCTTCATAGAAAGTTTCAGTTGCTTCATAGAAAATTTAATTTGCGTGACAGCTTTTTACGATAGAATAAATACTATTTAGTTGATTTACAGCATGTATGGTGTTATAGTCAGCTAAATGTAAGTCTGGGCATAGCTGAAGGACTTTTAAGTTTGATGGACATCCTGTTACAGAATTTGTTTACTCGGACACAATTAATTTAAAACCTTGTGTTGTTACACTTCAAATATTAAACGTTGTTGGTTTTGAAGAGACTATGTATAAATTTTATTTTATTGATCTTAAACATTGCGTTTCTTATCCGAACGAATATGCAGATTTCTTTACAAAATGGGATTTGTATTACATGCTTGAACATGATTTAAGCAATGGTAAAGATGAAGATAGAGTGCTAAAAAAAAGAGGTTTCATTATTGAGGATTGAAGTTTTATACTGATGTCAGAAAGCTTAACTAATTAATTACTTTTGCAAAAAAATCTGTTGCATGAAAAAATTCCTTTTCTTAATTCTATTATTTTTCGTTGTTAATGTCTTCAGTCAAACAATTATTCCAATTCAAATTGCAGAAAGCGGTCATCTGTTTATTAAAGTAAAAGTAAATGGTACGGAAGGCAATTTTATTTTTGACACCGGTGGCGGTCTGACCGTACTCACTAAAAAATTTGCAAGCAAAGTAAGCGGCATTCAAAAGCAAGATGGTGGTTTCACCGGTTTTCGCGCTACCGGCGAGCGCATCGATGCGGAATTATTTACTGCTACTAATCTATCCATCGGAAATTTTACGGAACAAAAACCGATGCTGACCATTATTGATGCTGACTTTGGTACTATTGACGGATTGATTTCTTTGATGAGTTTTAAAAACACACCTTTCACGCTGGACCTGGAACATCAGCAATTAATTATTGAAACAACTAAAAGTTTGGCTGCTCGAAAAAAATCGGCGAAGACAATCAACTTACAACTACATGCTGATCGCGATAAATCGCTGGATGTTTTTGCCTATGTAAAGTTAGCCGATACGCTGACTTTGCAATTTATGCTGGACAGCGGTGCCGGAAAAGATGTGTTCCGAATTCACTCTAAATACATGCCTGCTTTAAACATCAACGCGAGTGACACGGTAGCTGTAAGAACTATTTATCATAAAAGCGAGATCAAACCAAACATACAATCGGCGGTGTATATTACCAAAGTACGTGAGCTGCATTTTGCGGATGCGGTTCCTGTCAGCGCCAATAATTTTAAAGGCAGGTTTGAAGACGGACTTATCTATGATGGTATCGTGTCGGTGAACTGGATCGGCAAACAACTTACATTCGATTTAGAAAGAAAGAAGTTGTATGTGCAATAAAGACTCAACTTTATGGAGATTAAGTATATTTGACAGCAATGAATAAAATCCAAACAATACTAATACTGACAACTGCGATATTTTTTTGGCAATGTGGAAGCGCAAAGAAAACAGTTAAAACCGATGACAAAAAAATACAACTAGAAAAAATCATCTTCCATACATCTATATGCTTCGGTTCTTGCCCGACGTATCATTTACAGGTAGATAAAGACAAAAACATCAAACTCTATGCTGAGCATGTTTACAAAACAGGCGGACGATTTTATGAAGATGATTCCACAAAGACCGGTTATTTTATTGGCAAAGCCGATGACTCTACATTTGACAAACTGATAAACGAACTGAATACGATTGGACTAGATAGTCTTCAGTTTCGCAAAGCTAACTGCTGCGATGGTTCTATAAAAACTATTATTGTTTATTATAACGGCAAACGAAAGTTTATGAAATCCATGTTTCCACCGGAAGAGGCAAATGAGCTGATTGATATATTGTATGATATTTGCCATACAAAATCACTAAAACGAAGTGCGGAAGAATTTGAGGTTGAAAGTGAAGAATGATTAGTTCCTTATATTACTTTTTGAAGCCAAAAAGTAACCAAAAAGCTTTTTTGAAATGCAAGGCAATTTTTAATCTTATTTTCCTGCGGAAAAGATTAAAACCGAAGCTAAAATCAAAACCCTTGCTTAATAGCGATGCTGTTTTGATTTTACTTCTATTGCTGTGCCTTTCAAAAATCGGTCTCTTCTGCGGTTTGGTGGTTTGTCGGAAAGTAATAACAACGACATTATTTCATATCTACTAATACATATAACATAAACTTATTGTATTTTTGATCTAAATAAGTTTATGTCCGAGAACAAAATAATTGAATTCCTGAGAAAAAAGGATTATGTTCTTTTACAAAAAATTGGTCAAGGCGGAACAGGACGAACTGTTTTGATAAAAGATGTTATTATAGACGAAATTTTTGTTTGCAAAAAATATTCTCCTTTCTATGATGAACATAAAGAAAAATATTTTAAATATTTTTTAGATGAAATAAAAATACTCCACAATATAAATCATAAAAACATAGTCAGAGTTTTTAACTATTATTTATATCCTGAACAAACTACAGGTTATATATTGATGGAATATATCCAAGGAGTTACAATCGCACAATACATTCACGAAAATCCAGATAAGATTGGAGATATTTTTTTTCAAATAATTGAAGGATTTAGATACTTAGAAGAAAATAATATTTTACATAGAGACATTAGACCTGAAAATTTTATTATTTCAAACGATCGAATTGCAAAGATCATAGATTTTGGGTTTGGGAAAATAATTGATTTTACAAATAATAATAAAAGCATATCCTTAAATTGGAGATACACATTACCAAATGAATTTAAGGATGAAATTTATGATATAAAAACTGAGATCTATTTCATAGGTAAAATGTTTGAAGAAATTATTTCAGATATTGGAAATATTGAATTTAAATATTTTGAAGTTTTATCAAAAATGATTTTACTTAATCCTGAGCAAAGAATACAATCATTCTTGGATATTTACAGGGAAAACATAGATTTAACATCTAATGAGTTTGTCTTTAGTTTTACAGATAAAAAAGCATACCAAAATTTTGCCAATAATTTAATTCCGATCTACAGCGAAAGGTCAAATCAATCGGAATACAACAATCAATTAGATTCTATTTTAAGAGACTTGGATAAATTATATAAAGACTCAATACTAGAAGAAGTATTACAAAACAATGACAAACTAACAAGAATATTTATTAAGGGTTCATATAAATATTTTCGATCACAAAAATTTAAGGTTGAGCATTTACTAGCATTTATTGATTTGCTAAAATCTTCATCGGAAAACAAAAAAAAAGTAATTTTAAATAATCTATGGGAAAGACTTGACACTATAAGAGTGGGAGCTGTCTATGATAAGCCTATAGATAATGATTTACCTTTTTAGATTATCAAAATCCAGCACCTTTCTTTATTTCATCTACCACACTCGGATCTAACAATGTTGTTGTATCACCTAAGTTGCTTACATCGCTTTCGGCGATCTTGCGTAAGATGCGGCGCATAATTTTGCCGCTGCGTGTTTTCGGCAAACCGGAAACGATCTGTATCTTATCCGGTTTGGCAATCGGTGAGATGATTTTACTCACGACATTTCTTATTTCATTTTCAAACGCTGTAATATTCAGCAAACGCAAACTATCCGCTTCCGGATCATCGCTTTTCGCATCGGTATCAATAATGCCTTTGTCTATGCTTGCTTTATCTACAATGACGAACGCATAAATGCCTTGTCCTTTAATGTCGTGCGGATAGCCGACCACAGCGCTTTCAATTACATTCGGATGTTCGTTGATGGCGTTCTCTACTTCAGCCGTTCCTAAACGATGACCGCTTACATTCATCACATCGTCCACGCGACCAATGATTCTGTAATAACCATCTTCATCACGGCGGCAGCCATCGCCTGTAAAATATAAATTATCATATGTTGAAAAATACGCTTGTCGGCAACGCTCATGATCGCCATAAGTTGTGCGTATGATACTCGGCCAAGGAAATTTAATACACAACAAACCTTCCACATTATTTTCTTTTAATTCATTGCCATCGTTGTCTAACAATATCGGCTGCACGCCAGGCAGCGGCAAGGTCGCGAATGTAGGTTTTGTTGGTGTTACATTGGCAATCGGTGCAATTAAAATACCACCTGTTTCAGTTTGCCACCAGGTATCTACGACAGGACATTTTTCTTTACCAATATTATCATGATACCAGTACCATGCTTCTTCGTTGATCGGCTCGCCTACCGAACCGATTACTTTCAATGAATTTAATTTGTATGGTTTTACAAAATCCAAACCGCTTGCCATCAAGGAACGAATCGCAGTTGGCGCTGTGTAAAATTTAGTGACTTGTAATTTATCAATCGTTTTCCAGAAACGACCTGCATCCGGATAAGTCGGAATGCCTTCAAATAGTACGGTTGTGGCGCCGTTAAGCAAAGGTCCATACACGATATACGAATGTCCGGTTACCCAGCCAATATCAGCCGTACACCAAAAAACATCGTCTTCTTCATACTGAAAAACATTTAAAAAAGTATAGTAGGTATATACCATGTAGCCGGCGCAGGTATGCAGCACGCCTTTCGGTTTCCCAGTGCTGCCTGAAGTGTATAAAATAAACAACGGATCTTCGCTGTCCATTTCCACAGCAGTAAATTCTTTCGCTGCTTTCTGCATTTCGCTGTGCCACCACACATCTCTGCCAAGCTGCATGTTGATGTCTTCGTTGGTGCGTTTATAGACAATTACTTTTTTGATAGATGGTGTTTGCTGCAATGCTTCATCGCAAATTTCTTTTAATGATACCGTTTTATTGCCGCGATATAAACCATCTGCCGTAACCAATACTTTGCATTGCGAATCATTGATGCGGTCTGCTATTGAATTTGCTGAAAAGCCGGCAAATACAACTGAATGCACCGCACCTATTCTTGCGCATGCTAAAATTGCAATAGTTAGTTCAGGAACCATTGGCATATATAAACAAACGCGGTCACCTTTTTCGATGCCGTTGTTTTGTATGACGTTTGCGAAGCGGCATACTTCAGCATGTAGTTCTTTGTACGTTAATGTTCGGTTGGGTTCATTTACATCATTACTTTCCCAGATGATGGCAGGTTTGTCGGCGTTATTTTCTAAGTGCCTGTCGAGACAATTTTCTGTGATATTTAATTTACCGTTTAAAAACCATTTTACATTTGGTTCGGTAAAATTCCATTCCAATGTTTTATTCCACTTCTGTTTCCATTGAAAAGTATCGGCGATCTCGTTCCAAAATTGTTCCGGTTGCTCGACGCTTTTTTTATAAGTTTCTTCGTATTGTTGAAATGAAGTTATTTTATGTGACATACTTTATTATTAGTGATTAACGTGTTGTGCGATTAAAAGATAATATAAAAAAGATGTTGTGCATCATGTGTTTAGCATGATTTTTGTATGTAATTGTTTGAACATCAAATACTTACTATGCACAACATCAAAACAAATTTCGACAAATTTTTTAATCTTTCCAAACAATTCTTAGCAGAATATTTCTATGAACAGACAAATAACTTTCAATTTTATCCTAAAACACCAAAAATGTCGGATGCTGAAATAGTGGCATTGGCTATCTGTTCAGAGTCGTTAAGTATTGATTCTGAAAATCTATTTTGGAAGAAAATGAAAGTAGAATATGCATCAGCTTTTCCTCAATTAATCGACCGTTCTAACTATAATAAACGCAGAAGAAGATTACAATATTTTATTCAACTTTTAAATGATAAAATAGCCAAACCTTTTAATGAATTCGAAGACGTTTTTATAGTAGATTCTATTCCAATACCAGTGGCACAAATAGCTCGTGAAAAAAGTTCAACCATCTGTAAAGATGATTTTGAAACCGCTCCTAATAAAGGCTATTCTGCCGTGAGTAAATCGTATTTCTATGGATATAAATTACATCTGTGCACAACACTTAATGGCTCGTACATGTCAATGAATATTAGCAAAGCCAGCGTACACGATGTACATTTCTTAGATACTATAAAATATACCGGCATGAACAATGCAACCCTGCTTGGTGATAGAGGTTTTTTATCTTCCACTCATCAATTAGATTTATTTGAATCGTGTAATATCCAACTACAAACACCAATGAGAAACAATCAGGATAACTATCAAAATTATCCAGTAATATTCAGAAAATGTAGAAAAAGAATTGAAACTCTATTCGCTCAACTATGTGACCAATTTATGATTAAAAGAAACTATGCTAAATCATTCATCGGATTGCTTACCAGAATTAAATCTAAACTCTGTGCTTTAACTGCTTTGCAATTCATAAATAAAGTAAACAATAAACCAATTAATCATCTTAAATTTGCTCTCGCTTAATCGCACAACGCGTTAGTGATTAGAAAGTTAATAAAATTTATTCTCATTCAATTATTAGTTTGAATTTTATGCTTATAATTATACCATGTAATTTGGACGATTAAGCAATATTGAACAGGTGGATTTTAGTTTACCGAAAGATCATGCAGAGACTGCGCAACTGTTGAATAAAAAGCGTTCCAAGCATGTAGAAATTTATGTTGGTTGTCCGATCTGGTCGCATAAAGAATGGGTCGGAAAAATATATCCGGCGAAAGCAAAAGCAGATGATTTTCTGATGTATTATGCGCAGCAGTATAATTCTATTGAGCTGAATGCAAGTGGTTACAACATTCCGACATTAAGCAGTATTCAAAAATGGACATCTGCTGTGCCTGAACATTTTAAGTTTTGTCCAAAGGTGACACGAGTCATTAGCCATGCATCTAATATTTTTGAAAAAAAAGAAGCATTTGATATTTTCATTGATCATGTGCTGCATTTTGAGAAAAACTTAGGTTGTACGTTCTTTCAGTTTCCGCCTTATTTTAAACCGAATCAATTAGGTAATTTAACTAAATTACTAGATACGCTTCCTGATGATTTTGAGTTATCAGTAGAACTGCGTCATGAAGAATGGTTTAATAAACCAACTGCATTAGATGAATTATGTGCTTACCTGAAACAAAAGAAATTTGGCTTAGTAATTACGGATGTTTCGGAACGACGTGATGTGCTGCATCAGCGATTTACGAATCAAACTGCATTTATACGTTTTACTGCTAACGATCTGCATCCGACTGATTTTACACGATTAGACGACTGGAAAACGCGCATTGCACAATGGATAGAACATGGTTTACAAAAATTATACTTCTTTGTACACACGCCTGAAAAGTATTTAACGCCTGAACTGGCTTATTATTTTATACAGCAATTAAATAAAAAAGCAGGCACTGATATTCAGTCACCAAAGCCATTTATCAATAAAACTCAGCAAAATTTGTTTGAATAAAACCTTACCTTTAAGTTCACAAAACAAAAAGATGAAACAGTTTTTTTTATTATCCATAGTTTCTTTTTCATTCTGCGGCTTTGCAAAAGAAAACATCAGTTATCCTGTTACGAAGAAAGTTGAGCATACTGATACTTATTTTGGAACTACCGTTGAAGATCCATATCAGTGGCTGGAAGATGATACTTGTGCTGCAACTACGGTATGGGTCGATGCAGAAAATAAAGTAACGACTGACTATTTAAGTAAAATTCCTTACCGCAAACAACTCAAAGACCGTTATAAAGAATTATATGATTATGCAAAATTAGCAGATCCTGTAATTGCAGGCGATTATATCTTTTATCAGAAGAAAACAGGCATGCAAAACCAAATGATCACATATATGCAGAAAGGAACAAAAGGTGTTGCTACTGTTTTTATCGATCCGAATAAAATTGATCCGAAAGGTTTGACAACACTAGAGATTTCGAGTGTTTCAGACGACAACAAATATGTTACGGTGACTCAACATAAAGCAGGCAGCGACTGGCAGGAAATGTTTGTCTATGAAATTGCTACCAAAACAAAATTAAAAGACGATCTTATCTGGTTGAAATCCGGTAGTCCAAGTTGGTATAAAGATGGTTTCTTTTATTCGCGTTATCCAAAACCGGAAGCAGGCACAGAACTCTCGGCAAAGAATGAATATCATTCTGTCTATTATCATAAATTAGGTGATGAACAGGAAAAAGATGAATTGGTTTATAAAGATCCGACAGAACCTCTTTCTTATAATTCAGTCTATGCTACAGAAAATGGAAATTATCTGATCTTATATCGTTCATTGGGAACTTACGGAAATGAAATTTACTATAAAAAAGTAACAGACACTGGATGGAATTTTACTCCATTATTTACCGGTGCAAAAAATGAATACACTGTTTTAGACGATGTGTTTGATAATTTCTTAGTGTTTACTGATCAGGATGCACCTAATAAACAACTGGTTTCCGTTGATCCTAAAAATCCGGATCCGAAGAACTGGAAAGTAATGATAGCAGAAGATAAGAAAGCAGTATTAGAAGGTGTTTATATGACAGGAGGACAATTGTTTGCTAAATATTTACAAAATGCAACCAATAAATTATTTGTCTTTGATAAACAAGGTAAGAAAAAAGAAATTACATTACCAGGCACAGGTGAAATTGAATTTTCTGGCGGAAAGCATGACGATAAAATAATTGCTTACACGTACACTTCTTTTAATTATCCAAAAACGATTTTTACGTATGATCTTAAATCCGGCTATTCCAAATTATTCTTAAAACCTGCTTTGAAGTTTAATCCTGAAGATTATGTTTCGAAACAAGTTTGGTATAAAAGTAAAGACGGCACAAAAGTCTCCATGTTTATTGTGCATAAAAAAGGATTGGTATTAAACGGACAAAATCCAACATTCTTATATGGTTATGGTGGTTTCAGTGTAAACATGACTCCTACTTTTTCTGCATCACGTATCTTGTTATTAGAAAATGGCGGTGTATACGCAATGCCGAATTTACGCGGTGGCGCTGAGTATGGTGAAGACTGGCATAAAGCTGGAACATTAATGCAAAAGCAAAATGTTTTTGATGATTTTATTGCGGCTGCTGATTACCTGATCAAAGAAAAATATACCAACAAAAATAAATTAGCGATCTCAGGCGGCAGCAACGGCGGCTTACTGGTTGGTGCCTGCATGGTGCAGCGACCGGATTTGTTTAAAGTGGCATTTCCTGCAGTTGGCGTGATGGATATGTTGAAGTTTCATAAATTCACTATCGGTTGGGGTTGGGTGCCTGATTATGGCAGCAGCGATCAAAGTAAAGAAATGTTCGAATATCTGAAAGGTTATTCGCCCTATCATAATTTAAAACCGAACACAAAATATCCTGCAACGATGGTAACTACTGCTGATCATGATGACAGAGTTGTGCCTGCACATAGTTTTAAATTTGCTGCGCGTTTGCAGGAATACAACGATGGCACCAATCCGGTTTTGATTCGTATTGATAAAAATGCAGGACATGGCGCAGGCAAACCAACTTCCAAAATCATTGATGAAGAAGGCGATAAATGGAGTTTCTTTTTTTGGAATTTAGGTTATAAAAGTTTACTTAAAAAGTAAAAACTTTGTTGTGCACAATGACAGATAAACAACAATATATTTCTCTTTGTGCCGACGAACAATACAGCAACCTGATTCCGGTTTTCTCGCAACCATTTTGGTTGAATGCTGTTGCTGAAAATTGGGATGTTGTTTTGCTTCATGATGCTTCGACAAAACTCGGCACGAGAAACATTGTTGCAGCATTGCCATTTTGCTGGAAAGGTAAGTTGCTAACCAAACGTATTTATTTACCTGATTTTAATTTCTATCAGTCGATTATATTCTTTGAGTATTTTTCTGCAAAAGAAAGAAATAAAATCGCTGTTACTCTGTTTCAGCAATTGCCCAAAACTATAAAATCGTATTTTAAATTTCTGCCTGAATATACTTCAATTGATTTATCTAAATTGAATTACCAAAAAGAAGATTATGCAACATATATCATTCATAAAAACCAACAAGAATTTTCTATAAGTACCAACCACAAACGTAATATTCAAAAAGGCGTCAAATTACAATATCTTGTCAAAGAAAGTACAGATATAAAAGCATCATTTTCATTACTGACTTCTACATTTGCGAGGCAATCGCTGAAATTAAAAATCAATTTTGATACATTCGAAAAGATAAATCATTTAGTAAAAAAACATAATTGCGGAAAAACAATTGACTGTTTAGATATACATGGAAATTTGTTAGCATCAGTGTTTATTGTTGTTGACGCACATACTGCTTATTACTTGTTTGGCGGCTATAATGCTGCATTTAAAAATTCGGGCGCCATGACCTTTTTATTATTTGATGTTATACAGGCAGCCATTCAACAAAACAGAGATTTCAATTTTTGCGGCAGTTCTAAAAAAACAATCGCTCATTTTTTTGAAGGTTTTGGAGCCACAAAAACTGAAATTTCTATCTGGCAGAAAAGTATTATTTAGATACGCTGAATCATTTCTTTTATTTCCGATAATTTTGCAGCTTTAAATTCTAAATTCAAATTGACATTTCCTTTTGCATTTAAATCATATTTTGCTACCTGCGGATTCAGGTTATCATCCAAGCCAATAGCAAATACTACTATTTCTTTGTTTTTCGGCAAATTAATTCTGTGCATATTATTTTCAGCTAACGGAATCGAAATCTGGCTGTTAATATCTTTCACGATTGCAAACATATTCTGGTCTTTCAGTTTGTAATTTGGAATTTGTAACGTAAAAATCTCATCTTCTTTATACTTCACAAAACGATCGCAGTTGATCCAGTCTAAATCAGATAAAGATGCCTGATAATAGGTTCTGAAATTTGCCGGATTAAACAAACCTAAACGAACTTCTTCTTCCTGCAAGCGCGTTTCTGCTGCGACAACAGCTTTCAGCACTGCTGTGTCCTGTTTTAAAATTTTTGCAAATACTTTATTGAACAAAACAGGAAGCACCATAACATCATTACATCTTGTTACTGTGAAATAATTAAATTTATTACTACGGTAAGTAAAATCCGGTTGGCACAAGGCATCAAGATTCTTGTAAAAATCAATATAAAAATTCAGGAATGTAGTATTAGAAGTAGAAGCTGTATTGTAAAAACGTTTATTACATTCCATCAAAACATAATTATAAAAATCATGTACGGCAATTGATTTATTTTTTAATTGTTGTACAATCTTTGGTTGAACTACTTTAAAACTATGCAAAAACTGTTCTTCATACTCAGACACGCGATATTGTTCAAATTTATCTACAATTGATTTGATAGAATCTTTAAAGAGCTTGTTCGCTATATTATAATCAGACATACGTTGTTCGAATGTGGCAGAATCATTTATATATTTTGCTAACTTGGTATTGTATTTTTCCATTTGTTTCTGATACACCAGCATGTCCATATCGTAATATTTATTGACTTGATTTTTTTTCTTTGCACCTGATAAAAACAGTTTTTTTAACCAGGATACTTTATATCTTTTTGCTGTGATAACCGGTTTGTACGGCAAAAACGGACGCTTGGAAACAGTGGGTTTGATTGGCTTTACAGGCAATTTAAAATCATTCTCATTTACTTTCATTTTATTTTCCGCAGAGAGTTTCCAGTTTATTATAAGATTTGTATCTAACTCTAATGTTGGCCGAACACCTTTGAAAGAAGAAGTTTTTTCAAATGCGACTGCTGTATTTTCCCAACGTGTCAAACCATCCTGTTGATTTGTATTCGGTGCAAAAACGTTCATGTCATTTTGCAGATTTTGGTTATTAATCTGCACCGTATAACGCATATCTTTTTTCATCTTTAATGCTGTATTATCATAAAATGCAGTCAGTTTAAACATGCCGCCACTTTGTAGTAACTGGTTATTACATTCAGCTAAAACATTACTAAAGAAACCTTGTGTTGCATTAGTTACTTCAGTTAAAACGATCTTTATATGTTGAAAATCGGATTTTTTGTTTCCTTTTATATCAAAACAAAACGGTGGAAAAATAAATCGCATTCCGTTTTTACCTTCAATAAAATTTTCTTTGGTATTGTCTAATGTAAAAACCTGTTCAGGATTTCCGTTGATTTCTTTAACTACATCCGCTACTTTTTGTATATCAAACAAGCGCATCGTTACTTCGACACGGCGGTTTTTACTTTTATTCTTTTCGGAATTATTTTTCGCAACCGGATCTTCTTCACCTTTAAAATTCTTGTCAATTAAATTAGAAGGCAATCCGTTTTTTATCAACAGTGCAGACACAAAATCAGCGCGTCTTTTAGATAAATCAATATTGTACTGATTGCTGCCATCAGCGTCTGTAAAGCCAACAACATACACTTCTTTGTATTGCTTTGTAACGGTTGACTGTGTAATAAAATCAAGCAGTTCGCGATGCTGCTGTTGATTCAGCGTATCGATATCCGAATCAAAATAAAAAACTGATTTTACATCTTTAAAGGCAAATAGCTGCCAATGTGCCAGCAATAGCACGGCTGATAGAAAATGTTTCATTGCTAGTAGTTTATTGGTTATAAAATAGTTTAAATTGTTTTTTACGGCAAAAAACAATTGGTCAGTGATACCATCTATATTATAACGAAAGCAACAATTAATTATTGTGTTTGCTACAGGTATTTATTTTTAAAATCATTTTTGGTATAGAATTTGTAAAAATTAGTTATTTTTAAATTCTTATTAATAACGCCAATAATCGAGTGAATAAATTTGTATTTCTGTTTTTGCTTCAACTAAGCTTTGCATTGGTTTTTGGTCAATCAAATGCTGCTACCTGCAAGAAAGCGTCCATCCTGTTAAAAGAATTGGAAAAATTCCATTACCAACCCATCAAAATGGACGAGAAAACGTCAACAGAAATATTTAATGACTGGATCAAAAAACTAGATCCGAAAGGTTTATATTTTACAAAAACTGAACTAGCAACGCTCGATAAATATAAAACACAATTATTTACTCAGATCAACAGTGGCAATTGTACTTTTTTAGATGAATTGCTCAGATTGTATAAATTGAAATTGGTCTATGCAGATACTGTCATAAAATTTCAGTCGCGCAATCCATTTATTTATACGAATAATGAAAGCATCAATTTTAATAACTTAGAATCAGATGAATTAACACTTGCAGATAATGATACTGAATTAAATAAAAAGTGGTTCCAGTTTTTAAAATATCAAACTTTGAAAGCTATTTTTCAGCCAAGTGCAAAATATCCGAATACGATACAATTAGATGCCAAAACTTTGCTGGCAACAGAGCCATTTTTCAGAGAAAAAATTAAAAATCTGAACAGTAGAAAAGTCAGACGAATTTTAAATAATGCAGATGGTTTGGAAAATTATATTGGCAAAAATCTGTTAAACGCTATTGCAAATCGTTTTGATCCACACAGTATTTATTTTACGCCAGTTGAAAAAGATGATTTTATATCTATGGTTTCAAAAGATGGTACAACGTTTGGATTTTATATAGACGAAAATAAAAATAATGAGTTTGAAATTTCCGACCTGATTCCTGGTGGAAATGCATGGAAAACGAATCAACTGAATACAGGTGATGTTTTAGTTGCGTTGAAATTTGGTAATAATCCGGTGATTGATCTGGCATTTATGGACAACGAGGAAATTGAAGATATATTACAAGTGAATAACGAATCAAATACTATGGAAATCACTGTCCGCAAGCCAAACGGACAAATTAAATCAGTGCTTTTATACAAAGAAAAAACAGAACAGGAAGACAATATTGTCAGAAGTTATATTTTAAGCGGCGCGAAAAAAATCGGTTATATTTCGCTTCCAAGTTTTTATGATGAATGGGAAAATCGAAATCCATTAGGTTGCGGAAATGACGTTGCAAAAGAAATTTCCAAATTGCAGCAAGCCAATATTGAAGGTTTGATTTTGGATATACGTTTTAATGGTGGCGGCTCTTTGAAAGAAGCTATCAACTTAGCCGGAATTTTTATTAATGAAGGTCCGCTTTGCATTTTAAAAGATAAAAATAATAAAGTAACAACATTAAAAGATATGAACAGAGGCACTGCTTATGATGGTGCTTTAGTCGTTATGGTAAACGGACAAAGTGCGTCTGCATCAGAGCTGGTTTCTGCCGCTCTGCAAGATTATAATCGAGCTGTAATCGTTGGAAATACAACCTTTGGCAAAGGCACTGCACAAATTACAGCGCCACTGGATTTAAGTTTCAATCCTGAAACATCAACCGGAAATGAAAAATGTGATTATGGTTTTGCCAATATTACCATGCAAAAATTCTATCGTGTTTCTACTTTCAGCCATCAAAATAAAGGCATAAAACCGGATATCTTTTTACCTGATTTTTCTTTGTATTCTGAAGAAAAAGAATCAACACAAAAATATGCTTTGGCATTTGATACTGTAGTGAAGAATGTATATTTTACTAAACTTCCGAGCTTACCATACACCACATTAGCAACAAAAAGTAAAGAAAGAATATCAAAGAATCCATTATTTAAAGAAGTAATTGCATTGAACGATTCTATGCAAAAAATAGCTTTGGAAAACAAAACAGTTTCTTTAAATATGGAAAATTACAGGCAGCTTAAAAAACGATATGCCAATTTTGAAGCATCATTAGATAGCTTAAATGAAACCACTACAAAATCATATACTGTCCTGAATAACGAATTAGATAAATCAGTTTATAAAGTCAATGATTTTTCCAAACAACTCAACGAGCAAACTATAAAATCACTACAAAAAGATTTTTACATTGAAGAAGCATATTTTATTATTAATGATTTAATCGAAACTAAATAAACACATGAGAAATTTAATTACATTTTTATTTTGCAGTTTACTTTTATTGCAAAACAACACATTAAACGCACAAAACACCTACGCTTCGCCTGTAGATTACATGAGCGATATTTCGAAAATACTGGATAATGTTCAGGCAGATCTATGGAGTTACACCAATGCTGTTTCACACAATAAAAGTGCGCGCAAAATTGAAAAACGAAGAAACGATATTATTGAAACCATTAAAAAATCGAAAGATTATGTTTGGAAAATGCCAAGTTACAAAGGCGACAAAAGTTTAAAAGATTCCGCTTATTCGTTTTTAAAAGTAAGCTATGCAGTAATGACAGAAGATTATTCAAAATTGGTAAATATGGAAGATGTAGCAGAGCAATCATACGATGCGATGGAAGCATATTTGTTAGCAAAAGAAATTGCTTCTGCCAAACAGGATACTGCTGTGCGAAGATTGAACAATGCCTATAAAACATTTGCTGCCAATAACAATATTACACTTACAGACAAAAGAGATGAAACTGCAAAAAAGCTAAGTGCAGCAAGCGCTGTTTATAATTACTACAACAAAATTTATCTTATATTTTTCAAATCATTTAAACAGGAAATCTATGTTATGGATGCCTTGAATAAAAGTAATATCAGCGCCATAAAACAAAATACAGATGCCTTGTCAAAGTTCACAGCAGAAGGTTTAAGTAAAATGGATACCATTCGATCTTTTGAAAATGATCCTGTATTAAAGACTGTATGCAAAGAAGCGCTTGTTTTTTATAAAAATGAAGCTGAAAATAAACTTTCTATTTTATCTGATTTCTTAGTAAAAAAAGAGGCGTTTGAAAAAATCAAAAAAAGTATTGATGCTAAACCGCAATCAAAACGCACACAGGAAGATGTCGATGCATTCAATAAAGCTGTTACGGATTACAATGCTGCATTAGGTGTTTTCAATTCAACAACTGAAAAATTAAATGCAGAAAGAACAAAAATTTTAACAAAATGGAATGATATTTCCGAATCATTTATTGATAAGCATGTTCCGAAGAATTAAATCTATTCAATAAAAAAATGCCTCGCAATTGCGAGGCATTTTTTTATATTTATTGGACATCTTATTTATTTGCAGTTGCAGGAACATTCATTTCTTTAAATGTGACACCAGCCGGTAATTCAAATTGGTTAGCAGTAAAACTTGGATTTTCATCTAATTTTTTCGCTTCCATCAGCATTGTTTGACCAGCAATTCCAAATTGAGATTTTATTGCGATGCCTTTCCATACAGAAGATTTTCCGGTCGCTCCTTTTGTGCGCTCATCATCCAACGTAAAAGAAATTACTTTACAAGATTTTCCGAGTACATCTTCAGTGCCTTCTTCTTTGATCTTGAGTTTGTCTTTCATTTCCTGAGTCAGTTTATTGAAATCTGCATTTTTCGGATCAAACTTTGACGGATCCATTTTCATTTTTGTGCCTGAAGTTGCACCTTCTTGCCAGATGTATATATAATCATCTTTGATCATTGAATAGGAAACCGTATTGATCTCTTTTCCCATGATACTCAATGCAGTTGCTGATTTCGTCAATTCTTTTTTTCCGTAATCATCAAAATATTTAGTGATGGTAACTTTGCCCATTTTATCCATATTCATTTCTGATTCAACGATTGCTGCTTTAATTCCATAGCGCTCGCCATTTACGTTGTCTGCAATTTTTTCTGCGACAGTATTTTCCTGTTTATCGCCTGCTGTAGTTGCTTCTGATGTTGTTGTGTTGTTTTTGCAGCTTGTAAATAAACAAGCCATCAAAAAAAATAATAACCTATTTTTCATGTGTATAGTTTTAACTGTTTTTAATAAATTAAATGTACGAAGAATTTAATAAATATGATGATTTAGAAGCAATTAATACGTAGTACGCGCATGTACTTTTTTCAGGTAATTCATGCCTTTTTTATTTATTACGACACGCTTTGCAAACTGCATTCTTGAACGCATACTTTTAATGGTTTTAAAATACAATCCAATATCAAATTTAGATTTTGTAAGCAAAAATGCAGACCACATCATAAAATGTGTAATTACATTCAACATCGGCAAATGCTTGTAAACAACGATCATTTTATTTTCAAACATGCGCGCATAGGTAGTTTTACTGGGTTCTCTGCCTTCAGGATTTTGTTTATGCAACACTAAAATATCTTTAGTAAACAGAATAGAATAACCTGCTTTGATGGCTGCATAACTCAAATCATATTCTTCCATTCCATAAAAAAAATCATCCTGATAATAACCTGTTTTTTCTATTAATGATTTTGGAAAAACATGTCCGTAGCCAAAGAAAAGATTGTAAAATATTTCTGTTTTACCTTCAATTAATGTTGGATCTTTTAATGGTGTTTCCGTTTTTCCTGTAAATGGATTTTTACCTAAAAAACCAATGATTGCAAGATTTTCCGATGCATACTTTTTATACAAATTCAGCACTTTTTGTATGACATCATGATTAGTAATTTCCGAATCATCGTCCATAAACAATAAGTATTTGCCTGTCGCTTTTTGAATACATAAATTACGGCCACCTGCAACGCCTAAATTCTTATCATGATTGATATAATTGATCAGTGATCTTTCTTCAGCAGCAAGCTGGTTCAAATAGGATTCAAAAATTTCGTAACTCGTTGTTGAAGCATTATTCAGGACAATAATTTCTTTTTGCCAGCCAACAACATTATCTAAGTTCAACACATTTTTCACTGCATCAATAGTGTCTTGCGCACGATTGTAACTAATGATGATGAATGAAAAAACGGTATTCATTATCTATACAGTTTCTAACACAGATTCTTCCTGTTTATGTTTTTTGAAAAACCAAAACAACAAACCACCGATAAGAACATAAAATAAAAAGTTGCCCGCTAATAAAACGGTATTTGTTAACGCATACATTTTTGGTTTGAATTCGAATGTAATTTTGTGTTCACCGGCTTTGACTTTCATTCCACGCAAAATATAATTTACGCGAATATGATCAGCCGGTTTGCCATCAATATATGATAACCAATCGGAATTTGGACGATAAATCACTTCAGAAAACACCACCAACTCGTCTTTATTCGATTTGAAATTGTATTCCAGTTTCATTGGATTTTTGGTATCCACTTTTTCGATAAATCTTGCTTGTGTTTGTTGTGCAGAATCCGTGTTTGGCGTGATGTCTTTTAAATAGGATTCGAATTCTTTATGTACAATCGCTGTTTGTTTTGGATTGATGTCACGCACTTTTAAAATCTCTTCTTCATTCGTATTCGCGATTTGTGTATTTGCAACAAACCACGCATTTCCTAATGCATAAGGATTTAAGCTAACACCATTTGCCTGCTCGCTTTGTTTGATATATTTTGTATTCAGCATATTCCAGAAATTGGCTTTTTCCAATTGTCCTTTTGCCACAAAGTTCATTAAATCATATTCCAAACCATAAGAAATAATATCCTGGTAGCGTTGTAATTTCGCCGGACTGTAACCATCAATTGTTCTGTGATAGTATGCACTGCTTGCAGAATTCCAGCGGCTTTGAATAGTTGTAAAATCAAACATACGCGAACCATCTTTATTTTCTGCCAGAATTGTCGCATCTGCCGGTGTTTCCGGAAATGCATTCGTTTCAATACTTGATTTATCAGAAAAGCTACTGTTGTTCAGGTAACGCTTATTGACTGCCCAAAAATCATACACTATAAGAAGCGTTAAGACCACTAAAACAATATTTGCATTTGGCAATTTATCTAAAGCAAATACAAATAAAACAGCAACGGCAATCAATACTAAAATAAACGCGCGAATAGCATCGTTGCGTGAGAATGTTTGTCTGTCTTTAATTAAACCTTGCATTACAGCATTCGCTACTGTCGGATTATTTGCTTTCGCTACTTCTTCACGGAACACATCGTCTTTGCTGATTCCGCCTTCTACATTTTTAGATTTAAATGAAGCAAATCCGCCAAACAATAAAATACTTAAAACTAACACACCTGTTATAGCACCTGAAAATTTCAATGTTTTAATTCTGTCTTCTTTTGTTGTGTTACTATCTAAAAAATCTTTTAAACCTAATATTCCAATAATAACCATCAGCACCTGCACTAAAGCCATTACCATTGTTGGTGCTCTGAATTTATTGAACATCGGCACTACGTTATATAATAAATGATAGAACGATGCAAAATTCTTACCGAATGCCATTAATGTTGCAAAAATAATGCTTCCTAAAATCCACCATTTTAATTTTCCTTTGTAAGCAAACATTCCGAATACAAATAAGAAGAACACAATTATGCCTAAATAAATCGGTCCTTGTACGAACGGCTCGCTGCCCCAATATAACGTAAACGAATTGCTTTGCATGGCTGCACCAATATTTGCCTGATTACTTTGAATAGCATTTACAAAATTGGGCAATGTATCTAAACTGGTAATGTTTATGGCACCTGTATAATTGGGCACGATCAAGCTACCTAATTCTTCATAACCTAAACTCCATTGTGTCGCATAATCGAATCCAACACCTTTTTCTTTATTGTCAACCGATTTAGCTACTTGTTTCGCTTCACCAGGATTCATCACTGCCGTATTTAAAATATCGCCACCACGTGTTGTTTCTTTAGAAAAATCATTTACAAAGAAGTTCTGGAAATTCATCATAATTCCAATAGCGAACCCAACACCAAGAATTAAACCGCTTATACCAGCATGTTTAAAATCTTTTTCTAAAATGATATTTACAAATTCATACAACATGTAAATTCCAATCAAAATCAAACTGTAGTAAGCAATTTGTATATGCGCACCTGCAATTATTTCATATAAAAAGAATAGAAAAACAATTGCGCCAAAAAGATATTTTTTTCTAAAAATCAACCAGGCACCTGAAAACAAAGGCAAGAACATCGCAATGGTAATTACTTTTGTAATATGACCAGCAGCCAAACTCACAAAATTTGCGGTACACAAGCCGACAGCCAACGCGCCTATTGTTGAGTAAGAAACCTTTCGCGTTAAAATATATAAACCTAAAAAAGTAGCAAACAACAAGAATACAATATCCATTGCCGGATCCGGAATAAGACGTAATGTTTTATGCAGCCACATCACAGGCGTGTATTCTAAGATTCTGGAAAAGCCGATACCGCCAATAACATAAGCAGGCATACCACCGAACATACGCGATGACCAAAGCGCCGTTTCGCCGGTTGCTGCTTTATAATCAGCAATCTCTTTATTCATCGCAACATATTGGTTCGAGTCATGCGTAGAATACTGCATACCTTGCAACAATGGCATACAATAAACAAATGCCAGCGCAACAAAAAACAATAGAACTGCAGGAATTAAAATTTTATTAGAAACCGAAAAAGAAGGTGTATTATTAGTAGATTTTTTACTTGGAGCAACATTAGGTTGTCTTACATTTTGCGTGCTTGATTTAAGCGGTTGTTTTTTTGCCATGAAAAAAATTTATGGACAAATTTACAATTTTATCCATTTGAAAGGAATTAAATCTTGCGAATTTATGGATTTATCGGCGAACCAGTTTTGCGGTGCAATGACGATTTTTCCAGGATTTGCATTTAGCCAGGCGCTCCACCAACTGAATGTGCTGTTACAAATAATATTATGTTGGCATAATGACATCAATTGCATATCAATGTAACTAGTTTCAGTTGTATTATTATTGTCGATAAAATGTACTGGGAAACTTGTTTTCAAATTTTCCTTTGACCATGCAATATCATCTGAAAAAATGAACAAAGTTGGCTGGTCAACTTTATTGGCAATATGTGTGATTGCATTTTTATAATAATCTAAAGATTGTATGATAAATTTATCCTGATTTTTTTGGATAGAAATATAATCGCCGCGACGAATATGAATAGAAACGGAATTAGTTGATTCAATTTGATTTTTCCAGTCTAAGTTTTTTTCTGTTAGTGCTTTTTTAAAAGTCAATTCTTTTCTCAGAATTTCTTCAATTGAATTAAAATATTTCTCCGATTGAAAATTACCTTTAACGTATGTATTATCTTTATAATCTAAGAGTTCCGGTTGAAAATGATGTGCTGTTTCCTGCAATAAATTCAGCTTATTTCCATTGAATTTATCTTTAATAAGATGTTCTAATTTCGCAAACGGATAAACTATTTTTCCTTTGATAAAATTATGTTCGATCTTAGCGTTGATATTAAAAACATCCAACTCATATTTCATTTGTGAAGCCAGCTTTTTTATCGGCAATTTGCTTTCAATATATGAAGTTGACAAAACTAATGATGTATTATTTTTAACGGCTAATGTTTTTCCAAAAGCATATTGAAAGATTTGATTTCCTAAACCACCGCTGAGTAATACTTTTATCAATTGTTGTTTTATTTAAATAAATGAGTAGCCAAATATTCGATACAAATTTGCTCTAACAATTTGCTTTGCAAAAAATAATTTATCATTTATAAACGCAAATTTATTTTCGCTTCCTTCGCCACGCAAATAAGCATGACCACCTAATTTTGATTTATTTAACAATAAAGTCTTTTGTTCAAAAGGCAAATACCAGCCTTGCGGATAACAATAACCAGGATGCAATTTTTTGGGTTCTTTTTCAGAGAAATATTTATTGATATGTGATTCATCGTGCCATTTTGCAATCATATCATTTGAAAAATCCGTATCAATATTTTGTTTCAATTGATGACACATTTCTAAGAATTCTTTTGTTCGACCACCAATCAAACCGCCAGCAAAATAATAGGTTCCAACGCTTTTTGTGATGAAAGCTGTTGATTTAGGATTTGTTTCATAATCATAATTTTTCCTTTTTTTATGATACGCAACAGGATGAATTTGTCCGGTTAAAAAATGATGTTTTTCATTTGGTAAAAATTCGTCTTCTTTAATCGTTTTAATAAATGTATAATTTGCATTGAAGAAAAAAAGATAATCCATTTTTTTCAGTTCATCTTCAATATTTAAAAACAAATGAAAACGCATCAACGTATCTTTCGGCCAACCTAAACGTTCCTGATAAATTTTATGAATGCGTTCTGCTGACTGAATGTTATCACTATCGGTGAAAACAAAATAATGTTTTTCTGAATCTGGCAATAAAAATTGTTCTGCACTTTTATGAAAGTCATTCCAGAAAATATCATATTTTCCGGTACAAATATATAGAATTCCTACTTTCATTTATTCAAACTTAAAAATCGCTGAATGATATTTCTCCAAAGATACAACAAAACAGAAATGTAAACCGTACATTTAATTGCAACCTGCAACCACCAGTTTACAAAATATTGATTCAGTACATAATTTGAAATTAATGCCAATCCAATGATCAGTAAATAATCTAAAAAGCGAATGACTGCAGGCACGCGCGCGTCGATAAGTTTTTTGCAAATGATATAGGTGCAAAGCGTCATAAATCCATAAGAAACCAAAGTAGTGTAAGCTGCTGCAATGTATCCGTATTTAGGAATAAATATCAGATTCAGTACGATATTTATAACAGCAGCCGTGGCAAAACTGATGTAGAAATATTTGACCTTTCGTTCGTAATGCAAGTAAAAACTATATACTTCATTGATATCATTTATAATATATGACAAGATTAAAACCGGCATTAAACGCATAGACACATGAAATGCTTTGTTTAATGCTAAAAATCGACCTGCATCTGCCGAAAAGAAAATAAAAAAACAGGATAACGTTGTAATCAGCTTAAACATGCTTCGCATCTGATCGATCACTTCATTTTCTTTCTTATCATTCAATAATTGAAATAATTTCGGGCGATTGGCAGTAATGAATGAAGTTGTTACACCTGAATAAATAACCGCAATTTTATACGCATAGCTGTACAAACCTGCATCATTGTTGCCTTCATAACTATTAATCATAATCGTATCCAGATAACCTAAAACAAAACCGCTCAAACCAATCGGAATTAAGTTTACTGAGTAACGAACAATAGCACTTTTATCTTCTATTTTTTCTGAGAAGCCAATATATTTTCTAAAATAAACAACCAGGATAATGAATGTCAGCAGTAACACTGTACAATTTTCGCCTGCAATTCTTCCGTAATAATTTTTTGAGATATACAATACAAACAGCAAAGAACCGATTACGCGGCAAAGCTGATACATAAACTGCCAGACACCTGCACGCGTACTTAATTGCTGCGCATTATTATATACGTTAAAGTAAGAAAAGATAATATTGGAAAAAACCGCAATCACCAAAAAATAAAAAACTTCAAGTGGCAAATTAATAAGCTGAAAAAGTGGCTTTCTGACAAAAAATAAAATGATGCTTCCAATCAAAAATATCAAAATAGAATTTCTCAGTAAAAACTGCATCAGCAATTTTTTATCATAGTTCGTATCGAAATAAAAACGGTAAAAACCATTGAATAAATTCAACGACAAAAAAATGGCTAAGATCCGGACTGTATTATTAAATACTTCATACACACCAAAATCAGCCGGTGTTAATAGTTTGGTGAATAACGGTAACGTAAACACCATCAAAACCTGCACAGCTACATATGAAAATAAATACACAGAACCATGACGAAGCGTTTCGTAAAATTTGAGTTCTTTAATATTTTGGATGAGTTTTTGCACGCTTACAATTGAATAAATTTCTTTCTCACGATTGAAAATGCCAATATAGCTAATTCTTTTTTTCGTAATGCAAAGGTAAGTGTTGGCTGCAGTATTTTTTTAACTTCGATTAATTTTTGATAAACGCTTAAGTTATATTCTGTTAAGCGCAAATATTTTTTGAGTACGCGTTCGTATAAAACCTGTTTTAAAATTTTTTCATTGAAGTGATGATGTTGCTGGTTTAAAGTAATAAATTTTTGAATCCACGATTGTAAAGCAGGCAAGTCTTCAATTTTGTTTTTTAGAGAAAATTCGACAAGACTAAGATGCAACTGTGCTTCTTGGTCTGAATATTGATTTGGGAAATAATATTCGAGTTGATCAACTATAACTCTATTTCGGTTATTTCTTGCATCATCTGCTTTTCTTTTTGACACACTATTGTAATACAATCTGTAAGTTGCTAAAAAATCGGACAATACAATACCTTTACTGTTGAACAGCATTCTTACCCAAAGATCATAATCTTCGCAAGGTGGATAGTCACTTCTAAAAACTTCATTGGGCAATAATTCTTTCTTAAACATCACTGTCGATGTAACAATCGGATTATAAAATAACAGATGTACAGGCAATTCATTTTCATTTAGATTAAATTTCCAGTTTGTATGTTCTAGTTTCCCGTTTTCGTTTATTGAATGAACACTTGCAGCAATCAATCCTAAGCTTTTTTGTTGCTTAAAAAAATTATATTGAATTTCTAATCTCTCTTTTTCTGCAATATCATCACTGTCTAAAAATGCAATATAATCAGATGTACTCAATTCTATTAATCTATTTCGCACATAAGCCAATCCTTTGTTACTATCATTTTGATAATATTTTATTCGAGCGTCTGAAAAAGCAGAAATAATTTGATGCGTATTATCTGTAGAACCATCATTAACTATAATCAATTCAAAATCTGAAAAAGTTTGATTTAGAATACTATTAATAGCTTCTTTTATAAATTCAGAGCTATTGTAAGCCGGCATTAAAACTGATATTTCTGCCATTTTCAGTTCAAAATTTTTCTTCTGATCTTTTTATAGATGAATTTTATTTTAGAAAAAAACCTTTGTGCAAAAATTTTATTTCTTAAATCATTTTCAATCATAAATTTTTGATTTATCCAAAATTGATCGCCTGCTGTGGTATAAACGGTATCTGCAATTTTCACAAAGCCTTGTGAGCACATAAAATGTTCAATATCATTTTTTAATGGTTGTCCTTGGTATAATTCTACTGCTTCCACTTCAAGCCAAATTGAATTTATATTTTGTATAAAATCCTGCGCTCCTTTCAAAACCATCAACTCTGCGCCTTGCACATCCATATGTACAAAATCTATTTTATTAATGTTATTCTCTTGACAGAATTGTTTTAATGTAGATGTTGAAACTTTGATCTCATTTTCAAATTTCAGCCAGCTATGAACATCAGTTGTTTTTTCTGAAGGTGGCAATATTGAGCTGCTTTTATTTCCATAGTTCCAGTCTTCTTCAATAGCGTTTTCCGGTTTTCCTGAAGAAACATAAAATGTGGTTTCACCAACTGTATCTGAAAGACATAATTGAATTGGGTGAATATTCGTAATCTTGTATTTTTTTATATTTTCTTCAACCAAAGTAAAATTGGATGGCAATGGTTCAAAAGTATAAATAGATGCGTTTGGAAATAATCGTGCATAACGAACAGAACTTTCACCTTCACAAGCACCGATATCAAAGATCACGCATTGTCCTTCTTTTGAAAAAATGCTTTTCAATAATTTTTCCTGAGTCTGTAATTCAGGAGAATTAATGTAATTATCTCTGGTTTGCATTTTATTTTAAAATCCAGTTTTTAGGTGCTAAATCTATCTTTTCGGTTTGCAGAATATTTGTCCATTGTTTTGGAACGATGATAGACTTCTGTTCATTTTTATTTAACCAGGCAGCCCACCAACTGAACGTGCTGTTGGCAATAATATTGTGTTTGCATAAACTCATCAAATAAAAATCTTCAATCGGTTGTTTGTCTGAAACCAACGTACAATTGATATTCCAGTTCATTTCGTTTCGAACCCAATTTGCATCGTCTGTAAAAATGTAAAAATGAATATTATCCGTTTCTAATTTTTCACGAATGAGTTTTATCGATTTTACATAATAATCTTTTGAACAAATTCCATGTGCATCCATTGATGTCAGATTGCGAATATAATCACCGCGACGAATATGAATGGAAACTGAGTTTTCCGTATTTTTTATTTGATTTACCAAAGCATCATCAGTTGGCAAAAACTGCTCATCTATTTGCAATTCATTTCGAATAATATCTTTGATCGCGTAGAAATATTTTTCAGACTGAAAAAAACCACGTACATAATAATTGCCTCTCAAATCGAGAAAATGATGATCAAAGCCGTATTCATTAAATTTATACTTTTTGAATTTTCCAAAAGAAAGCAATTTAGTTAAGACTAATTCCGTTGTATTAAACTCACAACCATGAAAATGATGTAACATTTCATCTGTTGCAATTTTATAATCAATATTAAAAACGTCTAACTCAAATTTTCGTGGCGTAGTATCTTCTCGCTTTGTATTAAAAAAACTGACATCAAAATACAATTCAGAATTATTTGAAACACTCAAATGTTTTGCGGCTGCATATTGAAACAATTGGTTGCCTAAGCCACCCATTAATCGTATTACTATCATTTTAGTGCAAAAGAGTTAAAATTATTCTTTCCGAATTTGTATTTTGCTACAAATTTACGAAATGTTTTTAATTGGAACAGGAAAAGGTGATATCACCGCTTTTTTTAGAGGTGTCGGTATGTTAGGTTATGGATTGCCACAGCACTACATGACATCCATCGAAACACCTTTATACGCACGTACTTTCATTATAGAACAGCTCGATAATAGTAAAAAAGTGTGTATTGTCAACTGCGAATTGGGTTTTATTACACCTTCGTTGAAAACTGGCGTAATTAATTATTTACAAAAAAATCATCCAGAATTAAACTACAACACAAGTAATTTGCTGCTTTCAGCGCAACATACGCACTGTGGTCCAAGTGGTTATTCGCACCATGTAATTTATAACATGTCAACGCCGGGTTTTCATCAAGGCGTTTACGATAAGATTTTAAACGGAATTATAGAGTCCATTTTAGAAGCAGAAAAGAAAAAACAAAAAGCTGAAATACATATTGGGAAAAGCAGTTTTGCGGCTGATATTCCGGTAAGTTTTAATCGTGTAATTGATGCTTATAATTCAAATCCGGAAGTTGAAAAATTAACGCATGAAAAACGTCATTTAGCAGTTGATAGAGAAATGACATTGTTACATTTTATTTCACAAGAAGGTCGCGTATTGGGCTCCATCAATTGGTTTGCCGTGCATACATCAAATTTGCCAAATAATTATTTGAAATTATGTTCAGATAATAAAGGTTTTGCTTCTGCATATTTAGAAGATAATTTTAAAGACGAAAACGAAAATTATGTTGCTGCTTTTGCACAAGGCGCCTGTGGTGATGTTTCAGCACGCGTGAAGTATAATAAAAAATTGCCTCCAACGCGCGGAAAATGGGAAGGTTATTTTTCTGATGATTTGAAAAGTGCAAAGTTCAATGGAAATCTGCAATTTGAAAAAGCGAAAGAAATTATTGAAACTACTCTAGAAAAAAATAAAGCAGAAGAAATTGATTTTATTTCGATGTATGTTGATTTTGGAAAAATAGACATTGAACCAAAATTTGCAGATGGATTAAAAGGTTGCGTAACAAGTCCGTCGTGTATGGGTGTTACTTTTCTGGAAGGTTCTTTAATGGATGGACCAGGATTGCCTTTATTTTTAGGCAATTTTGCAAAAGGAATTGCGAAAAGAGCGCGTAAGAAGGAATTAGCTGATGCAATAAAAAAAGGTGGTGCTTACGAAGCATTTATTCATCGAAAAAATAAAGCACAATCCGTAAAAGATATTGGTGTTGCCAGCGGCGAACGGAAATTCTTAGGTAATTTTGATGCCGATAAATTGCCGTTGCCTGCTTTTGTGGATGAAACCATTTTAAATATAAAACGTTTGGCAAAACAGGGTGCTTTTAATTCTGAAAATCCATGGACACCGCAAGTTTTGACTTTACAAATCCTAAAAATTGGCTCTATTGGAATTTGCGCTTTTCCTTTTGAAATAACAACCGTTGCGAGCTGGCGTTTGAGAAAAACATTGCACGATGCGCTAAAACCAAAAGGAATTGATTTTATCATTCTGTGTCCGTATTCCAATGAATACAATGGTTACATCACGACTTACGAAGAATATCAACTGCAAATGTATGAAGCAGGTCATAATGTTTTTGGTCAATGGAGCTTGAACGCGTTGCAGCAAAAATTTACTGAATTAGCAACAGAATTTTTAAAACCAAAAGTTGAAAGAAACACAGAAACCGGTTTTCATCCTGAAGTTTTTACAGATGCAGAATTAAAAAAGCAGCAATACATTGCACCGGCAAGAAGACTAAAAAAGTTAGAAAAAAAGCAAAGTAAAAACTAAGTTTTATCAATCTTTAAAGACGTCATTGAAAATGAGCCGCCAACAAGTGCATCATTAAAAAATGAAACTTTCTCATCTTTATTTCTCAATGCAATAGAATAGATCATCGGCAAATAATGATCCGGCGTTGGTGCTGAAAGTTGTAATGCTTTGCTGTGTGATTTAAAATTAATCAATGATTTAAAATCATTTTCTTCAATTAATTTCTTAAAAACTTCATTTGCTTCAATTGCCCAATCGTGACCAAAATGCGCATTAAAATCTTTTGAAAATTGTGCATACTGAAAATTATGCACTATGTTTCCGCTTCCAATAATTAATACGCCTTTTTTTCGCAATGCAGCCAATTGCTGCGCTAAATCATAATGATATTGCGTATCTTTTGTATAATCTAGACTCAACTGCACTACAGGCACATCTGCATCTGGATATAAATGTTTTAAAACACTCCAACTGCCATGATCCAGACCCCAAGTTTCATTCAAACCAACGTGAGTTGTTGTTAACACTTTTTGAGTTTCCTCAGCCAGCCACTTGCTTCCATTCGCCGGATATTGCACATTAAACAACGCCTCCGGAAAACCGCCAAAATCATGAATGGTTGGTGGCTTTTCCATTGCAGTCACAAAAGTACCTTTAGTTTCCCAATGCGCAGAAACACAAAGAATTGCTTTAGGTTTAGAAATTGTTTTTGCTATCGATTTCCAACCTGACGAAAATTCATTTTCTTCAATTGCATTCATCGGTGAACCGTGACCAACAAAAAGAACAGGCATTGTTTCATCCTGTTCGTTTAAGTCGTCAGTTATCCTTTTAAATGAGCTTAGTGTCGTCATTGTACTTAAACCGATTAATGATTTTATAAAGTCTTTTCGTTGCATTAATTGTTGCTCAATTTTTTCTGATAATAAATGTACGAAATTAGCAGAATCACTAAAAATGCAAGCGGCATAATCGCGATTGAAATTGGATCACTGCTGGAAACATGCGCAATAAATGCAGACACAAATGTGATAATAAAACCAGAATATGCAAATTCTTTTACTTGTTTAGGAAATACAGGAATTAATAAAATCAAAGCACCTAAAATTTTGGCAACTGCTAATTCGATTCTGAAATAATTTGGAAAGCCCAAATGTACAAATCCGGCTTTCATTTCTTCGTTTGTGAAATAGTTGTAGGCGCTGAATAGCATCATTAGGGAAACAATTGCTGTGGTTGTCCAATAGATAATTTTGTTCTTTTGCATGTTATAAAAAATTTAATTGTTAAAATTATTTGTTAATGCAAAATTATAGTACATTTACTATACAAATTATAGCAGTATATAAAAGTATAGCACTATACAATTGTATAGTTTCAATAAAATAAGTTATAAAGCAATCAAATTGTAAGTATTTTTACAGTATAAATGGAGGAATATGCGTAAGAAAATAACTATACACGACATCAAAAGCTGTTCATCATCATTTGTTTTGGCTATTAATGACACATTGAATGTGATCAACGGAAAATGGAAATTACCGATTATCGGTTCTTTAATGTATGGCAAAAAACGATTTACAGAGTTACAAAAAAGTATTCCGAAAATCACACCAAGAATGTTGTCTAAAGAACTCAAAGAGCTGGAAATAAATGGTGTAATTACCAGAACTGTTTATGACAGCATTCCTGTAATTGTAGAATATGATTTAACAAAATCAGGAAAGTCGTTGAATATTTTCTTAGAACCTATGGTAGAATGGGGTTTGCAGCACCGTAAGGCGATCATGAAGAAGTAACTCATTCTTTCGTCAGAACACCGTAACTATATACACTTTCCAATAAATTTTCCTGCAAATTTTCTTTATTAAAGATATAATTACTTGCTATTGCGCCTGAAGTGTAAGCAGCTTCCATGAGCATAGATGGAACAGGCAGTTTGACCCAATCACCAGCTAAAAATAAATTAGGAATTTCTGTTTTCAGAGTTGGTCTGTTTTTATATTGGTTTAAATGAAACGCCGGAAAATCATCTCGATGCTGAAAATATTCATGTTTGATTATCATACCTTTTAATTCAGGAAAATAATGGTACATTTCGTTTAATAGTTGTTGCTTGATTTGTGCATCATCTTTTAGATCATCAGGTAAGGAATAAGAATGTAATTCAAAAATTCCGCCATTATTCTTTTTGCTCCATGTCGCCGATTCTTTTTCCATGTTATGATAAAAAGTAATACTGTCCAGGCATTTTAATCTGTCAGTAAATACAAAATAAGGCAAATCTTTATTGGTTTCAAATGTATCTGTCCAGATTCTCAAAACAGCATACCTGTCAGTACATTTCAGCTCTTTGAAGTTATTTTGCAAATTAGGAAACTGATCTAACCCAATTGAATTTTCAATTAACGGTTTAGCGTGTTTTGCATCCAAACTTAAAATACAATAATCAAAGGTTTCATTCTGAATAATAAACTTTTCATTATCATATTCCAATTTGTCGATTGCAGTATTTTGTTTAATTTTTCCATTATGCTTCAGAATAAAATCTTCTGTTGGTTTCAGAAAAGTATGTTCAAAATCATCATTCAATACATCATAAATTAAACCATCATCATTGCTTAAAAAATAAAAATGAAATCCTTTGATCAGTTCAGCTAAACTCATTTTATGCGGCTCTGCAAAGAACGCACGCGCAAAACTATTAAACACTAAACGCATATGGCTTGGCATCATGGTTTGTTTTGCAAATGTTTCAAAACTTACGCTATCATATTTTTCAAAGGTTTTTGTTGGATGAAAACGTAATAATTTCAAAAATGAAATGGACAATGGATTGATAAACGTAAAGAAGTTCACCACACCTTTTTTTCGTAAATCCAAAATATTCAAACCTGGTGTGTTGTCGATGCCAACAAAACCTTGCTGTTTGCCATTTTGGTAAAAAATTACATAGTCAGAAATTGGAATCAGATGTTTGTACACATCTATCTTTTTCATAAAATTTCTTAGATTATAATATTGCCGAAAAAATGCATGAAAGCCGTGTTCAACTTGTAATGTTTCACCGTTACTTTCAAACTTCCAAGAGCCTACTTTTCCACCTAAATAATTATTCTTTTCAAACAAGGTTACATCAAAGCCACGTTCTGCTAAATTTGCAGCCGCACTTAAACCAGCAATTCCAGCACCAATAATTGCTACTTTTTTTTGTATAGTAACATTTTTAGGCAAACTCGAATCAATAGTATTTATTGCTACTTTGTAGTTTTTTAGTTTTGATTTTATTTTTGATCGTAACCAGTTTTTCATATAATTTAGATTAACTTTTCTAAAGTTTAAAACTTTAGAAAAGTTATTGATTAATAGTTTTTCGTTTCCATAATTTCATAAACTCAAATGTTACTTCATCTGATTTTATTAAAAGATCCGACTTTCCTGTTTCTTGTCGAATACGCTTATTATTTTCCAAAAATGCAATGTCTTCTTGCACAATTTTTATCGATTTATTCAACATAAATTGTTTGGCAAATGGCAATGGCAAAAATCCTAAAATATTTTTCCATAACGTAACCTGACACATACAAACCGTATTTTCATCCACCTGATAAAAATGCTCATAAATCACCATATGCCTGTCTTTGAAACGAATATCTAATTTGGAAATATTCGGAAACCAAAACCCAAAATGCGTTTCTACTTTTTTATTATTACCAAAATAAATGCGTTCAAAAATACTTCTATCATTATCACGAAAATATTGACCAATTAAAGAATGTTCATCGACCTTTACATTGAACTCTATTTTTTCATCTTTCAACGCACCCATCATTCCTTTTATAGAATTTCGATGCACATGATTGATATGATAAGCATCAAACAAACTTTCGGCAACCAACTGCAGATCAGCATTGATAAAATGATAATTATACACCATTGGATAGGCATCCATTTCATGCATTGGTGGAATTAATGAAGCATCTATTTTCCGCTCATCACCTATCCAAATCCAAACAGATTTATATTTTATTTCAACAGTATATTTTTTAATTTTTGCGGACACAGGAATGCGCTCATCAGCAGGCAACGATGGCACCAGTACACACTTTCCTTCACAATTATATTCCCAACCGTGATAGCCGCATTTCAGATTTTCACCTTGCACATAACCTAAAGAAAGATTGACATTGCGATGGCAACATCTGTCTTCTACAACGCCTATTTTTCCAGAAGCTGATTTGAAAACAACAATTTCTTCGCCACAAATTTTCTTTTTAAGCGGATTCTGATGTTTCAATTCATCCAAAAAACAAGCGAGATACCATTGGTTTTTTATATACATATGCGGATGTGTAACAAGATAAAAATTAGTTTGTTTATTATCTCAATAAAAAATTCAAAATACCAAAAAATAAAAACTGTATCACTAAAACAACTTTCGCAAAGTTATTTTCCGGCTTTTTATTTATTATTCTAAAAAACAAAAACAAGACAAATGACAATATAAACCATGCAATATAATTTTGTAATGGAGCGATATTATTTTGCCATTGCCAAAAATCCAGTTTTATTGCAATTGGTTCAATTAATAAATCTAACAACGTCATTGTTGCTGCTGCAATGAAACTAAATAGAAATAAATTACTGATTTTATTGAAAGATACTGCAATACAATAGATTAATAGTAACCAATTCAAACCCATTGTTAGCGGTACGTCAAATACTTTAAAACCTAGTGTTTTGCCGTAATAATAGCTTCCAAATACAACTTGTGTTTTAACACCAAGCACTTCAATAAAAAATCCAAATAAAAAAATAAAAAAAAGTGTCGAAATGAATTTTAAATTCCAGTTTTTATGAAAGATAAAAGTAAAGAACGTTGTAACTATTAAATTAATTGGTGTAAGTTTTAAGAATAACAATTGCTGTTTACCGTTAGTACAACAAATTCCACAAACACCAACGATGTAAATTACAATGATGTTGAAAACAAAAATCTTGAATACATTATTTCTGAGGAATGAGATCATCGACAATTTTTGCTGATAAAACACTTAACGGAATGCCGCCGCCTGGATGCACGCTGCCTCCACAAAAATACAAACCTTTTATTTTACTGCTGAAATTGGAATGGCGTAAAAACGCAGCGAATTTATTATTGGAGCTGTTTCCATAAAGCGAACCTTGCCACGATAAATTTCTTGTTTCAATAATTCGCGGCTCCAACACATCTTCTACTTCAATCAATGACTCAATATCTTCATTCAAGATTCGGCTCAATTTTGCGATTATATTTTTTCTTGCATTGGCAATCATAGTGTCCCAATCTTGTCCGGTATGCGGCGGCGTGTTGATCATTACAAACCAGTTTTCGCAACCTGGCGGCGCATCTTCCTTTTCATATTTCGACGTAATATTTATATAGATGGTTAAATCTTCTGCTAAATTTTGCTCTTTAAAAAACTTATCAAATTCGTGCTTGTAATCTTTACTAAAAAAGATATTATGCAAACCTAATTCAGGGAATTCCTTTTTGATGCCTAAATAAAAAACCAAAGCAGACAAGGCACGCGGCTGATTCAATGTCTTTTCAGGATGCTTTTCGTTCGGTAATAATTTACGGTAAGTATAAGCAACATCCATATTGCTGACAACCAAATCAAACGGCATGAATTCGTTTTTGCTTTTATCAATATGCTTGTTATCGATACGTTCGACTTGATTAAATACCAAGCCAGTTACTTTCTTGTTTTCGACTTTAATTTCATTCACTTTAGTATTAAAATGAAATTGCACACCTAATTCAACCGCTAAATGATACACTGAACGCGAAATAGAAACCATGCCGCCTTTTGGAAAGAATGCGCCAATGTTATGCTCTAAATGTGGAATCACATTCAATGTTCCAGGTGCTTCGTACGGATTGGAACCATTGTACGTTGCGAAGCGATCAAAATATTGCGTCAGTTTTAGATTCTTGAATTTCTTTGCATTAATGTCGTGCATCGTTGTAAATAAATTCAACGTTTTTAGATTAGCACTGATCTTCATTAAATCAAAAAAAGAAAAATTTTCATAGTGATGAATCGATTGATGCAAAAATGTATCTGATGTTAATTCGTATAGTTTTCTGCTGTTATCAAAATGCTGTAAAATGTCATTTTTATTTCCATTCAATTGCATTGCCATTTCATCTGCTGATTTTTCAGCACTTGCATACGTTTTATAACGCGTACCATCTTCATAAAAATAATGCGTGATTGTGTCTAGCTTTTTATAAGGACAATAATCGGAAAACTTTTTTCCTGCAGTTGCAAACAAATCTTCCAAATATTGCGGCATCGTAAACAAACTAGGTCCGGCATCAAACCGATAATTTCCGACCGTTATTTCGCATAATTTTCCACCTGGATAACTGTTTGCTTCAAACACATGTACTTCATAACCGCGTGCAGCCATACGCACTGCGCTCGACAAACCGGCAATTCCGCTGCCGATTATACCTACTTTTTTGCTCATAAACACTATATAAACTCTTAAACAGTCATTTTGTTTAATAAAAATTTAAAAAAAATACCTTTTATCAAACATCAAATAAAAATATTCAACAATCGAGCAATAAAGTTCCAGTATCTTAAACAATAAGACTTAATTTGTGTTTGTAGATAAATAAATTTTAAAATTTAGTGAGTAAAAAGGTTCTAATCATTGGGTCAGGTTTAGGAAGTCTGGCTACAGCTTTGCGGCTGACCAAGCACGGCTATCAGGTAGAAATAGTTGAAAAACACCATCAGGCAGGTGGCCGATTAAATCAGTTAAAAAAAGATGGTTTTACGTTTGATGTTGGTCCGTCGTTCTTTAGCATGAGTTATGAGTTTACAGAATTGTTTGATTACTGCAACATTCCAAATCCATTGCAAATGAATGAACTCAATCCTGTTTATACCGTTTATTTTGCTGACAAAAAAGATCCTTATTTCATTTATAAAGAGCTTGACAAATTAGCGCAGGAATTTTCAAAAATTGAAGAAAATTTTGAAGTTAAAGCAAAAAAATATCTAAAGAAAGCAGCAGAACTTTTTCATGATACGGAACACGTTATCATCAAAAGAAATTACGACAACCTATTTCAGTATGCATTAGCATTAACAACTGTTCCGATGAAACATTCGCCTTTATTGGTGCGTTCGATGTGGACACAATTGGAAAAGCATTTTGACTCGAATGATGTGAAAGTTATTTTTTCATTAGTTGCATTTTTTTTAGGTTCAACACCATTCGACACGCCGGCAGTTTATAGCTTATTAAATTATACTGAATTGCAACACGATGGTTATTGGAATATAAAAGGTGGCATGTATAAAATTGTTGAAGAAATTCAAAAAATACTTATAAATCGTGATGTAAAATTTCATTTTAATACCGAAATTGTAAGTATCAAAACTAGTGGAAAAAATATTGACTATTTTGTAGATCAGAACGGCAAACAATGGAATGCAGATATCTATGTCTGCAATTCAGATGCTGCTGCTTTCAGAGGAAAAGTGTTGCAAAGAAAAAATTTCAGCAAAGAAAAATTAGATAAAAAACACTGGACATTAGCGCCATTTACCATTTATCTTGGTGTGAAAGGAAAAATAAAGCATCTGCATCATCATAATTACTTTTTAGGAACGAATTTTAAAGAATACGCTGATAATATTTTTAAACTTTCTGTCAATCCTGAAAAACCTTATTACTATGTAAACGTTTCATCTAAATCAAATGATGATTGCGCTCCTGAAGGTTGTGAAAATTTGTTCATACTTTGTCCGGTTCCGGATCGTCGTTACAAATATGACTGGAGCGACAGAGAAGAACTCGCCAACAATATTTTAAAAGATTTGTCTAAAAGAATAGATTTTGATTTGATAGAAAACAGAATAACGCAAACCATTTATGCGCCTGATGACTGGGAAAATATGTTCAATTTATATCAAGGTTCAGGTTTGGGCTTGGCGCATGGATTAAATCAGGTTGCAGCAATGCGTCCAAAAAACAAAGACGAAGAATTCAACAATTTATATTACGTTGGTGCAAGCACTATTCCTGGAACAGGTTTGCCTATCGTAGTAATTGGATCAAAATTAGTAACCGAAAGAATTTTAGAAGATGGAAAAAGATAGCATTAATCTATATCATCAATCTTGCATAGAATGCAGCGAACTCATTACGAAGAATTATTCGACTTCATTTTCGTTAGGCATTCGTGTCTTCGATAAAGAATTCAGAAATCCAATTTATGGAATTTATGGTTTTGTACGCTTTGCTGATGAAATTGTAGATACGTTTCATCAACACGACAAAAAAGAATTGCTGGATGATTTCCGTAATGAAACATTCAAAGCAATTATACAAAAAATCAGTTTAAATCCTGTGTTGCACAGTTTTCAGTTAGTAGTCAATGAATTTGAAATTGAGCACCAGTTGATTGTTGACTTTTTAGATTCTATGGAAATGGATTTATATAAAACAACGTATGAAAGCAAAGAACTATACAATAAATATATTTATGGTTCGGCTGAAGTGGTTGGTTTGATGTGCTTGCAGGTTTTCAGTAAAAAAGATAAAAAGCTATTTGCGCAATTGACACCTTATGCTAAAAGCTTAGGTGCAGCTTTCCAAAAAATAAATTTCTTGCGCGATATGAATAGCGATTTAGAAGAACGTGGTCGGATTTATTTTCCAGGAATTGATTTAACGCATTTCGATGAACATACCAAACAAGAAATTTTAAAAGACATTCAACACGATTTTGACGAAGCGTTGATTGGAATTAAGTTGTTGCCAAAAGGTGCGCGTCGTGGTGTTTATTTGGCATATGTTTATTACTTAAATTTATTCAAAAATATCAAAAAAGCATCCATCGAAAAAATATTACAAGAACGAATTCGTGTGAGTGATAAAAGAAAAGCTTATCTACTGATGAATACGATGGTAAAAAATCAATTTAATTTGTTGTAATATTGATTCTTGTCTGCAAAATACACATACTTATTTTTAATGCTTGGCACCATTGCCGGTCCGGTTTTACTGAGTTTTGACAAACGAGTTGCATTTTACAAAAAATGGAAACACTTACCGATTCCATTATTTATTACACTGGTTTACTTTGTCATTTGGGATTCTTATTTTACTAAAATTGGCATCTGGAATTTTAGCGACAAGTACATTTTAGGAATAAAGTTTTTTTTATTACCCATCGAAGAATGGCTGTTTTTCATCTTCGTTCCTTTTGCTTGCATCTTTATTTATGAATGTACCAATTACTACATCAAGAAAGATGTCTTACAAAAATTCGCATCCAAAATAAACGGAATTATTTTATTAATGATTTCAGTTGTTTCTATCCTAAATCTTCATCGAACATACACTGCGTTCAATTTTATTTCAGCAGCTATTTTGATGGCCTATGTACAATTTATAGTAAAGCCAATATGGTTAGGAAGATTTTACATTGGTTATTTTATTTCGCTCATTCCGTTTTTTTTAGTGAATGGAATTCTAACCTACTTACCGGTTGTAACTTATAACAATGCTGAAAACTTAGGTATTCGTTTATATACGATTCCTATTGAAGACACCATCTATTGTTTATTACTATTACTGATGAATGTAACAATGTATGAATATTTGAAGCAACAAAAAAATGCTTAACTGATAATTCTATTCTCTTTTTATTATAATACTTTCACTTTTATTCAGATCAGATTTAAGTATCAGTTCTTTCAACACTTTATTTTTCTGAACAATAGAAACAGAAGCAGTATTGGGTGGCTCACTGCCTAAGTTTTGCGCAAATAAAATAATTTCGCTTATATCCGTTTTACACACAAAAGGAATTCTTTTTTTGACATGCTTAAGTGTATAATTAGAAATCAGTTTTTCTTCATTTAAATAAATAGAAACAACATCACCATCTTCTTTCAGGTTGTCCCAGATAATTAATTCTACCGTATCGTTAGTAACAAACACAGTATCTAATGCCAAAACCTTTCTGCCGATAAAATCATTTTTTCGAAAATCAAAACTTTTTTTCTTAGTGTATTTTTCCAAAGCAGACAAACTAAAACATTCTTCTTTTTTATCAATGGAAACGCAGCTGCCTTCCAATATCATTTTATTTTTTTTGATTTTTAATTGTTCTTTGCCTAAAACAAAACATAAACTAAAATTTGAATCAATATTTTGTTCTAAAATCTTGCTGGATTGATATTCTAAAACTCCATTAGAAATATTGCCTTCAATGTAAATAATTGCATTTCCTATATCATCCGGAAATTCGACATAACCAATACCGGTGATGCTGTCTTTGTGCTGAAACAGATCCAATGTTATTTTAGATGAATTGAAATGACCACCTACCCAGCGACCGGAAATATCTTGTGCATTGGAGCTAAAGGAAACACTTATTAAAGTAAATAAAAATATGTAAAGTTTATTGACCAATCCAATAATTTTAATTTAAGTTACAAAAAAAATACTAATTCTGATTTGCTAAAAGTATAAACTTTTAAGTTTCATCATTTTCTAAGCAGAGTCTCACACAGTGGACTCTGCGAAACTCAACAACGCAGAGCCCTTTTCAAGAGACTCTGCTTGGAAGCGAAATCTTAACTAAACGACATTGAATTATGATTTGCTAAAAGTATAAACTTTTAAGTTTCATTTTTTTGCTGAAAATTAAAATGTAAATTAGCAAACCGAAATCAACAAATACATGAACAAAGTAGTAAAAAATGCAGATGAGGCCATTCGTGACATTACAGATAACATGACCATCATTTTAGGTGGTTTTGGATTGTGCGGTATTCCTGAAAACAGTATTGCAGCTTTAGTAAAAAAAGGTATCAAAGGATTAACTTGTATTTCCAATAACGCTGGCGTGGATGGTTTTGGTTTAGGTTTATTACTGCAACAACATCAAATCAAAAAAATGATTTCATCATACGTTGGTGAAAACGCAGAATTTGAACGACAATTATTAAGTGGTGAATTAGAAGTGGAATTGATTCCGCAAGGCACATTAGCTGAACGCTGCAGAGCCGGCGCAGCAGGTATTCCGGCGTTTTTCACACCAGCCGGTTATGCGACAGAAGTTGCCGAAGGCAAAGAAGTGCGTGAGTTTCATGGAAAAATGTATGTAATGGAACATTGGCTCAAAGCAGATTTCGCAATTATCAAAGCATGGAAAGGCGATACGCATGGCAATTTAATTTACAGAAAAACAACGCGCAATTTTAATATGCCAATGGCTGGCGCCGGCAAAATTACGATTGCAGAAGTAGAAGAATTAGTACCTGCTGGAACATTGGATCCGGATCAGATCCATACACCCGGAATTTTTGTAAAACGAATTTTCCAAGGTGAGAAATTTGAAAAAAGAATTGAACAGCGTACGGTGAGAAAAGTTAACGGTTAATAGTTATTTGTTAATAGGAATAGAGTATATAGCAAATAATAAATCGAAACCAAATAACTTATAACAAATAACATATAACTTTACAACAATGTTAGATAAAAACGGAATTGCAAAACGAATTGCACAAGAATTAAAAGATGGTTACTATGTAAATCTTGGAATCGGAATTCCTACACTGGTTGCCAATTATATTCCTGAAGGAATGAATATCACGTTTCAATCCGAGAACGGCATGTTAGGTATGGGTCCGTTTCCGTTTGATGGCGAAGAAGATGCAGATCTGATTAATGCAGGCAAACAAACGGTTACCATTTTAGAAGGCGGTTCTTATTTTGATTCTGCAACCAGCTTTGCGATGATACGTGGCGAACATGTAGATTTGACAGTACTTGGAGCAATGGAAGTGAGTGAAACCGGTGACATTGCCAACTGGAAAATTCCGGGAAAAATGGTGAAAGGAATGGGTGGCGCGATGGACTTGGTGGCTTCTGCAAAAAATATTATTGTAGCCATGCAACACGTCAATAAAGCAGGTGAATCCAAATTATTGCCGAAATGTTCATTGCCAATTACAGGTGTTGGCTGCGTAAAAAGAATTGTAACAGAATTAGCTGTAATTGATGTTACAGAAGATGGTTTTAAATTACTGGAACGCGCACCAGGCATTACCGTAGAAGAAATAAAAAAAGCGACAGCAGGCAAATTAATTGTTGAAGGTGAGATACCTGAAATGAAATATCTATGAGTAATATTAATACACTAAAAAATTAAAGATAGATATTCAATATGCACCATTAAAACTAAAAAAATACTCATATTAAAATTTAAAAATTTATGTATTATGTATATCTATAGCGTTACACTTCAAGTTGACAAATCCATTGAAAAAGAATGGTTGAATTTCATGCAGAAAAAACACATTAATGATGTAATGAAAACCGGTTATTTCGATAAATGCGTAATGCGCAAAGGCGTTCCGGAAAAAAGTTCTGTATATACACTGTACAATGTGGAATACATTGCCAAAAGCGAAGATGATTATATCATGTACGAATATGAATTTGCTCAGGAATTACGTGATGAAACGAAGGAACGATTTGGCACAAATCTTAAAATTGTAAGAAATTTCTACGAAGTTATTTTTGAGAAATAGATCTTCTTTTCCAGTTATCAAAGGTCATTTCAAATTTGATTTCGCCTTTGGCATGCGTACCCATTTCTGTCCAATCGTTTTTTCTATAAAATAATTCGGCTCTTGTATTCGGACTTGTGCCCAACCAAACTGTTTGTTGCGTTTGCTCAAAATACCAATCCAACATAATAGTATGCAATTGTTTTCCAATGCCTTTTTGTTCGTATTCTGGAAGAATAAACAAAGCCCAGATATTATTTTCCTTTAAATCGACAATAGCGAAACCAACAATTTTGTTATCCGTTTCGCAAATCCAGCCTTTGCCGCGTTCTGTTATAAATTCTTTACAATCATCATCAGAAACCAAAGCCGGATTGGACAATACATTTTCTTTTACACTATTTCTAACAATTTGAACCTGCGGAATATCATCAATTCGTGCTTCTCTGAAAATCATTTTTATATTTTCTTAAAACCGTCTGAAAGTGTTTTGTCCGGCGCGTTTTGCCTTTAAGATATGTTCAAAGTCTTGTTCATTTTTTAATAGCGAACCGAAATAAGGTGGCTGATTAGAAACGTAATCTATTTTTTCTAAATCTTCTTTAGAATTTTTCCCGAGTTTTAATAGACGTATCCAATCAATCAATTCTGATGTTGATGGTTTCTTTTTGATGCCATGTATTTCACGAATGCCGTAAAATACTTTCAACGCTTCTTCCATCAGATCATTTTCAATCGTTGGAAAATGTACGTTCACAATATCGATCATGGTTTGTCGTTCCGGAAAACGAATGAAATGAAAAAAGCACCTGCGTAAAAACGCGTCCGGCAATTCTTTTTCATTGTTAGAAGTAATAATTACAATTGGTCGATGTTTTGCTTTGATTGTTTTCTGCAATTCATAGCAATAAAATTCCATCTTATCCAATTCCAACAACAAATCATTTGGAAATTCGATATCTGCTTTGTCAATTTCATCAATCAGCAACACACATTTTTCTTCGCTTTCAAATGCCTGCCACATTTTTCCTTTGATGATATAATCTGAAATATCTTTGTTCTTATCATCGCCAAACTGTGAGTCGCGCAAACGCGCTACTGCATCATATTCATACAAACCTTGTTGCGCAGTTGTCGTAGATTTTACGTGCCATGTAAAAATAGTTTTACCTAATGCTTTTGCAATTTCAAAAGCCAGCAATGTTTTTCCGGTGCCTGGTTCACCTTTTATCAATAATGGTTTTTCGAGCGCAATAGCAGCATTTACTGCTATTTGCAGTTCTTCAGTTGCTATATAATTTTCGGTTCCTTTAAATTCTTGCATATCGTGAAATTATAAATTTTGAGTTATTGATTATAAATTTAATGCACAACTTTCTTTCCTTTCAATGTTTTCATCGCACTTGCTAAGCCATCCAACGTCATCGGATACATTCTGTCTTTAAAAATGTGTTTGATGATTTTAGTAGAAGGCACGCCGTCCCAATAATATTCATTACTTGGATTCAACCAAACCAGATTTGGAAATTTATCGACAAAACGCTGCAACCATGCCGCGCCGCTTTCATCATTATAATGCTCAACGCTGCCGCCAGCCGCAGTGATTTCATACGGCGACATGGTGGCATCACCAACAAAAATAACGCGATAATCCTGGTTGAATTTATGCAGAATTTCAAACGTTGGAATTCTGTCATTGTGGCGCATATTATTGTCTTTCCAAATGCTTTCATACACACAATTATGAAAATAGAAAAACTCTAAATGTTTCAATTCTGATTTAGCTGCTGAAAAAATCTGCTCGCAAATTTCGACATGCGGATCCATCGAGCCGCCGACGTCAAAAAACAATAACACTTTCACGCGATTCTTTTTCGGTGCCTGCATTTCAATATCTAAGTAACCTGCATTTTTACAAGTCTTTTCTATTGTTGTGTGTAAATCTAATTCATCTTCGATGCCTTCGCGCGTTAGTATTCGTAAACGTTTCAGTGCCAATTTGATGTTACGCGTATTCAATTCTACATCGCTTGCATAGTTTTGGTATTCGCGTTTTTCCCAAACTTTTATCGCTGATTTTTGTCCGCCGCTGCCACCAATACGCACACCTTCAGGATTGTAGCCGCCATGTCCAAACGGTGAAGTGCCGCCGGTTCCAATCCATTTATTGCCGCCCTGATGTTTTTCTTTTTGTTCTTCCATCAGTTGTTTCAGGCGTTCCATTACTTTTTCCAGACCGCCTAATTTTTCGATCATCGCTTTTTCTTCATCAGAAAATAATCGGTCAATTTCTTTTTTTAGCCAGTCTTCCGGAATTTCTTTTTTCTCTAATTCAGATAATTCAACACCGTGAAAATAATTACCAAATAACAGATCATAGCGATCTAAAAATTGTTCGTGTTTGACTAAAATCGTTTTCGATAAAAAATAAAAATCTTCTACATTAAATGCTGCTACTTTTTCGTCTAATGCTTCCAATAAATTCAGGTATTCGCCAATAGCTACAGGCAAACCTTCTTCTTTTAACAGCAGGAAAAAGTCTAGAAACATACTGTAAAAGTAATAAGTTGTAAGTAATAAGTAATAAGTAATTTTACTAATAATTATTATCTTGTGTAAAATAGTTTTTATGAGTGCTCAGCTAATAAAAAAATACGATGAAATTGAAGCTATAAAAGATCGTTTTTTACTTAAAGTAGCCAATGTTTCTGATGAGCAATTCAATAAAATTCCGGCTGAAGGAAAATGGAGTTTGGGCCAGACTTTTTATCATATGTATTTTGCTGAAGTTGGTACTATTAAAGTGATACAAAAAAATCTACGCGAAAACAAAGTGCTCAAAAAAACTGCTTACAGTGATGTTTTCAGAAATATTTTGCTGGTTATTACATTACGATTACCGATAAAATTTAAAGCGCCTGCTGTTGTGAGCAAAGTGGTTGATACGATTACTTTTGATGAAGTCAGAACATTATTTGAAAACAACACTAATGATTTCAAATTGCTTTTAAACGATTTGCCTGCTGAACTTGAAAACAAACAAATTTTCAAGCATCCGATTGCAGGAATGTTCAATATTAATCAAGTGCTGAATTTCGTTCGCGAACATTATCTGCATCATGAAATGCAGTTGAACGCGTTACTAAAATAATGATTATCAGCAATCCATAACATTTTAGATACTTTAATTGTTGTATATTTGCATGAAAGTTGATCTTAGCTACAACTTTTATCCTATTTATTACCAATTCAACAACCATGTTATTTAAAGAATTAGAAATCATTGAGCCGATTTTACAGGCGCTCAAAACAGAAGGTTATACACAACCAACACCCATACAAGAGCAATCCATTCCAATTATACTTAAAAGAAAAGATTTATTAGGATGCGCGCAAACAGGCACCGGAAAAACGGCTGCATTCGCAATTCCAATGCTGCAAATTATAGACGCAGAAAAAAAAGCTGCGCCAAACAACAAAAACGTCAAAGCATTGATCTTAACACCAACGCGCGAATTAGCGATACAAATCGACGAAAGTTTTGCTGCATATGGAAGAAATCTAAAAATTTCGCATAAAGTAATTTTTGGAGGCGTTCCGCAATATTCGCAAGTACAGGCATTGAAAGCAGGCGTTGATATTCTAATCGCAACGCCAGGCCGCTTGTTGGATTTAGTGAATCAAGGTTTTATTGATTTAAGACATTTGAAATTGTTTGTGTTAGATGAAGCCGACCGTATGTTAGACATGGGTTTTATTAACGATGTAAAAAAAGTCATTAAAATTATTCCAGAAAAACGTCAAACCTTATTTTTTTCGGCAACCATGCCGCAGGAAATTCAGTTGTTATCGAAAACCATTTTATCGAATCCGGAAAAAGTAGAAGTAACACCGGTTTCTTCAACAGCAAACACTATCGAGCAATATATCTTTTTTGCAGAAAAAAAAGACAAAGCGAAGCTGTTAGTATTTTTATTGCAAGACAAAAGTATTCAGACTGCATTGGTGTTTACGCGAACAAAACATGGCGCCGACAAAGTGGTGAAAATACTGCATGAAGCAAAAATAAAAGCCGCTGCGATACACGGCAATAAATCGCAGAATGCACGACAAGCAGCATTGACGAGTTTTAAAAATAAAACGATTCGTGTGTTAGTAGCTACTGATATTGCTGCACGCGGCATTGATGTGGAAGAGTTATCACATGTTTTTAATTATGAATTACCGGAAGTTCCGGAAACGTATGTGCATCGCATCGGAAGAACAGGCCGTGCAGGAAATACAGGCATTGCATTTTCATTTTGTGATACAGAAGAAAAATTATTGCTGCGCGATATTCAGCGATTGATCAATAAACAAATTCCGGTTCGTGTCGATCATCCGTATCCGATTGCAAATGCAGTTGTAGAATTGCGCGATCCACATTTTCATAAAAATAATGCGCCACAATTTAAGGTTGCACAGAAGAAACAAGCGCCACAAGGAAATAAGCCAAAGAAAAAATGGTATCATAAAAAACCGGCAGCGAAGTAAAAGTAAAAAGGCACGAATTGATTCGTGCCTTTTTTTAATCATAAAACTGCCACAGCAAAACTGCTGATTTTGCTGACTGTAATTTTTTGTCAATTCTTTCCATCAAACTATTATTTATCGCAGGGCAACCCCATCCTTCAGGCGTACCATCCGGATAGACTTCTCCTTCAGGAACATCGTTCCATGAATGTAAAACAATTGTTCGTTTATATGCATTGTTATTCGTTGCTTCCAAACCATACAAAAAATAGTTTACATGAATTCCCCATTGACTATAGTTTCGCTGACCAATTTTAAATTTTCCAAGTGACGTACAATGACTGCCATCTTTATTGCTGAATGAAGAATTATATTTTGACGATGTCTTGCCCCAAGGATTAGCACCGCAACCATGACTTACCATTCCTGAATCTAATATTGATTTAGTTTGGAAATCAAAAAGGAAAAATCGAATTTTCCCGGAATGCATTTTCATGTCTGCTAATAAACAGAAAGTAGTATCCATTTTATTTTTCTTACAAAACAGAAACGCAGAATCTGCTTTTTGTAACAGTATAGTTCTGCGACTCACTCCATTTTCAATAACAGAATCAGGTTCATTGTATTTACAAGATGCCAATAAATTGGACACTGCACAGCAAAATAAAATAGAAAATAATTTGGATTGCATTTCAATTACAATTCTAAAAATTAGAATACTTATTGAAGTATTAAAATTATTATTTTATGTTAACGAACAACAAAAATCACAACGCATGTTTTGGTGTTTCCATATTCTTGATGTCATCAATGTATGCTTGTTTTACAGCAGCAGCTACATTTTTAGCAACATTCATATCTAAAGTAGAAGGAACAATATTATCACGGCTCAAATCGGTTACGCAGTCTGCAATTGCATACGCAGCAGCTACTTTCATGCGAGCAGTGATACGTCGTGCTTTGATATCAAGCGCACCACGAAAAATTCCTGGAAACGCCAATACATTATTGATTTGATTCGGCACATCGCTTCTGCCGGTGCCCACTACACCGGCTCCACCTTTGTATGCTTTTTCCGGTGTGATCTCAGGATTTGGATTTGCCAGCGCAAAAATAATCGGCTCTGCATTCATCGTTTGTATATCTGTTGTTGACAACAAATCGCCTTGACTTACACCAATAAATACATCTGCACCACGCAACGCATCTTTCAATGTTCCTTTGACATTTTCGCGATTAGAATATTTCAGAATTTCGCGTTTGAAATCATTCAGATCAGAACGGTCTTTATGGATAATGCCTTTCGTATCACACATCACAATTTGTTTTACCGAAGTACAAAAACTATTGTCAACATCGTGGCACATCAGCAATTTTGATATTGCCAAGCCGGCAGCACCTGCACCATTAATCACTACATTCAAATCTGCTATATTTTTTTTCAGTAATTTACATGCATTGATAATTCCAGCTAAAACTACAATCGCAGTTCCGTGCTGATCATCGTGAAACACTGGAATACCTAAGGTTTGCAGGCGTTCTTCAATCTCAAAGCAACGCGGCGACGAAATATCTTCCAAATTAATACCGCCAAAAACAGGTGCGATATTGCGAATAGTTTGGATAATTTCTTCTGTATTTTGTGTTGCTAAACAAATCGGAAATGCATCTACATTTGCAAATTTTTTAAACAACATGGCTTTGCCTTCCATTACCGGAATCGCCGCTTCCGGACCCAAATTTCCTAAACCTAAGATAGCAGAACCGTCTGTAACGACAGCCACACAATTTCCTTTGATCGTTAAATCCCAAACTTTTTCTTCATCGTTTGCAATTTGGCGAACCGGCTCGGCAACACCTGGCGAATAGCATAGTGTCAGATCTTTTTTAGACTTTAAATCTGTTTTTAAAGAAATAGATATTTTGCCTTGCAGTTTCTGATGCAACTCTAACGATTCTCTGGAATAATCTTTCATGCTTAAATTATAGGATTGTAAAATTATTGAATAGTAGATTGCAATATACTTAGATTAAGAGAACTAATTATTTAATTATTGTTATTGTATGGATGTTTAATGAAAAATTAAAAAGCAATATTATTGAATCCGCTCGAGTAATTCGTCTTTTTTACTGCGTGCAACTGCCAGTTCCATTCGATTTGCCATAAAAACAAAAATATTGTTTTCATGTCTGACTATGTTTTCAATTTTATCTAAATTGATGATATTGGATTGGTGAATACGTATAAACTGTTTAAAATTAGATAGAATCTGTTCAATCTCTTTTAGTGTTTTTGCAACTGTAATTCGTTTATTATTTTCTAAATATACATCTGTATAGTTACTGTGCGCCACGCAACATATTAATTCATCTAAATAAATGACATGCAATTTCTCTAATGTCGGCAATAAAAAACGTTCTCTGATTTCTGTTTGTTTTTTAAGCTGCTCATCTAAAACTTTATATTGCAGTAACCTGAAATTTTCATCAATTTTTTTGGCTGCTTTTTCTAAAGCTGCTGCTACGCTGTTTTTTATAACCGGTTTTAAAATATAAGCTAACGCACTGCATTCAATAGCTTTTAATGCAAACTGATTGTAAGCCGTACAGAATATGATTTCCGGATGATGTTTATCTAATTGTTGAATCAAATCAAATCCGGTTCCGTCAGGCATTTCTATATCTAAGAATATAACATCCGGTTTTGTAGTTTCGATGAGTTGAATTCCTGCATGTACATTTTCTGCTTCGCCAACAATTTTTATAGAAGCATCAATCTGATGAATTAAATAAATCAGAATATCGCGGTTGCTTTTTTCATCGTCAATAATGCAGATGTTCATGTTACTTATATTACCGGTAAATAAATAGTTACTTTTGTGCCAATTGCCTTATTCTGCTCGTTGATCAAATCTTCTATCATCAAAGCAGACTTTTGTTCCTTGTTTGCCAGGTTGAGCAGGTCAATTCTATTTTGTATAATATGTATTGCGACTGAACGGTTATTGGCGGAACGATAACGAAGTTTGTTTTCCATGGCAAGCTCTCTTCCGATTCCATTGTCTTCTACTTCTATGCATACCATTTGATTGTGCATAGCAAAACGAACGTCGATTTTGCCTTTGTAATTAATGAACTTAAAGCCGTGCAATAATGCATTTTCTAAAAATGGCTGCACCATCATTGTTGGAATTTTTACAAAATCAATAGAAATACTTTCGTCTATAAAAATTTCAAAATCAAAACTATGGTTGGTTCGTTCCTGTTCCAGTTTTAAATACGATTGCAGTAATTTTATTTCATCTTCTATTAAAATATCTGTTTGTAAAGATTGCTCTAACACTATTCTAATCAACGATGCAAAATCGTGGAGCATTTGTGATGCCTTATCGGTTTGTTTCGTAATAATCAGATGCTGAATAGAATTCATACAATTAAAAATAAAATGCGGATTCATTTGTGCTGACAATGCCTGTAATTGTATTTCTAATTTTTCTTTTTCATATGTTTGTATGAGTGCTTGTCTTTTCTGTTCCTCAATAAAAATATTTTGCTTCTCAATTTCTGAAACACGTTCTTTTACTTTGTCTTCCAGTTTATTGTTTTCATTTTTTATAAATTCTTCGTTATGCTGTAATTCAAGGATTAACTTATCTTGCAACATTTCAGTTTTTAAGTATGAATCTCTGATGCGTAAACCTAATGCGATAGAAAAAACGATTAACTCTAATGCGACACCAAGATATAGGCCATTTATAGCTACCAATAAGTCTTTTACTGGATAATCTGTTTTTTGAAAAGTGGTAAAAATAGTAAAAACAGTATAGATTAAGCTACCCAATAAAATCATATTTTGGAAAGTAGTTTTGTTTTTTAATCGAATGGAATAGATAAGTATTATTAAACTAAAAAAGAAGATTGGAAAGCGATAGACAGTATAAACAAACGGTTCAAAATAGAAAGATAATTTAAACAGGTATGAAACTACTATAAGCAAAATATACATTAATGAAATTATCCTTAATGCTTCTACAGAAAAAAACAATACTTTTTGTTTTTTATTAATTTCAAATGCTTGCTTATAAAATATACTATAAAACACAATCATTAATCCTTTGGTGCATTCATCAAACCAACTACTGCCAATGATATTGAACATCATCATGTTTTTTGCAAATACATATTGTGCCATGTACAATACTTGAAAAAACGTAAAAAATAAATAGAGTGCATAGCTTAAATAAATTTTATCTTTCAGATTGATGTATGCTAAGCCATAGAATAGAAACAGGATAAAAACCATGCCTAATAAAAAAAGCATCAACGACAAAAAACCAATATTTTCTTTGTATGTATTTCCGTCATACTCAGGAAACAGGTAAATATTACTGTAATTAAATACTTGATTTTTATTCAGAAAATAATCTTTAAATGAAATGGGTTGATGAATTAAATAAGCATGCATATTGGTATGCGGCAAACTTTTTATTTCAAAAAATTGCTTATTATAAATTATCGAATTTGATTTTTTTAGTTTTATTTTGTTATTTTCAACAGTATCTATTTCGCCAATACTACAGTAACGATTTAATGTTGCATAAAACTTTAAATGCACTGTAGAATCTGATGTATTAGTATAATTTATTAACGTAATTACCTTTTTATTCAGCCGATAAGAAGCTGCATCATACGGTTTTTCTATATAAAAAGTATCTTTTTCTTGAACTCCAAAATACGATTGAAAATTATCGTACACCGTATCTAAACATGTATGTGATTCAGGAAGTTTTTTTACATGATATTCATTCGTGACAATATTAGATGCTGTTGCAGTATTCATTACAAAGCAACCTGTAATTATGAAAACAATAAGTGTTTTAATGCACATCATGTAATTAAAAATACTATTTATTTATTGAATCTATTTTATTAAACCTTTTCAGGTTAGCTAAAAAAATTCGGATTATCTTTTTGTGCTATTATTTTATCTAATTGAACCAGCCACTTAGATTTTTGATGCGTTTGCCAATCTAATGGAATATCAAATTTATACAGCTCGTTGTTTTTAGTAATTAGTGTAGTATAACCATGTGTGGTAACGGTTGAATGATTTTGATTTTGCACTACTTTTCCGGCAAAATGATAGGTATTTAGTTGTGCCAAAGGCAATTGCCAGTAACTATTTTTATCAATAAAAAGTGCCATTAAACTCGAGCCGATTATAGGAATCAAATCGAGCCAATTATATTTGTATTTAAAGAAAATAATGCGTTGATTGGTTAGATAAATCAATCCTTTAGTGAAATCGTTTTTATCATTCTGTTGCAATACAACAACATCAACTTCAACCTCAATAATTTCTTCATTGGATTGTTTCTCGAAGATGAATTTATCTCTGATTTTATCAGAGAAAACGGCTATCACGATAGCAAGAATTGGAAGAATAATAAATAATAGAATGAGTGCCATGGTGATTTACTTTTGACCTGCTTTTATTGGTGTATCAGCAATTTTTTGAAAAGCGTATTCTCTTACTTCCAGTTTGTTTCCATTATTGCTGATATTTATTTTCATCCAACCGTAATAATAACCACCACCACTATTTTTTTTGCGCATCGCAATATATTGGTCGCCGATATCTGCAGAGCCGTATTGGTAAGCAGTAGCACCATCTATAAAGTCGGTATATAACAATTGAGGATTATCATTCCAATCCGAATCAATTGGTTTAATGAACTCGTCTTTTGCTTTTGTTTTTACAATATTAAATCCATATGTAGTTGATTGTTTCAAAACCTGATACTTAGTATCATATACTCTTATATCAACAAGATGTTGATTTGGATCGTTATTTGGATGAGAAATTACAAACTCAAAATCTTGCAGGACTTCACCGTCTATAAATAAATCTTTGGCTGCTATTAGCGTCAAATCTGTGGTTTCGACAGAAAAATCTATAACAACATCATCAATCTCAGGATTATTTGCTTCTTCTTTCTTGCACGCTATTATTGAAATAACAAGTAAAAGAATTGAAATGAAATATAATTTTTTCATCTGTTTAAATTTTATTGTATTTAGTTGTGCAGATGGAATTCGCATATTAAGCATTTTGTTTGTGAGCAAATTTACTCATGCTCATTTCATGACTGAAACTTTTAAAGTTTATTATTTATTTCCGGCTTTTATGGCAGTATCTGCAATGGTTTGCACGGCATATTCTTTAATGGTTAACTTATGACCACCTGTTACATTCACTTTCATCCAACCATAAAAAAACGATGCGCCATCTTTTATACGAAAGCCAATCAATTTATCGCCTTGTTCGTTGATGCCAACCGGATAGCCGCTAACGCCTGCTAAATTGAAATAAAATATTGCTAATGTGGTCCAAGTGCCGGAAGCCGAATTGACAGATGCATCTGCTGCAAATACTTTTATTTTATTACTCACAGGCGATTGTGCTTCAACAGAAAATTCGTAATCCGACAATCCATTGATGCCGATATCCGAGTTGTTTTTATTTAAACTTGGTAAGGTGCTGAATATATTAAAGTCATTCGTTCCATCATCATCTAAATCTATTAACTTACTGTTTGAGTTTCCGCTGCTATCGATTGAAATATTTACGGTATGATCGTCAATATTCGGATCGTTGCTTGCTGTTGTTTCCTTTTTGCAAGAAAAGATAGTGATTGCAACAAGTACAATCAAAGAAATTTTTTTATAGTTTTTCATATATTTATATTTAGATTAAAAGAAATATTATTTCACTACAAAAATAGCGTTTGCTCGTGCGCGATGTTGATATGTAAAATCTGTAGTAAGATTAAACAGTTTTCCATTTTTCCAATAGCGCGCTAACGATGGTTCGTCATCAATACTTTCATTTCCTACAATATAAACATCATTTTCTTGAATAAAAATATCGTTTAATGTAATATTAGCGGTCATTGGATCCTCTAATGTGGCAACAATTCCATTTTTCCAAAAAAACGGTCTTCCTCTTTTTGAGCCAGCAATATATATATCGTTATTAGAAACAGCAATACAATTGGCATAAGATGTTTCACTACTTACAGTATTTTTAATATTATTTATCCAGTAAGTAGCATTAGTAGTTCCTCCATCTTCAGTATGATTTCCAACAGAATAAACGGAATCGCCATTTACATAAATATCATTTACTATTGCTCTATTTGTTGAAACTGTAAGTACATAAGGTGAATTGTTTTTCCAATACATTGCTACAGAATTACTATTTGATGCAGTTTTAAAGCCACCAATATAAACTATATTATCTTTAACAAAAATGGAAGAAGAACGCGAATCGTAAGTTCCATCAGTTAATTCTGTTACGATGCCATTTTTCCAATAAACTGCTTTAAATCTTTCGCCTTGTTTTTGTAAAAAACCAGAAATATATACATCATTGTTTATTACTTTGATGTCCGTAGCACCAGCATCATAAGTACCATCTGTAAGATTTACGGCAACGCCATTTTTCCAGTATTTCGCTATAGATTTTGCATTTTTATAAGAAGTTCCTACAACATACACATCATTGCCTACTACAGCAATACCAGTTGCTATTTCGTTACCTGTTCCATCTGATAAGTTTACACCGATACCATTTTTCCAGTATTTTACAACTTGATAACCGTTTACATATTCATATCCTGCTACATAAATATCGGGTGCATTTATTTTATCTTTTTTACAAGAAAAAAGAATAATGGTAAGAAATAGAATTGTAATATGTTTTGAAACTTTCATGGTAATTATTTGTCTATCTATGATATGCATTCGTTTTATTTTTTTTAGAAACCGGTAATTTATCGGCGATAAATTCTACATTTGCGAATCCATGAAACATATAACTGCTTCTGGCGTCGCCTTCTGCAAAATGGAAATCAATCATGTAAATATGGTTTAAATTATCGACACGATATCTGCTTTCTGTGGTATGAAATGTAATACTTTTCAGGGTTTCCCAATGATATAAATTTCCGTTGTTTACCAAAACACCTTCACTGCTGATTACCTTTATAATTTTCTTTTTTATAGTATTGATTAACAAAAATACAAACACCGGAAATGCCAATAATACTACACCAAATGCAATATATGCGGCTTGGTATTCCTGCGATTTAAAACCGCTCACTAAAATTGAAAATCCTAAGAAAGCGAAAAATGCAAATAAAATTCCACCGGCAACATTTCTGGTTGTACTCGATTTTGAATCTTGTAAATGTATTGGCTGCGCTAACCATTGTTGTGCTGTTCGCTTTATTTCTTGTGGATTATTCATAAGGAAATTATTTTAGCTTTATGGTTAAAGTAGTGTAGTTTCTAAAAAAATCATTTAATGGTGGTACATCTTCAGGTGCTTCCATGGTGAGTGGTGTACTAAATGGAGGTGCTTTTAGCATGCAAGCTTTACAATTATCCGGAATTGGATTGCATGTACCGCAACATACAATTTTATTATCTTGACCAATACCGCAACAAACACCGGTTTGTCCGCACACTTCCCAGCCATTGTCATTTTTCCTTGCAGCAATATTGGTTACATTAATATCGAAGATACGATTATTTCCGCCGTTCATTTTCTTAGAAGTATTTTTAGGTATGGTATCCACTGCTGCAACTACATTTGTTACATCCATTATATTTGCTCTGTAATTTACATGATAATCTAAGCGATAAAGTTTTGCGATTACACTGGAATTAGGTCCGTCAGAAAAGGTTAAACCATATTGAATGCTATCAATAAAGCCGGCCAATAAACCATCTTTAGTTACGGTAAATGGCAAAGTGATTCCGTTTGGATCCGTAATTGAAAGTTCGTAATAAGTGTTTTCTTTTCCATTGTTTTTACAAGAAAAAATTAATAAAGCAATGGCAACTATGGCAAATCTTTTTATTGATTCAATTTGATTTTTAAAGTTCATTATTTTGGAATTTTAATATTGTTTAATAATATGTGAACCGTTCAACATAATCTACCACGCCGGTTTGTTTTCTTACACGTTTAATTACTCTGTCTAGGTTATCAAATTCGTATTCAAATTTCATAACAACGCTTCCATCTTCGTCATAAAATTCAGACACTAATTGTTCGTCGAAAAAGGTGCTTCTGATAATTTCGTTATACTTTAACGTGGTAATGCCAAAGTCGTCAAAAAAGGTTAGTCCGAAATTTTTAAGTCCAAGAGTATTTTTTTTATTTAAAAATGCTTTAGTGTATTTATCAATAAATGGAGCGCCTGCGCCTGCGCCTAATTTCAAAATATTTACAAATGATGAGCAATTAATAGCACTATAATACAAAGAATCTTTCTCGTAATTTACAGCACCTGCGCCTAATAAGTTGTAATAAATTCTATAGATAATTTTACCGTTGCCATCATAAGTATAGTTGTATTCTCCTAATTCCTGACCGTTATAAAAATCTACGGTCTTAACATGTTGATTAAAAGTATTGAAGGTGCATACCGCATATCGTTTATTATCAAAAAAAGATACTACTGAGTCATTGTTAAAATAGGAAAATGTATATGCATGTCCGCCCCAAACATTATTTTCAATAATTCTATTATTGGAATCATATATTAAGGTATCTATTTCTGTGCCGTCATTAATAGTCTTAACTAATGGAATGTCGTTTGCATTTTGTTTATCTTTTTTGCAAGCACATATTAAAAGTACAAATGCTGCAATAATAATTTGTGTTATCTTTTTCATTTGTGTATTTTTTAATTTATTTTGAAATTTAAGCTGCAAGTTTTTATGTTTCCGCTTGCTTTATCATAAGTATAGACTTGTCCGTCTTTTTTATCTTTGGTAGTAAAAATCAAATTGGCTACAAAATCATGAAATAATACATCTATATCTTGAACCAAGACAGCAAACTTATCTTTTTCGGAAATGGTGAACTGAATATTTTTTGAATTTGGACCAACTGCAAACATATAGGTATCATTAACATGGCTTTTCCAAGTTGTTGAATTTCCAACTTTAATATCTACGCCAACATCCGGTGCATCTGTTTTAAATAAGGCATAATCCCAAGCTTGATTTTTTGCGTTTAATGTGTTTACTTCTATGTAATCTATATTCATAGTAACAATCTTGGTGGCTGGTTTTTTAAATGTTACCGGTTTTTCTTTTTTGTCTGTATGCGATTGACCTGTTGCGTCATTACCGGTCATTTCTGTATTTATAGTTATAGCATATTCACCTTCATTGATTTGCATAGCTGCATAAGGAATAAACTGTGTTGCCTTGCGATCGAATTTGCTTGCCTGAATATCTCTGCCGGTAAGCGTGATGGAATATTCTAATTCACCATTACTGTTTTTATACGCATTGTATCCAAGTTCAGATTTTACGGCTGCACCGTTAACGTATAATTTTGTTTTAAGATAGAATGTGCAATTATCTAATATTGTATCGTTGTGCTGATCTTCTTCTAATGATAAGAAATTGTATTTGTAGGTGATATTAATTCCTTTTACACCTTCGAATTCGTAATCTGTATCAACATCAATATAACTGAGAATTTTTACGGCATCATTTGCCACTACAGTCTGCAAACTGATTATAAGCAGCAAAGCGATAATAGATGTTATTTTTTGCATAAATGTTGTTTTTATCATTAACTTCTAAACTACTAAAATAATTCCAACATGTTTAAACCATTGAGTATTTAGCAGTTTTATTGAGTATTTGGTAAGTTTTAAATTTTAAAACACAAAAACTGCACTGAAGTAATTTCTGCTATTAGTTGTTCCGCTGCCTAATTTTCCAAATTCATTATTACCTGTCGTATATACTGTATCACTTGCACTTTTCAATATGGAATAGTTATAATTAGTTGAAATGTCAGAAATATTATTTCTAATTGGTTTAAATGTGAATACATTTACATTTGTTGTATCACCTAATTGACCTTCTGTATTTCGTCCTGTTCCATAAAGTACATTTGCAAAATCGATATAAAAAGAAGTGCTTTGTTTGGTGCTGATAAACCGAACATTTTCTGCCATTTTAGTAAACGTTCTCAATTCACCATTGGTTCCGTTTCCAATTTGTCCATTTAAATTACTACCGGCTATCCATAAACTATGGTCACCTCTGATAACCATACTGTGCGCATTTCCGGCTGATGCAGCAATTACATTATCCATGATATTGACAAATGATTTTGAACCTGCTCTTAAACCATTTCCAAATTGACCGAATCCGTTGTAGCCGGATGCATATAAAAGACCGGATCTATCAATGATTAATGTATGCAGAATACCTGTCGAAACGGCTTTAATATTTTCAGCAACTTTCACGAATTGATAAGAATGCAGCGTATTGCCGGTGCCTAATTGTCCATTGTCATTAAAACCTGTTGCCCAAAGCGAAAAATCCGATTTTATAATAAATGAAAAATCATTGCTGCAACTAATACTGATTACGCTGTCTGCTGCTTTTGTAAATGTATTGATCGATGCATGAATGGAATCGTCGAGTCCTAATTCACCATTTAAATTATTGCCGCTCACCCAAAGTGACTTATCTTTTTTAATAATAAATGTATGCGCATAACCGCCAGATACCTGAATGACATCATCTGCCACTTTAATAAATGATAAACTTCCAGTGTAAGTGCCATTTCCAAATTGTCCTTCATTATTAGAGCCGGAAGCCCAAAGTGTATTATCTGCTTTTAAAATATAACTGGTTCCAAAACCGGCTTCTACATTGTTATTTGTAAATGTTTCGTTTATTGATGGAATATCTTTTTTACAACTTATTATTGTACTGATAGCTATAATAAATATGAATGGACATAGTTTTTTCATGTTTGTGATTTTTATTGATTTAAGAAATGTTGTTTTAAATAAAAACTTTTAAACGCAAAAAATAATTCCAAAATGTTTATCCGTTGAGTATTCAGCAGTTCTATTGAGTATTTGGTAAATTATATTTGCGAAAATGCAAAACCATCTATTTAATGGAGGAAATAGAATATAAATTGAATATTGCGAAAAATGCTATATCAAAAAATTAAACAACATCGGATTGTCGTTAAGCGGCACGAAATCTACTTTGTATTTATGCATACGTTTTATAAGCGGTTCGTAGTCTTCTTTATTTTTTAATTCGATGCCAACTAAAGCCGGTCCGCTTTCTTTGCTGTTTTTTTTGGTATATTCAAACAAGGTAATATCTTCATTAGCCGTCAGCACTTTAGAAACAAACTGTTTCAAAGCGCCGGCACGTTGCGGAAACTTGATAATAAAAAAATGTTTCAATCCTTCAAAAATCAACGAGCGCTCTTTAATATCAGGCATGCGTTCAATATCGTTATTGCCACCGCTGATGACGCAAACCACATTCTTTCCTTTGATCTTATCTTTATAATAATCTAAAGCTGCAACAGACAATGCACCTGCAGGTTCTAAGACAATTGCATCAGAATTATACAACTGCATAATTTTAGTGCAAATTCTTCCTTCCGGAATCAGCACCACGTCTTCTAAATAATTTTTGCAAATTTGAAACGGAATTTGACCTACTTGTTTTACTGCAGCACCATCCACAAAATTATCAATCTTATCCAGCGTAATAATTTTATTTTTTTCGACAGATACTTTCATGGCAGGTGCACCCAATGGTTCAACGCCAACTATTTTTGTGTTCGGTGAAAACTCTTTGAAGTAAGTAATCAAACCTGCACTTAAACCACCACCACCAATTGGTACAAATAAATAGTCGATTTTCTTTTTGCCAATCTGCTCTAAGATTTCGATACCAACCGTGCCTTGTCCTTCAATAATTAGTTTATGGTCAAAAGGTGGTACAAATATTTTCTTGTGCGTGTTGATGTATTTCATCGCTGCGCTCTTCGCATCATCATAAGTATCACCTGATAAAATTACTTCTACAAAGTTTTTTCCAACACGACGAACTGCCTCCACTTTTTGCTTTGGCGTTGGCGCTGGCATAAATACGATACCTTTTATTTTTAACAACTGACAAGAATAGGCAAAACCTTGCGCATGATTACCTGCCGAAGAACACACCACACCTTGTTTTTTTTCAGGAGCCGAAAGTTGCGAAATAAAATTATATGCGCCACGAATTTTGTAAGAACGCACAACCTGTAAGTCTTCTCTTTTTAAATAAATTTTTGCATTCGTTTCATCAGAAAGGATTTGATTTAATTTTAAAGGTGTGAGTTCGCTGATGCCTTCTAAATTCTTTTTTGCTTGTATGATGCCTTTCGTGCTTGGTTGTGCAGTTGTCATGCTGCAAATTTAAGGATAAGTCATGAGTTGTGAGTGATGAGTGATGAGTTTTTTTGAATGATGAAATTTGTTAATAAATATTAATATTTAAAGCAAGTAAAATAAAAATGCGATTACAGCGTAAATATTTCATGCGCTACTTTACATCTTTACTTTTTATTTTATTTATTGGCTGCAGTTTTTGCAGCACGCAGGACAACACTGATACCATTGCAAATGGTATAGTCATCGATAGTTTACTGGTTCAGAAATCAGAACGGACACTGACCATTTTTTCAAAAAGGAAAAAAATTAAAACCTATAAAATTGCCTTAGGACAACAACCGATCGGCAAGAAGCAATTTGAAGGTGATGGCAAAACACCTGAAGGTTTATATTTCATAGATGATAAAAATGCTGCCAGTAAATTCCACAAAAATTTAAATGTTTCCTATCCAAATACCGACGATATAAAATTTGCTGCAGTAAATGGCAAAAGTGCAGGCGATGATATTAAAATACATGGCTTGCCAAATAGTTTCAATGCAAAATCGTATATCATCACTGACTGGACGGCAGGCTGCATTGCTTTAAATAACAATGAAATTGATGAACTTTATAAACATGTTAAGTTAGGTAGCTCTATTCTCATTTTGCCTTGAATATAGATTAGCTGCCGATTTAATGATTGCAGAGTAACATCGAAAATAACTTTATGATTAGGCAAAAAAATAATATTCGTTTTTAAATCACCTGAAATATTTCTCCTGGTTGATTTGTAATTCAAATTGATAAAATAATTTATATTAAATACTATATTAAACCAAACTGCGCAAAATGATGCGAGAAATGTTTGTATTGAAACGTCAGCCATTGTTGTTTATCGAGATGGCCAAATACAGGATGAATTTTCGTGGTAAATCCAGGCACATTGATAACAGCTAAAAATTGCTGAATGGTTTCTTTCAGTGCTTTTTTAGAATCTTCTAGATTCTGATGAATCAACGGAACGGTTTTATCGACAGGCAAAAATGGTGTTTTGAAATTCTTGGGCATGCCGTATTCACTGGCTAAAAAGATACGCTGTTTCGGTAATTTTTCTTCAGAAGTCAAGATCAACGGCATGTTATCAATCGCAAATTTCAGCGGAAAGATCAAATGCTCCAGCATTTGCTGCACATTCATCAAACCCCAGTTTGCAGGTTCGTCGCCTTTAACATTGTCAATGGCAGATGGAATTTTTGACTGAAAGAAATCTTCCAAATCAACAGACATATCCAGTATTGCTCTGTTTTCTAAATGCACATGCTTAGATTTTAATATTTTGAATTTCCTAAAGAAAAATCAATCGGTACTTTTTTACGGTTCAACTGATCTTCAAAGTTACAGAAAAATCCTTGTTTGTATTTTGGTGTTTTAAAATTGGTGCTGTCTTGTTTTGCAACATTTGTATTTACTAATAAAATACTTTGACTATTCATGAGTTTATTTTTTTGAACAGTTAAAGAATCCTGCGCAGACAGTGCTGCAATAATTATATTGAATACTATTAAAGCTAAAATACGCATGGTATTAAAACGCCGGAAATATGCTTTTGTTTAGTTATAAAAAGTGCACTACGGATTCAGGAAATCACCGGATTCAATCAGTTCAGCTTCTTCAGGCAATTTTACATTGTAAAAATAAACCCAGCTTTCCAATACTTCTTTTTCCGTTTTGATGATAACTTTCGCTCTGCGGTATTCATAAGGCGGCTGACCAACGCCGATGCCTTCATATTCATCCAGTTTTTCAAAAGCAGAACGGTCTTTTAATTTATATACATCGCCAATCACTTCGTTTTCTTCTTCGTCTGTTTGTATCAATGCAGGATACCAATCGATACGATATAACTGTGCTTTCGGCATAATTGCCAATCCAACCAGTTCTGCATTTTCTGAAAGGTAAACCGCCATTGGATGGCTTTCATTTAAGCGTAAGGTTCCGTATGTAAACAAATATTCAGCCATAGCACTAAAGTAATAAGTAGTAAGAAATAAGTAGTAAGAAAATTGTAAAAAATTATTTAAAAAATCTAAAAAATCACGCCGATAGTTGTTTGAAACAAATGCGTTTGGGTACGGTATTGTTCTTTATAAAAATTACGGAATCCTAAGTTATAGCGGAAATCCATAACAAACATGGCAATATCCATACCCATTCCCATCTGATAACTAAATTGTGCAGGACGAATCAACTCGCGTTTGTCTTTTCTTCTTAAACTTCTCGTATAATCTAAATTGTTTTGTGTAAACGATGCTTTTACACTGGTTACCATATCCACTTCGAGTCCTGTGTACAAACGCATTTTATACAATGGATTTTTTACGACCATACCACCTAAAACAACCGGAATACCAATGGTATTATATCTGAATGTCAGTTTATCAAACGGAATATTATTTCCAAACTTAGTATTCAATGTACCTTTTTTTATAAATACTTTAGAATGCATATAATCAAAATCCATTTGCACATACACTCTTGAACGTGAAACGCGCAAAAACAAACCGCCCTGATAACCGGATGCTATATCTTTCTGGTTATCGTTTTTGTAAATGAAATAATTTAAATTATAACCAACATTTACACCATACTGAAAATGGATGCGTCCGCCTGTTTTAAATATTTTTATTTCCGCATGACTAATGCATGGAAACAGGATTAATAATAGTATGATTGCTTTTTTATACATAAAACAGAATCTCAAATTACGCATTTTTGTAATTCGAAACGAATAAACCGTGCATTTATTTTTCGGCTACAGCATCTTTAACACATCGAAAACCGGTGTGCTCCAAACTCGTTTCCGGTGATGTTGCCATTTTCGCCGACACGCGAAAGCCGCTGCAATAACTATCATTGCACAAAAAAGAACCGCCGCGAATAATTTTTTCGCCGGACAACTGACCATTTATTTTATATTCATCGGCACACCATTCCCAGACATTTCCCGCCATATCGTATAAACCAAAATTATTCGATGGATATGATTTTACCGGTGCTGCCAATTCAAAGCCATCTTTTTTATCATTATAAAATGGGAAATCGCCGTTCCAGGAATTGCATTTCGGCTGCCCTGTTTCCACACGCTCATTGCCCCAAGGATATATGTTATTTTTCAAACCGCCACGCGCCGCAAATTCCCATTCTGCTTCTGTTGGCAAACGCTTTCCGCAATAGTTTGCGTACGCAACAGCATCGTACCAGGAAATATGCACCACCGGAAAGTTCTCTTTGCCTTCTATGGAAGAATTCGGTCCTTGCGGATGCTTCCAGTTTGCACCTTCCACAAATTGCCACCATGTATTCGGATTTGCCGTATCGCCTTTGTTCAATTTCTTAAATACTAAAGAACCTGCTTTCTGATGCATTATCTTTCCGTTTTCATCTTTGTAATCAAAATCCTTTTCGGCGGTGGTGATATATTTGGTTGCCTCCACGAATTTTTGAAATTGCGCATTAGTGACTTCCGTTTCATCTATCCAAAAAGCATTTAGTTTCACGGTATGTTTTGGCAATTCATCGGCGCGTGCCTGTTCATTGTCACCACCCATTTCAAAAATACCGCTGTCTATCAACACCATACCATCTTTTTTTACAAGCGTTTTATCATTGCTGCACGAAAACAGCAACAAACACGAAAAGCAAAAGAGTATGTTATACTTTCTAAGTAGGCGCATGATCTCTAAAATAAATATCGGCATTTATACTATTCTAAGCTAACATCATTTAGCCGTATAAAGAAGTTTTTTGCAGGGTTTAATTTTATTTAACGATCTTATCAAGCTACAAACTTGCTTTATATGCCTCACAAGTTACGCTGCGCTAAACTTGCGCTAGTTGTCAATTTATTATTTTATGAAACAAAGTCCTTTAATATTCTCAGGAAAATACAAATTTCTGATAGAGTCTTTTTCCAAACAAATTGAAGTCTCTTCATCAAAACTGTAACAGTTAATCGTATATACATAAAGACTCACATTATTAATCTTTGGTAAGTTATTAATCATTGAACGAAGCTTAAATGCGTACATTTTATTCAACTTTATATTTCGGCATAAATAATTACTATCTTTTTCTGAAACGATCTTGTACAGTGTATCATTCCTTTTAGCATAAATAAGATAGTACTTATTGATCGAATCAATCTTATACACCTTATATTGTTCTGATGATATCTTAGTTTTTCTTGCGACAGATTTTGAACACGCAAACAATAATAGTGTTAAAAATAAAAAAAACAGAAAATCTTTCATTTTTTTTGAATTTATATTTTAAGGATAAGTCATTATGTGCATACTATCACTCTGGCGCGAGTCTTCCGAAGGATGACTCGTGTCTATTGATAATGCCGGTCTCCGGCCGGATTCTAAAATCAAAGCCAGCTTCCATATCATACAGGTTCAATTTTTAATAATCCTGTTTCTCTTGTATAATAATCTATTGCACTACTATATTTATAATGCCATGCTTCCAAAACTAAACCCGAACGAACCGGATTCTCATGTAAATATACTATTCTCCAAAAAAAATTAATGAAAATATTTTTTCTGAACATTGGCTTTGTAAATTCGGTCACAGACCGAGAGAATTAATACTCACTAGTCATCCTGCGGAAGACTAGCGCGAGACGAGAATTAAATTCAGTAGTAATTGAATTTAGAAAATGTGATTACTATTTTATTTTTTGTTTGTGAAAACATACCCGTATAAATAATTTATTGCTTGACGGATATCCGAACACTTTATTTAGTAAAGTTCTCGGACGTTGCTATGCTTCGTACGATAGATTATTGATGCTTTTAAAGTTTTAAACTTTATTTACAATGCGGCGAAGTCAGAGACGTTCGCCGAGCCAACAACACTTCGCCTATCCTGGTATATTAATTATTAATACAATATTTTATAAGGATTGAATCAATTCGATTAAAACCCATTATACGTGATTTATACATATCCTCACAAGATTTATCTTTTTGATTAAGAAATTTGTAGGTTATGGCTCTATTATAATAAGCTATCGATGTATCTTTTAAAGACAATGCTTTATTAAAATCAGCTAATGCTAGATTATATTCTTTTAAATATAAATATGTTACTCCTCGGTTATAATAGGCAAAAAAAGTTGTAGAATCAAGAGAAATATATTTTGTAAAATCGTTTTTAGCATTGTTAAATTCTTTGGTATCTCTATAAAGTAATCCCCTTTCATTATAGGCAACATCATAATTTGAATCTATAGAAATAGCATGATTAAAGTCTATAAATGACTTAGATATATCTCCAATCGTTTTGTAGATTCTTCCTCTTAAAAATAATAATTCTTTATCTGAATTATATTTAAACACCAACGGATTTAACACTTGTAATGCTTGTTCATTTCTATTTAAATGAAAATCACATGCTGCAATAGCCTTAAGAACCTCTTTTGAGGTTGTATCCTTTGTAATTGACTGTAATTTTATTAAATCTTCATATGCCTTATCATATTCCTGTAAGTAAAAATAAGAGAACCCTCTAATCTCGTATAAATAATAGTTTTTATCATTATTATCAATTTCGTTACTCGATAATTCTACAACCTTATTAAAATTTTTATTTTCGTATTGTTTGAAAATTTCTTTATTTATTGATTCATTATCACATGAAGTAATAAATAAAATTGAAATACACATAAGTCTCATATAACAATTTATAATTTATCAATATTCAGTCCCAAAGTTATACTTAAATTCTATTCCTACACTAGCATCTGTACCCTTAATATCTTTACTATATTCAAATTTAATGCTTGGATTTCTGTACGTCTCAATTAACTCTCCACTCTGGCGCGAGTCTTCCGAAGGATGACTCGTGTCTATTGATAATGCCGGTCTCCGACCGGATTCTAAAATCAAAGCCAGCTTCCATATCATACAGGTTCAATTTTTAATAATCCTGTTTCTGTCGTATAATAATCTATTGCACTACTATATTTACAATGCCATACTTCCAAAACTAAACCCGAACGAACCGGATTCTCATGTAAATATACTATTCTCCAAAAAAAATTAATGAAAATATTTTTTCTGAACATTGGCTTTGTAAATTCGGTCACAGGCCGAGGAAATTAATACACACTAGTCATCCTACGGAAGACTAGTGCGAGACAAGCGCTCCTACGGAGCTTATCGAGAATTGTCTCTTTTGTCTATAAACAGCTTGTCCTTACAGGACAAGTAATTGCTTCCAAAATATTTATAATGGAAATCAAAATCAATCATCTATATTTATAACAACATTATTCTACAACATTACCATTTTTTTTTAGTATTTAGTATTGATTTTCAGGTATTAAAAAGTGACTGAATATTATGCAATACTATTCCGCAACTATTTTTTGCCTGCTGCAACTTATTTTTCGGCTCTGACGAATGATTGAGGAATAGTTCGCAACTGTTCCGCGGCGGCGCGCAACTCCTGAGGAAAGCCGCGCAAGTGTCCAGGAAAGTGTCGCAGGTGCTCAGGAATGTTCCGCAACAATTCAGGAAAGACGCGGAACTGTTCAGGAACGCCGCGCGCAAGCTCAGGAAAGTCGCGCAATTACTCAGAAAAGGAACTGAACTGTTCAGGGACTCCACGCGGAAGCTCAGGAAAGGCGCGCAAGTACTCAGAAAAGGAACTGAACTATTGAGAAAAGTGGCGCAAGTGTTCAGGAATGTTTCGCAACAGTTCAGGAAAGGCACCAAACTGTTGAGGAAAGACGCACAACAATTGAGGAAAATTTCTCAAACAGTGAGAAACACGGCGCAGGTATTGAGAAAAAGTGATTAGTAATCGAGAAATGCCAAACAACTGAAGAGAAATAATTTGTAAGCGTTAATTTATTAAGCAGGAAACAAATATTCTTTGCCGTCTATCATAAAACGATGATCCATAATGCGCGGCCACATTGGTTTTTCAGGCAAAGTGAGTTCCCAGAAGTTCATGTCTTCCAGCAATTCTTTCGCTTTATCAGGCATGGTTAAAAATAAATTATTTTTTTCGTTCTTGTCTGTACTCAGGTTGTACAATTCATACCATTTATCTCTTGAACTGTAAATCAGTTTATAGTCGCCTTTACGAATAGCGTGAATATGGTCGGCTCGCCAAAATAATTTATCGTGCGGTACATTTTTATCTTTATTAGTCAGGAATGGAACCAGGTTTACGCCATCATAGACTCTGTCTGTCGGTAGTTTTGCATTAGATATTGCGGCTGCCGTTGCAAAAATATCCAATGCAATAATTGGATTATCATACGTTGTGTTTTCCGGCAGATGGTTTTTCCATTTAAAAATAAACGGCACGTTAATTCCACCTTCAAACTGCGTGATCTTACCGCCTTTCAGCGGTGCGCTCGAAGTAATTCTGGTGTACAAAGCAGGTCCGTTATCACTTAACAATACTACGAGTGTATTCTCTTCCAAATGCAGGTCTTTCAGTTTTTGATTAATAGCACCGATAGCATCATCCAAAGAACGAATGATGCCTCTGTAAACTGCTTTACCTTTATCCTGTATGGTTTTATATTCTTCATCATACAATTCTTCTTTCGCCTGGTATGGTTCGTGCGGCGCGGTGAATGGTATGTACAAAAAGAAAGGTTTGTCTTTATTTTGTTCAATGAAACGCAATGAACGGTCGCGGATGGCATCGGTAAAATATTGTTCTTCGTGTCTAATTTTTTTGCCGTTTTCATATACCATCGCAATATCTTTGCGTGCCATTTGCCACTGGTATTTGCCGACAAAACTTTTGTTGGAATAATTTACAATTCCGGGCGTTTTTACTTTTTCCGCATATAAAGTGAAACCATTGTAAATACCATATTGATAGTCAAAACCAAATTTGTCCGGTGTATTTAATTTCGGATTAGAGCCCAAATGCCACTTGCCTATTATCGCGGTTTGGTAAGCATATTTTTTTAACAACTCAGCCAGTGAAATCTCGGTTGGCGGCATGCCTTGTTTCGCGGTTTCCCATTCGTTAGGATAATGCGGTTTGGTAGCCACTACCCACGAACTGTCTTTTTGTGCAGCATTCTTACCGCCAAAATATTCGATCAGGTTGGCAGGATAGCCATCAATATCTATTGTTTCAAAGCCACATCTTTCCTGGTATCTTCCTGTTAGAATACCACAACGCGATGGCGCGCAAATAGGCGAAGAAACATATCCTTGTGTGCATTTTACACCTTCGGCGGCAAGCGCATCGATGTTTGGTGTTTTAAAATCTTTACTGTTGTAGCAGCTCACGTCGTTCAAACCCAAGTCATCCGCAACGATGACAACAATGTTCGGCGTTTTTGAATCCGGTGTTACTTTCTCATTCAGGAATTTCTTTTTGTAAGCCAGCAGCTTTTTATCAAATTTTATTTTCCACTCTCTGCTACCTGTAGTCAACGGATAACAAGACACAAAGAATATACTTACTATTAAAGATAGGATAATAGCCGTTTTATACTTTTTTGTTGAAATGTTCGTCAATATAGACTAATTTTAATCTTGTTAAAAATACACATGAAAGTCGAAATAAAAAAAGAAATAGCCAATGCAATCACTCACGGCATTGGATTAATAACATTTATTACGTTAATTCCGATCCTGTTCGTGAAAGCATCGCATTATGAAGTGAATTACAGAATTGTCGGATTGATCTTTTTTGCTATCGGCTTGATCATGGTGTATGCAAGTTCAACCATCTATCACGCGATCATGCACGAGAAAGCGAAATATATTTTGCGCATCGCCGATCATATCAGCATTTATTACCTGATTGCCGGTTCTTATACTGCTATTTTAATGACCAGCATACCGTTTCAGAAGATAATGTGGTTTATTATTGTATTGTGGAGCATCGTGCTGATCGGCACTATTAAAAAATTATTCCTGACCGGAAAATACGATACAATCTCTACCATCATTTACGTATTCATGGGCTGTATGGGTTTGTTTGAAATCAAAACCATTATGGCATTCAACTCCGGCAAAGTATTGCTGTTTCTTTTATTAGGCGGCTTGTTCTATTTGTTCGGCGTCATATTTTATGCCTGGAAAAGATACACCTACCATCATGCAGTTTGGCATTTATTTGTGCTGACCGGCAGCATCATGCATTTCTTTGGTATCTGGTACGCGATTGAGCAATAGACTGTAGGTTATACGTTATAGGTTATAAGATTACTATCACTAATAACTAATATAACGAATAACCTATAACTTATTACTTAAACATTTGTATTTTTGACCAATGGTAAAAAGTGCGAACAAAGGAATTTTGGGTTATGTAGCCGTTGATTATATTTCCGCGCTGGCTGCCTGGTTTTGCTTTTTTATTTTCAGAAAAATATACGTTGAGAAAATTGATTTCACGGTGCTGCATTTATTCCAGGATCAGAAATTTGTGTATGGCTTGCTGTTCATTCCGTTTTTCTGGATGGCGTATTATTTTTTCTCGAACACGTATTCTTCGCTGTTAAAAAAATCGCGTTTAATTGAGATCTATAAAACCGTTATTCAAACATTGATCGGCGGTATTATTTTGTTTTTCAGTTTGATGCTGAATGATTTGATCAAAGGTTATAAAGATTATTATTTCCTGTTCTTCGGATTTTTGGCTTTGCATTTTTTCCTTACTATATTTTTCCGCTTGTTTGTTTTAGCTATCATAAAAAATAAGATCCAAAACGGGAAGCTGTTTATTCCAACGTTATTAATCGGTTCGGTAAAAAACTGTGAGCGCATCGAAAATGAGATCATACATTCTAAAATAAAACTGCCTTATCAAATTACAGAAAAAGTGATTTTGAGTGAAGGTGACAGTGATAGTGTGAAAAGTATTTCATACAACATTGAAAATTTTGATGATGTAATTTTAGCGTTGGAAAATAATGACGTGCAAACTATTGAAAACTATATCATTCATTTCCTGAACAAAGGAAAGACCGTTCAAATATTACCGGATGAAGTGGATTTCCTTTCCGGAAAATTTAAAACACAAAGTATATTTGGCTCGCCACTGATAGAAATTCCGACAGACCTTATTTTGCCGTGGCAAAAAATACTGAAACGTCTTTTTGATGTTATCACTTCATTTTTCGGCATGATTCTGATTTCGCCACTGCTGGCTTTTATTGCTTATAAAGTAAAGCGATCATCGCCGGGTACCATTTTCTTTAAACAAAAAAGAGTTGGTATTAACGGTAAGGAATTTGACATTATAAAATTCCGTTCGATGTATGAAAACGCGGAAAACGGAACACCTAAATTATCGTCAGAAAACGATGAGCGCATCACGCCTTTTGGGAAATTTATACGCAAATACAGAATTGATGAGTTGCCGCAGTTATGGAATGTTTTTGTGGGCGATATGAGTTTGGTTGGACCACGTCCTGAGCGCAAATATTATATAGAGCAAATTATTCAAACCGCACCGCAATACCAGCTTTTGCAGCGCGTGCAGCCAGGCATCACTTCTTTAGGAATGGTGAAATTTGGCTATGCTTCCAATCTTTCCGAAATGCTGCAACGCATGCGTTATGATTTGTTATACATTGAAAATATTTCGTTTTTAATGGATTTGAAAATCATGATCTATACCGTTATGATCTTGTGGAAAGGAAAAGGAAAATGATATAGTGATGAATTTTGAGTTAATCAGAATAATTTCCATCGGTTGGTGTCTCACCAACCGAAATGTTTTATGGTCGGTGAGACATCAACCATTAGTCCGAATGATGAATGAAAATAAAAAATACATCACTGCAAATTAATTTCTAAATTAGATCTATAAATCTATAACTATGAAAAAATCATTTCTTCTTCTATTTGCTGTTATCGCGTTTACTTCAATCTCAAAAGCACAAAAAATATTTTCCGTTGATTACGCAAGCCAGGCCGATGTAAAAGTATTTGTGGTAAAATATGAAAGCCAGTGCGACTTGAAAGTGTATAAAGTAAAATATGAAAGTCAGGCCGGAAATAATGACGGCAAATGGTTCTTCACCGATTATGCCAGCCAGGCGAAAAAGAAAATCTATTTTGTAGATTATGAAAGCCAGGCAGATCTGAAAATTTATTTTGTGGATTACGAGAGTCAGGCAGGTTGGAAAAACAGTTCAAAGAAAAGTTTATTGTATTAAACATCTTAATCCATATGCAAAATTCGCCAAGCATAACATTTAATACAACAATTGAAGATTGTCCGGAGTTTATTGATGAAATATCTGCATTAACTTCCGCTATTATGAATGAGAATAAACCAAAGCAGGTTTTTTTGATAAAAATAAATAATTGGTTTGACTCGAAATGGTTAAAATTTAGTGGAAAGGTTCTTGGAGCATTAGGTATTTGGTCTTATGGTAATGATATTAAGATACCACCATTTCATCCTAACAGAGTCGTTTTTGAAAAGCTATTTATTCTTAATGATTTAGAAAATTATATAGAAACAGATTTGTCTTTTAAAATCCATCTTAAGCAAACTTCCGAAGAAAATAAAAGGAAAATAATTAGTATTTCAGGCAATGCAATTTTTATCTGGTACAGTTCAAATTCATTAAAAAATCAGTTTGGTAGCTTTATGTTATATAAAATCAATGAAGGAAGATGCGAACCATTTTATCTTGGATTCAGAAAACAGGACAAATGGAAAATAATTAACCATGCAGGCACTAACAAAAAAATGATGAGTTATATTATCAATCAAGGCAAGAATTTATCCGTTTAGGTATTGCATTCTGTTGTAGCACCATAGCATGCATCAATAACAATCTACATCAACAACCGCTTTTATTTGTTTAAACGTCTGAAACTGATACAGCGCATTGATAGCTTGTTGTATATCGAATTTTATTTTAGACAGTTCTGTTTTATTGCGGTCAATTTTTACTAAAATATCGCGCAGATAATAGTTGTTTATTTTCTGAATGATCGGCACATTTGGTCCGACAATCGTGTTCGGATATTTTGTATTCAAATAATCAGCTACTCGATTTGCAGCATCTACCGTTGTTTTGATGTCTTTATGTTTCAGCGTTATTTTTACCAGGCGCGAATACGGCGGATAGTTGAATTGCTGGCGTTCCAACATTTGATTCTGATAAAACTCATCATAATTATTTTCCAATACGAACGAAACAATCGGATGCGCCGTATTGCCGATTTGTATCAATACCTTACCACGCTTTTCGCGCCTGCCTGCGCGGCCGCTCACTTGCAATAATAATTGGTATGCGCGTTCCGTTGCTCTGAAATCAGGATAGAACAATAATGAATCTGCACTAAGTACGCCAACCAAACTTACGTTGTTAAAATCAAGTCCTTTGGTCACCATTTGCGTACCGACTAAAATATCAAATTCATGATTCTCAAAGCTATCAATAATTTTTTCATGTCCGCGTTTTGTTTTCACGGTGTCATAATCCATTCTGCCAATATTTGCGGATGGAAACATCGTTTTCAAATCTTCTTCAATGCGTTCGGTGCCGAGTCCTTTCTGCTGCAATTCATTAGAACCGCATGCTTTGCAAATGCTTAGATTGCTTTGTGTATAACCACAATAATGACAACGCAAGTCGTTCGTAAACTTATGATAGGTTAAACTCACATCGCAATTCTTACACATCGGAATCCAGTTGCAATTATTACACGATAAATACGGCGCGTATCCGCGACGATTCTGAAATAAAATAATTTGCTCTTTATTTTCCAATGCCAGTTGAATTTCATCACGCAACTGAAATATAATACCATCTGAAATTTCTTTCTTCTTATTGGCATCTGTCAAACTGATAAATTCCATTTGTGGCAATTGAATATCACCAAAGCGAGTATTCAGTTTTACCAAACCATACTTTCCTGTTTTTGCGTTAGAATAACTTTCAACACTTGGCGTCGCAGAACCTAAAATTACTTTCGCATCAAATTGTTTTGCTAAATAAATCGATGCATCGCGCGCCTGGTAACGTGGCGCAGCATCATATTGTTTATACGATGCATCATGTTCTTCATCAACAATGATCAAACCTAAATTCTGAAAAGGTAAGAAAACAGATGAACGTGCACCAAGCACCACTTTTGTTTCGCCGGACAAAATCTTATTCCAAATCTCTATGCGTTCTGCGTTGTTGAATTTGGAATGATAGACAGCAATATTACCTAATATTTTTTCCAATCGCTGCACTAATTGCGCGGTCAATGCGATTTCAGGCAATAAGTACAATACTTGTTTTCCTTGCGCGATCTGTTCTTTGATCAGGTCGATATATAATAATGTTTTTCCGCTGGATGTGATACCATGCAGCAGCACAACATCTTTTTCTTTGAAATGATTTTTAGTTTCTGTTAGTGCAGTTTGTTGTTCAGGTGAAAGTTCATATTCTTTTACATCATCAATATCATTTTTAGAAATTCTGTCAACCATTCTTTCTTCTTTTATGAAGATCTCATTTTTGAGCATTGTTTTCAGGATCGCATCTGAAACACCTGCTTTCTTTAACAGTTCAGATTTTTTGACAGATTTATCTTTCTTTGACAAATCAATATACGCTAACAATAAACTTTCCTGTTTTGGTGATTTACTGACCAGTTCGAATGTATTGCGTAAATCGTTTTGCGAAGCATGCAACTGAATAAATGTATCGAACTTCGGTTTGTATTTTTCATCTAATGTTTCTTTGACATAGATGATCTTTTTTTCGAGTAAGCTTTTTATAGTTTTGCTGATCGATTTTTTTTGAAGAATTAAACTGATATCATTCAACGAAATCTGTTCCTGGTGATTCAACGCTTCTGCAACCATATATTCATCGTCCGGCAAATCTAAAATATCCGTTTCATCGTTCGGATTTTTTACAAAAAAAGTTTCCGAATCGAGCTTGAAATATGCAGGCAATGCAGCATTCATTACATCACCTAATGTGCACATATAATAAGACGCCATCCAGTTCCAAAAACTAATTTGTATTTCGGTCACTATTGGCTGCTCATCAACAACAGATAAGATTTCTTTCGGAATATAATCTGTCGGCGCAATAGTATCTATTGAATGAATGATTGCTGTGTATAGTTTCTGTTTACCAAACTGCACTTCCACACGACAACCGATTTTTATTCTATCATCCAGATAAGCAGGAACTGCATAAGTATATAATTTTGGCAACGCCAACGGCAAAACTATCTGTACAAAATGCTTGTATGTATGCAGTGTTTCCAATAATTTTTATGCAAAAAATAATTTAATTTGACTAAGTTCGCTGTGCAATTCAAACACAATAATACTAAAATGCAAACAAAACAAGATATAATCCGTGAATTAGAAAAAGTATTTGGTGAAATAACCGAATTTGCTGAACAAGCAGATGATTCGCTGTTCAACAAAAGCATCGATAACAAATGGAGCATCGCGCAAAATTTGGATCATTTGTCGATATCAAATAATATGACAGCAATAGGTATGAATACGCCGAAGATGATGCTGAAACAATTTTTCACTATTCATCGTACGCCTTGGAATTATGAAGAAACAATCTGGCAATACCAGCAAAAACTAAGTGCAGGCGCTAAAGCAAGTTTGGCATTTCAACCGAAAGTCAGTTTGATTCCTGTTCGCAGCATTGTAGAAAAATTCTGGAAAAGTTCGTGTTCCACTTTATTGAAAGCCATTGATAACTGGTCTGAAGAAGATTTGGATACTTATATTTTACCGCATCCGTTAATTGGAAAAATGACTGTTCGCGAATTATTATTTTTCACGATCTATCACGTCGGACATCATTTGAATACCATGAAAAATATTGCGGAAAAATAATTTACCTGACAAAAGAAGAATCCGATAACGTCAGTAAAAAAGCTTTCAGGTCTGCTTTTTGTTCCGGTGTCAGATCCAAGCCCCAATGACCCAATGTTTCCAGGCGTTTATTGGCTTTCTCACGCATAATTGGCTCCAGCGTTGGTGAACCTTTTGGTCCGGCACTATAAAAATCGATCACTTCATCTAATGTCTGAAATCTGCCATCATGCATATAAGGCGCAGTGAATGCCAGATTGCGCAACGTAGGAATTTTAAAACGTCCGTAATCAGCAGGATCGAATGTAAATTCACCTAAACCTTTATCGATAAACTGATTTACATTATCAACCGTATCCAAGCCATTATTGGCAAATGTTCTGTCCGGCGAAATAAACACTTCAGGTGCTGTTGAACTGTGGCAATGAAAGCAATCGCCTTTTTCCGTTTTAAAAATATCAAAGCCATTAATTTCTGAAAGTGTCAATGCTGCTTCACCGCGTGTATATTTATCGAATTTGGAATTGTAAGTAAGCAAAGTATTTTCAAACTGTTCGAGCGCTTTCGTGATGTATTCTTTTGTAATTGTTTGTATTCCGAATGCTTTATTGAATAAATCTTTATATTGCGCGTTATTTTGAAGTCTAAACTCTGCTTCCGACCAAGGCAAGTGCATTTCTGTAGGATCTTCAACCGGTTTTAACGCTTGTTCTCGCAATGTATTTACACGACCATCCCAAAAAAAACGATCTTTTTGCCAAGCTAAGTTTACCAATGTCATAGCATTGCGTCGTCCTAAAACATTATCAACGCCTTTGCTTAATTTATTATTGTCCGAAAATGAATTGGCCTGCTTGTGACAACTTGCACATGACAATGTTGAATCTTTAGAAAGTATTGGATCAAAGAATAATTTTTTGCCGAGTGCGATTCCTTCTACTGTCATTGGATTATCCGGATCGACAGGCATATCACGAAAACCCTGAATTTTTGGCGCTACATATGGCGTTGTTTTATATCGCTCTTGTTCTTTTTTACAGGAAAAAATAAAAACGAAACAACTAATACTTGTCAGCAAAAAAAATATGAAATACTTTCTGCTCATTTCAATTTTTGAGTAACCGTTGTTTGAATACTGTTCACAAAACTATTTCTGATTGCAATACCGTTTGGTATTTCACTGGGTTCGCTGTGATTACTAAAATTGGTCAATTGAAAATCATCAGTATCCAGAACGAACAATTTATCCATATCTAATGTAATGGTCAATTCTTCGCCACTTTTCGGAAAATTACTTGCAATAATTTCCTGATACAATGTGTCTGTGCCTAAGTGCATAGAAAATGGTGTGTTCGGTGTCTGATTCTTCGTCACGGAATTATCAATATTTCCTTCTAAAACCAAAAAACGATACTTCAGCATATCCCAATATAAACCGGTTTCAACGCTCAAAGGACTCGATGACGGAAAACTGGACGGTGTTGAATTATTCATTCTCTTATCCAATCCAAAAGCGAATTTAAATTTGGCATAATCGCCACCAGGAAATTTAAACTGAAAATTATTGGTAGCAGAAGTTACCATATAAATATCTTTAACTTCTGTTTCATTGTTATTTTTATCTACATAAATGAAATTGGAAAACAATATTCTTGTTTTTGCCACATTTAGTTGATATGGCCTGTTATTTGGCGTTTTATTAGTTGTTTTAAAAACAAAAGTAACGGTTACATCATCTTTTTTTTTGCAAGAAAATATAAGAGCGCTGACAATAGTAATAAAAAGTAGTTTCTTCATCTTATAAAAATAACTAAAATTGTCGTTTTTTGTTTGGCGTTAACATAAATTAAAGAAGGCGAAAGAAATATTCTTTCGCCTTCATTTATTCGGTATTCAATAAAATTATAATGTTTTCAAAACATCGTTCATTGCACGAACTGCATCAGCACTTTTGTTGAAAGCAGCTTGTTCTTCTTCGTTCAATTTGTAGTCGATGATTTTTTCCCAACCGTTTTTGCCAATCACTACAGGAACACCTAAACAAATATCAGATTGTCCGTATTCGCCTTCCAATAATACGCAAGAAGTGATCACTTTTTTCTCATCGCGCAAGATCGCTTCTACAACAGCCATACCAGCAGCGCCAGGTGCATACCAAGCCGAAGTACCAATCAAACCTGTTAATGTAGCACCACCAACCATTGTGTCAGCAGCTACTTTTTTCAACGTATCAGCATCTAACATGTTAGATACAGGATTTGAATTTAAGGTAGCAAAACGTGTTAACGGAATCATTGTTGTATCGCCGTGACCGCCAATAACTGTTGCATTCAAGTCGTTTTGAGAGCAGTTCAATGCTTGTGACAAATAGAATTTGAAACGGCTGCTATCTAAAGCGCCACCCATTCCGATTACTCTGTTTTTTGGTAAACCTGTAGATTTCAATGCCAAATATGTCATGGTATCCATTGGATTTGAAATGATCACCAAAATAGCTTCCGGTGAATATTTCAATATATTTTCAGCAACACCTTTTACAATGCCAGCGTTGGTGCCGATTAATTCTTCACGCGTCATGCCTGGTTTACGAGGAATTCCTGACGTAATTACCACTACATCGCTGCCAGCAGTTTTTGAATAATCGTTTGTTGAACCTGAAATTTTTGTATCAAAACCTAATAATGATGAAGTTTGCATCATATCCATGGCTTTGCCTTCTGCCAAACCTTCTTTAATATCTAACAAAACCAACTCGTGGCATAATTCTTTGCGTGCGATGTTATCGGCTACTGTTGCGCCAACTGCACCTGCACCAACTACTGTTACTTTCATTTTTATTTTTTATTTTAAATTAAATGATTAAAAAAATTCGGTGCAAAGATACAAATTAGTAGTTAGTAGTAAGTAATAAGTCGTAAGAATTTATGATTCATTAAAAAAGGTCAAAAGATTGCTCTTTTGACCTTTTTTGATATAATTAGTGATGATTTTACACCAGACCTTTTTTGTATGCGATTTTCAGCAAAGCCGCTGTGTTATTCACATTTAGTTTTGCCAGCATATTTTTACGATGCGTTTCCACTGTATTTTTACTGATAAACAACTTGGTAGCAATATCTTGTGATGTTAATCCAAGTGCAATCAACTGTAAAATTTCCAATTCACGCTGTGTGATCTGTGCCGCTAATTCATCATAGTTGCGCGTGTCTTCTTCTTCCGTGTTTGACATAGAAGAAATCAGTTTTTCCTGTGTTTCCGTATCTAAATACGATTTATCCTGATAAACTACTTCAACCGCTTTGATCAAGTCATCTTTAGAAATATTTTTCAGCACATAACCTTTTGCGCCAACTTCCAGACATTCTTTAATGAAGCGCGGTTCACTGTGCATCGTCAGCATCAGAATTTTGATATTTGGCTGCAATTGTTTCAATTGTTTGGTTGCTTCAATGCCATCCATTTCAGGCATATTAATATCCATCAACACAACATCTACTTTAGTAGCTTTTATTTTGTCGATTGCTGCCTTTCCGTTGTGCGCGGTTCCGGCAATTTTGATATTCGGTTCATCATCTAATAAAGACACAATTCCATCCAAAAAAATCTGATGGTCATCGACCACAAAGACGTTTATTTCCTGCATAATTTTACTTTTTTGCTTTGCAAAGGTATTCCTTATATATCAAATTACGAGCCGTTTTTCCAATATTTTATGAACGAAAACAATTTCCTTGTTTTCAAGTAGCTATAATTGGATTCGTTCTCATATGCTTCGCGTTCAAACGAAATATTCTGATATGCTTTATTCCAATTTTTATATTTCATAAATAAGATCAAAAATTCTGTATAATAGAATAAAATAAAAAAAACAAATAATAACTCCATTTGTTGCCGAATATGAATCATTTCATGATTGACAAATGTTTTATCGTTCTTTTGTGTTTTACTTTCCAAAATAACGAATGGAAAAATGGTAATTCCTGCAATATTTTTTGGTGTAAAATATTTAATAAACTTCGGACTTACCAAAATGAACATTACTGTATTTTAGTATGAAAATAGCAAATAATTTGCCAATCGCATTTGTATGAGTATCTTTAACGCATGGAAAACAGAAAATTTGATATTGTTTTATTCGGCTCGACTGGTTTTACCGGCGGTTTGACGGCTGAATATTTTGCTGCAAATGTAGATTTGAAAAAGGTAAAATGGGCAATTGCCGGCAGAAATGCGGAAAAACTGGAAGCAGTAAAATCAAACCTGGTTTCGATTAATGCTGCATGCTCAGTTGTAGAAATTTTGACCTGCAATTCAGATGATCTGGCATCATTAGAAAATGTAACAAAACAAACCAAAATCATTGTCACCACTGTTGGTCCGTTTGCGCAACATGGTGAAACTTTAGTAGAAGCATGTGTGAATACTGCTACCAATTACTGTGATATTACCGGCGAACCGGCGTTTGTAAAATCTGTTTTGAAAAAACACAATAAAGCAGCAGTAGAAAAAGGAATTTATATTCTGAATTGCTGCGGTTTTGACAGCATTCCTGCTGATGCCGGTGCTTTGTTTACTGCGATGCAATTACCGGCAAACGAAACTAAAACCATTAAAGGTTTTGTATCATCGAACGGTACATTTTCAGGCGGAACCTTTGCATCAGCCGTTGGCGCGATGTCTGATATTGGAAAAAATATATTTGCTCCAAAGAAAACATCATCTGATGATACTTCTTCTGAAAGAAAAAAACCAACTAAAAAAAGGATTAAAAGCCAGATCCATTTTGAAAAAAGCATCAACAAATGGGCACTACCAATGCCGGTGATTGATCCATGGATGGTGCAACGAACCAGCTTATATAAACCAACTGTTTTTGGCGAAAATTTTGAATACGCACAATTTCTTGCATTAAAAAGTTTGCCTCAAACCATAAGTTTAGTTGGCGCAGTTGGTGCGTTGATTGTTGGCGCACAAATTCCACCAATCAAAAACCTGATTTTGCAATACCGAAAAAGCGGCGAAGGTCCGAGCAAAGAACAACGCGACAAAAGTCGTTTCAAGCTTTCTTTTATTGGCGAAAGCGAAACAAAAAAAGTTATGACTACTGTTTCCGGTGGCGATCCAGGTTATACTGAAACATCCAAAATGCTATCAGAAACGGCATTGGTTTTACTGGAAAACTTAGGCAAACTACCAATAAAAGGTGGCGTGCTCACACCAGCCGGAACTTTAGGTAATCTATTGATCGACCGATTGAACAGCAAAGGTATTTTGTTTGAAGTGATCAGTTAAAATTCTTTGGATGTTTACATTTATTAAGCAGCGCTTATGTACTTGTTCCATAATTCATCGTTAAAGAACAAAAAACCATCGATGCGTTTTAACTTTTCTGTTGAAGTGTATAAATATTTCTTCAACGTTCTTTCCGTAAAATTCAGCAACTGAACAGGCGTTGCTTTTGAGCTGTCGTTTGTTTCTTTGATAATGACAAATTTGTTCTCAATTATGTTCATCCAGCAATGGTATAAATAAGCATCGCTTTTGATGGAAAATAATAATTGCTCTGACTTTTGAGCTAAGATGTTTGTTGAATAAGAATAACACATTGTTTTAAATTTTGTGTAAAATTATTCGGAGACTAAGCCAATCTATGTCTTAGTCTTTCATTATCTTTAAAAAAAAATAAAAAAAATGTCAAAAAGAACCGGAATTGAGCGTTACAACATCATTATCAATCAGTTAAGAAAGAAAAAATCTTCATTTGATGAGATTTACAACGTCTTAAAACGTAAATCTGAGATAGAAAGTTATGATTTCACCTTAAGTAAACGCACTTTTAAGAGAGATCTGCAAGATATTTTTGCTATTTACCAAATTGAGATTTTATTCGATTTCAGCCAAAAAGTGTATTACATTGATCAGCAAGAAGGCAATATCAATAATGAAAAAATACTGGAAGCATTTGATATTTTCAATGCACTGAATTTGAGCAGCAGTGTCAATAATTTTATTCATTTTGATAACAGGAAACCACAAGGAACGGTTCATTTATCGACCATTATCCAAGCTATAAAAAACAGGAATATTCTGCATTTTACACATCAGAAATTTTCTGATTCTGAAATTACCAATCGCGTTGTACAGCCATTAGCTTTAAAAGAATCGCATCATCGCTGGTATTTAGTAGCAAAAGATATGAAAGATGAAATCATAAAGACATTTGGATTAGATCGTATTATTGAATCGGAAATTACCAAAAAGAAATTTGTCTATCCAAAAGATTTTGATGTAAATGATTTTTTTAAATACAGTTTTGGTGTTACCAATGTAGAAAATAAAGAACCAAGCGATATTGTTCTATCATTTGAGCCATACGAAGGAAAATTTATTAAAACGCTGCCGCTGCATCACAGTCAAAAAATCATTACAGATACTGCAAAAGAACTGCGTATTGAATTAAAACTGTATATCACAAATGACCTGGTAATGGAAATTTTGTCGTATGGCAATAAAGTAAAAGTAATTCAGCCGAAACAACTGATTACAGAAATCAGAAACACCTTAAAAAAAATGAATTATTAGTATTACTTCATATTAAACTCAGGATTTGCATCCATTACTTCGTCCACATCATTGAAATTACCAACGCTTCCATCGCTGATAATATATTCTTCGCCTTCGCTGCATAAATTTTTAATCAAAGATGCATCTGACGGTGTGAAGAATGTCGCTGACTTATCCAATCCCAATTTCGGATCATTATAAACCATGCTCATAAACTTGCCCCAAGCCGGTGCTGCTGTATGATTACCCTGTCCGGCTTTCAGCATAGGATCATCATAGCCAACCCAAACGCCTGCCAGCAATTGCGGTGTGTAGCCAATAAACCATGCGTCGGTATTGCCGTTGGTGGTTCCTGTTTTACCAGCCATTTCCTTTACACCAATTCCATAACCACCAAGTGATGCCGCCGTTCCACCAGGACTCACAGGTCCTTTCATGATCTGGCACATTTTATAGGCTGTATTATCATTAAATACTTCATGCATTTCTGTTTGGAAACTTTGCACCACGTTGCCATCTTTATCTTCAATACGCAATAAAAACTGTGGTTTAGTGCTAATGCCTGCATTTGGAAATGTACTATATACCGCTAACATTTCATACAATGAAAGATCTGCAGAGCCCAAACAAATAGAAGGCACTACAGGTAATTTTGTAGTAATACCCATTTTATATGCCAGATCAACCAATGCTTCAGGGCCGAAATTTTTCATCATATACGCTGCCGCGCCATTGATTGATTTTGCCAGACAATATTTCATTGGACCGCAACCGCCAGGAGTTCCTTTTGGCCGCCAGACGGTTCCGTGATAGGTAATCGTAATTGGCCCGCAAGGTACACACATACATGGCGACCAGCCATTATCTACAGCCAAAGCATATTGAATTGGTTTGAATGTAGAGCCAACCTGTCGTTTTACATCAGGACTACAGTGATCATATTTATTAAACTCAAAACTAGTGCCGCCGACCCATGCTTTGACATAACCGGTAAATGGTTCAATCGCCATAAACGCAGTTTGCATATGGTTTTTATAATAGATAATAGAATCCAACAAAGAAATCAACGTATCTTTCTTTCCTCTTGAATAAGAAAAGACGGTCATTTTTCTCTTTTCAGATTTAAAGAATGCGTAAATTTCTTCATCAGATTTTCCTTCTTTTTTGAGAATCGGATAACGTTCGGTTTGCTTGATGGCTTTCAATAATGTTTTTTTGCCGCGTTCACTTTCCCAAATTGTTTTATAATTTCCAACACCAAAACGTTTTACATTATTGATAGCTGCTATTTCAGCATATTTCTGATAGCGCGTATCCAAAGTAGTATATATTTTCAGTCCGTCTGTATATATATTCCAGTTTGTTCCATCCGGTTTTTTGTTATCCTTGCACCATTTTTTTAAATACTCAGCTAATGATGCTCTGAAATATGGCGCCAAACCATCGTTTGGTGATTCCGGATGAAAATTCAATTTGATCGGTTTATCTTTCAATTCATCACATTGTGCCTGCGTGATAACGCCTTGTTCTGCCATTAAACTTAAAACTGTTGCACGGCGAACGCGGGTTCTTTCTTCATGTCTTTTTGGATTATATAAGGCAGGATTTTGCAACATACCAACAAACATCGCAGATTCTTCCAGCGTCAGATCTTTCGGTAATTTATTAAAATAGATACGCGCCGCACTTTTGATACCGTCTGCATTATTTAAAAAATCGACCGTATTGAAATACATCGCTATAATTTCATGTTTTGTATAACGACGTTCTAACATCGGTGCGATCACATATTCTTTTGCTTTTTGAATCATACGCTGCACAATATTTTTTGCAGGATCGTTGAACATGTTTTTTGCCAATTGTTGTGTTATAGTACTGCCTCCACCGTTTGCACCTAATGTAATCACTGCTTTAACCGTACGCAACACATCAATTCCTGCATGATCGTAAAAACGTTTATCTTCTGTAGCAACCAGCGCTTTTTCCAACCAAGGTGAAAGCTCTTCAAATGATACATTTACGCGGTTGCTTGAATAATATTTCCCGATCAAAACAGAATCGGCAGAATATACTTCAGAAGCCAAATTCGCATCCGGATTTTCCAAATCTTTATAGTCTGGCAACGCGCCAAAAATACCCAGACGCACAGCAGAGAAAAATAAAATGATAGTGAGCAATCCTGCACCAAACAGTTTCAGTAAATTTTTAGGAACCAGCAGCCAGTTTAGAATGTTTTTTATCATTTATTATAATTTTCGAAAAAGAATCTGGAATATGTTTTTAAATCGTTCAGCTTTTTAATTTTACGGAAATTCGCCGGTGTGATAATATAATAATCCGCTTTGAATTCATTGCCTTCACCTAAAATATCAGTTGGAACCGACTGCAGTTTATCGTTATATTTATTAGCATCCGTGATACCTTCAAATCGTTTGATCTGAATAAATGGCTGACCTTCTACGAATACTGCATTTACTTTTATTTTATCTTCATTGAAATGCTTCTTGTTGAATCTGCCGATGTTTGAGATGATGTCTGTAATTTTCATGTACGGATCCTTTAACTCAACCAAGATCGTCAGACCTGTTGTGTCCAAAGAAAATTCTTTTGTTGTATCAATATCAACCGTTTTAATTGTATCAGTTTTAATTGGCGATTGCGGTGTTGTGTCTTTTAAATTGCTTTCAAACTGAATAAATGTTGCTAAATATTGCTGCGCTTTTTCTTTCACTTCGCCGGTTGGATATTTTGAAATAATATTCATCAGCGCAATTTTGTAATCAGAATACATTTTCTTTTTGCCAAAAGAAACAGCTGATAAAAATTCAAACTGCGGAATTTCATTTGAACTTGGATATTTAATGCGTGCCAAAGAATTGTTTCTTATCACATCATCATAATTACCACTTTGAAACAACTTATACGTCGAAGCATAAAAAGTCTGAACTGTTTCTGATGAACCTGTTGAATCAGGCGTACTTTTCTTATTTATTACTTCAGCCACTTCGCTCAACGGATAGTTTTGCAAAATGTATTGTTTTTCTTTTTCTGCCAAACCAGTCAGATTTTTTTCCAAATAAATTAAATACTGATAGTAATGCGCACGCGCATCGTATTCGCTGTTTGCAAACCTGCGTGTCAACTCATCAAATTGAATTTTTGATTTTGGCAGATTGTTCAATTTGTTCTTAAATATTTCGCCCGAACTAAATAATGCATCTGCAATTTTTTTATCAGAAGCCATAAAATCTTCCGGTGTTTTTGGAATCTTCAATGTGCTGTCTGCTTGTGTTAGTGGTTTTTTATTTTTCTTGACAGTTGCCGTATCCGTGTCTGTTGTCGTTGTTGTATTGTTATTCAAATTATCCAATGAGATACCTTTATTGCTTCGACGCCAGTTGTCTTCCAGAGGTCGGTCGCCCCAAATTGCTCTAAAGTCATTGTAGCCGCGTGCTTTCGCATCCGGATTGTAGAAATACCACAAACCATTTGAAACGCCATCAGAAACAGCAGGTGTGTTTGTAGCGCCTCTGTAGTTAGCATCATCGGTACCGAAGCGCGATTTTTTCTTCGCATCTTTTTCCTGTTTTGCCTGCACATCTACCAAATATGCAGCCAATTCTTTCGGTGACATTTTTCCTAAACGCTGTAAACTATCTTGCTGATGAATGACCAAAAAATCATTTGCTAAATCTGTCAGCGTGCTTTTTCTGCTTACAATCTTTTCATAGTTTTCGTAAGTACTTGGCAAATAAGCAATCGCGCTGTCATAGAAATGCGATGCCTGGAAATAATCTTCTTTATCAAAAAATATTTCACCTAATTTTAAATATGATTTCCCTTTTTGCTCTTTATTATCCAATGATTTCTTAATAGATTTTTGCAAATACGCTACCGCATTTGATGTATCGTTCTGGAAATAATAATAATTTGCAATCGTGTATAAAACTTCGTCAGCATGATCTTTATTTTTTCCGAATTTGATGAGTTTTGCCAACATCTTAACAATATCCTGATCGGCCAGATCCGGATTTTTGCCGTATAACTTTGCTAATTGTATTTGCGCAAACAAATTCAGTTCTTCGTCTTTTGTATGCTTGCCTGCTTTTTTATAATAGTCGGCTGCATCAGCAGGTTGATTGTTGCGTTCGTAAATTTGTGCGAGCAAATATTCGTAATATGCTTTTTGTTTATTCTTCTTAAAATACAGCATTGCGTTTTCCAATTGCTCTACAGCAGGCGACAAATCATTACGGCGCGTGTTGTAATAAGCATCTACCAGATACAAATCTCTGCGCTGTTTTTTAGTCAGTTTGCGCAACGCTTTTCCATAAGAAATAATACTTTTCGCGTCTGCAAAATTTCCTTGCTCGATCAAACATTTTGCCATCCAAACAATAGCTTCCGGACGCGATGGTTTGTGTTTGATCTTTTCCCAAAAAGTCAGTTTATCATATTTCGCATCTTCTTTTGCCGACAGTTCTTTCAGTGGCTGGTCTTTACTTCTATCCATGCTGTCTTTGTAGTATGGATTCTTAACATACTGCTCGCCCATTAACACATATGGTAATTTCGGATCGAAATTCGGTTTTTCTGTTTTTTTAGTTGTTTTCGGCGGAATTAAGGTAGTATCTGTTTTGCTGGATTTACTTTTTGCTTTAGCCAATAAATCAGCCGGAATTGGTTTTCCTTTTTTCTGTAAAGCGATGATCTTCTTTTTCGCTTTTATAATTTCTTCGATCTCTTTTTTCTTTTTATCAATAGCTGCCTGTTGTTTTTCGCGCGCAGTTTCCGCTTTTTCTTTAGCTTCTTCCTGTGCTTTTTTATATTGGAATTCGATGATCGATTTTTTCTTGCCTGCAGCTTTTTCAATTTCTTTCTGGCGCTTGCGAATATATTTCAAACGATCTCTGTTGCTGAATTCCAGCTTCAGGTTCATTTTTCCAGGTTTCATTGTGGTTACAATGTATTGGAATGTAATTAATGCAGTATCATATTGCTTACGCATATATTGCGATTTTCCTAACAATAAATATGCATTATCGCGCCAGCGACTGTAATCATGCAACTGTAAAACGATACCTACTTTTTTTTCTATTGTTTCCAAATCGCTCTGATTTCCGGAAAAATCAGCGCCATCATGAAAATAAAACGGAACCAGTTCGTTATAATTTATAACTCGGTTAAATTCGTAGTTATGAACAATTTCTTTAAATAATTCATTTGCATTAAAATAATAGTTATTTCGTGTAGTCAAGTCGCCCCAAGCTCTCTTTACAATATTCGGTCTTTCATACTTTGATTTCGACTTTTTATTCTTTTGTGCAAACGTATGAAACGATGCAAAAGACAAAATCCAAACCAACAGCAATAGTTTTTTACAAGTAAAAGGATGCATGCTTATTTTTATTCCTTAATTTTAACGCAATTTCTTAAATTTATTTTACTTATTCGAGTGAATTTTATTTAAATCACATTATGTCGATAAAAAAACCGGATTGGAACAAACTGCGCCAGCAACTAAAAACTGTTTACCGGTTTCAGGTAGTTGATGAGAAAACATACGATGTGAAGCTGGTTTTAGAATTAAAACCAATGAATATCCTGATTGGAATTGGTTTGGTGCTGGCTATTTTCACGATTTTGAACTTCATTTTTATTGCTTACACGCCTTTGAAACAATATATTCCAGGATATGGTTCTTCATCCAGCAACCGTGAAATTGTGAATTTGCGCATCAAAACGGAAGAACTGGAAGACAAAGTAAAATCCAATGAAAAATTCATTGCGAATCTGCATAATATTTTAAGCGATAATATTGTGGTGGATGCCGTAAAAAAAGACCTCAAAAAGGTAAAAATCGATACCGGAATTTTAGGTCAGAAAACAACAGATGAAAGCAAATTTGTAAAAAATATTGAAAGCGGTTTGCAAAATGCTGAATTACTGGAAAATATACAGGCAACAAAAACAAATGTATTTGACAATCTGTCACTGCTAAGACCAGTTTCCGGAAAAATAGTTACCGCCTTTGATGCTGCTAAACAACAAAACAGCATTACTTTTTTAGCAAAAAAAGAAGAACCTGTCAAAGCACCTTTAAACGGCACGATTATATTTGACGGAATATTACCGAATGCAGGCGAATGTTTGATTGTTCAGACTGAAAATCAATTGGTTTACATATTAAAAAATAACACAAAAACTTTGAAAAAAACAGGTAACTTTGTTCAACAAGGCGAAACGGTTGCAACAGCCGGAAAACAGTTAAATAATGCAAATTACATTACTGTTTTTGAGCTTTGGTACAAAGGAAAAGCAATTGATCCAACAAAATATATAAGACTATGAGCAACTTTTTTTCAAAAAACGAAACCGTTACCAATATAGACAGCAAAGATGCGAACCGCATCAACAACGGAACCACTATTACCGGTGATATTTCGGCACAAACCGATCTGCGCATCGACGGAAAAATTGCCGGCAATATTCAATGTGCTGCAAAAGTAGTTATTGGAAACTCTGCACAAATTTTAGGCAATATCAAATGCAACGATCTGACGATAGAAGGAAAAATGAAAGGCAATATAGAAGTCGGCGGCATTTTGCATTTCAAGGCAAAAGCAGAATTTGAAGGCGATGTAAAATATAAAAAATTAGTGGTTGAAGAAGGCGCAGCTATCAGCGGCTCGCTTACCAATACCAATTCTGTTATTAAACCAATAACAGCCAACGCTACTACTGCAACCACAACTGTACAAAATGGACAAGCAGCAACCATCGCGCAATAACGAAAAGAAAGCAATGTCGAGCTGGCTGGTTTACACTGGTATGGCATTCGAGCTCTTTGGAATTATTGGTGTTTTCGCAGCCATCGGTTATTTTCTGGATAAACAGTTTTCGACACAGCCATTTTTATTGATTCTATTATTATTAATCGGAACTGCAGGTGCATTTTACAGAATTTACAAATCAACGATTTCTAAATAACACAAATAATATCACAGAAAACACAGAGTTTTGCACAGAGACATTCGTTAAAAACTCAGTGATACTCTGTGAAACAAAAAAATACTATCAACAAATGAAATGGTTTTTGCATATCGTTTTTCTGACTATTTATTTCATTGTTATTTCTTTTTTTTTAGATGTTGATTTACGGTTTTCTTTTCGTTTTATGTCGATGGCAATGGCGTTGGTTTCGTTCATTTATTTCCTGATCGTTTTTATTTCAGAAAAAAAAGAAGTTAAAAAATCCATTGGCGGAAACCTGGCAGCCATCGTAATAAAATTTATGCTGTCTGCGATGATCATTGTGGTGTATTCGTATAAATACGGCATGCATTATTTACATGAATTTCTTTACTTTTTCATTGCTTACGGCTCGTTTTCGGTGTTGAGTTTTTGGAATGGGTATTGGTATAAGCCGAGAAAGAAATAATAAGATCTAACAGATGATGTTGTCAGACTTTAATTGAGTTGCTCAATAACTATCAGTATAGACTAATGTACTATCTACATAAAATAAATTTTTGAAAGAAAGACTCCTCATCTGTATTTAATTCTATAAAATACAAACCAGCACCCTTATCAGAAAGATCAATTGTTAAAATTTCACCTATTGTAAAAACTTTTGATGGTTGTTGCCATATAATTTTTCCATTTACATCATAGATGTTTATCATTGTTTTTTCTTTTACATCTTTAAAATTTAAAGTTAAAATACTATTTGCGGGATTTGGATAAATAGAATAAACACTTTCAGGTTTCACAGAATTTTTTATTCCTGTAATAACAAAAGAAATACTATCTTCCTTGTCTAAATAACCTATTGTACCAGTGAAAAAACCAGTATTAACCGAAGAAACGGCAAATTCACCAACCGCACAAATATGGCTGATGTTTGATGTTGTTTTTACATTGCCGCCTGGACTTACTAGTATCTTTTGATTGTTTGTTTGTGCATATAAGCTACACGATAGTACTACAAACAATATAGCCGAAATTATTTTCATAGTTCTTTATTTAGTATTTAATAATGTAATTTACATAAGCATTTTTAGGTCGTGTTTCATTTCCACCTTTTGAATTAGTTGTCGAAGTAACTTTAATAACACCACTTCCACCTGCTACAAAAACTGCAGCAGCGCCAACTGAAGCACTACCGTCTAATAAAAAATTTCCACCTGGAGTAGGCTGATGATTATGATTTTGATAAATATCTAATTGATAGCTTCCCACTAAGTTACCAGTATTACCATTTGCATTCAAAGCATATCTTTTACGATCATCTCCGTTATTTACAGAACTTGAGTTATCTGGATCAACGTTTCCAATCGGATCTACTCCTCTTAAGAACATACCTCTTAAATCTGGAAGATTAAAAGAATAATTATCACTACTACCCCAGCTTGTACCAATTGCATAAAAAAGATCAGCATATTGATTTCTATCTTTGCTATCCCCATTACACAATAACCACCCTTTTGGTACAACACTTCCAGCAAAAGGTATAATTGAACCTACAGGCATAACAAATCCTGTCTGATCTTCAATACGACCTCCAACTGTCAATTGTGAAGTAGGAGAATCGTTACCAATCCCGATGTAACAATTATTATTGAATGTAAAACATGTAGGCACACTATTATCAATTGAAATATCAAATGATAAATCTGTCAAACGGCCAAAATTGGAAAAACCGAATGGGTAGGGGTCAAATGAGTTATATTTTACATCCAATGTATTGCTTGGCGGTGCGATTATTTCAAAAGTATAAACACTCCCACTCTTTATGCTCACAGAAGGAGATAGATTAGAAAGATCTAATATGCGTGACTGAGTAATATTATTTAAGCCACTAACTGTTGTAAAACCTATTGATTGAGTACCAGTACTATCACCTTTATATATATTAACGCCTACATAATTTGCGCCGCCAATAACACCTAATTGCAATTGTAACTGACGTAATTTTCCATTAGCTTTTGCTAAAAATGATTGCCAACACTTATTAGAATTTCCTGTTAAAGTATAATTTGGTTGAGAAATAATTACATCTGCCGTTGTGTCTTTAACCGTCAGATTTCCATAGATTGTAACATTCTGATTTCCTAATCCACCTCCACCTGGTAACTTCACTGCATTTCCCTGACTTATCCGTAAGGTATCATTGCTCACACTTAATGTTTGTATTTCGTTAGTGAAACTTGTATCTACTGTTGGCTTACCTAAAACTTCACTCCAACTGATTCCATCTTTGATATTATCAGGCACTGTATAATCCCGTTCAAAAGGTGCGTACACGGTAACAGTATCTATTATATTTCCATTTACTTTAACGATAAGATTCCTGCTGTTTGATGTTGCAAATAAATTTAATGGCAATGCATGACCTGCTGTTGATCCTAAAACAACTGCATACAAACCATTATTTACTTGGACTGATTGCGACTCAGTCCAGTTAATCGGATTGCCAATAAAGAAATCAAAAGTTCTTAACCCATTTGCCGGCGTACCGTTTTCAAATAATTTACCTTGAAAGGTTACCTGTTGGGCATTCGATAAAATTGAAAAAAATAATGCTGAAATTAATAGTACATTTTTCATAGGATTTAATATTTAATTATATAATTTACATTTGCATTTTTAGGTCGTGTTTCTTGGGACAATTTAGGCTGACCATATGGATTAGAAGAACCATCTCCGTTATCAGAATTATTAAGAGGAAGTCCGGAAATCATTGGATATGTAGTTCCTGCTGTTGCACCATACAAAACATTAGTAGTATAAGAAGTATATGTTCCACCAACATAACTAAAACCACTATTATCTCCTGTATTATGACCTATCAAATGTTTATGTCCTTGGAATGCATCTAATTGATAACTACCTACATTATTACCAGTGTTACCACCTGTGTTAAGCGCAAAGCGCTTTCCATCTAATCCGTTGTTTGCTGAAGCACCATTATTTGGATCATTTGAAGCTGCACCGTCAACTCCTCGCAAAAATCTTCCCCGCAAGTCTGGTAAATTAAAAGTAGAAGAACCATCTCCATGTCCCCAAGCAGTATCAATTGCCGTAAATAATTCTGCATATGTTATACGGCTTACTGCTGATCCATCACAAAGCAACCAACCCTTAGGTACTGTTTTACCTGCGTATGGTCCGATAAATCCAACAGGCATTACAAAACCACTTTGGTCTTCAATTCTACCAGATACTGTAAGTTGTGAAGTCGGAGCATCAGTACCAATTCCAACATAACAATTATCATTAAAAGTCATGCAGGCGGGTATGCTATTATCTGTAAATATATCGAAAGCTAAATCTGCAGTAGTACCAAAATTGCAATAGCCATACGGATAAGGATTAGAATTAATCCATCTCACATCTATTGTATTTCCTATAGGTGCCGCTATCTCAAAAGTGTAAGTTTTTCCGCTTTGTACAGACACTGCTATTGGTGAAATATCAAGTGTTTGATATTGAAGTGTATTTGACAACCCACTTACCACGATTAATCCGATTTGCTGTGAACCTGTTCCAATTCCGTTATATATTTTTACAGTAACGAAGTTATTTCCGTTAACTGCTAAAAATAATTTTATCTGTCGCAGCTTACCATTTGTGGTAGATAAAAAAGATTGCCATGTTGATTGTACTGAAGATGTTGTATTATAAGCCGGTTGTGATAAAGACACAGATGATGTAGTATCTTTTACTGTTAGGTTACCATATATTACCACATTCTGATTTCCTAGTCCGCCTCCATTTGGCAACTTCACCGCATTCCCTTGGCTTATTCGCAGAGTATCATTACTTATACTCAGTGTTTGTAATTCATTCGTGGAACTTGTATCTAGTGTTGGTTTAGCAGATACTTCACTCCAGCTAATACCGTCTTTAATATAATCAGGTACTGTATAATCTCGTTCAAAGGGTGCATAAACTGTAACAGTGTCTATTATATTACTGCTTACTTTAACTATTAAATTCCTGCTATTCGATGTTGCAAATAAATTTAATGGCAATGCATGACCTGCAGTTGAACCTAAGACAACTGCATATAAACCATTATTTACCTGTACTGTTTGAGATTCTGTCCAGTTAATAGGATTACCAATAAAAAAATCAAAAGTTCTTATCCCATTTGCCGGTGTACCGTTTTCAAACAACTTTCCCTGAAATGTTATCTGCTGTGCATAGGATAAAATTGAAAAAAATAATATCAAAATTAATAGTGTTCTTTTCATATGATCTAGTATTTAATTATTTTTTTGGTGAATAATAATTGATTGTTATTATATAGACTAACAAAATATGCACCTGCAGATGCAACAGATTTTCCTACAGGTATAGCTAAAAAATTAGTATTAATGGCGGTTTTAACTATTTCCTGACCAGAGACATCTGACACTACCAATTTATATTCCTGAGATAGTTGTTGAGTAAACATAATTTCAATATTCCCTGATAATGAATTATAATATGCCTGAAATAACTCATTTTGATTATTATTTACACCTGTACAAATTGCAACATTTATTGTTTTTGATATAGTTTGCCCTATGCATCCATATGCAGATGTTTCTGTAACTTTTAAAGTTGCTGTACCAGCACGGTACCAATTTATTCTAACAGAATCAGTTCCCTGCCCGCTTTCAAATACGCCATTGGCAGCAGTTACTTCCCAGTTATATTGCGAACCTATGTGTTTAGAAACTTTATAAGATAATTTACTTCCCTGACAGACTGTAGAATCCTGCACTGGATTTCCTATTAAGAAAGTAGTAAGCGGTGGAACATCCACAACAACATGAGTAAAAGATGTATCCTTACAACCTATAGGTGAAGTGCCAATTACAGAAATGTATTGCGAAGAATCTGCTAAAATAGCAATTGTAGTATTAAAAGAACCAGTACTCCAATTATAGGTTGTATTACTTATTGTACTATTTGCAGTAAGAGATAAAATATCACCAACGCAACCTGTAGTATCACCTGTAACATTTACAACTGGCAGTGTACCATTTATTTGTTTAGTGATGCGATTACCATTCTGATCATAGGTCAAAATTATATTTTGTGCAAATGTTGCATAAAAAGAAAATAACAAGATAATTGTTATTTTAGTGATAATTCTTTTTTGTTTAATATTCATACAGTTCAATGTAATATTATTGGTGTAGGATCGGGATTAGTATTAAATTGTTGCTGAAAGTTATTATTCATTTCATGTAAATCCATTTTAATATCATACCATTTTTCAAAAATAACAGGAACAACTCTTTCACCAATAAAACCTCCTGCTGCAGCACCAGCTGCAACACCTAATACACCTCCTTCTAAACCTAATACACCTCCAATCATTGCCCCATAATTTCTACCATCTATTGCCATTTGAGCTTTAGCTTTATAAAATTCTTCATTTTTTGTCCTTTGACCTTCCCCATTAAACATTTGTACAAAAGCTCCCGAAACTGCTCCATTTGCAAACTTACCACCACCCAAAACACTGGCAGTTCCACCTACTGCTGCTGATGATGATATTCTTACGATTTTATCATCAAATTGTTCAATTGCTGGATTAGCCCCTGCAGAGAAAGCCCCTGCATAAAAACCATGTTCAAACTTACCGCCATTCAAGACATTAACCCCACCTTGTACAACGCCATGTGATAAAACTTTAAACCCATAACCACCAAGATTATATTGCCCGGCAGCTGGATTATAGCCCATCCCGGATGCAGCTTGTCCAATGCCATATGATACGCCTGCACATGCTGCTCCAATAGCAGCTCCTTTTAAACCTGCCCATAATGATTGTGAAAGACTACCTCCATTTAACAATGAAGCTGTCATAGCTGTAGAAAAACCAACTGCAGCTCCTGAAAGCATAGCTGAACCCAAGGCACCTACAACCCCTGCACCAACTCCACAAGTCAATATTCCTACTACAATTGCAACTGCTACAACAGCTAAGGTTTTCCAATTTTCCTTTACCCATCCCGCTGCTTCTTTAATGCCATTTGCTACTGCATCAGATATACCACTTATTACATTTCCAAAAAAGTGAGTAACAGAATTAAATATACTTTTAAATGGTTTTGTAATAAAATCCAAAAAATACCCTGTCGGATCAGTATAGGATAACGGATTATTCAATACATAACTATACCTGTTAAAACTTTGCAGGTTAGAAAAGTCCTGTATATATGGATCAGGGCTTAAAAATCTTCCTAATATTGGATCATATATACGTCCATTCATATCTATTAAATCAAACATGTCATAATGTTCATGGCCAGTAAAGCCGCGTTCAAATGCCAGTACAAACGAATCAGCAATGGCACCGTAACTTGCACTCAAGCGTTTTCCCCATGCATCAAAGTTTGCTTCGTATGTAACTTGTGCACTATCATTAGTAGTCATCACAATACTACCCAAATGATCTTTATGCCAGTAGTTTAAATTCTTTGTTCCATTGCTATATACTTCATAAGTAGCTACCACTCCCTCAGGCCCAAAAATATAATTGGTTTCTTTAGTGCCATTCCGTTTAATTTCTTTTTCATATAATTTCCCAACATAAACTTTTGTACGCACCAACGTGTCGCCATTGTACATCTTTTGCAAAACACGTTGCTGTGATGCATCATAATAGACATCTACCTTTGTGGAATCTTTGCTTATCTCTTTAACCTTATTAAAAGCATTATAACTCGTATTAACCAGCAAACTTGCAATACATTGATTGGTGGTTTGATTAATGCTTTTTAATCTGTGTGGCCCATTGTTTACGGAGCCATAAGTGTAATATCCGACATCTGATTTATAAGTGATGTTTCCTAATGGGTCATACGTTACATCAACACTGTTTCCACCTAATGTTTGTGATTTTATTAAACGGTTTAATTTATCATACGTAAAATCTTCCTGATGTTGTGTAATTTCATTTTTACGTTGGGTTAAATTACCCAATGCGTCATAACTGTAATCTAAGTTTTGTAATGTTTTACCCGGTTTGGTAGTATAAATATTTACTAGATATCTTGTGAGTGGATCGAAATGCGAAATCGTTGTAACATTATTACCATATTGCTGGCTTTCTAATTGATTAAACGCATTATATTTATTTGCTTTCCACAATAATTTATTTCCTGTAACTTGTCGTATTTCCGTTAAATAGCTATTATTATTATATACCTGATTTACTTTGTATCCGGAAGGATATGTAATTTGAGCAACCCTGCTTGCATAATCATATAAATAACTTAAATTATAAAGTGCCGTATCAATAGTTTCTTTTTCAGAAATCTTTCTGCTAAGTGTATCATAACTTACATCATATGCAAAGCCATTATAACTGGATATACTTCCTAATGACCCAATTCCATAAGGTTTATTGTCATAAGTAAATGTGCTAACACCATCAGGGTCAGTACGTTTTTTCATTCTACCCAATAAGTCATATTCCAGTGTAGTGGTTTGCTGTTTAGGGTCTACTTGTGAAATCAGTTCTCCAAAACTATTATAAGTATATTTATACAATCCCATATCAGGATCGTTCATTTCTGTTTTATTGCCGTGAACATCATATTTGATAGTAATGGTATTTCCATTTGGGTCAATTGTTTTTACAGGCTTACCAAAAACATCATATTGATAATTGACTTGATTTCCTAATTCATCTGTAATTCTTATAACGTTTTCTTTAGCATCCTTTAATGCTGTTTTTTTCTGTCCTTTAGCATTAATAGTGATAGTTGTTCTGCCCTGATATACTATCGAATCAATTCGATTACCCGGTTGAATAATTTGTGTTTCTCTGCCTAATAAATCATATTGTTTTTGAATAAATACAGGGATAGAATCCTGATGATACGGCAAAGACTTGGTAATTAGATATCCTCGATTGTCAAATGTATTCTGTTGTATAATCCATTTGCCGTCAAAGCTTGTTTGATTAGTTTGTATCTCCCTGTTCAGGATGTCATAATATTGTATAGTTGGACCAGAAACCGAAGACTGAGTATATATTAAATGCACAGCATTAGGTGGACAATTAATTCCATTCCCACATTTTCTATAATCCATTGTTTGCCAATTGCCATCAGGAGATATTTCTTTTGTAACACGTCCAAATGCATCATATTCCATTTTTTTTGTAAGACCATTAGGGTCCTTTTCTGTTAATTCAAATCCTAATGCAGGGTCGTATGTTTTAATAGATGTATGGCCAAGAGGATTTTTAGCTGTAAGTGTAAAACGCCCTGTCGGGTCATAGGTTGTAATAACTGTTCTGGTTTCTAAAGCAGTTCCATTCCAGGCTGTTGTTGAACTTTGTTTTATATTTCCAAAAGCATCATACAAATATTGTTTTACAATTTTGTCATTATCACTTAAATCAGGTTCTGTAATTTCCTTTAATAATAATCCCGTTGTCGGGTCATATTCAAAAGCAGCTGAGCGAACTACTGCAGGTTGTCCAGGTGCAAAACGGTAAAGGGTAGATTTGGTCAATCTACCTAAAATCCAATTTACATAATCATCATGATCATAAGTATTTACCAATGAATCTCTGTAGCCGTCACTGTAATTATTTACAGATTCTAAAACATTTCCATAATCATCATATTGTTGTGTATTAACCGTAGAATCTATAAGTAAGCCGTTAATCTCATAGTTTTTGGAAATATTTTTCTCAACATATGAATAATGACATTTATCATTATAGAAAACTTTTAAGCCATTTTTTATGCTGGTTGAACTAATGACAATACCGTTTCCTAATCTCGTTTCGCTCTTAACTAATGGAGAACTAATATACTTCCAGCCTTCCTTACTTCTGTCATAAAACCTACTTTGAACAATTCCTGTGAGCTCATCTGTTACATGCACTTCAGCAAAACCACGAAACCCTCTTCCATCCAAACTAAATTTAGCACCAGCGAATCTATATGATTTACCACGAAAATTTCCAACACCATCATCTGACAATACTCTTTTAACAACAGGCATTGCACCCTGATAATCCATTAATGGATAAGAAGCATCATTATATTTTGTATATACATTATCATCTGCTATTGTAGAATATTGAATTTGAATACTTGAATTATTTCCTTGTGTAACTTTAGAAAGTGTATTATTATAAAGTAAATTGGATTTTAGAAAAATTACATTAGAACTAATATTCTTCTTTACCATTAAAAAGTCAAAATTTGTTTGAATGCTAAAATTCCCTGAGCCTGCAATAAAATAACCTGCAGCATCTAAAGGAGTAATTGCATTAGACAATACTGAACCAAATTTAATACCCCCTGTATTGCTTGCATTTATTATCCATTTATTGTTGCCTGTCACTTCATCATACCAGAAAAGATCTGCATAACCGTCATTATTAAAATCTATAGGACTAAGATTGGTGCCTCCTGTTATATTTGACGAAATACCATTCGGATTTTGAATAACATCACTAAAAGTAAAATTTCCATAATTTAAAACCCACCTGTTGTCACCTGTAGATTTGTTATAAAAAAACAAATCTTGAAATCCATCTCCGTTTACATCAGTAAAACTGAGCGTATAACCAGTATTAACAAATCCTAGATTAGGTACTGACAAGGTAGAAGAGAAACCGACTGTTCCGGGACCTGTATTTTTATACAATGTATTGGATCCATTCGTACGATCCATTATTAAAATGTCCGACAATCCATCACCATCAAAATCATTGATATATGGAACATTTGATCCTTTTAGAGCAGACGATGGCAATAAATTCGTTGTATATGAATTACTGCCAAATTTTTTAAATAATATAAAATTAGATGTGGATGAGTCTACAAAAAACCACCGATTTGAACCGTCAATTGGATCGTAAAACAAGAGGTCACTTCTACCATCACCATTAAAATCTGTACAAATTAATGGTGTATAATCTTGAACTCCGCTTAAAGAAATATAATTGTTTAATAAGGTAAAATTTATATTTCCAAATTGTGCACTTGAATTATTGAGATATATTTTATTCCCGGATCCTGAATATGTAACTATATCAGTCTTGCCGTCCCCATTAAAATCACCAAATGTAATCTCTCCTTCAAATAATATAGGAATACTTGTATTTACAGTATCAAATAAAAAATTTCCGTTTTTTCTATTTATATAAAATTTCAGAGGAGTCCCGTTGACTTTTTTATATTTTATAATATCAATTGCCCCATCTGCATTTATATCCATTGATTGTACTTCATCATTTATTGCGATGTTTGTATTGTTGTTATATTTAGTGAATGATAAACTATTATTATTGTTCCAATTAAATATAGTAGGGGCGAAACAATTTCCATTTAAACCACATTCTTGAATTTGAGAAATTTTTGACAATGTGGATGAAATATCATAAGTAATGTTATACTCTCTTACAAGTGTCGCCTGGTAGTAGCATTTTATTGACTTCAAACGCTTGGTTGTTTTGAAAAAACTTCCCTGATAACTTTTATATATTGTATCAGGTCTAGACTCATAATAAAATACGACTGAAGCATATGGGGCTAAACCGGCACCAGAATTTCCTGTATAATCAATGCGAAGAGGATAATATTCACCAGTATAAGGAAAAGAATTTTGATACGTAATTGTCATGTAATTACCTTTTGTATCATAGGCCTTATTTAACAACCAAAAATTAGGCATATTGCTGCCCTTTACGCCCATTTTGGAATCTGAAGTGTTACCGTATTCTGATGTTATTCCAGAATTACTTTTAACTTCAAAATATTGAGGAATATTATTTGAAGGGAAACCTAATGAGCCAACAGAAGTAATTTTTAAAAATGCATTTTGTTCAGTTCTGTACTCAACTCCACTCCCACCATTCAATTCACCTGCATTAACAAGCACTAACCGTTCACCTTCTAATGAATATCTTAAATTACTTGTAGAATGAGAAACAAAACCATCTTGTGCTAAAGTAGGAGATGAAGCTGAAATCACCCCCAAACCCTGAAGCGACCAACCCTGTCCCAACAAACCATTACCACTTTGACTATTATAAGTTAAACTTAATTTTGGGTCCATACCAGCGGTACCAGGTGAAACTTGTATAGGTATGTTGTAAACAGCGGAACCACCATCTGTAACATTGAAATCACCAATAGTATATCCAGAAATATCACCAGGAATATTTTGATAGGTATTTTGTGCGTAAATACTGTATTCTACACCAACAAAATTAAAAATAAAATAAATCTTAAGAAAGATGGATTTCATAGCTATATTTTAATTTTACATTTTAAATATCCAAACTCAAAAAACAGCTCATCCATTGAATAAACCGTGTATATTAAGAAACGGATGGTAATTTCATAGTTTATGGTTATTGATAAAAATCAAATATCACCACAAACGGTTAGCCATGCAATACCATAATTTAAGGTATTTTTAGATGTAAAGTGGATGAGTACTACCGGAATTTAGGTAGCAGATTGAATTTTCAAAGCAAATCAAATAGCAAAGCGTATTTTACTAAGCCGATGGAACTTTTAACGCCTAATTTTTCGATAAGGTTTTTGCGGTGCGTGTCAACGGTAAGAGAACTCAAAAACAATTTATCGGCTATTTCTTTAGAAGTATATTCTTCGCAGATCAGTTTTAAAACTTCTTTTTCACGCATACTTAATTCAAGATACTTTTCGGCATTTTCTTCGAGGAAACCAATGTTCTTTTTAAATGAGTTGACTTGTTTCTTACTTTTCAATAATTCATCAACGCTACAGCCAACTCCTAACAAATATTTGGCTTCACCGCTATCGTTCAATATAGCCGGTTTGACACAGGCATACGTCCATTCCCAACCGTTTTTGGTTTTTATATAATAAGTATGAGAAAACACTTTATTGCTATTATCCTTATCTGCAAAAAATTTGATGATATTATATACTACACTTATGTTTTCTGGGTGTACCAATTTCAGTATATATTTAAATCCAAGCTTATTGGTTTCTGCTTCTGTAGTTCCTAAAAATTCATAAGCGCTTTGATTACAGTAAGTCATTGTGTAAGAAAAATCTTCATACCTGAAAATAGAAACCATTTGTAAAGAACTGTCACAAACTTGTTTTAATTCATCCAATGTGAGCGTTTTAGAAGACGATACTAATTTCTGTATGTCATTAATTTTTTTGAACAACATATCTAATTCTTCTAAAATATCGTTCATACTTTATGCGTTTATACCAAATATAAGATAGAATTCTAATATAAAAACAACACACATTTACATTTCAGGTTAAAAAATCGTTATAAGAATCTGAATTTTCAGCATGATTTTTGCTATATTTAATTAATAAAAATATGCCTATGCAAAATTTTGCTACACTACTCTTTTTGTTTTTTACTTTAACGGTTTGCACTGGTTTCAAACCGCCTAAAAACAACGGCACGCCAAATCCGAAAAATGATATTTTATATACTATTTACGGTGGTGATGTAGATAAAATGCTAGAAGGTGAACGCAAAAAAGACTCGATGGCTCGTCCATACCTGTATCAAACAATAACGGAAGAAAAGAAAGAGCCGGCTTCTACCGTAGATGATGAATCGAATATTAAAGAGAAAGCGGAAATCATGCCGACTTATGTTGCCGGCGACAAAGCATTGCAGGAATATGTAAAACAAAATGCAGCTCTGGTTGGCGATTCTTTGGTTGGTGTAAAAGCAACTGTAACCGTTAAGTTTTTTATCAATACACTTGGCGATGCACGTTATACAAAAATCTTAAAAACAGATAATCCATCAAGATCATTTGATTTGGAAGTAATGCGCATCATTGATGGTATGGAAAAATGGAATCCTGCAAAACAAAACGGCGTAGAAGTCAATTGCTACCAAACGATGACTATTAAATTTGGCGAATAATTTACAGAGATTGCCACGCTGCGCTCGCAATGACGCGATGCATGACGCGATTTTCTTACAAACGCTTTCTTTTAAAAAAAGACTTGATTAATTCTGATGCTTCGGTTTCCAGCAAACCTGTTTTCAGTTCAAATAAATTGGGTTGCGTTTTTTTGTGCGAATTATCTGAAGCAGCAAAAACAACTTTAGCAATTTGTGCTTCGCGAATAGCGCCGGTACACATCATACATGGTTCCAGCGTAACATACAACGTACATTTATCCAAATACTTATTGCCTAAAAAATTGCAGGCAGCCGTTATTGCTAAAATCTCTGCATGTGCCGTTGGGTCGTTCAGTTTTTCAATCTGGTTGTATCCTTTTCCGATAATTTTATTATCGCAAACAATTATTGCGCCTACAGGCACTTCGTCTTCTTCAAAAGCTGTTTTTGCCAATTTTAATGCTTCCAACATATAAAATTTATCAAAATCTATCATTCTTATTCGTTCTGCATTTGAAGATAGAACTTTTAAGCGTATTTTTACGTTCTGAATTTGATGTAATAAAATTTTAATTACACACACTAATCATCTTATTAAAACGACCAAATGCGATTTCTAAAACTATTTCTCTTCCTGTTTCTTTTTGTTGGTTTACGTTTTTCAAAAGCACAGGAAATTTGGGATTGGAAAAAGTGTATCGAATATGCGATGCAAAATAATTTGCAGTTAAAACAAACCGATTTAAATGTAAAACTGGAAGAAGTTAACTTGCAAAAAAATAAACTGAATTTCACACCAAACATTAATGCAAGTTCTAATTACAATTTGCGTATCGGAAATACTTTCGATTTCTTTGCTTCCACCTATCAACAGCAATTAGTGAATTACCAGGATTACGGTTTGAGTTTTTCACAACCGCTTTTCGATGGTTTAATTACTAAAAACAGCGTAGCAAAAAGCAGAATAGATCTGGAAGCATTAAAACTCGATCAGGAAGTATTAAAGAATAATATTCAATTACAAATTTTAACGGCATTCTTAAATATTATGAATGCAAATGAACAATTAAATCAGACAAAAAAACAAAAGGAAAATACACAGCAACAATACGACCACACGAAAGCATTAATAGATGCAGGCGCTGCCGCAGAGAATGCGTTATTAGATGTTGACGCGCAACTAACTACCGAAGACCTGTCGCTTTCGCAAATAAAGAATCAATTGGATCTGGCTTATCTGAATTTAAAGATCTTATTGCAACTCGAACCAAATAAAGAAATCACCGTTAAAATTCCGGATTTGCCTGAAGGAATTGAAATTAAAGAACTGGCTGCATTGCAAACCATTTACAACGATGCGCTTTCGCTTCGTCCTGAAATTAAGAGCGCAAGCTCCAAGATAACATCTGCAGAAAGATCGATAAAGATTGCCAAAGGAAATAATTATCCATCGCTTAATTTCATCGCTAATCTGAATACATTTTACACCAGCCAAAGTAAAACGAACAAACAGATTTTAACCGGAAATTTGCAACAGATTGCTATTGTTCAGGCAACAGGCGAAGCTGTGGTGATTCCTGAAACTATAACACAACAATCTAAAAATCCATATTTTAAACAGCTTAATCAAAACCTGAATTATGCAGTTGGTTTAAGTTTGAATATTCCGATCTACAATAAATATTTAACGCAGTCTGCCGTTAAACAAGCGAAGTTGCAAGTACAATTATCGCAACTGCAAAAAAAACAAACCGAAACAGACTTGTTCAACACGATCAGTCAGGCGTATTTAAAATCAGAAGCTGCTATAGAAAATTATAAAGCTGCTAAAAAGAATTTTGAAACTGCTAAAAAATCGTACGACTATGCGATGGATCGCTTAAATGCAGGCAGCATTAACCAATTGGAAGTGAACCTGGCAAAAAATAACCTGGCAAGCGCTGAATCTAAATTGACACAGGCAAAATACGAATTTGTATTCAACACAAAAGTGCTGGATTTTTATCAGGGAAAAACAATTACATTAGAATAGAAATATAAAACATGAAGAATAATAAATTACTGATCATCTTAACATCGTTAGCTGTAATCGGAATTGCATGTGCTATCATTTTCGGAAAAGATAAAAAAGGCAAAGGCACTGAAGTTGAAATGCAAACAGTTACCACGCACGATATTGTGCAAACAGTTACTGCAAGCGGAAAAATCTATCCTGAAGAAGAAGTAAAAATAAGTTCTGATGTTTCCGGTGAAATTATAGAGTTGTATGTAAAAGAAGGCGACAGCGTAAAAAAAGGACAGTTATTAGCGCGTATCAAACCGGAAAGCTACCAGGCAAATGTAGAACAAAGCCAGGCACAATTAGACAATACAAAAGCACAACTTTCTACTGCACAAGCGCGCATTGCACAAGCAAACGCTGCCGTTTCGCAAACACAGGCGCAATATGACAATGCTTTAACTGCATATACAAGAGCACAGGAATTGTTAACCAAAAAAATAATTTCCAAAGCAGATTTTGAAAGTGCCGAAGCTACGCTAAAAACAACAAAAGCCAATTTAGAAAGCGCTAAGGCCGATGTGCAGGCAGCCAAACATACAGCAGATGCCGCAGCATACACGATAAAAGCATCCAGTGCTGTAATCAAAGAAGCAAAAATTAATTTAGATAAAACAACGATATATGCACCGATGAGTGGCGTAGTTTCTTTGTTGAATGTAAAAAAAGGCGAAAAAGTTGTAGGTACTTTGCAAATGAGCGGAACAGAAATGATGCGCATTGCGAACTTTGATAATATGGAAGTGCGCGTTGATGTAAGTGAAGGTGAAATTACTAAAGTAAAATTAGGCGACACGGCCGAAATAGAAGTGGACGCTTATCTTGACAGAAAATTCATTGGTATCGTTTCATCTGTTGCCAATACATCTAAAGGCGCTAGTGGCAGTTTGGTAAGCACCGATCAATCAACGAATTTTATTGTAAAGATTAGGATTGAAAAAAGCTCTTACGAAGATATTTTGAAAGAAACCAGCAAACCGTTTTTGCCTGGTATGTCTGCAACGGTTGATATAAAAACGAAAAAGAAATTTGGTGTGGTTGCTGTGCCAATACAAGCTGTGACTACAAAAGATACTGTGTATGACGGTTCAACTCATACCAAAGAAATTATTTTTGTGAATGATAATGGCAAAGCAAAATTAACTGAAGTAAAAACCGGCATCCAGGACGACACTTATATTGAAATTGTTACCGGCTTAACAGGAAAAGAAAAAATTATTACTGGTCCTTATAACGTACTTTCTAAAGAATTGAAAAACGGTGATACTGTTAAAGAAATGACAGAAGCGACTAAGAAGAAAAACGCAGAAAAGAAAGACGATGACGAGAAAGATGATGATAATAAGTAATTTTTCATTCTTAGAAATGTAAAAAAAAGAAAGGTGTGTTCATTGAACACACCTTTCAAAAATTAACTAAAAAAAACGCGTTGTGCGATTAAGCGAGAGCAAATTTAAGATGATTAATTGGTTTATTGTTTACTTTATTTATGAATTGCAAAGCAGTTAAAGCACAGAGTTTAGATTTAATTCTGGTAAGCAATCCGATGAATGATTTAGCATAGTTTCTTTTAATCATAAATTGGTCACATAGTTGAGCGAATAGAGTTTCAATTCTTTTTCTACATTTTCTGAATATTACTGGATAATTTTGATAGTTATCCTGATTGTTTCTCATTGGTGTTTGTAGTTGGATATTACACGATTCAAATAAATCTAATTGATGAGTGGAAGATAAAAAACCTCTATCACCAAGCAGGGTTGCATTGTTCATGCCGGTATATTTTATAGTATCTAAGAAATGTACATCGTGTACGCTGGCTTTGCTAATATTCATTGACATGTACGAGCCATTAAGTGTTGTGCACAGATGTAATTTATATCCATAGAAATACGATTTACTCACGGCAGAATAGCCTTTATTAGGAGCGGTTTCAAAATCATCTTTACAGATGGTTGAACTTTTTTCACGAGCTATTTGTGCCACTGGTATTGGAATAGAATCTACTATAAAAACGTCTTCGAATTCATTAAAAGGTTTGGCTATTTTATCATTTAAAAGTTGAATAAAATATTGTAATCTTCTTCTGCGTTTATTATAGTTAGAACGGTCGATTAATTGAGGAAAAGCTGATGCATATTCTACTTTCATTTTCTTCCAAAATAGATTTTCAGAATCAATACTTAACGACTCTGAACAGATAGCCAATGCCACTATTTCAGCATCCGACATTTTTGGTGTTTTAGGATAAAATTGAAAGTTATTTGTCTGTTCATAGAAATATTCTGCTAAGAATTGTTTGGAAAGATTAAAAAATTTGTCGAAATTTGTTTTGATGTTGTGCATAGTAAGTATTTGATTTTCAAACAATTACATGCAAAAATCATGCTAAACACATGATGCACAACATCTTTTTTATATTATCTTTTAATCGCACAACACGTTAAAAAAATTATTTATTTATGATGATACCGGCACCCAGTGCTTGTGCACCAGTTCCGCCTAAGAAACCTTTAGCAAAAATGGTATAAATTTTTCCTGCTGTAAATGTTACGCTTGGCAAATCCAATGCAACTGTTGTTGTGCCTGCAACACGTACTTCTAAATGATAATTACCTGCATCAACCGGTGTAAATGCATATTGTGCTGCTGTAATTGTTTTATTAAAACTACGATTCGTAAATACGCCAACACCGGCAGCTTGTCCTGCTACTGACACATCCACAGCCGGAGCATTTGGTGATAAATGAATGAAACGAATGTGTGCTTTTCCGCTTGCAGGTGTAGATAAATCATCCACAGTTACTAGCGGTGAAATTTTAGAAACTGAATCAATTGCAAAAACAGAATAGTTTACATCTTTTGTCAATGTTGGTGTTGCATCAATTACAGTGGTTGTTGTACCGCTTACATTTACTTTAATGTTTCTTGCGCCTGCATTAACACTTAAATAACCTGTATTGTCCGGAAAAGTCAAAGCAGATGAATTTACTTTAGTATTATCTACTAATAAATCTACACCTGGTGCATTTGGTGAAGCATGTACCACCAACACATTTGCTTTGTCTGGTGTTACTGTTGATTCTTCTTTGCAAGAAACAAAAGCGAAGCTAATCGCGGCTAAAGCCAAAAAGGAAAGTTTAATTTTTTTCATGATGTTGAACTTTTAAATGTGTTTAAATAATAGCTCACTAACATCATTAAATTTATTTTGTTTAGGATTTTTTAAAATAAATTAAACAAAAAAAAGAAAAAAGTCATTTAGTTTAACAAAAAGATTTGGGTTAGCTAAAAAAGCTAAACAAACTAATCAGCTTAAGTTATTTAAAATGTCAATTGCTGCTTTTGCGATAATCGTGCCCGGACCAAAAATTCCGGAAACACCTGCATCATACAGAAAGTCGTAATCTTGCTTTGGAATCACACCGCCACAAACTACCAGTATATCATCGCGTTGTATCTTTTGTAACTCAGCAATTAATTGTGGTATAAGAGTTTTATGACCTGCTGCCAAAGATGATACACCAATAACATGTACATCGTTTTCTGCGGCTTGCATGGCAGCTTCTTTTGGTGTTTGAAACAGCGGTCCGATGTCCACATCAAAGCCAATATCTGCAAAGGCAGTTGCAATAATTTTCGCACCACGATCATGTCCGTCCTGCCCAATTTTTGCTACTAGAATACGCGGTCGTCTGCCTTCTTTTTCAGCGAACGCATCAGTTAGTTGTCTTGCTTTTTGAAAATCTGTATTCATTTTTATCTCAGATGAATAAACACCTGCAATGCTGCGTATCGTTGCTTTGTATCTGCCAAAAACTTTTTCTAAAGCTACAGAAATTTCACCTAATGTAGCGCGGTGCCGTGCCGCTTCAATACTTAAAGCCAGTAAATTTTTATCATTATTTTTCGCAGCTTCCGTTAACTGATTCAGAATCTCTTCAACAGCTGCATTATCGCGTTCTGCTTTTATCTTTTGTAAACGCGCAATTTGTTTATCGCGCACTTCAGCATTGTCAATATCTAAAATATCAATTTCTTTTTCGTCTGTCGTCTGAAAAATATTGACGCCAATAATCGCATCTTGTCCGCTGTCGATGCGCGCTTGTTTTTGTGCGGCAGCTTCTTCAATGTGCATCTTCGGAATGCCTGCTTCTATTGCCTTTGTCATGCCGCCATAGCTTTCCACTTCTTCAATCAACGTCCATGCTTTCTGCGCAATTTCTTCAGTTAGTTTTTCTACATATTCAGAACCGGCCCAAGGATCAACCGTTTTGCAAATTGATGTTTCTTTCTGTAAATAGATCTGAGTATCGCGCGCAATTTTAGCTGAAAAATCAGTTGGTAACGCAATTGCTTCATCCAATGCATTCGTATGTAAAGATTGTGTTCCGCCAAGTGCTGCGGCTAATGCTTCAATGCAAGTTCTTGTTACATTATTAAACGGATCCTGTTCGGTCAAACTCCAACCCGAAGTTTGACAATGCGTTCTTAATGCTAAACTTTTTTCTGATGTCGGATTGAATTGTGAAACGATCTTTGACCACAATACTCTTGCCGCACGCATCTTTGCAATTTCATTAAAATGCTGCATACCGATTGCCCAAAAGAATGACAAGCGCGGTGCGAAATCATCTATCTTAATGCCTGCTTTAATTCCTGTTCTCAAATATTCCAGACCATCTGCTAAAGTATATGCCAATTCAATTTCAGGTGTCGCACCGGCTTCCTGCATGTGATAACCGCTGATAGAAATCGAATTAAACTTCGGCATATTCTGGCTCGTATATTCAAAAATATCTGAAATGATTTTCATAGATGGTGTCGGCGGATAGATGTAGGTATTGCGCACCATAAACTCTTTCAAAATGTCATTTTGTATCGTTCCGCTTAATTGGTTTTGTGCAACGTTTTGTTCTTCAGCAGCTACTATATAAAAAGCCAGGATCGGCAATACTGCTCCATTCATGGTCATAGAAACAGAAATCTTATCCAACGGAATTTCATCAAATAAAATCTTCATATCTTCTACAGAATCGATGGCAACGCCTGCTTTTCCTACATCACCAAACACACGTTCATGATCAGAATCATAGCCACGATGTGTTGCCAAATCAAAAGCAACCGACAATCCTTTTTGTCCTTGTGCTAAGTTCTTCTTATAAAATTCATTTGATTTTTCAGCAGTAGAAAAACCGGCATACTGACGAATCGTCCATGGTTGATTGACATACATAGAAGAATACGGACCGCGCAAAAACGGCGGAAATCCGGCAGCACCTACATCCTGTTTTGAAGCATTTGTTTTCGGTTTTTCCTGCTTCACCAGATCATCAAAAGCGATATTTTTTATGTCGATTGCCATGAAGTAAAGATACATAAGAGTTGTAAGTTGTAAGTAATAAGTAGTAAGAAATTTTTGAAATGCTAAAGTGATGCTACAGGAATAAGAAGTTCTTAAAATTGTATATTTATGGTATGGCTGTGATAGCTGATAATATCTGCCAAAGCAAAGAAATAATAAAATGAGTAATAATTTAAGCAATCAAATTGAAGCTATCTATTTACAACTTATCACAAATAAGTATAAAGAAAATGATACTCCAATTATAAAATTACAAGGACTTTTAAAGGAAGAATGTAAAACCAGCCCTGATAATATAAATTATAGACTACTACTTGCCGTTTTGTACAATACAGATACATTTTTTGGTGAATTCGAAGAAGTATTAAATTTATTAGAAGGTATAAATGATAGTAGAGCGATATGTTTAAAATATTATTTTAAATCTTGTTTCTCTCAAATATCAGAAGTTAATGAACTGAAATCTGATACTTTTATAAAAGAAACAAATAAAGAAGAATTATCGGTTTTGTATTATTTTGAATCTTTAAATTATTCATATAAAGATGAAAATAAAATAAATTGCCTGAATATTTCACTTCGATATTGTAATTACAATCTATCTACATTACAGGATATATTTTTATACAATAAAAAGAAGAAAATAGACAATGATGAAATACTACTCCAATATTTCTACAATACAATTAGCTTAATTAATATTGTACATAAGTATGAATGTTTTAACGTTCCTCTTTTCTTTCAATCATTTTTGTATTCTAAATTATTGTGTTTGAATGTAACTGAAGAATTTATAAAAGACACTATGCTTACTTACGATATTGAAATGATATTGAAAATGAGTATTAGAAAATAAAACAAAAAGTGTTTATCGTCATTCAGCAAACACTTCGTATCATAATATCTTCTTTTAATTAAACTGCTTTCTTTTCTTTTACTTCTGTTCCGAATAATTATCAAAATAGTGAACGCTGATGCGTTGTTTCCTTTGTGGTAATTTTCTAAGAATGAAATTGCTTTATTTTCTTTTGTACCTGAATTTGGCAAACATCGGATTATGATCAGACAAAGGATCGCCTGTGGCATCATAATATCTTGAATCATCCAGTTTATATTCAGTTGCATTTAATTGTATGCTTTCACTGCTTCTGTATAAAATATGATCGACCACTTCGCAATATGGACTCACTTTAGATGGCGTACAATTCGTTAGTGCAGGAGTTCCCGGCAATGGATATTCACCATTTTTCATCAACTGTACCCAAACATCCGTAAAACCCATATTTACCAACAATTCCAAAGTATCACCTTCGCGCGTGTAACGACTGTTCATGTCGCCCATAATAATCACTGCGTTTCCTTGCGAGTTTTTATTGATGTAATTTGCCAACTGCACAATATTATTTCTTCGCGCCGTTAAATCGGCAGCAGTACTACCTGCATTACAATGCACGTTATAAAAATCAATCACCACATCCGGATTGATAACGATCTGCGAATAGCTGAATCCTTTAGGTGTCAGGCAATCAGTGCCGTTACACTGATTCCATTTAAACCGTTTAAGGTTATTGATAAAATAATTTGAAAAAGTATTCAGGCCATCGCCGAAAGGCACACAACCTTTTGTTTCAGTAACATACGGATGCTTATTATGTGCAAGCAACTTATCATGATAACAAAAATCTTCCTGCACATGCACTATATCATATTCATTAATGAGTACGCCAATACTGTCTGTGTGTATTAATGGATGTTGGTCGGCGTTAATTCCTTGCGGCAGACCTGCAACATTATATGTCAATACGGTGAATTCGCCGCTTTTTGGATAATTGTGTTTTTTATCGCAACTTAAGATAAAGCAGGCAATTACTGCCATTAAAATTTTATAATTCATAGTAAAGATTATGTGTTTTTTAAGCAAATAAATTTACTTAAAAAAAAGTACAAATCATTATTTAGGTAAAATTTCTACCGAATAGGTGCGTGCGTTGTCCGTTGTCTTTATTTTTACAAGCTGTCTTGCTGCGTCTGTTTCCTGCGAATAATTTCCACCGGAAACAATAAGATTATAACCACTTGGATAAAAACGGTTCGGTACAAAAATCTCTGTCGGCTGTGTGATAGCTGTATTGGAAACAAATGTCATCGTAAATTTCTTAGTAACAGGATCAAATCGAAACGTGTTTATTTTTCCGGCAGTTGCCTTTGGATAAGTTCTGATTAAATGCGATAAAATAGGTGTTTCGCTGCCATCTGCATTTAATGGTGCCCAGCCGCCATGTCCATTAAACCAGTAAGAAATTCCTGACTGTGTAGAATCTAAATAGGCAAACATATCATCTAAAAAATCACCAAAACCAACAGTTGATGGACTCAAACCGGTTTCACCAATGATCATCGGACAATTGTGCCGTTTCATTTCGCGTGTTCTGCTGTTAAAACAATCTTTGGTATTTTGTTTTGCCGTTGCATCATACGGAGCCACCGCTGCCTCCACAAAGAATGGATAGAAATGCGGTGCATATCCTAAATTCGAAATATTTCTGGTATCATTTATTTTCGGCAAATTGGAAGTTACACCAAAGTTGACATACAACGATTGCGGTTCAAAGAACAGGTATTTATCAGGTTCTATTCTTCGCATTAAAGGAATGACCTTGTCGTAAAAAACTTTTAATGTGTTTTTCTCAAAATCACCTAATGCTTTTATCGGATCACCGCCATAAGGTTCATTCATAATATCATAACCAATCACATATGGATTGTTTTTAAACCGTTCCAATACTTTTTGCCACATTAAGATGTAGTGGTCTTGTAATTCTTTGTATGTAGTATAGTTCCAGAAATTTCCCAGTGCCGCAATCACCGCCGGATCCAAATTTTTCAGAAACCATGCTCCTGAGTTGTTTGTAGTATTGATCGGATAGCCGTTTGTATGAACTGCCCAGGCCGGCGCACCATCGCCGCCAAATACGATGGAATAAATATCCTGGTGCATATCCAGCATGACATGCATACCGCGCGATGTGTACCAGTTTACGCGTTGTTCTATTCTGTCTAAATAACGTTCATCATAAACACCTTTTTGCGGTTCGATGCCATCCCAAAGAATAAGATAGCGTACAAAATTAAACCCAAATTCTTTGTCTTCTCGGTTAATATCACTTTCCTGCATCCATGGATCCACAGCCGGATTTTTTTCACCGCTGTTCAAACCATGTAAAATTAACTGACGACCAAATTGATCCTGAAAAATACTAGGATCATCAACTACTGAAGAAGTATTATTTTCTTTTTTACAGGAAAAAATAAAAGTTGAAAATAGTAAGAGTAAATGCCATCTATTCATCTACCTAAGATAAAAAATAGTTTTGATTTTTTACCTTATAATCGCATTTAAATGCTGTTTGCTTTCAATTCTTTTTACATGTATTTTTGTGGAAGTAAGTAAATTAGACAATGAATTTTTCATTTTCATCCAAACAGCAATTAATAGAAGCGTTGCAGTTGGCAGGTGTTTCAGCAAATTCAATAGAATTGCTTACAGCGCAAATGGAAAATGTTGTTGTAAAATCAAATCAGGTATTGATAAAATCAGGGCAAATTAACACGCATTTATATTATGTGTTAAGTGGTGGTTTTGTTTGCCGTTTTGTAAGTGAAGATGCCGAAATTGAACGAACGATTAATTTCTATTTAAATGAACTACATCCGGTAATGGCCTGTATTGACAGCTATTTTTTACAAACTAAAACATCATGTGAACTTCGAGCAATAAGTGATTCTAATGTATTAGCTATTAGCAAAAAAGCTATAGATAATTTAATAGCTATTGACACTAATCTTAAGTTGCTGTTTGATCAATTATTAACCAATGCACTTATTGAAGAAAATGATTTAAAACTAAAAATTATTTCTTGTAAGCCAGATACTTTTTATCAATATATCATCCAAGAATTTCCTGCCGTAATCCAAAAAGTACCTTCAAAATATATAGCCGAACTGATGGGTATTTCTGCCGAATGGCTGAGTAAATTAAAATCCAAACATAAATTTTCTTGAATTAATTCAAGTGCCATTTTAAAACTTACCATCTACTTTTGCTTCATAAAATAATATAAGATGGCAAAAGCACAATTAGGTTATACCACTGAAGATAAGCAAGAAAAATTCTCCAAATTTTATACTACCGAATTTTCAAAAATTCCGGATGATGTTATACATGCTTTACAAAATCCATTGGAATGGAGTGCATTACCTGACATTCATCAAATGGTAAGTTTAGAAGAAGATGGATATCTATCTGTCGAGAATGGTTATGCAATTAATAAAAAAGATGGCAGTATTGCTGTTGCAGTAAAAACAGAGATGCCTGATGTAACGCCACAAATGTGGGATTGGTGGTTTGGATGGCACGGTTGCCAGGATAATCGTTATAAATTATGGCATCCTTTGGCACATGTATCTGCAAAATGGCAAGACGGAAGAAATGATATTTGTTATATTGGCCGCAACTCCATCATTAAAGAATACATCGGCGACAACTTATTAGATGCAGCTATACAATTTAAATCGCCTAAAGAATTTGGATTTTCCAACGATGCTATCAATCACAAAGAAAAAGCAGTATATATCTGTGCCAGATTAGGTCATCCAACTTTGCCTGTTGATTATGGTTACTTAGTGCACCAGGTCAGAAAAACCGCAAATGGTTCCGAAATGCGTTCGCGTTTTTGGGTTGGCGGAAAATATGTTGCTATCAGAAAAGAAGGAAAAGTGGCTGAAGTTGTTACATCTGTATTAAAAATGGTAAGAGCATTGCCTAAAAATTTTGGTTATGATTTAATGAAACATTGTTCAGAAGAAATGAATCATTTAGCGGCATTTTTACCACAACTGTATCATGAATTGCATGTGTCAAATACATTAGCAATTAGTGGCATAGTGCATCAAAAACAAGAGGCAAATTTTGAACAAACGATGTTTGGTTTTTTATATAATCAACAACGTTTTGGTCGCGTACCAGATTTGATTACAGAACCAACTACTGTGGAAGATATTATTAATATTATACGATATGCCAAACAAGTTGGTAAAAGAGTCACTGTCTTATCAGGCGGCAGAAGTTTTAGTGCTAATGCTATGCGCAATGATTGTATAGTTATTTCCATGAAAAATTTCACCAACTATACAATCAACAAAGATGAAATGACGGCTGTTGCAGAACCGGGTTTAGGTGGCTCAGATTTGATGAAAGCATTATACAAAAATGATTTGTTTTTTCCGGCTGGTCATTGCAAAGGCGTATGTATTGGTGGCTACTTATTGCAAGGCGGTTATGGCTGGAATGGCAGAAAATTAGGCATTGCCTGTAAAAGTATCTTTGGCTTAGATATTGTGACGGCTGATGGTGAATTAGTGCATGCAAACGAACATGAAAATTCTGATTTATTCTGGGCTGCAAGAGGTGCCGGAGCCGGCTTTTTTGGTGTAGTGGTAAAATTTTTTTTGCGATTATATCATCGACCAAAATACCAAGCTATTATGGCGCATGATTTTTCTATCAAGCATGTAGAAGATGTGTATAGATGGGCTTATGAAGTAGGACCAAGTGTTCCTAAATCAGTAGAATTTCAAATGATGATGAGCAGAAACATGTTGAACATTCTTGGTCCCGGAATTGAAGCGTTTGCGCCTATATTTGCAGATACAAAAGAAGAATTTGAAGAAGCTAAACAGTTTATGGAAAATAGTCCGATTAAGAAGAAAGCCATTATCCGAACACCGGCATTTAATCCAGGAATTGAGTTTTTTTACAAAGGAGTTATGGAGCATTATCCTGCGAATTACAACTATGGCGTAGATAATATGTGGACACATGCTTCTATTGATGAATTAATGCCATACATTAAAGAAATTGCAAACACCTTGCCACCAGCACCGTCGCACTTTTTATGGCTCAACTGGTATCCTGATGCTATTGATACAGACATGGCTTACAGCAAAGAAGACAATATTTATCTGGCATTATATAGCTGTTGGAAAAACCACAACGACACGCCTAAATACACCAATTGGGCATCTGATATGGTAGGCAAGATGCAGCAATATTCATCCGGTATTCAATTAGCCGACGAAGGATTGCACAAACGCAGTGATAAATTTTTGAGCGATGAAAACTTTAATAAGTTACAAGCCATTCGTGCTAAACGAGATCCACATAATTTATTTATGGAATGGCACAGCCATGGGTTTGAAAAATAATACTTTGAAATAGCAAAGAACACACTAAACAAATATTTCACCAATTAAATAACATACTGCCTGACCGCTCATTTCCACACGTTCGCCTAAATGTTTGCATTTTAAGAAACCTGTCCGTTGTGATAATTGCATGGCAGTTAGTTCTGTCTTGTTTAATTTTTTTGACCAAAATGGAATTAATACTGAATGTGCAGAACCGGTTACCGGATCTTCGTTGATACCGGATTGTGGTGCAAAAAATCGCGATACAAAATCAACATCTTTGCCTTTTGCTGTGATAATTAAATTCTTATTTAATTGCTGAATAAACGAAAAATCAGGTTGGCAATTTTGAACAGCATCTTCATCTTCCAGCAAGGCAACATATTTTGATTTTGAATCGTAAAATGCAATTGCATGTGTGCCGATTGCCTGTGGCAAAATAGCCGGAATTGCAGCAACTGTAGTATCAATGGCAGGAAAGTTAAGCGTTATCCAGTCTTCATTTTTGGTTACAAATAAATCACCTGCCATACAAGTAAAATGAATTTCATTTTCAGCATAATTCAAATAGTTGTAAAGCACAAATGCACTTGCTAAAGTGGCATGACCGCATAATTCAATTTCCACCGTTGGTGTAAACCATCTGATGTGATATTTTTCATCCTCTTTCACAAAGAAAGCGGTTTCTGCTAAATTATTTTCGGCAGCAATTTGTTGCATTGTTTCTGCAGACAGCCATTTTTCTAAAGGCACTACTGCAGCAGGATTGCCTTTAAAAACGCTATCTGTAAAGGCATCAATTTGGTAAATCATATGCGTCATATTATTTTGTTTTAGCTCTGGCGTCTAAATATTTTACAATTCTGGAAGCGGTATTATCTGCATACATTCCATATGCGTTTACAATGATACCTTTTATATTAAATCTTACAGAAGAAATGGCATATACAATGGTCTCATCACCAGGATCTATTTCACCTTCAAAGCGATATACCTCATCTATATCAAAATCTTCAGGCGATAAACTGACAGAAGTTTTGTTGCATATAATAAAATCAACATCGTGATTTAAATTAAAATCTGATGTATAGCCACGATTTTGCAGGTCATTTACCGCTTCTGATACGGTGTCGTAATTATATTCTGATTCCATGGTATTTGTTTTAAAATAAAAAAAATTAGTCATTCTGTTTTAATGCGCATATAATTCCGCCAGTTTTTCCGCACAGCGTTCGCCGTCCATCGCAGCACTCATGATGCCGCCGGCATAACCGGCACCTTCTGCGCAAGGGAACAATCGTTTAGTAGTAACATGTTCAAAGGTAATTTTGTTTCGAGGAATTTTTACCGGTGATGACGTACGGCTTTCGACACCGATAATTTGTGCATCATTCGTTAAATAACCACGCATCTTATTTCCAAAACTTTTAAATCCTTCGTGTAAACAATAGGCAATTTCTTTTGGTAAAAAATCACGCATTTCTACAGATACCAATCCTGGTTGATAGGAAGTTTCTAATAACGATGATGATATTTTTTTGTTTACAAAATCCTGCATACGCTGTGCCGGCGCAATTTGTGTTTGTCCTGCAATTTGCCATGCTTTCTGCTCTACATTTTTTTGAAATTCCATCGCAGCCAATGCACCGAATTGTTTGAATTTTTTCCAATCGGTTTCATCAACAGCAACCACCATTCCTGAATTAGAAAACGGCGAATCACGTTTGGATGGCGACATACCATTGACCACAATTTCATTTTGATTGGTAGCAGATGGTACTATAAAGCCACCAGGACACATGCAAAACGAAAATACACCTTTTTGATTTGTTCCCACTTTCACCTGCTCTACTAAACTATACGATGCAGCAGGCAATACATCGCATTTATTTCCGTGATACTGAATCGTGTCAATTAAGTTTTGCTGATGTTCGATACGCACACCTAATGCAAAGGGCTTTGCTTCTATTAAAACATTTTTATGATGCAGTAATTCAAAAATATCGCGTGCAGAATGACCAGTTGCTAAAATAACGCCGATGCCATTATACTCTTTCATAGTTGAATCTATTCCTATTGATTCCGCAACAATGCCTTTAATTGTGTCATCTTTTAAAATAAGATCGATCACTTTAGTATCGAAATGAATTTCGCCGCCGTATTTTAAGATCGTGTTTCGTATTTCCTGAATGAGTTTAGGTAGTTTATTCGTACCAATATGCGGATGCGTTTCAAACAAAATTTGTTCATTTGCGCCATGCGTTACCATGATTTCTAAAATGCGTTTAATATCGCCGCGCTTTTTAGAACGCGTATATAATTTACCATCGCTGTATGTACCAGCACCGCCTTCACCAAAACAATAATTGGAATCTCCGTTAACGATATTCTTTTTGTTGATATTGGCTAAATCGCGCCTGCGTTCCTGCACATCTTTTCCGCGTTCTAATACAATAGGTTTAATGCCGAGCTCTATCAAACGCAGTGCAGCAAACAAACCTGCCGGTCCGGCGCCGACGATGATGGCTTGCTTTGCATTCGATACATCTTTGTATTCAAACGCCTGCTGAATCAAAGGTTCCGGCGTTTCATCTATATATACATCAGCGCTGATATTTACTTTTATGGTACGCGAACGTGCATCAATGGAGCGTTTGCTTAAACGAACATGAAACGTGTTTTCATCTTTTAGTTGCAGATGCGACTTGATGTGCTGATGAAGTGCTGCTTCATCAAAAGCGATTTCAGGCGGAAGTTCTAGTGTTATATTTTTTTTCATAACTGTAGCAGTTTTATTGCTAAAAGTTTTTGTGAAGATAAGTTATTCAGTAAATTTATAAAAACCATCCGTATGAAAAACAATATACTGCTGAGCTGCCTGCTTAGTTTTTCCATTGCTTTAATTACTTCTTGCAATAGCTGCAATACGATATTACCGCAAACCGAATTGCTTACACCGGTAATTGCCGACAGATGTTACCTGAGTGATATTGCTATTGACGGAACACATGCCATGGCTTCCATTTACTGTTTTAAAGAAGATTCTCTTTTTTGTGAGATACAGTGCTTTGAACTGAAAGGTAATTCATGGCAAAAGATACAAACCATTGCACGCAACTGCGATTCTATATTTTATCCGTTACACTTAGCTATTGATGGCAACTATGCAGTAGTCGGGCATCCGAGCGATTGCAATTACAGATCTAAAGCGGAAGTGTATGTTTTCCGTCCGGATCAGTGGGAACACATGCAAGACCTTTATCCGGATGATACTGCAGAAATGTGTTACAGAGGTTACGGAAAAGATGTAGATGTGTATGGCGATTATGCAATAGTAACCAACGGACCGGATGCGAACGGCAAGAACGGTACTTATTGCGCTTACATATTTAAACAGTCTGCTTTCAAATGGACACAGGTTGCGAAGATCAAGAACTTTAGCATGATGGAAGATTTTGAAGCAAGGTTAGGTAACAATATTTGCGTATTCCGCACGCGCTCGCCAAAAGAACAAGGTGATCTTATTCTGAATAACAGGATACATGTATATGTTGCCAACAGCGATGGTGACTGGCAGGAAACCGATTTACTGGAACCAAAGCAGGGCGATACCGCTGCGCATTATTATGCATCCGATTTTGATTTCAGTACAGATTATATGGTGGTGTCTTCACACAATAAGAATATTACAAACGCTACTTATAAATTATATTTTTACCGTTTGATAAAAGGCAAAAAATTCGTATTGAATACGATGGTCAGCAATTCCGGTTTCAGCGTGGCGTCGTCTGATAAGTTTGCTATAAATACCGTAGATGGTAACTTTCAAACCTACTATTATAAGAACGGCGGCTACGCGAAAGGAAATCTGTATATCAGGAATCCTAAGGTAGGCATACAACGCCTGGCAGCAAGCAACGATTATATTATGTATGCCGGTTCCAAAGTGCCTTATTCTTCCACGTCCGACTCTGTGTATGTTTGTTTTCAAAAGGTGAAATAAATTGGTTCTGCTTGTGAGTCACGTACCAAGGCGGTGCTTTCCTGTATTTCTTTCACTCTTTCCGCTTTTCCTTTAATCTTTTACAGCGCCTGGATATAGATTTCCGGTGGCTGGTTATCGCTTTCCACAGTATTTTTACCTATTGTCGCCGCTTTGCAGGTGCTTTCCGGCAGTTGTTTATTGCTTTCCATGTTATTTTTAATGTTTGTCACTCTCTTTTTAGCTGTTGCCATGCTTCTTTTAGTACTTTCCACCATTTAGATGGTTTATTTATGCGTTAAGCTGATTAATTTAGGCAATTAGCTGATTTAATTATGTTATAAGCTGATTTAGTTAAGTAATTAACTAAATCTACTTAATGATTAAATATATTAACTAAATAATTTACTAATTCAGCTTATCATTTAATTATATCAGCTTAATACTTCATTATAATAACTAATCAACAAAATATATTAACTAAATGATAGATTATATCAGCTAAATGATTAACTTTAATAACTAAACAATTGAAGTAATCAGCTAACTGCCTGAATAATTTAGATAAATGGTGGAAAGCAGTAAATGATCTATAACCAACCATAAAGAAACGATGAAAAAGAAAAGAGTTAAACGGATTTACACCACATCGGACGCGCACATGAGCGTAAGTGCAGGTGTTATGCATAAATTACTGGAGACAGACATTGCAGTTTTCACGGCTTTCGACAACAATATGAATGCCGCTTACTTAGCAGAATATAACGCTGCCGTCGTGGCGGCGGAAGCAGTAGTGAGAGACTCGACCATCAAAAGCGTGCAGGCGGAAAAGACCGAAACAGTAGAAACCGTGATGGAAAAAGCACGGAAAAAGTTTCACCATGTGAAATTCTTTGTGAAAAAAGCGTTTGAGAACAGCATCGCGACGCAGCACGAATTCGGATTGAAAGATTACGGCAAACTGCGCGACAATACCACGAAGATGATTGGCTTTTTAGACCTCATGCATGGCAAGTGCGTCCTCCACTCGGCGCCGCTGATTGCCGCAGGTTTCAGCGCGGCCGGCATCGCGGAAATTGAAACGATCATGAATGAGCTGTCGGCCAGCAGCTTGCAGCAGCACGCCGCCAAAAAGGAACGGCCGGTGCTCACCGATGAACGGATCGTGACCTTAAATACGTGTTACAGCTTCATGGCGCAAGTAAACGCCGCCGCACAGCTCGTCTTCAGCAATGACTACGCCAAGCAAAAGCAGTATCGGTTTTATGAGAAAAGGAAGAAGAAGAAAGTAGAATTACTTTGACCTATCGAATATTTGTTTACAAATATTTTCAGAATTTGGATAAACATCCTCTCTTAAGAAATTATATCTATCTAATATTTCAGGTATTAAACTCTTCTTTATTTCATAACTATGAATAATATTCTTTTCAAGACGATCTTGAAATTCATTGTTTTTTTCTAATCTGATTCTATATTCTTCATTTATAATTCTTGACTGCGGTGTATCAAGCTCATCCCATGGTGAATACTGATAAGTTGCGGCGTCTACAAAAAAATCTTTAAGTGCAACTTCTAAAGGCTTGTTACTATAACCATTGTAGACAAAGAGACCATCTTGAGCAATTATCCGAATATTATTGAATGCATTATAAATTTCATGAGACATTCTATTACTATCAATTAAAAATACTTGGCAGGTTTTTATTAAAAATATTCTATCAATACCTTGTATAAAACTTTCATCAGTATAGTCATCGTATCCTGACAATAGATCATAGCTACTTTTTTATATTGTGATAATCCTTCAATTACTTTTGGTATTGATAATAATTCTAAATCTGATTCCGGTATAAAAAATATTGAAAAATAATCATTTATTGTACCATCAGAAACAAATGTACTTTTATCAAATTTTTCCGTTGCAAAATAAAGTGCTTTTTCGAATTTAGTGGTAAAATCAAGTATTGGTGTTGGTGCGCCATAATGTTGCAGATAGCTATAAACTGATAACTTTGAGTGCACAATATTAAAAGTCTGAAAATATTTACTTAGTAAAGGATGGTTCCTAGCATTAGAAACATATTGTTCTGTATTAAAAGTAGATTGTAATTTATTTAATAATACTTCTCTTTGTAATGAAGTGTAGATTTTATAAGATGCTGAATTTATTCCTCTGTAGATTCCTTTACCTGATTTTAAAACAGATTCAATTTTTAAAAAATCTTCTATAGTATCAATTTTATATAAAATAAAATTTTCAGCTTTTTTTTTGAAATTAGAATATGTAGGTAATTTCTTCATCTTCAGCTAATTTAATAAGCTCTTGCAAACAACACGCGCTGTGTGCTTGGATTGCCGGTAAAAATACATTTGCCGTCTTCCTGCGGATTGTCTAAAGGAATGCAGCGAATGGTAGCTTTGGTAAGTTCTTTTATTTTATCTTCCGTTTCGGCAGTGCCATCCCAGTGCGCTAACAGGAAACCCGGTTTTTCATCCAGCAGTTTTTGGAACGTTTCAAAATCATCCACTTTGGTGATATTCTCGTCACGGAATGTTTTTGCTTTGTTGAACATATTTTGCTGAATATCATCCAGCAAACCTGCGATGGTTGTCGTTAAATTATCAACGGAAAACTGTGCTTTTTCTTTTGTGTCGCGGCGTGCAATTTCTACCATACCGTTTGCTAAATCTCTTGGTCCAATCACAATTCGCAATGGAATACCTTTTAATTCATATTCAGCAAATTTAAAACCAGGACGTTTGGTTTCATCGCTGTCCACGATAGCACGAATACCTAATTTTGCTAAGTCTTTTTTCAGTTCATTCGCCTTTGTAATCATACTGTCGGTTTCCTCCACATTTTTAGACAAGAACGGAATAATGACAACTTGATGCGGCGCTAATTTTGGCGGCATCACTAAACCATCATCGTCAGAATGTGCCATAATCAATGCGCCAATCAAACGCGTAGAAACGCCCCAGGAAGTTGCCCAAACATACTCTTCTTCGTTCTCTTTATTTTTAAAAGTTACTTCAAATGCTTTCGCGAAATTTTGTCCAAGAAAGTGCGAAGTTCCTGACTGCAACGCTTTTCCGTCCTGCATCATAGCTTCAATTGTATAGGTATCTTCTGCACCGGCAAAACGTTCGCTTTCCGATTTTACACCTTTGATTACCGGTAAAGCCATATAGTTTTCTACAAAATCTGCATAGACATTAATCATTTGCACGGTTTCGTCAATGGCTTCTTGCTTGGTAGCGTGCGCCGTGTGACCTTCCTGCCATAAAAATTCTGCGGTACGCAAAAATAAACGCGTACGCATTTCCCAACGCACTACATTTGCCCATTGATTAATCAACAAAGGTAAATCGCGGTAAGACTGAATCCATTTTTTATACGTATTCCAAATAATAGCTTCCGAAGTTGGACGAACCACTAATTCTTCTTCCAGTTTGGCTTCCGGATCTACCATTAGTTTTCCCGGATTTTCGGTGTCCGTTTTTAAACGATAATGCGTTACAACAGCACATTCTTTCGCAAAGCCCTCTGCGTTTTTTTCTTCTGCTTCAAATAAACTTTTCGGAACAAACAATGGAAAATAAGCATTTACGTGTCCTGTTTCCTTAAACATCTTATCCAGTACATCACGCATATTTTCCCAAAGTGCAAAACCGTACGGTTTGATCACCATGCAGCCACGCACGGCTGAGTAATCAGCCAAACCTCCTTTTAAGACTAAATCATTGTACCATTCGCTGTAGTTTTCTGCTCTGCTTGTAATTTCTTTGCTCATCTTCTATGTAATTTCTGAAATGTTATTATTTGTAAGTAAATATTTATATTGAAACTGTTAATTAACATAATTTGGTATGCAATTTGCAACTAAATTAGTATAATTTTGGTTTATAAAATTAACAGATTTAAGATTGCTAAAAGATTAAAAATAATCGACATGAAAAAAATATTGTTTGCAATTGCTTTTATACTTGGTTTTTCACAGGTTTCTGTGCTGAAAGCAGGTGATGATGTGTATGATGCGCCGTCGCCTAAAAAAATAAAAGTTCAGGTACAAAGACAAGAACCTGTGCAAGAACAGTCGGTTCCGTATTATGAAGACGATAATGGCAGACGTCAGCAAAACTATGCTAACCAGCAACAAAGCAACGATTATCAGTATGATAATAATTACAGCGATGATGAATGGAATTATACCTACTCAGACAGAATAAGACGTTTTCACAGTCCATCTATACGTTTTAGCTATGGATGGAGTTCTTGCAATAATTCATGGTATGATCCTTATTATAATTCATTCAATAATGGCTGGTATAATTCGTTTACGCCAAGCTGGTCATATGGTTACAACAATTACTGGAGTCCTTTTAATAACACTCAGGTAATCATTATACAAAGTCCTTACAACAGTTGGTATAACACAGGATTTAACTATGGTTATAATTATTACAACAACTGGAATTGGTTTTCGCCGATCTGCTCTAATTATTTCTACAACAACAATCCTTACGGATATTATGGTTATAATGGTTACAACTATGGTTATAATTATTACAATGGATACAATGGTTATGAAAGCAACAATAACTACCAGTCGAATGTAGTAAACAAACCTCGTTACAATACGACAAACAACACGAATAATACGAATTACAACGGCAATAAAAATTACGGTTATTCCAATAATAATCCGAATGGTTTTACCAACGGAAGTACCAATACGAATTCATCGAATGCGACACAGAAAAAATGGACGAATCAGCAACAAAACAACAATAACAATTCATCCAACAACGCACCAAACGTTTATCAATATCAAAAAAATAACAACGGCTATTCAGCACCAAAAGAAAATAATTCCTGGAATTCAACACCGTCTAATAATAGTAATAATGGATGGAACAATAACTCCAATAATTCAAATTCAGGCGGTGGCGTAAGAGTTACGACAAGACCAAAATAATTTAATTTCACTGTTAGATGAAAAAATCATTAGTCATATTTGGCTTACTGGTATTGCTTATTCACAAGGCAAACGCACAAACAGACGTTGATGCCTTGCGCTACGCAACACCATCATTACAAGGTACTGCAAGAAATATTGGCGTTGGAAATACACTGAGTACAGTTGGTGCAGATATTTCAAATACACACAACAATCCGGCCGGTTTGGCAAAATTTTCTTCTACCGAAATTACATTGTCACCAGGCATTTCATTTTACAAATCCAATTCTAATTATCTAGAAAATAATACAAACGCATCAAAAGTAAAGTTTCAGGTTTCCAATCTTGGAGTAGTAATCGCGAGTCGCAACAAAAGACCAGGAAATGATGAAGATAAAAAATGGAATGGCATTAAAGTAGGTTTGAGTTTTGCTCGGTTGGCGAACTACAATGAAAATTATTTTTTCAATGGTTACAACAACAAGAACAGTTTATTGAATAGCTATTGGGAAAAATTAGCCGACAGGTCTGTAATTACAAATGACAACGATGCAAAATCTAAATATCCTTTTGATGCAAGTATTGCTTATCAATTAGATTTGATTACAATTGATTCATTGGGAAATACGTTTACTGCAACCAACAACGGCAATATGCAGCAAGAATATTCCATACAAAAAACCGGCGGCATGGATGAACTGGCTTTTGGTTTTGCGAGCGAATATAATTCTAAATTTTCTATCGGCGCATCGCTTGGAATTCCATTTATCAATTATACCGAACGCATCAAATTAACAGAAACAGACACACGCGATTCTGCTGTTGATTTAAATTCTTTCAGTAACGAAACCTATTTAAAAACGCGTGGTGTTGGTTTCAATGTGAAAATCGGTATGTTTTATTCACCGGTCAAAAATTTAAAATTATCACTTGCATTTCAAACACCAGGTTTCTTCTTTATGAAAGATCAGTATAAAACTACTATGGAAGCAGATTATGCAAGCCGTTCTGATATATTAGTTGGCGAATCGCCTGATGGACGTTCAAGCTATAAATACGTACAACCTTGGCGACTAAATGCAGGTGCTTCATATGTACACAAAGTTGGTTTCGTCGCGTTTGAATACGAATTAAGTGATGCACAAATGTCAAAATTCCGATTAGGTACAACAGATGGAAATTATGAGAATTTTTTGAACACACAGATTAAAAATAAATACGGTCTGTTTCATACTATAAAAGCAGGTGTTGAATTTAAAGTACAGAAATTCAGATTGCGTGCCGGCGTTCAATATCGTACTTCACCATTCGATAAATCTGCTGCGCCAACTACTATAAAAACTGATGTTCTCACCTATTCAGGTGGTTTAGGTTACAGAATGGAACACTTTTTTATCGACTTAACTTACGTACAAACCAATACTAAAGAATTGTTTGTTCCATATGCAATTGATACTGATTTCTGGCATTCAGAAGTTCCGGTTGTTACCTTAAAAATTAAAAAACCGGCCATATTTTTTACTGTCGGATATAAACTTTAATTTTAGTGCAAATAATTTTCTTTGTTAGAAAATCCTACATGGCGATGGAAAATAGCACAAACGCTTGAATACAAGTGGTGGCAACGCTATTTGCAAAAAAAAGATACGACAGAATATTTAAGCTGGAAATTTCATTACTGGCAAGACTTGCTGCTCAAACTCACTAAATATATTGAATTGCCGCAAGCAAAAACGATATTGGATGCAGGTTGCGGACCAGCAGGAATTTTTATGGCTTTAAAAGGAAACACGGTGGACGCCATCGATCCGTTGTTAGATAAATATGAGCAGTTGCCGCATTTTGTGAAAGATAAATATATGTGGACGAACTTCAAGCAACAATCTATTGAACAGCTAAATGCGACAGAAAAGTATGATATAATTTATTGCATGAATGCGATCAATCATGTTGAAAATATTGAGTTGTGCTATGATAATTTGGTGCGTGCGCTCAAACCAAACGGTTATTTAGTTATTTCTACTGATGCGCACAAACATGAGTATTTAAAGAAAATCTTTCAATTAATTCCTGGTGATATTTTGCATCCGTATCAGTTTAATTTGCAGGAATACAATGCGTTTTTAATCAAACGCAACTGCGAAATCGTGCAGGATATTCTTTATAAAGAAGAACGTATTTTTAATTACTATATTACTGTTGCAAGAAAAAAATAATTACTATTCAGCAATAATCAAAAAGAAGTCTTTCTTTCCTTTTTTAATGATAATAAATTTCTGACAGATCAAATTTTCAGCAGTTATTGTTCCGTTTAAATCAGCAAACTTTTCCATGTTTATTGCAATAGAGTTCGATTGCAATAATTTTTTTGCTTCGCCTTTAGACGGCAAGATAGTAGTATCAACAGCCAATAAATCCAGGATGTTTACTCCATTTTCAATTTTATATTTTGCAATTTTAAAAACAGGAACACCGTCAAAAATATCCAGTATTTCGTTTTCATTTAATCGTTCCAAATTTTCTTTTGTCGCTTTTCCAAACAAGATTTCCGATGATTTGATTGCTTGTTCTAAATCTTGTTTAGAATGTACACGTTGAGTAATTTCTTCTGCTAATGCTTTTTGCAGAATGCGCAAATGCTCATTGCCTTCATGTTCTTTTTCCAATGCTTCAATTTCTTCTTTATTTTTTAAAGAGAAAACACGTATCCAATTCTTCACATCTTCATCGCTTGCGTTTAGCCAAAACTGGTAAAATTTATACGGCGATGTTTTTTTTGCATCCAGCCAGATATTGCCGCTTTCCGTTTTTCCGAATTTTGTTCCATCTGCTTTTTTGATTAATTGTGTCGTGATTGCATATGCTTCGCCGCCATCTTTTTTGCGAATCAGTTCTGTACCGGTCACAATATTTCCCCATTGATCGCTGCCACCAAGCTGCAGTTTCACACCTTTATTTTTCCATAAATAGTAGAAATCATAACCTTGTACCAACTGGTAAGAAAACTCGGTAAACGACATGCCGTTTTCCAAACGATTTTTTACAGAATCTTTCGCCATCATGTAATTTACGGTAATGTATTTTCCAACATCGCGTATAAAACCTAAAAAAGAAAAATCTTTGAACCAGTCATAATTATTGACAATTTCAGCTGAATTTTCACCGCAATTAAAATCCAGAAATTTTTCAATTTGTTTTCTTTGACAATCTAAATTATAATTCAATTCTTCTTCGCTCAGCATATTTCGTTCTGCACTTTTTCCGCTTGGATCGCCAACCATACCTGTTGCGCCACCAACCAAAGCAATCGGTTTGTGCCCACAACGCTGAAAATACATTAATGTCATTACCTGAACCATGTTGCCGATTCCTAAAGAATCTGCTGTAGGATCGAAACCGATATAGCCGGAAACAATTTCTTTGTTTAACAATTCTTCGGTACCAGGCATCATATCATGCAACATTCCGCGCCAACGCAATTCCTCTACAAAATTTTGCTTCATTTTTTTCTGTTTTTAAGGTGCAAAAATACAATTTGAATACCTATAAATCGTTATTAAAAGCCCATATTTTACACATGAAATAAAAAAAAACACTATGCAACGTAAAAAGTCGAAATATTATCTAATTATTACGAGATTTTTGATAAATTTACAAATATTGTAATGCACACTTTGTGTAACAATATTTTAATGAATTGTTTATGAATATGAATTTTCCTGTAAAACTCAGCGTTACTCTTTTGTTTTTACTAAACATTATCAGTATTTCACAGTACGCAAAACCGCCAAAATACAGTAATGACTTCATGTACATTGGTGTTGGCGCACATAATTTCGGTGTTGGTAACGCTGTTGTTGCAAGTACAAATGACATAACAGCCGGTTATTGGAATCCTGCTGGTTTAACGAATATCAAAACCAATATCCAGTTTACCTTTATGCATAATGAATATTTTTCTGGTTTGGCGAAATATGATTATGCAGGTATCGCATTTCCTTTAGACAGTAATAAGCATGCATTTGCTATCAATTTTTTACGCTTTGGTGTTGATAATATTCCAAATACATTAGACCTAATAGATGCTGACGGAACCGTGAATTATGATAATGTACGTAATTTTTCCGTTGGAAATTATGGTATTTTATTATCGTATGCACGCAAAATAGTGCCTGGTTTATCACTTGGTTTGACAGCTAAAATCGTACACAACAAAGCCGGTGGTTTTGCAAAATCCTGGGGTTTTGGTGTTGATGTTGGCGCTATTTACCAAATTAAAGACTGGAAAATCGGCTTAACGGTAAAAGATATTACAACGACATTCAATGCATGGCAATTCAGCTTTACCGATAAAGAAAAACAAATTTTGGAAGGAACCGACAATGAAATTCCCAAAAGCTCTACAGAAATCACCTTGCCGAGAATTCAGTTTGGCGCTTCATACAGCAAATCATTATACAAGAACAAAATCGACATTTCGGCAGAAATAGATTTTGAAATGACAACTGACGGAAAAAGAAATACGCTGATTTCTTCTAAAGCAATCAGTATGGATCCGCGAATTGGTGTAGAGATCGGTTTATGGAAAATATTTTACATACGCGGTGGTGTGAATAATTTTCAAAAAATGTTCAGCGATGCAAAAAGAAAAACCGTATTTACTGTAAGTCCGAACATCGGTGTAGGTTTGCGTTTCAAAAGCTATGTTTCCGTGGATTATGCTTATACCGATGTTGGCAAAACAAGCGAAAATCAATATTCACATGTGGTTTCGTTTGTAGTAGGTTTGAATAAAAGAAAACGTAAAGAGAATGCAGAGCTGATCAACGCGACACCAACAACAGAAACGACACCGGCTCCTGCTGAACAAGCTGCGCCGGCAACGACAGAACCAACAAAGTAAAAATCTTAAAAAATATAAGATGAAAAAATTATTGTATATCGTTTGCTTATTGTGTTTATCACAATTTGCAAAAGCACAGAGTTACGGCAATGAATGGATCAGTTACGGAACTACTTATTACAAATTCAAAGTACCACAAACCAGTCTATACAGAATTTCACAAAGCACTTTAGCCGGCTTAGGAATTCCTGCAAACCAATTGCGCGGTGTTGATTTTAAGCTATTCAGGAACGGAGTTGAAGTACCAATATATGTTACTACTTCAGGAATCATGTCTGTTAGTGATTACATCGAATTTTATGGCGAAAGAAATGACGGAAAACCGGATTCAGTATTATACAAAGACAAAAATGACCAGCCCAACATTCGCTTCAGTATGTTCTCAGACAGTGCTACGTTTTTTCTTACACTAGCTCCTTTTGACATTAACAAAAGAATTACACAAGAGCCGAATGACATCAGTACTGTACCTGCAAAAGAAGAATATTGCTATAAGACACTTTACAATCCAACACATTCTATATTCAGAGGTTTTCCGTCTTCAGAGTTTTATTCAGAGTTATACAATTCAGATTTCGATTTAGGCGAAGGTTACATTGATTTTCAGTTCAAAGACCAGTTGCAGCTTACTAATTTTTACATGACGCGTGCAGTAAAAAGAGATGGTGCAGATGCATACATGTATATTTCATTGATTAAGCCACAAGGATTTCAAAGAATCAATTTTAAATTAAATGGTTTTGATACTACACTGGCTTCCAGTGCACAGGAAAAATCAAATCATTTTTTTACCATTAAAAGCGATGATATTGTCTCAAATCAACCCATTTTTTTAACACCATCTAACAGTATTACCTATAGAGTAAGTAATCTCACATTACGTTATCCAAGAGAAATAAATTTTGATAACTTATCAAAATATGAATTTGGATTTAATAAAAAAACAGAAGTTTATTTTGAAGTGCAGAATTTTGACAGAAAATCTACGGTTCCAATCTTATATGATTTAAAAAACAACAAGCGATACATTGCAGTAGTTGATTCAGCTATAAAATTCCATCTAGATGCGACCTTACAAGGAAAAGACAGTTTATATATATCAGCACAAACAACCACAGACATACCTTTTATTACTTCGTTTAAATCAGTTGTATTTTCAACACCTGTTCCTGGAAATTATTTAATTATTTCCAATAAAGCATTAAAAACCAGTTCTTCCGGCGTTGACTATCTGAATGAATACAGATCGTACAGAAGCGGACCAGATGGTGGTAATTACAATGCAAAAATCTATTACTATGATGAATTGATGGATCAGTTTGGCTTTGGTATTACGCAGCATCCATTGGCAATTCGAAATTTTGTAAATTATGCAGTCGATAAATTTGTACAAAGACCGGAAATGGCATTTATCGTTGGAAAAGGATTTGAGTACACCTATATCAATCTTGTGCCTTCTGCAATTCCGAGAAATCTAGTACCAACATATGGCGAGCCGGCATCCGATAATTTATTAACTGCACGTTCTGCAGTCTTAAACTATCCGCAATTAGGTACCGGAAGATTAGATGCAACCAGCGGTGATGACATCAAAATATATTTAGATAAAGTAAAAGAGTATGAATCAAAACTGAACGACACCTTTAATTTAGCGGAAACACCATTCAATAAAATGTGGATGAAAAACGTATTGCATCTTGGTGGTGGTAACAACAACAATGAGCAGCAGCTTTTTCGCTCTTATTTAGAATATATTTACAAGCCGATGATAGAAGGTCCGTCATACGGCGGCAAGGTTTCCAGTTTATATAAAAACAGTACCGATCCGATCCAGATCGCTCAAAATATTTTCTTAGATTCCATTATTAACACAGGTGTTTCGCTTATTACGTTCTTTGGTCACTCGGCTACCTCTACACTTGATTTTAATTTAGAACCGGAACATTTCGACAATAAAGGCAGGTATCATTTAATGTTATCCAATGGATGTTTTGTCGGTAGTATTTTTGCAGACATTCCGCATTCGAGTTCATACAGCGACCGATTTGTGTTAACACCAAACAAAGCTGCTATCGGTTATTTAGCGCCAACCACTTATGCAGTATCGTCCAGTTTAAATAACTATTCAACAAAATTCTATGAGAATCTTTCGATCAATATGTATAATGATAAAATTGGAAATATTCTGAAAGAAACATCAAAAAGTTTAGCATTAAACGGTTTTGAACTAAATCCGCAAATTGCTGAGCAGATGATCTTTCACGGTGATCCTGGTTTACGACTTAACTCACATTTCAGACCTGATTATTATATTGATCAAAGCAGCGTTTCTTTTTCACCGCAAAATATTAATGCGTCATCTGACTCATTTTTAATAAAAGTAATCGTTAAAAACTTAGGTGCTGTTGCAGTTGCAAACGATGCTTCAGTAAGAAATTATAAAATAAATGTTTCACGTATTTTCCCAAATGGACAAATACAAAATACGATAATTACAATTCCAAGTGCAAAAAACACAGATACTGCATATGTATGGATTCCTTCTGACAGAGTTAACGGACCTGGTTTAAATACATTTAATATTAAAGTAGATTATGCTGATGAAATCGCTGAATATTCTGAATTGAATAATGAAGTGTCTGTAACCAAACTCATTTTAGCGGATGACATTATTCCAATTTATCCATATGATTTTTGCATTGTAAATGAACCTAATTATGAATTGGTCTTTTCTACAGCAAATAATTTTGCAGGCGTTCAGTCTTATGTTTTCCAGATAGATACTACTGAACTTTTCAATAGTCCGCTTTTAACTACAACCAGAGTTACGGCACCTGGTGCTACTATAAAATGGCAGCCAACTATTCCAAAAATTGAGAATAAAGTTTACTATTGGCGTGGTGCTGTAGATACAATACCTGGAAACTTCGCAAATTGGAAAGTCAGTTCATTCTTGTACAATACTAGTTTATCTACCGGCTGGAATCAATCACATTATTTTCAGTATTCAAAAAATTCATTCAACACATTGTCTCTTAAACAAGACAGAATGTTCTATTATCCTAGCACCACACGTACTATACAAGTAAGAAATGGCGGATTTAACGATCAGGATATTTATGCATATTGGGATGGATTCAGAATTGCTATTAACGCATGGGACAGACGTGGATTTATATTCTTTGTTTATGATGGAAATACCGGAAGAAACTGGCAAACGTACCAAATAGGTAACAGTGGCAGAGGTCCATACAATGACAGAACATTCAATCGTTATCCAACCAATGTAGTTGAATTTATTACCAGAAATGTTCCAGCCGATGTAAATTCAGGTAAAACAGAACGTAAATTTGCAATCGATTTCTTAAACTCGATTCCGTGTAATGCTTATGTCTTAGGATATAGCTTCTTCGATCCGGGTTATGACCAATGGGCTGCAGATGGCGCTGGTGGCGATTCAACTTTATTTGACGCTTTTGAAAGATTAGGTATTACTCAAATACGTAATCAGGAAGCTTATGCACCATTCGTTTTCTTCACACATACTTGTGATCCAAATTTTAACACATTACAGATTAAACGATCTGCACCAAATGTTATTGATACGCTTTTCACTTTTGGCGGAACCTGGACAAAAGGCACCATGCAGTCACCTTTAATCGGACCTGCCAGGAATTGGCGTGATTTTAATATGGACTGGCATTCAAAAGAAAATCCATCTTTCGACAATGGAAATGTTAAGATTTATGGCTATGATACTTCCGGCTATAGAGTGCAATTACCAAACAATAGTTTTGAATTTACAAAAGGACCATCTACTGTTTTAAATACTGATGCAAAAAGATATCCTTTTGTACAAATGGAGTGGAACACAAGCGATGATTCTCTTGGAACTGCACCGCAAATGGATCACTGGCGTTTATTCTATGACAAAGCACCGGAAGCTGTTGTGAATCCAACTATTCATTTTGTGAAAGCACGTGATACTATTATTGCCGGTGAAACATTCACTATGTCTGTTGCTGTTGAGAATGTGACGCCGATTAACATGGACAGTTTATTGGTAAAATATACTATTAAAGATGCATCCAATCACATTACTGTGTTTTATAAAAGATTTGGTGTATTGCCAGGTAAAACATCTATCAATATAGATTTCACCTATCCGTTTGCAGGTGCTAATTTCTTCGGTTTAAATTCAGTAACGATTGAAGTAAATCCGGACGATGACCAACCGGAACAGTTCCATTTCAATAACTTTGCAACTTTCAATGCTTATGTTTTAAAAGACCGAATCAATCCATTGCTTGATGTTACGTTTGATGGCAGACATATAATAGATGGTGAATACGTTGCCGCAAATCCTGAGATTCTGTTCCGATTAAAAGATGAAAACAAATTCTTAGCATTGAATGATACTTCAGGGTTTTTGATTTATTTATTCTATCCAAATGCACCTGATGTTCCTGTTCAGATTTACCGCAATCAAAGTGATGTCACCTTCATTCCGGCAGATCCGAATAATCTGGCAAAAAACAATGAAGCTCGTTTAATTTATAAACCAACATTAGCAGATGGCACTTATGAAATTCGTGCGCAAGGTATAGACCGAAGTAAAAACGACGCCGGAAAATATGATTACAGAATCAAATTTAAAGTAGATTCCAAGCCAAGTATCACGAATGTTCTAAATTATCCGAATCCGTTTTCAACATCAACACAGTTTGTATTTACCATCACTGGTGCGACTGTTCCTGAGCAACTGGTCATACAGATATTTAGCGCTAGCGGTAAGGTTGTAAAAGAAATTACCAAAGAGCAGTTAGGCAATTTGCATATCGGTACGAACATTACCGACTATAAATGGGACGCGACTGACAACTATGGCGATCGATTGGCAAATGGCGTTTATTTTTACAGAGTGATGACGCGCAATAACGATGGCACTTCCACTGAAATCAGACAAAGTTCTATTGATAAATATTTTAAACACGGCTACGGTAAATTGTATATCATTCATTAAAAAAGATTTCATTATAAATTAAAATGTCTCGCTTAGGCGAGACATTTTAATTTAAATTATTTTTTAAAAATCATATTTCGAAAACAGCGCCTTCGATGGCCAGTTCTGTATTTTCAAAAACGGTTTTTGCTTCATCTGCCAAAACAAAAAGTTCTGAATAACGCGAAGAAAAATGTCCAATAATCAGTTTTTTTGCATTCGCTTTTTGTGCTATCATTGCAGCTTGTAATGCAGTAGAATGCTTCGTCTCTCTGGCTCTTTCCAGCGAATCATTCATATAAGTTGCTTCGTGATAAACCAGATCAGCATTTTTTATAAAATCTATAATTCGTTCACTGTACATAGTATCGCTGCAAAATGCATACATGCGTGCATTTTTTGGTGCTTCAGTAACTGTTTCGGCAAATACTTCATTGCCATTCTTGTCAAATATATTTTGATTTTTTTTGAGCAATTTATAATCGCTTTTATCAATATCAAAACCAGCCAATCTTTCAACAATCAATTTTCGTTCACTTTGTTTTTCTTTAAACAAAAAACCAGTCGTTGGAATTTTATGCACTAATGGAAAAGAATAAATTTCTACAATATCATTTTCAAAAACCAAATGCAGATCATCGTCATTTGTTGCAATAAAATTTAATTCATAATTAATGGTTGTAGCACTTGCTTTTAATTGTATTTCTACAATTTCTTTTAATAAAGCAGGCGCAAAAATCGTCAATGGTTCTGTGCGTTTCAGTAAATTATATGTAGTAATCAAACCAATCAGGCCGAAATAATGATCACCATGCAAATGCGAAATAAAAATGTGATTAATTGCAAACCATTTCACTTTATATTGCAACATGCGCTGCTGTGTACCTTCGCCACAATCCATTAAAAATTGTTGGTTACCAATAGTTATAACTTGTGCTGTAGGATTTCGTCCATGGTTGAAAATGGCAGAATTGCTGCCTAATATGGTAACATTAAAGCTCAAGGTTTGAGTTACAGATTTATCAGTTATTCGTTATAGCTGACGATTATTTCTGTATAACTTTTTACAAATAACTACAGACTTTTTATTTTTTCTTTTTGCTTTCGATAGCAGATGTCGCATCGTGTTGCGTTGAATAAACATGTAAAACATCTTCTAACTGAGAAATTTTTATCAGTGCTTTTACCGTGTCATTCAAACCACACAAACCGAAAATACCTTTTTCTTCTTTACACAAACGATGTCCGATCAACAGTGCACTTAAGCCGGAAGAATCTACAAATTTTACCTTATCGAGATCAACAACTATGTTTTTAAAACCTTCTGCATTTGCTAATACCAATTCTGATTTTAAAACCGGTGCGTTTAAAGAAGTTAATTTATCTTCTAATAATTCATACACTACTAATCCTGATTGTTTGTCAACACTAAATTTCATATTCCTGTTTTTAAATTTTAATTGAAATAAAAAGAATCGAAGATCTGTAATAAGACATATTATCGCGTCATTTACCAATCATCATTCGAACAAAAATAGGATTATTTACTCGAAATCCGCATTTCTTTATTCAGATATTTTCCGGCAGTTCTTACTGGTTAAAATAATTACAAAAACAAAGCAACTAAATACCGGAAATAATTATCTTTTAAAATAGAAAAGAATGCTTTTGAGTAATTTTTTTGTTAATATTATAAGATATACAGTAATTGTGCAAAAAAAACAATAAAAAGTTAAAAAAGCGTTTTACTTTTATCTTATTACCAATAAGTTTGAATTATGTAACATTGTCAGGTTTAAAACTTGGCAGCTAATTTGAAAGACATCTATTATGGAAGCTAAATTTTCACCAAAAGTAAAAGAAGTGATTTCGTATAGTCGCGAAGAAGCACTTCGTCTGAAACACGATCAAATAGGCATCGAACATCTATTGCTGGGCTTGATTCGCGAAGGCGATGGCATGGCAATAAAAGTGTTACGCTCATTAACTATAGACATCAATTTATTTCGCAAAAAAGTAGAAGATGCTATAAAAGATAAAGTGACTACAGTGCCCGGAAACGTTAATAGTTTGCCGTTAACCAAGCAAGCTGAGAAAGTATTAAAAATAACATTGTTAGAAGCGAAATCAATGAAACAGGAAACTGTTGGCACTGAACATTTGTTGTTATCTATTTTAAAAAACAAAGAAAATATCGTAACGCAATTGTTGAATAAATGGGACATTAATTACGAAGTTTTCCGCGCAGAATTAGATTTTATGCAAAACGAAAAAGATCTGCCTGATTTTACAGACGAAATGCCAAACGAACCATTTGATGAAGGTGACGAAGACGAACGCGCACGCGGCGGATTCGGCGGTCAAGGTGGCGGCACCGGACAGCCAACTGCCAAAAAGGCAACTTCAAAATCCAATACACCGGTTTTAGACAATTTTGGCAGAGACATCACACGTCTTGCAGAAGAAGGTCGTCTCGATCCTATTGTTGGTCGCGAAACTGAAATCGAACGTGTTTCTCAAATCTTATCCAGAAGAAAGAAAAACAATCCGATCTTAATTGGCGAACCTGGCGTTGGTAAAACAGCAATCGTTGAAGGTTTGGCATTAAGAATTATACAACGAAAAGTATCGCGTGTATTATTCAATAAACGTGTAGTTTCTTTGGATTTGGCAGCATTGGTTGCAGGCACAAAATATCGCGGTCAATTTGAAGAGCGTATGAAAGCCATCATGACCGAACTGGAAAAAAATCGTGATGTGATTCTATTTATCGATGAAATTCACACCATCGTTGGTGCTGGCGGCGCAACAGGTTCGCTGGATGCATCTAATATTTTCAAACCTGCTTTGGCACGTGGCGAATTGCAATGCATCGGCGCATCTACATTAGATGAATATCGTCAGTATATTGAAAAAGACGGCGCGTTAGACAGACGTTTCCAGAAAGTAATTGTCGATCCTCCAACACCTGAAGAAACATTGACGATCTTAACAAATTTAAAAGCGCGTTATGAAGAATATCACAACGTAGAATATAGTCCAGAAGCAATCAATGCTTGCGTTCAGTTGAGTACAAGATATATTACCGATCGTTTCTTACCGGACAAAGCAATTGATGTTTTGGATGAAGTTGGCGCGCGTGTGCATTTGAAAAATATTCATGTGCCGGAAAATATCACGCATTTGGAAGAAGAGATCGAGAAAGTAAAAGAAGAGAAAAACCAGGTGGTGAAAAACCAACGTTATGAAGAAGCAGCTCGTTTGCGCGATTCTGAAAAGAAATTGCAGGAACAATTAGAGCAGGCGAAATTACAATGGGAAGAAGATGCGAAAACAAAACGTTTTCCGGTTGCTGAAGAAGATATTGCTGAAGTAGTAGCAATGATGACCGGTATTCCTGTAAAACGTGTGGCGCAAAGCGAAAGCAAAAAACTGGTTCAAATGAATTCTGATTTACAAAAACAAGTAATCGGACAAAACGAAGCAGTTGAGAAAATCACCAAAGCAATTCAAAGAAATCGTGTTGGTTTAAAAGATCCGAAAAAACCAATTGGTACATTTATTTTCTTAGGACCAACAGGCGTCGGAAAAACAGAATTAGCACGTGCTTTATCACGTTACATGTTCGACACAGAAGATTCTTTGATCAGAATTGACATGAGCGAATACATGGAAAAATTCTCTATTTCTCGTTTAATTGGAGCGCCTCCAGGATATGTTGGTTACGAAGAAGGTGGTCAATTAACAGAAAAAGTACGCAGAAAACCGTATTCAGTTATCTTATTGGATGAGATCGAAAAAGCGCATCCTGATGTTTACAATGTTTTGTTGCAAGTATTGGATGACGGACAATTAACAGATGGTTTAGGCAGAAAAATCGATTTCAAAAATACGATCATCATCATGACATCGAACATTGGTGTCCGACAATTAAAGGATTTTGGAACAGGCGTTGGTTTTACCACATCAGCCATCAAAGACAATGCAGATGCATTGACAAAAGGTGTAATTCAGAAAGCGTTGCAAAAAACGTTCTCGCCGGAATTTTTAAACCGTATCGATGATGTAATTGTGTTCAACAGCTTAGGCAAAGAAGAAATTCATAAAATCATTGATATCGTGTTGGCTGGTGTTTACAAACGTTTGGAAACATTAGGTTATAACATCGAACTGACGATTCCTGCGAAAGATTTCTTAGCAGAAAAAGGATACGATCCTCAGTTTGGTGCGCGTCCGTTACACCGTGCGATACAAAAGCATGTGGAAGATCCGTTGGCAGAAGAAATTCTGAATACAAACATTGCAGAAGGCGATTTGATTTCTATTGATTTAGATGAAAGTAAAGAAAAACTGAAATTCGAGATCAAAAAGAAACCAAAAGCAAAAAAAGCGAAGGAAGAACAGAATTAATTGACGATTAATGATTGTCAATTAACGGTTTTACAATTATAAAGCTGCTGAAATTTCGGCAGCTTTTTTGTTTTTGTCAGTCAAAAATTAGTAAATCAACTAAAATCGACCTTTTAAACACAGAAATTTAACATAAAATCCTCATTTTCAAATCAACTCATTTTCAAATTCGCTGATTAATCACTATCTTTGCAGTCCGAAATTTTTCGGAATAATTAAATTAATCAATCATGAGCAATTACGAAACGGTTTTTATTACAACGCCGGTGCTCTCTAACGAAGAGTACACAAGAACCGTAAAAAAGTACGCAGATCTCATCGAGAAAGCTGGCGGAAAGGTGGTTCACAAAGAAGATTGGGGCATTAAGCAATTGGCTTATCCAATCCAGAAAAAAACAACAGGTTTTTACAGTTTGTTGCATTTTGAAGTTGACACTCAGTTTATCAAAAAATTTGAAGTGGAATTTAAACGCGATGAAAACATCATGCGTTTCTTAACTACAAAATTGGATAAACATGGCATCGCGTATGCACAACAACGCAGAGAGAAATTAAGTGGTAAATCTAAAAAAGCAGAAGCATAATGGCAACACACGAAGAAATCAAATTCCTGAACTCGCCTAAAATTGGCTTGCAAAAGAAAAAATACTGCCGATTCAAAAAAAGCGGTATCAAATACATCGACTACAAAGACCCACAGTTTTTGTTGAAATTTATTAATGAACAAGGTAAATTGTTGCCGCGTCGTTTAACCGGAAACTCGTTGAAATTCCAACGTAAAATTTCTCAAGCAGTGAAAAAAGCGCGTCACTTAGCAATATTGCCTTACGTTACTGACCTTTTAAAATAATACAATCATGGAAGTCATTTTATTAAAAGATATAGAAAACTTAGGTACTAAATTCGATGTAGTAACAGTAAAACCTGGCTACGGCAGAAACTACCTGATACCACAAGGTTTCGCGCAAACAGCGAATGCTTCGAACAAAAAACACAACGAAGAGATCAAAAAACAACAATCAGCGAAAATTGCTAAATTAATCGAAGATTATAAAGTATTGGCTGAAAAACTGAAAGCATCTAAAATTGTGGTTGGTTCAAAAGCAGGTACAAGCGGAAAATTGTTCGGAAGCGTTACCAACATTCAAGTTGCTGAAGCATTAAAAAAACAATTTGACCTTACTATCGACAGAAAGAAAGTTCATATTGTTGGCGAAGTAAAAGAAGTTGGAACTTACAAAGCTACCGTAAACTTATACAAAGAAGTAGCTACTGAAATCGAATTTGAAGTAGTTGCTGAGTAATCATTCGCTAAGTTTATAACAAATAAGAAAACGCCGAACAATTGTTCGGCGTTTTTTATTTAAGATTTGATAAGTGTTTTCATAAATCTGAAACCATTTACTTTTCATAAATTCACCACATGGAAATACAAAATCCGGCATTCAATTACGATAAACACGGGCAAAAATACGCCGGTCATCGCCAAACCGATCCGCGTATTGCAGCGTATGTAAACGAGGCATTAGCATCTGCAAAAACAGTGCTGAATGTTGGCGCAGGCGCAGGTTCTTACGAACCAGCCGATAAATATGTGGTAGCTGTTGAGCCGTCTGTCGTGATGCGTTCGCAGCGACAAAAAACCAACAAAGTGCCTGCCATTAATGGCAAGGCAGATGCGCTGCCTTTTGATGACAATGCGTTTGATGCATCAATGGCGATGGTAACTGTGCATCATTGGCCTGATATTGAAAAAGGATTGAAAGAACTGCGACGAGTAACGAAAGAACAGGTAGTTATTATGACATTCGATCCGAATGCATTGGATAATTTCTGGAATGCGCATTATTTTCAGGAATTGATAGAAGTGGAAAAAGCACGCTATCCAACAATCGAAAGAATTGTAAATGCGCTTGGTGGAAATACTGAAATCGTAGAAATTCCGATTCCATTGGATTGTGTAGATGGTTTTCAGGAAGCATTTTACGGAAGACCTGAAGCATTCTTAGAAAAAGAAGTGCGCTTATCACAATCAGCTTGGTCATTTTTATCAAAAGAAAAAGAAGAAGAATTAGTGCAACGCTTAAAAGATGATTTGGAATCAGGCGAATGGGACAGGAAATACGGACACTTTCGCACACAAGCTTATTTCACCTGCGCATTGCGATTGATCATTGCAAGACCATAATTACTCATATCGCAACGCTTCTATCGGATCTAAATTAGATGCTTTAAACGCAGGATAGATTCCTGAAACCAATCCAACAACTAAACAAAAAGAAACACCAACCAATATCCAAACCCAAGGTATTATAAATGCGCCGCCAATGGATAGAGAAACCGCGTTGCCGGCAGCAATGCCTAAAATAATACCGAGCGCGCCGCCAAGCTGGCAAATCACAATCGCTTCCAATAAAAACTGCATACGAATGGTATTTTTGTTCGCGCCAATAGCTTTTAATGTCCCAATTTCTTTAGTGCGTTCCGTTACACTCACCAACATGATATTCATTAAGCCAATAGCTGCACCAATCAACGTGATGATGCCAATAATAAAACCAGCCATGGTTGCGTAACTCATCTTCTCAACAAACATGCCTGAAATGCTATCGCTCTTTAAAATATCAAAATTGGTTTCTTCACCTGGGCGCAGTTTACGAACCGTACGCATCAAACTCGTTGCTTCATCTTCAACCGGCTGCATATGTTCCGCATCATTTCCTTTCACACTGATCACATACGACGGATTTTCCTGCGGATACACTTGTCGCGCTTTCATAATGGAAATCAGCACCATATTATCAGTTGTAATAAAACTCGAACCTTTCTCATCCAGCACACCAATTACTTTAAATTTAATATCGTCAATGCGGACAATTTTATCATCTAAATTATAATTCTTGCCAAACAGTTTTTTCGCAACTGTATAACCTAAAATCACCACATTACTTCCGGTGGATAATTCTGTTGTCGTAAAATTTCTTCCTTTAATTAAGGTATAACTTTCGTTATTCAGGTAATTTTCATCAGAACCAAAAACAATGATATTCGGATTCGTTTTAACATTGCCGTATTTTATAGTACTGCCTTGATTACCGATATACTGAATTGATGTGGAATATTTTTCGGTAAATTTATTTTTAAACGTTTGCGCTTCTAAATAAGAAATACTGCGAAATACTTTTGGCACCGTTTCATCATCACTATCTAAATTAAAACCTAAACTTCTGTTTCTAATTTTAAACGTGCCGGCGCCCATGCTGCTGAAGCTTTTTGCCAGATAACTTTTCAAGCCATCCACTGCAGTTAAGATACCAACCAGCGCCATGATTCCAAAACCGATGATGCAGCACGTTATAATTGTTCGACCAATATTGGTACGCACCGAACGATAAGATAAAGTAAGTATTTCTAAAAAATTCACGTATGTAAATGTAATAAGATATTGGTAGAAAAAATTTACATAAAATTACAATCAAATAAATGAACTTAGTAATGAGTTTTTAGGTTAATATTTTTAGAGAATTCTCACCAAAAAAATTGTACCTTTGCGGTCGATTTAACATCTTATTTTGTAATCTTTTAAATAAAAATTCCATGATTTTTGATTTGGATATGATTAAAAAGGTTTACGCAGAATTTCCTGCGAAAGTGGACAAAGCTAAAGCACTTTTGAATAGACCTTTAACCTTAGCAGAAAAAATCTTATTTGCGCATTTACACGAGTCGCAATCCTTAGAAAACTTCCAACGCGGAAAATCGTATGTAGATTTCGCACCGGATCGCGTGGCTATGCAAGATGCAACCGCTCAAATGGCTTTATTACAATTTATGCAAGCTGGTCGCAAAAAAGTAGCAGTGCCTTCAACGGTTCATGCTGACCACTTAATACAGGCAAAAATCGGTGCAGACAAAGATTTGCAGGAAGCCATCAATACAAATAATGAAGTATATAATTTCCTCGCTTCCGTTTCTAATAAATATGGTGTTGGTTTCTGGAAACCAGGCGCTGGTATCATTCACCAGGTAGTATTGGAAAACTACGCATTTCCTGGTGGTATGATGATTGGTACAGACTCGCATACCGTAAATGCTGGTGGTTTAGGTATGATTGCGATTGGTGTTGGTGGTGCTGATGCAGTAGATGTAATGGCTGGTATGCCTTGGGAACTGAAATGGCCAAAATTAATTGGTGTAAAATTAACAGGAAAATTAAGCGGCTGGACTTCACCTAAAGATGTAATCTTAAAAGTAGCTGGTATCCTAACGGTAAAAGGTGGAACAGGTGCTATTGTGGAATATTTTGGCGAAGGCGTTACAGCAATGTCTTGTACTGGTAAAGGTACGATTGCAAATATGGGTGCTGAAATTGGCGCAACAACTTCTACGTTCGGTTATGACGATTCTATGGCAAGATACTTAAAAGGTACAGGCAGAGCTGATGTTGCTGCTTTAGCTGATACCATCAAACCATATTTGAATGCAGATGCTGAATGCTATGCAGAACCGGAAAAATATTTCGACCAGGTAATCGAGATCAATTTATCAGAATTAGAACCACACTTGAACGGACCTTTCACACCGGATTTGGCAACACCAATTTCTAAAATGAAAGAAGAAGCAGTGAAAAACGGCTGGCCTTTAGATGTTAAAGTGGGTTTGATTGGTTCTTGTACGAATTCATCTTATGAAGATATTTCGCGTGCAGCTTCTTTAGCAAAACAAGTAAAAGCGAAAAATTTAAAATCAAAAGCGCAATTTACTATCACACCTGGTTCTGAGCAAGTGCGTTACACCATTGAACGCGATGGTTTTATTAAATTGTTTGATGAAATTGGTGCGAATGTTTTCGCAAATGCTTGCGGACCTTGTATCGGACAATGGAGTCGTGAAGGTGCTGAGAAAGGCGAAAAGAATACAATTGTTCACTCGTTCAACAGAAACTTTGCAAAGCGTGCTGATGGCAATCCAAATACCTATGCATTTGTTGGTTCGCCTGAATTAGTAACAGCTTTAGCCATTGCAGGTCGTTTAGATTTCAATCCATTAACAGATACATTAACCAACGAAAACGGTGAGCAGGTAAAATTAGACGAACCGACTGGCTTTGAATTGCCGCCAAATGGTTTTGCTGTAGAAGATGCAGGTTATCAGGCACCGGCAGAAGATGGTTCTTCTGTAGAAGTTATTGTAAATCCTACTTCGGATCGTTTACAATTATTGGCTGGTTTCCAACCTTGGGAAGGCACCGACTTAACAGGTTTGAAACTACTGATTAAAGCAAAAGGAAAATGTACCACCGACCATATTTCTATGGCTGGTCCATGGTTGAAATATCGTGGCCACTTAGATAACATTTCTAATAACATGTTGATCGGTGCAGTAAATGCATTCAACGATAAAACAGACCATGTATTGAATGAAGTAAGCGGTGAATATGGTCCGGTTCCAGCAACAGCACGTGCGTACAAAGCGGCTGGTTTAGGTTCTATCGTATTTGGTGATGAAAACTATGGCGAAGGTTCTTCTCGTGAGCATGCTGCGATGGAGCCGCGTCATTTAGGTGTTCGTGCTGTAGTGGTTAAATCGTTTGCGCGTATTCATGAAACCAACTTGAAAAAACAAGGTATGTTAGCATTGACTTTCGTAAACAAAGACGATTACGAAAAAATTCAGGAAACAGATACGATTGATATCGTTGGTTTAACTGAATTTGCACCAGGTAAAAACTTAACGATCGTACTGCATCATAAAGATGGTTCTACAGAAAGTTTTGAAGTAGCACATTCTTACAATGACCAACAAATCGGTTGGTTCAAAGCAGGTTCTGCATTGAACTTAATTAAACAACAAGTTGCTGGATAATATTATCCTGTTATGCTGAACTTGTTTCAGCAACTGTTATAAAAATTAAAAGACGCCACGAAAATTCGTGGCGTTTTTTAATTCAAAATATTTCTTCAGTTTCTCATGCCTGTTTTTAAAAACAGTTTTTATAACAGATAAAAAAACATTTCCTAAAAAAGGAATTCGTGGTGAAAAATGCACTTCGTCACGCACTAAACTTTTTCCGTTTTGTTCAGTTAATGTTCTAGTGTGCTTCCAATATTTATGCGTCATTGTAGTAGAATTTTCATAGAATGCACTACCAAAATCTATCTTATCTAATTTCAGATAATGAATATCAATCGGAATAAAACCAAATAAAAAAACATAGCTTACGAAAAGCGTTTGATTCATTGGCACATCATTATTGCCGATTTCGCTTCTGTCTTTTGGATAAGTCATTTTTGCAAATGGCATCAGCTCAGCATTTACATTTTTCATTTGCGTTATATGTTTCCAAAGTGTTTGCTTATCCGCATTTATTAATGTTTCTATAGAAAAGCCAAAATCCTGCATCGTAATTTTTGTTACTAAATTAATTTAATTCAACTTATTTACCTTGAAAATGTTAAATTGCAACACAAATACATAGTTATATGATTATTCCTAAAAAAGTAGAAAAAGCATTAAATGCACATTTAGAATTAGAAGCCAGTGCATTTTTCAGTTATTTGGCAGTAGCGGCATGGTGTGAGAAAGAAGGATTGGAAGGCTGCGCAAAATTTTTCCGCAAACAATCCGATGAAGAGCATGTGCATTTTATGAAATTCTTTGATTATATCAATGAAGTTGGCGGTCACGCAATTGTTCCTGCGGTAAAACAATCTAAAATTGATTTTAAAGATATTTTGGAAGTGTGTGAACATTCATTATCGAATGAACAGAAAGTAACTAAATCGATTTATGGCATCTTAAAAACTACTGTAACTGAAGATGATCATGCTACAGAAGATTTCTTACAGTTTTTCGTTTTAGAACAACGCGAAGAAGAAGTACAGTTCAACCGAATAATAGATAAAATAAAACTGATTGGAAAAGGTCCGCAAAGTCTTTATTATATTGATAAAGAATTTGAAAAATTAGTGAACGCACAAGGAAAAGAAGCTAAAAAATCAAAAGAATAAAATTCAATTTTAGACTTGCTGTTTAGTTTTTTTTTTGCGGAGACGATGAGATTCGAACTCATGATACAGTTTCCCGTATACACACTTTCCAGGCGTGCTCCTTCAACCACTCGGACACGTCTCCTTTATTTATTTTTTGCAGGCAGTAAGCAGTAATTAAGATGCAGTAAGACTGCCTACTACGCACTGAATACTTTACACTTTTCCACTCAGTACACCACGCGAAATAACAATGCGTTGTACTTCTGAAGTTCCTTCGTAGATTTGCGTGATCTTTGCATCGCGCATTAATCGTTCTACATGATATTCTTTTACATAACCATAGCCACCGTGAATTTGCACAGCTTCTGTTGTTACTTTCATTGCTACTTCTGATGCAAATAATTTCGCCGTAGCTGATGCCACCGCATAATCTTTATGCTGATCTTTTAACCATGCTGCTTTATATACTAATAATCGTGCAGCTTCAATTTCAGTAGCCATGTCAGCCAGCTTAAATTGTATGGTTTGATGATTAGATATTTCCGTTCCAAATGCTTTACGCACTTTCGAATATTCTACTGCCAATTCATAAGCACCTGCAGCAATTCCTAATGCTTGCGCAGCAATACCAATACGACCGCCTTCCAATGTTTTCATCGCGAATTTAAAACCAAAACCATCTTCACCGATTCTGTTTTCTTTCGGTACTTTAACATCAGTAAATAATAATGAATGAGTATCAGAAGCACGAATACCTAACTTATCTTCTTTCGCGCCAATTTCAAAACCAGGCATGCCTTTTTCTACAATCAACACATTGATACCTTTGTGCCCTTTTTCTGGATGTGTTTGCGCAATTACTAAATAAGTATCTGCTTTGCCGCCATTGGTGATCCAGTTTTTTGTTCCGTTCAACAAATAATAATCGCCTTTATCTTCAGCAATTGTTTTTTGTGATGTAGCATCGCTACCTGCTTCCGGTTCGCTTAGTGCAAATGCACCTAATTTTTCTCCTTTTGCTAATGGTGCTAAATATTTCTGTTTTTGTTCTTCTGTACCGTATGCTTCCAAACCCCAACAAACCAATGAATTATTTACTGACATCGCTACTGAGCAAGATGCATCCAGTTTTGAAATTTCTTCCATCGCGATACAATATGACAACGTATCCATGCCGCCACCGCCATATTTTGGATCGACCATCATGCCCATAAAACCCAATTCTGCCATTTGTTTTAGGAATTCTGTTGGATGAATCATATCGCGGTCGCGGTCAATAACGCCTGGTTTTAATACAGTTTGCGTAAAGTTGCGCGCCATTTCACGTATTTGTTGGTGTTCTTCGGTAAGTTTAAAATCCATTTTTGAGATTTTTGAGCATGCGAAAATACGATTTTTGATTGACAATTAACAATTATGCAATTATCAATTTTACTGCTTTGATTGAATTATTTTTGTAGTAGAAAAACCGGCTAATAAAGGAACAATAACGACTTGTTCAGCAATCTTATTTCCGACAACATCTTCTTTTTTATAGTCGCCGCCTTTTACTAAAACAGTTGGTTGTATTTGCTCGATCAAATGGATCGGTGTTTCTTCTGAGAAAGAAATTACATAGTCAACTTCTTTTAATTCGGAAAGATGTTGTAATCGTGTTTCCAAATTTTCAATTGGACGTGTTTCGCCTTTTAGTTGTTTTACGGAAGCATCATTATTCACTGCAACAATTAATATATCGCCCAATTTTTTTGCTTCGTTCAATAAATGCAAATGACCTTGATGTAATAAGTCAAAACAGCCATTCGTAAAAACAATCGTTTTATTTTTTCTGTCTAATGAAGAAAGAAAGGAATTGAGATCGGAAATTATTTTGGTTGAATTATTCAACAACAGCAGTATTTGTTTTTTTATTTAAAACATTCAGCAACACCAACGAAAGCATACCGCCAATTAAGACACCTAATGTTTGTACAGACCAAGCAATCATACCAATTGCTAACGCGATGCTTGGATTTACTTTAAATGAAACTAAAACCATTTGAATAACAATTGGAAAAACGCCAATTCCGCCTGGTGTAATGATAACAGCTAACGAACCAAACATCAAGCAAACCAATGCAGAAACAAATGGCAAATGATTTGTTTCAGGCAATGCTAAATAATTGACATAAAACATAACTAAATAAGAAATCCACATGCTTACTGTCAGGAAAATGAATTGTGGTTTTTCTTTTACATCTTTTACAGAAAGAACTGACGTAAGCAAATTTTTTATTTTGGATTTTACCAAATCGATCAATCTATCTAAACCATTTTTTTGAATGTAGTAGATAGAAAAAATGATAATACCAACAACCAATAAAACCGGAATAGAATATTTTAAAATCATCATAAGAGTACCACCACCAAGACCTTCAGTTAGCTGATTAAAGTTATCTTTTAGTGCATAATAATGTTCTTTTCCAAGAAATAAGATGATTAATAAGAAAACAACACCTAAGCATAATACATCAATCAAACGTTCAGTAACCATAGTACCTAACGATTTTTCAACAGGAACATTTTCGTATTGTGCTAAGAAACTGCAACGTGTTACTTCACCTAAACGTGGCACGAATAAATTGAAAAAATACATCACCATCACAGAGTGAAATGTGTTCCAGTAATTTGGATTATAACCTAACGGACGCAGCAACAAACGCCAGCGTTGTGTTCTGATAAAGTTGCCTAAAAAACCAATCAGCGGCGCCATAATTACCCAAAAATAATTGGCTCTTTTAAACGCATTAATCGTTTGTTCTTTATCTGTCGCCGACATCGAGTTCCAGAACCAAATGATTAATCCGATTCCTAAACCTAATGACAGTAATATCTTGATTGCTGATTGTATATTTTTCATGCAAAAACGAAAATACAAATACTATTTCACTTGTTGATTGTTTTCGTCCACATAGACTGCAACCGGTGTGAACGTTTTAGCTTCTTCCAGCGTCATCATTCCGTATGCAATTACGATCAGTTTGTCGCCTAATTGCACTTTGCGCGCAGCAGGTCCGTTTAAGCAGATCTGGCCAGAGCCACGTTCGCCTTTTATCACATAAGTTTCAAAACGCTCACCGTTATTGATGTTTACGATCTGCACTTTTTCATTTGGGAAAATGCCGGAAGCATCCAATAAATTCTCATCTACTGTAATGCTTCCCATATAATTCAGGTTCGCTTCGGTAACAACAACGCGGTGCAATTTTGCTCTAAAAACGTGTACAAACATGTATTAAAATTTACGGTGTAAAGGTATGTATTAATCTGAATTAACAAATTACCGAACGATTAACAATTTACGGTGTGCGATTAACGATGCAAAGAAAAAAGTCGTTCATTGTTAATCATTAACAATCATATTATCAATCAATCGCACTTCGCCGAGTTTAGCAGCCACTAAAACAGTTGTCGGAATTGATGCATCATACTCTGAAATGGGTTGTAATGTTTTTCCATTTACAATCACCAGATATTCTACTTTGATCAGGTCATCTTCCTGAATAAAATTGGTTTGATCGACAATTAATTGTTGCAATGGAATTTCCGAAATATGCTTTTTTATGTAAAAAAGTGCCTGTGATAATTTGACTGCAATTTGCCTGTCATCTGCGCTCAGTCGTGCATTGCGCGAACTCATCGCTAAACCATCGCTTTCTCTCAATGTGTCGCAAATTTTTATTTCAACAGGCAAATGAAAATGTTCTACCAAACGCGTCAGAACCATGCATTGCTGGTAATCTTTTTGTCCGAGAAAAAGTACATCTGGCTGCACAATATCCAGCAAACGTTTTACCACTTGCAACACACCTTCAAAATGACCTGGCCGATGTTCCGCATCGAGTGTTTTACCAATAAAACCCAAATCAATCTTTATTTTGTCTAACGTGCCTTTTGGATAAATTTCTTCAACAGTCGGCACAAAAACCACATCACAACCGGCAGCCAGCAACATTTCAAGGTCTTTATCGAGCTGAATCGGATATTTGTCATAGTCTTTTTTGTCGTTAAACTGTGTCGGATTAACGAAAATACTGCAAACCGTAACTTTCGTTTGTGTTTTAGATTGTTCAATCAACGAAATATGACCTTGATGCAGCGCGCCCATTGTTGGCACAAAACCTATTTTATTCTTATCTAACTGATTGATTTCCAATAAATATTTTTGCAAATCGTGTACTGTTTGAAAAATCTTCATTTCTGTCTGATATTTTGTCACAAAGTAAACAAAAACCGATATAAACTGATTTTATCGTAAGTGTAAAGAATACTTAAAATCTAATTTAATGTCGGTTTCATAAACAATAATACCACTTTAAATGCGTACCTTTGCAACCTTATTTAAGCATTTATCAAAAAATAACGAAGAGAGCGGCGCATGGAAAAGAAAAAATTGTTGTATGTCACGCAGGAAATGGATCCATATCTGGTTATTTCCGAAGCTGGCAACATTGTAAAAAAACTAGCACCTTACATCAATGATAATGGTTTGGAAGTACGTGTTTTGATGCCGCGTTTCGGTATCATCAACGAACGAAGAAACCGTTTGCATGAAGTTGTTCGCCTTTCAGGAATCAATATTATTATCGATGATGATGATTATCCGTTGATTATCAAGGTAGCGTCGCTTCCAGGCGCGCGTATCCAGGTTTATTTTTTAGATAATGACGAATTTTTTAAACGTAAAACCGTTTTCAGAGACGACGACGAAAAATTCTTCGAAGACAATGTTGACAGAATGGTATTCTTCTGTAAAGCAACGCTGGAAACTGTTAAGAAATTCGGCTGGCATCCGAATATTATTCATTGTCACGGCTGGATGACGAGTTTGATTCCTGTTTATATGAAAACGCAGTTTGCCAAAGATCCTGTTTTCTCTAACACCAAAATGGTTTACAGCATTTATGAGAAAGAATTTACCGAAAAACTGAATAAGAATTTTCTGAAAAAAGCATTAATCGGCGATGATATTGTAGAGAAAGATTTAGCTGCATTTAAAGAATTGACCAACGAAGCATTGACGATTGCCGGTGTTCAGTTTGCAGATGCTGTAGTTCAGGGTTCTGAAACCATCAAAGATATGCCTGCTATTAAAAAAGCAGTTGGCAAAAAGCCATTTTTAACATTCCAGGATACGGACAATTTACTGGAAAAATATCTTGATTTTTATAAAATACTTTTAGGTTAATACCGTTTAAATCAGCATACAGAAATACAGATGAAGAAACTTTATTATTTGCTTATACTTTTTGTTGTTACGATTGGCGCATGTAAAAAAGAAACAGGAATTGGCGCTGATTTATTACCAGGAAATGACCTTCTTTTCGCAAAAAACGTAGATACATTTACACTTTATACCAAAACAATTGCTGATACTGCATTGCGTTCTGACAAGTTATCGAAAGTATATCTTGGTGTGTTGAATGATCCTATTTTTGGTTTTCAAAAATCAAGTTTCGCTATCGAATTAGACAGAGGCGATATCATTTATGATGACACTTTACGACCAGTTTCCGGCTATACTGTTGACTCTGTGCTTTTATTCCTAAAATTCAACGGAATTTACGGTGATTCATTAGTTGCTCAGGATTTTAATGTAAGTGTACTTTCTTCGCCAATTAACGAAAGTTCAGTTTATTATTCTAACAACACAACATTTACACCAACTACTTTATTAGGAAATGTAACTAATTATAAATTTGTTCCGACACGAACAACGAGTTTAACAGCAACAGATACAGCAGGAACCGCACAAATATTTCGTGTTCCGTTAAATTCCAGTTATTTTCAAAATTTATTGAATAACAATACTGCTTCGCAATTACGTGATTCATTGAATTTTAAAACCAATATTTTACCTGGTTTATTTATTGAAAACTCATCTTCATCAGGAAATGCAATGATTGAAATGGATTTATCAAGTGCATTTTCATGTGTAACTATATTTTACAAAGATAAATATGCCAAGCAACATGCGATGAAGTTGAAAACTTCTCAACTGGCAAATATAAGCGGCACTTTAGCAAGCAGACAAAACGGAATTAATTTTTTTAATGCTACTTTTTCGCCTGCAATGCAAAATGTTGTCAGCTCAGGTTTAGCTTCCGATTCTGTGAACTATATTTTAGGTCAAGGTGGTTCTTTGGTAAAATTATCGTTGCCTACTATTGGCAATTTAGGAAAAGTAGCTGTCAACAAAGCAGTTTTAAGCGTGACGCAAATTATTAGCAATACAACTAAAGATTTTTATACACCTTATCCGTTAATTGTTTTAAAAAGAAATTCAAGTGGAATTTTAGACATCTTGCCGACTTATTCTACTTTATTAAATTACGCAGAAGGTGCTTCATTGCCTGATTCTGTTGGCACTGACGGTTCCGGCAATAAGATTGTGAGATACAACTTAAATATCACTAAATATATACAGGCGCTTTCATTAGGCACACAGGATAATTCAGATCTTTATTTGGGTACGTATCGTTCTGGCGGAACCAATGGAACTGTAAATGCAATGAATACGACTGCTTTGAACATTTCAAATTATGTACCGTACCGTGCTGTTGTTGCAGGTTCAACGTACAGCGATGCGCGTTACAAAATGAAACTGAATATTATTTACACTCTATTGAAATAATAGTTTTTTCAGTTTCTTAGATTTTTTTACTAATTTTAATTAATCTATGAAAGTGACTTTACACCAATTTTTATATTTATGTGCGGAATTGTAGGATACATTGGCAAAAAAGATGCCTTTCCAATTATTATCAACGGTTTAAAACGATTAGAATATCGTGGTTATGACAGCGCAGGTATTGCGCTATTGAGTACTTCTAACAAACTCAATATTTACAAGAAAAAAGGAAAAGTAAAAGCACTGGAAGACGAAACCATCGGTCACGATATTTCCGGAACTATTGGTATTGGTCATACTCGCTGGGCAACGCATGGCGAAGCAAATGATTTGAATGCGCATCCACATTTCAATTCGACAGAAGATCTGGCTGTTATTCACAATGGTATCATCGAAAATTATTATTCTTTAAAAACTGAATTACAGGCACGCGGTTATATTTTTCGTTCAGATACAGATACGGAAGTATTAGTGCATTTAATTGAAGATATTTTAAAAAATGCATCTGTAAATTTAGAAGAAGCAGTACGTTTGGCATTGAATGAAGTAATTGGTGCTTATGCAATTGTTGTTATTTCTAAAAATGATCCTGATAAATTAATCGTTGCGAAGTTAAGTTCGCCTTTAGTAGTTGGTTTTGGTGAAAATGAATTATTTGTTGCATCAGATGGTTCGCCATTGATTGAACATACCAAAAAAGTTACCTATTTGGAAGATGGACAAATGGCTGTTTTGCATCGCAACGGCAATATTGACCTGAAATCAATAAAAGATAATGAATTACACGTTCCGTATATTGATGAATTACAATTAAAACTGGAAGAAATTGAAAAAGGTGGTTTCGAACATTTTATGATGAAAGAAATTCACGAGCAACCAATTGCAATTAAAAACAGTATTCGTGGCAGAATTGACAGTGAACAATTTTGGGTAAATTTGGGTGGTGTACGCGAACATGAATTGCGTTTTAAAAATGCTAATAAAATTACTATCGTTGCCTGTGGCACATCATGGCATTCAGCGTTGATTGGCGAATATTTAATTGAAGATCTTGCACGTATTAATGTAGAAGTAGAATATGCTTCTGAATTCAGATACCGCAATCCAATCATCACGGAAAACGATGTAATTATTGCTATTTCACAATCCGGTGAAACTGCTGATACAAGAGCAGCTTTGGAACTGGCAAAAGCTAAAGGCGCATTAACTTATGGAATTTGCAATGTAGTTGGCTCCAGTATTTCACGCATGACGGATGCAGGTTCTTATACGCACGCAGGTCCTGAAATTGGGGTTGCTTCTACAAAGGCATTTACTACTCAAGTAAGTATTTTAGCATTAATGGCATTGCAATTAGCTGAAATCAAAGGCACTTTGTCTCAATCAAAATTCCACCAATACATCACTGAACTAGAAGCACTACCTGAAAAAATTGAAAAGATTTTAAAAGCAGATCCATACATTCAGGAAATTGCGGAGACATTTCAACATTCATCTAATTTCTTGTACTTAGGTCGTGGTTATAATTTTCCTGTTGCTTTGGAAGGCGCATTAAAACTGAAAGAAATTTCTTACATACATGCAGAAGGTTATCCGGCTGCAGAAATGAAACATGGACCAATTGCTTTGATTGATGAAAATATGCCTGTGGTTGTTTTGGCGCCATACACGCAACACTATGAAAAAGTATTATCCAATATTGAAGAAGTAAAGACGCGCAAAGGACAGTTGATTGCTATCGTTACTGAAGGTGATACAGAGATCAGCAATTTGGCTGAATATGTAATACAGATTCCAGCAACAGATGAGCCGTTTACACCAATATTATCGGTAATTCCGCTGCAATTATTAGCATATCATATAGCTGTACTGCGTGGTTGCGATGTTGATCAGCCGCGTAATTTAGCAAAATCAGTTACAGTAGAATAAAATGATAGCTTTTAAATAAATGAAAAATGGTTCGTGTTTTACGAGCCATTTTTTTTATTCAGCGCTTTTTTATATCTTACAAAAAACTCCTTCAATCATGTTTTATCTATGAAGAATATTTTTTCTATCATTACTTCGCCTGAAAAAAGATATTATGGTTTTGATATTATTCGTGCTTTTTCAGTAGTTCTTGTTGTACAACTGCATTTCTTTCAGTTGATCTTTCCACTGATTGGATTAAATTATTTTCACTTTGCATTTCCGGATCCGGTCGATATGTTTTTTGTGTGCAGTGGTTTTCTGATAGGTTATAATTTTTTGTCAGAAATTCATAAAGCAGAAAAAGTAGATTTTAAATTCATTTTCAGGTTTTTGATCATGCGTTGGGGCCGAACACTTCCTGCATATTATATCATACTAATCTTTTTTACTATAGTGATTTCCGTTTTTACGAAAAAAATCAACATTCCATATTCTAATTTTTTCTTCCTGCAAAATTTCATTAACAATCAATCTGATTTCTACAAAGAAACATGGACAATTTCCGTTGAAGAATGGTTCTATGTTTTGTTTCCGTTAGGATTTATGGTTGGTTTAAAGTTCATAAAATCAAGCAAAGACAAGTCGTACTTAGGCATCATCTTATTTATGCTGTTAGGTAGTCTATCTTTAAAAATATTTTATTATTTATTTGTTTTTACAAAACACTCTTTTGTCGATTTTGTGTCGCATTACCGACTCATTGTTGTCCTGAGATTAGATACCATTGCAATCGGTTTATTAGCTGCCTATATTTGTTATCATTTTGAAGATTTCTGGTTCAGAAACAGGTATAAATTTTTAGCAGTCGGCATTACGCTTTACTTGTTTTCTAACTTTTATTCATGGGCTTGGTCGAATGAAATGATTCGTGTCGAAGTGCCAAATTTAAAGCAATTACCATTCAGAATGCCATTTGCTTTCAACGCATTTTCGACTTTCTATCATTATGTGTTCTTTTATTTTGTAAGTCCGATTTCAATTGCACTATGCTTACCCTATTTAAAAACGATACAATACAAACCTACATTTATAAACAAAGTAGTTTTATACATTAGTTTTATTTCTTATTCCATTTTTTTATTGCATTATACATTCTTACTGACAATCTGCTTAGGCATTTATGCAAAGGTAATTCACAGCATTCCTATTGTATATATTATTTGGATAATTTTATTATCTATATCATCACATCTTTTTTATGTAAAAATCGAATTACCATTCATGAATAAACGAAAAGATATGATTAAGTATAGCGAAAAAATTCTTTCTTCTTTATTCAGATAGCACTCAAATTTGACAATTACACAAAAGTTGAGCTTATTACTATAAACTCATGAAATCATTTTTACAGTAGTTTTTTTTTAAATAAATATTCATATATTAGTGTTTTAAACTTATTATGATGAATATAAATAAGATAGTACTTGTTTTTACAATGCTTTTATTCTTTGTAAATATTATAGCTAAACCAAATATGATTCTTTACACAAAAGAAGGCAAACAATATGTATTGGAAGACGAATCAAGAACAGAGAGTAAAATATTACTTTCTACATCTTTTACTTATAAAAACACATCAATACCTCTTGCATCAATAGACTCAATAAAAGTAGATGATGCAATATATAAAATTATACCTTTCAAAAACAATATGTATGTAGCTCGTCTCTTATTTTCAGGCGCAAATGAAGGTTATAAAATTCATTATGAAGGAGAAAAAATAATTGTTATAAAGAATAATTCAAAGGAAGAATATGTGCCGATTACTAAGGCAAATAAAGTCGGAGCTTATAATTACTTATTTCCTGATTGTTTCAAAAACGATAGTAGTTTATTTAAAATAAAAACTGCAGCAAGCGACGATAACGTAATTAAAGAAGTTACTAAAAAAATTAATTGCCAAAATAAGACATATATAGTTCGCAAAAAACCAATAAAAATAGATGTTTATATTGCACCCGTTGCAGGTCTAAATTTATATAAAACAAATGTATCTTATGAGTTTGATGATAAACTTTTTAATCATGACAAACAAAAACCTAATATAGGCTATTCTGTTGGTGGTAAAATAGGATTTATAATAAATAACAGGCTTGATATTGGAGTTATTGCTACTTATTCGGTTGGCAAAGCCAAGCTAAGTGCTACTAAAACAAGCGAGTACTACACCATTAAAGATACAACAACATCCATCGGTGTTGTTAATAATAAATCTATTGATTTTGATATAAATTTTAAATACATTATCCTAAAATCAAAGTTGTCACCAACCATTTCAGCTGGTTTATATTTTTCAAACAAATTTAAAAACGATGCTGTGTATAAGTATACATCTGATAATGGTAATACATTTGTAAATGCGCAACAAGATTTGGCTGCCAGAGCCGTTGGTTTTAATATTTCAGCAGGATTAAATTACAAACCAATAAGTAGAATGAAACTGTTTGTAGATATAGGCTACAAAATAGGCGTTGGATTATTAGGACCTGTGTACTATAAAATTTCTGAAGGCAGTTTTTACACAAATTTAGGAATTGGTATAAAAATTAATAAATAATAAAAATTTTTTCTCTTTTATAAATGTGTTATCTTAGAAAAAATATTTTTCTAATGCAAACCAATTCTTCCGTCTTTCTTGGCGACAAATTTTACAATCGCGAACACTTAAATTTTATTTTGTTTGATGTATTGAAAGCCGATAGCGTTACTAAATACGAATACTTTTCCGACCACGATAAAGAAGCATTGCAAATGTATATTGATGCTACGGATCAGTTCGCGAAAGAATACTTGTTTCCATATCTGGTAGAAATGGATCGCAAACAACCGGAATTAATGAATGGAAGAATTTGCGTGCATCCAATTCACAAAGACATCATGCGCAAAAGCGGCGAAAATGGATGGATCAGCGTGTTAGCGAACAAAGAAGTTGGTGGTTTGCAAATGCCAAGTGTATTTACAACAGCAGCCAGTTTTATTTTAGGCGCAGCTAATTATTCTGGCTGCGTGTTTGTTGGCTTGACAATGGGCGCTGCGCATTTGATTGAAGCATTTGCAGATAAAAAATACCACGATATTTATTTGCCAAAAATGTTTGCTGGTGAATGGCAAGGCACGATGGCATTGACAGAACCGGGTGCAGGCAGTTCATTGAGTGATGTGGTTTCAACAGCAGAAAAACAAGATGATGGCACATATAAAATCGTTGGACAAAAAATATTTATTTCTTGTGGTGATAGTGATATAGTTGATAATGTAGTGCATTTGTTGTTAGCACGCGTGAAAGGCGCGCCAGCCGGCACGAAAGGTATTTCTATGTTTATTGTACCGCGAGAGAGAATAAAAGAAGATGGAATTTTAGAACATAATGATGTTACAAGTATTGGTGTTTATCACAAAATGGGTTACAAAGGCGCACCAATCGCACACTTAAGTTTTGGTGAAAATAATGATTGCAAAGGTTGGCTCGTTGGTGAGGAAAATAAAGGTTTGTCATACATGTTCCAGATGATGAATGAAGCACGTATTTCTGTAGGTTTGCATGCAACATCTATTTCTTCGGCTGCCTATTATGCAAGTTTAAAATACGCAAACGAACGTTTGCAAGGCAGAAACATTGCAGAAAAGAATCCTGAATTACCGCAAACCGCAATCATTAATCATGCGGATGTGAAACGCATGTTATTGTTTCAAAAAACATTTATTGACGGTGCGCTTTGTTTAGAATTACAATGCAGTTATTTTGCTGACATGGAACGCGTAACTGAAGGCGAAGAAAAAGAAAAGTATAATTTATTGTTGGAATTACTAACGCCTGTCGCGAAATCATATCCTGCGGAAACTAGTAATTTTTCTACATCAACAGCGATACAGATTTTTGGTGGTTATGGTTTTACAAAAGATTTTATTGCAGAACAATATTATCGCGAAACACGCATACATACTATACACGAAGGCACGACTGCAATTCATGGTTTGGACTTATTAGGCAGAAAAGTAATGCTGAAAAATGGTAAAGCTGTAATGCTGTTGATGCAGGAAGTGATGGCAGATATTGCGAAAGCAAAGCAACACGACAACACAAAAGTACAGGCAGCAGTTTTAGAAAAAAAATTAGGTCAATTGCAGGAATTGTCAATGCACTTAATTGGTGTTGCACAGAAAGAAGGTGTTGAAGCATACTTATCAGATGCGACTTTATATTTAGAGTTATTTGGCGTTCTGGTAATGGGTTGGCTTTGGATAAAAATGGCAAATACTTGCAATGAAAATGAAAGCATCGACAAGCATTTTGCAGACAGTAAATTTTTATGCTTCAATTATTTCTATGAATATGAATTGCCAAAAACAGAAGCATTATTACAAAGGTTAAAAAGCACGAATCGCGTAACGGTTGGCCTTGATGCAAGTTTAATTGATTAAAACTATTTAATTTTTAAATTGTTTAATCAAAGATCAACTATGACAACACTACAACAAATATCACTTTATGTTATGGCATTCGGCTACACATTTGCCGGTATCAATCATTTCAGAGATCCGAAGTTTTATATCAGCATTATGCCGAAATTTTTTCCGATTCCATCAACACTAAACATACTTTCAGGAATTGCGGAAATCATTTTAGGCATCGGTTTGTTGTTTGCGTCAACACGACAAATTTCTGCTTATTTAATTATCGCGATGTTGATTTCATTTTTTGCAGTACACATACCACATTTATTCCATCCACCAAAAATGGCGCAAGGCAAAGAATGGGTTTTGTACATTAGAGTTGCTTTACAATTTGTCTTAATTTATTGGGCTTGGTGCGTAAGCAAATACTAAGAAACAGACTTTCTCAACACATAATCATTCAACCAGAATTTGCCATAAGCAATATCTACTTTTTCATGCATTTCAAAACCTAATTTCTTGTAAAAATACATGGCTGGATTTTTACGATTAACATTCAGTTCCAAGAAATCAGCTTTATTTTTAAGTGCAATCTTTTCTACTTCCTGTAATAATAATTTTCCGATTCCTTTTCCATGTGTTTCCGGTTTTACATACAATTTCGGAATGTAAATGATATTGTCTTCACGTTTTAAATAAGCAACAAAACCTAGTATTTTCTCATCTTCCAGGCACATCAGGAAAGTAACGCCATCCTGCATTTGCTGCAAAATCGCTTCTTTGGAATACATTCTTTCGTACATAAAATCAATCTGCTCTTGCGAAATGATCGGCGCATAGGTTTGTTTCCAGGTCACTTCGGCAACTTCCAGAATCTTTGAAATATCATTCACAAATGCGATTCGTATTTTCATATGTGTACAAATGTACGCTGCGTTGACAAAATATAACAATAAAAGCCAAGATTTATAATTTATAATGTATAATTTTGAAATACTCTAGGAGTGCCATTGAGTTGGCTGAGAAATATCCTTTGAACCTGATTTGGCTGATACCAACGTAGGGAACGAGTTTTGCCTTTCCTGCATTTACTAGAGTAAAAAATATTACAAAGAACTCTGAGTTTTCTCTGAGTTCTCTGTGATACATTAATTACATAAATGATATTGGAAAAAAATGCAAATTACCATCAATAATCACGCTTATACTTTTGACGAAGATACTACGTTAGAAAACGCTATTGATTCTTTACAATTAGAAGAAACGAAAGGTATTGCGCTGGCATTAAATGAAGAAATTATTCCACGCAATAAATGGAACGAAACAATTTTATTTGACGAAGATAAGATCATTATTATTGGTGCGGTTGCCGGTGGTTAGTTTAATTTGAAAATGAAATCAACTTTACATATAATTATATTGATTGTCTTGTGTTCATCTTGTAAGAATGAACGCAAACACATGAAGCAAGTAGTTTGTGAAAAGAAAGATTACATGGAAAATGATAAAACAAAACACAATTCACAAGATGAAATACTGGAACTCTTAGAAAACAATACTTTAAATAATCAATTAATTATTGATTCAAACTTACAAATTGAAGATACTTTCAAAATAAGAAATCCAAGAACTGGCGATATATCAGCACTTGCACTATTTCGCACAGATAGTATTTTTTGTTTTAAAAAAGAAAATAAAACCTACTTTATATTGAATAATTTTTTCTTTAATTACACTTCAGATAACTATTATCTTACAATTGATAAAGGAAAAGTTTGTATTCTATTTGATTCAACAAACATGCATTATTCTTGCCTTATTCCAGGATTTAACTCAGCTTTAAAAAGATATAAAATCACACTTAATAAATTAAGTTATTCTATTGGCGATACCTTAAAATGTCGTGCATTGTTTATTAATAAAGGTAAATATAATGGTGAAACTAAAGATAGTACTGTTTATTTTTTAGATAGTATTGACGCAAAATATATAGTACATCAGTACAATAGAAATAATCCATACTTTTCAAAATTCCCAAAATAAATTTTCAAATTCAATAATATGAAACAAGATAAAATACCAACACAGCAAGTAATATCTACAACACCTTTTCCGAATTCTAAAAAGGTGTACATAAAAGGCGAACTGCACGACATACAAGTTGCTATGCGTGAAATCAGTTTGAGCGACACTAAACTCAATGGAAGAACTTTGCACAAAAATCCGGCTGTAACGGTGTACGATACATCAGGTGTTTACACAGATGAAAATTATATAGTAGATGTAAAAAAAGGCATTCCACGTTTGCGTGAAAAATGGATTTTAGAACGAGGTGACATCGAACGTTTATTTGAGTTCTCTTCAGAATATGGCACACAACGTATGAATGATAAAAATTTGGATCATTTGCGTTTCGAGCACATCAAAATGCCGTTGCGTGCAAAAGAAGGCAGAAATGTAACGCAACTGCATTACGCAAAAATGGGCATCATCACACCGGAAATGGAATACATTTCAATTCGCGAAAATCAACGCATCGCAGAATACAATGCTTCATTGAATGGACAAGCGGAAATGTTGTGCCAGCAGCATCAAGGAGAAAGCTTTGGCGCGAATACACCAAAGTCATTCATCACACCTGAATTTGTGCGTGATGAAGTGGCGAAAGGACGTGCCATTATTCCAAACAATATCAATCATCCGGAAAGTGAACCGATGATCATCGGCAGAAATTTTTTAGTAAAAATAAATGCAAACATTGGCAATAGCGCGGTAACATCTTCTATTGAAGAAGAAGTAGAAAAAGCGGTATGGTCTTGTCGCTGGGGCGCCGATACCATTATGGATTTATCGACTGGAAAAAATATTCACGAAACACGCGAATGGATCATTCGTAATTCACCGGTGCCGATTGGTACGGTGCCGATTTATCAGGCATTGGAAAAAGTAAACGGCAAAGCAGAAGATCTGACTTGGGAAATTTTCAGAGATACGTTGATTGAACAAGCAGAACAAGGCGTAGATTATTTTACGATACATGCAGGTGTGTTGCTTCGTTATATTCCTTTGACGGCAAAACGTGTAACAGGTATCGTATCACGAGGCGGCAGCATTATGGCAAAATGGTGTTTAGCACATCATAAAGAAAGTTTTTTATATACGCATTTTGAAGAGATTTGCGAGATTATGAAACGTTATGATGTAGCATTTTCTTTAGGAGATGGTTTGCGACCTGGTTCTATTGCTGATGCTAATGATGCAGCTCAATTTGCCGAGTTGGAAACGCTAGGCGAACTCACAAAAATTGCTTGGAAGCACGATGTACAAGTAATGATTGAAGGACCAGGTCATGTGCCGATGCATCTGATTAAAGAGAATATGGACAAGCAGTTAAAAGAATGTCATGAAGCACCATTCTATACACTTGGACCTTTGACGACTGATATTGCACCTGGCTATGATCATATCACTTCTGCGATTGGTGCAGCGATGATCGGTTGGTTCGGCACGGCGATGTTATGTTATGTAACGCCAAAAGAACATCTCGGTTTGCCCAACAAAGAAGATGTACGCGTTGGTGTGATTACCTACAAACTGGCAGCGCATGCTGCTGATTTAGCAAAAGGCCATCCAGGCGCGCAATACAGAGATAATGCGTTGAGCAAAGCACGTTTTGAGTTTAGATGGCAAGATCAATTCAATTTAAGCTTGGATCCTGAAAAAGCGTTGGAATATCATGATGAAACTCTGCCTGCTGATGGAGCAAAGATTGCGCATTTCTGTTCTATGTGCGGTCCGCATTTCTGCAGTATGAAAATTACACAGGAAGTGCGTGAATATGCAGAAAAAGGCATGCAGGAAAAATCACAGGAATTTATAGAAAAAGGAAGTGAAGTTTATTTGTAAAAGAGCAACACAATTACATGACGGAAATTATAGACGAAATAAAATTGTTTTTTGACAAGACAGCAAATCTATTAAAACATCAACCTAAGTTGTTCGTTCCATTTATGTTTTTTGTACTTTCATTAATAGGTATTTATAATAAAACTGCATCTATTTTTAATGGCGTTGGTACAGGTTCTTTTGCAGATTTTTTATTTGGAACATTAAAAGGTACTTTCCTATTTGGTTTAATGCTTTGTCCTGTAATAGTTATAATTAATCTTTGGGTGCTTAATATATTAAAGCAATATCACAACCAGCAAGAAGCCAGTATAATAAAGGCATTCTTTAAAGCCATCGGCTGGAAATTTTTTGTACTAATACCGTTTATCTTTATCTGGTTGTTCGGTCAACTATTCTTTGTCCTCATACTTTTATTTTTTGGTTTTTTAGCCGGTTTATCAAGAGGCGCAATAGGTGGCAGTGTAATAGGCAAACTGATTAATGTTATACTCTTGGTATCACTACTTTTTGTCTTTCTTTTATTTTTGATTACACCAGGTATGGTATTAGAAAATATGAATCCGTTTAGTTCTTTAAGATATATGTATTCAAATATGAGAACGCATTCAGATATTATACGCTGCAAGGTTGGTGTTTATATTTTATCGTTAGTGGTAATATTTTTTATTTCTTATTATACAAGCTTCGCGATAACAGGCGTTTTCTTATTATTGTCTTTGTATATGGCACAAATCAAAGCAGGTCAATTTTATCTTTGGTCAAAAGAACAGCATACAGTATCACATGAATATTTAGAGGCCAATTAACAAATACCAATATGAAATACCTTTTTTATATTTCTTTTTTTCTATTCGCATCTTGCAATAATAAAGACAAAGAAAAACCACTCACCTACCAAGACTATCAATTCCACGCGGCAAATATGATGGCTCAGCCAACGTTTTATGGTGACAGCGTGCTATATAACATAACCGGCGCAGATGCTAATCTCGAAATGTTTTATGTAGATACCAAGAAAATTATTTTCTCGTGTCTGTATAATAAATTGGATGACGTGCTTAATAAACTAGCTATACATAAAGACAGTGTAAACATTGACCGTCCGAATGAAACAGAAATTGAATCAAATTCCAAGGTAACATTCAATATGAGTGCTCGCAATCTTAAGATTGATACCAGCAAAATTATTGAAGTAAAATATCATCAGGCAAGCTATCATATCACGATTCCGCAAATGGTTGGTTTTGTTACGATGAAAAGCAATTTGCGTGGCGGCGCATTTGCTGTTACACCTGATGAACATATGATCATCAGTCACGGCGTAGCTGTTGCTGTAAAAGGTGAACCATCATTAAGTGATTTGGTAAAACAACTGACTAATACAACAAAATCAACTGAAGAAAATGCGCAAGCATTATTAAATTTTGTCACCAACGAAATTAATTACAGTGATGCAGAAGCAACAAGTGGCGGCGAAACGATTAAACGGCCTGATGAAATTTTATTTACACGCAACAGTGATTGCAGTGGAAAAACAATTTTGTATGCATCATTACTACAGCAAATAAACTGCAAATGGTGTATTTTATATTACGACAGACATGTGTGTGTTGGTGTTGCAGGAAAGTTTCATCCGGAAAATACTTCAAAAATTTCGATAGATGGCACTGATTATTACATCGCCGAAACTACTGCAGAAAATGCTATCATTGGCGAAGATTACTGGAAAGGGAAATTAAGCGCTGACTATTTACAGTTTTATCAGATTCCTGAAAATGGTTCTGCCATTATTGATTTCCAAACCAAGAAACCATTGGAGTTTTTAAAAATGAAAGTAAAAAGTTAGTTGCTTATTATGCAAACCATTATCTATACACCAGCAAATATTGTAGAAAATGAGACAGAGATCATTGTTCAGTTATTAGACAACGGTGCTGATTATTTATACATCTATAAACCGGAGCTGGATGATTTTTCTTTGGTTGATTTTGTAGAAACAATTCCTGAACAATATTGGAAGCAATGTATTTCTACTTCATTAATCATTACTAAAGAATTCAATTTAGGCGGTTATCATTTTACAAGAGATATTGTTCAAAAAAATGAATTGTATAACGAGAAAATTTTGAATTGGTTAAACGAAACCAATAAGATTGCATCTGTGACTGCACATAGTATAGAAGAACTAAAAAGATATAATGGTACTTTCAATCATGTAATTGTTTCACCAATTTTTAAAAGCATTTCCAAAGAAAATTATTATTATGATTGGAATTTTGATGAATTGAAACTTACAACTTACGACTTACGACTTACGACTAAATTATTTGCTGTTGGCGGTGTTGATGAAACAAAAATTTCCATAATAAAAAATCTTAACTTTGATGGTATTGGATTATTAGGCGCGTTATGGAAAGAACCGGAAAATGCAATAGATAATTTTAAACAAATCGCGCAACTCATAAATTAATTAACAGACTTCTCACTGCGTTCAAAATGACAATTAAAAAAAGACCAACAGTTTTATCAATTGCCGGCTACGATCCAAGCGCCGGCGCCGGTGTTTTAGCAGATATAAAAACGCTGGAAGCTATAGGAATATATGGCTTTGCTGCAACAACATGCGTTACTTATCAAAATGAAAATAAATTTGGTGATGTTAAATGGTTGTCAGTAAAACAAATCAAAAATCAAATCTATCCGATTTTAGAATTACATAAAATAGAGTTTGTCAAAGTTGGTTTAATCGAGAACTTTAAAACATTAACTGCAATTATTGAATTACTGAAAGCGCACAATCCAACTGTAAAAATAATCTGGGATCCGATTTTGCGGGCAAGTGCAGGTTTTGATTTTCATAAAAAAATAGCAAAAAAAGAATTGAAATATATTCTGAAAAATGTGTTTTTGATTACACCGAACTGGAATGAAATTCAGCCATTGTCTAATGAAGAAGATGTTGTGCATGGCGCAGAAAAACTGGCTAAACATTGTGCTGTATTTTTAAAAGGCGGACACAATATAGAAACACCGGCAACCGATATTTTGTTTATTGAAGATGATATCGAAATATTTCATCCGACAAAAATCACAGAACTGCAAAAACATGGCAGCGGCTGTGTGTTGTCATCAGCGATTACTGCTTATTTGGCGTTAGGTAATGACATTAAAAAATCCTGCGAATTAGCAAAAGAATACACCTATAATTTCTTAGTGAGCAATAAAACAAAGTTAGGTTATCATAACTTATGAAAATGCATATTTCCAAATTTCATTATCTGACACAAGATCTGCCGACTATTTCTCATCAGGAATTAGCTGAAATTGCCTGTAAGAATGGTATTCGCTGGATTCAGTTGCGTGTGAAGAATAAATCATTTGATGAGTATTTACAAATCGCTAAAGAAGTAAAAATAATCTGCGATGTATTTCAAGCTACATTAATCATTAACGACAATGTAGAAATTTGTAAATCGATAAATGCAGATGGTGTGCATCTTGGAAAAAATGATCTGCCTGTTTCAGAAGCGCGAAAAATTTTAGGCAATGAAAAGATTATTGGTGGTACAGCTAATACGTTAGAAGATATTTTACAACTTGAAAAAAATGGTGTTGATTATGTTGGTCTTGGTCCGTTTAAATTTACATCTACAAAAGAAAAACTAAGTCCGATTCTTGGTCTTGATGGTTATTCAGAAATTTTCAAACTTTCAAACTTTCAAATTCCTGTTATCGGAATTGGCGGCATTCAATTAGAAGATGTGAAACCATTAATCAATACAGGCATTTACGGCGTTGCTGTTTCATCAGCCATAAATCTTTCAGACAACAAAGAAAAAACAATTCAGGATTTTATTCAGTGGTTTTAACCAGCAAATATGTTTCACAACTATTGTATTCCACTTTCTTAAAATGATATTTTTCAGCATGCTGATAAAAATCTAACCACGTAGAATCTGACATCACATGCGGATCTCTCAGCAATGTTGGATTTACAATTACCAAATCGATATTTGCTGAGTCCAGATAATGTGTAAATGGCTTGTTTTTCTTTTTATCAAAAATAGTATTCACTTCTCTAAAATTCGTTGGTAACATACCACGTACAAAAGGCATGTTCGTAAATATAGTATGATTGTTATCAGCGTAATTTTTGATTAAATAAGTAGTCAGTTCTTTATTACATAAATTATTTACGCTTGTATTTACTTTTAAGAAAGTATAGCTTTTAATATTCGGCGTCATGAAAAATAAAGCGACTCCAAATGGTAAAAAATAGAGCTGTTTAAAATTTATTTTTTCAAAGCTATCATTTAATATCGAAACAATTACAACTACCAGAAATAACATCTGCAACAAAATATAATGCTGACGTGGAAATACAAAAACACAAGATAAAATAGATGGAAAAATAAAAAATGCCAAGACCAAAGCATAAAACCTGCTTTTTGATAAGTGCTTAATAAACTGAAATCTGAATTGCTTTTTAATAAGTAAAAACAAAAGAGCAGATATAAAAAACAATAAAGATAATTGCTGTAATTTTTTAATGTATGAAAATTTTATCGGCAAAGCAGTTATAAAATCTATCGGCAAAAAATAAGACACCATGCTTACCAAACTAAGCATGATATAGTTTTTAATATTGAATAATGTATTACTTATAAAAATGGTTGGTTGCGTTTTAATCACACACCACATGGAATTACAATCACCAAACGTTTTTTTACAAATTTCTTCCCAATATAACCATGCATCAATTTGCGCACCGGTTCGCCATTTGTAATTAAACGCGTAATGCTGATAAAAAGCAGCCACGCCACGATTAAACCCAAAAAAATTATTAGAAGGAAAACGAAAAAAAAGATGTAAACCTACAATAATCAATAATGCTACAAACAGCAAAGCAATATTTCGTTTTGTAAGATTTTTTCTGATTATAAAAACACAAATAATTGTTGATACAGCCGTCAGCATAAATGAAATATAAAACTCAGGTCGCGCATATGAACACAACAAAGAAGTAACTGTAAAAATCGTAAAGCGGTAAATATTTTGTTTAACTGCAGTAATAATCAATAACGCAGAAAGGCAGAAAATAATACTAAAATTAGAAATTCGCGGCCAGACAGAAACATTGGTTACGCTGATTAAAATACAATAGGAAACTAATAAAGCCAACAAAGTATGCGTTCTGATGCGTAATAAAAAAACATAAAGCAAAACAGAAATAGCAATTCCTGTAATCTTATAATTCAAATAATACAACGCGACAGTATCGGTTGTTATGTATGATAACAGTTTATACCAGATCGCATACAACGGACCCCAATCGCGGTTGAGTTTTCCATATAAATCCAAGCCAAACCGTATATATGCTGCTTCATCGGCAAACTGAATATCCATCTTATTTTCTAAACCGAAGAACAATCTTATACCGCAAAAAAGTATAATCATTACGCCTGAAACATAAGTAAGAAAAGGCACTGGCGCAGTTTCTTCAATTTTTGGATTGAACAAAAACGGAATTATATTTTTAATTTTTTGCAGCATTTAAAAATCCTTTACCAGCAAATAGCTTTCACAGTCTTTGCAATATTCTATCTTTTTAAAATTGTATTTTTCCGGATGCGCGACCAATTGCTGCCAAGCTGTATCTTTCTTTAAGCGTGTTTCTTCAGCCAAAGCATCATTCATAAAAATAATATCAATTTTATGATCTTTTAAAATATCAGCAAACTGCGTGTTCAACGGCATTTGCTTCAACATATATTCTGTATTGAACTGATCGAATTTTTCCGGTTCATTAAATAGCATCTGTATGTTTAATATGTTACTAAAAATGGTATGCTGTTTTGTCCATTTTTGTTCATTTACAAAACGTACAAACTTCTGCATACATAAATTCTTAATATCAGCAACACTTTGAAGCGTAGTAAATTCTGTAGCTTTCGGTGATATGCAGAAAGAGAAAATAATCAATGGCAATAAATAATAGCTTTTAAAATCAATGACTTCCAACCATGCCGACAGAATAATTCCAAGTAATAACGCAATCCAAATACACTGCATCATCATATAATGCTGACGCGGAAAGATGATGGCACAAATACCAATGCTTGGTATGCTAACAATAAATGAAAATAACAAAACAATGGAGTGTTCTTTTATTTTAGTTATTATCAGCAAGCGAATCTTTTTATTATAAAAAGAATATACAATAAAGAAAAGTAATCCAATCAATATTGCAATGCGCAATTTCGTTTTATGAATACTATAAACAGGCACTACAAAATTCAGTACATATCCTAAAAATGTGGTAATATATAGTTTTGTAGTAAACAGAACATGTGGCCATACCAAATCAAAATGTTTCATAAAGATTTCAGGAACTGTTTTACAATCACCAAACAATGGCCGCGTAAAATCAATCCATTCAATCACTGCATTTATTGAACTATGCATTCTTATTCTGTACGCAATTGCATAATGCTGGCAAAATGCGATATAGATGCGATTGATATTAGAATAAGAATCAGCAGGTTTTCCATAGACAAAAAACAAAACACCTGCAACTACAAACAAAAGCAACAAGTATGGAAAATGTGATTTGATTTTTTTGTAATTATATAACGAGCAGCTAATGCTTATTACAGATAACAACATTGCAATAGACAATAATTCAGGTCGTGCAAATGCCAAGACAAAACAAATAGTTGCAAACAGAATAAGCTTATTAAGTATGGAAGACATATTTTTTACTGCAATAAAAAACAGCAGCAAAACAATAATAACAAAATTGGAAATTCTTGGCCAAACATTGATATTGACATCTGAAAACAAAAAACAAAACGAAATTAAAAAAGCAACGGCTATATGAATTTGGTATCGAACCAAAAACACAAACAGCAAAATACCAACACCGATAGCACCAATCTTATAATTCAGATAATACAACTCAACCGGATTAGAATTAATGTATGATAATGCTTTATACCAAAGATTGTAAGTCGGACCCCAATTTTTGGCGATCACATGAAACAAATTCAAACCATTGCGTAAATATTCAGCTTCGTCTGCAAGCAACAGATCGACATGATTTTCTAATCCGCTTGCCCATCTGATTCCGGTAATGAATAAGCATAAGATGCAAATAAAATAAATTAGTTTATCTGTTCGTGTTTTATTAGTTGCAGAATCCATATCGCTCAATGCCTGCATCTTATTTATCTTTCTTCAGTTTTTTATCAATGAGCTTATGAATTGGTTTTTCATAAACAGTGTAAATAATTCCTGCAGCAAAATAATCCATTACGAGGAATGAAATCAATCCTAACACATCTGCAATTACACCAGGCAAGAATTTGCGTAGAACGCCTGCAATCAATAATCCTATTAAAATAAATAAGAACTGGAAAATATACATGGTTAATGACAAACCGCCAATTTTCATTAAAACTGGATTCAAGAGTGGCTTGAATTTCTGTGGGAAATTTATAATGCAGGCAAATAAAATAAAAATAAAGAAAGCAACTGTTGAATCTATTACCTGCATGCCTAAATGAGGTATCACATATATATCTTCGCGCAATGTAGTTCGTAAAGGCAAACCTGTATCAACATGAATTAAATAAGCACGATAGAAAGCCCATCCATAACATAAAACTGCAGCAAAAATCAGAATTAAAAAAAGTTTTTTATTTTTCTTAAAATCATACAAACACAAGATGATGCCATAAAAAACAGTATCTAATTGCATCAGCGGAATTTTCTCCATTATATATTCTCTGCTGATTTCGTCACTCGGTATCATTGCCATATAGTGCCATACAACAAACCGTAAAACAACCATTGCAATAGCACCAAACACCGCAATTTTTAAAAGCAATTCTCTGTTTCTGAAAAAGGCGATAAATCCGAAAATGATAATACACAATTGTAAATCAAATGAGATATACCAAAGGTGCGGAAAAATCATAGTCTCCGGAATATAATGATGATTTACAAACACATTATATACTTCTCTGAAATTAAACGTATAAGTAAATAAACCTATGCCAAAGCGCTTAAACTCGGTAAAAATACCTAAATCATTTTTGAAAACAAGTAACGAAACAGTTCCGATAAGCAACATTATTAAGATATACAAGTAATAAACAGGAATAATTTTTAATATTCGTTTTATGACAAAATCTTTAAATGTCAACCAAGCATTGATATCTTTATTTTCAAACTTTTTAAATAAACCTATACTTACAAAATATGCTGACAATAAAAAGAAAGAATGTGTGCCGGTGTAACCCAATATGCTTGGCATATTGTATTTTCTCAATCGATAATGGATAATGAAAATTAAAATGGAAGCCACGCCACGCCAGCCAGCCAAATAGTACATTGGATTATTTTTATCAATTTCGGCTTTCGTATTCGCAGGCATAGTTGTTTCGTTTATGTAAATAAAAATAGGTATTTAAAATTACACCATCATTCAATTTTATAATAACTTTTTTGTCAACAAATCTTTTTTCTTCAGGAAATACATTTCATAAGAATAATAACTGATGCGTGAGAACCACATCAATGAAGACAGGCAAATTACAGCGGTAATTAACTCGGCAAAAAAGAGCGGCATTATTTTTAATAAATTTTGAAAAACAAGGTAATAACAAGGCAGAATAAAAATATACTGATAAACGTATGAACCAAATGAGTATTTACCGTATTCTACCAATCTTTCATTTAAAAACAAAGGAAATTCATCTTCCGTATTAAATATTAAATACACAAAACAAAAACAGCAAACATTCACCATAATATCAATATACATGGATGCACCGCAACGTGCATAGATATCATAACGTGACATCATTTCATAAAACGGAATATTGAACTGATGCTGAATGAATCCTAAATTAATGATATCCTGAACCACTAATACACAAATGCTGATGTAAAAAAAACGTCTAATGATTCTTAAATCTATTTTCGGCATCAACGCAATTAAAATTCCGTAGAAAAAAGAATCGAACTGAAAGAAAGTGCCGCGAATCATTGTAAAACCTAACAATAAATAGTTATCTGTTTTTGGTAATAAATACAAATAACCAACAATTCTGAATACTGGAAAAATAAAAATAATTAAGAACGCCAATTTCTTCAATGTCTTTTCGGATAAAAAATAAATTAAAAAAGGAATCAATAAATAAAATTGTTCTTCCATCGATATGGACCATAAATGACCAAACAACGAAGACGTTGTCATTTGCGCTTCTCTGAATAAAACGGCAATGAGATCTTTAAAATTATATGTAAATGTAAAAAGCAAAAACCAATGCGCTTTAACTTCTGTAATGATATACGCCAAATCATGGTACCAGATCAATTTAGTGATAACAGCAAGTATCAACAATAAAAAAATATAGCCAAAATATACCGGAAAAATTCGCAAAATACGCTTCGCATAAAACTGTGTAAAAAACTGTTTAAACGTAAATGCTTTCTTTTTGTCTTTCAGTAAGATTTTGGTAATTAAAAACGCAGATGACACAAAAAAAACGTGCAATGTAAAATTGGCTAAAGTCGTCGGCACTTTTATGTAAGTAAAGTGCAAATGCAGAATCAAAATCGAGAATGCTAAAAAACCTCTTACGCCGTCAAATTGCTTATAATACGATACAGAATATGTCAGTTTTTGTTGTTCCATGCATACAAAAAATCAATTTTACAAAGATACATTTTAATAACCAAATTAATCATTTCGATTTTCTGCAAAACGGTTATCTTTGCAGACATTTATGCAAAAAATTATCGTTACAGGCGCAGCCGGCCACATTGGATTTAATGTGGCGAAAATTTTATTGCAAAAAAATTACGAAGTGCATTTATTAGTGCGCAGCATTAATGTCAATGTAATCGAACTCGAAAATCTTGGCGCAAAAATTCATACTTGTAATTTATTCGATGTAACTACTTATAAAGATGTAATTGCACATGCTGATTGCCTGTTTCATTTAGCTGCAGAAAACACCACATCCATGCAGCATGCCGCACGTGTGGTTGAAAATGCTGATAAGCTGACGCAAGTTGTATTGCAGGCATGTTTGTATAATTATGTAAAAACAGTTATTTATACAAGTTCTGTTGTTGTAATCGGAAGAAGTTCAGACGCCAATAAACCACTCAATGAAAATGATGAAAATGCATTTGCGGAAAGTCCGTATGTGCACGGAAAAATGCTCGCAGAAAAATTTGTAGAAAAATTCACTCAAGAAAATAAATATGATGTTCGTCGCGTTTATCCTGTTTGGACAGTTGGTTCCGGCGACCCGAAATTGACACCACCGCACAAAGTCATAAAAGATTATCTGGAAAAAGGTACGCCGGTTTATTTTGACGGCGGAATTTGTGTGGCTGCTGTCGAAGAAATTGCGAAAGGTCATGTGGCTGCTTACGAAAAAGGCAAGCCAAATGAAAAATATATTTTAGGTGGTGAAAATATTACGTTCAAAGAATTCTACCAAATATTGAGTGCTAACAGCCATCAAAAAATGCCTTTTTTAAAACTGCCGAAATTCATGATCTATATTGCTTCGTGGATATTTACAAAAGCATTTAAAATCTTTGGTAAAGAATTTCCGATCAGTCCTGAATATGTTACCAGCGTTGTTGGAAATTATTCCTGGTACGATTGTTCCAAAGCAAAAAATGAATTAGGTTACGAAACAAAACCGGCACAAGAAATTTTAAAAAATGCAGTACAAGATGCAAACCGTAAAATCTTAGGTGTTCAAAATTTAGGAAAAAAAACGATACGTTTTGTGCAAAGCGAGCAACCTGTACAACTTACAGATAACTCAGAAACACTTTTAATTACAGGTGTTCCTGGCTGGTTAGGCAATCGAATGATCGATATTTTGATCAACGGCGACCGCTTCGGAAATCATAAAAGCAACCGCAAAGTTCGCATTTTATTAGAGCCGCGTTTCAGAAATTTATTGTCGCTGCCGGAAAATTATGAAATCGTTTATGCTGATATTACGAATATAGATCAAGTGCGTGCAGCTTTGCAAAACGTAACTACTGTTTTTCATTTGGCTGGCGCGATCTATCCGAAAAATATAGACATTCTGTACAAAGTAAATGAGCAAGGCACTAAAAATATTGTAGATGCATGTATAGAAAACAATATCCGTCGAATTGTTTTTATGTCAACAGATTCTACTTGCGGTCACGGCACAAAAACGCAAAAAATATTTGATGAGAATACAATTGCAACACCTTATAAAAATTACGGTCAAAGCAAATACTTAGCCGAGCAATACATTTTAGATAAAACTGCTGAAGGAAAAATTGACGGTACTTCTCTGCGTGGCTTTTGGTTCTTCGGTCCGTTCGCACCGGCGCGACAGCTTACATTTGTAAATATGTTTTATTGGCCACGACAACTAGTTTTTGGAAACGGAAAAAACCTGCGCAGCATATCTCATATCGATAATATTATTGAGGCATTTTTTCAGGTAGAAAATAATCCTGCAACCTTTGGCAATTGGTATTGGATCGGAAACGATCAGCCGCATCCGACTGTTGATGACATTTACAAAGAAATAGCAACTGCTCTAAATGTTGAATATAAACCGCTTTATATACCGAAAATAGTTTGCAGATGTTTTGAACTGCTGGATACTGTATTAGGTAAATTTAATTACTTGCATCCAACGGTTCACGCTGCCGGAAAGTTTGATTATGATATTGCCGGCAATATTGACAAAGCTAAACGCGACTTCAACTACAAGCCAAAAGTTGCTTTGCAGGATGCTGCAGAAGAATTGAAAGAAATGACTTCATAAAATTTATTTTCTTTTCACTGATTCATTCAGCATTCGTATTCTTTGTAAACAGCATTTCAAACATCTTCATTCAACCAACTTCTGCCAAAATTTCCTTTTATACTTACAAATTGACAATCGGCACGCATCTTGCATGTATGTAAAAACTTATTTTTTTATAAGGTTGCTGTCATATTGTCGAAAATAAACTAAATTTAATCCTATGTTTCAGAAAATAGAAATGCAAAATATAATTGAAGATGATGTAGAAATGGTGCCATTGTTGTCTATAGAAGAAGACGATAATTTTAATTCCGATAGCTTACCAAAACTCTTGCCGATATTGCCTTTGCGCAATAACGTGTTGTTCCAAGGTGTAGTAATTCCAATCTCTGTTGGTCGCGAAAAATCTATAAAAGCAGTAAAAAAAGCATATAAAGATAATAAGTATATAGGTGTAATTGCGCAACGTGACACCAAAATTGAAGAACCTGAACCAGGTGATCTTTATAGTATTGGTTGTACAGCACGTATCATCAAAATGATCTCGATGCCTGATGGTGGAAATACATTGATCTTGCAAGGTGTAAAACGTTTTGTAGTTAAACAAAATCATTCATCTGATCCAGTTATTATGGCTGAAGTAGAATACCTGAATGATACGCCAATGAATGATGATAAACAGGAAAAAGCCATGATGGACAATCTGAAAGACATGGCGAACAAGATTATTGAATTGTCACCAAATATTCCAAATGAAGCAAAAATTGTATTGAATAATATTAATAGTATCCAGTTTTTAGCCAATTTTATCACTTCAAATTTGAATATTGAACTTGCTCAGAAGCAACAAATACTGGAAACGAGCGATTCATTAGAACGCATTAAACAAGTACTAAGCTTTTTAGACCAGGAATTGCAATTGCAGGAATTAAAGGCAGATATTCACCACAAAACGCGTCACGATATTGATAAACAACAACGCGAATACTTCTTGAATCAGCAACTGAAATCGATTCATGAAGAATTAGGTGGCGACATGTATCAGGAAGAAGTAAACCGCCTGAAAGAAAAATCAAAAGAAAAAAAGTGGAGCGAAGCGGTTGCTAAAACGTTTGAAAAAGAAATCGGAAAATTACAACGCATCAATCCGGCAGCAGCAGAATATTCAGTGCTTTTGAACTATTTGGATTTAATGGTCGAATTACCGTGGAATGACAACACACAAGATAATTTCGATTTGAAACGCGGTAAAAAAATTCTGGATGAAGATCACTATGGTTTGGATAAAATCAAAGACAGGATCTTAGAATATCTGGCAGTCTTAAAATTAAAAGGCGACATGAAATCACCGATATTATGTTTCATTGGTCCTCCAGGCGTTGGTAAAACATCACTTGGAAAAAGTATTGCTCGCGCGCTCGACCGAAAATACGTGCGCATGTCGCTTGGCGGTTTGCATGATGAAAGTGAGATTCGCGGCCACCGAAAAACATATATCGGCGCGATGCCTGGTCGCGTGATACAATCACTAAAAAAAGTACAATCATCGAATCCTGTTTTTATTTTAGATGAGATTGATAAAGTTGGAAAAGATCATCGCGGCGATCCGTCTTCTGCATTGTTAGAAGTATTGGATCCGGAACAAAACACGACTTTTTACGACAACTATTTAGAGTTGGAATACGACTTATCAAAAGTATTATTTATTGCTACAGCTAATAGTTTAAGTGAAATACAACCTGCTTTGCGTGATCGTATGGAAATCATTCAATTGAGCGGTTATTCATTAGAAGAAAAAATTGAAATTGCCAGGAAACATTTGATCTCCAAGCAACGTGAAGCACATGGTTTAAAGGCATCTCAGGTAAAATTAACCGACAAAGTTGTTCAACATCTGATTTCATTTTACACTTATGAAAGCGGTGTGCGTGAATTGGACAGAGTGATTGCTTCTGTAATGCGAAATGTTGCAAAAAGCGTTGCAACGGAAGAAGATTATAACACTACTATTACTATAGATGACGTAACGCGTATTTTAGGAAAACCTAAATACAATCACGATAAATATTCTGAAAACAATCCGTGTGGAATCGCGATCGGTTTAGCATGGACACCGAATGGCGGTGATATTTTATTTATTGAATCAACTGTAAGTAAAGGTAAAGGCGACCTGCAAATTACAGGAAATCTAGGCAATGTAATGAAAGAATCTTTCAGCACTGCACTCACCTATCTGAAATCAAAAGCTGATAGTTTATCAATACCAAAAGAAGCATTTAGCAATTGGAATCTGCATATTCACGTTCCGGAAGGCGCAATACCAAAAGATGGTCCGAGTGCAGGAATTGCTATACTTTCAGCGTTAGCATCTTTATATACACAACGAAAAGTGAAAGCATATACTGCATTAAGTGGTGAAATAACACTTCGAGGAAAAGTGCTGCCTGTTGGTGGTGTCAAAGAAAAAATATTAGCTGCAAAACGCGCTGGCATTAAAGAAATCATTTTATGCAAAGAGAATGAAAAAGATGTTGAAGAAGTACAATCTGATTTTATCAAAGGATTGAAATTCCATTATGTAGAAACAATGGAAGAAGCATTGGAATTAGCATTAGAAAAGAAGAAAACAAAAGACGCAATAGAGTTTGCTTAATTATTCAACTTGCCTTTTATAATTTACAAGAAAATCATTATCATAATTTACTAAAAAAAGAATGTTGGACTGTCGTCCAACATTCTTCTAGGTAAAGGGTCTTTATGTTTATTTTTATATCGGTTATGGTAAGCTATTCAAATCAACTGATGGTTGAATTCCGCTTGCCGGTTTTGATAAAGTAGTTTGTAATGCTGTATAATCTGCGAAAAAACCATTGCTGCGCATAGCAAAACCATCCGCATCTACATCTGAAGCATAGTCCTGACGTTGTTTGTTGTCAGCAGTATTATCGCCAATAAATGTTGCCTGTGTTAATTCACTCCAGTTTCCGTTTGTATCTTTGATCCATTGATTCATATAACGTGCTTTTCTAGCCAAGAAACTGTTTTCCGGTGTAGTACCTTCAATGCTTGAACTTATATTTTTAAGATAACTGATTGTATTTGGTTTATTGCAGCTTGCAAGTAACAACCATTCAGAAGTTTCAGGTGAATAGAACCAAGATGTATAAATCGTATTTCCATTGCCATCCGGTTTTGCTTGTGTCAGGAATTTATATTTTGTAATATCAGACCAGTTAAATGGCATGTAGATATACTCGCCGCTCGCACTTGTTGTATGTGCAACTGATGCTCCTGTTCTGATCAATGATATAGAACCAATTATTGGATTTTGTAATGTGAATGACATTCTTTTTTCGCCACTTGCAGTAAGTTCAATTCCAACTGAACCACCGTTAAATACATTCGCGTTGAATTTAGAACCATTTCTTCCAACGCTATTTGGAATTACTATTTCACTGTAAAACCATTCTGTATTTGAACCACCAGGTGTAGAATACTGTAATTGAACAACCGGACCTTTACGTGCTGAAGCAAAATTTGCTGCATCGTTAGCATATACAACATCAACCAATGCCGGTGTGCCTGCAATTGCTAAATCACTAACTGTTGCAAATGTGCTTCCTGTTTTTGAAACACCTTGTAAATCTACTTTCACGTAACCAACTTTAGTGATATTAACTGTACCAACTGTATAGGTTTTGTAAGTATTTCCGGTTACAGATATTGTAAATGGTGTGCCATTCACAGTTACTTTAATGCTGCTGGTTCCTGTTGGTACCATTGCTTTAACTTTTACATCTAATAGTCCGGTTACGGCAACTCTGAAGAAAGTACTTGTTACTGCAGATGTACTTGTCCAGTTTTCTAAGCCATTTGAGGTAATACTTTCTGTACCGCCTGCGGCTTTTTCTGTTACATAAGCATTTCCTGCTAATGGAATTAATAAATCGGTGTTGATTGGTGGTATTGTTGGTCCGAGACCGCCACCTTTGCTTCCAGTGCCGTTTCCGGGCGATATGGAATCATTCTTTTGACAAGACAAAACAAAAATTACACTTAACAGTGTAACAAGTTTGAATAGGTTTTTTGTGCGTTTCATTTTAAAGGTTTTTAATGTTATGAATGTTTGATTATAAAATACAGTTTTCGCTATGCAAATGACAATTTCACGAATACATTAAATACATTAATGCACCGAAATCAAATGAATAGCTAGTTAAAAATTAAAAGTAAGATTTTGGCTTTTTTAGGGTTTTTACCATTTTATCTTATTGCAAGGTTAAACCTTATTTCACAACTTCGCAAGTGGCAAACTTTTATTTTAACAATAAATTGACTTAGATCAATTAATTTTTATTTATTAATTGATAAATATCAACTAAAAACACCTTTTCTTTGCTTCAAACCAATGTTCATCAGGTTTTTTACTTCATGTTTTACTTCGTTAACCATTTCTTCTACTTCAAATTCACGTGAAGCATTACCTTTAAAATACATAGGTTTTCCAAAATTAATAATCACTTTCGTTGGAAAAACAAAAGGAATTAATGCCGGTGCTGCCGGAAAATTGATCAGCTTTTGCAGAAAATCAATATTTCCAAAATTGATGATTGATTCTTCACAACCTACAATTCCTACAGGAATAACCGGTGATTTTGTTTGCAAAGCCATATACATAAAACCTAAACCAAAGCGCTGCAACTGGTATTTTTTCTTAAAAGGTTTGGAAATTCCTCGAGCACCTTCCGGAAATACAATCACGGCCTCTTCGTTTTCCAACATTTTTATGCAATTTTCCGGATCGCCGACCGTGCCGCCCCATTGTGAAAAGATAGAACTGATGAACGGCACTTGAGGCACAAAACGTTCATACATGCCTTTTGGAGCGCGTGGCGCAACAGCATTTGTCACCATAGCATAACCTAACATCATTGCATCCAATGGCAACTGTCCGCTGTGATTGGCAATAACCAAACACCTGCCGTTTTTAGGAATATTTTCAAGTCCGTGTGTTTCTACACGAAAATAATTTTCATAAAAAAATCGACCGATACCAACAAACGGTTTTATACCATTGATATTAAAACCCCAAGGATCATAACCATAACTGCCTACTTTGTTAGGAAATTTGGTTATAAACTCATGAGATTTATCTACTTCTTTAGGTTTAGTTATTTGTTGTATGATCTCTTTAAATGTCATTGACATAAACTTACTAAATTTATTTGATTCTCTTTTAAATCTATCGCTAACGTGTTGTGCGATTAAAAGATAATATAAAAAAGATGTTGTGCATCATGTGTTTAGCATGATTTTTGTATGTAATTGTTTGAACATCAAATACTTACTATGCACAACATCAAAACAAATTTCGACAAATTTTTTAATCTTTCCAAACAATTCTTAGCAGAATATTTCTATGAACAGACAAATAACTTTCAATTTTATCCTAAAACACCAAAAATGTCGGATGCTGAAATAGTGGCATTGGCTATCTGTTCAGAGTCGTTAAGTATTGATTCTGAAAATCTATTTTGGAAGAAAATGAAAGTAGAATATGCATCAGCTTTTCCTCAATTAATCGACCGTTCTAACTATAATAAACGCAGAAGAAGATTACAATATTTTATTCAACTTTTAAATGATAAAATAGCCAAACCTTTTAATGAATTCGAAGACGTTTTTATAGTAGATTCTATTCCAATACCAGTGGCACAAATAGCTCGTGAAAAAAGTTCAACCATCTGTAAAGATGATTTTGAAACCGCTCCTAATAAAGGCTATTCTGCCGTGAGTAAATCGTATTTCTATGGATATAAATTACATCTGTGCACAACACTTAATGGCTCGTACATGTCAATGAATATTAGCAAAGCCAGCGTACACGATGTACATTTCTTAGATACTATAAAATATACCGGCATGAACAATGCAACCCTGCTTGGTGATAGAGGTTTTTTATCTTCCACTCATCAATTAGATTTATTTGAATCGTGTAATATCCAACTACAAACACCAATGAGAAACAATCAGGATAACTATCAAAATTATCCAGTAATATTCAGAAAATGTAGAAAAAGAATTGAAACTCTATTCGCTCAACTATGTGACCAATTTATGATTAAAAGAAACTATGCTAAATCATTCATCGGATTGCTTACCAGAATTAAATCTAAACTCTGTGCTTTAACTGCTTTGCAATTCATAAATAAAGTAAACAATAAACCAATTAATCATCTTAAATTTGCTCTCGCTTAATCGCACAACGCGTTATCGCTAATTTCTTTTTAGTCTTTTAACAGTAAATAAGGAATATAAAATTGTGTTTATGCTAAAATGCGTTTAAATTTGATAATTCTTATTAATGAAGCATCGATTCAATATATCAGCATTTATTGTGGCTATCGTATTTATTGTGGCTACGAATGGTGTATTTGTATTTGAACATATTTGCAACTCTTCTTCTACACGTAATTTTTCTTTATTGAAAAAATCAGTTTGCGAAATGGAAAAACCATTAGCACCATGTTGTGCAAAAATGGGTTTGAAAAAGAAAAATAATTGCTGTGAACATAAATTCTTCTTTGCCAAATTAAAAACAGAATTTACATCTGAAAAAACACATCTAAATCCAAACTGTGTTGAATTAATTTCTATAAAATACATAGCGCTATTTCCGCCAATAGTTCTTCACAAAATCATATTGGAACAACATTATTCTGGATTGCCGCCACCGAAAAATATAGCCAGCATAAAAGCTACATTAAAACCTACTCCACAAAAATTAATGATCTATTTGTGTTAGCAGTTGATTAATTTTTGCCTTTGTGCAATTATTTAATCACTGTAAATTTTTTAAATGAAATATTCATTCAAGTTATTTCTGTTATTGGTTTTAATTTACTACCAATTTGGATATAGCCAGTCACAAAATAACATACAAATAAAAGTCAGCGACAAGAAGTCCAAAGAGTTGTTGTTTGGTGCAAACGTTCAATATTTGCGATCAACCATTGGCGCGACTACTAATGAATTTGGAATTGTCGTGTTAGAACAATCAGATACACATTCTGATTCAATAGTGATTTCTTATATCGGTTATTTAGACGATACTGTTTCTGTAAAAAATAAAACAAATATTGACATACAATTGCAAGCGGAAATCCTGCTTTCTGAGGTAAAAATAAGATCCAAACGCAAAACCAATTTTATTTCATCTATCGATCCGATGAAAACAGAAAAGATCGAAAGCAGTGAATTGAAAAAAGCAGCATGTTGTAATTTATCAGAAAGTTTTCAAACCAACGCGTCAGTTGATGTTAATTACAGCGATGCGGTTACCGGCGCAAAAGAAATAAAATTGCTTGGCTTAAGTGGTTTGTATGTACAAAATTTGTTAGAAGGCGTACCATTTATGCGTGGACTGACAGCAACCTACGGTTTAGATCATGTGCCATCACCATGGATGAAATCTATTTCTGTTTCCAAAGGAATGCCAACGGTAAAAAACAGTTACGAAGGTATTTCCGGTTCGATGAATATCGAATATAAAAATAGTTTTAATGATTCTATAAGATTGTATATAGATTTATTTGGCAACAGCGATGGACGCATTGAAACAAACCTTATCATCAATCACAAGATCAATCCTAAACTCGGAACCGTATTGATGGCAAACGGTGCTTTTCGTCCGTTTGAAATGGATAACAACAAAGATGGTTTTTTGGATCAACCTAAGATCAAACAATACAATTTATTAAACCGTTGGAACTATCATGGTGATAAAGTGGAAGGACAATACATGGTGAAAGTGCTGAGTGAAAACCGTATTGCCGGACAAACCGTAAAACATATACATCATGCTGATTCATTGCCGTTGTACAATATAAATATCAACACCAAACGCATGGAAGCATTTGCCAAAACTGGTTATCTTTTTTCGGAAGAAAATAGTTTAGGAACGCAGTTTTCTGGTATCTATCATCAACAACGATCTAATTTTGGTAAACGAAATTTTGACACCAGACAAGCAAGTTTTACTGGCACAATCTTATATCAAACGACGGTAAAGAATGACAATCACTCGCTGGTTGGCGGCGCAAATTTTGTGTATGATAACTTGAATGAAAAATCAGATTCGCTTCAATTCAGGCATCAGGATTTTGTGCCCGGAATTTTTGTAGAATATACATTTAAATACAAAGATAAAATTACGTTGGTTGCCGGTTTGCGCGCCGATTATCATTCAAGAGCTGGTTTTCAGTATGCACCAAGAGTTCATGCACGTTTTTTATTAGCCAAAAATACTACGTTGCGAATTGCTGCTGGTCGCGGATTTCGTGTACCGAATGTGCTAACAGAAAATCAATCGTTGTTGGCGAGTTCGAGAAAATTTGTTTTCCTTGAAATTCCAACAAAAGAAATTGCCTGCAATTATGGTATTTCATTCAATCAAAAATTTTACCTAAAAACGCGTGAAGGCAGTTTCAATGTTGACTTTTACCGAACCGATTTTACACAGCAAGCAATCATTGATATTGATAATGCTGATGGAAACATAAACATTTCCAATCTGCATGGAAAATCATTTTCTAATAGTTTGTTAGTAGAATTTAATTGTGAAATGGCGAAAGGTTTTGACGTAAAACTGGCATATAAATTTGAAGATGTCCGAAGCACTTACCGCGGTATGTTGTTACAGAAAGCATTGTTGCCGCAAAGCAAAGGTTTGGTTGCTTTGTCTTATAAAACACCAAATGAACAATGGCAGTTTGACGCGAATTTAGCTATACAAGGTAAACGCCGTTTGCCGAATAGTTTTACTGCAGAAACAGGTAAAAACATGACACCAATTTTTGCAACGCTGAACGCACAAATCACAAAATATTTCAAATACATTGAGTTATTTATTGGTGCAGAAAACATAACGAATTACAAACAAAAAAATCCTATTTTAGGAACACCATTTAGTGCATATTTTGATACCAACCAAATCTATGCGCCAATTATGGGCGCGACAGCTTACGGTGGCTTCAGGGTTTCACTGAATGATTAAATTATTTATTAAACAACTTAAATACAAAATAATGAAAAAAATAAGATCAATAGTAGCAGTAATTATAGTAATGATAGCTACAGTAATCAGCTTCACAGCATGTAACAATAACAGCAAGCATCATGACGAAAAATGTGAAAAAGCAAGCTGTTGCAAAGATACAGCTTGTTGCGATAAATGCAGCGATGCATGCACAGCAGAAAACAAATGCTGCGACAAATGTAAAGTTGGCGAAGAAAAAGCATGTTGCAAAAAAGACAGTGCTAAATGCGACATGAAAGAAAAAGATTCAAAAAAAGAATGTTGTAAAAAAGATTCAACAACACATTAATTCACTTAAAAAAATAAACAGATGAAAAAGAGAATATTCATTTTGCTGACATTCGCATTTGCGACTTTTTCAGCAAATACTTATTCAAAAGAAACACTGACCAAAGCTTCTTTCAAAGTTTACGGTAATTGTGATGAATGTAAAAAAAGAATTGAGAAAGCAGCAAAGCATGACGGCGTGAAATCAGCAGTTTGGAATGAAGCAACCAAAATAATAACAGTATCATTCCATCCGGCAAAAACCTCTGTTGATCAGATTCAGCAAAACATTGCCAAAGTTGGTTACGACACTGATAAATTTAAAGCAACAGAAATTGATTATAAAAATCTGCCGCAATGCTGCCAATACAGTAGAAAATAATGCCATTCGACTTTACTTTTACAGCCGTCTTTTCCTAATCAAGACGGCTGTAATGTTTTACCAAAATCAACTACTAATAACCTAACAAAAATTGTACTTTTACAACTCATAAATTTATTTCGATGAAGGTATTTAAATGCATATTATTGGTTGCCGTTGCAACTGCTTTATTTGAACCTGCTTTTGCAAAAAAAGATAAAAAGAAAAAACAGGATGATATTGTTAAAACTGTTGTTGATTCTTCAAAAACAGCTAAAGATACTACTGCAAAAAAAGAAGGAAAACCGCAATTTAAAACCATTAAAGAAGTAACGGAAAAATGTAAAAAAATGGCTGGTTTGTTTCCTGTTTATCAGGATACGACAACCGGGAAAATTTATATAGAGATCAGCGAAGACAAATTAGGCAATGAGTTTATTTATTTTGCAACAGTAATTGATGGTGTTTTGGATGCAGGTTTTGCGCGCGGTGGCTACAAAGACAATTCCGTTTTTAAAATTGAAAAATATTTTGACAGAATTGATTTCAAATTGCAAAACACCAACTTCTATTTCGACAAAAATACTGAGCTGTCAAAAGCAGAAAATGCGAACATCAATCAACCGTTATTTTATTCGGAAAAAATTGCCGCTTCTTCTGTTGACAATACTACTAAAAAAAGAAGCTATTTAATTGATGCTGACAATCTTTTCCTGGCTGAACAATTTACGCAAGTAAAACCGACAAGACTACCGACAGACAAACCTGACGCATTTGCACTTGGAACATTAAGCACCAAGAAATCGAAATATTTAGCGATCAAAAATTTCCCAAATAATACCGATGTTTCTGTAGAATATATCTATGAAAATCCGACACCAATAAATGGCGGAACTGATGAAGTAACAGATCCGCGTTTTGTTTCTGTGAAAATGCAGCACAGCATGATCGAAATGCCTAAAAATAATTTCAAACCGCGCGCCGATGATCCACGCGTTGGTTATTTTATTGAAAAAATAACCGACCAGACTTCTACTTCAGCAACACCATGGAAAGATCTGATTCATAAATGGAATTTAGAAAAACAAGATTCAAGTGCAAAATTATCGTATCCGAAAAAACCGATTGTTTGGTGGATTGAAAAAACAACGCCTAAAGAATTTCGTCCAATTATTAAAGCTGCTGTTTTATCATGGAACAAAGCATTTGAACAAGCAGGTTTTAAAGGCGCTGTTGAATGTTATGAGCAGGCAGATACTGCAACTTGGGAAGCCGAAGATATTCGTTACAATGTATTGCGTTGGACATCATCACCGCGACCGCCTTATGGTGGCTACGGACCAACATTTGTAAATCCACGAACCGGTGAAATCTTAGGTGCTGATATCATGTTGGAATTTGTGTACTTAACGAATCGAGTAAATTTGGAAAAACTATACGATGTTGCAGGTTTAGATCAATTCTCTGATGACAATAAATTGAACTATGCTAATTGCAGTTACGGCGAAGCAATGCACGAAAGCTTTTTATCAGGCATGCAATTTTTAAATGCGTTTGCTTTCAGTGCTTTGGATAAAGATGAATTTATGAAACAAGCGTTAATGGATTTAGTTATGCATGAGGTTGGCCATACTTTTGGTTTAAATCATAACTTCATCGGTTCGCAAATGAATACCAAAGAACAAATGCAAGACAAAGCATATTGCGAAAAAAACGGACTCACATCTTCTGTAATGGATTACACGATTCCTAACATTTCTGCTGATAAAAATAAACAAGGTTTGTACTTCGACAACCAGCCAGGCGTTTATGACAAATGGGCAATTCAATATGGTTATGCGCAATTTGAGAATGAACAAAAAGAAGCAGAAGCAACAAAACAATTGTTAGCACTTTCTAATGATCCGAAATATCGTTTTATGAATGATGGCGATGATATGCGTTCGCCTGGAAAAGGAATCAATCCGCAGGCAAACTTATTTGACATGAGTAGCGATGCAGTTGGTTATGCATTGGATAATATCCAGATGGTAAATGATGCATTGCCGAAACTCTTAACAAAATATGGCACTTCGAACCAATCGTATGGTGAATTGAGAAATGCTTATTTTATCTTATCTGGTCATTATGGAAGAAGTTTGAATGTAATTTCTCGTTACTTAGGTGGTGTTTATATAAACAGAAATTTTGTCGGACAAGATACTTTAAAACCATACACACCGGTTCCATTAGCAGAACAAAAACGAGCAATGGCTGCTCTGAACAAATATGCATTTTCAAAAAACGCGTTTGCTGTTCCGGAAAATATTTATGCTTATTTACAACAACAACGCCGTGGTTTTGATACAAGAAAAGAAAATGAAGACCCAAAAATTCATGACAGAATCTTAAATATTCAAAAAGCTGTTTTCGATCAGATATTGCATCCGTTGGTTTTGCAACGCGTTTCTGATTCTAAATTTTATGGTAATAAATACAGCTTAAATGCCATGCTTGCTGACATTACAGATGCTGTATTTACAGAAGATTTGAGTGGTTCGGTAAATACCATTCGTCAAAATTTGCAGGAAGAATATGTGAATCGCTTATTGAGCATTGCTGATACAAGATCTACTTATTCGCACATCACGAAATCAGCAGCTTTTGGTGAAGTCACTAAGATTTTGAGTATGATGAAAGCTAATGCCGGAACTGATATTTCAACACAATATCATCGTAAACATTTAGCATATTTGATTAATAAAAGTCTAGAATTAAAATAGCAATTAAAAAAGAAAGGCAAGTCGAATGACTTGCCTTTCTTTTTTAATAGTTCGAAGTTATATGGTCATAATTTCTTCTTCTTTCAACACTAACATTTTATCTACTTTGGTATTGTATTCGTTTGTAAGCGATTGAATTTTTTCTTCGCTGTCTTTACCGATATCTTCGCTCAATCCATTTTTCACCAAATCTTTAATCATTTCGTTGCCGTCTTTGCGTGCATTGCGCACAACAATTTTAGTTTGTTCACCATGATTTTTAGATTGTTTTACCAGTTCACGCCGACGCTCTTCCGTCATTGGCGGTACGGTTAAACGTATATTTTCACCGTCATTTTGTGGTGTAATTCCAATATTGCTTTGAAAAATAGCACGTTCTACTTCTGAAATCATTTTGCGCTCGAACGGAACAATTACCAATGTTCTTGCATCTAATAATTTAACGCTTGCCAACTGATTAATCGGCGTTGGAGCACCATAATATTCAACAGTGATGCCACTCACCATATCAGGACTTGCCTTGCCGGCTCGCACTTTGCGCAACTCTTCTTCCAAATGTTTCAATGCTTTGAACATCGAGTCTTTGGTTTCGTCCAATATCATTTGTACTTCTTCTTCCATTTTTTGAGATTTAACTGTGGCAAATATAAAAGAAATTGTTTGCGGTTTTATTACCTGAATAAAATAAAATGAGATTTGAAAATATCAAATCTCATTCTTTATATTTTAATTTTCAAGCAATTAACTCACTAAAGTTCCGATTTTTTCGCCTTGTAAAATGCGCAGAATATTTCCGCGCTCGCGAATATTAAAAACGATGATTGGCATTTTATTTTCTTTGCACAATGCAAATGCAGTTTGATCCATGATGCGCAGGTTTTTCTGCATTACTTCATCAAAAGAAATGGTATCATATTTGGTTGCTGTTGCATCTTTTTTTGGATCAGCTGTATAAATTCCGTCAACACTTGTACCTTTTAAAATCACGTCCGCTTCAATTTCGTTAGCACGCAAAGCCGCAGCAGTATCTGTTGTGAAAAATGGATTTCCGGTTCCGGCAGCCATAATAATGCATCGATTTTTTTCCAAATGACGCATCGCTCTTCTACGAATATATTGCTCGCATACCTGAGAAATACTTAAGGCAGACATCAAACGTGTATAAACACCTTTTGATTCCAGAGCACCTTGCAAAGCCATTCCATTAATCACTGTAGCCAACATACCCATATAATCGCCTTGTGAGCGCTCGATGCCAATGTTTCCTGCCTGTAAGCCACGAAAAATATTTCCACCACCAACGACAATACCAACCTGATAACCGGCATCTATTACATCTTTAATTTCGTCAGCAAAGACAGAAAGTGTTTCTGCCTGAATTCCAAATTGCTGGTTGCCCATTAATGCTTCGCCGCTTAATTTTAATAAAACTCTTTTGATTGGTTGGTTCATGTTCTTTATTTACAAACTTTATTTAAGGTACCTGTTACTACGCTATCGCTGTTTTTAAATTCATATCCGTCAAAAGTACTCATCGCATCACACCAACTTACTGTTGGATAATAATTATTAAATGTTTCTTTCGTGATTTTTAAGGTATTATTTCCACGCGCATCGACCACATAAAACGTACAGTTTTCACAATCTGTTTTTTTACAGGAAAAAATAAAACCGAACGCAATAATCAACATTGCATAAATAAGTTTTGAGGTTGTTGATCTTTCCATACTTAATTATGTAGTAATAACTTTTAATTGTTCAATGTAAGAAAAATGCTTGTCTGCAGTAAATAACGGTATATTATTAGTCATGCATATTGCTGCAATCCAAATATCATTTTCCGGAATAGGTTTACCAATTAATTTTAAATTTAATCGAATAGATGCGTAATTCTGCGCTACAATTAAATTAGAATCTAACAATTCACAACTTTGTATAAATTCAACATAACGCTTTGTGTTTTTTACTGATAATTTTGAATTCTTTGCGCCAAACAATAATTCACCACAAACTGTAACTGGAATATAAATAACATCAAACTTATTTAAAATTGAAAAAACAGTAGTTTGATTGTTTAACAACGCAATAGCTATATTGGTATCAATTGCAATATGCTTTACCATTCGCCTTCTACTGAATTAAAATTTTCTTGAATACTATTTGAAATTGCAGTTGCTTGTTTATTATTCAATAATCCAGCAAACGATAATACTTTATTTTTGTTATGATTTAATTTTTCCAATTTTTTTATAGTTTGAATATATTCAAAACATTGATGCAACAATTGTGGATTTTGTATCGCATTTAAATCTTGTAATATAGATTCTTTCAAACTCATAATTGTAAAATTAGGAAAAAATATTAAAAAAAAGAGAGATTAAAAAATCTCTCTTTTTAAAAATTACGATAACGTCACTCGCTTGAACGATACTACCGTTAGATCTTTATCGGCTGATTTCAAATATTGTTCTACCGTTTTGCCGCCATCTTTTACGAATGGTTGTGGCAATAATGTATTTTCTTTCAACATGGTATTTACAGCGCCTTCAGAAATTTTATCTAACATATTTTCCGGTTTGCCTGCAGCCACAGCTTTTTCACGAGCAATGGCGCGTTCACGATCTTTCATTTCGTCAGAAACACCTGAAGCGTCAACAGCTACCGGATTCATTGCAGCGATTTGCATAGCAACGTCTTTTCCTACTAACGCTTTTTCTTCTGTTAATGCTTGATTCAATTGTACCAAAACACCCATTCTGTAACCCATGTGAATGTATGCTACAACGCCTTCGCCTTCCAATACTTCGTATTTTTTTACTTCGATTTTTTCGCCGATTTTAGCTACCGTATCCAATAATTTATCTTTGATTGGAGCACCGTCTAAATTAGCGTTTAATAAATCTTCCAACGTTTTGATTCTTCCGGCTAAAGCAACATCTGCAATAGATTTTGCCAAGTTGATGAAGTCTTCATTCTTTGCTACGAAATCTGTTTCAGAGCTCAAGTTTACAGCACAACCGAATTTGCCGTCTTCACTTGTTAATGCGATTACCACACCTTCGTTCGCTTCTCTGTCTGCACGGTTAGCTGCGATTTTCGCGCCTTTTTTTCTTAAATAATCGATCGCAGCTTCGAAATCGCCGTTCGTTTCTACCAACGCTTTTTTGCAATCCATGATGCCTGCGCCTGTTTCTTGTCTTAATTTATTTACGTCTGATGCTGATATAGTTACAGTTGACATGTTTATTTTAATTTGAGAATTAATGAATTTGAGAATTAATGAATAAGTCAAATCACTTACGACTTACCACTTATTACTTATTACTTATTACTCTGCTGTTTCAACAGATGCTTTTGCGTCAGCTTCTGTTTTAGTTTCAGATTCTTCTTTATCTTTTTTGCGTTCAGCTAAACCTTCTTTAATTGCTTCTACCAAGTAGTTTGTAATTAATTGGATTGATTTAGTCGCATCGTCGTTTGCTGGAATAGCAAAGTCAACTTTCGTTGGATCGCTGTTTGTGTCAACCACACCGATTGTTTTGATGCCTAAATTTTTAGCTTCCGCCAAAGCGATATGTTCGTGAGAAATATCTACTAAGAACAAAGCAGCAGGAATTCTTGGTAAGTTTTCGATACCACCTAATACTTTGTCTAATTTTTCCTGTTGACGACCTAACATCAATCTTTCTTTTTTAGTGATGTTGTTTAAAGCACCATCGCCTAACATTTTTTCGATGCTTTGTTTTTTCTTGATTGATTTACGGATCGTAACGAAGTTCGTTAACATACCACCTAACCAACGCTCTGTAACGAAAGGCATGTTTACTTGTTTTGCAGCTTCCTGAACGATTTCTTTCGCTTGTTTTTTTGTAGCTACAAATAAAACTTTACGGCCAGATTTCGCGATAGAACGCAATACAGCAGCAGCTTCTTCCAGTTTTTCCTGTGTTTTATTCAAATCGATGATGTGGATTCCTTTGCGTTCCATAAAAATGTATGGTAACATTTTTGGATTCCATTTTTTCTTTAAATGTCCGAAGTGAACGCCGGCGTCCAGCATTTCTTGTTGAGATATTTTAGATATTGACATATTATTCGTATAAATTTTTGAAGATTAACGTTTACTAAATTGGAAGCTTTTGCGCGCTTTTTTCTTACCGAATTTCTTGCGCTCTACCATTCTTGAATCACGCGTCATTAAGTTTTCTGCTTTTAAAGCAGGTTTTACTGATTCGTCGTTTTTCACTAAAGCACGTGCAATACCTAAAGAAATCGCTTCTGCCTGTCCTTTGATGCCGCCGCCTTTTACGTTTACTGTAATATCGAATTTATCGATAGATTCTGTAACGTTCAATGGTTTGATTGCTCTGTCCACCAATTGCTTTAAAGAAATATATTCTTTAATGTCTTTGCCGTTTACTACGAAAACGCCTTTACCGCTTTTTAAATAAACGCGTGCAACTGCAGTTTTACGACGACCTAATCCGTTGATTGTTTCTTTTGCCATTATTATATGTTGTTAAATTTTAAAACTTCCGGTTTTTGTGCTGCATGTGGATGATCTGTACCTGCAAACACGTGTAATTTTTTGAACATTGCTCTGCCCAAACGTGTGCGCGGCAACATGTGGCTGATCGCATTTTCCAATACGAATTCAGGTTTTTTAGCCAAAGCGATTTTTGGCGTCATAAAACGTTGTCCGCCTGGATAGCCAGTGTGGCGAATGTAAACTTTATCAGATAATTTTTTACCAGATAAATGTACTTTCTCAGCATTGATGATGATTACATGGTCGCCAGCATCGAAATGTGTGGTGTACGATGGTTTGTTTTTACCCTGTAAAATTTTTGCAATTTCAGATGAGATTCTACCCAATGTTTGGTTTTCAGCATCTACGATGTACCATTTGCGCACTACGGTGCTTGGTTTGGCAGGTTGTGTTTTGTAACTTAATGTATCCACTTTATTTAAAATTTTCTTGATTTCCTTAAAATTGGAGTGCAAAGATACATTTTAAGCACCGATAAACCAAGAAAGTGCTTAAATATTTTATACTGATTTAACACAACTCATTGAAAATGAGCCAAACGATGGACAAACTTTTTTATTAGATAATGATTTGCCTACTGACTTTTAATAAAAAACTTAAATTTTTTGGAGCACAGAACTGAAGAATAAAACTCTTTCGTCAAACGTATTGACAATTTCCGTCTTAAAAACTGCGTCGTGATCTGCAATATGTGCATTATAGCTTTCCAAATTTTTAAAGAGAAACTGCAAACAATAGGTCACACCGTCTGTATCATCTACATCCAGCAACTGATATAATTCTTTATTATGCTTTTCGTCAGAAAAATAGTTTTCTATAAAGATTTTGAATTCGTTTGTAGCATCTAAATCTACTTTAAATGTAGTGTTGTATAAAATCATAGTTGTAAGTTATTAGTTATAAGTTATTAGTTACACGTTATTCGTTGAATCCTTATAACCAACAACGTATAACCAATAACTTTTCAAATATCGCCGCGTAATTTACGGTAACGTTTTCTGGCTTCGATGACGAAAGTGCTGTCTTTGTATTCCAGAATAATTTTCTCGTACATCGCTTTTGCTTTTTCATCGTCTTTCAGATAATTCTGATACAATTCTGCTAAATAAAATATCGCATTGTCGCCTAAAATATCCGTTGCGTAATTATCAGCAATCTTTTGCAAATAAGACATGGCTTTATCGTAATGCTGCCTGTCTTTCTCAATTTTATATTTCAGAAATAAAATATCATCTTCCAAAGAAGAACCCACATAATTTTTAGCAATTTCATTCAGCGTATCTTCGGCTTCATCCAATTTATTCTGATAACGCAGCAAGTCTGCTTTTGCAAATTTCAACATCGGATAATCAATCGAATCTGAATTCAGGTTATCTAAAATAAAAACAGACAAATCAATCGCATCATTAGAAATCAATTCAGATGTCGATGCTTTTAGAATTTTCAATTGTGTTTGTGACCATTCAAAATCGCCTTTATAATATGCCAGTTTGGCGTTTCTGAATTTTGCATCTTCGCCTAACGGATTGCCTTTTTGTTCTTTTTCCACCTGCGTATATAACAAAATACTTTCCCATGGCTGATCGTCAATTAAGTAATAATCACCTAAATATAATTTCGCTTTTGCCAGCAGATCTTTGTATGTTCTGGGATTTTCTACAATTGGCGTCAGTAAAAAAATTGCGGTATCAATTTCATGAATATATAGTGCTTCCAACTGCGCCAATTCCAATGTTGCATTTACCGAAGTATATTCATTATTATAATCGCGAATAAAATTTTGATAAGTTTGTTTTAACGACAGCAAATCTTCTTTTTTATAATTCAATGAATTAACCAATTTATCACGTTTTACATTGATCAGTTCAAAGTTGGCTTCTACATAATTCCGAAACTTCGCGCCTTTGTCAACCACATACTGATAGCCCTTGATCGCGACATCGTAATCTTTTTGAATAGTTGCTGTTTTCGCAATACGCATTACATTTTCGCCGTCTTCATTGCGCAGCATATCGAGTGATTTTGCCTGTAATAAAGCTCCATCAAAATCATTGCGCTGCATGTATAACCAAACCAATAAGTCTTGATATACATATTGTGTTTTATTGGTTTGTGTGCGTTTTAATAATTCTTTTTCAAGCGCATCTTTTTGCTTTTCATCTTTCATCGCTTTCTGTAAACCAGTTTCAATCACCGACAAATCATTTTCTCGGTAAGGCGCTTCATCCAAATACGCATGCATCATACTCGTAAAATCGTTTTTCAATAAATACAAATTTGCCATTTCCAGATTGAACGCGCCTTTATCTTTTAAGATGTCTTTTCCTTTTAAGTACGTTTTTTGCGCAAAATCAACCTGGTTTATCTGAATGAATTTTTCTGCAATTTGGTTGATATTGTAACGATCCGGTTTTAATTCTTTGATGGTTTTATTGAATTGCTTTTCGGCATCATCATTTCTATTTTGCAGTGCATACAAATTTCCCAAATCCAGCAAATACATTGGATTTTCATCGTTTTGTTTGTAAAGCGTTTTGATCGTTTTTTCTGCTTTGTCAAATTCTTTTAACTGAATCAGTAAATTCAAATATTCCTGGTAATATTCTTCCGGATTGGTTTTGACCAGATCTTCAAAATATTCTGCAGCTTTTGCATATTCACCATTTTGCAAAAACTGTCGTGCGAGAAATGCGTCATAATCGCCATCTTGCGCAAAAGATCTTGCAGCAACAAACAAAAACAATATGCAGATTATATTTTTCAGATGGAAAAAGATTTCATTATAAACATATCAAATTTAAAGTTAAAAAAGAAGTTAAGTTTGGTTATGATTTTTATTTGCGAAAAATATGCCAAAAACAACACCAATGCAATTAGCGGCAATATCGAATACATCAAAACTTCTGTTTTGAATGAGTGATGAACCTTGAACAAATTCAATTAAAATACCTTGAAGAACGCAAATAATGGATGCAATGAAAATCTGTTTTTGAAATGCAATTGCGTAATTTTTTATTCCATAAATAATTAAGAAAAAAAGAATGAAATAAAGTGTTGCATGCACAATTTTATCGAAGTAAATTTTATCGAGCCAGTCTTCTTTCGGCAGTGCATTTCCAGGCAGAAAGCACAGAAAAAAAATAATTCCAGACCAAAAAATGGCTGGAATTATTTTTACTATTTTTAACTTATATAAATTACTGAACAGATTCCTCACTTTGTTCGGAATGACATTAGCCGATCAATGCTTCATAAGCTGCAGCATCTAACAAACCTGCAATTTCATCCGGATTAGTGATTTTTATTTTGATCATCCAGCCATCTTCATATGGTTTGTCATTGACCAAACCAGGTTCATTTTTAAGTGCTTCATTAAATTCCAACACTTCGCCGGTAACCGGCATAAACAAATCTGAAACTGTTTTTACAGCTTCCACAGAACCAAAAATTCCATCTTTTGCAATAGTATCGCCAACGCAATCAATATCTACATAAATAATATCGCCGAGTTCGCCTTGTGCAAACGCAGTGATTCCGATAGTTGCCGTGTCGCCTTCAACGCGCAACCACTCATGTTCTTTAGAGTACTTTAATTCTGCTCGAACGCTCATAATAATTTTATTTTTTACGAAAATAAGATTTTATTTATGAATTACGATATACGAATTCAAAGTTTAATCGTTAATAATAAAAATAAAGCAATTGAAACAATTCTGTTTTCAAATTACGGTGTCAGCGAGAAACGGAACGTGATGCCTCCACGATGCGTTCGAGTTGGATAAGATGCCAATGTTGCAGGAATTGTTTTTCTGAAATCGTAGAACACACGTACGTTGAGTTTGTTGTTAATTACGTAATCGATTGTGGTTGCCAATGAAATTGTTTTTTGACCGCGTGTCGGTTCGGCAATATTTTGGTCTAATCTGTAATTAATCGTTTTGTCATCACGATACGAGAAATCCGCACGAAGATTCACGTCATTGTTCAGTACAATGCGTTTTCCTCTTATTTTGAACGGTAATTTAAATTTCGCCAGTTTATAACCTAGTGCAGCCACATATTCTGTTGAGTGCGTTTCGGTTAATTTATAATCCAGCATACTTAAACCTAACGTACGCGATTTTTTAAATTCGAAATTAGATATCAAACTGTTTTTCCAGGTGATCTCAACACCTAACAACGGTGATAATTGTTCAGTAATACTTACTTGTGGAATAACATACAATGAGTAGAAATTACCATTTATTGAATCCAGGTTTTTGGGAACAAAATATAAATCTTCATTATAATAACCTATTTCGCCAATGTAATTTAAGTTGGTTACATACGAACCGATATTAAATGTTGACGTATAGCCATGTGTGATATTAAACGAAGTAAATAATTTCTGGCCCCATTTTGTTTTTGCAAAACCATTGTAAGAAATTCGCCAGTTTGGCAAAGGCAATGTCTTTAACGGATTCAATTTTACTTTGTCCGGATTTTTTCCTGTATAAGCTGCTATTAGCGACGGCATTAATACATCTTGAGAAAACGGACCATAACCTTCTTTAAAATTAGGCAATGGAATACTGTCATTTCCGCCACTGTATATGCCATTAGAATTTGGGTTGCTTGCACCAAATTTTTGTGAATATTGTTCGCGCAAAGTTTCAAAATTACGAAAAGCAGTGCTGAAATTATTTTCATCAATTTTATTAAAGATCGTATTGATCATTAAAAATGACATTGACATATTTCCGGTTACAGTTGGCGTTAAATGCTGAAATGGTCCGTCTGCTGTAGTTTTCTTAAAGAATTCGGTGTAGTTTTCGCCTTGTGTTTTTTGCAACGATATTTCAACACGCAGATCACGGATCGGCTCTAATGTAACACGCATATTGAACGATTTCGACCTTGTTTGAATAAACTGATAATTCAAAGTAGTATCGCTTGATATCCAACCTTTCGATGCAATTTTATTTAACCAATTCGTATCTTTTTGCGCACCAAACATAAATGCGCCGCCTGGTGCGTGTTGTTTAAAATCCGTACCTAGCATCAACGGCGATGGTGTGAAACCAGGCAAGAATGTGCTATTTTTTACATCATAACTGATCGATGCGCGCTGTAACATCAGCAACGGACGAATAGCATATTGCAATTTTGGATTTTCTGGAATTGCCAATTGTTTCTTCGATAATTTCATTTGGCGCAAATCATTCTTCAATTGCTTTTTCTGATCGATCAGCAATTTAATTTGCTCTTTTGTAAATGAAGTATCTTTTTCTGCTTTCTCAATTTCCTCGACTTTCTTTTCTATTTCGTCTTTTTTCTTTTCTATAGCATCTTTTGCAGCAGCATCCAATGATTTATACTTGGCATATTCATCTGCATATTGCTTATTGCTTTTCGCCGGTGATGATAATGTGTATGGCTTTAAGAATTTCGATTTTGCAAATAAATTTTTAAAATTTACTTCACCGGTTATCTGATAGTCTTGCGTATTTTTAATAGTATTACCTAAGCTCGACAAACCTAACGGCGCCGCAATCCAAGAATAATTTGCACTATAACGCGTTTTTACAGTGATCCAATCTAAAGACGGAAATAGCTGGAACGGTAAATTATAACTGGCATTGAAAATCTGTTCGTAATTTGTTGTTCTTCCAAATTTCCAGAAATTCTTCATTACTGTATCACGTTTTTCTTTAGTGTCTAATGCACCAAACGGCTCATCAATACGCGCTTTATTGGTTGCAGTAAAATCTACGTTTATTGATTTTGTGATGTTATATTTGACGCTCCAAAAACGATCCCAAGTAAAGTATTTATCAAAAGTCGGCTTAATTACTAAACCATCATTTCCAATATCTCTGATTTTTGAAGAACCATACTGACGATTAATATCTGTTCGAAAAGAAACACTGTTTGGCTTCAGATTCAGGTTGAATTCTTTGAAAGGTTTTAGATGAATGTTGTTGTTCTTTACTTTCTTGAATGGCTGCCACACCAAAGGTTTTGGTGAGAAATTCCAACCAATAGAGCCACGATGTTTTTGTATTACTTCTTTTTCTATGATTGGATTTCGTTTACTGGTTTCAGTAAATGCATACGATACCGTGAAATTTTCTATATCATAAACACGTGGTTGTTTTTCAGAATTTGTTCTTATTTTTTGCAAATTTGTTACGTTCACACTTTTTATCGTTGTAACATCTTGTACAATTTGTTTAATAGAATCTTTTAATTCTTTCTTTTGCGATTTTGACAAATCAGGATCTGCATCAATAGTTGCAAACTTATCTTTTACTTTAATGTCCAATTCGTAAGGATCGTATTGCGGCGTAGAAATTGTTTGCGAAAATTGCGTATAAACCGGAATTTTCAAACCTGCTTTTTCAGGCAGTAAATTTCCTAACTGCAAGTTTGCAGCAATATCATACTGATAGTAATTATCGCGATAACGTTGGTTTAGCTTTTGTTCCAAATCACCAAAACCAATCGTGTGCATATTTCCTGCAATTACTAAATTTCCTAAATTTCCTAATTGCAAATCTACACGACCTAAAGCTGCCCAGCCACCTTGTTCATCTAAGCCAGACATACGCAACTCATTCACCCAAATTTCTGCACACTTAGAAAGTCCATCATCTTTTGTTTCGTTGACACCGATAATTTGTTTTGGATTTTTTACACCAATCATCAAAACCGCAGCAACACCTAAATCCGGATTACCTTTTATACTAATCTTTTTGCCATCTGTTTGTACATAATCAAACGGCTGAATCAATGACGCGTTGCGTTGATTTCGCAATTGTTTCACCTTTGTCAATGAATCCAATGCAACATTTATTTGGTTAGAATCCGGCCAGATCAATTTTCTGTCTGCATCGCTTTCAGGATTGTAGGTTCCAGGCGGTGTTACTTTCAACGGTATTTCATATTCATAATAGTTATCCGTAAAATCAGAACCGATACGAATAAAAGCATGCATATCATCATCTTTTATCGGAAATGAGCTGCCTCTGTCGCCTGGAAAATTTTCAGCATGCGTGAATAATTTCAATCGTTTATAGTTTCTTAAATCAATATTAGCTACTTTAAACACAGCGCGTGCATCGCCATCGCGTAATTCACAAACCTGCAAACTCATTGCCTGCTCATTTTGCAACGCATTGTTGTAACCACTGATATTTTGTTCACGATTAATGCCCGGTGGAATTGCATAAGGAATCGGCTTACGCGTTGAATTTTCTTCCACACTTACAGCAGATACATTAAAGTCTGTTGTATTACCATTATCGCCCGGCAATTCTTCACCTGGTTCTGCCAATGACAAATCATATCTGCGCCATTGATTTCTCAATAATCCAAATTGAGCAAAACGCAATGTTACTGGTTGATCAAAATCCGTTAAAACCAAACGCACATAGCGAATAGAACGGAAATCAGAAATATTGCCAACGCGCTCATTAAATTCTTTGATTGGAATTTTGAACTGATACCAGTAAGCAGTATCGTTTCCGTTTAATATGATTGGTGCTTTTGAAGCAATATATGGTGAAGTTGCCAAGCTGTTTAAATCGAACGGCACTTTATACTGATAATATTCTTCAGTTTCATTTAATGTATTGTCATTATTCAAATCTTCATTATCCGGTTGCGTTTTAGAGTTTCCGTTTACATTTCCACCGTTTACATTATTAGAAGAGTTGCCTTGCGGATTAGAAAAATCTACATAACGTTCAACAATTCCTGCTGATGATGGATACCTGCCGTCTTTTGTAAACACATAATCATCACTGGATGGATCGTTATTCAATGCTGATGGATCTGCAATAATCGACGAAATCCTTGTCAGGAAATTACCATAAAATGTTTTTTCTGCATCATTATCCAAACCATCCAAACCAACATCCTGTTTTTTGATTACATCCGGATCTGCATCGAACTGGTTAGTTAATGCATTTGTAATTGTTGGTGTCACGCCCCATTTTGATGTATCTACAGTGGTTGCAGAATTTGGTCGTGGCAAACCGTTTTCATATTGCTTACGAGAATCCTTTAAGATATCTTCAGAAATAGTACCTAACTGTATATTCAGATTTCCTTTTCTGTCATTTGCAGTTGCGCTTTTAAATGGATCCAGTACCCAAAACTGAATAAACTCAATATTTGCTGCTTCAAAGTCTGTAGTTGATTCTATAGTACGCATAATGCCACCCCAACGTGTTTCAGGATTTTTTAATTTTCCATTCACATCAACACCTTTTGAAATTGGAGTAGGATCTGTTTCAAAGTTATACTGACCACGCTGATCCGGCTCATAATGCATATCCAATGTGTAAATCGGCGGATTGGGAATCGTTGCATTCTGTTTATTTACAAAAATTTCCTGTTCGCTAAATTGTCTGGTGTATATATTTGAGTTAGCTTCCGCAATAGCACCATCATCCATTGGATTGGAGTTTCCTTTAGAATAGAAAACCGGATCGATGGTGTACCATGACATTTTAGCACGATTGAAACCGTAAGATAAACTGTCACCTAAACGTGCTTCCGGAAATTTTTCTACGCCAAATTCGTTCAGCATATATTTTGGGGCAGAAGATAATTGCCAAGCTAAAGCGCTTCCTTTTAGATCAAACAAGGTGCTTGCACCTTCAAAGTCATCAACGTAAACTGTTCCTGCATCGTCTTGGTTAATAGATTTTGCGTGTCCTGGAATGAAACGTGCTGCTTCAGCAGACACTGAAACCTTAGAAGGTGCTTTCGTATCTTGTGCTGTAATTTTATTGAAAGCACGTGTCAGACCTTTTGATTCGGTAGAATAATTGATGTCTAATCCGATAATATTATTTTTCACCGGATCATCGTTAATATTTACTTTCTGCGTAAATGGTTTTTCCGCCAATCTCAAATGCGTTAAACCGATCGTGAAATTTTTATTCACCGTATAATCAATACGTGTTCCGATCAGCGATTTATTTACAACGCCAAATAAAATATTATTTTCAAATTTGATATCAATCGGAATGCCTGAATTCAAGACACCCTGATTCAAAATATTTACTTGACCAATACCATAATTTACCACATAATCTACATTTTCAGTCAACAGATTACCACCGGCACTTACACTTACCGAACCTTGCGGCAAATTAAATGCACCAGGCAATTGGTATGTACTATTATCAACACCGCGATACGAACCTTTCATTAAGAAACGATTGAATTCAGGAAACTGCAAAGCTGCGGTTTTAGTTGTGTCGTATAAATATCGATAGGAATATTTGGAAGAAATTGTAGGATTATTGATCTTGCTTTCCAACGCACTACCAAACGGCTCTAACACCGGAAAATAGATTCTTCCGTTTCGCGGATTGATCGTAACATTTGGAATAAAATCAAAGCGTCCATCTTGCTGCGGATCGAGCTGATTATTTAAATTATCTAAATTTAAAACCTGTAATAACTGCACGCCTGCAATTGGGTTTGGTCCAGGACTTTCGGGCAAATAGCGTTTTTGTCCACCACCTGGATCCTGATAGTAAATATCAAAATAAAATTGTTCCGGACTTACATTATATGCGTTTAAAGAATAAACGTTTTTCATCATCAAATCCCAAATTGGCGTTGTTGTTCGTATGGAAGTTGCTTTTAATAATTTTAATGCTAAGATCCTGTCTTTTGATTTTGTACTATCTGCCAATGGCGGCAAATCTGTTGCGAACTCACCTACCTGATATACTTTTCCGTTAATCGTATATTGAATTGCGACACCTAATACTTCGTCCGGTCTTAATTGCTGATTCAATGAAATATAACCTAACTGCGTATTGATATAATACTCTGACTGTGCTAATTTTCGAGCGCTGGTTTTTTCAAAATCATCAACTGCACGCAAGCCATTGTTATCTAAATAACTGATCACTCTGCTTGGATCGCGAAAATCTTCCGAACCTGCATTCCTGTTAATGATGTCGTATAGTTTATTCGATTTATTATCAGGATATGGACTTGTTGTTCCATTTGACACTAATGGATTGAATAAAATATTGTTCTCACCTAAATCCTGGAAAGCCACTACTTCACGCACGTCTTCCGTTTGGCGCGTTTTGTTGGTTACCCAAACTTCAAAACGATTAATAGTTACCTGTGAAGCAACAAAAGGTAATTTACTTAAATTCTGTTCGTATGTATTTCTAAAAAATTGAGTAATGAAAAAGTGTTTGTTCTCTTCGTATTCATCTGCTTTGATCGTAAATTTTTTAGTTTGCGCGCCATTCTCAATTCGTACGTTTTCCGTTTTAGATTTTTGTTGCGACAAAATATTCGTAATCATAAAACGACCAAACTTGAACTGCGTTTTCATACCGAACAAATTTTGCGGCCCTTTAATTAATGCACTACGCAACGGCAAACTCACGTTACCAAATTCCAATGCCTGAATGATGTCGTCTTCTTTTCCTTTATAACCTAACTTCAATTGGTTTTCAAAAGAAAAACCTGATTTTGTGTTATAGGTAATTCCGAGTTTTAATTTATCACCAACAGATGCCTGTAAACCAAGATTGATATTCATATCAAAATCGAAATTGATATTTCGGCGTTGGTTTTGTAATAAGATCGGATTATCGATACGTTGTGAATTTACACCAACCGTAACATCCACGTTTCCGGTAGGTTTGATCTCTATTTTAGTTCCACCTAAAAAGCGATTGAACAATTCCGGACCTTGATATAAAAACGGCTGCTTGCTTTTACGTTCAGCCAAATCGATGGCACGTGAACGATTCAAAAAATAATCCTGTTCTGCCTGTGCTTTGGAATATTGCGTATATTCTTCATACGTCATGTATGTTGGTGAGCGATAATAATTATCGCCAATTTTTTCATACAAAACAAATTTTCCTGTTTTCGGATCGTACTCTACTTTTTGGGTAATGACTTTCGGATCTTTCAGATCAATTGTAGTGCTTGGCTTGGTTTGTAAAAAATCTGTATTTCTGTCCTGAATCGGATATTTTAATTTAGATGTATCCTGTGAAAAGACTTTGTGCCGGCTCGATAAAGCCAACATGAAAAATATAGCACTTTTAACAATGTATTGTTTCTTTCCTTTCACTAAGTATTGGTGTGTCTAAATGGCAAAATTACAAATTTTTTAAACTAAGTTTTATCAATTCTTCCACAGATTGTATATCAATTCCATCTTTTAATGCTTTTTGTACTGCTTTTTCAGCTTGTTGTTTCTGAAAACCAAGCATATTTAAAGCAGCCAATGCTTCTTCGGTAATTACTGAACGTGAATTACCGGATTGTGCAGCTTCTAAAATTTCCGGATTTGCATTTTTTTTCAACTTGTCTTTTAATTCCAAAACCAAGCGTTGAGCCGATTTTGGTCCGATTCCTTTTATTGATTGTATTAAACGAATATCTTCCTGAATTATTGCCTTATGAAATTCCTGAGTTGTTAACGATGATAAAACCAGGCGCGCTGTGTTTGGTCCTACACCTGAAACCGATATCAAATGCAGAAACATATTTTTCTCTTCTTCCGAAATAAAACCATACAAAACCTGCGCATCTTCACGCACTACCAAATGTGTAAATAATTTTGTTGTGCTATTGCTTTCAATATGCGAATACGTGTTCAATGTAATATTGACAAAATAACCAACACCATTACAATCTACATAAACGTGAGTTGGAGTTTTTAGCGTAATTTTTCCGTATAGATATGCGAACATATTATGATTCTGCGTTAATATCTGCAAAAGTAGGAAAATAAGCGCAATATAGGAAAATAAGATTTAGACAGATGTATATAAATATTTTTACATATTTAACTGCATTTTCAGCCATTTGTAAGGCATGTAATCTGTTTAATAAAAAAGGCACTTCGTTAATGCGAAGCACCTTTTTTGTTGAGTAAAATAAAAATATTCTGTATTAAAAATTATAACAATCTACGAACCACTGTAATACTTACAATATCACTCCAATGTCCAACTATTTTGTCATCCATACGATAAATAGCTTTGTATTTCCAAAGTGCTGCTTTTTCAGGCAGTTCGGTTTGGTTTTGTGTCCACATCTAATTTTACAAAATCTTTGTCATCGCCTCTGTCTATCCAGATTTCCAGTGCATCCATACCATTTTTGCTCCAAACAATTTCAGGTTGTCCGCCTTCAATTAAATGCACTGTAATAACAGGTTTAATGGTATCTAAATTAGGTTTTGCTTTTTTAGTGGCTGCTACTTCAATACCTAAATCGTAGCCATCTGCAGCTGTATAACTTAGGTGTCCTTTTATACGGCGCACAATAGCTTTTACGCGTTTAAAGATTCCGGGTGCTACTATAGGCGGTGGTGCTGCAAAAACAGGCAGCGCAGGTGCTGTGCTTGCACTGCCGCCAGCTGCTACACCATCTTTTATTTCTTTAAGATAAGCATTCAGCTTTTTAATGTATTCACCATATTGAATTTTATAATTGAGGTGATAGCTGAAGTATAACAAAGATGCTACTATATCAGCTACTTCAGCCGGAGCAATATTATACTTAGCGGCATAAGTATTAATTTTGTTAGAGAGGTTTCTGAGCCAAGCTTCTTTCTCTGAATCAGTTCTTGGAAAATAATTGTTTGCCATTGTATTAAATTTTTGTTTGTTTTAGAATATTGTTTATACGCGTATTTGAAAATATACAACGCAAATACGCTGCATAAAATTTCATCGCAACCCATAAAGTGCTGTTTTTTAATATATTTTAACAGATGTATTAAAAATATAATATCATGCTACCACTTCTGTTTCCGTTGCGTTGAATGGCTTAAACATATGTCACCATGAATATTTGCTTTGTGTAAAGTGACATAAGCATACGCTACCTGAAATATTTGGTTTGCGTTGGGTAGCATGAGTGTATGTTACCACGAATATTGAGCCTGCGTCATATTACATGAGTATATGTTATCAAGAATATTGAGCCTGCATCATATTACATGAGTATATGTTATCAGGAATAATTAATTTGAGTCAGGTGGCACGAGTTTATGTTATCGCTGACAAAGACTTACGTGTTAATGACTCACAATTGATTTTGTTTATTTTACAATTCGTAATGCAATTGTATAAATTATACTGCCTTTTATATACATGGCAACAGGAATACCAATTAGATAAGAATATAATATGATCTTTATTGCTTTACTTTTTGGTATAGATATATTTTCTTTTATCAGCACTAAAAACAATAGAAAATATACCATGTGAATCCATCTATACCAATCGATTGCAATAATACATAGCAACAATGGGAATAGGATATAAAAGTAATCTTTAAAAAGTTGTTTGGTTGATATGAAAATAAATAGCAATACGAATAACATTACAAAAAACACATTGACTTTTACATTAAAAATTGAAAAATAGAATCTAAGTGTTTCGGTTGTTGATGAAATACGTGCCAAATAATAATGTTCGGGCACATTATTCAATTGTGTAAAATCTTTAATTAATTGTATAGCGCTATTTTTATCTATTAAGTTACTTGTAACAACTGAAATCAAAAACAAACTCGTAAAAAAGAAACCCAGTAAAAATCTTTTTTTATTAGGTTTAAAAAACATAAAGAAAAGTGGCACAATTAAAAAATATGCTGCTTCGTGTATAATTATCGCAATAATGGACATTAGTGTAGCAATAATAATTTTTTGCTGTGACAAACTTATATATACAATCAAACTAAGCATGTAAATAAATACATCCAATCTAAAACTATCTAATGCAAAATGTAACACACCTAATGAAGAAAAGAAAAACACCATGTAAGTGTATTTTAATTCAAGATTAAATGCACCTATATTTAAAAATAACACACTAAATGCTAATTGACAACCAGTAAATATAAAGACAAATAATATTGTGTTTTTAATATGCAACCATTGAAAAATAGCCGGAATCAACCCTCTTGTTATATATCCGCATTTCTGATAAGTAAATGCAAATTGAGCATAATTATAAGTACCGTAAAATCCTTTTGTTTTAAAATACTGTAAAATACTAATTAGTAAAAATATACATACGACAGCGACAATAAGGTTGAAGAATAAATTGGTATTCTTAATTGAATCTTTAACAGTCATATAGTTTTAAGAAAATTATTGCAAAATAAATTTCTCAACTATTGGATCGCCAGTCTGCTTAATAATTTTATAAAGATAAACTCCTTTAGAAAAAATAGATAAATCCAATTTTTCTGCATTCCTGCTAACTTCTTTTTGTAAAATTATTTTACCTGCTAAATCATAAATTTCTATACTTCTATAATCTTCAGCATTTTTAAACTCAAAGTTTACAATTCCATTACTAGGATTTGGAAAGAAAATAAAATCATTGTTGCCATCTGTGGTTTTATCAATATTGTTTTTTGGCACTTCATCTGATTTCAATCTACAATAAGTACATGTACTTATCAATGGTATTTTAATATATCCAATAGAATATTCACGGATTGTATCTGTACTGTTATAAACATTACCAGTTGAAATAAATTTATTGTTATTCCAACTAACTGTTGAAAATGACGAATATGGTCTTTGTTCATAATTTATTTCTATTTGTTTAGATGTATTTGCTATAAAGTTTGTATATCCAGTTTTATAAGGCGCAAATGCCATTGTATTATAATTTACGGATATTTTTTGATTTGATGTGTTTGAAAAATAAATATACAAATATACTTCTTTAGAACCGTGAGTTCCAATGTTTACTATACTATCTACAAAACAACGTAAAAATAAGTTATTGTTATCTATACCAGTGAAGTTAGTAGTTTGCACATATGAAAGTGTTTGCCAATTATTCCAATCTACATTTAAAAGTTTTAAGTTATTTGTAAAAATTTCACTTACATAAGTAGCTGGATAATAAGCATCATTATACCTAGGTGAACTGCCTTCAAAACGAAGTAAACTACTCCAATGGCTTGCTGCAGGATTCAATGTATCAGCTACAGAATTTGGAGTACCGACACTTCCCCAATAAATTGCATATTTTATCTTATCATTAGGCATAAGATGTGTGAACAAATTCTTATAAAACCAATCAGCATGCAACAAAGAATTTTGCGTATTTTTTGCTGTTAAATTATATTCTAAATACCAGTATTCCTTATTTTTATAATCAAAGTAACTATTAATTCCATTTAATGTTATTCCATAATTTGAAGGCGAATTACAATATGTATTATTTACAGTAAAATTAACTCCATTTTTATCACATTGATAATCTCCGGAAGCACATAGTGTATATCTATTGCTAGTTGCATAGTTACAAGAATTAGTTGGCGCTTCCAGCATAGAACCTTCGTAAGAATGAAAAGAAAATGCATCATAATAATTTTCATTCACCATATAATAATGATAGAAATTTTTACCGTAAAGTGTGTCTTGATAATTTTTATGTTCCAGTGGAGTTGCAACCTTAATATTTGGATAGTATTTTTTTATGCTATCAGTATATGCTTTGCAAATTTGAATATATTGTTGGACTCTAGCTTTATCAGATTTAAACCCATAACCCCAATAAAATGGTTCATTGTCAAATTCTACACCGACTACATTTATTGAACTATCTTTTAATAATTTTATGGCATCCAATGTTTCTTTAAGCATCGTATTAAATTGTGTCGTACCTGGTAATACACTTCTAAATACAGGATTTGTAATTCCATATCCGATAGGGCATGTATTTATTGTGCCGCCTGACACACACATATGCTGAAATATATTAGCTGCGTAAACAGCATTTATGATAGAATTATTTGCTAATTGTTGAATCTTTACATATCTGATAAAATCGAAAATAGCATTTTTAGTATATTGTCTATTTTCTCGATTCAATATCTCTGTTATTTTTTTTGTTTTAGGTTTTGTCACTGCACTACACAATATAAAAATATCATCTGCATCATCCCTATTCCAATATAATTCTGTTGAGTCATAACCCATTCCTGATTTATTTAAACTAAAATGGTAAAATGGAATTCCATAATAAGGAAACCGCATGGTTTGAACATTTGTCTTTGTAAGAATATTAATTTTTGTTTGATCAAATTGAGGATTGTTACAAGTACCTATACCTGTTGGTAAAAATACCTTACAAGAATTATCAATAGCACCATGATAACCACCTATACCTTTATTAATAACCTTTTGTGGCGTTGTTACTATATTTAAACCATTGATAGTTATATTTTGTGCTAAACCAATAAAATTAATTGATAATAAAATCAATAAAATGTAGCATTTTTTCATGTTCATTTAATTATAAAGTGATTTAAAATATTATTTTATTTAGCTAAGATATAAATTGTTTCAATAAAAGGCAAATATTCAGATAAATTGTATAAAATAAAAAACCTCTGTCACATTATTGGTTGCAATATAGGAAAATAAGATTTAGACAGATGTATATAAATATTTTTACATATTTAACTGAAAATCTATGAGATAAAAAGCTGTAAATAATTACCAACAATTAGTGATTTTAAATAAAATAGTCGCATAATTGTTACTTGCATTCGATCTTGCGCACTTTAATTTCATCGCCTTTGTGCAAAACAGGAGTTTTGGAAAATCCGTTCCATTGCATTAAATCCTGAACGGTAACATCATCATATTTTTGGGCAATTGACCACAAATTTTCGCCGCCTTTTATTTTATACGTTTCAAAGCAATTTTTATTCTTTGATAAAATCTTTATCGGATTTATTTTATCAATAATAGAAGCAGAATCTTTTTGCGCTTCTTTCATTGCGATCGCATCCTTTTCTTCCTGTGTTTGAATTTTTTCACTTAATAAATCTTTCAAACGATTGCTTATGTAATTGAAACGAACGAATTTTTTGTAATCGTTATTGTGTACATAAATCAGCAACTCATCATCAACATCTATAAAGTTTCCGTTTAATTCATTCCAGCGTCTTACTTCTTTCACTTTTACATGAAACCAATTCGCGATGAAACCTAAATTATCGCCATTTTTTACAGTATAAACAACAACTCTGTAATTATCATCATCTTCTTTGTAAATTTCAGGTGTTATAATTTTTTTATTGGTTGATGTATTTGTATTCAGTGGTTTTACTGCCGGATTTTCAGGTGCTTTTACTGTTTTAGTTTCCTGTTTTACTGCATCTTTAGCCGGTTTCTTTACAACAACAGTTGCAACAGGAACATCTTTCGGCGCAGTTTTATTTTTATCTGTTTTCGGATCTGTTTTTAATGCAACCGGTTTGGTTTCTTTCTCTTTTGGTTTTGGCGCTTCTTTAACAGCAACTGGCTTCTCAGCTTCTTTCGGTTTGCTTGTCGGTAAGATTTTATTTTTCAGTTTTGTAAAAAATGATTCATCATCAGCTGCTTCTTTATTATCTGTTTTTGTAGCTGTTTTATTGTCTTTTCCTTTAACAATAGGTTCTGTTGAGAAATCATCTTTGCCAGTTGTTTTGCTTACAACCAATGCGACAGGTTCATCACAATTTTCAGTAACCGGCAATTCTTTAGGTGAGCTAACAGGACGCACTACTTTCGGCACTACCAGTTTTTGCGCTACGGTAACATTTTCTGCTTTCACATACAATGAATCCTGGTATTCATTAAACGCAGTAAATCTGGAAACAGGAATATTCAATGTAAAATCCGCAGGAATCAGAGTCGTCAGCAAAGATGGATTTTCATCGATGATTACTTGTCTTGGAATGCCAATAATATTTTCCAAATCGCCGACTGTAATTTTTTGTCGAACAGTAACACGTTGTGTATTTTCTCTTTCGATATTTAAAGGCGCAATACCATATTTATTGGCATATTTCATGGAATAAACGATCGCGATAAACGATGGAACGTAAGCACGCGTTTCGGCCGGCAAATATTGACGAATGTCCCAAAAATTATGTGAGCCACCTGCTTTGCGAATTGCTTTGTTTACATTTCCTGCGCCGCAATTATACGATGCAATTGCCAGTTGCCAATTGCCGTATAGATTGTACATTTCTTTTAAATAATGTGCAGCAGCTTCGCAGCCTTTGTATGGATCGCGGCGCTCATCTACACGTTTTGAAATACCTAGATCATAGCGCAAACCGGTGCTGTACATGAACTGCCACAAGCCACTGGCGCCTTTTGGCGACACAGCAAACGGATTCAACGCTGATTCAACCACCGCTAAATATTTCATTTCTTCAGGCACGCCATTTTGTGCGAAAATAGACTCAAAAATCGGAAAGAATTTCTTAGAACGACCAAGCATTTTCGCAATATGTTCTTTTCGTTTGGTATTATATGTAATAAATTTTTGAACGTGTTCATTATAGTCTAATGGAATGGTTTGTTGAATTTTCTTTAAACGCACTGCGATTTGCGCACTCATCACTACCGGATCCGGATCGTCTTTAATCAACTGCTCTTCCGTTGGAATTTCCAACTCACTTGAGGCATCTTTGTATTGCGAAGTTTGTGCTTTTACAAAGTATGATGAACAAGAAATTATAGCCAGTATAAATAATTTATGGTATTTCAGCCATCTCATCTTTGCAAGATATGAAAAAAAAAAGTGTTCACAAGGAATTAACTATTTTTTAGTGTTTTACGTTTCTTTTACAGTTGCAAATTAACTTCAAATAAAACTGATTTTCCATCGTCATTATCGGCTACCAGAACCAGCTTATAATTTTTATTTTCAGAATGAATGATGCAAACCGATTCAATTTTTTGTTTAGAAAAAGCTATGTCAATTTTATCCAGTTCAACATAATTTTGAATCGTTAATGCTGACTGACTTAATTGTTTATCCGCATTTTCCACAATAGCCAAAACGCTGCCGATGATTTCGCCGTCATCATACGCATTATTGGTATTTTCTGCCGAAGCCGATAAAAATAAAATATCATTTTCATCATCATAACAAGCACCTGAAATACCGAGTTGAATTCCATTTAATGTGTCAATATCAATTGGAATCACTTTGAATTTATCGGGAAATTTTTTCTTCAGAATATTATGATCTGTAATGATTAAATGATTGGCTTGTTCGGTAGTTGCGCGATTAAAAAACAGTAATTTATTTTTACAATCCGTAAAACCTTCAATATTCATTTCTTTAAAAAAATGACGTTCTCTGAATAGATTATTAAAAGATGCTGTACTTATTTTTTTTACCGAATCATTATTATTCAAATCGATCCAGAAAGCAACATCACGTTGTGGTGATTTAGAACCGGAACCAACAATATATAGCATATCGTCAATAATTGTTGCACATTCTAAATCTGGTTTATCAGGTTTTGGAATACGTTCGCCATCAAAATCAAACAAGTTTATACGACCTGTTTCATTCCAATCAGCATTTAAGCACAAAATATAGTTGATGTCGTCACCAATAACAAACAATGTATTTTTATAAAATTCCAAAGCAGAACCTGATGGATAATCTATTATTTTTTTGCGTACTAAATTTAATTGCATAGTTTTATTGTCTGAATGATGCGTTTTAGAGAAAAAACAGGAAAGGAAGATACTACATATTTACCAAAAATAGATGTGCATTTTTTTGTTGCAATTCTGATCTTATTACTTGCGGCAATCAAACAATTATATGGCATCAAACAATATTTGGATATTACTTTTTTTGATGAAACGGAATATTTGCAAAAAGGTGTTGGCTTAGCATCAAAAGTATATAACGATTGGGGTCCGAGTTATAATTTATGGTATTTTTTTGTTTCCAAATTCACCGATAATAATATCGACACTTATTTTCTAAATGTAGCTATTTTACTGACTGTTACTCCAATTTTGCTGTATGTATTTTTAGTATTTCATCGTGTTCAAACTAAATGGGCGCTTTTGTTTTCATTATCGTTTTTAATGCAGGAATTATTACTGAATAACTTTACCTATGTCAGCCATTTTTGCTTATGTATTATTTTAATTGGTTTTATTTTCATTGCAATTACAAAAAAGAATGAGCACAAAATTATTATTGCCATTACCACTGCTTATATATGTATGTATGCGCGCCAGGAATTCCTGTTAATTGCAGTTGCGTTGTTTGTTTTGTATTTAATACAGTTAGCTTATCAAAAAAAGTTGCAATTCCATATCAGTTATGCTTTTCTACTCTTTGTGATCATTATACTTTACCGGATTTTCGGGCCGTTATCAATGCAGGCAGAAGGAATGGACAGAAGTTATTTTGCATTCATGCAGCATTTTGTAAAAAACTACATGTTCTGGAATCGAAAATATTATACATTGGACGAACTGCGCGCATTGAATTTATTTGACGACAGCAAAACGATGTTTCAATGTATGTTTGCAAATCCGTTTTTATTTATTAAACACATCTTGACAAATATCGCGAATTATTGCATTAATATTTTCTTTTATGTAGAAAGTTTTTTGTTACCAAAACCCATATTTCATTATTTAGGAAAAGTGAAACATATAGTATTTATTGGCATTATAGCGATTCTGGCATACAACTTTTTTAAAGAAAAACAATTACAGAAAACAAAACAATTCATACAAACGCACACGATGCTTTTTTTGATTTACAGCATCTTTTTATCGTTAAGTTTTTTTTCTATTGTATTTATTTATCCAAACAGGCACTATGTTATTTTGCAGTTCTTTTGGTTGATTTTATTTTTAGGATTCTTATTAAAAGACAAAGCAAAATTTTTAGATAATGCTTATGTTTTTTATGGAATCATTTTAGCCATATTATTTTTTGTACCAACATCAAAATATGTTTCATTTTTCAGTACATCTAACAAAGATGCGCGCAATCAGCCGAATTTAAAGACAATTAATTATCTCACAAAAAACAACACGCATCAACCACAAATTCTATTTACTACTGAAAATGGTTTTGAAACGTATTTACCAAAAAATTATTCAGCATTATTTATGAATACAGATGACCTGAAACCATACTTAACAAATGGCGATTTTAAATTGAATGATTTTATAAAAGATAAAAAAATCGACATCTTTTACATGAATGAGAAGTTGACGTTTTATGTTGATTATGCGAAAGTAAAAGAAACCGAATTATTGCTGCATCATCCAGATAGTTTAGGTTTTAGAAAACAATTGTTAGATACTTCAACACAAGCGTATTTGCTGATAAAAAAATAATTAGCTTTCTAAATACTTTCCAACAATCGGTAGTCGTCGTCCGCTGCCAAATGCTTTTGGTGACACTCGCAAAATTGGCGGCGTTTGATGTCGTTTAAATTCATTTCTGTTTACCATGCGTAAAACTCTTGTAATTAAAGATTCATCAAAACCTTGCGCTTCGATTTCATCTGGTCCTTGTCTTTTCTCAATATATTCAAATAAAATTTTATCTAAAATCGAGTAGTCAGGCAACGAATCCGAATCTTTTTGTCCAGGTCTTAATTCAGCACTTGGCGCTTTCGTCAAAATATGATTTGGAATAATTTCTTCGTCTTTATTGATGTATTTACACACTTCATAAATTTGTGTTTTATATACATCAGCCAGCACCGCCAAGCCACCGCACATATCACCATATAAGGTACCATAACCCACTGCAGCTTCACTTTTATTGGTTGTATTCAACAAAATATAACCGAATTTATTGCTCAGAGCCATTAAATAATTTCCACGAATACGTGCTTGTAAATTTTCTTCAGTAACATCAAATGGTTTGTTTTCAAAATGCGGTTGCAAAATTTTATCATACACGTCAAAGACTTCTTTTATTGGAATGATTTTGTGCGGTGAACCTAAATTTTCTAATAACTTCAGCGAATCATCTACAGAATGTGATGTTGAAAATTGCGATGGCATTAATACGCTTAACACATTTTCTTTCCCAAGCGCACGAACAGCTAATGCTAATACTAACGCAGAATCAACGCCGCCACTTAAACCTAAAATCGCTTTCTTAAAACCTAATTTCTGGAAATAATTTTTAATGCCACAAACCAACGCATCGTGTATGAGTTTAGTTGGATTTTTTTCTAATTGCGTATCGTTTGTATTTTGTAAAACATCATTCAGATCAGCAACAAAAAAATCTTCTTCAAAGTAATTTAACTCTTTAAAAACATTTCCATTGGGTGACATCACAACAGATCCGCCATCGAAGATCAACTCTGTTTGTGCGCCTACACAATTGCAGTACAATACAGGTAAATTAAATGCCACAGCATTTTTTCTGACAACATCTATTCGTTTTTTTGCCTGATTATAATTGAATGGTGAAGCTGATAAATTGAACAAAATATCCGGTTGTAATTTTGCCAGTTCAGCAATCGGATTTATTTTATATAAAGGATTTTCTTCGCCGGTGTCCCAAATATCTTCGCAAATGGAAATCGCTATTTTTTTGCCTTTATATTCAATTACATCAAAAGTAGTATTCGGTTCAAAATAACGATATTCATCAAACACATCATACGTTGGCAGCAATGTTTTATGTGCAATAAACTGCACTTTGCCATCAGCAATAAAATATGCTGAATTGAATAAATCTTTTCCGTTTTTAGCAGGATTTTTTGAAGGCGCTCCAACAACGATCGCAATCTTATTTCCACAAAGGTCTGCTAATTTCTGAATCACATTTTCACATTCTTTTATGAAATGATTGAACTCCAAAAAATCGCGTGGCGGATATCCGCAAATACATAATTCACTGAATAGAACTATATCAGCATTTCCGGCAATTCCTTTTTCAACAGCAGCTTTCATTTTCTCGAAATTTCCGTTAAAATCGCCTATCATATAATTCAACTGTGCTAACGCTATGTTCATGATGTAAAAGTAATATAATAAGATACGTTAACAAAATATCGACATCCTGATTTTTATCTTATTTTTGCTGCAAAATTTATTTTAAATGAATACTTTTCAGAAAATAGTTTTATTTGCTTTTGTCGCACTAGCAACTTTTTCCTGCACTTGCAATCGCGAACAAAAACAAGCGAAGAAAGAAACAGAGATTGATGCATCTTCCGTTGATGTAAAAATTGTTCGTTTTGAGAAAGATTTATTTGAGTGCAATCCAAATAACATGGCAAATGAATTGGCAGCACTGGCTAAAAAATATCCAATGTTCTATCCTGTTTTTTACAACTCTGTATTAGTGATTCCTGCTGTTGGTGATTCTGTTTTACAATTAGAAGTGATGAAAGATTTTGTGGCCAAACCGGCGATGAAAGGTCTGTATGATACGGTACAATCGAAATTCGCTGATCTGCAATTTTTAAAAGATGATTTGAAAATCTGTTTTGCTAATTACAAATCATACTTTCCGAAAAATCCGATACCTGAAATATACACTTGTATTTCAGAATTCTCTTATTCTGTATTTACTATATCTGACAGTATTATCGGACTTTCATTAGACAAATATTTAGGTGCGAATTACATGTATTATCCATCGGTTTTTGAACAAACTTCTTACATGATTCCAACATTTGACAAGAAATACATGGCTATCGATGTCGCAAATGCGTTGGCATCAAATGTAATTGCCGTGCCAGGTGATAAATCTACTTTACTCGATAAAATGCTGACTGAAGGAAAAATACTGTTTTTTATTCAAAGTGTTTTGCCTAATAAGAAAGATTTTGACATTATTAAATACACGGAAAAACAATATAAATGGTGCGAAGCAAACGAATTGCAAATCTGGACTTATTTTTTGAATCAAAACAGATTATATGACACCAAATTCGAGCAGTTTAAATACGTGAAAGACGGACCAAGTACTTATGGTATGCCGAAAGAAAGTCCCGGAAGAGCCGGCGCTTGGTTAGGTTGGCAGATCATCAGAAAATACATGCAGGAAAATCCGAATACGACATTAAAACAACTGATTGATGAAAAAGACGGACAAAAGATTTTGACGGCATCGAAGTATAAACCTAAAGTTTAATATGAAAAAGTTAACAAAATATTCGTTTATATATTTAATAGCATTTACAATTATACTGTATATTCTCTTTGTAGTTGTTTTAATCAATTATGATAAAGAATATGATGAAGAAGGATTTACGCATGGCATTCTAACCATCTCGTTCTATTACTTAATTCCTTACTTTTCAATAATTACTTTTGCAAGTTATAAATTACACAAACTAGAAAGCCAAAATCCGATTTTTGCTGTACTGACATTTTTATTTGGTATAATTCCTTCAATATCGTTAGTGTACATTTTCTTTTCCTACTTTTCTTAAATTATGTAATTCAACAATTAATCACCAAACCATCATAAGCTAAACGAACATGGTTCGGCAGTTCTTTTTTTACATCTTCATGCAAACCTAAATGATGCGAAATGTGTGTAAAATAAGCATGTTCAGGTTTTGTTTTTTCTACAATTTCTAATGCTTGTTCTAAATTAAAGTGCGAATAATGTGTTTCTTTTCGCAATGCATTCAGCACTAAATATTTTGATCCTTTTATTTTTTCCAGTTCTTCATCAGCAATAAAATTCGCATCGGTGATGTAGGTAAAATCACCAACTCTAAAACCTAAAACCGGCAATGTTTTATGCATCGCGCGAATCGGAATAAAATGAATATCACCAATAAAAAACGGATGTTCATCAATCGTATTCAATCGTATCTGCGGCGCACCAGGATAATCATGACCTACAAAAGCATATGCAAACTCGCGCTTCAAAACTTCCTGCACGCGCTCTTCTGCATACACATCAATCGTTTTATTTAATAAATAATTGAATGGACGAATATCATCTAAACCGGCAACATGATCTTTGTGTGCATGTGTAAATAAAACGGCATCCAAATCCTGAACATTTTCACGCAGCATTTGGAAACGAAAATCGGGACCGGTATCTATGACAACTGTTGTTTTTTCTGATTGAATCAGCAATGAAGTGCGCGTGCGTTTATCTTTCAAATCATTAGATTGACAAACTTCGCATGGACACGTTATTACCGGTACACCTTGAGAAGTGCCTGTTCCTAAAAAAGTAAATTTCATATTGCTAAAGTTATGTGTTATTTGTTATACGTTATTCGGTTGATCCGTTTTACTTTTTTCTTATAACTAATAACTATTCCAACACGAGTTTGTGCTGCGCTACTTTATTGAAAATTTCCAATTGCTTATCATCTAAACCATCGCTGGTCAATTCTATTTGATGCATAATTTCGATCATTGCATTGATGCGCGATTCAGTATCGTAGAATTTATTGATAACAGCAACACGTTTGTCTTGCAAAATGCAATAACCGGATTGAAACGAACCTTTTTCATAGCGAACAATATATTTGTTCTCTTTCATGATCGATTCAAGCAAGGTCAACGTTGTAGCATTATATCTGAAAGCCATGATGTAAAAGTAAGAAGTAATGTGTAATAAGTGATAAGATTTTTATACACAAACAATAATCTTTCCACATAAAACCTACCTAATCCATAGAGAAATAAAAAAATTGTATCTTTAAACATAGATTAAAATTTTTAAACCATAAAATGCTTTCTAAAAAGACAAAATATGCTATAAATGCCTTGGTTTACCTGGCAAAAAAACCGCCAAAAGAACCGGTTTTGATCAGTGAAATTGCTGAACATGAGCACATTCCGAAGAAATTTCTCGAAACAATCTTGCTGGATTTGCGCAATGCAGGCATTTTAAATTCTAAAAAAGGAAAAGGCGGCGGCTACTATTTAATAAAGAAACCAAGCGAAGTTAATTTGGCTGAAATCATCCGTTATTTTGACGGTGCGATTGGTTTGTTGCCTTGCGTGACACATAAATATTACGAAAAATGTGAAGAATGCGAAGATGAAGTTACTTGTGGTATTCGCCATGCGTTTTTGCAGATTCGAAATGAAACAGTTGAATTATTGAAAAAAGATACGTTGGAAAAAATTATTAAGAACGAAGAAAAGCTGAAGAAAAATGCTGACAAATGAAACGCTGAAATTCCTGAAAGAATTAAGCAAAAACAACAACAAAGAATGGTTTGAAAAAAACCGAAAACGATATGACAATGCACAAACTGAAATCAAAAATTTTATTGCTGAATGGATAAAAAATTATGGCAAAAAAGATGAAAGTATTGCTCACTTAGATCCAAAAAAATGTATTTTCAGAATTAATCGTGATGTACGTTTTTCTGCTGATAAATCGCCGTACAAAACCAATTTGGGCGCGTATTTAACCAAAGGCGGAAAAAACACCAACCTTGCCGGTTTTTATTTACATATTGAGCCAAATGGTTGCTTTTTCGGTGCCGGAAATTATATGCCAATGCCGGATCAATTAACCAAAATAAGACAAGAAATTGACTATAATTTTTCAGATTTTAATAAAATCATATCCGCTAAAAAATTTAAAGATCATTTTGGTGAATTAAGTGTAGAAAATAAATTAAAGCGACCGCCAAAAGGTTACGATGAAAACAATGCTGCGATTGAATATTTAAAATTAAAAGGTTTTACCGTTTTCAAGAAATTAACAGACGAAGAAATTACATCGAAAGATTTAGTAAAAACAATTACTGAACTTTCTGCCACGGCAAAACCATTCATTGACTTTTTGAATGCTGCTGTTGAGTAGATTCTTCTTTTACCAAAACCTTAATAAAACATTGTTATCGCACTGATAATAAAATATCTTTTGGATAATTACTATTTTTGATTTATGGCAAAAGAAGTTTCATTTCCGAAAGAAAAAATCAGGATATTATTGTTAGAAGGTTTGCATCAGTCTGCTTTTAACGAGTTTCATAAAAAAGGGTACACCACCATCGACAGCTATAAAGAAGCAATGACTGAAGAAGAATTGCTGGCTTGTATCGAAAATTATCACATCATCGGAATTCGCTCCAAAACTACTTTAACGGCTGCCGTTTTAGAAAAAGCTAAACGATTAATGACCATCGGTTGTTTCTGCATTGGAACCAATCAGGTTGACATGAAAAAAGCGACCGAATTAGGCATTCCTGTTTTCAATTCACCCTATTCTAATACGCGTTCTGTTGCTGAATTGATTATTGGAAATTCAATTATGTTGCTACGTGGCATTCCGCAAAAAAACAAATACATGCATGAAGGCAACTGGCAAAAAACAGCAAAAAACAGTTACGAATTGCGCGGCAAAACGATAGGTATTGTTGGTTATGGACATATCGGCACACAGGTTTCTGTGATGGCTGAAAGCATGGGCTTGAAAGTGATTTATTTTGACATAGAACCGAAACTGCCTTTAGGAAATGCTGATGCCGTTGATACTTTAGAAGAATTGCTGCAAAAATCTGATATTGTTACGCTGCATGTTCCTGCAACGCCGCAAACTAAAAATATGATTGCTGAAAAAGAATTTGCATTGATGAAAGATGGCGTTATTTTTCAAAATTTATCACGCGGCACTGTTTTAGATATTGATGCTTTGGCAAATGCGGTAAAAAGTGGCAAAGTTGGCGGCGCAGCAGTTGATGTTTTTCCTGTTGAACCAAAACAAAACGGACCTGGTTTTACATCGCCGTTAGTTGGCTTAGACAGTATCATTTTAACACCACATGTTGGCGGCTCCACACAAGAAGCACAGGAAAATATTGGTGCTGAAGTTGGCGTAAAACTTACCGGATTCTTAGATAACGGAAGTACGTTAGGTTCTTTATCTGTTCCTGAGATCAGCTTATCCATTCAGCAAAATACACGACGTGTATTGCATATTCACCATAATGTTCCTGGCGTTTTAAGTGAAATCAACTCTACACTTTCCAAACATGATGTCAATATTTTAGCACAATATTTAAAAACCAACGAAACGATTGGTTATGTAGTTTTAGATGTGGATGCTAATGCTGATTTGGAAATGATGGAAGATCTTAAAAAAGTGAAAAATACAATTAAAGCACGAATACTTTATTAATGTTAAACATTTCTGTGATACACTAATAATGGAATCTTTGATTGCATTGCCATTATCTTTGTATTGCTCTTAACAAATAACCGTTCCAAAATTGTTTTCTTTTTAGTGGACATTACCACTAAATCTATTTGGGTCTGTTCTAAATACAGATCGATTCCTTGTTTAACATCTGCTGCAGTTACACTATCAATAACCAATTGATCTGCACCAAATGCTGTCGTTAATCTTGTCATTAATTTTTCATCAACCGGCTCAAAGAAAAAGCCAGTGTTTATATTTAATAGACTTAAATTACGAACACCGATTTCCTTTGAAAGTGAAAATAATGCATCTAAAACCTCAATATCATCATCTTTCAACTCATCCAAATAGACGATTGATTTAAATCCATCGAAAACGCAATCTTTTGGCACAAGCAGGACAGGTATATTCACTCGCATCAACACGGCACTGGCATTGCTGCCAATTATTTTATTTACCAGGTTACCATCGCCGGTCGTGCCCATTATCAGCAAATCGAATGAATTCTTATGTGTAATCGAAATAATTTCATCTGTAACCGAACCCATTTCTACTGTTACTTCAACAATAAATCCATCAGCTTCCAGGTTTTTTTTAAGTGCTGCCGCTTCCTTTTCGGCTGAAATTCTAACATCATCAATAATTTGAGGCGGAATAATTGCATCCATATTATTGTACAGTGTCACCGGAATGTTATACACATGAAATACATGAATACAAGCATTTGACTTTTGTGCAATATATCTTACTACATTTAATGCTTTTTCTGATGTTTCTGAAAAATCTGTTGGAAATAAGATGGTTTTCATATACTGTTTTTTATTACTTTCTGTTAAAGAATTTTGTTGCTCTGAAAAACCGGAATCATTTGGTGTTAAATTGGATTTCATGTAAAATGTTTATTCAAATTTTGTCATAAACATTTATAAATTCAATGATATATATCACCTATGCGCCTGATTTTTCACATCAATTGATCTTTCACATAGATAAAGTACTTGAAAAAATATGTTGTTGCGCTCAAGCATTTTTATATCTAAAATTCTATTAAAGCAGTTTTATTTATCTTGCTTTTTCTTTCAAAAATTAATATTCCACTTTACAAAAAATCCGTACATTTAATTTAACCAAAAATAAACTGTATGAAAAATCCGAAAACTCCATTTATGCGCATGCTGCGCAAGCTTGCAAACGTTCATCAAATCAGTAAAGAAACAGGCATTCCAGAAATTGAATTAATGAATCCTGAACATCCGATTTATACCAGAAGAAACTTTTTAGAAACTACCGCAAAAGCAGGCATTGCCGTTAGTGTTTTAGGTTCGATTCCGTTTATGATTTCGTGTAAAACATCGACTGATAAAACAGACAATACTACAACAGAACAAAAACCGGTTTTAACCAATAAAAAATATTCTATTGCAATCATTGGCGGCGGCATTGCCGGATTGCTGGCTTGTCATACATTGAAAAAAAGTGGCATTGCTTCTACTGTGTATGAAGCATCTAACAGAACAGGCGGACGAATGTTATCTGCACAAAACGCAATGGGCGCCGGTTTAGTTACTGAATTTGGTGGCGAATATTTAGACACAACGCATGTGCTGATGTTTGAATTGATGAAAGAATTTGGTTTGGAAACATTAGATACGCTACCCAGTTTGAATGGTTTGGTGATTGATGATATTTTCATCGAAGGTAAACATCATACTTTGGCTGAAACCATCAAAGAATTCAATAAGATCAGCAAAAAAATTGCAGCTGATTTAGAAAAAATCGGCGACAACTATGAGGTTGGTTCTTACGCTGATACTTTAGATAAAAAATCGATCGACGAATATTTAGTTAGCATTGGTTGTACCGGTTGGTTCAAGAAATTTATTCAGGTTGCCTACACCAGCGAATTTGGATGCAGTTCTGCAGAATTATCATCGCTGAATTTAATTACGTTTATAGATACCGATACCAGCAAAGGTGAGTTCAAATATTTTGGCGACAGCGATGAGCGTTATAAAGTAAAAGGCGGCAACCAGCAAGTAGTTGACAAGTTAGCGTATGCGAACAAAGACAGCATCTTAAAAGAACACAAACTAACGAAAGTTGCGAAAGAAGGCAATGCTTACAAACTAACTTTTGAGAACGGCAAAGAAGCGGTTGCTGATTATGTAATCATGACAATTCCTTTTACGTTGCTGCGTGATGTGGAACTGGCCATCGACATGCCTGTTGAAAAGAAAAATGCGATCGCAAAACTAAGTTATGGTACCAATGCTAAAATGATGTTCGGCATGAACAAACGCTTATGGCGCGACACTGGTTTTGGTGGTTATTTGTTTAATGAAACGATACAAAACGGCTGGGACAACTCACTGGCGCAGTTAGATAATAAAGGTTACGGTGGCTATACTGTTTTCTTAGGCGGCGCTGAAGGAACCAATATGAATAAAGATCAATATGATAAATATTTGAGCGCATTAGACAAAGCATATCCAGGTGCGAAAGCGGCACATAATGGTAAAAAAGCGATTATGCACTGGCCAACGCAGCCATTTGTGAAAGGCAGTTATGCCTGTTTCAAAAAAGGTGATATCATTAACGTGATGCCGCATATCGCAACACCGGTTGACAATATGTATTTCGCCGGTGAACATTGCAGTGTCGATTTTCAAGGATTTATGGAAGGCGGCGCTGAAACAGGAAAAAAAGCGGCTGAAGAAATTTTGAAAAAAATTACTGCTTAGAAAATTATTAATTAAAATAATAAAGGTCAGATAAAGTTTGTCTGACCCTTTTTATTGTGATTTAGCTTACCAAAATTTCGGTAAAAATGCAGAAGTATTTTGGATATAATTTTGGTATTCAATGTTGTCTTTGTATTTGCTTTCCAGCATAGGCACACCTGATACTTTGGTGAGCAACCATGTTAATGTAATTGGTGAAATAATGCCTATCAATGTTTGAATAGGATGAAAAAAATTAATGGAAATTATCCAAATCGACCACCACATTAATGCTTCGCCGAAATAGTTTGGATGGCGCGTGTATTTCCACAAACCTGTCGTCAGAATTTTACCTTTATTTTCAGGATTCTTTTTGAATTGTGATTTTTGATAATCGCCAACAGATTCAAAAATAAAACCAATCAGCCATAAAAAAATTCCAAAATAAGTAAGGTTAGAAATTGGTGTAAAATATTGATTCGAATGAATTATCGGCAACGCAATAATAAACATAAAAATGCCTTGCAATAAAAAAACCTGAAGCAAAGCGCCGAGCCATTGCGGAATATTTTTCTTCGTCCATAATTTCCTGAAATTGACATAACGCCAGTCTTCCGGTTGATTCCAGTTTTTGACCAAAATATGCAATGCTAATCGAAAACCCCAAATAAAAACCAAATAATGTATAATGGTAGCAGTTGTGGTAACGCCACGAACACCTTGTAAATAAGGTTCTGCACTCATTTCAAAAATAAAAGCGAGCAAGCAAAAACCCAAACCCCAGAAAATATCGACAATGCTGTTATTTTTCAGCATTTGCGCAATCACGAAAACAATACTCATAAAAATGAGAATAATAGAAAGTGGTGCAAGGTATATTTGCATATTTTAGATTTCTAACAACGCTTTCACAGGATCAACGCCAACCAGCATTTTTTCAGGATTTTCCAGATAATCTTTTACAGATACTAAGAAACCAACGCTTTCTTTACCATCTACAATTCGATGATCGTAAGATAATGCCAAATACATCATTGGTCTTATTTCTACTTTTCCGTTGATGGCCATCGGTCGATCCTGGATCTTATGCATACCTAAAATGGCACTTTGCGGTTGGTTGATAATTGGTGTTGACATCAACGAACCGAACACACCACCGTTTGTAATGGTGAAGGTACCACCTTCCATATCCTGCATCGACAAATTACCATCTCTACCAAGCAATGCTAAGCGTTTGACCTCTTTTTCAATTTCAGCGAAGTTTAAGCTTTCTGCATTTCTGATCACCGGAACCACCAAACCTTTTGGTGTAGAAACCGCAATGGAAATATCGCAGAAATCGTGGTAGATAATATTTTCATCGTCGATGTATGCATTGATTGCAGGAAATTTTTGCAGCGACAACGCACATGCTTTTGTAAAGAACGACATAAAACCTAAACCGATTGCATTCTTTTCTTCAAACGCTTTTTTATACGTTTCGCGAATCTGATTGATGCGCGTCATATCCACTTCATTAAAAGTAGTCAACATCGCTGTTTCATTTTTCACTGCTACCAAACGACGCGAAATCGTTTTACGCATGCGCGACATTTTTTCAATTTTTTCGCTGCGCGAAAAGTTATTCGTTATAGGTTGTATGTTATTAGTAACATTTGTTGTTTTTGTTTCTTCTTTCTTTTCTATAGTTTTTTCTAACGACTCACGGCTTACGACTTGCGACTTTAAAGCATCTTCTTTCGTGATTCTTCCATCAACACCTGTTCCTTGCACATCTTTATTTTCTACACCTTTTTCGTCTAATATTTTTTGTGCCGCTGGTGATGCTGTTCCGGTTGCATACGTTGTTTTGTCATTGGTCAATTGTGATTGGTCATTAGTTTCTTTTATTTCAGTTTTAGTTTCTTCAACCGTTGCTTTTTCGTTTTCTATTGACTGTTGACTATTGACCAATGACTTTTCAGATGCTCCATCTGTATCAATATAGGCAACCACTTCACCAATTTTGATGTCATCGCCTTCTTTGGCAACTAAAGTGATTGTTCCTGCAACTTCTGCAGGCAGTTCAAAGGTGGCTTTATCAGATTCAAACTCACCTAATGGCTGATCAATTTTTACAACATCGCCATCTTTTACTAACCAAGATGCCAGTGTTACTTCTGTTACCGATTCTCCTACGGTTGGTACTTTTATTTCTATTTTGCTCATTTTTTAGATTGTTAGATGTTTTGATTCAAAATGTTTAGACAAATCTTTTACTTATGAAAACGCCAAATCAACTAATGCCTTTTGTTCTTTTTCATGCAGTTTACTAAAACCGGTAGCAGGTGATGCTGCTTGCGGTCGCGCGATACATTGCAAATATTTTGCTTTGCTGTAATTCAACAACAAAAATCCATAAGCACCCATGTTTATTGGCTCTTCCTGAACCCAATGGAACGTTGCTTTACCATATTTTTTGATGATTGCGTCCAACTGCGTATCAGCCAACGGATACAATTGCTCAACACGAACGATAGCCACATCGGTTCGGTTGTCCGCTTCTTTTTTCGCTAACAAATCATAATAAATTTTACCTGTGCAGAACAATACTTTTTTCACCGAAAGAAATTCCACAGTATTCGTATCGTCAATCACTTCCTGGAATTTTCCTTCGTAAATTTTTTCAATCGGATCGACACATTTCGGATGACGCAGCAACGATTTTGGCGACATATTGATCATTGGCTTTCTGAAAGGCCACGCCAATTGTCTTCTGATGGCGTGGAAGAAATTGGCAGGTGATGTAATATTGGTCACCACCATATTTTGTTCACCGCACAATTGTAAGAAACGTTCCAGACGCGCTGAACTGTGTTCAGGACCGGCGCCCTCATAGCCGTGCGGCAATAACATCACCAAACCGCTTTGACGATTCCATTTTGTTTCACAAGAAGCGATGAACTGATCAATAATAATTTGTGCGCCGTTATCAAAATCGCCGAATTGCGCTTCCCAGATTACCAATGGTGCCGGCGATGGTAATGAATAACCAAATTCAAAACCTAACACACCATATTCTGATAAATGCGAATTAAAGATTCTGAATTTGCCTTGTTTCCCATCTTCAGCAATATGTTCCAGTCGATTATATTCTGCGCCGGTTACTTCATCATACAAGCATGCATGACGATGTGAGAACGTTCCGCGTTTCACATCTTCGCCACTTAGTCGAACATCTTTTCCATCTAGCAAAATAGAACCATAAGCAATCAACTCACCGGCAGCCCAATCTACAGTATGATTTTCGCGCATCAAGACTCTGCGTTGTTCTAAATATTGCTGAATCTTCTTTAATGAATTAAAACCTTCCGGAACTTTAACCAACGCTTTGATGATTTTTACCAAATTCTCTTTCGAGATTTTTGTTTCCGGCGATGACTGGAAATCCTGTGCGGTAGATTTGCGCAATGCTTTCCATGCCAATTCAGTTGTTTGTGGTTTGTATTTCTTTTCCTGTTGTTTGTAATCATTCAAACGCGCCTGCAATTCAGACCAGAAATTTTCTTCCATCTTTTTAGCAAACTCTGCTTCTGCCATGCCCCAATCGTATAGTTTTTTCTGATACAAATCGCGGACACCCACATGGTTTTTGATGATCTTATACATTTGCGGTTGTGTGTAAGACGGATCATCACCTTCATTGTGACCCCATTTTCTATAACACACCATATCTACGAAAACGTCTTTATTGAATTTCTGACGATACTCAGCAGCCAATTCCGCAACATAAGTAACACATTCTACATCATCGCCATTTACATGAAATACAGGCGCCTGAATGGTTGATGCAATAGATGTGCAATAATTAGAAGTACGCGCGTCATCAAAATCCGTTGTGAAACCAATTTGATTATTAATAACGAAGTGAATCGTTCCGCCAACAGTATAACCTTTTAATGACTGCATTTGCAACACTTCATACACGATGCCTTGTCCTGCTACTGCTGCGTCGCCGTGAATAGTAATCGGTAATATCTTATCATATTCTTCGTTGTAGATCGCGTTGGCTTTTGCGCGGCAATAACCTTGTACAACAGGATTGATGGCTTCCAAATGAGAAGGATTCGGCAATAGTTTAATATACACTTCTTTGCCGTCCATCGTTTCATATTGCGAAGAATACCCTAAGTGATATTTCACATCACCTGTTCCTGTAGAGAAATCGTTTGGAGCAATACCTTCAAATTCTGAAAAGACTTGCTCATATGTTTTTCCTACAATATTCGTCAATACATTTAATCGTCCGCGATGCGCCATACCAATCACTATTTCCTCCACACCATGATTGGCTGCAATGTTGATCATGGAGTCTAAAGCAGGAATAGTAGATTCGCCGCCTTCTAAAGAGAAACGCTTTTGACCAATATATTTTGTTCCTAAGAATTTTTCTAAAACTTCTGACTCATTTAATTTTTCTAAAATCCTTTTTTTCTTTTCTATCGGATGTTCGTACGCGATGTAACCGTGTTCAATTTGCTCACGCATCCATGCACGCTCTTCTCGGTCTAATATATAAGCATATTCCCAGCCGATGGTTCTGCAGTAGATCTTTTTCAGGCGTTCAATAATAACCGATAGTTTTGCTTTACCGATACCGATTTCATTTCCTGCATGAAATTCCACTTCCAAGTCCGATTCATCTAATCCAAAATAATGCAATTCCAGATCAGCATGGCGGTCGCGGCGCGGACGCAACGGATTGGTATGTGCTATTAAATGTCCTTTGTTTCTGTAACCTGAAATTAGTTTCAATACACGAAATTCTTTTGGTGAAACAAATTCTGTGCTATGAATAACTGGTTCAGCCGTAACTATTGTCGCAGGTGTTTCAAATGTTTCTGTTGTTTTTTGTTTTGCGGCTGTTCCGTTCACTCCAAACTTATAAGCCAGATCGAAACCGGCGAAGAATTTGCGCCATTCAGGATCTACTGAATTGGCATCTTTTACATATTCCTGGTATTGCGCGTCTATAAAATGTGGGTCAGCGTTGGTTAATATGGATAAATCTTGCATAAGGATAAAATAATATTAGAACACAAATATCGCTGTTTTGTTGAGAATTTGTATGATAAAAATTGTGAAACGTATAAAGTACTCTTCTGCACTTACTGGCTGTTCTTTACCTGTTCGTCAATCATTTTACGAATCTCTCTTAGCTTTTCGATGGGCAGATTGCTTAAGCTTTGCGATATTAATGTTTTGTAGTTCGGCGGAACGAGTTTGTGCAGCGGCTGGCTCGGATCGCTTTTTTGTCCTTCTTTAGGTGTCCAAACGAAAAGGTCGTTGGGTGTGCAGTGCAGCAATGTGCAAAGCGTTTCGAGCTGCACATAGGTGATGCTTTTTTCCTGATGGTTAAGCAAACGGTGCGCCGTATGCGCGTTAAAGCCGTTTTTACAGAGATACGTGAAATGGTTTTTGACCTCTCTTTCGTTTAAAATTGGAGTGATGTGAAGTGTTAGCATAGTTTTGGTTTTAAATTATATCATAATATTAATAAATTTTTATAAGAAAAGTACACATGCGACAAAACAAAGTTGTAATGCGCTAAAAGAAAGTTGTAATCACGTGAAACCGAGTTGTAATCTCGTAAAATTAAGTTGTAATTCCGTAAAACTAAGTTGTAATCCCATAAAATAAAATTGCAAAGTCATGAAACAAAGTTGTAATCTCGTGAAACAAAGTTGTAATTCCATGAAATAAAATTGTAATGCGCAGAAACTAAGTTATAATGCGCAGAAACCAAGTTGTAATCGCGAGAAACAAAATTGGGTTGCGGAATGGTGTAATTAATTGATTTACAATGTTATTTATCCTGAATGTGATTTTTTTGATGGATTTGATGATATGATTGGTATGCTGATATTAGATTTTCGAGTATGAACGCTGTGGTTTACTTTATAATTTCCTATTTTATTTATATATTCGTGAAAACACTATTGCAGACTTTTATATGAACGAATTTATTTTACGATTGATTAAACCATGCATTATAGCTGCAGTGTGTTTATTTTTTTTAAATTATACAAAAGCTCAATGCAGTGGCAACTTGGTTGTTAATGGTTCATTTGATGGTATTCCGGGCGAAGATGAGACGGCGTCTGGCTGGAGCCATGGTTCTACTCCTGACATTAACGATGCATCAGGTACTTTGCACACCACGCCTTCTTATGTCTGGACAGGTATTCCTGTGGTTTCGCCTAATGGCGGCACCTGGCAGAACATTTTCTCGACAGAATATATATCACAAATTATAACGGTTGTACCCGGTACTTCTTATACTTTACAATTTGACTATGCTGCACAAGGTATTCAAAGCTTACCTATGGATTATCAAGGGCCTGTAGGCGTTAATGTTTATATAAATGATGTATTGATGCATACTTCTCCTTTAGACATGACACAGTATTCGTGGGAACATGACAGCTATACTTTTATACCTTCTGGTGCTAATATTGTATTAAAGTTTACTGCATCCAAAGAACAATATGTAGCAATTGACGGTATGTGTTTTGCCAAAACCGGAGCGAACACGCAGGCGCAATTCGCTTTTGATATTTGCCAGGGCGACAGTGTACGGGTGAATAATAAAACTTATAAAACTACAGGAATTTATCGCGACACCTTACGAAATTCGGCTGGTTTTGACAGTATCATTACGACAACACTAACGGTGCATCCGAGTTATAGTAAAACGCAAAATATAAACCTATGCTCCGGACAAACGATCCTTGTTGGAAGCCATACCTATTCTCTGGCCGGAAATTATAGAGATACCTTAAAGACTACGAAGAATTGCGACAGTATTATTGTTACTAACCTTACTATCCGCCAATTGCAAACATCATCGCAAAATGCTATAATCTGTCCCGGTGGTAGTTATGTTGTGGGTACGCATACTTATATGCAAGCAGGAACGTATAAAGATACTTTGCGAACCAATTCAGGCTGTGACAGCGTAGTCACTACAACTATCAGCATTGCTGCTTTGCAAACAGCCAGCAGAAATGTATCTATTTGCAGCAATGAAAAATTAGTGATCGGCAACCATACTTATACTGCTAACGGAATTTATAAAGATACCATAAAAGGCGGCGCAGGTTGCGATACGTTGCTGACTACAACTTTAACTGTTTATCCAAAACCAATAGTAAATCTTGGTGCTGATATATCGGTTTGTCCTGATTCGGTGATTGCTTTAGATGCAGGCAATGCAGGCGCTGCCTTCTTCTGGAACAACAATCAAACAACGCAACAAATTTCAGCAGCAACTGCAGGAACATATATTGTTACCGTTACTAAAAATAATTGCAGCACCAATGATACAATCATTATTCAGCATAAACCTGTTTACATTGTTAATTTAGGTGCAGATGCTGTTTTGTGTAATAAAGATTCTTTAACGCTCAATGTGGCAACAAATGGCGGCAGCTATGTTTGGCAGGATGGCTCTACATCGCCTGTTTATACAATTAGCCAAGAAGGTATTTATTCTGTAAAGGTGACAACTGAATGCGCAGTAAGTGCTGATACAATAACGGTTGTTCATGAAGAATGTGATTGCCAGTATTACATTCCTACAGCTTTCTCACCGAATCACGATGGCGTAAATGACGCTTTTGGCGTAGCAAATACATGCACCGGTGTTACTTATTTTAAACTGGAAATATTCAACCGATGGAATCAGTTGCTATTCGAAGCAGACGCTGAAAATAAAAAATGGGACGGTTTTCACAAAGGTAATGAACAGGAACTGGACAGTTATATTTACATCTTAAACTACACACAAAACGGAAAAAATTACTACAAAAAAGGTGTATTTACACTATTAAAATGATCATTTTTAGAGTTAATTTTCAGTCGTTTAGCTAATTTTAATCATAATTTTACGTTTAGATTTCCACAATCTGAAATAAATACCTATCTTTGCACACTCAAATAAAAAAAATGGCACATCATAAATCAGCTAAGAAAAGAATCAGACAAACGGTAAAAAGACGCTTAGAGAACCGTTATTATGGTAAAACCACCAGAAATGCACTAAGAAAATTTTTGGCATCGACTGAAAAAGCAGAAGCAGAAAAATCAATGCCGTCTGTTGTGGCAATGATCGATAAATTAGCAAAAAGAACACAAATTCACAAAAACAAAGCAAGCCACTTGAAATCAGAAGTGATGTTGCATCTGAACGCGTTGAAAGCAAAATAAGCGTTTCGAAAAATAAATTTCCATTTTTTTATGGAAAATGAACAGTTGGTGTATCTATATGGTACACCAATTTTTATTATATGCAAGATTACGAGAATAAACTCACGATTAAATTTTGGGCTGAAGAAGACAGACCACGCGAAAAACTTCAGCTCAAAGGCAAACAAACACTTTCAGATGCAGAACTCATTGCCATCATTATCGGTTCCGGCAACGCCAAAGAAAGCGCCGTTGAATTATCGAAACGCATTTTAGCATCGGTCAATAATAATTTATTTGAACTCGGTCAAAAAACCATCGAAGACCTGATGCAGTTCAACGGCATCGGAGAAGCGAAAGCGATCTCAATTATCGCTGCGTTGGAAATCGGCAGACGCAGAGCATCTTCAGAAGTAATGGTTCAGGACAAAATTATTACATCAAAAGATGTTTTCCGGATGATGAGCCCAATATTATCTGACCTGAAACACGAAGAATTTTGGGTAATTTATCTGAACAGAAATAACCGTTTTATTTCCAAGCAAAAGATAAGCAGCGGCGGCGTTGCCGGCACAGTTTCTGATCCAAAAATCATTTTTAATATCGCGCTGAAAGAACTGGCTTCGTCTATCGTATTGTGTCATAATCATCCAAGCGGCAATTTGCAACCAAGCGAAGCCGACATTTCAATGACCAAAAAGATAAGACAAGCCGGTGAATTTTTAGATATACGGTTACTCGATCATATTATTATCGCACATCAAAACTATACCAGTATGGCAGACGAAAATTTAATTTAGTTAACTCAAATGCAACATCTTATATACATCAACCTGCTAAAACATTGTCGGATTAGCCGTATCTTTGCGTCCAAATAAAAAAATATGGAAGGATTTAGAGCGTTAGGTTTGAGTGATGAAATTTTAGACGCATTAGAAAAAAAGGGCTACGAATCGCCTACACCAATACAGGAACAAACAATACCTCTTTTATTAAACGGCGACTTAGATATAGTGGGTCAGGCGCAAACAGGTACCGGAAAAACGGCTGCTTTCGGCTTGCCCATTTTAGAAAGATTTGATCCGACACAAAAAGCGGTTCAGGCATTGGTTTTGGCACCGACTCGCGAATTAGCAATACAGGTTGCCGAAGAAATCAAGAGTTTTAAAGGTTCAAAAAGAATCTGGATCACTACAGTTTATGGTGGCGCGCCCATCAGCTCTCAAATGCGCGAACTGGAAAAAGGAACACATGTGGTAGTTGGAACACCAGGTCGTGTAATTGATTTGATCGAACGTAAAAAACTGGTTTTAGATCAGGTTAAATATGTAGTATTGGATGAAGCCGATGAAATGCTGAACATGGGTTTTATCGATGACATCGAATTGATCTTAAAATCGTGCGCAACTGACCGAAGAATGTTGTTGTTTTCGGCAACCATGCCAGACCGGATTTTATCACTGGCAAAACGCTACATGGGAAAATTCAACATGGTGCAGATCGCGAAACAAGATATCACGAACGTGAACATTTCACAGTCGTATTTTGAAGTGCCTGACAAAGACCGCTTCGATGCTTTGTGCCGTGTTTTGGATGTAGAAGAAGATTTTTACGGAATTATTTTCTGTAATACCAAAGCAGAAGTTATCGAAATTTCCAATCACTTAAACGACAAAGGTTATTCGACAGATGCGCTGCATGGCGACATTCAGCAAAACCTGCGCGAGAAAGTCGTTAAACAATTCAAGACGAATAAATTTGGTGTGTTGGTGGCAACAGACGTTGCTGCGCGTGGCATTGATATTTCTGACTTGACGCACGTTATTAATTATGGTTTACCGCAAGATCCGGAATCGTATGTACACAGAATTGGCAGAACAGGCCGTGCCGGAAAAGAAGGAAAAGCGATTGCTATCATTTCGCCGTCAGAAAAAAGAAAACTGCTTTTTGTGGAGCGCATATCAAAAGCGAAAATGAAAAAAGGCAAATTGCCTGACGCGAACGACATGGTGAAGATCAAAAAACGCCGTTTGGTAGAACACATCGAAACGATTATAGAAACGGAACATTACAGCGAATACAACGAACTAGCGAATGAAATTTTAGCAGACAAAAATCCGGAAGTTTTGGTTGCTGCTTTAATTAAACATTTTGCAAAAGATGAATTGAATCCGAAAGCATACAAACAGATTAAAGAAGTAGTGAAAGAAGAATTCGGCAGCCGTTTTGATCGTGGAAATGACCGTGGCGACAGACGTGGAGGCGATCGTCGTTCTGACAGAAGAGACGACAGGCGCGACAGCGGCAGACGCGGTGACGACAGAAGAAGTTTTAGCGACAGAGATTCAGCGCCACGCAGAAGAAATGCTTCTTCAACGCGTTTGTTTTTTGCGCAAGGCAGAAGCGAAGGCATGACGCCAAGACAACTATTAGACATTTTGAAACGCGACACTGGTGTGGAAGCACGCAAGATAGACGATATTAGAATCTTGGATAATTTCTCGTTCTTCGCAACCAACAGCGATGATGCCGAACGCATCTTATCGCACTATAAACGCAACAAAGCCGGCGGCAAACCAATGGTTGACCGCGCTAGAGAAAGAGAAGAAAGATAGATTCATTAGAACAAATTAAAATAAAAAAGTCAGCGTAGTTGCTGGCTTTTTTTCTACTTATAAATTTTAGGATCTTTATTCTCTTTTTTCAAACCATAATTTATATTAACCTTATGCACTTTTTTGTCAAATGTTAAGACTATTCTATCTTTTATTCTAAATGTTGATTCTAATTTCAACTTGTTGTAATTGATAAAATGTAATCTTCGCACATGATTTAAATTATCAAGCTGATATTTATATAATGCGATCCAGTTCTTTTTGTTTTCAGTAACAAAAAACAATAGGTAAATATTATTCTTATAAATTAAATAGTATAAATCATTTATAACATATTCATATCCAAAATCAATATTTGTTTCACTTAATAAATCAGTATTGTCTTTTGTCTTGTAGACACCTGCAAACGTAGTGATTTTAATTGCAATACTATCGTAACAAATTATAAATGTATCTTCAATGTTACCTTTAATAAAAGTATCATATTTTTTAAAGTTTTGATTTTGCGAATAACATAATACTAAACTTTGAAGAATAATTAAGATTGGTAAGATAAGCTTCATAGTTCGATATTTGAGGTCCATCTTGAATTATAAATATACAATTTTCTTCTTTTATGAAAGGTCTTCGGTTTTTTCCATAATTTTATATTGTAAACAATCTTACTACTTATTACTTAATACTTACGACTAAATTATGGATTACAAACAACGTTTTTCTGACCGTGTAGAAAATTACATTAAATACCGGCCTGGTTATCCTGATGAAATTATTCCAACTTTACAACTGGAAATTGGCTTAATGGCTGATGATGTTGTGGCTGATATTGGCAGCGGTACCGGAATTTCCGCCAAACTGTTTTTAGAAAACGGCAACACTGTTTACGGTGTCGAACCGAACGAACCGATGCGCAAAGCTGCCGAAGGTTTGCTTGGTGAGTTTGATAATTTCCATAGCATTCATGGCAGTTCAGAAGCGACAAACTTAAAAGGTAATTCTATCGATCTGATCGTTTGCGCACAGGCATTTCACTGGTTCGACAGAACAAAAACAAAACAGGAATTTCAGCGCATTGCTAATTCAAGTGCGCATTTGTGTTTGATCTGGAACGACAGGAAAGAAACAGAGCCATTTCAAATCGATTATGAAAAACTGATACAGGAATTTGCCATTGATTACAATGAAATTTCACACCGCAATATCACACCAGATATTATCGAAGATTTTTACGCGCCTAATAAATACAAAAAATTTATCCTGCATTACGAGCAGCATTTTGATCTGGATGGTTTGATTGGCCGCATTATTTCATCTTCGTATATGCCAAATCAAAACGACGCGAATTTTCCACAGTTAAAAAATGCTATAGTGCATCTTTTTGACAAGTATAAACAAAACGAAATTATTACCTTTGCCTACAACACAATAATTTTTCTTGGAAAAATTAAGTAATCAGTAAATAGAGCATGCAGTATGAAAATACTGTAATTGTCACCATTTACTGCCTACTGTTTACTAAAAACTAAATACTTTTAAAAAATGAGTTACATCGTTTCCGTACACGCACGACAAATCCTGGATTCACGTGGCAATCCAACTGTAGAAGCTGACGTTATCACCGAAAATGGTTTCGTTGGAAGAGCAGCAGTTCCATCAGGCGCTTCCACCGGCACACACGAAGCAGTAGAATTGCGCGATGGTGGAAAACCATATTTAGGCAAAGGTGTTTTGAAAGCTGTTGCAAACGTAAACACGCATATCGCAGAAGCACTGGTTGGCGAAAATGTACTGAATCAACGCGAAATTGATTCTATTTTATTAGAATTAGACGGAACGGAAAACAAGAAAAAATTAGGCGCGAACGCAATTTTGGCGGTGTCTTTAGCAGCAGCAAAAGCAGGCGCGCAGGCAGCAGGTTTGCCATTATACAGATATGTTGGTGGAACGAATGCGCGCACCTTGCCCATTCCGTTGATGAATATTTTAAACGGTGGTGCACATGCTGATAATAAAATAGATTTCCAGGAATTTATGATCGTTCCGGTTGGCGCTGATACATTTTCAGATGCCTTGAGAATGGGCGTTGAAATTTTTCATAACCTTAAAAAAGTATTGAAAGCAAAAGGTTACTCAACTAATGTTGGTGATGAAGGTGGTTTTGCTCCGGAAATAAAAAGCAATGAAGAAGCGATTGAAACAGTTTTAAAAGCAATTGAAACGGCTGGCTACAAACCAGGCGAACAAGTAAAAATTGCGATGGATGCTGCCGCTTCAGAATTCTATGACGCAAAAAAGAAAAAATATATTTTCCATAAATCAGATAATAAAGTTTTGACTTCTGAAGAAATGGTGGATTATTGGGCAAAATGGGTGAAAAAATATCCGATTGTTTCTATTGAAGATGGTTTGGCAGAAGACGACTGGAAAGGTTGGAAATTATTGACAGAATCTGTTGGTTCAAAATGCCAGTTGGTTGGTGATGATTTGTTTGTAACGAATGTAAAACGATTAAGCGAAGGCGTTAAAAATAATATCGCGAATTCAATTTTGGTAAAAGTAAACCAAATTGGTTCATTAAGCGAAACGATTGACACCGTTGATTTAGCACACCGAAACAGATATACATCCGTGATGAGCCATAGAAGCGGCGAAACAGAAGACAGCACGATTGCTGATTTAGCAGTTGCGTTGAATTGCGGACAAATCAAAACCGGTTCGGCATCGCGCAGCGACAGAATGGCGAAATATAACCAACTATTGCGCATTGAAGAAGAATTAGGCGAAGAAGCATATTACCCTGGAAAAGGTTATCGATTTTATTAAGAATACAAGACAACACCATATAAAAAAACAGGAAGATTTTTAAAATCTTCCTGTTTTTTTATATTTGACCGTAAATAATAAATAATGAAATCGGTTTTCATAAATTGCTTGTTCTTTTTCTTTGTTGGTTTTAGCTTATTAGCTAATGCTCAATCTTATCCTGAATTAATAAAACTGACTAAATCTGCTACTAAACAGAATTATGAAGAGAGTGAAGAGAAAATCTCAAAAACAGTAAAAAAGCATAAAAACGATCCGTATGTATATCTAGAAAGATATTTCTTTTATTATAAATTTTATAAAAATGAGCTGGCATTACAAGATATCAATAAAGCAATAGAACTAATGCCATCTAAATATCTTTTTTATGAATACAGAATAGATGTACTATTTGAAATGGATAAATTGGAAGACGCATGGAAAGATATAAGCACCATTTATGCGATGGATAAAACTATTCCGGATAGTTATGTTTATCGTGGTCAATATTTTTTTAAATGTGACAGTTTACAAGCATCTTTTCAAAATTTCAACCAAGCCATTTCTATTTATGAAAATAACAATGCACAATGTTGGGTTATGTCAAGATGCTATCGAGGTAGAGGAAATCTGAATTTAGCATTTGGAAATACAGACAAGGCAATCGCCGATTTTACAAAAGCTATTACAAAAGCAAGAGATGCAAAAAAAGACAATTTACTGATACTAAGAGCAAAAGCACAGTTCTTGAAAAATAACATATCTAGCGCGCAAGCAGATATTGAAGCTGCTCTTGATTATAAACCTGACACTTTAACATTAGGATATATTTATGCATTAAAAGGAAATGCAGGTGAAGTAGAAGTCTTAGTGCCAAATATACTTTCCAAAAAAGCATCGTGTGATCGTTGTAAAGCTTCAATGATTTACGACGTTGCTTGTTATTTTGCTATTTTAAATAATAAAGAAAAAGCATTACAATATCTGGAAAAATCAATACAAATGGGTTTTAATAAATTCAATTGGCTTCTCATAGATTATGATATGAAAAACATTAAAAACACACCTGAATTTATTGCACTAATTGAAAAATACCGGAATAATAAACAAAAATAGATTTCTGTAGTTTAAAATGATATTTTTACAAAATCAATCATCGAATAAAATTAAAATCACATGGACATTACACTAGAACAAGCAGAAAAAATTGTTGCAGCAGCAAAAGCAAAATCCGTAGAATTAGGATTAAAAATGAACATTGCGGTTGTTGACGCCGGCGCAAATTTAAAAGCATTTGTACGCCAGGACAACGCATGGTTAGGTAGCATCGACATCTCAATCAAAAAAGCAAAAACAGCACGTTTCTTCGATTTTCCAACAGGCGTTATCGGTTCACTTTCACAACCAGGCGGTTCTTTATACAATATCGAACATTCCAACGGTGGTTTAATTACATTTCCTGGCGGCTTGCCCATTAAAGTTGGTGATGTGGTGATTGGTGGCATCGGCGTTTCCGGTTCAACAGTAGAAAATGATCATATCGTTGCGGAAGCTGGTTTAGCTGCGCTGTAATACAAAAAGTCATAAAATAAAAATAGGTCGAACAAAATGTTCGACCTATTTTTATTCAAATTACACAGTATTAGTTTTGAGCTATTGAATTTTTTTCTACTTTATTTGGAATTGCTTTTAATGTTTTCAAATACGCATACATCGCGCTCAAATCACTGCTGTCCATGCCTACATACATTGTCCAAGGCATCACCGACTGATAATCTTTCGGCGATTTGTAATCCTGTAATTTCGTTTTGTCTTCAAACGATTTGAATTTACTGACAAACGTTGCTTCCGTCCAATAACCAATTCCGGTTTCATTATCAGGTGTAATATTTGCCGAAACAATTTTCTTTCCTTGCGGAAAAATAAATTCGCGGCCACCTGCAAAATCCATACCTTCAATAGGTTTGCCTTTAATAACATTGGTATGACATTCGGAACAACCTGCAGCGTTTACTAAATATTTGCCGTAATCAATCACATTATCTTTCGACGGCAAAGTGGTGAATTCTGCCTTTTTCGGAATGGTATTAATAATGAAGTTCATCGGAAAATCAGGTTTCGAAGATGGTGCATCATATTTCAACGGCTTCAGCGTTCTAATAAAAGCAATAATCGATTTTATATCTTCTTTGTCCATCGTTGCATATTTATGATACGGCATCACCGGAAATAGTGCTTTGCCGTTTTTGTCAACGCCGCAAGTAAAAGCACGCATAATTTCGCCATCTGTCCAGTTCTTTAAATTATAAGGTGTGATGTTTTTTGAATAAAACGTACCCGGAAAACCAAACTCTTTCGTGAAAACATCACCGCCTTTTCCTTCTGTTCCGGAAATTGGTGGTCCAGAGAATTTTGTCCAATCACGCTGTGCGTGACAATCCATGCAAACACAAACATGATACGCTAAATATTCGCCGCGCTTGATCATTTCAGGTGTTGCTTCAATTTTCAGGTCTTCGGCTTTACCGACATTTGGCAATGCCAGTTTTACATAAGCCATTCCACTTGCAACAATAATTACTACTATTACAAGAATGCGCTTGATCCATTTTATCATAATTTCATGTTATTACATAAAGTTATAATATGACATGCTCAAAAACAAATTTCCTGTAAAACTTAATATTGTAAATTAGTTGATTGCGCACAGTCCGTCGCTTTCAATGCCTAACGGAATATTCATGAAGTTGTAATAATTTTCAGAAGCAATCATGTATGTAATTTCAACAATTTGCTTGTCGTTAAAATGTTGTTTTAATTGATCAAACACAACATCGCTTACTTTCTTGTTTTTATTGACTTCGCGCGCATATTGCAGCGCAACTTTTTCTCTTTTGGTAAATTTAGATGATGTATCAAAATTGCCTGTTTCAAAGAACTTGTCATAGCCAACTTTGTTTTTGATGGCCATTTTTTGCGCGATATCCATACAGAAATGACATTCGTTTTCCTGTGCAATAAAGTATTTGATCATTAATTTTAATTCCGGTTCGATGTCTTTTATTGAACCATCAATTGAATTGAATTTCATCGAAACACCTAATAATTCAGGCACTCTTGTATAAAGCACTTTTGCAGGTGTAATGTTCTTTCCAAAGTATTTTTTAAAGGCAAAAAAGAAGAATTTTAATTTTAAACTTTTCGGATGCTCAATCGGAGCGATTCTTGGTACTGCTTCCATTTTTTTGACGCAAATTTATATGCAAATCAATGGTTTTGTGTTGCGTTTTTATTAATGTTTGGCTAAAAAAGTTTATCTTTGCGCTTCAATTATTTTTATACTGAATGAAAAATTTATCACTTATTTTGAACGTTATTTTGTTTTTGTTGGTTGGCGTTCTGTTTTATTTACATTTTACAGGAAAAAAACCAAGTACAGTTCAACCTCAGATTATCAAGACGGATGGAAAAACGGTAACCGTTCCACAAATTGCATATGTAGATCTGGATTCTTTACAAGCAAATTATGGATTTTTTAAAGCAGGAAAAGCTGCGTTAGAAACCAAACAAAAAGCAATGGAAGCAGAATTGAACAGAAGCATTTCGTCATTTCAGGCGCAATACCAAAGTTTGGCACAAAAAGCGCAAACCATGACAGAAGAAGAAGGTATTGCAGCACAACAAAAACTGGCGGCGCAACAACAACAAATTGAAGAGCGCAAGCAAACTATGGAAAGTCAGTTTATGCAGCAAACTGCTGATTTCAATTATAAATTACAAGAAAAAATCATTGAATTCCTGAAAAAATATAATGCTGATGGCAGATATTCTTACATCATGCCATATGCGAAAGATCAAATTAATTTGTTGTATGTAAATGAAGCATACAACATTACAGGCGATGTGATCAAAGGAATGAACGAAGAATATGTTGCTGAGAAAAAATAATCTTTAATAACTTACCGGAAATCCGCCAAAGTTCAGCAAATACTGTTGTTTTGACATTTTCTTACCAATTGGTGCATAGTCGTTCAGATAGGTTTGTGCCTGCAAATTTTCTAAATGCACTAAGTTATCTAAATTAAGATTAGCCGCAATATCCGGAACCAAATTCATGTTATATGGAAACACCGGATTGGTCAATAAATTGCGGTAAATAATTAAACCTTTGACATTATTTTTTAATTCAGGTGGTAACACTACATAGTTTAAACCGGCAGCTTTCGCACGCAATGCGGCATCTTCATCGCCAAAAACAATATTCACAAAACCATCCGAAGCAGCAATTTTAAATTCAACATCAGTAGTAGTTTTGTAGGTGTATGTTTTCGCATCACACAAGCAAATTGAAAAATAGCGAACATCCGTTAAACCAAACTGTGTGTTGTTAACCGCAAATGTTGGTGCTTTAAAACGCAGTATCGTCACCTGGTTTTTATTAAAAGTAATAGGCGTAAACAAATAATGATTATCCAAATTCGGATACAAAAACGCGCCTGAAAACTTATAAAAGAACAAATCACTTGGTTTTTCTAAAAGACCCATCGCAGAAAGCAATAACGAAATCTTATCGTATTTATCCTGAAATGACTCTTTAAAATCTTTTACAACGGGCACCGGAACATCAACAGCAGCACCTGTTTGCGTGTTGAATGCTTCGATTTTTGGTAATTGCACATTTGCATAATTATTATTTTTCGGAAGATAGTATCGCAGAATGATTCCTACATTTTCGATATGATCATTATACAAAATACTATTCTGATATTTAGATGAATCTCCTGTAGTGCGCGCAAAAATATTAACTGTATAATTTCTGTTAGGTGCATTTGCATCGTTCGTAGATAAATATGGATTTACATTTCCTGCATCTGCAATTATTTTCGTGTCAACCAGACTTGCCACACTGCTCAACGTATTATTGTCATATATATTATAACTCATGTAGCGCGCATAGCCATATTCACCTTTAATGCGAATACCAATCTGTTCGCCTTTTTTCCTTGCAAAAGAATATAAGAAGTAATTAACGTTCGAATCAGGCAATAATGGAAGTGTTTTGTTACTACCAATATTTTCCTGCCAGTACACTATTGCCGTTGTATCTTTTTTGCATGCATTGAAAAATAAAAATGATACTAAAATTAGAATTACCAAGCTGTATTTTCTCATGTGTGTATTGTTTCGTTAACAATAGGTTTTGAAATTACATTTCCTGAAAAGTGTTCGTGTGCTTATATTTTTTTATACGTTCTGATGTACTTCTATTAAAATTAGCAAAAAAACTTTATTTAAGCGCCATAAGTTTTTTTATTTTAGAAAGTTGATTGTATATTGTACATAGATGGACATAAACGCAGCCGCTGAAAAGCAAGCCATACTTAAAGATTATCGACAATTATTGCGATTAGCACAGCCACGCATGGAAGTTGGCGATGATAAGCGCATCAGGCATGCCTTTGAAATGGCTGTGGAAGCGCACAAACACATGCGCAGAAAAAGCGGCGAACCATATATTCACCATCCAATTGCCGTTGCCAAAATTGTTGCTGAAGATATTGGTTTAGGCACCACTGCTATTATTTGCGCATTGCTGCATGATACCGTTGAAGACACCGAAATTTCTTTAGAAGATATTAAAAAAGAGTTTGGCGCTACTGCTGCAAAAATTATTGACGGTCTTACTAAGATTAGCAAAATATCGCATCAGACAGAATCCATACAAGCCGAAAATTACCGTAAAATCTTATTGACTTTAAGTGATGATATTCGTGTAATTCTGATAAAGATTGCAGATCGTTTGCACAACATGCGAACGCTGGACGGACAAAGCAGAAAGAATCAATTGAAGATCGCTTCTGAAACCATTTATTTATATGCACCGCTTTCACATCGCCTAGGTTTGTATTCTATCAAAGGCGAACTCGAAGATTTGGCAATGAAATACACCGAAACTGAGAAGTATAAAGAAATTGCTGCCGGTTTAGAATCTACCAAAAAAGAACGAACAAAATACATCAATGATTTCGTAAAACCATTGCAACAGGAAATGGACAAAGCAGGATTGAAAGCCAATGTTTTTGGTCGTCCGAAATCTATTTCTTCGATTTGGAATAAGATGCGCAAAAAGGAAGTTGAATTCAATGATGTGTATGATAAATTTGCGATTCGTGTAATTTTAGATTCGCCATTAGAAAAAGAAAAAGAGGATTGCTGGCGCGCTTACTCTATTGTAACCGATAAATATTCGCCATCGCCAACGCGATTGCGCGACTGGATCTCTCATCCGAAAGGCAATGGTTATGAGTCATTGCATACAACAGTAATGGGTCCTGGCGGACAATGGGTTGAAGTACAGATACGCACCAAACGCATGGATGAGATTGCGGAAAAAGGTTTGGCGGCGCATTTTAAATACAAGGAAAATAAATTTAAAGCACAGAACACCGCTGAAGAAGCCATAGAAAACTGGCTGATGCAAGTGCGTGATTTCTTAAAAAATCCGGATGTAAATCCGATTGAGTTTATCAATGATTTCAAGCTGCAATTATATCAGAAAGAAATTTACACCTTTACACCAAAAGGCGAACTAAAAATATTGCCTGCCGGCGCGACTGCTTTGGATTTTGCTTATTCAATTCATACCAATGTTGGCGATACAACGATTGGCGCGAAAGTAAACAACAAATTAGTTTCTATCAGTCATGTTTTGATTAATGGCGACCAAGTAGAAATTATCACATCACGCAAGCAAAAACCAAGCGAAGACTGGATCAATATTGTTACTACATCACGTGCAAAATCGAAAATAAAAAATTCATTGCGCGAAGAAAAACGCAAGATTGCCGATGACGGAAAAGAAATCCTGACACGGAAATTCAACCAGATCAAAGCGAATTATACGAATGAAAACATTACATTATTAGCTTCTTTTTTTAAGATGCCAAGTCCATTGGATATGTTGTATGCTATTGCGAAAGGCACAATAAACTTAGCGGATCTCAAGCAATTGCGTGTGGTTGGCGGAAATTTGGAAATCATAAAACCGGAAAAAATTGGCAAACCAAAAGATGAAGAATATATACAACCTGATGAAAACAACAGTGATATTCCAAAAAATGCGGAATTAGTTATTTTTGATGAAACGTCAAAATTTCCATATGAATTCGCAAAGTGCTGTGGCGCTATTCCTGGTGATGATGTAATTGGTTTTATTTCCATAAACGGCGTCATAAAAATTCACCGAACCGGTTGTCCGAATGTAATTAACTTAGCATCGAAATATGGTTATCGAATTATAAAAACACGCTGGACTGCTAATACAACACCTGCATTTTTAACTACTATAAAACTGATTGGTTTAGATGATATTGGCGTCATCAGTAAATTAACTACGATCATTTCCGGCGAAATGAAATTGAATATGCAATCCATTTCTATTGAAACGAATGAAGGCATTTTTGAAGGTGTAATCAAAGTATTTGTGAAGAATAATGATCAAGTCAATAAATTAATTACTAAACTTAAATCCATCAACGGTATCAACTCTGTGATTAGAGAAGAGATTTAAATTAATGCAGAGAAGGTAAAATGAATTATAAAATAAAAGAAATAGATGCGTTGCGTGGATTGGCTGTAATTATGGTTGCATGTCAACATACAGGCAGCTATTGGTTTCTTCGTGATTATCCAATACTAATGAATAATTGCTGGCAAGCAGTAAATTTGTTTTTTGTACTTTCTGGTTTTTCATTAGCAATACCTTATTTAACAGACAATAAATCTTTACTGTCGAGTAAAGATATTTTAGAATTTTATCAAAGAAGAGCCAAACGTTTATTGCCATTAATGATATTTAGTTCAATGATTGGCGTGTACTTTAGGTCGCATTTTGAACATGAAGCGTTTACAGATTTTATTTACGCGATCACAACTTATAATACATTTACAAAGAAGTATTTCTTTCCACATGTAAATGATGTAATGTGGTCGCTAAGTGTTGAAATTTGGTTTAGTATTTTGTTTGTTATTATTCTTTACTTTTTTAAAAAGAAACCATACCTGACGTTCTTTATTATTTTAATTATTTCGTTATCTGTTCGGCTATATAGTTTTACATTGCCGATAGAGTATAGAGTATTAAACTACATAAAAGATAGTTTTCCTGCAAGAATAGATGATTTTGTGCTTGGTATTATGTTATGTTATTTGATTATAAAAACAAAAATACACGAGAAAATAAATCAAAAAATGATTATCATAATTGTATTGTGTATAGTAATCTATTTTTTATCAAAATTCAATTTTAATTTTTGGTACAATAATAGAATTTTACAAAAAAACAATACATACCTATTGTCGTTTATGAATAACTTAACGCATATCAGCATTATCGCATTGGTTATTATTTACTTCATTGCGCCGAAAATCTTAAAATTATTCTTATTAAACTATCCGCTGCGCATGTTAGGCAGAATGTCATTTTCTTTTTATTTATGGCACTCGTTTATCGTTGATTTATTTGCAGATAAAATTGGTGATATCAGCAATAGAGGCCCAATGCTGTTAGCTAAATTCTGGTTACTTTCTCTTGCCATTTCAATCATGTCATATCGCTATATAGAATTTGGTCATGTTAATAGTTGGAAAAAAGTATTTTCTTACGATTGAAAACTAATCAAACTATTTTCTTTGATTTATATGGAATTTCTTTAACAAAATTTAGATGAATGAACCATGTCATTTACAACGCTGAAAATTAATTAAAAAAAATAGTAAATTTGTTCAATGGCATTTGACCAAAAAGCATATAACGAAGTAAAGCATATTTTCACTACCTATCTGGAAAATAATAAGCAGCGCAAAACGCCTGAACGTTTTTCTATTTTGGAAGAAATTTATTTGCGCGAAGATCATTTTGATGCGGAAGAATTGTATTTGCAATTAAAAAATAAAAAAATGAATGTAAGCCGCGCAACGGTTTACAATACATTGGATGTTTTGGTGCATTGCGAATTAGTGACAAAACATCAGTTTGGACAGAATCATGCGATGTACGAAAAATCGTATGGCAACCGAAATCACGATCACTTAATTTGTATTGAATGTGGCAGCGTTTTTGAGTTTTGCGATCCGCGCTTGCAGCAAGTAAAAAATACAGCAGGCGAATTATTTGAACAACAAATAAAATCGCATTCGTTAACATTATATGGCAATTGCAACAAAGCAAATTGTGCAAATAAAAAATAACTTTACACATATTATGCAAAGACCTAAACTATTTTTCACTATAGCTTTTATTTTCTGTTTTATAGTTTCATTCGCGCAGATCAGTTTGATTCCACTACCAAATGAAATAAAATATACGAATGGAAGATTTAATTATGCGAAAGGTTTTGACATAAAAACGATTCGCGGCGATGATGGAACTCGTATTGTGTCCAAACATATGACCGATTTCTTTACAGCAAAAAAAATTCCGACTGTTCAGTATTCACCAATTGCTGTTACCATTAATTTATTGAAAGACAATACAGTACCGAATGACGGTTACACGTTATCAATCACGCCGAATACCATTGCTGTTACATCATCATCCAATGCAGGTTTATTTTATGGTTTACAAAGTTTATTTCAAATTTTTAACCAGGACACATCTACTTTTAAAAAAGGAAAATCAGATACATTATTTAAAACATTGCCTTGTATCGAAATTAAAGATATACCTGCGTTTTCTTTTCGCGGCTTTCAAATAGATGTATGTACTCATTTTTTTTCTGCTGATGTACTGAAAAAATATATCGATGAAATGGCAAAGCTGAAATTAAATCAGTTGCAGTTGAAATTAGCAGATATGAATGTATGCAGATTACCGTTAACCAATCTTCCGAAATCTACAATCAGCGATTCTGTCAGCATTCAAAATGCTGATGCTTATTACAGTTTATATTCAAAAGATGATATTGCCGGTTTGGTAAAATATGCCAGAGAGCGTTTTATCAATATCATACCTGAGATCGATTTTTCTTATTTACTAAAAAATGATACTGCGCTCAATCAGAAAAAAAGTATCGATGAAATTTTGACATTATTTCCTGGTAAATATTTACATATCAGCAATGTAAATTATTTCAGCAAAGAGACGATCGATTACATTACTGCAAAAGGAATAAAAATAATCGGATATGACAATGCTTCATCGACATCGGTTGTTCAATCATATAAGAACAATAATGCCGGAAGCAAGGCAGCTCAAAACGGTACTGATGTAATCATGTCGCCGCGCGCATTTACGGCGCTCGATAATTATCAATATTGGGACGACAGTAAGTTATCAAAATCGATGTTGTATTTGCCTTTAGATAAAGCATATAATTTTGATCCGTTATCAAAAATAAAAGACGAAAAAACGATTGCGCATATTCTTGGTGGCGCTGCTACAATCAATACACAATTCTATAAAACAGAACTGCAATTACAAAAGATTGTTTTTCCAAGATTGTATGCTATTGCTGAATGTTTATGGACAAAAAAATCTAATAAAAACGGCTTTAAAGACTTTAATCTTCGCTTAGATATAGTTGGTTATCCTGGTCAGCCAACAGACAGAATCAGTTGGGTAAAGTTTAAATAACTAACCTGCGTTTATTAAAATAATTCCTGCAATAATCGCGAAAGTACCGGTTACATGTTTCCAGTTCATCGCTTCATGAAACCAGAAGTACGACATAAAAAATAAACCAATTATAGTTACTGAAAAAAAGACCGCACTGCCTGTATTCAGCGAGATGGTTTTCAATGCTTCTGTAAAACAAACGGAATTTAAGAAGCCAAAAACCAAACTTGCAATCATGATCATCCAGTATTTGAATGGATTTTTTTCAACCATAGATGCATATTTAAATCCGATATTGGTGATAACATTAAATAATATCGCCAGCCACAACATGTAATTGCTTAGTACCATTTTCTTTTTCGTTTTAGTGTGAGTCTAATATACTTTAAATAAACAGCAAATCATCTTTATGCTTTATTTTTCTTAACGAATTTTAAGTAATCATTAAGTTATTTTTCTAAAACACTGATAATCAACATTATATTATTCATTTATGTTTATATCTAAATCGATATACTCTATATGTTTGGTAGATTTTATAGATTTGTCGAGAATTAATCACTACAATCATTTTTTATGTTAAAAAGAATACAAAGTCTTCTACTATTGCTTGCAATCTCAGTGTTTACTGATCTTCACGCACAGGATTCAATTAACACAACCACTATTCAAACACAACCGGCATTACAAGGAATTGTAAAAGGTAAAATTATCGATGAATCGAAGAAAGAACCTTTGCAAGGTGTGAATGTTACGGTAAAAGGAACTACAGAAGGTGCAACCACCGATGAAAACGGTGCCTTTGAAATCAGAACATCAAAAGAATTTCCACTGACATTACAAATTACATACATCGGTTATGCAAATAAAGAAATCGAAGTAAAAGACGCAACTGAAATTGGTGTGAAATTAAAAGAAGAAAGTTCCATGATTAATGAAGTCGTTGTTTCTGCTTCGCGTGTATCTGAAAAAATATTGCAATCGCCGGTAAGTATAGAAAAACTGGACAATACTGCTATTAAACAAACACCATCACCTACTTTTTTTGATGCACTGGAAAATTTAAAAGGCGTTCAGATGACAACCTTGAGTTTAGGTTTTAAAGTACCGAACACGCGTGGTTTTGCAAACACGACCAACTCACGTTTTTTACAATTAGTGGACGGTGCCGACACACAATCGCCTGGTATCGGTGCGCCGATCGCGAATGCGGTTGGTCCAAGTGAATTAGATGTTCAAAGCGTTGAGTTGATTCCTGGTGCTGCGTCTGCTATTTACGGTATGAACGCAATTAATGGTGTTTCTTACATTACAACTAAAGATCCGTTTATTCATAAAGGTTTGAGCATTTATCAAAAAGTTGGTTTTAATCACATCAGTGATCCGAACAGCAAAATAAAACCGTTGACAGAAACAGCTATTCGCATCGCGAATACATACAAAGACAAATTAGCATACAAGATTAATGTTTCTTATTTCAAAGCTTATGACTGGATTGCCGATGACAATACTGATTTAAACGCAACAGCTAATACAAAATTGGGCTTAACAGGCGATAATAATCCTGGTGCCGATCCGATCAATGGTTATGGTAATGAAAGCACGAACAGAAAAGACATCGTATTACGCGGTAAAACATACCAGGTTGCGCGTACCGGTTACAGCGAAAAAGATTTCCTGGATTATAATGTTCAAAACATCAAAGGTGATTTACAGTTAGCGTATAAATTCAAAACGGATAATGTAGTTTCTTACACATACAGAGTTGGTACTGCTGATAATGTGTATCAACGTGGTAACAGAATAAAATTAGACAACACATTATTGCAGCAACATAAATTAGAATTCACCGGAAAAAATTACTTTTTCAGAACTTACATAACCACTGAAAACACAGGCGATTCGTATAATGCGCGTCCGATGGCTGAAAACTTAGACAGAAGTTTTAAAACAGACACAAAATGGTTCAGCGATTTTACAACACGTTTCAATGCATTAACCACCAACTCATCTACCGGCGATTCGATTATCAACGCATTAGCGTTGGCTCGCCAATATGCAGACTCCGGTCGTTTACAACCAGGTTCAGCTGCCTTACAGGAAAAATTAAAAGCATTGGCTCAAATCAATAACTGGGACAGAGGCGCTGGCTTAAAATTAAAAAGCAAGATCATTCATTTAGAAGGTCAATATAATTTGACACATGTGGTAAAATATTTTGAATTATTAATTGGCGCTGAATTCAGAGATTTTAATGTTTCTCCGGATGGCAACAGTTTCATCAATCCAAAAGGTATCAATGAAGGTGGTTTAACGTTTGACTCCAGCAAATTATTTAAAAACTTTAATTACTATAAAGTCGGTGGATTTTTCCAGGCAACTAAAACGGTTTGGAAAGAAAGAATCAAATTTGTAGCGGCTTTGCGTGTAGATAAAGTACAATACTTCAAACCTGCAGTAAATCCACGCTTAGCCATCGTAATTTCACCAACACCTAAACACAACTTCCGTTTATCATGGCAAAACGGTTACCGTTTCCCAACATTATTTGAAGGATTTTCTTATGTGGACAATGGTGGCGTAAAACGTTTAGGTGGCTTGGAAGTTTTGGCTGGCGGACAAAATATTATCGAAAACTCGTACATCAGAAATACCGTACGAGCATTCAACAATGCAGTGAAAGACAGCACCAACACCGGTCGTTTTACCGAAGTACAGGCAATTGAAGCGAACAAAGGCATCCTGCAAAAAAGTCCTTTCGATTACATTAAACCGGAACGCATTAACTCTATCGAAGTTGGTTACAAAGGTTTATTCTTAAAAGATAAAATTTTTGTGGATGTAGATTACTACTTCAATATCTATCATGATTTTATCGGTCAAGTAGAGATCACACGTATCAATAAAGGTACGATTGGTGTAGATGATTCTACCGTTTATTATGCAAGAACGGCAGGTTCATTTGGAAAAAACACCAACTTCCGTTTATTCACCAACTCACAGGCAGTAGTGCGCAACCATGGTGTGAGCGCTGCCGTTTCTTATAACTTCTGGAAAACATTCTCTTTGTCGGTAAATTATAGTTGGGCAAAACTAAAAGGTGTAAAAAATACAGACATTTTAATTCCGGCATTCAACACACCTGAACATACAGTTAATATAAGCATTGGCGCTAAAGAAGCATTCAAAAACTTCGGTTTCAATATTACCTGGAGATGGCAAAGCAAATTCTATTGGGACAGCCAGTTAGCAGCAGGAACCGTACCATCATTCAACACATTAGATGCACAGATCAATTACAAAGTTCCGAAAGCTTTTAGTACGTTTAAATTAGGTGCAACGAATATTACAAACAAATACTATACACAATATGTAGGTGGTCCGGCAATTGGCGCACTATGCTATTTCTCCTGGACAGTGGATGGTTTATTTGAAAAGAAAAACTAATTAAATTATAAAATCAGCGAATGATAGTTTGGAGTTTTAAAAAGCTCCAAACTATTTTTCAGTTAAACGTAAAATACAAAAAATGGAAAAAATAAATCTTAAATATGTAGCCGCAACGATCATTACATTAAAGGTGAGTTTAATTTCCTTTTTGTTATGGAAGATATTTACAACGCACCCAAATCCATTAACCACCTTTCAATTTGACATGCAGTTCTTTTTATATGTTGGTGCCGGTTTTATAGCGCAAATCATTGACGGCGCATTGGGCATGGCGTATGGTGTAAGTTGTTCTACAATGTTGCTAAGTGTTGGAGTACCACCGGCTATCGCATCTGCAAGTGTGCATACCGCAGAAGTATTTACTACGGGCGTTTCCGGTTTGTCGCATATTTTTATGCGTAATATTGATAAACGTTTATTTTTTAAGCTGGTATTTACAGGTGTATTGGGTGCAATATTTGGCGCTTTCTTAATTTCTAAAATATTAGACGGCAAAATTATTAAACCATACGTTTCCGCTTATTTAGTGATATTGGGAATTTATATTTTGGTAAAAAGTTTCCGGCAAATACCAAGCAAACAAAGTAGTTGGACATATGCGCCATACTTAGGTTTTATCGGCGCATTCTTCGACTCAGTTGGCGGCGGCGGCTGGGGCCCGATCGTGTCTTCTAATTTAATTGACAAAGGAACTTCGCCTAAAGAAGTAATTGGTACGGTAAACACTGCAGAATTCTTTGTTACATTTTTCAGTACCGGTGTTTTTATTTTTGTACTTGGAATCGAGGCCTGGAAACCGGTGCTTGCTTTAATTATTGGTGGTGTTATTGCGGCACCAATCGGCGCATACATTTTACGATTCATGGCGCCAAAAACGATTATGCGTTTGGTAGGTATTTTAATTATTACCATCAGCACCTATACTATTTATAAATCATTCCAGTAACAGGTTTAAATTTCTCACTCGAAATATAAATACGGTAGTTTTTGAAACTACCGTATTTTTTTTGAGCGAAAATCACTTTTTTGCTACCAAGAAACATCCGTGAAGTGCCAAGATGCATCCGTAAAGTATCAAGAAGCATCTGTGAAGTGCATTTTTTGTGCTATTTTGGCAGTTTTTGGCAGTTTTTGTTCAAAAGCACAAAAATGTCATTTAGTTTTGGAAAAGATATGAAAAGACATAAAAAAATCTGAATAGTAAAATACTATTCAGATTCGTTATGATTTTTAACAGTTTTATTTCGTAAATTATTTCAATTGCTTTCTTTTCTTTTTTCTGAAACATTCAAACACGAGCAAGTACAACATCAGTATAATGATGGACAGAACCGATAAAAGGTCAATGTCATATTTTTTAAACGGTTTCAATAGTAGATTCGATTAATAGTTTTGCCAGTTGATGCGCCTGCACTCTTATTTCAGGAATCGCGGTCGATTCAAACAAAATGCCTTTCAGTCCGTTGCCGATCGTGTAAAAATCAGGCAGCACATTATTTTCTTTATCTAATAATCTACCGTCAGGTAACACATTAAAACCTAATCCTAACTGGTCGGTACAAAGCCATCCTTTTGCAAACAGGTTTTTAAATAATACCGAATCCGTTGACAACGGATTGAGCTGCGGTCCGCTGCAATTGATTACTTTATTTACGGTTATAGTTTTCAATTCCTGCGTTTCTTTCTCAATATATGTTACTTCAAATCCTTTTTCAGTAGCAGTTATTTCCTGTATTCTTCCGCCAAGAACCTGAAGCTGCTTTTTGTCTTTCAGCAAATGTAATATGTCTGCACAAATTACCGGAATACGATGCCGAACAACAGTCCATAACGAACCCAAATGCCTGTAAAAACGTTTCTGTTCTTTCAGCGACAGTCTGTCCCAAATTGCAGGCAGCGAAGGACGAATGGTATCTACCACCACACGCCAGTCGATACCTGATTTAATACCAATGTCGATGTGTTTTCGTATAATAGAAAAAAGATCTTTTGCATTTGCCGCTTCGAGCAACTCTGCTGTATAATCATTGTATTTCTGATGACGGCTGCATGGATAATGTGTGAACGGTAAATAGCCGTTTCTCGACAGCGCGATGATCTTTCCTTTATGTATTTGATGATACAGATCCAATACTTTATCGACCATTGTTAAACCGGTACCGATAATCAGTACATCGTCTGTTCTTTTCAGGTTATTGTTCAGTTCATTCGACCATGGATTTCTGAAATAATTTGCTTCGTTTACATAATCCATATTATTCAGTCGCAGATTTGATGGCAGAAAATTTCCTGTTGCTAATACAATATCGTTGCTAAATATTTTTTTCTGATTGCTTAAAGTCAAAATATAATGATCGTTTTCCATGTCAATATCTATGTCTGTTACTTCAGCATGTATCAGTTCAATAGAAACCGATGTATTCTTTTTGAGATAAGAAAACAGGTTATCTTTTATATAATCGCCATAAATTTTGCGTGGTACATAATCGTGTTCAGAATAAGAGTATCCTTTTTTCAGTAACCATTCAAAAAAATCATTGGCATAGTCGTGATAAATTCCCATCAGGTTGGCAGGAACATTTAATAAGTGATAATCTTTATCAGTAGAATAAGCAGTACCGATTCCAAATTCGCCGGATTTTTCAATCCATTTTACAGCAATCGGAGCATCTGAATGATACTTGAGTATGTTTATTAAAATTAATGCACCTGAAGCGCCACCGCCAATGATTGTTATAGTTTTCATATACTACCTATTTCATTTAACAAAAGTTGATGCAGTATTGGCGGATACTGCACCAGGTTCTTAACACATATGAAACCACAATGAGTACCACTCATTATGAAAAAGTTTTCAGTGTTTATGTAAATAATCAAAAAAACAAAAAAAGATCATACATAAATTAAAAACTAATCAACCCGCCAGTTTTTGAAATCGGTGATATAATGGTGTCTTACTATTTTCGTCTTTCGGCTGATAAGCACCTGCAATTAACGGAACATAAATTACTCGTCGCCTGCTGCGCTCGCCGAAATAAGGAGACGGTGCTACTCTATGCCAAATTCGTCCGTCATGCAATACCAAGTCGCCTTTTTTTGCCCGGATCAAAACCTCATTTTTATCGTCCTGATTATTCAGAAAATATGCTTTTCGAAACAACGTGGAAAATATGCCTTGTTTGTGCGTTCCGGGCAACACACGTAAACCACCATTATGCTCAGCTGAGTCATCTAAATATAAGCCAATATTTATGAATTGTGTAATTTTTTTACCATAGAAAATCTCTCGTGCACTATCAGTATGCCAGCCCAATTGCTTGAAATTGCTGTTTGGCACATTGATATAATGGTTCAGCACTACACCGTCTTTTTCGTTTTCACCGATGCGCGCACCTTTCGGCATCAATACATTCAGCGCATTTAATTGCGGATGACGGATGAATGCCTGGATTTCTTTGCTGAATTTATTGGCAAACGCAAACCGTTGTACTATTTTATTACCGTTTGTGTCCGAGCCATATTTAATAGGAATACCGTTAATTAACTTTACCTGGTTTTGTATCCAGTCGTTTTGAATTTTTTCTGACGAAGCAATAATGGCATCTACCTGCGATTCTTCCAAAAATCCTTCAAAATGCAGAAATCCATATTCGTTGTAGTAATCAATTTGTTCCTGCGTTAAAGCGTATCCTAATTCAAATTTCTTAAGTTCGATGTTTTTCATTTTTTGTGTTTTAGATAAGTGATAAAAAAGTGGAGTCATCTTTTATTTATCTGCAACATCGAAAAACGATAGAGGCAATGTCGTATGTTGAAAATCTGCAGTACATAATATGCTTGTGTTTGATAAAGTCAAATGTAAAATTTATTTTTTAAAAGTCTATATAGTTGATAGACTTTTAGTATTATTTTATTAAAATTTAACATTCGGCCGGTTTGATATATAGAAAGAAGTACACAACACTGTCTTTTACAATAAAATAGCTATCTTTGTTTGTCTATAGAAATAATAGATTAGATAGGTTAATGAAGCAAAATCATTTTATAAGTTTCGGAAAAGGTGTTTCCTGGCGTGTAGTTGCCACCTGCGACACCATATTTCTGTCTTACATTTACACAGGCAGCATCGGAAATTCGTTGAAGATTGGTTTCATAGAAGTATTTACAAAAATTATACTTTTTTACATTCATGAACGTGTTTGGCTGAATATAAAATGGGGCACGAAAATACGTGAGCTCGTCAATGAAGAAAATAAACCTTGTCTGGATGAGCAAACGCGCGAAACATTGCAGGTTCAGGAAGAACATTACAGAAGTTTGATAAAAGGCGTAAGCTGGCGTTTCTTTGGCACGCTGGATACTATAATTATTGCCACTTTCATTACCGGTGATTATTCTAAAGCACTTAAAATTGGCGCTACAGAACTCATAACCAAAGTGATCTTATATTATTTTCATGAACGTTTGTGGATGCGAATTACCAAAAAATATGATGCAGAAGTTGTATCTGCAACCTAATGTTCTTTTGTTTTAAATTGCTGATTTTTCCAACAGTAACACAGAATTTATCTACATGATTTGTTTATGCTGAATTTATTTCGGAATTTGAGTTCATAATTAAATACTCATTACTGATCACTCATATTAACAAATAAATTCATGCAAGTAGATGTAATTTTGGGCCTGCAATGGGGCGACGAAGGCAAAGGAAAAATTGTTGACTATCTTGCTGACAAATACGATATCATAGCAAGATTTCAAGGCGGTCCGAATGCAGGACATACTTTAGTCATCAACGGTAAAAAACATGTATTACATACTATTCCATCAGGTATTTTTCGCGAAGGAAAAATAAATTATATCGGCAATGGCGTAGTGATCGATCCGATTACGTTGATGAAAGAAATTGAGCACCTGGAAAAAGACGGCGCTGACGTTTTAGGAAGATTAGTGATTTCGCAACGCGCAAACCTGATTTTACCAACGCATAAAATCTTAGATGCTGCTTCTGAATCTTCGAAAGGCACTTCAAAGATTGGTTCTACTTTAAAAGGTATTGGGCCGACTTACATGGATAAAACCGGCAGAAACGGCTTGCGTATCGGTGATATTTTAGAAGATGATTTTATTGTAAAATATGAATTGCTGAAATCGAAACATTTGCAATTATTGCAAATCTATAATTATGATTTCGAATTAGAAGAACTGGAAGATGCGTGGTTTGAAGCCATTGAAAAATTAAAAGCATACAAACAAGTCGATGCAGTGTATTATATCAACGAAGCTTTGCGCAAAGGCAAGAAAATACTGGCTGAAGGCGCACAAGGTTCTATGTTAGATATTGATTTTGGAACCTATCCGTTTGTTACTTCATCAAATACTATTTCTGCAGCGGTTTGTACCGGTTTAGGCATTTCACCAAAACAAATCGGCGATGTAATTGGTATTTCAAAAGCATATTGCACGCGTGTTGGCGGCGGGCCTTTTCCTACTGAATTAGAGAATGAAGTTGGAGAAAAATTACGTCAGATCGGTGGCGAGTTCGGTGCAACAACAGGTCGTCCGCGTCGTTGCGGCTGGATCGACTTACCTGCATTGCATTATGTTTGTTTGATAAACGGTGTAACAAAAATAATCATCACTAAAGCAGATGTGCTGAATACGTTTGAAGAATTTGGCGTGTGTACACATTATAAGTATGACGGCAAAGAAACGAAAGATTTGCCGTATGATATGGTCAATAAAAAAATAGAGCCAACTATACAAACATTCAAAAGTTGGGGAAATATTGATGCAACAAAAGCATTACCAAACGAATTGAATGAATATGTTGATTATTTAGAGAAATATTTGAATGTTCCGATTGCTATGGTTTCCAACGGACCGGCGCGTGAAGAATTAATCGATTTGGAAAATGCGAAATTGCTGGCGTAAATGTATTTTGTCATTCTGAGCTAAACGAAGCATTCAATGCGTAGTTTTTATTCTTTTCCGGTTGATGATATTGAAGCATTCAAGTTGCAATTATTAGCTTTATCTAATCATTTCAGCCATTTTTGTTTTCTCGATTCTAATAATTATCCGAATTATCCATACTCTACTTTTGGTTCTTTATTTGCAATTGATGCGATTGATGTTATTTCTGTTAATGAAAATTGTTTAGAACAATTCGAGCAATTTCAGCAGCAACATAATGACTGGCTTTTTGGTTTTTTAAATTATGATTTGAAAAATGAAATTGAGACAAATCTGCAATCTAATAAAATCGACAATATAGAAAATCCGTTACTGCATTTTTTTGTGCCAAAATATTTAATAAAAATTGAAAATGGAATCGTTGAGATTGGTGTTAAAAGTGAAAGTGATGCTGAAAGTGAAAGTGCATTGGATGAATTCAAGAAACTAATTATATCTAACAAATCTCTCACAACTCACGGCTCACAACTCACGACTAAAATCTTAAATCGAATATCAAAAGAAGATTACATTCAAACTATAGAAAACCTTAAGCAGCACATCCAACTCGGCGATATTTACGAACTAAATTTCTGCCAGGAATTTTATGCAGGAAATGCTTTAATAGATACCGTTCGTGTATTTCAAAAATTAAATAAAATTTCAAAAGCGCCGTTTACTTCTTTCTTTAAAAATGACCAAAATTATTTGATGTGTGCTTCGCCGGAACGCTTTTTAAAGCGACAAAATAATACGTTGATCTCGCAGCCAATTAAAGGAACGCGCAAACGGAATCCGAATCAGAAAGAAGATAATTTACTAAAACAGCAATTATTTTTTGATGAAAAAGAACGCAGCGAAAATGTCATGATCGTTGATTTGGTTCGTAATGATTTTTCAAGAATTGCGATAAAAAATTCTGTAGAAGTAGAAGAATTATTTGGTATTTATTCGTTTGAGCAAGTGCATCAGATGATTTCTACCATTACTTGTAACATAAAGCAAACTCTATCATTTTCAGAAATTATACGCGCAGTTTTCCCAATGGGCTCGATGACCGGCGCACCGAAAATTGCAGCGATGCAATTAATTGAACAGTATGAAACTACTAAACGTGGTTTGTTTTCAGGCGCAGTTGGCTACATAACACCAAAAGGCAATTTTGATTTTAATGTAGTGATACGCAGCATTTTTTACAATCAGAAAAACCAATACGTTTCCATTCAAGCAGGCAGCGCAATTACTATAGATTGCGATGCAGAAAAAGAATACGAAGAATGTTTGCTGAAAGCCAAAGCGATGTTTGAAGCGTTGAAGTAGTTAATATCATATTTTAATTCTTCCATGATTTTCGTCTCTGTTTATAAATAATAGTTTCTTGTTCTAAATCATTTATTAAGATGCAGTACTCTTCAGAATCACTGCCACCATCAATATTTTTGACAGTACTAAAATTTCTTGGAAAAATACAGAGCGGTTTTGAAATTTCTTTTTGATAATATTTCATAAAATCAATGAACATTATTGATTTTTCATTCCTATCATACCAATTATTTTTACCAACAGGTTTAATCTCATAATGGCTATTAAAATCCTTTAGTCTATTTATACTATCTTTAATTTTGTTGAAATCTCCATTAACAATAGGACCATCTTTTGAGAATTCAACCTCAATATTTGGATAAATTCTTTTTACTATATTATTTAAAATTTGAACTTCAATATCTGTTAATTTTTCTTTTGTTCTAAAATCACCAAATGGAAAATTATAGTAATCTTTAATAATTAAATTGTCATTTTGCATTATTACAGTCGAAGTTTGTCCATTCGGTTCAATTAAAACCCAACTAAATGGTGCAATCTCGTCATCGGCAGAAAGAATTTCAATATTTATTTTATTCGACAACTGTTTTAGTATTTCAATACGATTTCTTAATGTAGTTGAATATTCTTTACTACTGAAAATGGAGAAGTGATACTTAAAACCATCGTCAGAAATATCAAATGAGATGTAAGTTTTGGAAAAATCAATTTCATTTGCTGTTGCAAAAACATAAAAATCCTCAACCCAAATAAAATTGGTAATTAAAAATTTATCTGATAAGAATTCTTCCAGTATTTTCTTATCAATTGTTTCTTTTGTACTAAAATAAACTACTTCATTCATTATTAACTTCTAGTCTTTTATTACAACACCACTTTCTTCTCGCCGTTATCAACCGCTTTAATAAACTTTATTAAACCGTTGAAATAGGTTTGCTGATCGTCGTACATGCACATGTGGCTGCCGTTTGCGCAATATAAATAACTGCCATTCGGAAATTGTGTGGACATCCATTTCATAAATTCAGGATCCATAGAATCGTACTTTGCTCCAATATTTAACGTTGGCACTTTTATATTTTTCAGTTGATCGCTCACGTCCCAATTGGCTAAATTTCCGGCAATACCAAACTCGCTCGGTCCTTGCATTTGAGTATAAATAACACCATTCAAATGTTTAAATGTTCGCTTTACCGGATCCGGCCATTCATCAGCAGGAAAACGGCAAATATGCTGCTCGTAAAAATTTGGTGTCAGCAAACGCATGTATGTTGGATTGGCAAAATCTTTCTTTGCTTCTATCGCGCGAATCGTATCTAATACTTTTGCATCCATTTGCTTAGATAATACATCATCTGCATATTTTCCATATTTCGGCGCACTCGACATCATATCAGAAATGATCAAACCTTTCAGGTGTTGTTGATACTTTAACGCATATTGCATGGCCAAAATGCCACCCCAAGAATGACCTAACAAATAAAAATTCGAGTTGTCTAATTTCAATGCTTTGCGCACCTGTTCCACTTCCTCCACAAACCTGTCTAGTTGCCAAAGCGAAGTATCTGTCGGCTGATCAGAATAGTAAGCACCAAGTTGGTCGTAATAATAAAACTCAATATTTTCCTGCGGAAAGAAATTTTCGAAACATTCAAAATATTCATGCGTGCAAGCCGGTCCGCCATGAAGCAGCAATACTTTTATCGTTGGATTATTGCCAACACGTTTTGTCCAGACCTTAAATTTTCCAACTGGTGTTTCAATTGGAATCAATTGGATGTTTCCGGTTTGGATTTCTGAAGTCGCATTGGTTGAATCAACTTGTGTATCATTTTTATGTTGGCAAGAAAACAACAATAGAACTGATATTATACTTAAGAAAAACTGTTTCATAGAATTATTTTAAATAGTAAATATAGTTTATCTAAATAAAAAAGACCTGATAAGTTTTTGAAACCAATCAAGTCTTGTATAATTGACGCTTCGATAAACTCAGCGTGACAGCAACTTATTAATGGTGGTGACCGCCTGGTCCGTGAACATGACCATGCGCCAGTTCTTCTTCTGTTGCAGGACGAACATCAGCAATCGTTACAGAAAAGTTCAGGTCTTTTCCGGCTAACGGATGGTTAAAATCCATTACCACGATTTCGTTTGTTACTTCACGAACCAATCCTTGAAACTGGTGTCCGTTTTGATCCATCATTGGCAATACGCTTCCAACACGCACCATATTGGTATCCACGTTTCCGTCTTTGTCTTTAAAACTGTCGATTGGAATTTGCGCCAAATTTTCTTCGCTGTAAACACCATAACCGTTTTCTGCTTTGATGGTAAATTGAACACTATCACCAACCGTTTTGCCTGAAATGTTGCTTTCAAATTCAGGCAATAACATACCGGCACCTTGAATAAACACCAATGGACTTTCCGGCGCAGATTTATCAGCCGTCATTAACTGACCGTTGTCATCTACTTGTAATTCGTAGTGAACGCTCACTACCATATTTTTATTTACTAATAACATGTTTTTATTTTAATTCGGCACAAGGTAGGCATTTATACAAATACATTGGTTGATTTGTGTGTTATTTAATTGAATTTAGTATTTATGATTGTTTTCCGGTCATGTTTCTTAACCTTGAATTTGCATTATTATCGAACTAATTTAAAATCAATCAAGATTTAATTCAGAAATACTTAATATGACTGTAACGCTTGATTAATGATACAGATGTAATTTTGTACTGCAAATAAAATTATATACCAATGGATTCAACACAAAAATTTCAACAAGCTTTTGATACTTTATTAAAAGATTTCAATGCTAAAGTAGAAGAAGTAAAATCAAACATTCAAAACTTAACAGCTGATGTTAAAGTACAAGTAGAAGGTCAAAAAGAAAATCTACAGGAATACGGTGAAAAAATTAAAGGAAGAATCAATCAGATAGTAGATGTTGACAAAGTTCGTTCAAGTGTGTTAGCAGAAGCTGAAAATTTAGTAGATGAAGCAAAGATCAGAATCGAAAAAGTATTCCAGTTTGTAAATGAGCAAGTGAATCAAGGTGAGAAAAAAGCAAAATCTTCTGCTGCGGAATTTTCTAAAAAAGCGGAAAAATTCACAAATGAGATTGAAAGAGACGTAAAGAAAGCGACTAAAGACATTCAAAAAAATGTAGAGAAGACTGCAGATAAATTGGGTAAAAATTTCTCTAAAGTAGAAAAACAACTAGAAGGAAAAGTTAAAAAAGTAGTGAAAGATGTAGAATCTACAGTTGCAAAAGCATCCAAAGATGTAAAGGCAAAAGCTGCAACAGCTACAAAAACAGCAAAAACTACTGCTGCTAAAGCTACAACTGCTGCTAAAAAAGCGGCTGCACCGGCAAAAAAAGCGGCAGCGCCTAAAAAAGCTGCAACCAAAACAACAAAAAAAGCATCTAAATAATAGGTATTAAAAGATTTGGATTTTATTTGGTTAGTAAAATCTGGGCGCGCCGAAGGCGCGCCCTTTTTATTTCATCATAGAAAGAGAATTATTTTCGATCCCAGGTTTCAATAAAATTAACCAGCACATTTTTCATGGCTACCAAAGCATCTGCTTCTATATATTCAATTTTATCCAAACGCGTGTGATAACACGGATCCAGTTTTTCCGATTGCATACCGATCACACAAACAGCTGGCAAACCTGCAATATGAAACGCTGCCGCATCAGTAGCACCGACACCTATCGGTAATTTTTTGTAATTGGTATTTGTTGCATTAAACGCATTTTCTACTAACTGCACATACTTTTTATCATAATTGACCAACACATTGATTTCAGAAGTAACCACAGTCAGGTGTTCTTTTTCTTTAATCGTATCTAAATTAAATAAGAATGCATTTTCCTGTAACAATTGCTGTTTATGTGCTGTCGCATAGGCAGTTGAGCCACGCAAAGCGGCTTCTTCTGATCCAAAACTGATCAGACGAAGGCGTGTATGTTGCAATTTATTTTGCGAGAAAACTTTCGCCATTTCAACAGCCATAGCCACACCTGTTAAATTGTCCTGCGCGCCATCAACTACAATATCACCATGCATATCATAGAACACAATAAGTATTGGTGTAATCACAGCAAACAACCACCATATATAAGAAAACCATGCTGATGAAATGAACAAAGACAACAACGCATAAACGCCAAGCAGCGTAATTTGAAAACCTGCTATAACTGATAACACAGCGCCTGTTTGCTTTAATCGATACCACCATTTAAATTCTTTTACACTATCAATATGGCCGGCAACTATGATCGTTGATGTTGCTTTTTCAGTTGGTTCAATGTCGCCAATCACATTCCACGATGCTTTTTTCTGAAATAAAAAATCAAGCCAATGACGATACGTTACGAAATGTCCAAGAAAAAAAACGCTGTTCAACATACCAACGATTGCAGCAAGCGTAACATTTATTCGTAATAAAAAGAGTACAACGATATATGCTATGCAAAATAGTTTCAGCGATTGAAAATGTGCTTCTAATGGCGATTGAAATTCTTCGACATCTACTTTATCACAATATTTTTTTAAAATATCTGCTGTATAATATTGCGCTTTCTTTTCCTGTTCGCTGCCAAAATAACGACCACCAAAACGAGCAATAATGTCCTGAATAAATTCTATCATATACATTATTTAGGTTTAGATCTTCTCCAGCAGCGTTTCTTTTCTAAGCTCCAATTGCTTTTTTTCAATTTGCATTACACAATCATAAACTGCGTTGCGCAATGCAAATTCTCTTGGATCGTTGGCGATATGCGTGCCCATTTTATTCATTACATAACCAAAAGCTATTTGTTTTTCAGGATCGGCAAAACCACCGGAACCACCTGCGCCGAAAGTGCCGTAGCTTCTATAGTTTACACCAAAATTCTGGAATTCAGATGGTTTGGCAAAACCTAATGAAAATGGAATATTTACATGCAACACCAAATCTTTTTTTCCCAATTTTGGTGCAATTGGTGCTGCTTCTATTTGTTGTAACGTTTCTTTACGAATACCTAAATTTTTGCCACCTGTTACAAACTCATTATAAATTTGTGCAACTGATCGTGCGTTGCCAAAGCCATGTGCAGAGCCATTCGGAATCTCAATGTATTTCCTGTTGTTAAAATTATTCAGATTCAGCGCATGCGGTGGATTCAAGAGCGATTTATAAAAATAAGAGAACGGATTCAGCATACCTTTCAAAATACTGCCAATATCTGTATGTCCTTTTTCTCTAAACGCTTCTTGCGGTAAAAATGGAATTAATTGTGCAACGCGATGCTGCGGAATATCTTTCGGTAAACCAATGTGAAAATCTATGTCCAGTGCATCAGCGATTTCACTTTTAAAAAATTTATGCAATGGTTTTCTTAACGGATCAACGCGTTTGCAAATCTCATTTTGATACATTGCAATTGTCCAGGCGTGATAACCTTGCTTGTCGCCTGGTGTCCAAAATGGTTTTTGTTTTGCTAAACAATTCGACATTGCATTTTCATCAATCAATACATCATACGTTAATTTCTTGTCATTAGTAAACAAGCCCGCCTGATGCGCCAGCAACTGACGAACAGTTATATCTTGTTTTCCATTAAAAGCAAATTCCGGCCAATAGGAAGCTACTTTTTCATCATAATCGATCAAACCTTTGGAATGCAGCAAAGCAAATGCTAATGATGAAACACCTTTAGTGGTTGAAAACACAATACTCAATGTATCTTCTTCCCAATATTGTTTCTTTGCTTTATCACGAAAGCCGCCGTACAAGTCAACCACTTTCTTGCCTTTATAATAGATGCAGCAAGATGCGCCGACTTCATTTCTTTTTTCAAAATTCTCTTCAAAAGTGGCTTTTACTTTTTCAAAGCCTTCTTTCGCATAACCGGAAATAGGTACTTGCATGTTGTTTTTTTTGAACTCAAAAGATACACTTTTATTTGAACTTTTAATAAAATGGTAATCAAAATTAAAAATTGCTGACGTGTAATTTATATAACTTGTTAATTCAAATTAAAAAATGGCACTAACATTATTTGACAAAATATGGGACGCACATGTAGTGCAGGCAATAGAAAACGGACCGCAGGTTATTTACATTGACAAACATTTCATTCACGAAGTAACGACACCACAGGCGTTTGCAGGTTTAAGTAAACGCGGTATCGGTGTTTTTCGCACACAAAATACAGTAGCAACAGCAGATCATAATGTGCCGACCAAAGACCAAAATTTGCCGATTCGTGAAGCATTATCGCGCCATCAGGTTGATACATTGATTGAGAACTGTAATAAACATGGCATTGAATTATATGGTTTAGGTCATCCGTTCCAAGGCATCGTACATGTCATTGGTCCGGAATTAGGTATCACGCAGCCAGGCATGACAATCGTTTGCGGCGATTCACACACATCAACACACGGCGCGTTCGGTGCTATTGCATTTGGCATCGGTACTTCTGAAGTAGAACAGGTTTTAGCAACTCAATGCATCTTGCAAACTAAACCAAAAAAAATGCGCATCAATGTGGATGGTGTTCTGGGAAAAGGTGTAACTTCAAAAGATATTATTTTATACATTATTTCTAAAATTTCTACCAGTGGCGGTACCGGTTATTTTGTTGAGTATGCAGGCAGTGCAATACAAAATTTAAGCATGGACGCGCGTATGACGATCTGCAACATGAGTATAGAAATGGGTGCGCGCGGTGGCATCATTGCGCCTGATGAAATTACGTTTGCTTATTTAAAAGACAGGAAATTTTCACCGCAAAATTACGATGAAGCAGTTGAAAGATGGAAGCAATTAAGAACAGATGATGATGCGATTTTTGATATGGAGTATCATTTTGAAGCAACGGACATTGAACCGATGATTACCTACGGAACGAATCCTGCAATGGGCATTAAAATTACAGATACAATTCCTGACAACAACGATGCCGGTTTACAGAAAGCATTGCAGTACATGGATTTTGAAAAAGGAAAATCTTTAATCGGAAAAAAAATTGATTATGTTTTCTTAGGAAGTTGCACCAACTCACGCATGGAAGATTTGCGTTTGTTTTGTTCATTAATAAACGGAAAACAAAAAGCTAATAATGTAACCGTTTGGATTGTACCAGGCAGCAAACAAGTAGAAAAACAAGCTATTGCAGAAGGATTAGATGTTATTTTAAAAAATGCCGGTATGGAATTGCGCGAGCCAGGTTGCTCTGCCTGTTTAGGTATGAATGAAGATAAAATTCCGGCAGGCAAATATTGTATTTCCACATCAAATAGAAATTTTGAAGGACGACAAGGACAAGGCGCACGAACATTACTGGCAAGTCCGTTGATGGCTGCTGCTGCTGCTATTACCGGAAAAATTACAGATGTGAGAGAATTGATTTAGTTATATCACAGAGTTACACTGAGTTTTCACAAAGCTCTCCGTGCTTTCTCTGTGCAACTCTGTGATACATTATAATATACAAGAATGAAAAAATTTACAACTATACAATCAACAGCCGTTCCATTAAACATGGAAGACGTGGACACCGACCAGATCATTCCTGCGCGTTTTTTAAAATCTACCACGCGCGAAGGTTTTGGTGATAATTTGTTTCGCGACTGGCGATATAATGCAGACAATACCATAAAAGAAGATTTTGTATTAAACAATCCAACTTACAATGGAAAGATTCTAGTAGTTGGTAAAAACTTTGGCTGTGGTTCTTCGCGCGAGCATGCAGCTTGGGCAATTCACGATTATGGTTTCAAGGTAGTGGTGTCTTCTTTCTTTGCAGATATTTTTAAAAATAATGCTTTAAATAATGGCTTGCTACCTGTGGTGGTTTCGCCTGATTTTTTACAACAAATATTTTCAGAAATAGAAAAAGATCCAACAACAGAAATTAAAGTGGACTTAGAAAAACAAGAAATAGAAATCGCTTCAACACAGGAAAAAGAAAACTTCGACATCAATCCATATAAAAAAACATGTCTGCTGAATGGTTACGACGACATTGATTATTTGCTAAGTTTGAAAGACAAGATCGAAACATTTGAAAAAAGCCATTAGTCAATTGTTTTTTCTATTTTTACATGGATGTTATTTGAATTAAATCTTCCATCGAGCAAAAAACTGTATTTCCTTTCCGACCTACATCTCGGCGCGCCTGATCATGCAAAAAGTCTGGAGCGCGAATATAAATTGATTTGTTTTTTAGAATCGATTGAACACGATGCTCAAGCCGTTTTTTTAGTAGGTGATATTTTCGATTTTTGGTTCGAATACAATCACGTTGTTCCAAAATATTTCATTCGTTTTTTGTCGAAATTAATTCAACTCAAAGACAAAGGAATTGACATTTATATTTTCACAGGCAATCACGATCTTTGGATGAACGATTATCTAATCAATGAAGTTGGTGCGCAGGTTTTTCACGAAAAAATAGAACTGCAATGCAATAATAAAAACATATTAATTGCACACGGCGACGGACTCGGTCCTGGTGATGCGAAATATAAATTACTGAAAAAGATTTTTACAAATCCGATTTGCCAATGGCTGTTTCGCTGGCTGCATCCTGATATTGGTATAAAAATTGCACAATGGTGGTCGAGGCATTCTTTTACCAATCCAGCTATTGAAGTGTTTCATGGTGAAGACAAAGAATGGCTGATCCAATATTGCAAAAAGAAGCTGACAGAAAAGCACTACGATTATTTTATCATGGGTCATCGTCATTTGCCGATGGAAATTGATTTAAATGAAAAAAGTGTGTATATTAACTTGGGCGACTGGATCGTAAATTGTAATTATGCTGAATTTGACGGTCATAAAATGAATTTAAAAAAGTTTGATGAAAAATAGTCAATGGTCAATAGTCAATGGTCAATGGTTTAGAAATTCTAAAATCCATATAACTTATATCTTATTACTAACAACTCATTTATCTTTCTCAAAAATTCCGGAATTCGTTACTACAATTAAAGAGAAGTCGTTGCATGTTTTTATCAATACAAACGATGAGATTTTTCTGACACAAAAAGGAATGATCAAAAAATATAACAATGCAGGCGTTTTGCAGCAAACCTACGGCAATAAATTTATCGATGAAGAAACGCAAATGATCAATATGAATGGCTTTCGCGTGCTGTTATTTTCGCCAAATTTTGGAAAAATCATCCAACTGGATAATCGCCTGAATGAAATCGATGTGATCAATGTTTTTGATTTCTCTAACCTGAATGTTACGTGCGTTGGCAATTCCTACAACAACGAATATCTATGGCTTTGGGACGCTGCAACACAGAAACTGGAAAAACTCGATAAAACTAAAAAGATCGTTTTTGAAAGCAATTCTATTTCTGCTTTATTAGGTAAAACTATTAATCCTAAATACATACAGGAACAAGGTATTTTGCTTTATATTACCGATGAAAAAAACGGTATTTTTATTTTCGACAACCAAGGAAATTACATCAAAACCATTCCAATCTTAGGTGTGAAAAATGTAAAAGTAATTGACGAAAAAATCTACTACACAAAAGATAATTGTGTGTATGCTTATGACAAACTGACTTTCCAGGAAATACGCTATACAGAAAGTCCGAATTTAAGCAATCAGCAAATTGGAACTGCAAGGATTTGCGGAATTAACGCAGACGGCTTTGTAGAAATCTGGCAGTTTTAATTATCTTAACCGATCCATACTTTTTACTAATGCATCATCTGCTTTAATACTCTTATACGCCAGAAAATTAAAAACCAACGTAAAAATCGGCAATATGAATCCAACGCCAAAATGAAATGTATCTTTCTGATGATGCATATACGCGCCAAAGCACACAAATGCGAAGAAACCAAGAGATATAATAATATCTAACAATACTAGTAATGCCTGATTCTTTCTGTTTTTAAATAAAAAAATAGCAATCAACGCAATTCCTGCAATCGCACCGACAAGACCCTGCAAAATTGGATGCATATTACCTTTCAACAAAACAATTGTATTTTGATCGAGCACACTGCCGAAAGGAATGAACAAAAATGCAATAGCTGCCAAAGCTGCTAAAAATAAATAAACGGTTTGAATGCGCTGTATCATAAAGAAGTTATTAGTTATCTGTAATAAGTTATTCGCAAAAGTAATAGAAAAAATCAAATCCTACATTAAAATAACTAACTTTACAGATTACCTGTAACTTCTAACCTATAACTATTAATGCGTTACTTTCTCGAACTTTCTTATAACGGGAAAAACTACTGCGGCTGGCAGCGACAAGACAATTCGGTTTCTGTGCAGGAAGTTCTGGAAGAAAATTTATCGAAAATTCTAAATACAAAAACTGAAATTTTAGGTTGCGGCAGAACCGATGCAGGCGTGCATGCAAAGCAGTATTTTGCGCATGTAGATATTGAAAATAATCTGCCTGAAAATTTTCTATATCGCATCAATAATATGCTGCCGAATGACATTGCTATTCAGCAAATTTTTGACGTAAAACCGGAGCTGCACGCGCGCTTTGATGCAATCAACCGAACCTATAAATATTTTATTCATTACAAAAAAGATCCGTTCATAGAAGAGCAAAGTTTTTTGTTGTTGAATAAAAAATTAGATCTTGAAAAAATGAATCACTGTCTTCAAAAATTATTCGGCGAACATGATTTTTCTTGCTTTGAAAAAAAAGGCAGCGACAATAAAACGTCTGTTTGCAAACTCGAAAATGCATTTTTTGAAGAAACTGAAAATGGTTTGGTTTTTACCATTACAGCCAATCGTTTTTTGCGTAATATGGTGCGCAGAATCACAGCCGCTTTTTTAATGCTTGGTATGAACCAATTAACAGAAGAAGAAATTACGCAAGCCGTTTTTGAAAAAAAAGAGCTGCAAGTCAAGCTCGCTGTTCCTGCAAAAGGTTTATTTTTGTGGAAGATTGAATATGAATTTTGATGTAAAATCAATAAATTTAAAATAAAAAACGATGAGTACTTTAGAAATAAAAAAGGAAATTGTAGATTATATCGAACATGCTGATAAAAAAACATTGGAAGCGCTTTATACACTTTTAAAACCAGGCATGCATTCTAAAACTTTTGAAATTACTGATGAAGAAATAGAAGAGATGGAACAGAATAGAAAAGATTATCTGAATGGTAGAGCAAAAGGTTACACATTGGAAGAAGCAAGAAAAAAAATAACATCAAAAGCATGACTTATCAGTTAATTATTTTAGACTTAGCAACTGATGACGCAAAAAATGCTTTTGAATATTATGAAGACCAACAAACAGGATTAGGTTTCAGATTTGAAACAGCATTGGTAAATACATTTGAATACATTCATAAGCATCCTTTACATTTCAAAATCGAAAAAAAGAATTTCCGTCAGGCATTAGTAAATGATTTTCCTTATCTGGTAATATATTACATTAGCAAAGAAACGATTTACATACAAAGAGTTTTTCACACGAGTAGAAATCCAAAGAAGAAATTTAAGAAATAACTTACTTTACCTTTTCTAAAATTCAAAATTTCGGAAAAGAATACAAACATGGAACAAAAACAAACAAAACAAGGCGACTGGAATACACTGAAACGTATTTTAAAACTGGCATTGCCGTTCAGAAGTTTGTTCTATTTATCATTCACACTCGGTATTTTAGTTTCCATCATCACACCGCTGCGACCTTACTTAATTCAAATTACTGTTGACAAAAATATTATCCAACAAAACGGCAAAGGGCTCGAGTTTATGGCACTTATTTTACTGTTGTCATTAATTATAGAATTTTTAGTAAAATATTTATTCGGTTTGTATTCAACCATGCTCGGACAAAATATCATGCTGTATTTGCGCACCAAACTTTTTAATCATGTACAAACGATGCGCCTGCAATTCTTCGACAAAACACCGGTTGGCATCATCACTACACGAACCATTAATGACATTGAAGCGATCAATAATATTTTTTCGGAAGGCATTATCAATATCGTTGCCGATGTATTAACACTAATTTTTGTGGTTAGCTTTATGCTGTTCATTAACTGGAAACTGGCATTGGTTTGCTTAACTACATTTCCGATTATCATTTGGGCGACGTATGTTTTCAAAGAAAAAGTACGCGTATCTTTCAACGATGTGCGCGAAAAAGTAGCACAACTCAACGCGTTTGTGCAAGAACATATTTCGGGCATGCGCATCGTACAGATCTTTAATGCGCAAGACAAAGAATACTCAAAATTTGAAAAACTCAATCATGAACATTTTGTAGCAAATGATAAATCTGTGCTATATTATTCTATCTTTTTTCCAACAGTCGAAGTTATTTTGGCTTTGGCAATTTCTTTGCTCGTTTGGTATGGCGCTACGCAAGTCATGAACAACGTAGCCACCGTTGGTATTTTCACGTCATTTATTTTGTATTTAAACATGGCGTTCCGTCCACTGCGTATGCTCGCTGATAAATTCAATACCTTGCAAATGGGTATCATCGCGTCCGAACGTGTTTTTAAATTATTGGATACCAATGAAAAGATAGAAGACAACGGAAAATTAGAACCTAAAAAAATAAACGGCGACATAGAATTTAAAAATATCTGGTTTGCCTACAACCAGGAAAATTATGTGCTGAAAAATATTTCGTTTACCGTAAAAGCAGGCGAAACTTTAGCCATCGTTGGCGCTACCGGTTCCGGCAAATCATCGACCATCAATATTCTGAATCGCTTTTATGAAATTAATAAAGGCGAAATACTGATTGACAACATCAACGCAAAAGAATACAAACTGCATGCGCTGCGTTCTTACATTGGAACGGTGTTGCAGGATGTCTTTTTATTTTCCGGTTCTGTGTATGAAAATATTTCGTTAAAAAATCCAAACATCACTAAAGAACAAGTCATCGAAGCAAGTAAGCTGGTTGGTGCTCATAATTTCATCATGGAATTGCCCGGAAATTATGATTACAACGTCATGGAACGCGGCGCCACGTTGTCCGTTGGTCAGCGGCAATTGATTTCCTTTATTCGCGTACTGGTGTACAATCCGCAAATTTTAATTTTAGATGAAGCCACTTCTTCTGTTGATACCGAATCGGAAATTTTAATTCAGAATGCCATACAAAAACTCGTTAGCGGACGAACATCTATCGTCATTGCGCATCGTCTTTCCACCGTTCAGAACGCCGATAAAATTATGGTTCTGGATCACGGTGAGATCAAAGAAATAGGCACACACGATGAACTCATCCAAAAAGAAAACGGCTACTACAAGAAACTGTACGACATGCAGTTTCAGATGTCGGAGTTTGTTTAGAAAACTGACGTATTTTTATAAATTTTAATATCTTTAAATAAAATAAACTATGGGTTACAAATTATCAATGATAATTATTGAAGATATGAATAAATTTAGAGACGAAAGTTTATTGCTTCGAAATCTTGGGTTTAATAATGCAGAACTGATTGACAAAACCAGTTTTGAAGAATGTCTGTATCCAAACGATAATACTATAAATATTGGGTATGCTAATGGAAATATTATAATCTGTGATGATTATTATTTTACCAATAAAATATTAGAACTCAAGCAACCAAAATACGAAAATTTAATCAGTAACTTATTTCCAGATGCTGAAATTTTAACGATTGCATGTCACAGCGGTGTTAATTATCATGCTTATAGTTTATGTAAAAATGAAAATAAAATTAGGTACAAAATCATATCGTTTGACTCAGAGAAGGTTGAATTTGGTGAATTAATGAAAGAAGAAGTTGAAATATATTCTAAAGCAGTAAAAACCGGCAAAAAATTTATTTGGAAAGAAAGCGATGAAGAATATACAGAAGATCAACTGATGGAAGATTTTACTTTTGAGATAATTAAACGAAGACTTGGCGCAAGATTAGACATGCAAGAATCTGATGAATTACAATCACTGGAATTTAATAAATATAAAGTAGCTAGCATTGAATTTCAATCTTCGAAAAAAAGTGGCAAGATCGATAATACTAATCTTTTTTCACGCGTATTTTTTTCAGACAAATGGTACTTCCGTTTCTTTAGAATCTTCATTATTATTGTTGTTTACATGTTAATTCGTCATTATTCTAAAAACTGATTACTTTATTCACATAAAAACAATTTCATTTATCAACTCTACTTGCTTAAATTTGTTGCTTATAATTAGAATGTAATTTATCAAATGAAATTCACCGAACAACAAATACTCAACGCATTATCACAGGTAGAAGATCCAGACTTTAAAAAAGACCTGGTGACGCTCAATATGATCAAAGATCTTCAATTCACCGATGAAGAAATAAAATTTACCATCGAATTGACCACGCCGGCTTGTCCGTTAAAAGAACAGCTCGAAAACGATTGCAGAAATGCCATCGCGCAAATGGTTTCTAATGAAGTAAAAGTAAGTATTGACTTCTCATCACGCGTTACATCGCTGCGTAACGTAAAATCAGATATTCTTCCTACCGTAAAAAATATCATCACCGTTTCTTCCGGAAAAGGCGGCGTCGGAAAATCAACCGTTGCGGTAAACTTAGCGCTGGCGTTATTACGCACCGGTGCAAAAATCGGTTTGATCGATGCCGATATTTACGGACCATCGATTCCAACGATGTTAGGTTTGCAAAATGCGCGCCCAACCATTCAAAAAGTAGATGATAAAAACAAAATCGTTCCGGTTGATTACTTAGGCATGCAGGTGATGTCTATCGGTTTTTTAATACAAGACAAACAACCGGTAGCGTGGCGCGGACCAATGGCGACTTCTGCTTTACGACAAATCATTACTGATGTACTTTGGGACGAGCTGGATTACTTAGTGTTAGATTTACCGCCAGGCACAGGTGATATTCACTTGACTTTGGCATCTTTGGTTCCGGTTACAGGCGCTGTAGTCGTAACAACACCACAGGAAGTTGCACTGGCCGACGCAAGAAAAGCTATCGCTTTCTATCAATTAGAATCGATCCATATTCCGACATTAGGTGTGATAGAAAATATGTCGTATTTCACGCCACCTGACATGGCTGACAAAAAATATTACATTTTCGGAAAAGGTGGTGGACAATTATTAGCACAGCAATTTGACGTGCCGTTCTTAGGCGAATTGCCAATAGAACAAGATGTTCGCGAAGGCGGTGACTTTGGCAAACCAATTGCATTGCAAACTGCTACTTCAGCGGCAAGAGCATTTGAGCAATTAGCACAGAATGTAGCGCAGCAAATCGCAATTTTAAATTCAAATACGCAGGTTGTTGAAGTAAATTCGTAACTTTACATCGTGATGGAAACTATAGAAAAAACAGACCTGGCCAATAGAGTAGAAAACGCGTTGAATAATATTCGTCCGTTCTTACAATCTGATGGTGGAAATATAGAGTTGATCGATATTACGGATGATATGATTGCACAGGTAAAACTATTAGGCAATTGTGATGGATGCAAAATGAGTGTTTCTACGATGAAAGCAGGCGTTGAAAGCACGATCAAAAATTTCGTTCCGGAAATAAAAGCAGTAATTGCCATATAGTTTATGACCAGAAAACAACTTATCCAACAGATCAAAAAGAAAAAATCTTATTTATGTGTTGGTTTGGATACGGATATTACTAAAATTCCGCAGCATCTTTTAAAGTACAAAAATCCGGTTTTAGAATTCAACAAGCAAATCATTGATGCCACGCATGACCTGTGTGTTGCGTATAAACCGAATATAGCGTTCTATGAAGTGCATGGCGCAAAGGGCTGGGAAACGTTAGAAAAAACAGTCCGTCATATTCCTGAAAACATCTTCAAAATAGCGGATGCAAAACGTGGCGATATTGGCAACACATCGAACATGTATGCGAAAGCATTTCTGGAAAATATGAATTTCGATTCGATCACGATTGCACCATACATGGGCGAAGATTCGATAAAACCGTTTTTAGAAATTAAACATAAATGGGCAATCATTTTAGGTTTGACATCGAACAAAGGCGCACAGGATTTCCAGTTTTTGCAAAGCAATAAGAAGCCGCTACATCAGCATGTCATTGAGAAATGTATGCAATACGGAACACCGGAAAATATAATGTTTGTGATTGGCGCAACGCGCGAAGAAAATTTTGCAGACATTCGTAAATATTGTTCGAATCACTTCTTTTTGGTGCCTGGTGTTGGTGCGCAAGGCGGCGATTTGAAAAAACTATCACAATACGGAATGAATAAAGACTGCGGTTTATTAGTAAATGCAACACGCAGTATTATCTATGCTTCCAACGGAAAAGACTTTGCCGAAAAAGCGCGCGAAGAAGCATTGAACATGCAAAAAGAAATGAAGCAATATTTAAAAGGAATTTTTTAATTTCTTCCAAATGCAATTATCCAATAATGAAAATGAATATTACAATCGGCAGATTATTCTGAATGATTTTGGTATAGATGCGCAAATCAAATTAAAGCACGCGCGTGTTTTAGTGATTGGTGCAGGCGGTTTAGGTTGCCCTGTTTTGCAATACTTAACTGCTGCTGGTGTTGGAAATATTGGCATTGTTGACGGTGATGTAGTTTCGCTTTCCAACTTGCACCGGCAGATTTTATTTACTACAAATGATATTGGCAAACCAAAAGCTATATTAGCAAAATTAAAACTTGATCATATTAATGCATATGTGACTATTGACACATACAATGAAAATATCTCTACAAAAAATGCCATTTCTATAATTGAACAATATGATATCATTGCAGATTGCACTGATAATTTTGCAGCGCGTTATTTAATTAATGATGCTTGTGTGATGGCAAACAAACCTTTTGTGAGCGCATCCATCCTAAAATTTGAAGGACAACTTTCTGTATTCAATCATCAGACAAAAATCAATTACAGAGATGTTTTTCCTGAGCCGCCAAGTGTAGCACAGAACTGCGCAGAAGCCGGTGTTATTGGTGTTTTGTGCGGTATTATCGGAAGCATGCAGGCGAATGAGATCATTAAAATGATTACAGGAATTGGTGAAACACTGGAAGGAAAATTATTATGCTATGATGCATTAACCAACAAAACACAATCGTTTAAAATAAAATCAAACGGCATTGAAATAAAAAAATTACAAGACAATTATGTATTCGCATGCGAAACAGCATCCAATGCAATAAAAGAAATTACTGTTCAGGAATTAAAGCACAAGATGGACAACAAAGAAGATTTTCAACTGATTGATGTGCGCGAACAACAGGAATATGATCTTGTAAATATTGGTGGCGAACTGATTCCGTTAAATACTGTTTTGGAAAATCAAAAACAAATATCAAAAACAAAACAAGTCATCATTCATTGTAAAAGCGGCGCACGCAGCACAAAAGCGATTGAATTATTACAACAAAACGGCTTCACTAATTTATATAATTTAAAAGGCGGCATCATCGCTTATGCAAAAGAAACAGACAATAAACTATCATTGTATTAATTATTGCACAAAAACTTTGGTAGTGCTGTGACTTTTGTCTGTCATTACTTCAAAAAGATAAAAACCTGTGGTTGCTTTAAAATATACTTCACTGTGATTATTACTCAAGCTTATTTCGTTCAGTATTTGCCCATTCAGGTTATAAATACGCAACAAACCTGTTGTTTCTTTTATGTCAATACTAGCTGTGTTTGCTAAAGTATTGTAGAACAATTTTATATTGCCTGAAGATGTGCTTCGTATTCCTGTGATCACAAAATCAAACGGATCTGAAACTAAATGCGATATAAAATAACCACTGCCTGTTTTCGCTTCTACTACATATTTACCATCTGTAGAAGGACTAAAATTCAATCCGTTTCCAACTTTCACCGCTTTCAGATTATTTATTTTATACCAGGTATAACCTGACAAACCTACTGTACTGTCACTGGTCAATTGGCCGTTAGATGCAGTAATCACTGGTCGTTTTGACACATTCCATGCTGTTGGATGCGCGCGATACGAAAAATTCAGTGTTGGTGAATAGATTTCTGCAACCGTTGATTTATCAGATACATTTACAATATCTACCATACGTGTACCGGAACAGAAATTCATGCCTTTGTTAAAGAAGTACATATTATTATACGTATCCAATCCACCTAGTGCTCTGCTTTTACAAGCAGGAAGCGGTTTGTACCTGTCATACAATTGTACTGTTTTATTGACTTCATCAATATCATAGATCAAACCTTCCATAAATGGCAGAATACTATCATCACCGTTAGAGAAAATAGAATATTTTCCATCCGGTCTTTGATAAAAATCGTGTTGCAAACTATAACCAATTGAATCCGGCAAATGAATAGAATTCGCAGTATCTTTTCCGCCCAATTTAAACATGATCTCACCTGTCTGCGCATTGATTTTTCCAACACCGATATGGCGGTAGCTATATAAAATATTACCATCATTTGCCCAGTTCAATGAATTTGCATGACTCCAGTTCAATGCACCTGAATAAGCAGTACTTTGATTGCGCCATTCATAACGCATCTCACAAGGAGAAAGATGCTGCAACGGATTCCAGATAAATTTTATTTGGTCTAATGAATCTATGATAACAATATACTGTACTATTGCAGGCATCAAACTGTCTGCAGGATTGCCACTTAAGCAACGCGCATCTATTCGCGTTTTCACCATAGTAAAAAACATTTTATTGCCGTTTCCGTCTTCTCTGTATTCATGAAGATCAACTGCCTGGTACAGACTGTCAATACGTATGCTGTTTTCATCAATAGAATCTACAGGAAGCAATGTTGTACTGTCTAACGACACATAACCAACGGTTACGTTGTGAGGTGCGATACCTGTGTATATAGTATAACCAAAACTCAGGTTGCCTGTTCTTTCCTGGATTTCGTTATCTAAATAAAAATCGATATAAGTGTTTCCACCGTTTAATGAGCGCTCTCCAATCTGATACCATTTCGGTGGAAAAGGTTCAGTTGCACTAACAAGCTGAACCGATGTAGGAAAACTATCTTTTGATGTTGGAGAAAAAGAACTTGTAAAATCTTTGGTGCTAATAAGCAGGTTTGTATTTTCCAGTGCTGCCGAATTATGGACAACGCTGGTTAATGGCGCAACTCTTTCTAACTGCGCGTAAAGTAGAATTGAAAAACAGCAAATAAAAGCTGATAGTAAAATTTTTTTCATAGTAAGAATGTTGTGTTGCGTTTTACACAACTAATATATCAATAAATTCGTAGAAATCCTTACAATAAACAGTTAAACTATTATTTACATTTATTGAATCACGAATTTATCCTGCACAAAGATTTCGTTGGTTTTCCAAACTGCAAAATAAATACCCTTGGAAAAATTGCTGATGTCAACCTGCATGTTGTACTTTCCTTTATCAAATGTTTTTATTGCATCTTTATAAACAACCTGTCCGTTCAAGTTAAAGATTTCCACCAAACCCATCGTTGACTCCATCGCTTCCAATGCAATATTTACAGAAGAAGTATTCGCTACTAATGTCGGATTTACTTTAATCGTATGTATCGCTGCAATTTCGTATTTATTATTTTTTGTTCCGGTGATGGCACCTGTTGATGTATAAATATAGCTTCCGGAAATCACCACTTTATTATTATCCAGCAAGATCATTCTGTTGCACGCTCTTGTTGTATCAGCAGAAAATGGCATACGCTGCCAATCGACACCACCGTTGCTGCTCTTCCACATGCCGTAATTATGCTGATCGCCGATAAACGCAATATTATTATTCAGTACGATCACACCGCCAAAATTTCCTTTCACAGTATCTACCAGATGACCTTGCCATGCATTACCGGAATCGGTAGTTCGCAAAACATAACCATTCATAGACGGATCGGAAAAATTATTTTCTACAGAAGCCAAACCAACACCATTTGAATTGAAATACATTTTCCAGATATAACCGCTTACCGTATTGAACAAAGCTACAGTGGTAAAGGTCAAGCCGCCGTCTGTTGTTTTTAATATCAATGGTTTGCTGCCTAAAGAATCCAGCGACATGCCGGCAATGTAATATGTAAACTGATCGACCATATAACAATCTACCAAGGCAGATGCAACTAACGATAAATCATATGTGATAAAACTTCTGCCATAATTAGTAGAAACATAGAGCTTTGGCATGCCTGCATACGTGCCAACACCAATAACAGTATTTCCGAAATGTGCCATACCGCAAACGCCTTCACTGGTGGACGATACTTCCAGCACTTTTTTCCACGAGACACCTTTATTCGTAGTGCGATAAATGCCGCCTTTGTAAGTAGAAACGGAAAGCGTGCCGACAAAACCGGTGTCTTCATCTATAAAATCTATACTGCGCGAATAAGTTCTAAATGCCGCGTTGGTATCTATTCTTGAAACCAGCGTCCAGTCATCGCCGCCATTGATAGTTTTATACACTCTGCTGCTGATGCCTGTGTAGCCGATATTATTATTGACAAAAGTAACATCATCATATCTGCCGCCGCGTGGAATGTTGGTGGCGTGGAAGATTTGCGCGTTTAAAGATTGGAATGTGCAGATCAGCAGGAATATGCAAATACATTTGAAACATGGTTTGAAGTTCATAGTTTAGATTTATACTCTAAGCTACACAAAAAAATAATTGTATCAATATTTTTCAGAAATTGCTTGAGAGCAAAACAACTTCAAATCATTAAAGTTATTTGATTTTACAGCCTTTGAAGGCACAATTAAACTGCCATCTTTATTAAATAGAAAATAAACAAACTCATCTTCTATACGATAAGCTGAAATATCATGAAGATCATACATTGTAATTTCATTGTCAATATTTAATTCTAAATTATGCTCACCAATTGTACTCAGCACAACTGATTTATAAGACAGAAGTTCTTTGTAATATGCTTCTGAATAATTCCAACTAAATTCTTTAAATGATCTTCCTAATTTACGATGCTTAAGAAGATTCTTTATTATTCCTATCAAAATAAATATGGCTATTAGAATATAAATAAAGCACAATATTTTATGTAGTTTAAAAATTAGTAAGAGAAATAAGAGAACAAAACCCAGCAATGGTATTTCTTTTAGTGTTTGATTGAATTCTGTTTTTGATTTATCGTACCATTCTTTACCAAGCTTGTAAAGCAATTCTTCAAAATATTCACGTTTGCAATCTAATTGAAATTCCAACAGGTAAATCTATTTAATTAATTACGATAAAAAGAATCAATATTCATCACCTCACGACTTTCAACTTACGGTTCTTTTACACATGCAACGCTCTGTTTTCAGTAGCTGCTAAGCATGCTTCTTTGATGGCTTCTGTGTAGGTTGGATGCGCGTGGCTCATGCGAGCAATGTCTTCTGCGCTGGCACGGTATTCCATCGCTACTACAGCTTCCGCAATCATGTCGGCAGCACGTGCGCCGATCATGTGAACACCAAGAATTTCATCAGTGGTTGCATCAGCCAATACTTTTACCAAACCGTCAATATCCATACTCGCGCGTGCGCGACCTAAAGCACGCATCGGAAACGAACCGACTTTATACGCAATACCTTTTTCTTTCAATTGGTTTTCCGTTTGTCCAACCGCAGCCACTTCCGGCCATGTATATACTACACCAGGAATCAAGTTATAATTGATATGCGGTTTTTGTCCGGCGATAAATTCAGCGACCAACACACCTTCTTCTTCAGCTTTGTGCGCCAACATCGCGCCGCGTATCACATCACCGATTGCATAGATATTTGAATGTGTTGTTTGCAGGTGATCATTTACTTCAATTTGTCCGCGCTGGTTTGGTGTGATGCCGATGTTTTCCAAACCTAAACCTTCAGTGTATGCTTTTCTACCAATTGCTACCAAACAATAATCAGCATCGAATTTTACTTCTTTTTCTGTTTTATCTAATGCCGTTACGGTAACGCTTTCGCCGTTATTGATTGCGCCGGTTACTTTGTGCGACAAATAAAATTTCATGCCTAATTTTTTCAAGGAACGTTGTAATTCTTTACCTAAATCATCGTCCATCGTTGGAATAATTTTATCCATAAATTCAATTACCGAAACCTGCGTTCCTAAGCGCTGATATACCGAACCTAATTCCAAACCGATCACGCCACCGCCAATGATTATGATACTTTTCGGTAATTCTGCTAATGATAATGCTTCTGTTGATGTAATGATTCTTTTCTTGTCGATTGGTAAAAACGGCAATGCAGTCGGCTTAGAACCAGTCGCAATAATAGTGTATGTTGATTCAATTTGTTCTGCGCTTTCATCTGCTTTTTTAATAGCGATGGTGGTTGCATTTACAAAAGAACCAACGCCGTTATATACTGTAATTTTATTTTTTTTCATTAAATAATCAATGCCCTGACAAGTAGTAGAAACTACTTTTGCTTTGCGGTCGATCATTTGCTTGAAATTGACAACAGGCGTGTTTTCCAAATCGATGCCATGTTCTTTAAATGTATGCAGCGCATTGTGATAATGCTCCGAAGAATCGAGCAATGCTTTTGATGGAATACAACCAACATTTAAGCAAGTGCCTCCGAGTGTGTTGTATTTTTCGATGATTGCTGTATTGAAACCTAACTGTGCGCAACGAATTGCTGAAACATAACCGCCAGGTCCTGAACCGATGATAGTGATGTCGTGTTTTGTCATTTTATTTTTTAGTTTTAAATTTCTTTTTAGGATTTCTGCTTGTATGAAATACGCTTTGAATATAAATTTTGTCTTTAACTATCCTGTAAATAATTAAATACGGAAATTTGGGTATTAATAGTTGCCTGATTTTATTTTTAACGACTCTAAAATGTTCGGGATTGCGTTGAATGTAAAAAATGGCTTTATATAATGCTTCTTCAAACTTTAAACCAAGTCCTTTTTGTTGTTCTTCATAATAATGATATGCTTCATTGGATTCAGCTATCGCGCGTTCTAATAATACAATTGTATAAATCATCTTTTAGAAGAAATTATTTTTTTTGCTTCTTCCAAAGTATAACCTTTTGTTTTCCCTTTTTTATAATCATCAAACTCTTTGTCAAGTTGTTTGATTTCTTCGTCAGTTAAAGCAAATGGCTGGTTAGTTTTAATTTTCGACAGCAAAGAATGCACGGCTTGTACCACTTTCCCATCTGCTTCTTCAATTAACGCATGTATTTCCTGTTTTTGCATCGCGATATTCATAATATGCTATTATTCTAGTAAAATTGATAATTATTTTTGACTTTCCGAAATAGTTTTTTTGTTAAAAACACTATTATAATCTATACAAAATTAGCACTAATAGCTCAGAATTGAAACAGAAAACCAATAGATAATATTGATAAGCCGATAAATAAAAATCCGGCAAACTGATACACTTGCCGGATTACTTATTGAGAAGTCCACAAATTTTTGATTAATCCAACGTGATGTCTTTCATTGGATTTTGACGAATTTCGATTTTGCCCGGATTTTCGTTGTTGGTAAAAATCATGTAGTTTGAAAAACTTGACTCATCAGAACTTACAGAATTATCCAACTCCAAGCCATAACGTTTGTATGCCGGTTCTTTTTCCAGTTCATACAAACTGATGTTGTGTTTTTCCATATCCAGCGTAATGCGTTTTTTGATCATGTCACGCTCTAATGGCTGATCGTCAATGGCATCAGTTTTACTGTCAGTATGCGTTTCAAACAACGTGAATTGTGCTTCCACTACGGTCTGCTGTTTTTTTTTCTCGTCATCCAATTCCGAAATTAATGTTCTTGGCTTGTCCACTATTTTAATATCTGAATCAAAATTCTTGTTTAAGTTCACTTCAAACTCAATTTCATTTTCTTTTGTCGTTTCTTCTTTCAAATTTGGAATAAATAAATGGTGCTCGTCAACTATTTCTTCTGTTTGTTTCGTCTGAATTACATCAATGATCTCTTTTTTTTCAGGAACAACAGTTTCTGCTACTTTATTTTCTACGATTGGTTCTGTTTTATTTACAACAGGTTTTTCATCTAACGTATGAACGATCTTTTCCTGTTGCGCGCGCTGTGTTTGCTTGCGTTCACGGCTGACATCACCACTCTGAAAACCTGTTGCAATCAACGTAATCGCTACATCTGATTCCAAGTTTTCATCTTTACAAACGCCCCAAATTATTTCACAGTCTGTTTGTGTTTGATTTTGCACTGCATCCGTAATTAGATCTAATTCGCGCATTTTGATACCATCTTTATAAGTGATATATAATACAACACCTTTCGCGCCATAAATATCTGCGTCTTCCAGCAATGGTGAGTTCATTGCGCTATTGATCGCATCCATCGCGCGATTGTCGCCGCTGCCTTTTCCAATACCGATAATTGCAACGCCGCTGTTCTGCATCATACGTTTTACATCGTTGAAGTCCACGTTGATTTGTCCTGGTTTAGTGATGATTTCTGTCACACCTTTTGCGGCTGTTGTTAAAATATCATCTGCTTTACTAAAAGCTTCTGCAATATCTAAATCCGGAAAAATTTCATACAATTTATTATTCGATACCACGATCAAAGCATCTACATTTTCTTTCATGTTATGAATTCCACGATCTGCTTTTTCGCGTTTCGGTTTGCCTTCGTTAGAAAAAGGAATTGTAACAATACCAACCGTAAGAATGCCTAATTCTTTTGCAATTTTAGAAACGATCGGAGCCGCGCCTGTACCAGTGCCGCCGCCCATTCCTGCCGTAACGAATACCATTTTTGTATTGTTCGATAAATACATTCTGATCTCTTCTTCTGCTTCTAATGCCGCACGACGACCATCTTCAGGATCTGCGCCTGCACCTAAACCTTCTAACAAGTTAATACCTAATTGTATTTTTGTCGGAACCGGGCTTTTCATTAAATCCTGTTTGTCTGTATTGCACACAGAAAAGTTTACACCAGGAATGCCTTGCTCATACATATAGTTTACAGCATTGCAACCGCCACCGCCAACGCCTAATACTTTGATGATAGAGTTATTTTCGCTAAACATTTCAAATTCCATCTTTTTATTTTTTATGGTTAAAATTTAAAGTTATATCACGGAGAACACTGAGCTTTTCACTGAGTAATTCTGATAGTTATTATTTTATGTCATTAAAATCATCCACATCTGATTTTATCCAGTTGCCGAATCTTTCTGTTAAAGAAGAGATCAATCCGCGTTTGTTTATTTTTTTGAATGCTTCAGATTCTTCTTCCAATTGGAATACTTCCTGTTCTACCTTTGGTTCATCAATATTTACTACAACATCTTCTACCATTGGTGTAGAGATTACTTCTGGTTCCAATTGAACTTCTACTACTTTTGGTACTTCTGCAACTTTTGGCGGCGCCATCATTGCCTGTTCATCCAGTTGTTTAAATGCACGAATCAATAAACCAATACCTGTTGCGTAAATTGGACTGTCCACGTTTGCAATTTTCGTAGAGGCCAGATGTTCCTTCGGTAAACCGATGCGCGCTGTTTGTCCGGTTTCCAATTCTGTTAATTGTGTTAAGTGTTTTAATTGTGAGCCACCGCCTGTTAAGATGATTCCGCCAATTAATTTTTTTCCGAAACCTGATAATTTTATCTGAAAATCTACATGCGCTAAAATTTCTTTCACGCGTGCAGAAATTACTTTTGATACCGCTAACAAATTTAATTCGCGTGTTCCTGTATTATTGATACCTTGAATAGACACGTGCTGATTACGCAACTCTTCAAAAGGAATTGCAGAACCGTAACGCATTTTCAAAATTTCTGCTTGATCTTTTAAAATTCTGAAATCGCGTAAATCTTCCGAAATAATATTTCCACCGAAAGGAATTACAGCCGTATGGCGTATTACATGATTTTCAAAAATTGCTATATCTGTTGTACCACCACCAATATCTACCAAGCAAACACCAGCTTCCAATTCTTCTTTACTCAACACCGCATCAGCAGAAGCCAATGGCTCTAACTCGATGCCTGCAACTTCTAAACCAGCAATCGTAATGCAACGTTCGATATTTTGGATAGCCGTTTCAGCGCCTGTGATGATGTGAAAATTTCCTTCCAAACGAATGCCCATCATACCGATTGGCTCCTGATAAATTCCCGGTTCGTTATCAACGATGTATTCTTGCGGCAACACATGTAAAATTCTATCGCCTGGTGGCAAAGCCAATTTATACATTTCGCTTTTCAGTTTTTGAATATCTTCATAACTGATCCAGGTGTCATTATTGTTACGCGTCAAAATGCCGCGATGTTGCAAACTTTTGATATGTTGTCCTGCGATACCAACATGCACACGTTGAATTTTTATTCCAGACTGGCGCTCAGCATCAGCCACTGCGCGCTTGATAGAGTCAACCGTACGCGCAATGTTTACTACTACACCGCGTTGCACGCCAAACGACGGACAATTGCCGATACCCAGAATTTCAATCTTTCCAAATTGATTTCTTCTACCCACTAATGCAGCTACTTTTGATGTACCGATATCAATGGCACAAACTATATTTTCCATATTATTTTTTACTTCGTTTTCCATAGCAGAAATTGAGACGTTATTAACTTGCATATTTCTTAAATTTATTTCAAACAAACGACCTGATCTTTATACATTATGTTGATAACCTTGTATCGATCCCAACCTACTTTTTTCAATACTTCAAAGTAAAAAACATCGAGTCGTTTTAATTTTTGTTCAATGTCATTATCATCACCAAAAATGATTGTTGCATTTGCAATTCTTGGTATCAATTCTATTTGCAATTTTTCGTTGATATTGATTTGTCCGATCAATGAATTCCACAATTCATTTTTTTTCAGTTGCTGTAATAATTTGTAAATATCTTTGAGCTGTTTGCCTTGTACTTTTTGATTCTTGTTACATCTTTCAATGATCAGACCTGTTGCAACAGGAACCTTTGCTGCATAGTTTTCTGTGACCGGAAATTTGATGCCGTTTTCATCCACATAAAATGATTCGCCAAATGTGTTATATGCACGAAACATTGGAGTTCGTTGATCTACTTTTATCGTCAAAGCGCCTTTATTATCAAGAAAAGCATTGGCTTTCAATACTTGCGGAATAACAGATAATGACTCTTCAATTTCTTCCAAATCCTTTCCTGAAAGCGCTTTTCCTATTACATTAAATTTGCTGTTAACAACATTTAAAACCTGTGCTTTTGTAACAAAAAAATTACCATTCCACTCATCAATATTGACTTCAATATTTTTTACAGTGTTTTGAACGCGGTTATTTTTTGCCAGTACAATCAAAACAATAAACACCGTAAGACCAAGTAACATGGAGACACGAATGATAATATTTTTTACTGTTTTGTTCACGAATAGTTATAAGTTATTTGTTATGCGTTATTAGGTGTTTGGTTATTTAATAGATTTTTGATTTCAGATATTTTAGTGTCAATATCGCCGGCGCCAACAGTCAGCAATACTTCAATATCAGTTTTACTTTTTAAATAATCCATCAAATCATTTTTAGTAACTATTCGTTTGTTAGGAATAGTTACTTTATCCAAAATAATTTGACTCGTGACACCTTCGATTGGTTTTTCACGCGCCGGATAGATATCTAACAAAATCAATTCATCTACTTTTGATAAAGATGCAGCAAATTCATCGCACAAATCTTTTGTTCTTGAAAATAAATGTGGCTGAAAAATGGCTGTAATCTTTCTGTTTGGATATAATTCTTTTGCTGCTGAAAGTGTTGCATCTAATTCTCTTGGATGGTGTGCATAATCATCAATATACACAAATTTATCATTGCGCACATGCGTTTCAAATCTGCGTTTCACACCTTTAAATGTTGCAATTGCATTTTTTATATCTTTTTCTGAAACACCAATATTTATTGCTATTGCGATAGCACCAATGGCATTTTCCACATTATGTCGTCCGCCATAATATGATTTTACATTTTGTGTTTTTCCACTTGGATGCACCACGTCAAATGTATATTCACCATTATTTACAATCAAGTTTTCTGCATAGAAATCAGCTTTGTTATCTAACAAACTATAACGCAAGTTTTTGACGTTTTTATTCAGTATTTTTTCTTTGATAGAAATATGTGTAATCAAAATTCCATTATCGCGTACTTTATTACAAAACGCGTGAAATGAATCTTCAATCGCTTCCAGGTTTCCGTAAATATCCAAATGATCGGTGTCAACAGAAGTAATCAATGCGATGTTTGGCTCGAGTTGTAAGAATGAACGATCGAACTCATCTGCTTCAGCGATCGCGTAATCATTACCATCTATAAAGTTTGAATTGAAATTGATGCAAATTCCGCCTAAAAATGCAGCTACGCTTTTTTTTGATTCATGTAAAATATGTGCAACGATTGATGATGTTGATGTTTTACCGTGTGAACCTGCAATTGAAATATTAAACATCGAATTCGCTGCCAAGCCCAATATTTGTGCGCGTTTCAGCACGCTGTAATTATTTATCAAGTACCAATTATATTGCAAATGGTCTTTAGGAATTGCAGGTGTGAAGATGATTAGTTCTGCATCTTTATCTAAAGTTTCCAGCGAATCTTCAAACGTAATTTTGATGCCTTCATTTATTAATTCATCAGTTAATACCGTTGGCGTTTTATCATAACCTGAAACAATTTTGCCGTGTAAATTAAAATAACGTGCCAATGCGCTCATGCCGATACCGCCGATGCCGAGAAAATAAATGCGTTGTATGTTATTTAAGTTGATCATTTGTCTGAATCAGGATTTGCGGATTATTGGATTTGATGGATAATTTCGTTTACGATATCATTGGCAGCATTTGTTTTTGCTAATGTTTTGATGTTTGCTGATAATGCTGTTTGTTTATTTGAATCGTTCAACAAACTCAAAACTGTTTCACCTAATTTTTCTTTTGCTTCGATATCTTTTACTAAAATCGCTGCATTTTTATTTACTAATGCCATTGCATTTTTTGTCTGATGGTCTTCAGAAACATTTGGCGATGGGATCAGAATACACGGTTTGCCTACGATGCATAATTCTGAAATAGATAATGCGCCAGCCCTTGATATTATTATATCTGCAGCCGAATATGCTAAGTTCATTTCTTTAATAAACTGATGAATTTTGATGTTCGACAAATCTTTATTTTTTGTTCGTTCGATAATTCCGTCATAATAAATTTTGCCGGTTTGCCAAAGCAATTGAACGCCTGAATTATTCAGCAAATCAATATTTTTTTCAATCGATTCATTTATTGTCCGAGCACCTAAGCTTCCGCCAATTATCAAAATTGTTTTTTTGTTTTCATCTAATTTAAAGAGCTGAAGTGCTTCTGATTTTACTGGCGAAGCAGCCGTAATATCTTTTCGAACAGGATTTCCAGTTAACAGAATTTTACTCGCATTGAAAAAATTATTCAGATTATCATACGCGACAAAAATCTTTTTTGCAAACTTTGATAATATTTTATTGGTGATTCCAGGATAAGAATTTTGTTCCTGAATAAATATCTTAATTCCTGACAAAGCAGCCAAAAACAAAACAGGTCCGCTCGCATAACCACCGACACCAATGCATGCATCCGGTTTAAAGTCTTTAATTACTTTGCGCGCCTGCATCAGACTTTTCAGTACTTTAAACGGAAATGCCAAATTCTTTAACGTCAAACTTCTTTGCAAACCAACTACATCCAAACCGACAATTTTATAACCTGCTTGTGGTACTTTTTCCATTTCCATTCTTCCCTTTGCACCAACAAATAAAATCTCTGCATTCGTATCATTTTGTTTTAATGCATCAGCAATAGCAACAGCCGGAAAGATATGCCCGCCGGTGCCGCCACCTGCTATAATAAATTTTTTAGTCGTATGTTGTGAGTCGTGAGTCATAAATTGTTATCCGTGAATTTCATCTACTACTTTTTTCTTTTCTTTCTTTACAGTTGATTTTGATGTTTCCATTTTTTCTTCCACACTTCTGCTTACACTTAAAATAATTCCAATGGCAAATGCATTGAACCAGATACTCGTGCCGCCCCAACTGATCATCGGCAAAGTGATACCTGTGTTTGGTAATAAATGCACGTTCACGCCCATGTGAATGATGGCTTGCAGTACCATGCTCGTACCTAAGCCCACCGCCATTAATGCACCGAATGCTCGTGGTGAATTCTTGACAAGTATAATTAGGCGCCACATAAAAGCAAGGTACAAGAACAATACAAATGCGCCACCTAACAAACCATATTCTTCTATTAGTGTTGAATAAATAAAATCGGAAAATGCATCCGGCAAGAAATTGCATTGTGTACTTTTTCCAGGTGCTAAACGAAATAATCCACCTTTTGCAATAGCTATATATGCTTGCTTTTGCTGATAGAAATCATCCGAATTTATATCAGGATTTTGCCAACTTGTCACACGTCCTAACCAAACATCTGCACGTCCATGGTCTTTGATAAAGAACCAGGAAAAGGCAATAATCATTGCCACCATGACTACACCAGAACCAATAATCGCCATAATAAATTTTGTGCTCACGCGCCCAATAAATAAAACGACAATACAGGTCGCGAATAAAATTCCTGCACTTGAAAAATTGTCAAACATAATCAAACCACAAATCAATAAAATTGGTGCCATGATGTGAATGGTAACCTCTTTGATGTCTTTAATTACACCTTGTTTTTTGGATAACATACGCGATGTGTACATGATGAGTGCGAGCTTTGCAAAATCGGAAGACTGAAACGTTAAGCCAACCACCGGAATGCGAACCCAGCGGCTAGCATCATTAATTCGAACGCCAAAAAACTTGGTGTATAATAATAACGGAACCGAAATAATCAACATCATTTGTGCGATACGTGAAAAATAACGATGATCGATTTGGTGAATAATATAGGTAATAAACAAGCCAACGCCTAACATGAACCCATGTCGTAATAAATAGTATTCTGTATTTCCGTGTGTATTTTTATACGCCAATGAGCGCGTTGAACTATAGACTAACAACAAAGAAATAGCGCTCAGTGCAGCAACGATGTACCACACATATTTATCGCCTTTGATGTTATTTATAATTCTTCCGAGCATGGTTAGATTTAAGAGTATGAATTTTAAATTAAGATGCTTTGCAGTTCACTTATAATTTAGAATTCAAAATTTATAATTACAGATTCAACACATTACGTTTGAATTGTTTGCCTCTGTCTTCGTAATTTTCAAATAAATCGAAACTTGCGCAACATGGTGATAATAAAACGACATCGCCTTTATCGCTTATGTTATAAGCCATTTGCACCGCTTGTTCCATTGATTGCGTATCAACTATGTAACCCACTTCTGACGCAAATGCCTCGTGCAATTTTTCATTATCTTTTCCTAAACAGATAATTGCTTTTACTTTTTTATTTACTAAATCTTTGATCAATGTATAATCATTTCCTTTATCAACACCGCCTAAAATAAGCACTGTTGGTTTTGTCATCGACTCTAACGCATACCATGTAGAATTTACATTGGTTGCTTTGGAATCATTAATAAAATCTACATTTCTGATCGTTGCAACAAATTCTAAACGATGTTCTAAATTTTTAAAATCTTCTAATGACTCGCGAATTTTGTCGTTGCGTACACCGACTAATTTTGCAGAGATGGCTGCAGCCATTGAGTTGTAGGAATTGTGAATTCCGTGGATAGCTAAATCACTTGTTGGCATGGTAAAATTGTTTTTATTGATGTTAATTATTAATTGATCTTTGTCGATGTAAGCTCCATTTTCAATAGGTTTGAAATAAGAAAATGGAATTTTTTGTACTTCGTTATTTGCTTTAGAAAGATTATTCATTGTTACTTCATCATCGTAGCAATAGATAAAATAATCTTCTTTGGTTTGATTTTTTGTGATGGAAAATTTTGAGTTAATATAGTTTTCAAATTTATAATCATATCGGTCTAAATGATCTTCAGTGATGTTGCATAACACACTAACCAATGGTTTGAACGTTATACAATTATCTAACTGAAAAGAAGACACTTCCAATACAAAGTATTCTTTATCGCCATTTGCTACCTGGCGTGCATAGCTTGTTCCGATGTTACCGCCAAGACCAACATTATATGCTGCTTTTTCGAGAATATGATAGATCAAAGATGTCGTTGTCGTTTTTCCGTTAGAACCAGTAATTGCTATTACTTTGGCTGATGAATAACGAAACGCAAACTCGATTTCAGAAATAATCTCAATATTTTTTTCTTTGACTTTTTTGATGATCGGCGCTTTATCAGGAATACCAGGACTTTTGATAATTGTAGTTGCTGATAAAACAATTTCTTCGGTATGCTTTTCTTCTTCGAATGCAATATTCAATGCAAGCAGCTCTTGTTTGTACTTGTCTTTTATTTTACCAAAATCAGAAACAAACACATCCATACCTTGCTTTTGTGCAAGAATAGCTGCGCCAACACCGCTTTCGCCACTACCTAATATGACTATTTTTTCGTTCACTGCTTATCTGATTTTTAAGGTTACAAAAGTGATTACCGCTAACAACACACTTACGATGATAAAACGTGTTACAATCTTTGATTCGTGATAACCGAGCTTTTGATAATGATGATGTAATGGTGACATTTTAAAGATTCGTCTGCCTTCACCATACATTCTTTTGGTGTATTTAAAGTATGCAACTTGCAATGTTACAGACAATGTTTCTGCAAAGAATATTCCGCATAAAACAGGAATCAACAATTCTTTTCTAACAATCAATGCGATAGTTGCGATAACGCCGCCAAGCATCAAACTGCCTGTGTCGCCCATAAATACAGTTGCAGGAAATGCATTGTACCACATAAAACCAATGCATGCACCAACGATTGCGGCACACACAATCACGACTTCCGCAGAATCAGGAATATAGAGTACGTTTAAATAATCGGCTAGTTTTATATTACCACTTACATATGCAAAAATCGCCAGCGTCATCATTACTACAATAGAAACACCGGAAGCCAAACCATCAATACCATCGGTAAGATTGGCTGCATTAGAAACTGCTGTAATAATAAAAATCACAAATGGAATAAAGATAATCCAACCCCATTTTTGATAATCTTTTGTGAATGGTTTTAGCAAATAAGTATAGTCTAACAAATTGTCTTTTATAAACGGCAAGTTTGTTTTTAATGCTTTGGTCTGATGCGATAAATATTCATCACCAACACGTGTGCCAATGTTTTCGTACATTACAGAAGCTGTCGGCACTACTTCTTCCGGATTATTCCAGTCAATTTTATTCTCTTTGTCAACTTTATAAATAAATACATTATTAAAATCGCGGCATTTAACGTCAGGATGAAAATATAAAGTACAGCCAACTATCAAACCTAAAACTACCTGTGCTAAAATTTTAAATTTACCACGCAAACCTTCTTTATCTTTTTTAAAAACCTTGATGTAATCATCAATAAAACCAATAGCACCCATCCAAAGCGTAGAAACCAATAACAAAATTACATACACATTATTCAGACGCGCGAATAACAATGTCGGAATAACAATGGCAGCAATTATGATAACGCCACCCATTGTCGGTGTTCCTTTTTTCTGCACTTGTCCTTCCAAACCTAAATCACGCACACTTTCGCCGATCTGCATTTTTTGCAAACGCTGAATAACGCGCTTACCAATTACAACAGAAATTATTAATGACAACAAAACCGACATTGCACCACGAAATGTGATGAACTGAAACAAACCACCGCCTGGTATGTCGATGTCATGTTGTTCTAAAAATTTGAAGAAATGATATAGCATGTTAATTTGAAAATTTGAAAATGAATTAATTTAAGAATGCTGTTCTTTTGAATTCTAATTTTATTTATTCAGATTATTAAATGTTTCTTGCAATATTGCCTTGTCATCAAATGGAAATTTCACACCATTTATTTCCTGATATTTTTCGTGTCCTTTTCCAGCTAATAAGATGATGTCTTTCGGTTGTGCAAGATTCACAGCTACTTTTATCGCTTCTCTTCTATCAGCAATCGTCATCACTTTATTACAGTTATGCGCCGGAACGCCAGCTTGCATTTGTTTCAAAATGTCATCTGGATTTTCGTTGCGCGGATTATCAGAAGTCAGAATTACTTTAGTTGACAATTCGCTTGCGATGTGCGCCATATCAGGACGTTTGGCTGCATCACGATTGCCTCCACAACCGACAACCGTAATTACATTTTCGTTTCCTGTGCGGATTTCATTTATAGTATCTAATACATTTTTTAATGCATCCGGTGTATGCGAATAATCAACAATTCCGATGATCTTTTGTGTTGATGAAATCTGATAATCAAATCTTCCTTCAGCACCTTTCAATACTGATATTGCAGCTAACGCTTCCTGCTTTTCCATTCCAAGTAAAACACAGATTGCATAAATCGTCAATAAATTATACGCATTGAACCGACCAATCATTTGTGTATGTACATCGATATTGTCACATTGAATTACTAAGCCAGAAAAAGCATTTTCTAAAATTCTGAAACGAAAATCTGCTAATGTTTTGATTGCGTATGTGTATCGATTTGCGTTTGTGTTTTGCAACATCACTTCACCACGCTTATCATCAATATTCACTAATGCAAAAGCATCTTTTGGAAGATTGTCAAAGAATTTTTTCTTTGCATAAATATATTCCTGAAATGTTTTGTGATAATCTAAATGATCGTGCGAAATGTTAGTAAATGCTGCACCTGTGAACTGTAAGCCGGCAATTCTATCCTGGTCAGCTGCGTGCGAACTTACTTCCATAAATACATAATCACAACCAGCATCAACCATTTTTTTTATCAATGCATTCAGTTCAATCGGATTCGGTGTTGTATGCGTTGATGGAATTACATCATTATTAATTTTGTTTTCAATTGTTGAAATTAATCCAACTTTCTCGCCTTTGTTTTTATAGAGTTCGTACAACAAAGTAGCAACTGTCGTTTTTCCGTTAGTGCCAGTAACACCAACCAGTTTTAATTTTTTTGATGGATTATCATAAAAATTACAAGCCATTAAAGCGCTTGTTTTGCGCGCATCTTCTACTTGTATATACGTAATATTCTGATTTTTTTCTGATGGAATTTCTTCACACACGATAGCAGTTGCGCCTTGTTCTATTACTTTTGAAATAAAATTATGACCATCAGAGTTTACACCTTTTATAGCAAAAAATAAATCATTACTTTCTATTTTGCGTGAATCTAATTGCAAAGCATGTATCGAAATATCTATTGAACCAATGATTTGTTTTGGCTGAATGTTGTTTAATATTTCTTTTAACGTTTTCATTTTATATTTTCTAATTCAAAGTCAATTGTATGTAACTTCCCTTAATTATTGATGTTCCGGCCGACAATGATTGACTCATTACTTTTCCTTTTCCGCTAAAGCCAACTTTTAAACCAGCATTTTCCAATAAATAGATTGCATCATCTAACAACAAACCTTTTACATTTGGAATTTTATTCGTATCAAAATCGACCTTTGCAATTTTCTTCTTATTGGTGCTATCTGTCTTTAACATAGCAAAATCCCAATCTTCTTTAAAATCAAATTTGATATGTGTTCTTTTGTTGATGTTTTTCAATACATCTATTGAAGCAGTAATTACCGGCATCGGCTGGTTATTGATTGTAGAATCTTTATTGATAGCTTTATTGGATTTGATATTTGATGTAATAATTTTATCAGCCATTATTCTAAAGATCGGTGCAGACACCGCGCCGCCTGTAGTCAACATACCTTGCGGTCCGCCAACCACTACGATACATGAATACAAAGGAGCATCAGCCGGAAAAAATCCAACAAACGACGATAAATTTTTATCGGTGTAACCACTGCTACCTGCACTCATTTTTGCAGTACCTGTTTTTCCTGCAATACGATAATGTGAAGTAAAAATTCCACGACCAGTTCCGTTTGGATCTTCCACTACACGCAACATAATTTCTTTTGCCCATTGCGCTGCTTGTGGTTTGCAAATCTTTACCGTGTTAGCTTGTGGCTTATAATCACGAATGACTGTACCATTATCCAAAACCTGTTGTACTAAATATGGTTTTACGCGCGTTCCGCCGTTTGCAATTGCATTGTAAAAAGCTAAGATTTGTAATGGTGTAAATTTTACTTCATAACCATGTGCCATCCAAGCCAAAGACATGCCACTCCATTTGTCGGGTTTGTTTATGTATGGTTTCGCCTCGCCTTTTAAATCAATTTTTGTTGTATTCGTTAAACCAAACTGCTGCAGCTTATCATAGAATTTTTGCTTATCATCACCATAAAATTTATTGATCCATTTTGCAATAGCAACGTTGGAAGAAATTGCCAATGCTTTTCCAGGCGTTAAAAAGTTGTATTGCGTATTGTGTCCGTCATCCGTTAATACTTTACCGCCAAACACTGCGCTTGCATGATTTGTATTTACAGAATCCAATGGTGTAATATAACCATCATCAAACAATGCCAAATAACCGGCGGCTTTGAAGACAGAACCTGGTTCATTACTTAAACCTAGTGCATAATTATAAATTTCTGCATAGCCGTTGTCTTTAGTTTTTCCAAGATTTGCAATAGCTTTTATCGCACCTGTTTTTACTTCCATCAAAACAGCGCAACCAAATTCTGCCTGGTATTCTGTTAATTTTTGCTGTAATGTTGTTTCTGCAATATCTTGTAATCCTAAATCAATTGTGGTGATGATATCGTATCCGTTTTTCGGTTCGATTTGTCCTGTTGATTTTAATGGAATCCATTCGCCGCCGGCAATTTTTTGTTTTAATAATTTTCCTTCCACACCGCTTAATAAAGAATCAGCCGCTTCTTCCAGGCCAATGTCTTGCGCATTTTCACGAATCAAACCAATAGTTCGTTGTGCTAAAAATCCAAATGGATTTTTTCGTTCCTGGTGCGTTTCTACGATCAAACCGCCTTTAAATTTTCCTTCGCGAAACAGCGGCCATTCTTTTATTTCTTTCAATAAAGTATAATCTGCTTTTGCACATAATGGATAATATCTTTTCTTTTGCTTGCGTGCTTTTATTAACTGGCGTTTGTATTCTTCGATGGAACTTTGATTAAAGTTCTTCCACATGTAGTACGCTAATGAATCAACATTACGTTTGAAGATCTCATCTTTCATTGCCTTTGACGCGAAATCGATATGCAATTCAAAATATGGAACAGATGTTGCCAGCAATTTATCATCTGCTGAATAAATGTTGCCGCGCTCTGCCGGAATATCAAAGACGTTGGTAGTTAAAGAGTCTGCCAAAGATTTCCAATAACCATTTTTATACGTTTGTATCTGATATACTTTACCTAACACAGCAATGCCAAAAAGACAGCAAAAGCCGCCAATCAGGTAAATGCGAAATAGTATGTTAGACTTTATATTCATTCTTTATAATTATTGAGTAGCGAGTATGCAGTATGCAGTGCCTGTTTACTGCATACTTTTTACTGCCTACTTTTATTCAAATGTTCCTTTTGGTACTTCAATTTTTTTTGGTGCTTCCTGTAATGATTTTAAACCATACGGCTCTACAATTTTTTGTAATTCTGATTGTTTACTTTTTTGATTCATGATCGTCTTTTCGGTCATGTATTCCCAACGCAATTCTTTAATGTTGTTTTCCTTTTCGGTGATGCTTCTGTTTAAACGAACCGCAAGATGTGTATTGAAAATCTCTACAATACCAATAAATACTATGGCTACGACAAATAAGAAATTATGCATTACCTGTGCATACGAAATCCATTCATCGATGCCGAAGAAGCGCAAAACTGATTCGATCAATTTTTGGAATCGATTTCGTGGTTTTGTTACTTTAGCATTTTCTGCTTCCGTAATTTGTGGTTCTTCTATTTCCGGTTCTTCAATCACTAATTTGTTTTTTGTACTTTGGTCTTGTTTAACTCTCTGTCTTTTCTATAGCTTCTCTGCAATTCTGAGCTTTGCGCTTCTTGCTCTTGAATTAATTTTCAATTCTGCTGCGCTGGCTTCGATTGGTTTTTTCGTAATTACTTTTAAATGATGTTCAAAATTTCCGTAGAGATCTTTTTCTGGCTCATTCTCAAAATTTCCATGCTTCATAAAATTTTTCGTTAAGCGATCTTCCAGAGAATGATAACTCATAATCACCAATCTGCCTTGTTTATCTAAGATTTCCATTGATTGCTGCAAAAATTCTTTGATCGCATTTAACTCATCGTTTACTTCAATTCTAATTGCCTGAAAAACCTGTGCATAATATTTTGCATCAATTCCTTTAGCTACAGTTTTACATACATCAACTAAATCTTTCGTAGTTTCAATTGGTTTGATTTGTCGTTCTTCAACGATCTTTTGTGCTAATGTTTTTGCATTGATGACTTCGCCATAAAAACCCAAGATGTGTTGCAGTTGCTCTGCGCTATATTCATTCACTACATTCTTTGCGCTGACACCTTCTTTTCGATTCATACGCATATCGAGTTCTGCATCAAAACGTGTAGCAAAACCGCGCGATGGTTCATCGATCTGGTAAGAAGAAATTCCAAAGTCCGCTAAAATGCCATCAATTTTAGTAATGCCATACACTTTTAAAAACTTTTTCAAGTGACGATAATTTGCCTGAATCAACGTGAAGCGTTTATCATCGATTGCATTTCGTTTTGCATCATCATCAACATCGAATGCAAACAGTTTTCCGTTTTCATTGAGTTGTTCTAAAATTTTTTTAGAATGGCCGCCACCGCCAAAAGTCACATCGACATAAATTCCGTTTGGCTTAATGTTTAAACCATCAATACATTCGCTGAGCATTACCGGTGTGTGATATGAATTGCTCATCATTATTTTAAAGAACTATTTATTCGCATTTATTTTTGACCAGATTTCGTCAGCCATATCTGCAAAATTTTCCGGTTCTTTAATATCTGCGTGATATGTTTTACTGTCCCAAATTTCTATGACATCGTGGAAAGCGGTGATCACCACTTCGTCTTTGATGTCAACTGCATCCATCAATCTTTTTGAGATCAGGATTCTGTCGTTGCTGTCCAATTCCACTTGTGTTGCCATTTGGTAGAAGTAGCGCAAAAAATCTCTTTCCTTGTTTTGGAAATAACTCAGCTTGCTCATTTCCTGCGTAATCTCTGTCCATTGTTTTTTTGGAAACAGGCGCAGGCATTTTCCCATGCCTTTGTTCAAAACGTATTGATTGTCTTCAGTTTCGCCAATTTGTTGCAAAAGATTAGTAGGCAAACGCAACCTGCCTTTGCTGTCCACCTTTACTTCATAATTGCCTGTTAAACCGATCATTTTCCCAATTTGGAATTTAGTAGTACAAAAATATAAGAAAATTGACACAAATTCCCACTTTCTACCATATTTTACCAACTATTGAAGATTGAAACGCGTGAAAAATGTGCATAACTCAAAAGACAATGTTCGTTAAATGTGGATATTGTGTGAAACGTTCAATAATTATTGAGGTTTTTATCGACAGCAGTTTAGTAACACTTTTGTGAATTGCGGATAATTTTGGAAAACAATTTGCTGAAATGGCGCAGCTATTCTATTTTGAGCAACAATTTGCTGTTAATTGCATTTAATACTTGTATGGAAAATCATCCGATTGTTTTATTAGTTCAGAAAATTAATTTGCATTATGCAAAAGAAATCGCTGCGTTTTGGAAAGTGTCTTCAAAGAAAAGAAGTTCTAAATTTTATCAATTAATCAGCTCGGCAAAAAACAATGAGCAATTGCAGAAAGAATTACTTTTTAAAAAATTATTTGCTAAGCCATATACAGAAAAAAACGATTATTTGTGGCGCAATGAAATCCGCGTATTGAAAGAAGAACTTGAATATTTTTTAATACAAAAAGAACATGACTATTTTTCTAAAAACAATCAAGCATATAATGATTGGTTATTAATACATGCTTATGATAAATTAAAATTTACAGATGGCATTGATGAAAAATATGAAACGTTATTGAAAGAAAAAGACAATTACGCTTCGTATGCTTTTGTAATGGATGCTTGTTTATTAGAATTGCATAATCTGCATTTTAAAATTTCTGATTTGACTAAACGTTTACATGCTTATCCTGAACAAATTCAGCAAACCAAGCACGTCTTGAACGATATGATATCTGCATACTGTTCGAAACTGAATGTATATCTTACACATTACAACTGGATATGTTACAACCATCAGCTAGAACAACGAGAACCACTATTACTGAATGAACATCATTTTATTTTTGAAAATAATCCGATCAGCAATTTTCATAATAATTATGCATTGTCTTTTACAACTTCAGATGATCCGAATTACTTTGAAACACAAGTTAAACACTTAAATAATGCTATAGAAATCATTGAACCGCTTTACAAGCATAATAAATTATTATTGGAGAGCCGTTTCCTGGCATTGATAGGAAAAGGTCGTGAATTATCAGCGAATGGATATTTTTTAGAAGCGCACGAAACATTAAGTAAGATTAAAGCTGATGCTGATAAACTGAATACACATAACAAAACAATTTTTTATGTGAACTATATTATTAATCTGGTGAAATGCCGGTTTTATAATGAAGCGCTGCATGCTTTAGATCATGAATTTTCGTCAGATAATTTATTGTATAAAAACATGCTGTTGCAAAGTCGTTTACTTTGTTATTTGTTTTTGCGCGACTCACAACAATTAGAAAAATATATCAGCTACGATCTGGATGCAGCGCCATTTCCACAAAACTATGTTTTGAAGATTATCAAGTCGGCATACTTTTATTTAATTGGTGAATATGAAACGGCACTGTCAATAATCAACAGTTTAATGCAGGCAAAATATGCTACTGATAAGATGCACTATCATCAGCCGATTTCTGCTATTTACAAAAAACTATACACGATAAAACAAAAGAATGCTTCGCAAAAAAAGATACCGGTAAAAGATATTAAAACATTACAAAATGCAGTAAAAGCATATGATGATATTGCACCACCTGAATTCAGGCAAGTATCCGTTTTTCTTTGGTTAAAAGAAGAAATCAATAGAAATAACGAATAACGCATAGTCAAAAATTTAAATTTAATTGATTGAAAATAAATAAATTACAAACATTAAATAAAAAAACTCACTCACAAAATCAAAATACTTCATTTGTCTTCATTTCTAGTTTGATACAACTTTGTATCAAAAAAAATAAAAATGAAAACAATACATAAAATAATACCATCGGCTATACTCTTAGTTTTTTTGTCATTACTAAATTCCTGCTCGCAAAATGTTTTAGATGTTGGTGACAGATATAAAATAGTTTTTTGGTTTAATGAAGTAAACTCAAGATTACTATTAGATGACAACGCTGAAACCTTAACTTTTTATGTTAATGGCAATGCTGTAGCAACATCTGCTGTTGATGATGTTTACTGGGAAACAGCACCATCGTGCGATGACAGCAGTGCCATAATTACTCATGCAGACTTGCTTCCTAAAAACAGAACTATTTTTTATAAAGTAACAGACCAAACCGGTTTTGAATACTTTAACGGTACATATACACTGGTAGCAAATTCCTGTAATGTTATTGAAATCGGACCGGTTACCAAGTTCAAATAAAATCAATTTTATTTATCACAATAAAAATTACAAAAATGAAATCAATTAAAATTATGTTGCCGGTATTATTACTATTGGCTGCGACTATCAGCACAAGCTGTAAAAAAGACAAAACAAAAGTACAGACCGAATTACCTTCCAATTATTCGAATCAAGGTACAGTAATTGTAAAAAGTAAAAACATTTCTATCTGTATTTATGATAACAGTGTGGAAGATGGCGATATCATTGATTTATTATTTAACGGAAATGCACTGATCAATGATTATGAAATATTGAATACGGAAAAATGCTTTAATGTTACACTTGAAAACGGCAACAACTGGATCGGTATTAATGTAGATAATGAAGGAACCAATCCACCGGCTTCTGTTACTGTAAAAATTGATGATGGCGTTACTGAACAAGAGTTCGACATCGATGGTGAAGTTGGTGCGCCTGGTGGCTACATCATTAAACTATAAAATCAAAAACCATACAAAACAAATGTCTTGTGCAATCCTGCATGCTCAAGACATTTATTATAAGCGAAGCTGCAGTGCTTCGTTTTTTTATCGGATATTTCTATAATTGGAAATCCATTGATACGCGATAAAGCCAATAAAATAAGCCGTTCCGATAGTAATACCTAAACCTTCATTAAAGAAACAAGCAATTAAAGCCAGCAAACCAACACCAGCCAAACCGAATGTATAATACGTCATAAAACCGACGCGCTTGCGTTCGCTCATTGAATAAAAACGACCCAATGGAATCAATACCGTTGCCGCATAAATAGCAATGTAAACCATCATGTAATTATGCAACGTAAAATACAACACCACACTTATGATAGCTGTCAGTAAACAAACTGCGACAATATTTGCAGACATCTTTTCATCATCATCTAATGCATATTTTCCAAATGAATCGAAACGTAAGAAAATATTTGCAAATGGTTCGATGAACCAGGTTAAATAAGCAAAAAACATCAGCGCAATATATGGAAGCCAAAGAAAAGAATATTGTGTTGCCAGACCACCAATTACTTTTGTTCCGAAATAAACACCTAAAATAAAAATCCATTGCATGCTGCCTTGTTGTTTTGCAATCCAAAACTGATAGTTTAAAAAGAAACGATAAATCGGATTTTTTGTACGAATAATTTCTTTCATACCTTCTTTTGCATGATGATTATTCGGATTTATTTTTAATGCTTCCATGAAATGCATACGCGCCTCATTTCTGTCGCCAATTTCCAGTTTCGACCAGCCAATATTTGCATGCGAAAACGCATCTTCCGGATTGTTTGCCAATGTTTCTTCAATACTTGACAACAACTCTTCTTTGCGGTTCAATTTCGTTAAGCATATGGTTCTGTAATTCAAACAAGTGGTGTTTTCCGGGTCAGCATTCAAACCTTCATTTGCATATTCCAGTGCAATTTCCCATTTCTTTTTATCTATATACAACGCAGATAAAAACGCGAAGAAATCGGCGTCCAATGGTTCAAGCTCTATTGCTTTGCGAATCATGGTTTCCGCTTCATTCGGCTTTTCAATCATATTCAGATACACCGCACGATAATAATAGGAAACACCATCATCAGGCGCAGCAGCTAATAACTTCTGTGTGTATTCATCTTGTTTTTGCTCATCTTTCAGTTGAATATATGTACTCGTTAAAAGCACCAAAGCCACATAATTATTCGGATCAATAATTAATGCTTTTTGCAATTCAGGAATTGCCTGATCGTATCTTTTTAAATGAATTAAATTACGTGCGCGCTCAATATGCTGATCTATGATATCCATTTATTTTTTAATTTTTAAATATTTCAGAATATCGTCATACAAGCCACTTTCATTGGAATACAATGCATAGTTGCGTGCTGTGGCAAACCATTCTTTAGTCGTTGCTTTATGTTTTGAAATCGCGTTTTTTAAATCTGCATTATTCACCGGAATAATTTTTCCTTGTTTCATCGATTCAGGTAATTTTGATTCAATCGCCACATCGACAACCGCTTTCAAATCAGCGCCGGAATATTCTTCTGTAATTTTTGCGATGCCTGCATAATCAATATTATCAAACGGTTTTTCATGTGATAATAATTTCAGAATTTCTTCGCGTGCTTTCAAATCCGGCGGCTGTACAAATACGATTCTGTCAAATCGACCTGGTCTTCGGAAAGCTGTATCTAAATACCACGGACAATTCGTTGCTGCTAAAATTAAAACACCTTCGTTCGAATATTTCACGCCATCTAATTCATCCAAAAACTGATTAATAATGAATCTTCCTGTTGCATTGCGCATATCACTACGGCTTGCACCTAACGCATCTACTTCATCAAAAAACAACACACACGGCGCATTCACACGTGCTGCTTCGAAAATATTATGCAGATTTTTTTCACTGTTTCCCATCCACATATCCAGCACTTCATTAATTCCAACAGAAATAAAATTGGCATTAATTTCGCCTGCTGTTGCGCGTGCTAACATCGTTTTACCACAACCTGGTGGTCCATAAAACAAAATACCACCACCAATTTTTTTACCAAATGCTTTATAAATTTCAGGATTGTTTAACGGATGAATTACTTTCAACGCAATCTCTTCTTTCATCGCTTCCATACCGCCAACATCGCTGAATTTTATTTTTGGTTTTTCAATATCGCTTTGCAGTAAAATTCCATTCACAAAATCATCATCGCCAGCAGAAACACTTGTTGCTGTTCCGGATTGTTTTATTTGTGTATTCAAATCATTTTCGTAAGCAACATCTTTCAATTGATTATTCAGAGCAATTGCTTTATCGTAATTCACTTTTGCCTGTTGAATTTCCTGTTGTGCCAAATGATTCTTTGATAAGAAAAAATATGCATCTGCATTTGTTTTATCGGTTTCAATAATTTCTTCCAACACCACTTGTGCCGCGCTGTATTTATGCAAATAAAAAAAACATTTCGACAAACCTAATTTCAAACCCAGATCGTTTTGCGCAAACTGCAATGCGTTTTTATATTCGGTTTCTGCTTCGATGTAATTAGCTGTATTGAATAATGCTTCGCACAATAATTTTCGTAATGAAATGTTATTCGGTGAAAATTGCAATGCGTCTTTCAGTGAGTTGATCTGTTCCTGATTCATTTATTTTTAATTTATTAAACACCGCTAAACTATAAAAAAGCAGGCACTTGTTTTCATAAATTTGGTTATTATTTATTGATATAAATTGGCTGATTTTCTGTTATTTTCTGCTTATTTTTGAGCAAATATTAATTTATGTTTTCTACCATCAAAATAAAACGAAATATCTACGGTTCTGAAGAACATTTAATGCTGCAAAAAATGTGTCAGCAGTTTATAGAAAAAGAAATTGCACCATATCACGCAGAATGGGAAGAACAAGGACAAGTAAGCCGTGAAGTTTGGCACAAAGCAGGTGAAGCAGGGTTGTTGTGTTTAGATGTTCCGGCAGAATATGGCGGTGCAGGTTTGGATTTCTCGTTTTGTGCATTGATTACAGAAGAAATTTCAAAAGCAGGTTTTACCGGACCTGGCTTTTTCCTACATTCCGATATTGTAGCACCTTATATTATCGATTATGGAAACGAAGAACAAAAACAATATTGGCTTCCAAAGATGTGCAGTGGCGAAATCATTACAGCAATCGGTATGACAGAACCTAGTTGTGGCAGCGATTTGCAGGCATTAAAAACAACAGCCATTGACAATGGCGATCATTATGCAATCACCGGACAAAAAACATTTATCACCAATGGCTACATGAGTGATATGTGCGTGATTGCGGCACGAACTATTATTGATGGAAAAGACAATGGCATTTCGTTGTTCTTAGTAGAGGCAACGCGTACAGGTTTTTCAAAAGGAAAACCATTTAAAAAAGTAGGTATGAAAGCGCAAGATACATGCGAATTATTTTTTGATAATGTACAAATTCCGAAAGAAAATTTATTAGGTGAAGTTGGAAAAGGATTTATTTATATGATGCAGAAATTGGGTCGTGAACGTTTATCCGTTGCATTGATGGCTGTTGGAGGTTCTGAAGGCGCTTTGGAAAATACCATAGAATATACATTATCAAGAACTGCTTTTAAACAACCGATCGCAGGTTTCCAAAATACACAATTTAAACTTGCAGAATTAGCAACAAAACTACAAATCCACCAAACATTTGTTGACAGGTGTGTGGAGTTATATGTTGCCGGTGAATTGACTGCTGAAACGGCATCGATGGCAAAATATTCCTGCACCGATACACATCAAAATATTGTGGATGAATGTGTGCAGCTACACGGCGGTTATGGCTACATGTGGGAATATTATATCGGACGTGCGTATGCAGACAATCGTGTAGCGCGCATTTATGCAGGCACGAATGAAATCATGAAATTATTGATTGCGCGTGGCTTATTGCGTGAATTACACGAAATGCAAAAGAAACAAAAAGCAAGCGTTGTTTCTGCGAATTAATCATTAAAATACAATTATTCTATAAAAAAAGGATGACTCAATTTTAGTCATCCTTTTTTTTATTTAGCATTTTGATTTAAAATAACATAAGCATTCTATTTAAAGCGGTTCATTTTCCCAACAAGTTTACTCATGACAAGTATGTCTTATTACTATTCATCAAATCCATCTATTTATTTGCTGTCATCATTTTATAATCCGTAAATCTGCCTTCACTATTATTGACTTCTATCTGGTAAATATAATTTGCAGATGCTAAACCAAGTGTTTGCATATTTAACTGAACATTGTGCTCACCTGCATTTAAATTCTTTTGTTCAATTTCTGAAATCATTTTTCCTGACAAATCATAGATCTGAATTTTCACATCTGCTGATTTTTTTAGCATAAAAGGAATTATAGTGTTATTATTATATGGATTCGGATAATTTTGTTGTAACACAAATTGTTTGGCTGTTTCTTTTTCTACATGGCTGATAACACCATTACCTTGAACAGTAACTTCAAGATATGCATCATAGCCACCGGTTGTGTTGTTTGGTGTCAGAGACGCCAATTGATACGCATAGCCATCTGAGAAAATATTGTCAGCGCCATAACTTGTCGTACCATCAGCACCTTTTGTATAAAGCGAAGAGTTGGCTGCGTAAATAGCATTCTTCGTTGCGATATCAAACGTAAGCTGCGAGATTGCTGCATAAGACGAACTTACATACACCTGAAAATGGATATGACAAATTCTGCCGGTGTACCAACCTGGAAAAATCGTAACAAAATTCACTTCGCCATTGGCATCCGTCATTTGATAACCGCGTAAATAGGTTAAACCGGCTTGTCCTGCATTGTTCGTTTGGCTATAACCTGAATACAAACCATCTTTATCGCAATGCCAAACATTTACTCTTACATTCTGCATCGGCAAACAATTATTAAGTCCTAGAATTTTCAATTTTAGATTTAATCGCGTGCCAGTTTTGTTTTCGCGAATATCTTGCCTGAAATAATACGTGTTTGCTGTCAGGTCTAATGGAAACGGACCGGCAGTTTCTGATGGAATCAATACACACGAACCTGTTGCTTCTGTTTCGTCTGCAAATAATTTGCTGTTTGGCAAAGCGATTCCAAGACTTGCTAAACCAATACCTTTTAAAAAATCTTTTCGTTCCATGTTAATGAGTTATTTTTGATTAAAATTTATTCAATATTACTAAATGAGTGTATATTCAACATTGCTTGCATTGCAATCAAATTCGTTTCAATTTCTTTATTTTGCTTATAATTATCCAGTTGATTTTCATTTGCAACTAACAAATGATTATTCATAACATTCAATAAAATAAGTGGTTCTGACACAAACAGAATTGTGAACTCATGCAACTTTTTATTGGTTGTATCAGAATTGATCAGTTGAAATTTAAAATTTGAAAATGGAATACATGCAATATTCTGTGTATTATTCAGATCAGGAATTATTTTATTGAGTTGTTTAATATTTTCTAACGCAGCTTTGCTAACCAAATAATGTAATTTTTCCGCTTCAGGATTTTGAGCTAATAAATTTAAAAATATGGTTTCCTGATTCTGCTGATTAAAATGTGCCGACTGCATTTTATATTCCAAATAGGTATTTTCAAAGACAATGCGATCCCATTTTTTCAATGTGTTTGAATCAATTGTTTTTAAAAAACTTAGCCGAATTATTCCTTGCTGCATACTTAAGTTTTAAAAAGTGACTTTGATAATTACTTATCAAAGTCACACTCATTATAAAAAACAAAAAATCAAAACGCTGCATAAATTGTTTTTGTCAAAACATATCCTGCAGCTACAGAACCAGTTAACGAATCACAAATATTTTGCGACAAAGAATCCGAAAAAACACCATCTGACGAATTCGATGTTCCTTGAGTTCCTTTATTATAATAAGTAGTTGCTGTTGTATAAACTGTATTACTTACCAATTCGGTAAATGCAATTTGTGTAATCAATTTACTCACGCCGCTTGAATTGTAAATATGCACATGTATGTGTGGCGCGCGACCATTATACCAACCCGGATACACGGTAGTAAAAGACACTTGTCCATCAGCATCTGTTTGTTGTTTGCCGCGCAAATAATCGTAAGCAGTAGCGTCAACAGTTTGCATGCCACCGCTGTTCGACGGACCAAATTCAGAATACAAACCATCTTTGTTACAATGCCAGATCTCAACATAGCAACCAGGCATTACCGCACAATTATTGTTCGTATTTTTAATCACAATATTCACCGTCAATGTAGTACCTAATTCTCCGTCGCGAATATCGCTTCTAACATAACCAGCTGATGCGAAAAATATGGCATCGCCTCTTGTTGTCGGAAACGGACCTTCCGTTTCTGTTGGGCTTTCTGTGCAATTTCCATTCGTAGTATTAGTATCTTTTTTGCAACCAACGGCTAATGGTGCAACCGCTGCCACACCTAAAGCAGCAAAACCTTTCAATAAAAAATCTTTGCGTTCCATAAAAATCATTTTATAAAATTAAAATTAGTATGGATTTTATAAACTCGTTGAAAAATGAGGTAAACTGCAAAAACAATGCGGTAAAGTATTTTTAAAAATTATTTTCTATCTGTTTCATAAAAAATTCTTCATAAGAAATTCCGATTGGAATCTCAACATTATTGATGAAGACGCTTTTATTTTTTACAATCTCTATTTTATTAATTGCAACAATAAAAGAGCGATGAACGCGAATAAAATGCGTAGCAGGTAATTTTTCCAAGATTGCTTTTAACGTATATCGTACAACGATTGGTTTTGCATTTTTAAAGAATATCTTGATATAATCATCCAATGCTTCAATGTATAAAATTTCATCAGAAAATATTTTTTCATGACCTTTATCTGTTTTTATAAAAAAAGAATGTAAGGCATTATTGAAGATAATTTTGGATGCTTTCTGAACTGCGCGCTCAAACCTGTCAAACGGAAATGGTTTTAGTAAATAATCTACAGCATGCAAATAATAAGCAGACAATGCATAATCCGGAAATGCGGTAGTAAAGATAACCGGTATTTCTTTTTTGATCTCTAAATAAAATTCAAAGCCAGTTTTTTGCGGCATCTGAATATCTAAAAGCAGCAACTGCACTTCATTTTCTCGAATAAAAGAAAGCGCATCGTTTGTGTTTGTAAACGTTCTTACCAGATTTATACCTGAAATTCTATTGCAATAATTTTCAATAATATCCAGTGCCAACGGCTCGTCATCTATTGCAATTGCTTGAATTATATATTCCATATTTTCAGATTGACTGTATAAAAATCATTTTCTTCGTTTATTTCAAGTTCATAACTTTTTGGATACAACATGTCTAATCGCTTCCTGGTGTTGATGATTCCAAGGTTTGTTGTAGAAATTGTAACGTCTTTTGTTTCGTGTTTTTTATTTTGAATAAATAAATGAACCGCGTTTTCTTCGATGTCTATTTTAATAATAATTTCAGTTTCATATTCCGTGCTGACACCGTATTTTATAGCATTTTCAATGAATGGTATAAAAATCAACGGTGTGATTCTTTGTTGATTTGCTGTTCCATGTATCGAAAAATTCAGTTTCGTTAATTTATTCAAACGCAATTCCTGTAAGCTAATATAATTTTGAACATACTCCAATTCATCTTTTAAAGGAATGACATTATTTTCTGTATTGATAAATGTATAACGCAACATATTCGACAACTGCAGGATTGCATTTGCCGTATTATCGGATCTGTTCAATGCCAAACTGTAAATTCCGTTTAGCGTATTAAACAAAAAATGAGGTTGAATTTGTCCTTTCAGCAAAGCGAGTTCAGAATTATTTTTTGCATTTTCAATTTCTTTTATACGCATATTGTTTCTTATAACAAATGACATAAAGTACGCCATTACTGCTTTCAGAATGCTATTTTCTATGTGGATGGCAAATGGATTTTTATTTTGAAATTCAGGCGGCGCCGGGAATCTTGATGGCATTTGCATGTGTTGATGAATCAATAAATTTGGCATAAACACAACCACGCAAATTGCAAGTGCGACTAAAAAAGCATAATGCAAATACTTTTTTTGAAAATAGAATTTTGGCAACAAATACAAATAATGAAAATAAAAAAATAAGATGGCCAACACAGAAGTAAGCACATCTTTTCCGAATGCAGGATTTCTAAAAACACGCATAGAAAAAAAACCTTCCGGTGCTGTAATAAACGGAATTGCCAAAAACAACGATATGCAAACCACCTGCATGCCGATATTTTTGCGTTCCATATTCATGTATTGAAATTACAATTCTCTCTAAACAATAACACTATTCATGCGGTAAGAATTCGGTTTTTTGCGGTGAATAATTTTTTTGTGTGTTATGATCATGATATTATTTTGATGGCATGAAACCAATATGCTACTTTTTTATACATTTTTTTGTTAAACAATGAAAATAAGTTTATATTTATACGAATGAAATACTGTATATTAAAATATGGCATCCTAAAATCATTATTGGTAATAATGATACTATGTTGTGGCTTCAATATGTTCGCAACCATTGCTATCGACTCAACAAAAACTACCATTAGTCGGTGTCCTAATAATGGCACGATTACGGTATTCGCAACCAGTAACCAGCCAACTGTTTTATATTCTATTTTGTCCGGTCCGGAAATCAGACCTTATCAAAGCGGTAATTTATTTACCGGTTTATTTCCTGGAACGTATGTAGTTGCGGCATCTAATATTATTGGCGAAAAAGATTCGCAAACGGTTATTGTTAAAGGTTCAAATTATGTTGAACCAGATTTTGCACCAACTTCTAAAGAACCCACTTGCTTTGGCGGCAGCGATGGACAAATTATTGGTCATCCTGTTTTAACGAACAGCAGACCTCCATTTACCTGGGTTTTAACGAATACGCAAACCAATGTGGTTACTACACAAAGCAACGATACTTTCAATAATTTAAAAGCTGCTGAATATACTTTGCGCATGTATGATTCTTGCCAGAATTTTGTAACACGAACCGTTTACATTATTAAAGAAAAAGATGTTTTTGTATTTTCAGCTTCTCTTACTGCTTCGAAAATTGGTTGTGACTCAATGATAATTGGTTTTGCATTTTATAGCAATAATGACTACTCTACAAAAAAACTTAAGTTTACATTATACACACTAACTGACACCATAGTAAAATACAGCAAACCACGAATAGGATTCTATAATACTCCAGCTCCAGGATTATATCTATATGGTATTTCTGATACCTTTCCAAATATCGATTATAATATGGATATTCATTTTACATTAGAAGATACTTGTGGAAATATTATTACTTCTGGTGCGACTAAAATTCCTGCTTTTATTTTTGATGTCAAAAATTGGTATGTTGACAACACAAACTGTGATGGTAATTTAGGTGCTATTCTAGACATCTATCGAAATATATATTACACACAAGATTATTATTATTTAACTCCGAAATATCCACTTTCTTTGACAGTTACAGATGTTAGCACAAATACCATTGTGCAGACATCCATTATAAGTTCTGGCTTGTTAAATATAACTCCAAAAATTGCTGGTAAGACTTATTCCATTTCAATTACAGATGGTTGTAAAAAAAATTACACCTTTAATAAAATTTGGCCAACTCCTTCATCAGATCCTTCAACAGAAGTATTAGTTATTTCCGGATGTATTGATAGCACATCTACCGCAGAAATAAGGCTTAAAGGTTTTGGTATTGGTGTAAAATTAGAAATACTTTACGGACCAAAATTTTTACATAGTACTAAACCAAAATATAGTTATACAGATTCTATTCTCTATCCAAAAATTTATACAAATTTTCTTAATAATGGTTATTTGTCTGGCGGTGTGCTTATTGTCAATTATGTATATATTTTATTAAAAAATCTTCCTGAAGGAATATATGCCTACAGAGTAACAGATTCTTGTGGCAATATATATAATTCAACATTTACAGTTAAATTCTCTGACTTAACAAAATTAAATCACACAACATCATTTACTAGAAGATGCTTAGGACAAAATATATTACATTATGCAGTAAATTGCTATAACACTTATTCATACACCGTTACAGTAAAAAATATTAACACTGGAATTGTATTAAGGAGCAAAAGCTATCTATATGTATCTTCGATTGATTCTTTAACATCAATTCCATCTGGCAAATATGAAATATCTTATACATACTCAGTAGACAATAGAGGTGCTACAGCTATTAACGAAAACATTAAAGATTGTTGGACTGTAAAAGATACGGTAGAAATTCCACCTTATGAACGACCGCAAACTGCAAGTGTTTCTATCATATATTGCAACGGCAACCGCTATGCAGAGTTGCGTCCGGACAGCACCAAAGGAATTGCACCATATCAATATGAAGTAATTTCTGGCCCGCGATTGTATCCGTTGCAAGCATCCAATATTTTTACGTTTATTCCTGTTGGCAATTATGTTTCGCGTATTGTAGATGCATGCGGTAATTCCAATATTTTAGATTTTGGTGTCGATACGCTTATCTTTCCGCCTATTCATAAGATCGGTTCTTCGTGTTTAGACGGCACTGTAACTTTATATTATCAGCCATCGCCATTTTATACCTATCAATGGACAAAACCCAATGGTACTATTTATATTGGTGATTCTTTAACTATTAATAGCGTTGTATATGCTGATACTGGTTTGTATTTGATAAAACGATTTGTAAATATTAATGGTTGCAAAGATACTGCTGAAACTATTTACCGACTCACCAGCACCACTGAATATACTCGTAGTGAAACCATTTGCGAAGGCGAAAGCATTACTGTTGGAACACATAATTACACGCAAACCGGAACATATAATGATACGATTACTTCTGTTTTTTGTGATACGATCTATACATTAAATTTAACCGTACTACCTATTCTCAGAAGAGAAATTGACACGACTATTTGTTTTGGCAAAGGAATACAAATTGGAAATCATTTTTATAATCAAACAGGAACGCACATTGATACACTGTCATCTATTAATGGTTGTGACAGTATTATTACATTAAAACTTACCATTACTCAAAGCATTTCCTTACAAATTACTGCATCTAAAACCTTAGTAATTGCCGGTGATACAGTTCAATTGCAAGCAACTTCCAGCCAGCCGGTTGGAAATTACGTTTGGACAAGTATTGCGACGCTGAATAGTAATTCAATAAAAAATCCTATTGCTACAATTACACAACCAAGTTGGGTTTATTTGAATATTACAGCCGATAGTTTGTATCGTGGTTGCAAAAACAACGATTCCATTTTTATTGATTTGATTACAGATTGCAAAGCAGAAAATGTATTTATACCAAATGCATTTTCACCAAATAATGACGGCTATAATGATGAGTTTAAAGTGAGAAGTTCTGCTTTATTAAGTGGCACACTTTTAATTTACGATCGTTGGGGCAATAAGGTGTTTGAGTCGAATGATTTAACTAAAGGCTGGGACGGCATTTACAAAGGACAACCTGCACAGGTAGAAGTATATGGTTATTATTTTGAAGGCAAATGTATTAATGAAGAACCTATTGTAATAAAGGGAAATATTACTTTATTACGGTAAATTATTCTAAACCAATTTCAAAGTAAAATAAATAAAATGACGCATAAAGGAATTAGTCTATGCGTCATTTCTTTTAGATTAAAAATAAGTAGGTTTTATAATTATTACTCTGTTTTATTTTCGTTTGCCGGTTTTATCGTTTCGATATTTGTTGATTGCTTGTTAGTAATTTCTAAGAAATCTTTACCGGTTACTTTTTCCAATAAAGCCATGCTAATCAACTGACCCATTGCACCGCCGTCGCTGCCGTTGCCGCCCATAATTAATGTTTCAGGTACTAATTTTAATTGAAGTTTGGTTAACTGATCCATTACTCGAACTCTTACAAATCCTTCCTGACCCATCGCGTTTACTTCCAGTTTATACGATTCTGCGGTTGACTTACCTTTTTCTAAGATAATTTTCGCTTCAGCCAAACCAATTTTTTCTATCTTTTCTGCATCAGCAACAGCAGTAACTTTTGTGGCTTCTGCTTGTGCGTTTGCTTCTAATTTAAGCGATTCCGCTTTACCGGTTGCTGTTAATATCATCGATTGTTTTTCACCGGTAGATTTTTCTACTTCTGATTGTGCAATATTTTTTGCTATTTCAACGCCACGTTCTGAAGTCACCACTTCTTTCTGCATATTCGCTTGCGCGGTTGAATTTTCCAATGCTTTACGTTCGTCTTGTGCTTCACGTTGTGTTTTATACGTTGATTTTTCCTGTTCTGCAATTTGTCGGTCTGTTACCGGTTTGATTAACTCTTTTGGCAACACGACATCAGCAATCAATGTTTCTTTAGAATCAATATGATGCACTTTTAAAACAATATCGATATGCTCTTTCGCTTTGTCTTGCAATTCTTTTCTTTTCGTATAAAGATCTAATGCTTTTATGTATTGCGCCGCGTTTCTGAAGTGCGATGAAATTGCCGGTTCTAAAACCTGTGAAATCATATTTTTTACGGAACCTAAGTTGGCTATTACTTTTGGTGCGTTTTTCATCGGAATATGTATAATCACACTCACATCCATATTCACACTAAATGCATCAGCAGTTCGCAATGTTATTGTACTTAAGTTTGAATCTAACTGATGAGAGCTTGATGTATTATCTGCCCAATTTAATAAAATCTGTGTAGTCGGAACAATATCTACTTTGCAAACCTTCGTATTTATCGGATGTTTGCCTGGTTCTAACGGATTTGCCCAAATACCTTTTTTACCATTATCCACTATTTTAGCGTTTACATCTTCTCCACTTACATCATCGCCTTCTTCACCGACGAAACTGGTAACAACACCACAATATCCGATTTCAACACGCGTCATGTCTGCTTTTTCTACATCAGCAAACCATGGATTGATGACATAGTTACCTGCACGCAACACCGGAATCTGCAAACCTTTCTGTCCATCAGCATCTAAGAATGCCGCAGGATTTTGGAAGTTGTTATGCACATCAAGTCCTAGTTCTTCTGCTGCAATTTTTGTCGGATCCAAAATCGGTTTACCTTCTTTTACTGTAACAATTCCGACTTGATCGGCTTGTATGCTTGTCCAGTTTACGATTTCTGTAATCTTAAATAGTGCTGTATTGATACGGTATTTTCCAGGCATCAACACATCTAATTGTCTTCCTCTTTCGCCGCCATTTAAAATAAATGCCTGTCCATCAAAAAAGTTATTGTGTCCTTCAATTTTTTTCGCCAGCAATCGACCTTCCGGAATACGTTCGCCATCAGCAGCTACAATTAAGCCAATCATACCACCAGGAATATCAACCATCTTTCTTTTTTCTACATTAAACATAATAGAATTAATACGGTAAAAACCAGGCATCAGGAAGTTTATTTGAGGTCCTTTTTCACCGCCATTTTTAAGAAACAATTCTGCGTTTTGGAAATTATCACATTCAACAGGAACGCCAAAGTTTCCGCCCGGACGCTGTACTTGTTTTCCTGCGATAGATTCTACGATAGCGACTTCATCATCTTCAACAATGATTGCATCGACAATAGATACTTCAAATAAATGTGGATTGATTCGATATTCGCCATCCGGCAAGATATCGAGTTGTGGACCTTTTTGACCGCCGTTTGTAAGGAATGCTTCGCCATCCTGAAACAAATCGCAATTTGTTTTTTTAGCCATCACTTCACCTGTTGGAATTGGTGCGCCTGTAATTGCGCGCACAACGCCAACCTGATTTTTTTCGATAAGAATAAATTTATGCTTAGTCGTTTTATAAATAAATGGAATCAGCCAGTGAAAGCCAGGTCCTAAAATCCTTGCCTGAATACCAACTTCATGCTTCAGCGCAACCGTTCTTCCGTCCGGCATCTGCGCGCCAAACCATCTTCTTTCGAGTGTAACAACTTCATCTCCTTTTGCTATGGTGAAAGAGTGATATAAAATAAATAGAATGAATAAAATGCCGATGGCAATTAAAATAGATAGTGTCATGTTTTAAAAATTTTTGGATGAATGATAAATGCAAACATTTGCTTTGTTCTATATGTAAAAGATAATTTTTTTAAATTAAGTTCCAATAAAATCAGATTTTCATTATTATTTTTTTTCACACAGAAAAGAATCCATAATAGTTCTATTGTATGAAAAAGAACGTACTAAATACATGATATTTAAAGATACATTCAAATATACATAAACTATAACACGTTAATGTCTTATTTGTATTTTTTAATTTATAGCTATAAAACTTCTCGTTTATTTTAAAAACGGATGCTGTATATTTGAATACATTTTAAATCAGTTTTCATGAAACAGTTGTGTAATAATAATCTATTTTTGAAGACTAATTATTCAGATATTCAATTACAATTAAAACCAATTCAATGAAACCAATAATTTCATTTCTCATTGTATGCAGCTTTGCTTTCACTGCGTGCAACAACCATCCATCCAAAAATGGCGATGCTGAATTTCAAAAGATGGCTGATGAATACATGAAAGGTTATCTGAACTGGCGACCGCAATTTGGTGTGCAGTTAGGTTTGCACGAATACGATGGAAAAGTTACTGATTACAGCAAAGCATCTATTGATGCCGAATTAGCGCGCATGAAAGAATTTGAAAAAAAGTTTGCTGCAATTGATTCATCGACACTAAGCACCAAAAAATATTACGACTTGAAAATGCTTTTATTAAGCATCAAAAATGATATTTATGGCATTGAAGACCTACACAATTACACAACAAATCCGATGACTTATGCAGGTGTAATTGATGTAAATATTTATGTAAAACGAAATTTTGCGCCAATTGAACAACAAATAAAATCTATCATCGCAATAGAAAATGAAGCGCCGAAACTTTATGAAAATGCAAAAAAGAATTTGGTTGATTCGTTATCATTACCACATACACAACTGGCCATTGATATTGCAAGAGGCACAGCTTCATTTTTAGGAAATGATTTATTAGTTGCGTTAAAAGATGTAAAAGATACCGCTTTGATGAAAACTTTTAACGAAGCCAATGCTAAAGCGATTGCTGTAATCAATGATTATGCATCTTATTTAGAAAAAGAAAAATTGCCTAAAGCACATAACCATTATGCAATTGGTGTAGAAAATTATAAAAAGATGTTGTTGTATGGTGAAAATATCACAATGACGCCTGACGAAATTTTAGCAATTGGCATGAAAGAATTGGCAAAAGAACAAGCTGCTTTTAATGCGGCTGCTAAAATTATCAATCCGAATAAAGCGCCGATTGATGTGTATAATGATGTACAAAAAGAACATCCGACTGCCACAAGTTTAATTCCTGATTCTAAGAAAAATTTAGAAGCTATTCGCCAGTTTTTGATTGATAAGAAGATCATTACATTACCATCAGAAGTGCGTGTAAAAGTAGAAGAAACACCACCTTATGCGCGCTCTACCAGCACAGCATCTATGGATACGCCAGGACCGTTTGAAGAAAAAGCAACAGAAGCATATTACTACATCACACCGGTAGATCCGAAATGGACACCAAAACAACAGGAAGAATGGCTGGCGAATTTTAATTTTTATACTACAGATGTTGTATCGATTCATGAAGCATATCCAGGACATTACACGCAGTTCTTACATTTAAATGCTTCAGACGCTTCTAAAGTACAAAAGATGTTTGGCAGTTACGCATTTGTTGAAGGCTGGGCACACTACACTGAAAAGATGGTGATTGACGAAGGTTTTTGCAATGGCGGCGATGCTATCAAAGCGGCAAAATATCGTATCGCTCAATCCGGTGATGCGTTACTGCGTTTATGTCGTTTGTGTGTTTCTATCAATACGCACTGTCATGGTATGACGGTTGATGAAGCTACTAAATTCTTTGTTGACAACTGGCATCAAGGTGAAAAACCATCGCGACAAGAAGCATTGCGTGGAACGTTCGATCCTGGTTATTTATTTTATACGCTAGGCAAATTGCAAATTTTAAAATTACGCGAAGACTATAAAAAACAAGAAGGCGCAAATTATTCCTTACAAAAATTCAATGATGCGATGCTAGATAACGGAATGCCGCCGATCAGTATTATGCGACAAATTTTACTGAAAGATAAAAAAAGCTGGAACGAAATCTTATAAACTGTAATTTGATTTAATACTATAAGAAAGGTTCAGCGTTTGCTGAACCTTTCTTTATTTTTTTATTATTTGAATTTATCTTTCAATGTCATCAATCACAAATTGTTCGTCTAAATTACTCATAGATTCGACACTTTCTTTCAAGTCTTTTTTATAATAATAAACTACTTCGTCAGACCATTTTTCACTTTCAGGTTTGCTTTTGATCTCACTGCGCTTGCCTGATGTTGCTTCGTATAAGCATAACTTAAAACCAATTCTGTCGCCATTGACAGACACTACTTTCATGTAAGAATAATAATTTGTTTTGCTGAACGTACCTCTTTTTTCTGTTTTAGTTTCATACACATCACCAATTTTCGGATCATCGATATATGCTTTGAATTTACCATTGTTTACTGTGGTGTTAATCGCCACCCAAATCATCATAACTACAATAAAATAAGAAAATGTGTACAGCCAGATTGATGGTTTCTTTGTATGAATCATCAGATCATATTTATCAATAGCATAGTTTGGTGCGTCTTTGAAAGGAACTACATTTTTGCAACTCTCACAAATAATTTCGCTTTTCTTCGTAGTTGGAAACAATGGAAATCCAACGACAAAAACACCTTGATAAAGTGTGATGTTCATTTCGCTCATCTTATTGCAAACCGGGCATTTATCGGCAACGGTTGCGTTTCCGTAATTAGCGTATATAATTCCTATTCTTGCCATTTAGTTATTTATAATTTGATTCGTTTGGTTTTGCTCCGTTCACATAATCTTGTTTGTTTTGTTTTACATCTTCAATAACAACGGTCTTGCAAAGAATGTCATACAGATTTTGTCTTCTGTCATTCCACAATAACCATAACCATGGCAGCGCCAGCCAACCTAACAACAATTTTAATGTTTCGCGCAAAAAGCCCATCGCCGGATTTTTTATATCTTCTTCCGTGTATGCATGAATGACTTTCATCTTTAATAGCTTGTGCCCAAGATTTCCGCTCCATGCAAAATAACATAAAGCATCTACAGCGAGTATAAAAATAAAATTATAGACACCGGTTATATTCTGTCCGACAATACTTAAAGCAATTAACAAAAGCGTCCAATGAATAACACACGCAGCAAATCTTTTTGTTGGTGATGCTATTTGAAATCCTGAATAGGTCACATCTTTTGCATCATTTAAAATAGCTTCCTGATTGTAGGTACGATTGCCTTTTGTATTTTGCAAACGAGTAGACAATTCAGCAAAATCTTTTTTTGCTGCATCTACTCTATTATATACATCTTCGATACTGGAAACCGGCATCCATTCTACCATGCCATTTGTCCAAATTAAATTTCCATTCTGAAAATCCAGTTTTCTTAATTCATTAATGGAATAAGGTCCGAATTGCTGACCGCTTTGTACAACGTAATATCTGTTTGCCATGATTTAAAAAGAAGCAAATATATTAATTATTCCAGCAGCTTCATAAACTCATCGAACAAATATCTTGAGTCGTGTGGCAGTGTTCTTATAGTTTACAAGTTTTTACTAATTCATCTGATACTACTTTTCCCCAAATCCTATAACCTATAGGTCGAAAATGATAATCAAGTTTATAATAATATTTGTAAAAGTTTGTATCAGCGTTAATTATATTGTAGATCTTTTCTTGCGTATCTATATATTTTACATTATTTACTTTATTGTTATGTTCTAAAATGGATTTCATATTTCCATTCCAATTTATGTTTGATTGAAATTGTTGATTTAGGCTATATATTTCAGATGGACCAGGTGTCAAGATTGTAATAAAGATGATATTTTTTTTCAAACAGAAATTATTAAAGTCATTTAATGTATTTTGTATTGTATTCCAAGCAAAATTATAGTCTTCTTTATCTTTATTATTTGGATTAATATTTTGTCCATTAGCTATATATCTAAAAATAAATGAGAATGAGTATATAAATTCCCACCAATATGCTTTTCTGATAACATTTTTGAATCGTTCTTGTCCACCTCTGAAAATAATATCGTCTATGTCAGAATAATCTAGGTTATACATAATAATTTTAGGTTTTAAAATTACATTTAATGTATCAAGCAATTTATATGCATAGATTAAATCGCTTCCTGAAACTCCACAGTTAATAACATTGTAATTAAATCCACTATTTTTTAAATATTCTTGAATACTTTTTATTCCAGTTGAATCAAATGGTGCGCCTACACCTTCTGTATATGAATCACCAAGAACAACGATATTATTTGATTTACCACTATAATTTGTAAACGACAACTCTCTAAAGCCAAATTCATTATATATATGTTCATAATTAAATTCTATTTTTTCAGAGAAACTATATGTATTGGGTTCATTTATTCTAAACCCATTTATTAAAGCACGGTTCTGACCATATGATCTTGAAGAATATGGTGTGAGAATTGAACTGGAATTTGATTCTGAATAACTAAGATTTTTTTTTGAAATCCTTAAAAAAAGTTCCGTTATAAAAATAATAATGATTAATATGAATAAATTAATCCTTAGTGATTTTTTATTTACAAATCTAGCTGCTGTAAAAAGTAATATGTAAACAGTTAGTGTTACATAAAAACCACCTATTCCAACTTTGTAGAACAATAACGTTTCTAAAATAAATAGTAACAGTAAAATTATTAATAGAACAGTTTTGGTCTTTCTATACTTAAACATAACTATTATTTATGTCTCAAGATATTTAATTTCTCATTAGTGTGCAATTAATGTGTATTTTATTTTACATATATGAGCAGAAATTTGTTACATGCAACATAAAGGTGAAATACTCGAAAAAGCGATTAGAGAAAGTGGAATACCAATTATTAAAGTTGCAAAAATGTTAGGCAAAAGCAGAAGATGGATGTATCATACATTTGAAAATAATAATGTTTCTATAGATGTAATTTTAGAAATAGGCAAAATCATTCACCATGATTTTTCAAAAGATATAAAAGGATTAGTAAAATACAAACTTGCTTCTGATGAAAATACAGAAGACAAATCAGAATTTTGGAAAAATAAATATGTAGAATTATTAGAAAAATATAACGATTTGCTACTTTCTCAAAATAAGAAAACAGAACTAAAGTCAAAAGTTAATAAAATATAGATTTCTTTATTTCAGCATCTTCATAAAATCATCGAACAAATATCTTGAGTCGTGTGGACCTGGCGCGGCTTCCGGATGGTATTGAACAGAGAACGCTTTCTTACCAACGATCTCTAAACCTTCTACCGAATTATCATTTAAATTTATGTGTGTCAACACGGCTTTATCTGAATTTTTAAGTGCTTCCATATCTACGGCAAATCCATGGTTTTGTGTCGTGATCTCGCACTTTCCGGTTTTCAGATTTTTTACCGGATGGTTGCCGCCGCGATGTCCATGATGCAGCTTATAGGTTGGAATGCCAACCGCGCGCGCGAGCAATTGATTGCCTAAACAAATACCAAACAATGGTTTATCTTCTTCCAGAATTTGCTTAACCGTATTCACCGCGTAATCCATCGCGCCCGGATCGCCTGGTCCGTTGGAAATAAAATAGCCATCCGGTTGAAACGCTTTCAGATCAGCAAAAGAAGTATGTGCAGGAAATACTTTTATAAAACAATCTCTGTTATCAAAATTGCGTAAGATATTTTTCTTGATACCAAAATCCAAAGCAGCAATTTTATACTTTGCATTTTCATTGCCATATGTATAAGTTTTCTTCGTTGTTACAGCAGATGACAATTCCAAACCTTCCATGTCTGGTACATTTTGCAATTCTTTTTTCAGAAAATCAATATCTGTATTTTCTGAAGAAATGATGGCATTCATCGCGCCTTTTTCGCGAACATGACGAACCACTGCACGCGTGTCGATTCCTGTGATACCAACTAAATTATTTTGCGTAAAATAATCATCGATAGAACTATCCGCTTGCTTGCGCGAAAACTGGTTGGTGTATTCGCGGCAGATCAAACCGGCAATTTGTATTTTATCAGATTCGGCTTCGAGTTCTTTGATGCCATAATTACCGACATGCACATTGGTTGAAATCAATAACTGACCAAAATAACTTGGATCAGTGAATAATTCCTGGTAACCGGTCATTGACGTGTTAAAGCAGATTTCGCCGGTTGCTGTTCCGATCTTTCCGCATGCTTGTCCGGTGAATGAAGTTCCGTCTTGAAGTAATAAAATTGCTGTGTTTGCCATAGTTTGGTATTTATGGATTAAGATTTACGATTTCTATTGTATTTTCTTTTGGGATTTCTTTTATGATGATAAACTGAAAAAATAATTATCCGTTTATTTTTATCATCAATTGTGTAAATAATGTGAAATGAAAATTTTTTTAGTCCAAATTCGTAGTAATTCTTATATTGATTTTTCCATCTTTTTGGATGTTCACAAATGAGCAGAAGAGCTTCGTCTATAGAAGAAATAAAATCGCTAGCTGCCTGTAAACTTCTATCCAAATACCATTCCAATGAAGTTTCATATTCTTCTTGCGCACGCAATTCAAAAACATACTGATAGATCACCTAACTAATTATTTCATTTTACTTTTTAATAATTTTTCGATTCTATTTTTACTTTCTTTTGCTGTAATCACTTTAGTTTTGCCTGTTTTGTAATCATGTTGTCTTTTATCCAATTCATTTTTTAATTCTTCTGAATACGCTAACGATGCAGATTTTATTTCATCTTCCACAATTGTATAGATTGCTTTTAGTTTTTTTTCATCTGCAATTTCAAGATAATTATGCAAGGATTGTTTTATAACAGACAGGGTCATCTTTTTAATTTATTGTAAGTTAACCTAATTTTTATTAGTTATCAAAAATAAAAAAAGGATAGCAAATAATGCTATCCTTTTGTATGTGTTGAAAAAATCATTTCTTATTCTTCTGTTTTTTCTTCCGTTGCGGTTGGTGTTTCTTCTGTTGTAGCTACCTCATCTTTCACTTCTTCCACTTTTTCTTCTACTACTTGCGCTGTTTCCGCTTTTTTCGAAGCACCTGAACGACGTGTTTTCTTTTTTGGTTCTGCCACTGCTGTTGCTTTTGGTTTATATACTTCGTTGAAGTCAACCAATTCGATTAATGCTACTTCTGCCGCATCACCTTGGCGTTGACCTAATCGAACGATACGTGTGTATCCACCAGGACGATCACCTACTTTTGGCGCTACAACATCAAACAATTCTTTCGCTGCTGATTTATCTTGTAAATAAGAAAACGCATCACGACGTGAATGTGTAGTGTTGTTTTTTGCTTTAGTAATTAATGGTTCAACATAACCACGTAATTCTTTTGCTTTTGCTAACGTAGTTTCGATACGTTTGTGTGTAAACAAAGCAACCGCTAAGTTTTTCAATAAAGCAGCACGGTGTCCGTATGTTCTGCCTAAATGATTTATTTTATTTCCGTGTCTCATCTCAATTTATTTAAATAGGTAGTATTTCGAGTATTCAGTATGCAGTTACTGCCTACTGCCTACTGCTTACTTTTTATTACTTATTACTATTTTTTTTAGTCTTCTAATTTGAATTTAGATAAATCCATGCCGAAGTGCATACCTTTTTCGATGATCAGTTCTTCGATCTCTACTAAAGATTTACGGCCAAAGTTTCTGAATTTCAATAATTCGTTGGTATCGTACTGCACTAATTCAGATAATGAATTGATTTTCGCTGCTTTTAAACAGTTGTATGCACGCACTGATAAATCTAAATCTTCCAAAGGTGTTTTTAAGATTTTACGCATGTGTAAAATATGCTCATCAACCACTTCTTCCTGTCCTTTTTCTTCAGAGTTGAATGTGATGTTTTCATCAGACACCAACATCAAATGTTGAATCAAAATCTTAGCGGCTTCTTTCACTGCATCTTCCGGATGAATGGTACCATCTGTTTTTACATCGATGATCAATTTTTCGAAATCTGTACGTTGTTCAACACGCGTATTTTCTATTTTGTAACGAACGTTTTTGATTGGAGTGTAGATAGAATCTACTGGAATCAAACCAACGATAGAATTATCTACATAGTGTTCTTCAGCAGCTACATAACCACGACCTTTACCGATAGAAATTTCTAACTCTAAATGAACATTTTTTTCCATGTTGCAAATCACTAAATCAGGATTTGTAACTGAGAAAACGTTAGTATGTGCTTCGATATCGCCTGCAGTAAATTGTTCTTTACCTTTTAATGAAATGTATATTTTTTCAAAACCAGCATCAACATCCTGTAATACTCTTTTTAAACGAACTTGTTTGATATTTAATACCATTTCTGTTACGTCTTCAATAACGCCTTTGATGGTAGAAAATTCGTGATTAACACCGGCAATTTTGATTGCAGTGATTGCGTAACCTTCCAAAGAAGATAATAATACACGACGAAGTGCATTACCGATGGTGTTTCCAAAACCAGGTTCCAGCGGTGCGAATTCAAATGTACCTTCGAAGTCGGTTGCTTTTTGTAAAAGAATCTTGTCTGGTTTCTGAAATGATAAAATTGCCATAATTAGTTATTTATTTTTAAAGGTTAATTCTGAATATTCCGACTTCCTGCCGAAACTTCGCTTCAAAAAAAATTATTATTTAGAATATAGTTCGACAATCAACTGTTCCTTGATGTTCTCAGGAATTTGATCTCTGTTTGGAATTTCAACGTATTTTCCTTCCAATTTTTCTGTATTCAGTTCCAACCAACCGTATTTTTTCACGCCGTTTGATTTCAATGTATCCTGAACAACATCTAAGTTTTTAGATTTTTCACGAACACTAACGATATCACCAACTTTGATCGTGCAAGATGGAATATTTACGATTCTTCCATTTACAGTGATGTGTTTGTGACTTACCAACTGACGAGCTGCGCTGCGTGTTGGAGCAAAACCTAAACGGAAAACAGTATTGTCTAAGCGTTGCTCTAATAAACGTAATAAGTTTTCACCTTTTACACCATGTTTACGAGAAGCTTCTTCGAATGTTTTGTAGAATTGACGCTCTAAAACACCGTAAGTATATTTCGCTTTTTGTTTTTCTTTCAATTGAACTGCATACTCCGATTTAGTTCCTTTTTTTCTGGAATTTCCATGCTGACCCGGAGCATATTTGCGTTTTTCAAACGCTTTATCATATCCGTAGATCGCTTCTCCGAATGTTCTTGATTTTTTGGTACGAGGTCCTGTATATCTTGCCATTGTATATTCTTCTTAAAAATTAAACTCTTCTTTTCTTAGGTGGACGACAGCCATTGTGTGGTAATGGTGTAACGTCGCGAATTACTGTTACTTCGATGCCTGCATTTCCGATAGTACGGATTGCTGATTCACGACCACCACCTGGTCCTTTCACAAATACTTCTACTTTTCTTAAACCTGCTTCATATGCTTTAGTTCCTGCATCCTGTGCTGCCATCTGAGCTGCATACGGTGTGCTTTTTTTAGAACCTCTGAAACCACATTTACCTGCACTGCTCCAAGAAATTACCTGACCAGATTTATTGGTATAAGAAATGATTATGTTATTGAAAGATGCTTTAATGTAAGTGAAACCTTCAGCTTCTACTTTCACTACTCTTTTCTTTGCTACTTTTTTTGTTGCTTGTGCCATTTGTATTAGACTTACAATTTATTATTTAGTTACTTTCTTTTTACCTGCAACCGTTTTGCGTTTACCTTTACGAGTACGCGCGTTACGTTTTGTGCTTTGACCATTAACCGGTAAACCTTTACGATGACGGATGCCTCTGTAAGAACCGATGTCCATTAAACGTTTGATGTTTAACTGAACTTCTGAACGAAGAGCGCCTTCTACTTTAAATTCAGCAGTGATAGCATTACGAATAGCAGTTGCTTCATCGTCATTCCATTCGTGTACTTTTTTTTGTGGATCTACATTTGCAGTTGCTAAGATAGCTGCCGCAGAAGAACGACCGATTCCATAGATATACGTTAATGCTACGAAACCTTTTTTGTTTTTTGGTAGATCTATACCTGATACTCTTGCCATAGTATTATCCTTGTCTTTGTTTAAATTTTGGATTCTTTTTGTTCACTACATACACTCTGCCCTTTCTGCGTACAATGATGCAGTCTTCGCTTCGTTTTTTTACAGATGCTTTTACCTTCATGGTATTAATTCTTTAAATTTATTTATATCTAAAAGTTATTCTTCCTCTGGAGAGATCATACGGAGAAATTTCAACCGCGACTTTGTCGCCCGGCAGGATTCGTATATAGTTCATACGCATTTTACCGGATATTGTAGCTAAAATCTCGTGACCGTTTTCCAACTTTACTCTAAACATTGCGTTAGACAAAGCTTCTGTGATCGTACCATCCAATTTTATTAAATCTGTCTTACCCATAATTTTCGGACTGCAAATATCGGTATATTTATCGAAAATCCTTAATATATTCTGACTTTTTTATCGCCTCGAATATTAAATTATGGTCACTAAGTATGTCTGCTTTTCCGCGTTTTACTGCAATTGTATGCTCAAAATGTGCGGATGGCTTTCCATCTTTAGTGATGATCGTCCATTTGTCGGCTAATGTGCGCACTTCAAACGTGCCCATATTAATCATCGGTTCAATAGCAAGTACTAAACCTTCCTGTAACAAAGGACCTTTTCCTCTTTTGCCGTAATTCGGCACTTGCGGATCCTCATGTAATTCTTTTCCTACACCATGTCCAACCAAATCGCGAACAACTCCGTATTTATGCGTAAACTCGCAATAATCCTGAATTGCAAACGAAATGTCACCGACACGGTTTCCAACTACTGCTTTTTCAATTCCTAAATACAAAGAATTCAACGTTACCTGAAGTAACTTCTGAACATCTGCAGGAACATCGCCGATTGGAAATGTAAAGGCCGAATCGCCATGATAACCATCTTTATAAACGCCGCAATCAACCGATAAAATATCACCTTCTTTGATTTCTCTATCTGAAGGAAAACCGTGCACTACCTGTTCGTTTACTGAAATACAAAGTGTAGCAGGAAATCCGCCATATCCTTTGAAAGATGGAGTTCCGCCGTTATCTCTGATAAATTGTTCTGCAATTTCATCCAGTTTCGAGGTTTTAACACCGGGTTTTATATATTCTACCAAAAGCGCGTGCGTCTGGCTTACTAACAAAGAACTTTTTCTTACAATTTCAATTTCTTCAGGAGTTTTTAACTGTATCATTTTCTCCTTTAGAACTATTGATAATCATTATTCACTAAATTTCTTCCGCGAATTTTAGCGCCTGATTTTGTTAAACCATCGTAGTGACGGCTCAATAAGTGTGAATTGATTTGCTGCATCGTATCTAATACTACTGATACTAAGATCAATAACGAAGTACCACCAAAGAAATATGCAAACTGGCTGTTTACACCTAATACTTTAGCAAATGCAGGCATGATAGCAATTAAACCTAAGAATACAGAACCTGGTAATGTAATTCTTGATAAAACCGTATCAATATATTCAGCAGTGTTTGCACCAGGTTTTACACCAGGAATGAAACCGTTGCTTCTTTTCAAATCATCAGCCATTTGTACCGGATTCATAATTAAAGCCGTGTAGAAATAAGTGAATAATACTACCATTAAGAACATAACGATATTATATGGCAATGATGTGAAATCTGTAACTGAACGCAAGAAACCTGCTGCAGGACTATCCGGGAACAATTGTAAGATTGTTGTTGGAATAAATAAAAACGCCTGAGCAAAGATGATTGGCATTACACCAGCAATATTTACTTTTAATGGTAAGAAACCTCTGCGTTGTGCCGCTGCTGCGTTTCCGCCACCAGACATTTGTTTTGCATACGTCAAAGGAACTTTACGAATTGCCTGAATCAACATAATTGTTGAGATGACAACACCAGCCAATAAAGCTAATTCCAAAATCAACATTAAAATTCCGCTACCACCAGCAGTAAATCTTGCTTTTGCTTCTTCCCAAAAGGAACCTGGTAAACGCGAAATGATATTTGACATGATGATGATAGAAGTACCATTTCCTAAACCACGCTCCTGAATTTGTTCACCTAACCACATTACAAATATGGTTCCTGCAACCAATACCAGCATTGTAGAAATAGTCAATAATACCGGAGAAATACCTGACGCAACGATACCTTGTGAATATAAGAATTTCGTATAAGCAAAACCTTGTACAGCAGCTACTAACACAGCCAGATATCTTGTCCATTGTGTAATTTTTTTTCTGCCTGTTTCGCCTTCTTTTTGTATTTTCTGAAATTTAGGTACAGCTAACGTTAATAGCTGAACTACGATAGATGCAGAAATATAAGGCATGATACCTAATGCAAAAATGGATGCTTTTGTGAAAGCACCACCTGCAAATAAATCGAATACCTGGAATATACCTGTTGCGGAGCCGGAAGATAATTTTCCCGGAATTACACCTGGTAATACTACAAAACAACCTAAGCGATAGATAAATAATAAACCTAAGGTCAAGAAAATTCTTTTTCTTAAGTCTTCTATGCTGAAGATATTTTTTAATGTATCAAAAAATTGTTTCATGTGTTGTCTTATTCTAACAATTGATTATACAATCTTACGCAATAACAGTTGCTGTTCCGCTGTTTGCTTCGATTGCTTCTTTAGCTTTTGTACTGAATGCGTGTGCAGTAACATTGAATGTACCTTTTAATTCGCCGTTTGCCAAGATTTTAATTTTATCTGACTTACGAACTAATTTCAATGATCTGTATGTTTCAAAGTTGAAATCTTTGATGTTATTTTTTGCTGCTAATTCGCTTAATTCAGCCAAGTTCAATGTTCTGAATTCAACACGGTTATTATTTTTGAAACCACGTTTTGGTAAACGACGTTGCAATGGCATTTGTCCGCCTTCAAAACCCCTTTTTGATTTATAACCTGAACGAGATTTCGCACCTTTGTGACCTTTTCCCGCTGTTCCGCCTGAACCTGAACCTTCACCACGAGCGATACGTTTGCGAGTTTTTGTGGCACCTTTAGCCGGTCTTAAATTATTTAAACTGATACTCATTATTCTTAGATATTTTCTACCGTTACTAAATGTTTTACTTTAGCTACCATACCTAACACTTGTGGTGTAGCTTCTTTCTCAACGCTTCTGTTTACTTTTTGGATACCTAATGCTTTGATGGTATCTTTTTGGCGTTGACTTCTGTCGATTGTACTCTTAATCTGAGTGATTTTAATTTTAGACATACTATTAACCGTTAAATACTTTAGTCAATTTAATTCCTCTATCTCTTGCTACGCGGAATGGATCTCTTAATAAAGTTAATGCGTGAATTGTGGCTTTAACAACGTTATGCGGATTTGCAGATCCTAATGATTTTGCCAATACGTCATGAACGCCAGCGCTTTCTAACACAGCACGCATAGAACCTCCAGCAATAACACCTGTACCTTGTGATGCCGGTTTGATCAATACTTTCGCGCCATCGAATTCTGCTAACTGATCGTGTGGAATAGTTCCTTTTAAAACCGGAACTTTTACCAAATTTTTCTTAGCATCATCGATACCTTTTTGGATAGCTTCCTGTACCTCACGCGCTTTTCCTAAGCCGTGACCTACAGTGCCTTGTCCATCGCCTACTACTACTAACGCAGAAAAGCTGAATGTACGACCACCTTTGGTAACTTTAGCAACACGTTGAATACCTACCACTTTTTCTTTCAGTTCCAGGTCGCCTGCTGTTCTTACTTTATTTTCTTTTACTTTTGACATATTTTATTCCTTATGAATTAGAATTGTAAACCGTTTTCTCTTGCAGCATCAGCCAATGCTTTGATTCTGCCATGATATAAAAATCCGTTTCTATCAAAAACTACTGTTGTGATATTTGCTTCTTTTGCTTTACCAGCAATTGCAGCACCTACCGCTTTAGCTTGTTCTGTTTTGTTGCCTTTTTCTTTAAGAGAAGAAACAGAAACTACTGTTTTCTTTGCAACATCGTCAATAATTTGCGCATAGATTTCGCTATTGCTTTTGAACACTGTCAATCGTGGACGATCTGCTGTGCCTGCAAATTTTTTGCGGATGCTATATTTTATTTTTTCTCTTCTTGATAATTTCACTATTGGCATGACAATAAATTTTAATTGTTATTTTTTACCTGCAGATTTTCCTGCTTTTTTACGCAATACTTCACCTTGGTATTTGATACCTTTTCCTTTGTATGGTTCAGGTTTTCTTAAGCTTCTGATTTTCGCTGCAACCTGACCGATCAATTGTTTATCGTTGCTTTCCAGGATAACACGTGGCGGCTGTCCTTTTTCAGTTACGGTTGACACTTTGATCTCATCCGGTAACAATACATAAATTGGATGCGAGAAACCGATTGATAACTCTAACAACTGACCTTGGTTGCTTGCACGAAAACCTACACCGACAACTTCCAGTGTTTTAGTGTAACCTGTGCTTGCACCAATCACCATGTTATTTACCAAAGCTCTGTATAAACCATGTAATGCTTTGTGTCTTTTTTGATCTGTTGGTCTTTCCAACGTTATTTTTCCGTCTTCTACTTTAACAGTTATATCTCTGTCTAATTTTTCAGACAATGTTCCTTTTGGCCCTTTTACTGTGATTACGTTATTATCTGCAACGCTCACTTCAGTTTTTGCCGGTATTGATATTGGTAATTTTCCTACGCGTGACATGACTTTGTTTTTAAGATACTATGCAAATAATTTCACCACCTACTTTAAGGTTTTTAGCTTGTTTATCAGTCAAAATTCCTTTTGATGTAGATAAGATCGCTAAACCTAAGCCGTTTTTTACTCTTGGAATACCAGCTACGTGCGCATAACGACGCAAACCTGGCTTTGATATTCTGATCAATTCTCTGATAGCCGGTTCTTTAGTTTCAGGATTGTATTTTAATGCAATCTTGATTGTTCCCTGTGGACCATCTTCTTCGAATTTGAATTTTAAGATATAACCGTTCTCGTGTAAGATTTCAGTTAATTTCTTTTTCATGTTAGAAGCAGGAATGTCAACGATCATGTGACCAGCGAGTTGTGCATTTCTGATTCTTGTTAGAAAATCTGCTATTGGATCTGTAACCATTTTTATTGTTTGTTTTAGACCGCTTAGATGTGAGACTTAAGTCGTTGTCGGCTCAGTTTCCCACCTTCACTTTTTATTTTTAAAAATTATTTTTCTCTTTATTACCAGCTTGCTTTAGATAATCCCGGAATCATACCGTAGCTTGCTAAGTCTCTGAACTGGATTCTTGAAATTCCGAAGAATCCGATATAACCGCGTGGACGACCTGTTAATTTACATCTGTTTCTGTAACGCACCGGTGAAGCATTTTTCGGAAGTTTATCCAATGCTGCATAGTCGCCTGCTTTTTTTAATTCATCGCGTTTTGCTTTGTATTTTGTGATTAATTTTAATCGCTTAGCATCGCGTGCTTTCATTGATTCTTTTGCCATGTGTTATTTTTTTCTGAATGGTAAACCAATTTCTTTTAATAATGAATGTGCTTCGTCATCAGTGTTTGCTGTAGTCACGAACGTGATGTCCATACCGCTGATGCGTGCTATTTTGTCGATATCGATTTCCGGAAAAATGATATGCTCTGTGATACCTAATGTATAGTTTCCTCTTCCGTCAAACGATTTCTCGTTGATACCTTTGAAGTCACGTACCTGTGGTAGTGCCACAGCCATTAATCTTTCCAAGAACTCGTACATTCTTTCGCCACGCAATGTTACACGTACACCAATCGGTAAGTCTTCTCTTAATTTGAAGTTAGAGATCGCTTTTTTAGATTTGGTAGCTACTGCTTTTTGTCCGGCAATTCTTGAAATTTCGTCGATTGAATTATCGATCAATTTTTTGTCGCCAACTGCTGCGCCAACACCTTGATTGATTACAATCTTAGTTAATTTAGGCACTTGCATCACTGATTTATAGTTATACTGTTTTTTCAAAGCAGGTACTACTTGTTCAGTGTATTTTTTCTTTAATGTAGGAATATAACTCATTACTTAACTATTTCTCCTGTTTTTTTTGCAATTCTTACTGTTTTTCCATCTTCTACTTTTCTGCCGATTCTTGTCGGTTGTCCGTTCACCACTACTTTCAAGTTAGAAATATGGATAGGTGCTTCTTTTTTAATAATGCCACCTTGTTGGTTTTGAGCGTTTGGTTTTGTGTGACGAGAAACGATATGCACGCCTTCTACCAAAGCACGGTTTTCTTTAGGATATACTTCCAATACTTTTCCTTTATCACCACGGTTATTGCCGCTGATAACGATAACGGTATCTCCTTTTTTTATTTTTAATTTAGGCGCAAAGCGCTTTTGTGTTGATGTACTCATAATATTATAATACTTCAGGTGCTAATGAAATAATTTTCATAAAATCTTTATCTCTCAATTCTCTTGCAACTGGTCCGAAGATACGTGTACCGCGTGGTTCATCATTGTTGTTCAACAATACTACTGCATTGTCATCAAAACGAATGTAAGTTCCGTCTTTGCGTTTCACTTCTTTTTTAGTTCTAACCACTACTGCTTTAGAAACTTGTTTCTTTTTTACGTTTCCGCCTGGCATCGCATCTTTTACAGATACTACGATTTTATCGCCGATGGACGCATAACGTGCTTTTGTGCCTTTCAATACTCTGATGCAAAGTACTTCTTTGGCGCCGCTGTTGTCAGCTACTCTTAATCTTGATTCTTGTTGTACCATTGTTATTTAGCTTTTTCAACGATTTCTACTAATCTCCATCTTTTTGTTGCACTTAACGGACGCGTTTCCATAATCTTTACAGTATCGCCGATGTTGCACTCATTTTTTTCATCGTGTGCATGGAATTTCTTAGTTTTCTTTAAGAATTTACCATACTTTGGATGTTTTAGTTTACGAACTACAGAAACTGTAATTGTTTTTTCCATTTTATTAGAAGAAACTACTCCAATTCTTGTTTTTCTTAACTGTCTTTCTGTTGTTGCCTCTGTTGACATTTGCATTTATTTATGCTTGTTTAGATAATTGTCTTTTTCTCAATTCTGTTTGGATACGTGCAATATGTTTTTTTGTTTCGCCTAAAACATTTGTGTTTTCCAATGGAGTGATTGCGTGGTTGAAACGTAATTTAGTCAGTTTCATTTTTGTTGCTGCTAATTCATCGTTCAACATTTCATCGCTCCAAGATGCTATTTCGCTGTATGCTGTTTCTGTTGCCATCTTTTTTATTTTTATTAGTTACCGTCGTAATCTCTTCTTATTACCACTTTAGTTAACACCGGTAATTTTTGTGCTGCCAATCTTAATGATTCTTCAGCGATTTGTTTAGAAACGCCTTCGATCTCGAAAATGATTCTGCCTGGTTTTACCACAGCCACCCAATGATCTAAAGAACCTTTACCTTTACCCATACGAACTTCGGCCGGTTTTTTAGTGATTGGTTTGTCCGGAAATATGTTGATCCAAACTTTACCTTCACGTTTCATGTGTCTTGTTAGTGCGATACGCGCAGCTTCAATCTGGCGGTCGGTTACCCAACTTTCTTCTAAAGATTTCAATCCGAATGAACCGAAAGATAATTGCGAACCTTTGTACGCAAGTCCTTTCATTTTCATTTTATGAACTCTTCTAAATTTTACTCTTTTCGGTTGTAACATGATACCTTATTTTGATTTGAGATTTGAGATTTAAGATTTGAGATTTTGTCCATCCATCTTTTATCTTTCCTCATTTTTCTTATCTAATTATTTTTTTCTTGGTCCTCTTTCTGATTTTTCACCTCTTGGTTTTCTGTCGCCGCCGCCACGTCTTTCATTTCCACCACCACGTCTGTCATCTCTTCTGTCGTTACCACGTCTTTCGCCACTACCGCCTTTTTTGTTAGCTTCGTCCATTCCAACATTAGGTGTCAGATCGCGTTTTGTTAAGATTTCACCTTTGCATATCCAAACTTTTACTCCGATTTTACCGTAGATTGTTTCTGCTTCTTTCCAAGCGTAATCAATATCAGCTCTGAATGTATGTAATGGTGTTCTGCCTTCTTTGTATTCTTCGCTTCTTGCCATCTCAGCACCGCCTAAACGACCTGAACATTTGATTTTGATACCTTCCACTCCTAAGCGCATTGCTGATGCGATTGCCATTTTCACTGCACGGCGGAAATTAACACGCGCTTCTAATTGTTTACAAACTGTTTCACCAACGATAGCAGCATCCACTTCTGGTCTTCTGATCTCAACGATATTGATCTGAACATCTTTTTTCGTTAATTTTTTGATTTCTTCTTTGATACGGTCAACCTCGCCACCACCTTTACCGATGATGATACCAGGACGTGCTGTATTGATAGAGATAGTGATTCTGTTCAGCGTTCTTTCGATAATGATTTTAGAAATACCGCCTTTTTGAATACGTGCATTTAAGTATTTACGGATTTTTTGATCTTCGATCAATTTATCGCTAAAATCTTTTCCGCCGTACCAATTAGAATCCCATCCTCTGATGATGCCTAATCTGTTTGCTATCGGGTTTGCTTTTGTGCCCATTAATTAATCTATTTTAATTTTCGTTTGTTTAATCTTCAATTGTTGTTTCTGCGTTCGCAACTGTTCTGCTTGCTAATTGCAAAGTAAGATGGTTAGAACGTTTACGGATTCTGTAAGCTCTACCTTGTGGAGCCGGTTGAAAACGTTTTAAAACTCTACCACTGTCAACTTTAATTTCTTTAATATACAATTCGCTTTCGCTTGCTTTAGCATTGAATTTTTGTTCCCAGTTTGCTATTGCAGAACGAAGTAATTTTTCTACTGTTTTAGACGCGTGTTTTGTAGAGAATGTCAAAATGTTAAGACCTTCTAAAATGTCTTTGCCTCTTAAAACATCTGCCAGCAATCTCATTTTTCGAGGTGAAGTTGGAACCGCCACCGCTTTCGCTTCGCATGTCAACTTTTTTGCTTCTTTTCTTGCGTCTGCAACTAATTTTTTTCTTGCGCCCATTTTACTCTTTATTTTCTGTTACCTGAATGTCCTTTGAATTGTCTGGTTGGAGAAAATTCGCCTAATTTATGACCTACCATATTTTCAGTTACATAAACCGGTATAAATTTATTTCCGTTGTGTACTGCAAACGTATGTCCTACGAAATCAGGTGTAATCATTGATGCACGAGACCATGTTTTGATTACTGTTTTTTTGCTTGCAGCATTCATAGCATCTACTTTACCTTGTAAATGGTATGCTACGTAAGGACCTTTTTTTAAACTTCTTGCCATTCTCTTAATCTGTTATTTTGATTTTTTTGAGATAATGTATTTACTTGATGCTTTGTTTGTATCTCTTGTTTTGTAACCTTTAGAAGGAATACCTTTACGAGATCGCGGATGACCACCTGAAGCTCTACCTTCACCGCCACCCATTGGATGATCAACAGGATTCATTACTACAGGACGAGTACGAGGTCTTCTGCCTTTCCAACGATTTGCACCAGCTTTACCTTTCACTAATAAGTTGTGATCAGAATTTGATACAGTACCAATTGTAGCTAAACATGTTCCTAATACCATTCTCGCTTCGCCTGAAGGTAATTTGATGGTAACATATTTGCCATCTTTACCCGTTAACTGAGCAAATGTTCCTGCACTTCTGCAGATAGATGCACCTTTACCAGGTTGTAATTCGATATTGTGCACTACAGAACCTAAAGGCATTTTTGCGATTGGTAATGTATTTCCAACTTCCGGTGCAACACTTTGTCCGGAAATAATTTCCTGACCTACTTTGATGCCTTCCGGAGCGATGATATACGCCTTCTCACCATCTTTATACACCACTAATGCGATGAATGCAGAACGGTTTGGATCGTACTCGATCGATTTTACGGTTGCAGGAATATCGAATTTATTTCTTTTGAAATCAATAATACGATATTGTTTTTTGTGTCCGCCACCGATATAACGCATAGTCATTTCACCTTTTTGGTTACGACCACCACTACGTCTGTTTGGTGCTAATAATGACTTTTCAGGTACATTAGTAGTAATTTCAGCATACGAATTTGAAATTCTTGTTCGTAAACTCGGCGTTATCGGATTATATTTTTTAGTTGCCATCTTCTTGTCTTTCGCGCTTTAAAATTATATCTCGTTATAGAAATCGATGATTTCGCCCTGAGCTATTTTCACTATTGCTTTTTTATAAATTCCTTTTCTTCCAGTAAGAATTGCTTTTTTAGTGCTTCTGTTTTTTGGTTTTGAAGCCATGATCGCTGTGTTTACATGCTCTACGTTTACACCGTACATTTTTTCCACTGCCTTTTTGATCTCAACTTTATTTGCCTTAGTGCTTACCAAGAAAGTGTATTTGCCTGCTTTTTCTGACAGTGCAGATGCTTTTTCGGTGATCAAAGGTTTTTTTAAAATATCCATTGTATTCTATTTTAAGAATTTGCTATTACTTCAATCGATTTTTCAGAAATTAAAATCGTGTTGTTGTTCATTAATTCGTATGTATTCAAGTTGTCTGCAGTTGCAACATTTGCACCTTGCACATTTCTGCTTGATAAATACACGTTATCATTCAATTCAGGTAAAATCAATAATGATTTTCTGTTTTCTAATCCAAAGTTTTTCAAGAATGTAATGTATTCTTTTGTTTTTGGTGATTCGAAATTGAAATCTTCTACAATTTTAATTGAGTTACCTTGAACTTTAGTTGAAAGCGCTGAATACTTAGCTAATGTTTTTACTTTTTTGTTTAATTTGAAATCGTAAAAACGAGGACGTGGTCCGAAAATACGCGCGCCACCTTTGAACAATGGATTTTTGATACTTCCTTTTCTAGAACCACCAGTTCCTTTTTGTTTGTGCAATTTTCTGGTAGAACCTGATAATTCAGATTTTTCCAATGTTTTGTGCGTACCGCTTCTTCTTCCTGCTAAATATTGTTTAACAGCTAAGTAGATAACATGCTCGTTTGGTTCGATACCGAAGATTGCTTCAGGCAATTCGATGCTGCGACCAGTAGCTTGTCCGTTTATATTATATACTTCTGCTTTCATCTAATTTTTATTTTTTCTTTTCGATTACTACATAAGAACCGTTGTGACCAGGAATACTTCCTTTAACGATAATTAAATTTTCATCAGCGATTAATTTCACAATTTTCATGTTCAATTCTTTCACCTGATCGCCACCCATACGACCACCCATTTTCATTCCTTTGAAGACGCGTGCAGGCGTAGAGCAAGCACCTAATGAACCTGGTGCACGTAAACGATTGTGCTGACCGTGAGTCTGTCCACCAACACCGCCGAATCCGTGACGTTTAACAACACCTTGGAAACCTTTACCTTTAGATGTTCCGATGATCGCTACTTTTTCGCCTTCTTTTAAGATATCAGACGTAACTACATCACCAACACTTAAGTTGTCCATTCCTTTGAACTCTACCAATTTCGCCTTTGGCGCACCACCTGATTTCGCAAAGTGATTTTTCATTGGTTTTGTGGTGTTTTTTTCTTTTTTATCACCATAACCTAATTGTATTGCATCGTAACCGTCTTTATCTTTCGATTTTTTCTGAGTTACTACACATGGACCAGCCTGGATAACTGTGCAAGGAATTATTGCACCGCCTTCGCCGAAAATACTGGTCATACCTACTTTTGTTCCTATTAATCCTGCCATGACTTATTATACTTTAATTTCTACATCAACACCTGATGGTAATTCTAATTTCATTAATGCATCTACCGTTTTGGGGGTTGCGCTATAGATATCCAACAATCTTTTGTACGTACACAATTTGAATTGCTCACGCGCTACTTTATTTACATGCGGCGATTTCAATACTGTAAAGATCTTTTTGTGTGTAGGCAATGGAATTGGACCAGTTACTACAGCACCAGCACTACGTACTGTTTTTACGATTTTCTCAGCAGACTTATCTACTAAGTTGTGATCGTATGATTTTAATTTTATTCTAATTTTTTGTGCCATGATATATACTATCTATTAATCAGCTTTTACTTTAGATTTTGCTTTAACTACTTGTTCAGTAATGTTGTTCGGTGCCTGTGCATAGTGAGAGAATTCCATGATAGATGTTGCTCTACCAGATGTAATTGTTCTCAAATCCGTTACATAACCAAACATTTCAGATAATGGAACTTTCGCTTTGATAACGTTTGCGTTATTTTTCATCTCCATACCTTCCATCATACCACGACGACGATTTAAGTCACCTACCACGTCACCTGTATTTTCTTCCGGTGTAATAACTTCCAGTTTCATGATTGGCTCCAACAAAATCGGATTTGCTTTTCTGCATGCTTCACGGAACGCGAATTTTGCTGCCTGCTCGAAAGAGAATGAATCCGAGTCAACCTGATGGAATGAACCATCAAATAAACGTACTTTCAAACTTGGAACTTCATAACCAGCTAAAACACCAGTTTTCATTGCTTCTTTGAAACCTTTTTCTACTGATGGAATGAACTCTTTCGGAATTGCACCACCAAAGATATCGTTGATAAATTGTAAACCTTCTTTGCCTTCATCACCAGGTCCGATTTCGATATGAATATCAGCAAATTTACCACGTCCACCTGATTGTTTAGCATATTTTTCTCTATGCTCAATTGTCTGAGTGATTGTTTCTTTGTAGTTAACCTGAGGCGCACCTTGATTACACTCCACTTTAAACTCGCGTAATAAACGGTCAACGATAATCTCTAAGTGTAACTCACCCATACCAGAGATAACTGTTTGAGCAGTATCTTCATCGTATCTTACTTTAAATGTTGGATCTTCTTCAGCTAATTTTGCCAAAGCCATACCTAATTTATCAGCATCTTTCTGAGTTTTTGGCTCAATCGCTAAACCGATAACCGGATCTGGGAACACCATAGATTCCAATACGATTGGGCTGCCTTCAGCGCACAATGTGTCACCGGTTCTGATATCTTTAAAACCTACCACCGCACCAATATCACCAGCACCTAATTTTTCAATTGGATTTTGTTTGTTAGCATGCATTTGGAAAATACGAGAAATACGCTCTTTGTTTCCGCTTCTTGTGTTGATTACATAAGAACCAGCATCTAATACACCTGAATAAGCACGCGTGAACGCTAAACGACCAACATAAGGATCTGTAGCAATTTTGAACGCTAAACCAGCAAATGGTTCATCGTAGCTTGGTTTACGAACTAATTCTTCACCAGTATCAGGGTGTGTACCTTTGATATTCGGTCTGTCTAATGGTGATGGCATCAATTCCATTACCAAGTCTAACATTGTTTGAACACCTTTGTCTTTGAAAGAAGAACCGCACAACATCGGAACGATTTTCATATCTAAGCAAGCTGCACGTAATGCATCTAATATTTCTCTTTCTGTGATAGATGTTGGATCTTCGAAGAATTTCTCCATCAATTTCTCATCATATTCAGAAACTGCTTCCAATAATTTTTCTCTCCATTCAGTAGCTTCAGCTACCATATCAGCAGGAATGTCAACCACTTGGTAAGTCATACCTCTGTCATGTTCATTCCAAACGATACCGCGGAAGTTGATCAAATCAACCACGCCTTTAAAAGTATCTTCTGCACCAATCGGTAATTGTAAAGGAACTGCGTTAGAACCTAACATTTTTTTCACTTGCTCCACTACCATTAAGAAGTCAGCACCTGAACGGTCCATTTTATTTACGAAACCTAAACGAGCAACATTATAATTGTTTGCTAAACGCCAGTTCGTTTCAGATTGTGGCTCAACACCATCCACCGCAGAAAATAAGAACACTAAACCATCTAATACACGTAATGAACGGTTTACTTCAACTGTGAAGTCAACGTGTCCCGGTGTATCAATGATGTTTACATGATAATCTTGACCTCTGTATTTCCAGCCAACAGTTGTTGCAGCTGAAGTGATTGTAATACCACGCTCTGCTTCCTGTACCATCCAGTCCATTGTAGAAGCACCATCGTGTACCTCACCAATTTTGTGGTTTACACCAGCATAGTACAAAATACGTTCAGTCGTAGTTGTTTTACCAGCGTCAATGTGAGCTGCAATGCCAATGTTTCTTGTATATTTTAAATCGCGTGCCATTTTATTTTTTCTTTGATACAGTTATTCGCTGTATTTTTTATTTTTTATTATGCTTTGAAATGTGAGAATGCTTTATTCGCTTCTGCCATTTTGTGAGTATCCTCTTTTCTTTTTACTGCTGCGCCTTCACCTTTTGATGCTGCAATTAATTCTGCTGCCAATTTGTCGCCCATTGATTTTCCGTTTCTTTTACGAGAATATTGGATCAACCAACGAATTGTCATGAATAATTTTCTGTCTTCACGGATTGGTGTTGGAATTTGGAAAGTAGCACCACCAATTCTGCGGCTTTTTACTTCTACAGACGGCATTGCGTTATCCATCGCTTTTTTCCAAATTTCGTAACCTTCTTCTTTAGTAGAAGCTTTGATACGATCTAATGCTTCGTAAAACGCTGTGTAAGCAGTACTTTTTTTACCACCGATCATTAAGTTGTTCACGAAACGCGTGATTAATGGATCTCCGTAAACCGGATCCGGTGCTAAATATCTTTTCTTTGCTTTTTGCTTTCTCATGCTTTTATTCTATTTTCTGTATTACAGATTATTTTTTCTTGCCTTTTGCCGGTGCTGCTGCTGCGCCTGCTTTACCTTTTTTCGTTCCGTATTTAGAACGGCTTTTCTGACGGTTGTTTACACCTGCAGTATCCAATGCACCGCGAACGATGTGATAACGCACACCAGGTAAATCCTTAACACGGCCTCCACGGATCATTACGATAGAGTGTTCCTGTAAATTGTGACCTTCACCCGGAATGTAAGCGATAACCTCGAATTTGTTGGTTAAACGCACTTTCGCTACTTTACGCAACGCAGAATTTGGTTTTTTAGGCGTAGTAGTATATACACGTGTACACACGCCTCTACGTTGTGGACAAGCATCTAATGCTCTTGATTTTGAAGCATAATGAAGCTCTTGTCTTCCTTTTCTTACTAATTGTTGAATTGTAGGCATTCGTTACTTTCGTTACTTTTTTAAAATTTGGGACTGCAAAGGTAGAGATTAAGGGTAAGAATACCAAATGAAACTTGAATAAAGTTCATTTTTTTTGTAGTCTTACCTTCCCTGCGAAGGCAGTAACTACAAGAAGAAATTCCCTAAAAACTAGGATTTTCCTCCTGAAGTGGGCGCAAAGATAGGAATTTATTCTCAAATGTGGAAAATTATTTCATATTAATTTCGGGTTAAGATTGTGTTTGGAAAATTGGGAATAAAGAACATGAAAGCAACACAAGAACTGGAAAATTAAATAAATAATTGATTATCAAAATATAAGAGTGATTAACTCTTCATTGCTTGGTATGCAGTACAGATACAAGAATAGCGTACAGACAACTAACATTTCTTTGAAAATTGTATCCATACGGTAAGTGGTGTCGGAAAGTTAACGCTGGTTAGAAGTAGGTCTGCTAAAAATTGAATTGGTTATACATGAATCGAATTTACACCGAAATCCGGTCAGAGGCAGATACCATCAACAGATTTGAATGCATAGCATACGAAACACTTGCATTAGACTAAAATAATTAATAATAATTTTTTATTATAATTTGAATATCAATCTAAAATGATTAAAGTTGCTTTAGATTCAGCAACTCTACAAAGATGAGATATGGAAAATACCCCTTTATTCTTTCAAACATTTGTGTTTCGATAGCAAACATTTGCATCTTTATCTCATTTTTTATTTTTTCAGGAATGAGACTTGCATGGTTGTATTTAGCATATTGTTTTAAAACAAACTGAAAAAAATCCGTTAATGGTACAAATTCATACAGAGTTACATTTAATAATTTAGTTCGAATAATATTCGACATTTCTTTTTCTGCTTCTGAAAAATTATTGTTCAATATATGTACGCAGCAAATGCCAAATCTATTGTATATTTTCTGAAACGGACTTTTTTCGCTGCTTTTCTTTTGCATCAATGCATATAAACTAACAATGTCTTTTAATCCTATATAACACATCAGTATCTTGGCATCGTAAAAAGTTTGCCAAATCTGATTTTGCTGTAAAACCGTTTTGTCGATGCTATTTAATACTTGCAATCCTTTTTCATATTGTTTTAGTTTATTAAGATTGGTTGCATAATCAAACAAAGCGTGGACATAATTTGCAAAATTATCTTTTGTTGCAACAACAAATAATTTATTGAAATAAATATCTGCTTGTTCAAATTCGCCGCCATACGATAGATTGGTTGCCACACAAAACAAAGTATTTAAATATTCTGTTGTAAACGCATTCTTATTGGCTGTACGCTGTTTTTCGAGTTCTTCTAAAAATGGCAGAACAAAGACTATATCTGCTATTTTTTTATTTTCAATAAGTTTTGCATTAATGTTCAGCACATCATAGTACTTGCTTTGTAAAGTATTATATTTAGAAGTATCTATCTTCAGTAGTTCATCTTCCTGCCAGTCTGCTTTTATAAAATCAAACATTGCTAAACGGTTCATTTGATTTTTATATCGTTTTAGATACAATAGTTTTTTGTAGGCAATGGTAGTACTTTTATAAAACGCTGCTTCACACTGTTCATAAATTGCAGCAACTTGTATGGCATTGTATCTTAAATTAGCATTCAGGTTTCGCAGCAAATCCACGAATGAAAAATGCGTATTAAATAGTTCACTGTAATTTTCTGTATTCTTTAATTGAATACTTATCTGATCTAACACAGTACTGAACTCATCAGTAAGTGACAACTTTTTGTACCATTGTAATTTATAGTTTAATTGTAATACTTCATTTTGTCTAATATCATCCTGAATCATTTGCAGCACACAAATCTTTTCTATTTTATCAATTAGACGTTTCATCTCATTTCGCAATTGCATATCATTATTCTTTGTATATTTTTTCTTAAAAACGCGATAAAAAATTTCTTCTTTAGAAATTTCTGTTTGTTTTAATTCAATAAAAATCACAAATAAACTAAATGCATATTTACCCGCTTCTTGCTTTAATTTTTTTTTAATTAATGCTATCTCTTTATCGGAAAGTTGGTAAATAATAGCAAATAATTTGGAATCACGCATTAGAAGTATAGTTTATGTACAGCATACAAAGATAAATATTTATTGTTCATACTCTGCTACATTGACAAACCATTGTCTGTAAATATCAATTCTATTGACACAACTCTATTAATACAAGTATATTATTATCAACATTTTACACAGAAAAATGAGAATAAACCAGCTAGTTTATTTGACACTAAAGACGATATTTTGTCTTTTATTGTGTAATAAAATTATACAAATTTGACATACAAATTATGGATTGCTGTATTAGACAAATGTCGCTTAATAATTCAAAGCTTCCGTTTAATAAATAAAACAAGAAAGTTCGTAACATATAATATAGATTGCATAAACTAAAAGAACAATACTATGAAAACACTCTCAAGAATTAGCATCTTATGCTGCATTACTATTGTCATATTCAGTTGCAATAGCTGCAAAAAAGAGGACAAGACATCAAATAACAAAACATTACTCAAGCAAATTGAGTGTGCCGGCAACCAAACTTTCTTTATTACAAATGACAACACACTTTGGGCTTGCGGACAAAACACCTATGGCGAGTTAGGCGACGGCACTACTACACAACGTGATGTTCCTGTAAAAATAATGGACAATGTAAAAAAAGTAAGCTCCAGAAGTGGACACACGATGATTATAAAAACAGATAATACCTTATGGGCTTGTGGATATAATTACCAAGGGCAATTAGGTGATGGTGCTAATCCAACGACTACCGATCCGAATCCAACACCTAAACAAGTTATGACGGATGTTTTAGATGTTGCTTGTGGTTATTTATTTACGTTAATACTAAAAAATGACGGAACGGTTTGGGCTTGTGGCAGTAACCTAAGCGGACAATTTGGAAAGAGTACTACTACTACCAATGTTTCTACACCGGTTTTGGTAAATACAAACACCAAAGCAATTGCTGCCGGAAATTCACATTCTTTATTTCTAAAAACATCCAACATGTTGTATGCCGTTGGTAGCAATACCGATGGTCAACTCGGCGATGGCACTACTGCTCAAAAATCTATTCCTGTATTTGTAATGTCTAATGTCAGTAAAATGACTGCAGGCAGATACCATACTATGATTCTTAAAACAGATAATACACTCTGGACAGTAGGTTACAATGGTTCAGGGCAATTGGGCGATGGAACTACTATCAGCAAAAACTCGCCAATAAAAATTTCAAATGATGTAAAAGAAATTAGCAATAGTTTTGATAATACACTATTCTTAAAAACAGACAATACTTTATGGAATACCGGCGATAATCAATTTGGTGCATTTGGAAATGGAACGCAAACGAATACCTACAACACACCACAAAAAATAATAGATAACATACATTTATTTGGCATTGGCGATAAACACACGGTGGTGCAAAATAGCAATAATGACATATTAAGTACAGGTTTAGATTTACAAGGGCAGTTAGGTAATGGTAATGGCAGCAGTCAAACAATATTTACTGTCATTTCTTTTCCATAATTATAAAATAAAATTACCTGTCATGAAAACATTTAATAATCTTTTTCTTTTATGCGTCCTGTTTTCTGCTTGCAAAAAACCGACCGCAATAAAACCAGATCCATTATACGAAACCATTTACACGTTTGATAATACTTTGGCTGATAAGAATAACTATTCTGACACCATTAGAAATTTGAGATATGCTACAGATTACAGATATGTAAGCGATGGAAAAGTGAATAGTTGCATGCAATTGTATAATGCTGACATAAATCTTACTGATTATTTTAATTTACCGGTAACAAAAACAACCAATCCTTTAAACTATAGCATATCCTGTTGGATAAAACTGGTTGATAAAACAAATTATAATTATTTATTCGGCTGCTCTTTTTGGAGTGCAACACCAAATTTCAAAAATGTAGAAATTGGTGGCACCATATCACAACAAAGAACAGATGATTCATTATATATACTAAATGGAACCACTATAACAAATTTTGGCTTCTTGTGTAATATCCACACATGGAATAATCTAACAATAGTGTTATCAACCGCAAATATTACTTATTACATTAATGGTATTGAAGTGTTTAAAGATTTCAGGCATCAACCTAATTCAGGATTGTTTAGATTACTGGTTCAGTCAATTAATGCTATAACAAACGTTGACGATCTGCACCTTTGGAACTATGCCATTACAGAGCAGCAAGTAAAAGATTATTATAACTCTACAAAATAAAAATTAGTATGCAAAAAGTGATTTATACATTATTAATAGCTGTATTTTTTTTGGTTAGATAAACGTAAGTTCAAATGATTCTGACGATCAATTATCATACACGATGCTGCTATCAGTAAACTGTTATCTACTACACCAATAAAAGCAGGTGAAAAATAAATAATAAATTAAAAAAAAATCTTTAAACCATGAAAAAAATTAAAACAATCGTAACTATAGCAATAGTAATCCTTGCTATAAGCTGCAAAAAAGCAAGCAGTAAAATAATATCAGATACGCGTCCAAGAGATATAGATGGTAATGTGTATGATACTGTAGTTATAGGCACTCAAACATGGATGGTACAAAACCTTAAAACAACTAAATATAATGATGGAACTTCTATACCAACAGATTTAGATGATGTTGCATGGGCAAATATTAATATTGGTGCATTTACAGTTTACAATGCTAACAATACTTTTAATACCACATACTATAATGATACGTATGGTAAATTATACAATTGGTATGCGGTAAACACTGGCAAATTAGCACCTAAAGGATGGCATATACCTACTGATGCTGAGTGTACTACTTTAACAGACTATCTAGGTGGTGAAAATACAGCTGGTGGCGCAATGAAAGCTACCACACTATGGAATAGTCCAAACACAGGAGCTAACAATAGTAGTGGTTTTACATGTCTTCCTGCGGGTCGCCGCGATATCACTGGATCGTTCAATGATCTTGGCAACTTCGGTAACTTTTGGTCTTCTACAGGGCTTGATAGAAACAATGCGTGGTCTCGCCGAATGTATTTCAGTTCAACAGATGTAAGCAAATACGGCACTATTAAACAAACTGGATTAAGCGTTCGCTGTGTTAGAGACTAATATAAATATTATCATTTCTAAAAAATACTGTTCAATAAAAAAACAAAAAACTATGAAAACAATAAGATCAATAGCAGTTCTGGTATTAGTAATTATTGCTGTAAGCTGCAAAAAAGAAAAACAAAACGATGTAAATATCGAAGACAAAACGGTTAGCATTCTGCTGTCTAATAACAATTCATCATCAAACGATAGTGTAATCGATCTAAACAGCGATGGAACTGATGATTTCCGTATTTACAGTTCGCTGCCAGGTGGCATCAACACGAATAGTCAAATTGGAATCAATAGCATCACTAATTTTGAATTTTCAACTGAAATTTCAGGTTTTATCAATGAAATCACCAAAACATTTTCCGAAGGTAGCACTATAAATGCATCATCAGGAACATGGAAAGCAGATGCTATCTTTTATTTTTATTCAGCACCTGATCAATTTGGTTTTAATGGTGCCGGTGACAAATACATCGCTTTCAGAATAAAAAATGGAACAAGTTATAATTACGGCTGGATGCTGGTCAATATTTCCGGCGGACATTTTATTACTATTAAGGCATATGGCTTACAAAAAAAAGCAGATGTTGCTATAAATGCAGGCGCAAAATAAATCCATCTGTACCATTAACTTAAAGAACAAAATTATTAAAATCAAAACAATGAAAAAATTAATCCTTTTACTTACTATTATAGTAACATTTTTTTCTGCCTGTAAAAAAGAAAAAAACATAACACAATATGAAGATGGTTTAATTCCGTTTGCTGCCAAACAAAAAATCTTGGCTGATAAAATAGTTTCTATTTTTGAAAATGATGATACCATTATTCAATATGGCTATGTTAAAAACTTAGGTGATGGACGCGGTTACACAGCAGGAAAAGCAGGTTTCACGTCAGCCGATGGTGATTTATTGCAAGTGGTGCAAAAATATACTGCGCTTGTACCGAATAATTTATTGGTGCCATATCTTCCAACCTTGCAAACACTTGCTGATGATGGAAGCGACGATACGACTGCGATTCCTAATTTTCCGGCTGCATGGCGTGCATGTACCGGTGATCCTAAATTTATAGATGCACAAAATTATGTAGCTGATTTATTGTATTACGAACCGGCTATCGAAGCATGTACCGATAATGGTTTAAAATTGCCGGCTTCTTTGTTATGCATTTATGACTGCTGTATTCAACACGGCGATGGCGATGATCCGGATGGTTTATATGCTATTATCGATAAAACAAATGACGATTGCGGTGCTGCCGGCGAAGATATCGATGAGTTAGAATGGATGATGCGATTTCTGTATAATAGAAGAAAGGCACTTTTAAATCCTGATAACGAAGAAACAAGAGATGAATGGAGTCAATCTGTCGGACGTGTGGACGCATTAAACAGAATTCTGCAAAATAATTTAAGATTGCAAAATGAAACGGTTAAAGTAAATCCGTTTGGCACCGAGCATATTATACATTTGTAGTTAGCTTTAAAAAAAGTTTAATTTTCTTCCAAAAACCTTAAATTCCATAATTTTTCAGCTCGGCTGCCGATGAACCAGAAAACCAACGCCAGTATCATAAAGAAAACAGATTTGTGCAACGGAATCCAAAAGTATTCAAAATAACGTGTGACTAAGTTTAATATAAAAAATACTAATCCTGTGTTTCCAAGAATGTAATCATTGCGTTTTAAGCCAATATACATCGCCAGCAAAGAAATCAGGAATAATACAATCGACCAAACAATAAAATTATATTGTTTTACTTCATACCATTGATCGATATCACTGTAATTACCAAAAATAGAAACCAGCCATAACGTGATAAAAAGTAACAGGACGCTTGTCGTATAATGTGTTTTAAAGAATAATGGCTCTAATACTTTCTGTGTTTTTACAAAAAATGATATCAATAACAGACCAATGCAATATGGCAAAAATAAAACCGGATAACTGAATCTGTTATTATAGGATTGGTACGTTGGTGGTGCAATTATGATAAAATAAGCTAATGTCAACATCAAAATACTTAGCAGCCAGCAAACAGGAGATTTAAAATAAATGGCGATACAAACATATAATACAGTTGCCAGCAAAAAGATAAATGTATAATTATGCTCAAAAAGATGCAGTGCTTTCGACCAATAAAAAATAGCAGATAAACTCAAAAAAGCACCAAAGAGCAAAATTGCGTCATTGGTGATTTGTGTTTCTGGATGGTTTTTAAATCTAAGTTTTGTAATGTAAAAAAACAAAATACTAAATAACGTTAAAATACTGCTGATTGCTGTTGGTGTAATTTGAAAGATCTTTTGAATAAACACACGCAATGGCTTGTCTGCCAGCAATACAATCACTGATAATATAGCGCACGATACTGCTATATTAAAAGCATAATATGTAACTTTTTTCCAGTTGAATTTACGAACCTTAATCGATTGCTTTAGCTGAGTCGCCTGCTCATCGGTCAGCAGTTGCTCACTCTTCCACACATCAATCGTTTGTTTTAAAAATTCTGCTTTATCTTTGTCTAATGGCTGCATCTGGATTCAAAAATATATAAAAAGAAAATAAATTCTCAATCTTTCTTTTGCATTAAGTCAATTTTACGCAGACAACAAATTGGCAAGACATTTGTTACTAATTTTTTAATCTGTACAACTGAATCGTTTTTGAAGCGTTCATTTGTATAAATTTGCTGAACTGAAATCATAACGTGCGCACATTATTTTTCGTTTTTAATATTTTGTTATTCAGCTCATTGTCGTTCGGACAAATTGAATTGAAAGGTATTGTCATCGATGCTAAAACGAAAGAAGCATTACCTTATGTAAATTATGCGATCGGTTCCAACCAAGGCGGCACTACTGACGATTCCGGAAGATTCTTCATTACTGTAAATTCTAAAACAGATTCTGTTGTTTTTTCTTATATCGGTTACAAAGACGAATCACTAAAAAAACGTTTTTTCAGAAAAGACTCCATTGTTGTTAAACTGCACCTGGAAAGCTTTATGCTGGAAGAATTTACAGTAAAAGCCAAGAAAGGAAAAATTCCTAAAGACACTGCAGCCATTCGTATTTTCAGGAATGTAATCGCACACAAAAAAGATAACCGACCCAAAAGCTTTTCATCGTATCAATATGAAGAATACCTGAAAACAGTTGCTTCTCTGTATAATATCAAACCAAGAATTGCGAAGCTGAAAATATTAAAACCATTTAAATTTATTCTGGAAAATCAGGACACAACGGCTGACGGCACGCGCTATATTCCATTGATTTTAAAAGAAACTATCAGCGATCATTACGTCAATAAAGATCCTAAAAAAAATAAAGAAATTGTAAAAGCGCAGAAAACTTCAGGTATCGAACAATTGCGCTTTTCTGAATTGTTGGATATTGCTTTTGATGAAGTGGAAATATACGACAATCAAACTCAGGTGATCGGTAAAACATTCTTGCTGCCTTTTGCGGATGGTGGTTTGGCATTGTATAATTATTATGTAATTGATAGCGTAAAAGTAGCTGATACAACTAAAGCAATTGACACCAGTAAGTTTATTTATAAAAACAGAACGCTTCATTTTAATAAAGTGAAGTACGACACAAGCATTATTAAAAATATGCTGACCGCTGACAGTACTATTAATGCAATAAATAACACAGTTCATCCGGACAGTTCGATCATTACCTACACAACAGTAATAGACAGTTCGATCATTGCAGATAGTTTAATTGCTACAGACACTATCATCGTGCGCGACAGTGTGATGATCTATAATTTAGCATTTACACCAAAAAGCAAGTCCGATTTATTATTCAATGGAAAAGCAAAAATTCATGGCGGCGATTATGCAATCATGAAAATTGAACTTGGCATCGACAAACGTTCTAATTTGAATTTTGTGAATGATTTTTCTTTATCACAAGGATTTGAGAATGTAAACGGCAACTGGTTCAAGAATATGGAATCGCGTTCCACTAATATTTCGTATTCCAAAAAGAAGAAAGCAAAAAGTGTTCGCATTGCACGTTACATGCATCGCAAAGACATTATTATCGAACAACCGATTGCAGATACTATTCTGAAAGATATCGACCAGGTTTTGGTAAAAGGTTACCGCAAAAAAAGTGACTCGTTTTGGCTGGCAAGTCGTCATGATACATTGGCAAAATCTGAGGAAAACGTCTATTTTTTGATTGATTCTCTAAAGCGAACAAAAATATACAAAGCATTTTCTGCGCTTGGCAGTTTGTTTGCAAGTGGTTATTATAAAACAAAAATCATTGACATTGGCAATATTTACCAAATTGCAACATGGAACGATTTGGAAGGCGTGCGTTTACGATTAAACCTGAAAAACAACTGGCGCATCGGCGAATGGGTCAACTGGAAAGTATATGCAGCTTATGGCTTAAAAGATAAACGCTTTAAATATGGCTTGGAATTAAGCACTAAATTACCTGATAAAAAATTTAAACATTATCATGCGCTTTCTGCGTCTTACCGTGATGACTATCAGCGGTTCACATTAGAAGGTTCAGGACAGGAATACGACTATATTTTCAATTCATTATTGCGCAGAAGATCCATTGCCGATTTGATCTATCTGAAAGATGCACGCCTGAGTTATTACAAAGATTGGGGCAAGAATATCAATACTACTATTACTTTAAACTATAAGAATTACAAAACCATTCCAGGAAGAATTGAATTTATTAAAACAACAGAATTAGGCGAACCTTATGCACCGGGAAATTTTGATACAGTTCGTCATTCCAGTTTCCAGGTTTTCGCACCGAGTATTAATTTCAGCGCAACACCTGGCGCAAAATATTTACAAACTTCTCGCAAAAAGCAATTCTTAAAAGGTAATTTGCCACGCATCACATTCAATTATTCTTTTTCTATTAAAAGCAAAATCAGTGATTTTAATTACCACAAACTGACATTGCTGGTAGAAGAACGTTTACCATCGCCGATTGGTCATACCAATATTCGTTTGGCTGGCAGTAAATTGTTTGGTTCTGCACCGTATCCGTTGCTGACCATCTTGCCAGGAAACCAGTCTTTCTTATATGATAATGAACGTTTCACGAATATGTTGGAAAATGAATTCATTGCCGACCAGCAATTAGCATTATACATCGAACATCATTTTGATGGTTTCTTTTTTAATAAAATTCCATTGTGGCGAAAACTAGGTTTACGCGAAATCTTTGAAACCAAAATGGCTGTCGCAAGTTTAGATAAAAATAAAGTTTCTTTTTCTGATCTTCCGACCGGTTTAAATGGCTTAAATGGATTTTATGCAGAAGTTGGATTTGGCATCGAAAACATCGCGAAATTTTTGCGCGTTGATTTCAACTGGCGTCTAACACAACTTGATAATCCAAATGTGAAAAAATTCCGCTGGACATTATATTTTGTTCCGAATTTCTAAAAAGCCCATTCTACATGTCCATATTTTTCATTGGAACTGGCTTTATACAACAATAAATATCCGGCGCTGTAAAGATTTACAGAGTTTACTTTTTTATACAAAAAATTCCCTGATTTACCTTTTAAACTGCCTACAGATACAAAATCAGAAGTTGGTGTCGAAATATTTAATACGCCTCTTACATCTACATCTTCTGCATCTGCATTTAAGCTGAAATTTCTAAATACAAATAACAACGTATCTGGTGTTCCAATATTCTTATTTCCAAATAAAGTAACCGTACCTGTCGTAGTTTTTGAATCGTTTATAAGAGTTTGTTCTTGATAACGAAAATAATGTAATGTATCAGCCAGTGATTCATTTACGGTTCCAAGTTTAGTTGTGCCGTCTTTTTTACAAGAAAATAAAAACGCACATAATGTGGTGGCAGCAAAAAATGCAAATATTCTTTTCATTTTTTTTTGTTTTAGTGTTAGCATATATGTAAATATATTTTAATTCATTCAAAAGTACAACTTTTTACAACATAATATCCAAAATTTATTACTTGTTACTTACTACTAAAAAAACTATTTTTGCAACTCAATTTATACTATGGATTTCGGAAAATTATACGTTAAATATCGTTTTTACGCAGCAATCGTACTTTTGATCATTGGTATCTTACTGCATATTTTTGTACACAAGGGCTGGCAATGGTCTATTTTGTTATACATTGTTTCTGTTGTGGTGATCTTGTTTGATATTTTTATCGGACCAATGCGTTACTTGCAAAAAAAAGTAGAAGCAGGCGATATTGATGGCGCAAAAGAAGTAATGAGCTGGATCAAGTTTCCAAATCTTTTAATAAAACCGGTTCGTCAAGGTTATTATATGCTACAATCCAATTTTGATATGGCAAACCAGGATTTGGCATCTGCAGAAGCGAATATCAGAAAAAGTTTAGCCAACAAAAGCGATATGCTCGGCACTTCGCAGGAAGGCATTTCGTATTTACAACTTGGCGGCATCGCTTTGCAAAAAGGTGATAACAAAGAAGCGCTTAAAAATTTAAAGATTGCCGTTCAAAAAGGATTGCCTGATGATGATAATTTAGGTACTGCTTATCTTCAGATTTGTACTATCTATGCACAACGCAGAGAAATACGAGTGGCAAAAGAATATTTGCGCAGAGCAAATGCCTTGAAAATAAAAAATGAAGAATTAAAAAAACAACTTAAAGAAGTCAATAAACAAATGGCAAGAGCATAGCTAATTTGATGATTTGAAAATGAGCTAATTTGAAAATGAAAGCACTTAAAACTTAAAAGTTTTAAATGCTTTTTTGTTTTTATTGCTATAATTAATTTTACCTTTGATCATCAAGCAAATCATGCTTATCAAATAAATAAAGGTTTTAGACAATGAAATACACATCCATCGATTCGCAATTATTTATAGAAAATAGAAAAAAATTTGCTGCACAATTACCTGCAAATTCAATGGCAATTTTATTCGCCAGCGATGAAATGCCACGTAGTGCTGATCAGGCATTTGTATTTCGTCAAAATCCGGATTTATTTTGGTTAACAGGCGTCGACCAGGAAAAAACGATATTGATTATCTATCCTGATTGTCCGAATCCAATGTATCGTGAAGCTTTGTTTCTAAGAAAAACGAATGAGATCATCGCCGTTTGGGAAGGCCACAAATACACGAAAGAAGAAGCCAAAGCCGCTTCAGGCATCGACAAAATAAACTGGACAGAAACTTTTGACGAAGTATTGCCGAGTTTAATGACCTACTGCGAAAATGTGTATCTGAATCTGAATGAAAACGACCGTGCTGCAAATGAAGTTCCGTATAAAGATGTTCGTTTTGCGAATGAATTGAAATACAATTTTCCGGCACACACCATAAAACGACTTGGACCGATTATGGCGAAATTGCGCAGCGTAAAACACTCGACTGAAATTGAACTGATTCAGCGTGCGTGCAATATTACGCGTGATGCATTCATTCGCGTGTGCAAATTCATGAAAGCCGGCGTGATGGAATATGAAGTAGAAGCAGAAATTATTCACGAATTTATTCGCCAGCGCGCAACCGGACACGCTTATACACCAATCATTGCGAGTGGTTACAATGCTTGCGTGTTGCATTACATCGAAAACAATAAAGAATGTAAAGACGGTGATTTGGTGTTGATGGATTTTGGTGCTGAATATGCCAATTACGCTGCTGATTTAACTAGAACCATTCCTGCGAACGGCAAATTTACGCAGCGACAAAAAGATGTATATAACGCTGTTTTGCGTGTAATGAAACAAGCAAAAAATATGCTGAAACCAGGTGCTATTTTAGCTGATTATAATAAAGAAGTCGGCAAAATAATGGAATCTGAATTAATTGGTTTAGGTTTGCTGGATAGAGATGCTGTTGCAAAGCAAGATGTTGAGAATCCATTGTATAAAAAATATTTCATGCATGGTACTTCTCATTTCTTAGGTATTGATGTGCATGATATCGGTAACCGCTACGCACCTATGCAGGCTGGAAATGTATTTACATGCGAACCAGGCATTTATATTCCGGAAGAAAAATTAGGTATCCGAATTGAGAACGATATTTTGATTACTGAAAACGGTATTATTGATCTGATGCAAGATATTCCTATCGAAATTGATGAAATCGAAGCAATTATGAACAGTAACTAAATTGCATTGATAGAAAAAAACGAAAAAGTCAAAAAAATTATTGGATAGAGCAGTTTTGCTGAGCACCGTTTTTGTTGTTTTGGTCTTCATAAGACTGGCAAACATTTTTAGCACCCATTTTTCCCAATGACGTGATTGGAACTCTTGCTACTGTAACGCCACCAGTTAAGCATTCGCAGTAGTATGTTTTATTACAAGATGTAGCAAATACAATCATCAATGTCATCAATATAAAAAATAAGCGATTTGCTTTCATGTGTATTATTTAGAAAATAAAGATACTAATTATCAACTAAAAACATACATTACGAAGCATTTTTTTATTCTTGCACTATCTTTGTATCATGCTCGACAAAACCGAAGGCATTGTGCTGCGAACCACGAAATACTCGGAAACGAGTGTAATTGCGAATATTTTTACCAAAAAATATGGTTTGCTGAGTTTTATTATTCAAGGTTTACGAAGTTCAAAAAACAAACAAAAAGGCAATCTGATTCAATCAGCGAATATTCTGCAACTTGAAATTTATCTGAAAGAACAACGTAATCTGAATCGCATCAAAGAATATTCTACTGCATATATTTATACGAATACAAACACGAATTTCATCAAGCAAAGCGTCGTTATTTTCTGTACTGAGTTGATTTCGAAATGCGTAAAAGAACACGAAATCAACGAGCGATTATATGATTATGTTTCGTTTTTTTTAATTGAACTGGATAAAGATGAAGCGTATGCTATTGAAAATAAGCCATTGTATTTTTTGCTTGAAACTGCCAGTATTTTGGGATTTGAATTGTCGATGCAGAATATTTTAAACGGAAAATATTTTAACCTGGAACGCGGTAAATTTGAAGATGTTCCAACTTCAACACAAAGTAATTTGGACGAATATGAAACCTTGCTGCTTAAAAAACTGATAGCAGTTTATTACGATAAAAACGAAATAAAATTCAATGCAAATGAACGCAGAATTTTACTGGAAAAACTGATTCTGTATTTCCGCTGGCACATTCCTGATTTCACCGATCTGAAATCGCCGACTGTGCTGCATGAAGTGTTAAGATAAATTACAAACCACCAACTTTCAGCTTTTCCGCATTTTCTTCAAACGTTAGCTTGTCGATAATTGTTTGCAGATCGCCGTTCATGATTTCACCTAAATTATACATCGTTAAATTAATTCGATGATCCGTAACACGACCTTGCGGATAGTTGTACGTTCTGATCTTCGCGCTTCTGTCGCCGGTAGATACTAAGGTTTTGCGTTGTTTGGCGATTGCTTCGTTGTGTTCGTTCAATGCTTTTTCATATAATCGTGTACGCAATACTTTCAACGCGCTTTCGTAATTTTTATGTTGAGAACGACCATCCTGACATTCAGCAATAATGCCTGTTGGAATATGCGTTAAACGAACCGCAGATTCCGTTTTGTTGACGTGCTGACCGCCTGCACCAGACGCACGGTAAACATCTTTCTTCACATCATTCATGTTTATTTCCACATCAACTTCTTCTGCTTCCGGTAACACTGCAACCGACGCAGCCGATGTATGCACACGACCTTGTGATTCCGTTTCCGGAACACGTTGCACGCGATGCACACCTGATTCATATTTCAACACACCATAAACACCATCACCGGAAACTTCCACTACAACTTCTTTATAACCGCCTGCAGTACCTGCATTTTCGTTCATAATTTCGGTTGTCCAGCCCTTGCTTTCACAATATTTCAAATACATGCGCAGCAAATCGCCGGCAAAGATACTGGCTTCGTCACCGCCTGTACCAGCGCGAATTTCTAAAATTGCATTTTTATCGTCTTCCGGATCTTTAGGAATCAATAAATAACGAATCTCTTCTTCCATAGCTGGTAGCAAAGCCGTTTGTTCGTCCAATTCCATTCTCGCCAAGTCACGCATTTCAGCATCTTTCTCTTCGCTAAGTACTTGCTTATTAAAATCGATATTTGATAATAGATTTTTATACTCTAAATATTTATTAGCAATCGGTTCTAAATCTTTATATTCTTTGGATGTCTTTTTAAATTTCTGCATATCACCAACTACACTTGGATCGCCTAATTGCGATTCCAGATCTTTATACCTGAAATAAATTAATTCTAATTTGTCTAACATAACGAGCGCAAAGGTACGGCATTCGTGTTATTTATCCATGTTGAATTTTTGTTATAAAAATGCTTATTTTTAGAAAAAATCATTTAAATGCAGAAAGTTGTCTGGTGCTGTTTCAGCATAATTTTGCTGGTTTCCTGTAATTATTTTACTAAAAATAAAGAGGAAGCGACAATTACTAATAATGATTACAATACGAATGGTATAAATCCAAATTACGACTGGACGGGCACTTATGAATTGAAAAAAGACACTTTACTTTATACATTAAAATTACATAAACGCAGTGTTGACGGCAATTATGAAATGCAGCTTTTTTCTAATGATAAATATATTGACTTATATAAGAGTTCAATTTATGATGCTAAAGACGACAGTGCAAATATCTACATCAAATATCTTAATAATTTCAATATGGATATTAGGCCATTGGGTTTTAAGAGCGGTGATACTTTATTTATACTGCACTTAAATGAAGACAAAACGGAAAAAACAATTTTAAGGACTTTTTTACCGAAAGACCAAAATCTACAATTTAACAAAATAAGCAGAACGTATAATTAAGCAAAACTATTAAACCATTTACCATGAAAAAAACAGAGAAAATCTTAGAACAATTGCTTTTTGCCAGCCGATGGATTCAGGCACCGATCTATTTTGGATTGATTGTTGGGTCAATTATTTATACCTATAAATTCTTAATAGAACTTATTCACTTGTGTTTTCATGCAAGTGAATGGACAGAAGAAACAGTAATGCTTTCCATTCTGACACTCATTGACATTTCAATGGTGGTAAACTTAATTGTAATTGTGGTCATTGGCGGCTATTCTACATTTGTAAGTAAACTGGATTTTGGTGCACACGAAGACAAACCAGACTGGCTGGCTCAAATTAATGCAGGCACTTTAAAAGTAAAATTGGCTATTTCTTTAGTCGGTGTTTCCAGTATACAATTATTGCGTTCATTTATCGATATTGAAGACATAGAAAAGGATCATGTCTTATTACAAATTCTAATACATGTGGTCTTTTTGGCTTCGAGCATTATTTTAGCATATACAGATAAATTGATGCATGGTTCTTCAAAACATTAATGCTTTTTCTTATTTTCTTTCTCTATTTCTTTCATTAATTCTAAACCATAGTTTCGAATTATATCAATAATTTTAACAGCACGTTTTCCTTTTTTTGTAATGCTGTATTCAACTTTTGGCGGAACTACCGGATATACAGTCCTATTTATCAAACCATCTTCTTCTAATTCTCTTAGCTGTGTGGTAAGCATTTTTTGCGAAATATGTTGTATTGATTTTTGTAACTCATTATAACGCATAACTTTGTCCTTCAATCGCCATAATATTGGCATTTTCCATGTGCCACCAATTTGGCTCATTGCTAACTCTACCGGATTGTAAAAAACCTTTCCTTTATAAATAAAATCGCCCATATTTTTTTGTAAAAATAGTTAAAACATTGGTAATCATTATACATTCAAAAAAGTATGTATGGCACAAAAAAGTATGTACATTCTTATGCTTAAAGTGAAGCTATAATTTTACAACATGTTAAATAATTTAAAATTACAAGAAAAATGAGCTTAATAAACACCAACCGCGTAAACGAACAAAATCCGAAAAGAGTAGCGATTGTTATATCCAATCCTGCTGTCTCAACCACTACACAATGGCCGGTAGGTTTTTGGTGGAGTGAATTGGCACATCCTTATTATGAATTTACTGAAGCCGGCTATGAAGTAGAACTATTTAGCCATGATGGTGGTAAATGTGAAGCCGATGCAATGAGCGATCCTCGTGATGCCAGCGGATATTCAGCACATGATTTAATCTCTCTGGGTTTTATACATTCTCCGAACTTAGCGGCACTGGTAGAAAATACTAAAAAAGTGAGTGAAATTGATGTTACTAAATTTGATGCTATCATTGTAGCCGGTGGACAGGCACCTATGTTTACATTCGATAAAGCCGTAGATCTGCACAAAAAATTTGTTGAATTCTATGAAGCCGGAAAAATTGCAGCAGCTCTTTGTCATGGTGTAGCTATTTTAAAATACGCCAAATTATCCAATGGAGAATATTTAGCAAAAGGAAAAACAGTAACCGGATTTGCTAATGTTGAAGAGGACTTTGCAGACAATGCGGTTTGGTCATACAATCTCTTGCCTCAGGGACAGCACATTATGCCATGGAGAATTGAAGATGCATTAAAAGAAATAGGTGCCAACTATGTACAATACGGATTATGGAAATCATTTGCGGTTAGAGATGGCAATTTAATTACTGGTCAACAAAATTTTTCAGGTGCAGAAACGGCAAGAAAAGTAATCGAGGCACTTGGCAGATAATAAAATAAATGAAAAAGGTCATTGCAACAGCTTTTGTTTTATTTTCAAGCATGAATGTAATACTTGCTCAATTACAGGAAAACGATACTGCTAAATGGCAAGTAAATACAGCACTTTCGGGCAAGTTTAACAGCGGAAATGTTGTACGTTTTATCATCACGCCGGAATTAAATGTAACACATATTGCTTCGTCCAAAAAATATGGATTTACTTTAAATGAACGCTATACATTCGGAACATTTAGAAAAATACGCTCTGAAAATGATTTGTTTAGCAGAAACTTTTTCTATATCATTCCTACTAAGAAAGTATATCCATATTTGATGTACTGGATGCAAACACATAACGGACAAGGTTTAAAGTTTCGGTATCAGGTAGGTATTGGCGCAACGTATGTGCCATTGCGAAAAAATGGTCAGGTTATCAAACTAAGTATTACCGGAACCTTTGAGCAAAATTGGTATAAACAAAACGGTTTAACTTTTATTAGTGATACTTCAGCCAGCAAATACAATGCATTTCGTTTTACAGCAAGAATTTTTGGAAGTCATCATGTTGCCAAAAATATGGTTGAATTGTATTACGAAGCTTATTTCCAACAAGCAGTAAACAATAAACATAATTTTCATTTCTATGCAGAAAGCGGTCTTAATGTTCGTATCATTAAAGGATTTTCGATGAAGACATTTTTAACGTATGAATATCAAAAGGTGCATATACAAAAAGTACAACCATCTGATTTAGTATTCAACTTTGGAGTAAATTATAGGTTTATTACTAAAAAATAAAAATGAACATTAGGAAAATACAATATCATTTAGATCAGTATCGATATGAGTTTTTATTAGTTGCCTTATTATTGCTCATTTTTGATAAAATATTTTTTGTTGATAACACGCTTTATCTAAAATATGTATGGCCTTTCAACATGATATTGATTTCGATTGCTTGTTTTGGAATTTTTGTTGAACATTCTTTAAGCATTAAAATCATCAAAAATATTTTATGTTTGATAGGTATTTCAATGCCGTTTGGATTTCTACTTTTTTCTAATCAACATTGGTTTATTGAGTTGCTAACTTCATTTTTTATTGGTTTTTATATCTTTATTTTTATTGAAGTGATGCGGCAAATTACAAAATCAAAAGAAGTACAATTAAATGTAATTATTGGTTCGTTTTGTGGCTACATGTTACTAAGTATGGTAGCTTTGTTTACCTATTTATTTATCGAATTAAACTATCCAAAATCATTTCATGGCATTACTTATAACAACATCACATTAGTGTATAACGAAATGTCTTATTTTAGCTTCATTACATTAACAAGTATTGGCTTCGGCGACATTTATCCGACAACAGATATGTCGAGATTAGTAACCGCGTTTTTTGGCATGATTGGACAATTTTACATGGTTGCTGTAGTTGGTATTATCATTTCAAAATTTAGCAACAGATAAACAATTAAAAATTTATCGTATGTTTACAACATCTATTAACTCTTAAAAAACAAAAAAATGACAACACAAGAAATTGCAAACAGATTATTCGAACTTTGTCAGCAAGGACAATTTGAAACCGCGCAAAATGAATTGTATGCACAAAATGCTACCAGCACAGAATCAAATCCTGCCGGCGAACTGGAAACTGCTACCGGAATTGATGCCATTAAAGCAAAAGGCAAACAATTTCAAAGCATGGTAGAAGAAATGCACAGTGGCTACACACATGAACCAAAAGTATTTGGAAAGCATATTTTTATGGAAATGGGAATGGATGTTACCATGAAAGGAATGGGCAGAATGAACATGACTGAAATGTGCCATTATGTAACACAAGACGGAAAAATTGTCAGCGAACAATTTTATTATTAAATCAACAGAAACTATAAAGTAGGTGTAATTCATATAATACCTACTTTTTTATTTAATCAATAAAAATAATCACATGAAAATAGCAATTATTGGAACCGGAAATGTAGGCGGTGCTTTAGCCAAAGGCCTTGTAAATGCTAAACACGAAGTAGTATTTGGTGTAAGAAATCCGACTGAAAATTTTAAAGGAAAAGAAGTAGCCGATGAATTAAATATTCCTGCTAATACCATTCAAGAAGCTGTTACCAAAAGCGAAGTAATTATTGTAGCAACGCCGGCGCAATTTGCGCACGAAATAGCGCAACAGCTTGGTGATGTGAAAGACAAAGTAATCATAGATACGATGAATGCGGTATTTATGAAACCGGCCAATTATACAAATACTTCAGATGCTATTTTAGATAATTGTAATTGTATAGATGTGGTAAAATGCTTTAACAGCACCGGTTTTGAAAACATGGAAAATCCAATATACCACGGCGAAGGCATTGATATGTTTGTTGCTGGCAACAGCACCAAAGGAAAAGCAATTGCTACACAATTAGCCAAAGATATTGGCTTTGCAACATGTTATGATTTTGGCGGTAACGATAAATTTTATGCTTTAGAACAGTTTGCGTTTGCATGGATCAACCTGGCTATTCTGCAAAAACATGGCAGAAATTTAGCTTTTAAATTAATAAAGAGGTAGATACACGAATCAATAAAGACTAAATGAGCTGTCTGGTTAATTCTTAGTAATATAATCGCTCATTTTTTTTATAATCTTGGTATAACCAACCGGCAATGTTCGCGCCAGACGATCGCCCATAACAGCATCAATGCCAATCAGGATTTTTTCATCTTTACGCTCAATGTGTTTTAATATTACTTTTGCTGCTTCTTGTGGTGAAGTTCGTTCGAGTGCCTTTTGAAATTTTGCATCTAAACCAGGATTTCTTTCATAATGAACTGCATTTCTATAAATATTCGTATTGATACCGCCTGGATGCACACAATATACTTCTACATTGGTATCGATCAATTCCATACGTAAGGCCTCGGTAAAACCACGCACGGCAAACTTCGTAGTACAATAAGGAACCTGATCAGCAACACCTACTAAACCAAACAAACTGGAAATATTAATAATGGCTGCTTCGGGTCTTTCCAACATACTTTCTAAAAATAATTTAGTGTGATAGATAACACCATACAGATTCACATTCATGATGTTTCTAAAGTCTTCTATCTTCAAATCTTTCAGAGAAATTTTGCCAAGTGCGTAGCCGGCATTATTAAACAACAGATCAATATGATGAAACTTCTTCAATACTTTATTAGCAAAATCGATGATTTCTTTTTCTACCGAAACATCTACCACATATGTATAGCAATCAGCTCCGTTTTGCTGCACCAGCTTTTCTGTAGAAGCCAATGTGTCTGCATTTTTGTCTGAAAGAATCAAGGTCGCGCCTCTTTTTGCCAATTCAACCGATAATGCTTGTCCGATTCCTGAACCGGCGCCTGTTACTACTGCAATTTTGTTTTTAAAGTTTTTCATCTTACTTATTTTATTGTTTTAAAATCCTGAAATATGACAAAATTTACTGTCAGTATTCCATTTTTATACTCTGTAAATTTTTCTGTTGCAAGATATTGACTTGCATCAATAAATTGACTAAACAATAGTAAATAAGTCAACTTAAAAGATATTTTACTAATTTTAACATCCGATAATTATTTTTGGCTCTATATTTGTACATACAACAATCGAACTAAAATAGTAATTAAGATGAGATTAAAATCGATAACAACTACCTTATTTGCAGCATTAATTTTGTTGTCCAATGTCATTTTTGCACAGGCAGAACAAACTGCCAAAATAAACACTGCAACGAGCAGCATCGGTTGGATTGGTAAAAAGATATTAGGTCAACACAACGGACAAGTTAAAATTAAAGAAGGTTCTGTAACGGTAAAAAACAACGCATTAACCGGTGGTGAGTTTACAATCGATATGCAATCAATTACTTGTACAGATTTAACAGATCCGGATTATAACAAAAAACTAATTGGTCACTTAAATAGCACAGATTTTTTCAATGTTGAACAGTTTCCTACAGCTGCATTGAAAATTACTAAAGTGTTAAAAAATGGTGGCGCATACAACCTTACGGCTACTTTAACCGTCAAAGGTATAACAAATACAATCACATTTCCAGCAACATTTAAAAAAGTTGGTAATGTGTATCAAGGAACTGCAAAGATTACGATTGACAGAACAAAATGGGACATCAAATATGGCTCATCTAGTTTCTTTGAAGGATTAGGCGACAAAGCCATCAAGAATGAAATTGAATTGAACGTAAACATTGCAACTAATTAATTCCGAACTCTATTGATTGCCGCGAGGCAATTGGGTTTTTCATAGTTTTATGGTTTTTGTGGCTTGTCTGATCTCCTAGGTCAGACAAGTCATTTTTTAGGCAAACCGTATTTACTATAAACTATGATTTTATGATTATTTTGCGAAATTTCTGATTCTTACAACTGCTGTAAATCCACCAGCTTTTTATATTCACCATCACGTTGCGTCAATTGCTGATGAGAACCTTGCTCAATAATTTTTCCTTCTTTCAGAACGATAATTTCATCTGCAAACTGTACTGTTGACAAACGATGCGCAATAATGATCGCTGTTTTATTTTGCAGTAAATTCTGCAACGCGTCGTGTACTAATTTTTCTGAATTGCTATCCAAATGTGATGTAGCTTCATCTAAAATAAGAATAGGTGCATTTTTATAAATAGCTCGTGCAATAGTTAATCGCTGCTGCTCACCGCCACTCAATTTAATACCATTGTCACCAATATTGGTATCAAATTGTTCCTGTGCTTTTTCAATAAAATCAGTTGCATTTGCCAAAACAACAGCTTTCTTTATTGCTTCCATATCAAGTTCTTTCCCAAGTGCAATATTATTTGAGAAAGAATCATTAAATAAAGTCGTTTGCTGTGTCACCAAACCAGTCAGCTTTCGTAAACTTTCCTGTGAGATTGATTTTATATTTTTTCCGTCTATTAAAATTTCACCTTTTGTTACATCAAAAAAGCGCAACAACAATTGAATGAACGTTGATTTTCCGGAACCGGAAACGCCAACCAATGCTATCTTTTTACCTTTCGGAATTTCCAAATTTATATTTTGCAAAACATCTGTTGTGTCGTATGCAAACGATACATTTTTGAATTCAATCTTATTTTCAAAATTGTCTATTGCAATAGCATTTTCTGCATCATTGATCTTGTTTTTCTCATTCAATAATTCTTCAATACGTTTTAGCGAAGCCAATCCTTTTTGTATAAAATAAAATGCATTAGAAAATGCTTTAGCCGGCTGAATAATTTGTGAAAAGATAACGATAAACGCAATGAATGCTTCAGCACTTAGTGGTGAAGTATGATTGATGACCATTCGACCGCCAATGAATAAAACGACAACAACAACCGTTATACCTAAGAATTCTGATAACGGCGTTGACAAATCGCGTTTCCGAATCATGCCGGTTCCAATTTTATTGTGCTGACGATTAATTGCCTCAAATCGTTCTGATAATTTTTTTTCCGCTGTAAATGATTTTATTACACGAATGCCTGAAATCGTTTCATCTACTAAAGAATTGATAATACCTTGCAAATGTTGCGAATTTCTGGATGCCTGCTTTAACGTCTTTCCAATTTTTCCAATAATAAAACCTGAGATCGGTAAAATAATTAACACAAACAATGTCAGTTGCGGACTCAAAATTAACATCGTAACTAATGTTGCAATAATTGTCACCGGTTCTTTAAATGCGACTTCCAGAAAATGTAAAATACCATATTCTACTTCTTGTACATCGTTCGTTAAACGCGTCAGCACATCGCCTTTTTTATTATCGGTAAAATATAAAACATGCAGACTAAGAATCTTGTCATACAATTGTTGACGAATATTGCTGGCGATGCCTGTACGCATCGGTGCTAAAAAATGAACGGCAAAATATCGGAAAATATTTTTTACAAAAAAAACCGTTACCGTCATGATGCATATAAACAAAAGCGCATTGGCTTTGCCGTGTTGCTGAATAACCGATAGTATCGTATTATTGAAATTGGCTTCAAAAAAATCTTTAAGATGAAATATACTGAAAGCGACTTTTTCTGTTACCGGTTGAATATCTTCTGCATGAAAAATTAAATTTAAAAACGGAATCAGCATCAAAAAAGAAAAAATAGAAAAAATGGTAGAAAACAAATTAAACACAATATTCAAAAAGATATTGAGTCGATATGGTTTGCAGTATTTGAGTAGATTTTTCAAACGCTATTTCAGTCAACAAAGATAGGAAATAGTCAATAGTTTATTTATAGACATAGAAAGAATCAATGATTGAATGATTTATCGTTTCGCCTGTTCTATAATTTTTTAGACGCACATTTCCATGCCAATAATACCAACCTGTATCTTTTGGTGTAAAGGAAAACTGATTGCCATCTTTTATCGCTATAATTTTAGAGCTGTTATTTTTATTTTTTTGTGGAATAGAATAATAATATTCTGTTACAAAATGGCTGTAATCTATGCAAAATCTAAGTTGCGATTCAAATTTTTCTTGATTTAATTGTATCCTTTTTTGTGATGTCTGACTGATTAAAATATGAGGATAAACTTTATAACCAGTAACTATCATATTATTCTTATTTGGATTTTCTATACTATCAAATACATAACGATATATTGAATTCCATCTGTCAACTTCAGATTTCCAATAATCGGCTTCTTTTTCCAAGTCTTTAATTTTTTCCAAATCATTTTTATTATGACAAGAAGTACATAAAATGAAAAGAATAAATAAAATTGTGTATTTCATGTAGTTTTATTAACGATAAAAGATACAAATTATTATCGTAAAAAGATTCCAATAAAAACAACTATTATTATGCGTACTTTTGTGTATTAGAATGTTGAATATGGAAACAATCAGACAACGACAGGTTGCCAAAATGATACAATTGGCGATGAGCGAATTGATGCAGAAAGATGTATCGCACATTTTGGAAGGCGCAATGGTAACAATATCAGGCGTGCGCGTAACACCGGATTTATATACGGCAAGAATTTATGTAAGTATTTACAACCATAAAAATCCGGATGCGGTTTTAGATATTTTAGATAAGCACAATAAAACCATTCGTGGTGTTTTAGGCAATAAAATCAGGAATAAAGTACGCTCGATTCCACAACTGGAATTCTTTAAAGATGATACTTTGGAAGAAGTGCAAAAACTGGAACAGATCTTTAAAGACATCAAAAAGAAAGACGAAGAACTGGAAAAATTACGCTCTACTGAAAGTAGCGAAGAATAATCTTACTACTTTTTACTTACGACTCACGACTTTTTATCATGAACCTCGAACTCAACATAGCGAAACGATATTTGTTCAGCAAAAAATCTACGAATGCGATCAATATTATTTCATTAGTGAGCTCAGTAGCAATGTTTGCAGGCACTTTGGCGTTGATCTTGGTTTTGTCGGTGTTTAATGGCTTAGAAGATTTAGTAAAATCATTGTATGCTGTTTTTTATGCGGACATTGCAGTAAGCGCAGCAGCAGGCAAAACATTTGAAATCAGCGACAACCTTAAACAACAGCTTTCTACTATTCATTACATTGACGCTTATACGTTTACGTTAGAAGAAAATGCATTGCTGGAATATTCCGATCAACAGCATATTTGTGCTGTAAAAGGCGTTGACGATAATTATTTTAAAGTCGTTCAAAACTTCGATACGTTTATGGTTGACGGCAAAAAAATATTGCATCAAGACAGTCTTTCATTTTGCATTGTAGGTATTGGTGTAGCGCAAAAATTGGGCTTAAATCCGGAACAGGCATTCAATCCGGTTTCTATTTATATGCCGAAAAAAAGCAGCAGCAGTTTTGGTTCCATGGAAAATGCATTCAACAAAAGTTATATCACACCGGCCGGCGCGTTTGCTGTTTCTGATGAATTTGATACCAAATATACGTTTGTACCGTTGTCATTCTTTCAATCATTGACAGATAATTTTGGCAAAGCATCACAAATTGAGATTCGTTTAAAAAACAACAAAGAAACAAAAACTGCAATCGAATTGCTTCGACAAAAACTTGGAAAATCATTCTTAGTAAAAAGTCGATATGAACAAAACGAAGTGTTGTATAAAATTTTGAAAAGCGAAAAATGGATCACCTTTGCCATTTTAGTTTTAATCATGATCATCGCATCATTCAATATTATTGGTGCTTTATCGATGCTGGTTTTAGAAAAGAAAAAAGATATAGCTACACTGACAGCATTAGGTTTTGCCAAGAACAATATCATTCGTTTGTTTTTATTCGAAGGAATTTTGATGTCGTGTGTCGGCGCATTTATTGGTATGTTCGTTGCCTTTATACTTTGCATCCTGCAACAAAAAATCGGACTGGTGCCAATGCCAGGAACTTCATTCTTGGTAAAATATTATCCGGTACAAATGCAGGTTTTAGATTTTATAACTGTTGGATTAGTTGTATTAATTATTAGTATTTTAGCGGCCTATTTTCCGGCGAAGAAAGCTGCAGCAAGCGTAGAAAAAGAATATTTGGAATATTTGTAGAAAAGTGAAAGTGATGGTGAAAGTGAAAATATAGTGATGAGTTAAATTAGTAAAAAATTAAATATAATAAAAATCATTGTATGAAAAAAATCATCTTTTGTATTTTATTTGTGTTTGTTGCACAATGCACATTTGCACAAACAGATTCGTTTAAAACCAACATTGAAACTGCTGCCAATACGAAAGACTTTTTGATCAAGCAAGATATTTTTATATTGGAAGATTTTGGTAAATTCAGAATTGGCGCAGTAAAAATCACCAACCTTGAAAATTTCACAACAACTAGCGGCGCGAAAGTTATTCATATTATACAAGAAGGAAAAACGTTTAAATCATACTATAATTATATCGACAAAGAAGAAATGGATGGCTTGATTACGGCGTTGCAATACATGAAAACAATGGTAAAAAGTAAAGCTGTACCATCTAATTACACAGAAATAAAATTCACCACAAAGTCTGGATTTTTAATTCAATTATCTACTGTTTTAAATTCAGCCAATAATTTAGATTGGAGTTTTTCTGTGCAAACCAATGTAGCTGTAGAAAAATCGTATATCGTTTATCAAACCACAGATATTGATAAATTGCAAAAGATACTAGAACAACTTAAAGCTAAAATGTAATTAGAGTTTTAGTTCCTGCATTTTCAGTTCCCAATTCCACGCGCTGAGCATTGCTTCTTCGATATTATATTTGCAATGCCAGTTCAATTCGGTTGTAGATTTTGTATTATCAGCAAAAACAGCAACCACATCGCCGGCACGACGCGCGCCGATTTTATAATTTAGTTTTTTGCCACTTACTTTTTCAAATGCTGCAATCGCTTCCAAAACAGAAATGCCGTTTCCTGTTCCTAAATTAAATACTTCACAATTCGTTTTATTTTTCTTGTCAATCAAAAACTGTAAAGCTAATGTATGCGCATGCGCAATATCGCATACATGAATATAATCGCGAATACAAGAGCCGTCGCGCGTATCATAATCATTACCAAACACAGTCAATTCATCTAATTTTCCGATCGCAGTTTGTGTGATATATGGTACTAAATTATTGGGCTGATCAATTGGAATTTCGCCAATCAATGCTGACGGATGTGCGCCAACCGGATTAAAATAACGCAATAAAATCTGCTGATGTGTTGGATTTACATTCGCAAAATTCCGGATAATATCTTCTCCGATTTGCTTCGTATGCGCATATGGACTTTCCGCGTTTTTGATCGGTGTATTTTCAGTAACAGGCAATTCATCGGCATTTCCATAAACAGAACACGAAGATGAAAAAACGAAATTCGGAATGGAAAAAGACTTCATTCCAATCAATACATTCAGCAGAGAATCGATGTTATTGGCATAATACATTAAAGGTTTTTCTACCGATTCGCCAACTGATTTCAATGCAGCAAAATGAATAACGCCAACAGCATCTTTGTGTTCCTGCAATACTTTTAACGTAGCTGCTCTGTCACATAGATCAATATTATAAAATTTTGGTTTTTTATGAGTGATTTTTTCGATGCCTTCTAACGCATACTTATTGGAACGTGCTAAATTATCAATACAAATAACATCAAAATCATGTTCCAATAAATCCACGATCGTATGTGAACCAATATAACCTGTGCCGCCTGTAACGATTACCTTTTTCATCAACTATTTTAAAATATCTAATAAATATTGGCCGTAGCCGCTTTTTAATAATGGTTGTGCAATGGCGTTTAATTGTTCTGCTGTAATAAATTTTTTTCTGTAAGCGATTTCTTCAATGCAACCAACCTTTAAACCTTGTCGTTGTTCTATTACCTGCACAAATTGTGATGCCTGCATCAATGAATCAAATGTACCGGTATCTAACCAAGCTGTGCCTCTGTCTAAGATGCCGACTTTCAATCTTCCTTGTCGTAAATACTCTTTGTTGACATCCGTAATTTCATATTCACCACGTGGACTTGGCTGCAATTCTTCTGCAATTTTTACTACGTCATTATCATAAAAATATAAACCAGGAACCGCATAATTAGATTTCGGAACTTTTGGCTTTTCTTCAATAGAAATCGCCTTAAACTCTTTATCAAATTCTACCACACCATAACGTTCCGGATCGGAAACATGATACGCATAAATCACACCACCATCAGGATCATTATTTTTCGTCAGCAAATCCATTAAACCTGAACCATAAAAAATATTATCGCCAAGTACTAAAGCTACTTTATCGTTTCCGATAAATTCTTTACCAATCACAAATGCCTGCGCCAAACCATTCGGCACTTCCTGAATGGCATACTGAAAATCACAACCATAAATTTTTCCATCGCCAAGCAAACGCTGAAAGTTTGGCATATCGTGTGGTGTAGATATAATTAAAATTTCATTAATTCCTGCCTGCATCAAAACCGACAATGGATAATAAATCATTGGCTTATCATAGATCGGCATAATTTGTTTGCTGATCGCATAAGTGATTGGATATAAACGTGTTCCTGAGCCGCCTGCCAAAATGATTCCTTTCATTTTAATTGTTTTATTGTTATATAATGGTGTAAATGGAATTCGCACATAAATTATTTAGATTTTATTGTAAATACCTATGCTCATTTCATGTTTTAAAGATTTAAATTAGATTGTTGGTAATTATCGGCAAAAATACACACTTAAATACTGTAAATTGAATATGTTTGCGTATAAAATTGGTAGATTAAAAAATTTATGTTAATTTTGCGTTAACACATTAAACTTTTATACGATTATGGCTGAAAAAACATTTAAAATCTTGGTAGTTGATGACGAACCGGATATCCTTGAATTCTTAAGTTACAATTTAGAAAAAGAAGGATTTTTGGTTGAAACGGCAGAAAACGGAAAGCAGGCACTGGAAAAAGCAAAAAAAAATCAACCTGATATTATCTTATTAGATGTAATGATGCCGGAAATGGATGGTATTGAAGCATGCAGAACATTGCGCGAAATGCCTCAGTTTGAAAATACAATTATTGCGTTCTTAACTGCACGCACAGAAGATTATTCACAAATTGCAGGTTTTGAAACCGGCGCTGATGATTATATCAGTAAGCCAATAAAACCAAGGGTTTTAGTAAGTCGTTTACGTGCATTATTGCGCAGATACGAAGCAAAAGAAGCAAAATCAACATTCTTAGATGTAGGCAATATTCAAATAGACAGAGAACGCTATTTGATCATTTTCAATAACAAAGAAATGGCTGTTCCACGTAAAGAATTTGAATTACTATATTTATTAGCATCTAAACCTGGAAAAGTATTTAAACGTGATGAAATTTTGAATGAAATTTGGGGTCGTGACATCATTGTTGGCGACAGAACTATTGACGTTCACATCCGTAAATTACGTGAAAAATTAGGCGAAGATTTAATTAAAACAGTAAAAGGAATCGGTTATAAATTTGAAGATCTATAGTAAATTATGAGAAGCACACCTTCTCCAAATATAATTTCGATTTACAGTAGTTTGGCAGTAGCATTTTTTTCTACTGCCATCTTTTTATGCATTAGTCTTATTTTTCATCTTTACCTTCCTGTCAAAGATTATTTTATTTACACTACTATTATTTTGCTTGTAACCTTTTTTCTTTTCCGTTTTATTTTGGTTCGATTTATTTACAACAAGATTAAAATCATTTACAAAACAATTGGTAAGCCATTAAAATTTGAAAACGAAATAAAAACAGGCAGCAATAACTTATTAAAAACAGTAGAGCGTGACGTTGCTGAATGGGCAATCAATAAAAATAAGCGCATTCGCGAATTACAACGTATGGAACAATACCGAAAAGAATTTGTAGGTAATGTTTCACACGAATTGAAAACACCTATTTTCAATGCACAAGGTTATATTGAAACCGTTTTGGAAAGCGATTTGGATGATCCTGATTTTATAAAAAAATACCTGGAAAAAGCCAATGCCAACATTGACCGTTTGGAAAATATAGTAACAGATCTGTTGGAAATCTCAAAGTTTGAATCCGGCAGAATACAGTTAGAAAAAGAAGCGTTTGACATTGTAAAACTAATTAAAAAAGTTTTTTTTCAATATCATCACATTGCAGAACAACAGCACGTAAAACTTACAGTGCATGGCGATGAAAATACTTTTTTTGTGTTTGCTGACAAAAACAGAATTACTCAAGTGCTCGAAAACCTGATTTCCAATTCCATCAAATATGGCAGGCAAGACGGCAGCACTGATATTTATCTGCACGATTTGGACGAACAATATTTAATAGAGATTTCTGATAACGGACCAGGCATTTCACCGGAACATTTACCACGTTTGTTCGAACGTTTTTACAGAGCCGATAAAAGCAGGAACCGAAAAATAAACGGAACCGGTTTAGGTTTATCCATCGTGAAAAATATTATAGAAGCGCATGAGCAATCAATCAACGTGCGCAGTGAATTAGATAAAGGCACTACGTTTAGTTTTACGCTGCAAAAATATACTGAATAGATTACTTATATTTTTCAATGATTTTATCACATGCTTTATCCAGCATCTGAAATACTTCTTCAAAACCATTATCATCAAAATACGGATCAGGCACACTCATCATTTCATCAGGATAAACTTCGTCCATTATTAGTTTTATTTTTCCTTCTTCTTTCGCATCCAAAGCCCAATTTTTCAGGTCTTTATAATTAGAAGTATCCATCGCAAATATTAAATCGAACTCTTCATAATCGGTGCTGCGTACACTGCGCGCACGTTGATCAGAGATGTCAATGCCATATTTTGCTGCTATTTTTACGCTGCGTGTGTCAGGCGCCGAACCTAAGTGCCATTTTCCGGTGCCTGCGCTATCTACGTACCAATCCAGGTTTTGCTGTTTGCATTTATGTTTCAAAATTCCTTCAGCCAATGGAGAACGACAAATATTTCCTAAGCAAACCATTAATACTTTCATGTCTATTTTATTTTCAACTTTTAAAGTATAAAAATAGATAAAAGGATTTGATTACTTTTGGTTTTTATAATTCAGATGAAACAAAAACTGGTGATATTATTGCTGTTGCTGCCTGCTGCTATTTTTTCCTGCAATAAAAAGCAATGGAAAAAAACAGCCGATGGAATCTATTATAAAATAAGTACAGATGACACCAATAAAGTAAAACCGAAATACAATGATTATGTATGGATGCATTTAAAAAAATACGAATCTAAAAAGAAAGAACTATTCAATACGCGCATTTTTGATAAAGATAAAGGTGTTGAAATGCAATTGAAATATTCAGATAAAAAAGGTGAGATCGCTCCATTTTTTTTATTGCTTGGAAAAGGCGACTCAGTGGTTATTCGTATTCCTAAGAATTTACTGGACAGTAATGGAAGCGCTAAAAAGTATTACACTTACCAGTTAAACCTGATTGATTTTAAACCGCTTGCTATTTATGAATACGAGCAAAAAGAAAAATACGAACAGCAGGTTATTATCGATTCGTTGGCCATTTCAGATTATTTAAGCAATGAGAACTTGAAAGATTTTACAAAAGATGAAAACGGCGTTTGGTATAAAATAACTGCAAATACATTCGATAATCCTGTGTCTGCAAACGATGCTATTTCGATACATTACAAAGGCAGATTACTGAACAAAGAAGAGTTCGATAATTCGTTTGATCGCAAGATGCCATTGAGTTTTGTGCTTGATAAAAAACAAGTGATTGAAGGTTTGGATAAAGCGTTACTACATTTTAAGTATGGAGAAAAAGGCGTCATTATCATTCCGAGCCGATTAGCTTATGGCGATAAAGAAGTCGGAAAAATTCCTGCAAATTCAGTATTAATTTTTGAAATAGAAATTTTTCCACAGAAAAAACAAAACTAATTTTATTCTGCTTCGACAACTGTTTCTAAATTTTTAGTGTATTCTTCATTCAGCGTTGCATTGTGTTTTTCTACCAGCGGATTCATTATTTTAAACCACAATGGCGGAAATAATGCTAACGGAATCATGGCTAAATAACCGGTTGGCATTTGTGGCGCATTTTCAAAATGTCTTAATATTTGGTATTTTCTGCTTGGATTAAAATGATGATCGCTGTGGCGCGTCAACTCAAATAAAAATATTCTGCCTAACTCATGTCCTGAATTCCACGAATGATGCGGTTTCACTTTTTCATAAGAACCATTTGGTAATTGTTTGCGCATCAAACCGTAATGTTCAATGTAATTTACAATTTCCAACAATAAAAAACCAATTGTAGCAGAAGCAATAAAACCAACAACACCAATCCAACCGAATACCAAGTAAATAGAGACAACAAACAGCACCTGAATAATTTGAAAACGTAACATTTCGTTGTGCAACGGATTCCAAAAATTTTGTTTCATTTTTTTCAAACGATGCGCTTCCAAATGCCAGGCAGACATCCATGAACCGAAAACCGTGCGCGGAAAAAATGCATAAATAGATTCATTCAATCGTGATGTTGCCGGATCTAATGGTGTTGAAACATTCTTGTGGTGACCACGGTTGTGCTCAATAAAAAAATGCATATACAAAGATGTCATCAACAATAATTTTGACATAAATTGCTCATATTTTTTTGTGCGATGACCAAGTTCGTGCGCCACGTTGATGCCTAATGCACCACAAGCCAAACCCATTGCAGTAGTGATTCCTACAAACTCATACCATTGCAGCGGTTTTGTTGTAATAGTAATTAAATACCAGGTCAGAATAATAAACTGCAACGGCACCATACTGTAAATCAGTATATCATAGTATATATCTTTTCGCTCTTCAGCTTCTTCTTCTGCCGTAAAATTTTCGGCAGTTCCTGTGAAAATAAATTCCATCGCAGGAATAAAACCATACACAAACACAAATGCGAAAAACGACCAATAACCTAAAAAAGTAAAAGAGACATACATAATTGCAGGCAGCACGACAATTGGCGTAAAATATTTATAACGACGCCAAAACTTATGCAATTTTGTCATTTCGCTTTTTTGCTCACTCGCGTTAATCTGTAAAGTATTCATATTGTGAAAATTTAAATTATCGTCTGATTCTATCAAATTTAGTAAAAAAAATTCTAAAAATCAAACTATTAATCTATTTTTAGTTTAATTTTAAGCACAAAATAGCTATTAAATTAACATAAGTAAAGCGAAATTGAGAAAATGGGACGAAATGCAATACAAAAAACAAGAAATGCAAATCCTAAAAAACGTGATTTCTATATACAAAAACTGACCGAGATCTTTAAAGAACATGGTTTGAAAAAATACACGATGGATTCGATCGCAAGCGAATTAAATATCACCAAATCTACGTTATATCACTATTTCAGTTCGAAAGATGAAATGGTAGAAATTGTTTTGATGAAAGTTTTGTCGCAGTTGGGCAATTTTGAATCTATAACAAAAAATAATGCTATTGATTTTGAAGAACGTTTTTATAAGGTGCTGGAATTATTTTCAGAAACAATCACTGATATTTCCAATCTGATGCTGGCAGATTTACAAGACGACTATCCGTTGTTGTGGAACCAAGTGCAGCAATTTATTGAATACACGACAAATGTTTTATCGAATTTTTATGACGAAGGCAAGAAAGCCGGAAAGTTTGTCGGCATTCATACATCGATTTTGGTAATGAGTGACCGCATGTTTTTTAATGCTATTTCCGATGTAGATTTTCTCACAAAAAATAAAATTACATTACGCATGGCGTTCGATGAATATTTCAGAATGAAGTGTTTTGGTTTTATAAAACAATAGAAAAACCAGCCGTAAACGCTTCATTTTTAGCAAGCATTTTACATGTATTTCTGTTAATAGCGTTTGTCGCAGCAGTCATCGGTTCAATACAAACATAAGGTTTGCCGATATTATCCGGCGCGTAGATTTGTGCAAATGCATAGTTTTTATCAAAGACAATTTTCATATCATTTAAAGAAAAAACGACTTGATTCTTTTCGTTTAAAATCAAATCCTGGAAACCATTATCTAATGCCATTCCGTTTAAGTTGATCTGATGATTCTGAAAATTAAATAACTTTTCTTTTTGAATCAGCTTTCCATTTGGAATCATTACTTCGTTTGTTTCAATAACGTTCTCAGCCGGAATTACCAATGAATATTGATGTCTTGATGTTGAATCAATTAAAAAATACGGATGAAAACCAAAACTAACTGGCATAGGTTTTTCATCGTGATTTATAATAGTCGTTTCAATTTTCAATTCATTTTTTTGCAACTGATGTTTGACCTGAATCTTATGTACAAACGGAAAAATAGATAACCAGTCTGCAGCATCAAAAACCAATTCAGCAATATGATAACAGGTTTGCGCGTCTTCATGCAAATCTATCGTTTTCCATTTGTCGGTTTTTAACAACAAACCATGCAGTGGCAAATTATTTCCATCGCGATAAATCAGATGCAGTTTGTCTTCCGGAAAAGAATGTAGTTGATTTTCTATTAAAATAGCATCACTTTCCAGGCGGTTTGCCCATGGATGCATAAGCGGATTTCCGGCTAATTTTTGATTTGATTGATATTCTTCAAAAGAAAACGGAAAATACATTTTTTCATCGTCATGTTGCTTTAATGAAAACAGCGTATTTCCAATATTTACTACTATTTTGACTGAAATTTCGTCGTTATCTAACTCGATAACTTCAAAACCGTCTTCATCATATTTTTGAAAAAAATGCATGTTAATTCAAATTTACTTCGATCAATTCCATATCATCAACATACAACAAATAACCTTGGATTTTTTGTTGTAAAGCAGTTGCACAAACCTGCATGTATTCCTGTAACTGCTTATTATATTTCTTTTCTTTTGCGCCTGTTTTATAGTCAATCACAATACAATCATCTTCACTTAATAAAATTTTATCGGCACGCAATGATTGATTTTTATACAATAATTCGCGTTCATTAAAGTGCTGCCATTTTGCATCAAACCATCTTTTTTGCTCAAACAAATCAATAATCTTTTTAGATAAATCAGTATAAAATGCAGTTTCCGATTCAGTCAGAGCAACCATATTCATTGCTTTTCCCAATTGATCCGGCTGATTGATATTTGCCAGTATAGCATGTAAAACAGTACCTTTTGCCTGTGCATCATTATAATGTACTTTTCGTTTCAACTGAATTTTTTCTTTGAAATTTTGTACATCAACCAGCTGCATATATTTTATTTTAATACTGTCTTCTTTTTCCGAAACAATATTCGTTTTTTGTCCGTAAGTAAATTCATTGACATCAATAGTTGCATTTTGTAAGTTTATTGACGGAATAATTGCGGACAATAAACGACTTACATTTTGTGGCAATGCTTCATCTTTCGCTTCTTTTTCAGCCGTTGACAAAATATATAGCTGCATTTCCGCGCGTGTAAAAGCAACATATAGCAAATTGATATTATCGATATACGTTGCTTCGACTTCTTTATTATATGCTTGTTCAAACAAACTATTTTCCATCTTTGAAGAAAATTCTACCGGAAAAGTTTTGAGCGCATCAAACGGTTCATCTTCATGTTGCAGCCAAATCAACGAGCGGCTTTTGGGCGACATTTTCCAATCGCAATAAGGAACAATTACTACAGGAAACTGCAATCCTTTTGACTTATGAATCGTGTAAATTTTTACTGCATCAATTCCATCCGGTGGCAAGATGGAAAGCTTCTCTTTTTGTTCGTTCCAGAATTCCAGGAAATCAACGATTGCAGTTGATTTTTTAGCAGTATGCGAAAGCACAATATCCTGAAAACGCCATATATAACTATCCGTTTGATGATCTAAATTAAATGCATTAATCAGCAAGAACACTAATTCATTAACAGCAATTGATGACAATTGTGCTATATTTTCTTTATTTAAAAAGGGTACTTTTTCTTCAAAGAAATATATTTCGTCTTTTGGCTGAATTAAGTACGATTCAATATTTTCCTGTTCCAAAAACTGTGCATATAAATAATTCAATTTGACAGCATAAAAAGATTCTTTCGGATGTGAAATGTATTCTAACGCAGCAATTAACAACTTAATCGAAAGTTTATTTTGCAACAACAATGACTCTGCAGAAACTACAGGAATATTGTTTTCCTGCAAATAATTTGCAACTGCTGCGCCATGCATATTATTGCGTGTCAGGATTGCAATATCACTGTATTTACTGGTGTTTTCAAGCGATCGTATGATTTTTAGAACTTCCTGCAAATGTGTATCATCTTCATTTTCTTCCGGTTTTGGCAACCATTTGCATTGTACAAAACCAACAGCATCTTTTATTACATTTTGCTGAACATCTTCCAAAACAGCAGCAAATAATGGATTTTCAAGTGAAATATTATTCTTTACAGATAAGAAAAACGCGTTATTAAATTCAATAATTTCTTTCGCGCTTCTGCGGTTATCTTTCAAAGTTATTGATCTTAATTTATCGGTATGGAACGATAAATCCGATTGAATGCCATTGATAATTAATTCCATTTTGCCTCCACGCCAGCGATAAATACTTTGTTTCGGATCGCCTACGATCAATACCAAACTGTCTGTATTTTGTAATATTTCTAAAAGCAATGGCAACATACCTTTCCATTGCAGCGTCGAAGTATCCTGAAATTCATCGATCAAGATGTACTTTAAAAAACTGGCTGATTTTTCAAAAATAAAAGGCACTTCTTCATGTTCAGCAATAACACTTACAATGCGGTTAGTGTCTGAAATCAATACCAGATTATTTTCAGCTTTGTATTCTTTTATTTTTTGATTGATAAATGCAAGCAACGCCACTGAATAAATATTCTTCAATACTAATTCTGCTGCAATGTATTTTTTCTGATGTGTCTCTTTGTGTTGTATGACTGCCAGAATAAATGGTTGCAAATAATTATTCCAGGCGTTCTCCAAATGTTGTATAACAGCAGTATCTTTTAATTTAGATTTAGAATACAGATCGTCGCCATCTAACATTTTTTGCAAATATGAATTGATTTCCGGTTCGTAGTTTTTTGTTTTATTTATAAATGACTGAATGCTTCTGTTACCTTGATAAAACTGGCTTAAATCCAAATTGTTATTTGCAATTTCATGTTCCACTTTTTTTGTCAGGTCATCTATCTTTTGTTTATATTGAACTATAATTTTTTTCAGTTTAACCAACACTTTTTTATACGTTTCTACATCAAAATCCTGGTTATTATTTTCATTCAGCAATTGATATTCTTCGTTCAGCAACTGGTTGCCTAACTTTATTAATTGTTGTTCAATCTTCCAGCTTTTATCATCGTCTATTAAATCAAAAACAAAATCTTCTATCCATTTTGAGAACGGATCTTTATCAGTTTTATACTCTTTCAGCATGTCTTGCACTGCCTGCTGAACCACAGATTCTGTATCCAGTTCGATCTCCATACCAATCGGCAGATCCAGTTCTTTTGCAAATGAGCGAATAATTGTCTGGAAAAAACTATCGATCGTAGAAATATTAAAATTAGAATAATCGTGTAAAATTAATTGTAGCGCGATGCTTACATTCTTATCAAAAAAAGCAGTGATATCAATATCTTTTTCCTGTTTAATTTCTTTAATGATAGTATTCTTAAGGTCGATTGTTTTCGATTTTTTTTCTTGTTTCTCTAAATTCTCTAATTCTTCAATAATACGCGATTTCATTTCCTGCGTAGCTTTCCGCGTAAACGTAACTGCTAAGATTTTATTATAATCATAAGGATTCAGCAAAATAATTTTGAGATATTCTTTCGTTAAAGCATAAGTTTTTCCGGAACCGGCAGATGCTTTGTATAAAATCAAATTAGAAGAATCAGACATACTTACAAAATACTAATTTAATTAAATAAATGACTATTAATATTTCTCGTTAAGATGGATAAGACATGTTACAGTTTCACAAAATGCTGCGTGATTATATTAGTACCTGACTGCACTCGAATGAAATAATTTCCTTTCGGCAATGATGCAATATCTATTTGTGTTTGAATATTATCTTGAGATAGTTGTTTTTCAAACTGAAGATTTCCAAACGCATCATATACTTGCGTAAAACCTGAAGTCGTATTACTTTGTACTTGTACCGTAATCTTATCCGTTGCAGGATTTGGAAAAATAGCCAGCGTAGATTTATCACCAAAGAAAACAGAAATTATCTGGCTATAATTTACCGTGCCATTTTCATCAATTTGTTTTAAGCGATAATAATTAATTCCAGTTAATGGCAATTCATCGATAAAAGTATAATCATGTTCAACAGTAGTAGTTCCTACGCCAAGCAGCTCGCCTATTTTTACAAATTCTACAGCATTACTGCTGCGCTCAATTTCAAATTTGTAATTATTTTTTTCGCTTGCAGTTGCCCATTGTAAAACAGCAACCGAACCTTCTGCTTTTCCTGTAAAAAACAATAACTCAACCGGTAATACAAAACTTTGGAATATTGGCAGCTTAGTAAAACTGCCACCTAACACGGCATCAGCATCAGCTTTGCTCATGCACAACCAGTCTTGCATAATAGTGGAATAGATTTGTCTGAAATCAAACTGCATCGGCACCTGATCATTCACTGTTGCGCTTGCCGGAAGCAATGGCGATGTTCCAATCATTCCAGGAACCGGATATGGTGTTGATGCCACATTTGCAAGATTCGTATTCAAAGCAGCACCGAAGAAAATAACAGGCGCGCTGGAACCATGATCGGTTCCATTGCTTGCATTGCTTTTTATTCTTCTTCCAAATTCGCTAAATGTCATTCCGGTAACAATCTGATCTTTTCCCATTAATTCTAAATCACGTTGAAATGCACTAATTGCCTGCGATAAGATCTTCAAATTATCAGCATGAGTACCTTGTGTTTTATCAGAACTATCTACCTGATTTTCATGTGTATCATGTGTTTTTGGATGATTTACAATATAGATTGGCGTCTGCAAACCACCATTGATTAATTTGGCAACAATTTTTAATTGATCACCTAATGAATTGTTTAACGGATAAGTCGCTGATTGCGCTTGTGTCGTATTGTATGCATTTTGAATCGCAGTGCGGTAAACATTGCTTTGATCTTTCATTAAACGCAAAAATGCCAACTCGTGTCCGTAATCACTATTCGGAGCCGGATCGGTGATGCCATTAATTACGTTTAATAAACTATTCGGATCAGGTGCACTGTAACCCATGTTCATATTCGGTCCTTGTAAACAGAATGGCAAAGTAGAACCAATTTCAATAGCCAGCGGATCAGGCATAGCTACTGTTGGATAACCTACCGGATAACCTGGATACATCTTATCTAATGCTCTGCCAATCCAACCGCTATTCAGCGTCTGGCTGCTATCAGATGCCGTGAACCAAATATCAGTTGCGCGAAAATGGCTAAAACTTGGATTCGGATAGGAAACAGCCTGAACAAGCATTAGCTTGCCATTATCATACATCGTTTTCATTTCTGACATTGCAGGATGCAAACCTGTTGTAGTATTATTATTCAGTGTCAGCACAGAACTTTGATTCATTAAGATATTAGAACGCGCATTGAACAAACTACTCCATTCATCTAAAGGAAATACTGTATTTAAACCATCATTTCCACCATTCATCTGAACAATCACCAATATTTTTCCGCAACCTGCAGTTGCTCTTGCTATAGTATCTAATGTTTCACTTTCTAAAGAATTGGAAGCAAAAACAGGAACACCTTTAAGTAATAAAGGTATGGATGCAAGTGCGCCGGCTTTTAGAAAATTTCTTCTTTGCATGATTTACATTAATTGAAATTCTGCATATTGAGCAATAGTGGATAATAAACCTTTGAGCCGTGTTTTTACAATAGCTTTGTATGTTGGATTAGCTGGAGTCGTAGTATAATTATTCCAGGCCGTAGTCCAATAGCTATTGGTTATCTGCGAATATAACAAGGTCTGGAATTTTAGTGTGCTTTTCTGCGCTGCGCTTAAATCTATCGGCAATAAATATTTTATACATTCTGCAGTCAGCAAATCAGGATCTTGGCAAATAGAATTTGGAAACTGCTGTACAAAAGCAATCGGATCTACTTCTATATGTGTATTCAGACCATTATTAGTTAAAGTAAAGCCGGTGAAAATATACAGTAAAGTAGCAAATCGTTTTTGTGTTGTATTTGAATTGATCCAATATTCGTGAAAAGACGGATTCTGATAATACGGCTGCCAACCGGAAACATTAGGCACACTTCCGTACACTTGGTTCATTGGAAATAATAACTCATTATTCACAGCCGACCAAACCTCATACTGTGCCTGATGATTCGAAGGATCGGATACATTAAAATTAATGTTAAACAAACGCGCGCTGCCAACTACCACATCTAGTGGTGATTTGATATACACACCGCGGTTTGCTATATCAAAGAAGTGTTCGCTTTTGAATAATTGTTTTAAAACTGGAACAATATTCCAGTTATTCGCTACAAAAGTTTGCGCCAATGGCGTAATGATATTTGCTTCAATATTGGCATCAATATCATAATAAACAAAATAGCGATACAATCTTCTGCAAACATATTCAGAAACCACTTGTGTTTTAGAAAAAATCATATCAATAAACGCATCCAGTTCGGAAGCACCTGTATTGGGTATTACTGTGTTATTGAAAAAAGAAGAAAACTGCTTGCTGCTGGTATCGTGAAAAGAGCTGACAAAATCAGTAGAAGTTGCTGTTGTATTTAAATTCTGCACACGCCAGCCGGTCAGTACCTTCGCTGCCTGTATTACATCTGCTTGTGTATATTGGCTTAATGGATCTTTTCCTAATGTAAATAATTCCATCACTTCACGTGCGAAGTTTTCGTCAGGCGCCGTATTTGTATTCGCCTGGTTATTCAAATAAAACATCATCGCCGGCTGCGTAGCCATGTTGCGTATAATAGTCTTGAAATTGCCCAATGCATTATCACGGAACATTTTAATATACTGATAACAAATACGTGCTGAATTAGTGCCGGCATATGCATTAGATGACTGAAAAACCACCGTAAAATCAACCGGAATAAAATGATACCAAAACCACGTCATTTTCTCACGAATCGTAATATCCTGATTCAGCGACAAACCTAAAGACCATAATTTTAAACCTTCAGAACGATATAAATTAGTGGTTTGTCCAAGATTTGTATAAGAATCTATAGCATCATTTGTGTAATCTGAACCATAAGGCAGGCCATTTTCATCCGGTTGAATATTTTGATAAAAATTTACCGGTGGCGCAGGCACAGTGTTATCAATATTCAAAATAAGATCTACTGCATTAGACATGGTGAGCGCACTTAATGTATCAACATCTGTCTTTCTAAAACCATAACCGGTTCTTCTGAGTAAATGCATCATTTCCCAATCGGTCCATGCGCCATTGTATTGCGTTAAACCGCTTGTAACATTTCCGATACGCTCGTCATTACCGGAACTTCGTTCATTCGTATTTATTTCATTCGCATCATGATAAGTTCTGCCTGGAAATTCTTTTCGTGAATATTTATCAAACAACACGTCCTTGGCAGTTTCAGGAACTTCCTTTTGTTGTAATATTTTACTAAATAACTCTCTGCGAGTGAGTGTTTCTTTCGGCATTACTTAGGTTTGGTTGATAGTGTTTCTTGCTGCGCTTTTCAGCCATTAATTTACGCATATTTTAGCCAAAGCAAGCTAATAATATTATGAACCTATGTTCATTTATACATTTTATGATTTTAATCAACGATTTCAAAAATTAAATTGATGGCTGTAAATAGAAAAACATCTCAATTAATTTTTTAAATTTGATTTCTACATTTTTTTTAAAATTGGATTATACGCGCATATTTGATATTATTGAATACCAGCAAAAGGTTTGTCCGCTTGATGTATGTTTTGCGCGTCGCGAAGACAAGCAGCATTGGACATATTATTCAACTAATGAATTTATTGATACCGCTCGAAAACTCAGCATTGGTTTATTAAAATTGGGTTTGCAAAAAGGCGATAAAATTGCAATCATTTCTGTAACGAATCGACCCGAATGGCATTTTATTGATTTAGCTTGCTCACAAATTGGTGTTGTCAATGTGCCGATTTATCCAACAATCAGCAGCAAAGAATATGAATACATTTTCAATCACGCAGAAATAAAATATGTATTCCTGTCCGACAAATTAATGCACCGCAAACTACGCGAAGTTATTCCTGTTATTCCAACAATAAAAGGTGTTTTTTCATTCGATGAACTGGAAAATGTATCGCATTGGAAAACTATTTTGACGGAAGACGCCAGTCTGGAAAAGCAACTGAATGATATAAAGAAAAAAATTGAACCAGACGATTTAGCAACCATCATTTACACGTCAGGAACTACAGGAACACCCAAAGGCGTGATGCTCTCGCACTATAATATTGTAACGAATGTGCGAGATTGTCTTACTGCCATTCCAATCCAAACTAAAGAAAGAGTACTGAGTTTTTTGCCGTTGTGTCATGTATTTGAACGCACGATAAATTACACTTATTTTGCCGGTTGCGCTTCAATTTATTATGCAGATGGTTTGGAAACAATTTCCGATCATTTACAAGATATAAAACCGCACTATTTTACCACCGTTCCGCGATTACTGGAACGCGTTTTCGAAAAAATCATCAAAAAAGGAAAACTGCTGACTGGCTTTAAAAAACAACTTTTTTTCTGGAGCGTGAAGCAGGCACAAACCATTCCATTAGGAAAATCAAGATCTTTCACAGAAGAATCGAACCTGATGGTTGCCAATCAATTTGTGTTTTCAAAATGGCGCGATGCGCTTGGTGGCAATATTAAAGCTATTATTTGTGGTTCGGCACCATTGCAGGAAAAATATGCAACGATTTTCACCAATGCAGGCGTACCTGTTTTAGAAGGCTACGGCTTGACAGAATGTGCGCCGGTAGTAAGTGTAGTGCCATTTCGTAAGAAAGACTATCGCGCCGGTTGCGTAGGAAAATTGCTGCAATCAGTACAGGCAAAAATTGCTGATGACGGCGAAATTCTGATTAAAGGTCCGAATGTGATGCTTGGTTATTATAAAAATGAGGCAGAAACGAATAAATCGTTTAATGAAGATGGATGGCTGCTGACCGGCGATATTGGCGAATTTACGGCTGATGGTTTCTTAAAAATAACAGACAGAAAAAAAGAATTGTTTAAAACTTCCGGCGGTAAATACGTTGCGCCTTCACCTATTGAAAATAAATTGAAAGAATCTTTCTTTATTGAAAATGTAGCTTTGGTTGGTGACGGTGAAAAATTTGTGGCTGCACTGGTTTTACCAAATTTTGAGGAATTGCAAAACTGGACACAGAAAAAAGGTATTTTTATTTCAAATAATACTGAATTAATTCAAAATCAGGAAGTAAAACAATTATACCAAGATATAATTAACGATTTTAATGTTAACTTTGGCAAAGTAGAGCAGGTCAAGCACATTGAATTGCTGGCTGACGAATGGTCGGTCGACAATGGATTATTGACTGCAACTATGAAATTACGCAGAAAATTAATTAAGGAAAAATACAGCGAATTAATTAATTCTATTTATAAAAAATTATAAAAAAACAGAGAATATGGAAGTTAGAAGATTATTTGATGTCTTACATTATCAGAAAGCGACACATCCACAACAAGTGGCTTTGGCAACGATGAAAAATGGCGAATGGTGGAAAAGCAGCACCGATGATTTGATTCGTTTGTCGAATAATTTGAGTTTAGGTTTGCTGAAATTAGGCATTCAAAAAGAGGATAAAATTGCTGTTATAACTTCTGCCAACCGAACAGAATGGAATATTTGCGATCAAGGTATTGGGCAAATTGGTGGCATTAATGTACCGATCTATCCTACATTATCTGCTCCGGAAATTGAATATATTTTAAATCATGCTGAAGCAAAATTATGTATAGTTTCCGATGCAAAATTATATGACAAAGTAAAAGGTTTAATTGGAAAAGTTCCTTCACTGAAAGACGTTTATACATTCGACCAAATCGATGGCGCAAAAAATTATGAAGAAATTATCAAACTGGGCGAAGGTGGTGATGTTGCACAAATCACAGCTATTTCTGACACAATCGATCCGAATTCTTTAGCAACGTTGATCTATACATCTGGCACAACAGGCGTTCCGAAAGGTGTAATGTTGTCGCACAATAATATCGTTTCCAATGTTTTAACAGTTCGTGCTGAATTGCCTATCTCACAAGGACAAGTTTCATTGAGCTTTTTACCATTGTGCCATATTTTTGAGCGCATGGTTATCTATACCTATTTATATGCTGGTGCCAATGTTTATTACTCTGAAGTAGAAACTTTAGCAGAAAAATTACCTACTGTTCGACCGCATTTCTTTACAACGGTTCCGCGTTTGTTGGAAAAAGTATATGAAAAAGTGATGAATGGTGGCAACGAACAAACCGGCTTAAAAAAGAAAATATTTTTCTGGGCAATGGGCTTGGCAGATCAGTATGAGTACGATCAGAAACCAAGTTTCCTGTTCAATATTGCAGACAAATTAGTATTCAGCAAGATTCGTGAAAAACTAGGTGGTCGTGTAATTGGTGTGGTTACTGGTTCTGCGGCTTGTCCTTTGAAAATTGCGCGCGTGTTTTCAGCAGCAGGCATACAAGTGCGCGAAGGTTATGGCTTAACAGAAACTTCGCCGGTAATTACATTCAATCGTTTCTCAGAAGGTGGCGCGATGCTTGGAACAGTTGGTATGCCAATCAAAGATGTAGAAGTTAAAATTGCAGAATCGGACAGCGAAATTCTAGCGAAAGGCCCGAATATCATGATGGGTTATTATAAAGATCCTGAAAAAACAAAAGAAGTTTTAAGCGATGACGGTTGGTTCTCCACTGGTGATGTTGGTACGTTTGTAACGAATAACGCAGGCAATAAATTCTTAAAAATTACAGATAGAAAAAAAGAATTATTAAAAACTTCAGGTGGAAAATATGTTGCACCGGCACCGATTGAAAGCAAATTCAGAGAAAACTTCTTTATTGATCAGATCATGGTTGTTGGCGAAAGCAAACGTTTTGTTTCAGCATTGATTGTTCCTGCTTTTGGTGAATTAGAAAAATGGGCGAAAGAAAATGGTGTTTCTTATAATTCTAAAGAAGAACTGCTTACCAATCCGAAAGTGCAGGCAAAATACCAAAGTATTGTAGATGAGTTGAATCCAAATTTTTCGCATATTGAACAAATCAAAAAATTCAAATTATTAGTGAACGAATGGACAACCGATACAACAGAGTTGACACCAACCATGAAATTAAAACGCAAAGTAATCAACGAAAAATACAGCAAAGAAATCGAAGCAATTTATAATGATTAAAACTTCAGAAAAGATACAAATGAAAGCGAGTCAAATTTATGGCTCGCTTTTTGTTTTATAATTTATATATTTATGAAATGAAGAAAAGAATTGTTTTTTTTATTTTACTATTCGTCAGCTTGAATATCTTTTCTCAGCAGTCAAAAGATACTTCTGCAAGTGATATTGCTTATGGTGTTTTTAAAGATCTGGAATTTTCAAAATTAAAATACATTCAAAAACTGATCGATTCTGTTGGCATCGCAGCACCGATTGCTGATGAGCAAATCGTAAAACACAGCGCATTGGTTTCCAGTTATAATCCAATGCATCGACAACCGAATTATGTGGTGCATGTTATTCCAAAAGATATTTTATACGGTACACAATCACGCACCAATGATTTCCGAAAAGATCCATTAATCAAGCAAAATATGTCCGATTCTGTCGATTACTGGAACAGCGGTTATGATCGCGGCCACATGGCTGCTTCGGCAGATTTTAAATGGAACAAAAAAGCGTTGAGCGAATCCTATTTTTATTCTAATATCATTCCACAAAACCATGGTTTAAATCAAAACTCATGGAACAAATTAGAAATGCAAGTACGTGAATGGGCAATCGATAATGGTGAATTGATTGTAATTACAGGACCAGTTTTAAATAATAATTTACCAAAAATACAGCAAGGTTCTTTCAAAGTTTCGATTCCTGAATATATCTATAAAATTGTGTTGGATTATTTTCCGCCAATCTATAAAGCCATCGCATTTTTATATCCGAATAAAGATGTTCCGTATGAATTGGAAAAACATGTGGTGTCGATTGACAGCATTGAAAAACTGACAGGCATTGATTTCTTTCCAAAACTGGAAGATAGTTTAGAATATAAATTAGAAGCAGAAAATGATTTGCTGCTGTTTGATTCTACTTATTACAAACATCAACAAACATCGCAGTTTGTACCGAAAGATTTTGGCAAAGGTAAAATCAATTCAACACAGGCAAAAGATTTTATTGGTAAAGAAAAATGTGTTTGCGGAAAAGTGGTCAGCACTAAATTCGTTGAAAATGGGAAAACCAATCCAACGTATATCAACTTAGATAAAAAATATCCTGAACAGGTTTTTACATTAATGATATTCGGACAAGACAGAGAGAATTTTTCGTACAAACCGGAAGAATTTTTACAAGGAAAAACCATTTGTATTAAAGGCAAGATTGGCGAATACAAAGGCACACCACAAATTATTGCTAATAAGGAAAAGCAAATAGAAATTATTTCTGAAAAATAATAACCAGGTCACAATAATTTTATTTAATTTTTTATATATTTGATAGATAAAAAATTATTTATGAAGAAATCACTCTGTTCAAGCATAACGCTAATGCTTATTCATTTTTCTGTTTTTGCACAAACCAAATTTGAATGGAAAGAAGTCACTAATGGAAATCACACATACAAAACCGTCACCAACGATCCATTAAAGACAAGATATTATACTTTAAAGAACGGACTTACCGTTATTCTTTCCGTGAACAAAGCCGAACCGCGTTTACAAACCATGATCGCTACCAAAGCAGGCAGCAACACCGATCCGGCAAACCACACCGGCCTGGCGCATTATCTGGAACACATGTTGTTTAAAGGAACTGACCATTATGGCAGCTTGGATTGGCAGAAAGAGAGTCCGTACTTAGATAAGATTGATGCGTTGTATGAGCAATATAATTCCTCTACTGATGAAACTGCACGCAAAGAAATTTACAGAAACATTGATTCTGTAAGTGGTATTGCTGCAAAGTATGCAATTGCCAATGAATATGATAAAATGATGAGCTTGATTGGCGCAAAAGGAACGAATGCGTTCACATCAACTGAAGTGACTTGTTATATAAATGATATTCCATCGAACCAAATTGACAAATGGTTACTCATTGAAGCAGAACGTTTCAGAAAACCAATCTTCCGATTATTTCATACAGAATTGGAAGCTGTTTACGAAGAAAAAAATCGTGGTTTAGATAATGACAACCGCAAAGTTTATGAAACGATGATGGCCGCTTTATTTCAGAAACATAATTATGGACAGCAAACTACGCTTGGCACAATAGAACATTTAAAAAACCCATCGTTAAAAGAAATCAGAAATTATTTTTATAAATACTATGTACCGAATAATATGTGCATGATCCTGGTTGGTGATTTTAATCCTGATGAAGTGATTGAACAAATAGATGGTACTTTTGGCTCGTTTCAGTCGAAAGAGGTGTCACCATACATTGCGGAACCGGAACCGGAAATAACTGCACCGATTGAAAAAACCGTATATGGACCAAAAGAAGAATGGCTCGAGATTGGCTTTCGTTTTCCTGGTGCAAATACGAAAGAAGCAGGCATGCTGCAATTCATGGACAGAATGTTTGCTAACGGAACTGCTGGTTTAATGGACTTGAACATTGTAAAAAAACAAAAAGCATTACAAGCATACACATATCCGGAAATACAAAAAGATTATAGTGTGTTTGTGTTAGGCGGAAATCCAAAACAAGGTCAGACTTTAGAAGATGTGAAAACATTATTACTGGAACAAGTAGAAAATTTGAAGAAAGGAAATTTTGATGATGATCTCGTGCAGGCAGTAAAAAATAATTTCCAGAAAGAACAGCAACAAAACAGTGAACGCAACGCAAACAGAGCAAACATTATGCTTGATGCGTTTATCACTAATGTTTCATGGAAAGATGCGCTGTCTTTTTATGATGAAGTGAACAGTTATACTAAACAAGACATTGTCGCATTTGCTAACAAATGGCTAAATAATAATTATGTAGTAGTATATAAAAGAACCGGTGAAGATAAATCGATCATCAAAGTAGAAAAGCCACCTATTCATGAAGTAGAAGTGAACAGAAATGCACAGTCGAAATTTGTAGAAGAAATTACCAAAGCACCAGTAAAACCTATTGTTCCAATGTTTTTAGATTTCAATAAAGACATACAAAAGACCACTGCGAACGGCGTTCAGGTAATTGCCACACCAAACAACGATAACCAGCTTTTTTCGTTGTACTATTATTTTGATTTCGGAAAAAATAATTTAAAAAAATTACCGCTTGCGTTGGATTATCTGAAGTTTGTTGGAACGGATAAATATTCTGCAGAGCAAATCAGTATGGAATTTTACAAGCTGGCTGCTGATTTTTCGGTCAATGTTGATGAACGAAATGCGTTTATTCAGTTGAATGGTTTGCAAAACAATTTTGACAAATCGGTTGAATTATTAGAACATTTGCTGGCAACTGCGAAACCGGACCAAACAACATTCGGCGAATTTATCAATGATGTTATAAAAAACCGAGACAACAGCAAACTGGAGAAATACAACATATTAGAAGGTTTAGACAATATCGGAAAATATGGCATCAAAAATCCGTTCAATAATCAATTCAGCAATGATGAATTGAAAAAATTAACCGCTGAAGATTTAGTTGCCATCATCAAATCGCTGACGTCATACCAGCACAAAATTTTATATTATGGACCGAATACGGTAACAAGTGCAACTGTGTTGCCTGTTTATCACAAACCGAAATTGCCTTTAAAATCAGCGCCTTTAGGCAATAATTATGTTTTTAGAAAACAATTAAAGAACGAAGTTAATTTCGCAAATTATGATATGGTACAGTCGGAAATTAGCTGGAACAGAAATTCAAGTTTATACAACGCCGCTTCAATTCCTGTGATAAATTTGCATAATGAATATTTTGGCGGCGGCATGTCCGGCATTGTTTTCCAAACCATCAGAGAATCAAAAGCACTTGCCTATTCTACTTATGCATATTATGGTTCGGCTTATAAAACTAACGAACCCAACCATATCAATGCGTATGTTGGTTGCCAGGCAGATAAAATGAACGAAGCTATTTCAGGAATGAAAGCTTTATTGGATTCGTTGCCTTATTCTGAAAAATTATTCAGCGTTACAAAAGATGCGCTGAAAAACAATTATGCAACATCGCGAATTATCAAACAGCGTGTTTTGTTTACTTATTTGGATGCATTGCGTCATGGAATTAATTATGATGTAAGGCAAAAAACGTATGCTGCATTAGACAAACTTGTTTTCACAGACATATTAAAATTTCATCAACAGAATTATTCAAGAAAACCTTATTCTATTAGCATTATTGCTAATGATAAGAAAATAAACTTGGCGGATTTGAATAAATATGGTAAAGTAACAACATATTCATTATCGCAGATTTTTGGCTATTGATTTTTAGTCATAGATTTAAAAGACACGCTGATTTTTGGCGTGTCTTTTTTTATTTAATCGTATTTTCACAAGGTGAATTCAAAATACATCGGTTTTATTTTATTGTTGATTGCGCTTATTGGCATCAGTATTTTCTATCCATATCCGAAAATGCTGCACATGCTTCCGCAAGGTTCGCATTGGTGGCGACAGGCAGATTGCATGGCAATGACCTGGAATTACAAACAGTTTCATGTGCCATTTTTTCAACCGGCAATCTATAACTTACAATCTACGAATGGTAATGTTGCCGGCGAATTTCCGTTGTTTTATTTTATAGCGGCACAGTTTTCAAATCCTGAATTGGCTTTGCGTTTAATACACAGTATTATTTTTTTATGTGGCATTTTAGCCGTTTATTTTATTGCATTCTATTTTTTAAAAAGAACATTATTGTCTGTTTTTTGCACTGTGCTGTTGTTCACTTCACCACTTTTAGTTTTTTATGGAAATAATTTTTTGAGCGATGTTCCGGCATTGAGTTGCGCATTTATTGGTTGGGCAATTTTCTTAAATCAACATAAAAAAGAAAATTTGTTTTGGATATTGATTGCATTTTTATCTTTTGCAATAGCCGCATTATTAAAAGCAAGCGAAGCAATACATTTTGTTTTATTATTCGCTTTTTTATTTACATTCAAAACTCAAAACTCAAGATTCAAAACCACTATCGCACTGTCTTTTTCATCATCGTTTTTATTTGTTGGCTGGTATTTTTACGCAAAACATTACAATAAACATAACCACGATCATTATTATTTTTTATCGATTTCGCCAATATGGAAACTAAGTTTGCAAGATATTGGCTTGGCAATCTGGCGTATGTTGGTTTCTAATTCTAAAAATTATTTTTGGCGACCAACTTCAATTGTAATTTTGCTTTCTACTTTCTTTTTAATAAAGCATTGGAAAAAATTAAATGCAGATTTGCGTTTTTTTATAATGACTAGTTTTACTGTTGTTGCTTTGTATATTTTGTTTTTTTATCAAAAACTAATTGGCCACGAATATTATTATGTACCATTTTTTATTGGCTTTTTATTTCTAATTATTGGCTTATTAAAAGTATATAATGCATTTCATTCTGAAAATATTTTCGCACATACTTTATTATTTTTATTGCTGATTCCGAATCTTATTTTCTGCAGAAATTTCGTCGGTGAAAAATGCAATGATAATTTGCCGAATGGTTATTATTCAAGCGATGCGATGCAGCAATTTTTAGAAAAACACGGTGTTACGAAAGACAAAATCGTCATTTCATTGCCGGATGATTCACCCAATAAAACCTTATATCAACTTAAACGTAAAGGTTACACCGAATTTAATGATTACATGTTTCTGCTAAAACACCAAAAAGCAGATTATTTATTGCTCAGAATGGATTGTTTTATTCATGCAGAAAAATTCAAACCATACCAAACTGATTCGCTTGGAAATTTTAATGGAATTGTATTGTATAAATTGAAGTAGAAATTATTTTGGCAATTCGCCGATGATCGTGATACCACCTTTTACCTTTTGTCCAAGCTTGATATTAATTTTAGTATCTAAAGGCAAGAACATATCTACGCGTGAACCGAATTTAATGAAGCCAAAATCAGCGCCTTGTTCAATTGAATCGCCTTCTTCCAGATAATAAACGATCCTGCGCGCTACTTTTCCTGCAATTTGGCGAACCAGTACATCTACGCTGCCATTATCAATTACAATAGAAGTACGTTCATTTTCAGTAGATGATTTCGGATGCCAGGCAACCAAATATTTTCCATCATGATATTTAGAGTATTTCACTTCGCCTGCAATCGGCGCGCGGTTTACATGCACATTTGCCGGCGACATAAAAACAGAAACCTGCAAACGCTTGTCTTCAAAATATTCCGGTTCAAATACTTCTTCGATCACCACTACTTTTCCGTCAGCAGGACAAATGATCTTGTTATCATCAGTGATAATATTTCGTCTTGGATTTCTAAAGAAGTACGTTACGAAACAAAAAAATGAAAATGTGAGTGCAAAGATTATCCAGCTAACAACAGGTCCGGCGTGGAACAAAAAGTTAGTGACCAAATTAATCAGCAAAACGATTGTAAATGTTGTTAAAACGATTTTCCAACCTTCTTTATGAATATATGTTCGCTTCATGTTGATTCTTTAATACAAGGTATTTACATTCCAAATGAGTCACCAAAAATAAGTATAAAACTGAGATACACAAATAAAACAGTATTAATTCATCTTAAGTTCAATGATATTTAACGTTCTTCAAAAAAATAAGATTTTTTAGTAAAAAAATGTGTAATCAATTGAAAATAAATAAATTACATTATAAAGTTTTTCCTTTTACATCGAATGCATCGCGCAAGCCATTTCCTAAAAGATTGAAAGCCAATACCATAACCATAATGCAAATTCCGGGCGCTAATGCTAAAAATGCTTTGTCAGGTGTTAATAAATACGCACGATGGTCGTTTAACATCGAGCCCCAACTTGGAGTTGGCGGCTGAACTCCGATTCCGACAAAGCTCAAACCGGCCTCAATTAAGATCGCTGAAGCAAAATCAGACGCTGCAATTACCATAATCGGTCCGATAATATTCGGCAAAATATGCTTGATGATAATTCTGGTATTATTGTAACCTAAACTGCGCGCGGCTTGCACATATTCCATTTCACGAACAGATAGAACCTGTCCACGAACAATACGAGCTACTTCGACCCACATAGACAAACCAACTGCGATAAAGATGGCCAAAAACGGATTGATTTTATTACCGATTGCAAATCGAATGGACATTGCCAATAAAATAGTTGGAATTGACCAAACTACATTGATCAGCCACATGATGATATTATCAATTTTACCACGATAAAAACCGGCAACGCTGCCCATAAAAATACCGATCGTTAAAGAAATGAAAACAGCAATTAAGCCAACCGACAATGAAACGCGTACACCAAACAACAAGCGGCTCAAAATATCGCGGCCATAATTGTCGGTTCCTAAATGGTATGTTTTAGTGATGATATTATGTGCAGTGATGTCTTTTTTTAATGCAGCTATAGAAACCGTTTTTTTCTTTTCTTCAAACGTAGTAAATACTGCTTTATCACCATGCAATTCAATTTTTGGTGAACGAATAGATAACGCTTCAGCAACATCAACAACAGGAAAAACCATTTCTTCCGCTTTTCTGTCTTCGCCTTTATACGCTTGCACTACAATATTCGCGCTATCATCAAACCGATACGAATTGATCGGTATCATTTGATACGCATTATTTTTTCCGAATAATATTTTAGAAAAAGTGCTTGTCTTTTTTTCTTCGCGGTTTTTTTTCACTAATAACATTTGTTTGGTAAAACCAGGCGAAGCATTTGCTAACTCTAACACCTGATCATCTGCATCAGGTGTTTTATCAGGTGCAACAGACGGACCAATGATTGCTAAAATCACGGCAAAAAGAATAATGATCAAACTAAAAATAGCCGGTTTGTTTTTCGACAACCGTATCCATGTTTTTTTTAAAGGCGAGTCATTGCCGTTGCTCATTTGTAACAAATTTTGCTAAAGATAATAAAAGTAAGATGTAAATTCTAAATTGAGATCAAGCAGCATTTTATTTCAACATTTTTAAGAACCAGTCTTTGTCCGGCAAATCAGTTGCCTGCTCAATTTCACTTTTCAGTTTTGATTTTTTTTGCTTCGGCGCATCCATATTTGCATATAGTTTTTCGCTGAATTTAATAATGTTCTTATAACGATCTTTATGATAGCCAATTTTTTTCTGACGATGCAGATATACTTTAAACGTATTCAGCAAACTCACTAACGCGTCATATTCTTTAGTTTCTACATAAATTTTTACCAACATAAATTTCGCAGCTAAATTCCAAAGCGTATCACTATATTCTATGCTTAACAAAACCGGCATCGTTTTTTTGTAGTTTCTTTGCGTAAAATACAGACGTGCTTTATTGAAAGAAATAGTGGTTTCGCGCGTTGCTTCATTTAAATACTTTCCATAAGCAGTTATAAAATTTTCCACGCCTTTAAAATCTTCTAATTTCAGACCAATAAAAACAACATTAGTAAATGTAAAGCGACTGAGCTCATTATTTTCCAGCAGATATTTTTTGTCTAATGCATGCAAGTACAATTTATAAGCAGTTTCCGCAAAAAGCAATTCGCTTGAATTTAATTTTTTGATGCAATGATTGATACACAACATAAAGATATCTTTCAATTCGCTTTCCGTAAAATAAGATTCATTCTTGTAAACCGCTTCCACCAGTTGCCTGAAATAGCTGTTTTCATTAGTGTTGATCAATGTTTTGTATGCATAGAAATAAATTTCTATAGCAGGTGCGAGTTGTAATTTTCCGGTTTCAATTTGCTCGATAATAAACGGTAAAAATGCAAACGAGTATTGCTGATTACTCACATTTTGATGCGTGATAGAAATGCATGCGTACTTTAAAATTTCTGCAGTTGAATATTGATGTATCGCGTCAGAAATATTTTGAATGTTAAATATTTTATCGCGTGCATTTTTGCTCAATAATTGAAACTGCTCAATTTCCAGTTGAATGATTTCTGTATAAAATACAGCGTCTTGTTTTGCCTGTTGCTGTTGTGCTGTTTTTATTTTTTTCAATACTACTTCTGCCTGTTCCGGCAACTGATGCAATTGTAAATTCTTAGCCAATGCAATTTGCTGTTCATTTCTGTTTTTTATAAAATAAGAATATGCTAAAAAATCTTCCAGCGTTTGTGTGCAAAGCGACATCACATGACGCAAGCGCAGGTCGTTGTATTGCTTATTTTTAGGATACAAATACGCAAATGCGCGTTTTTTTTGCAAAGTCAATGCAGAAATTGTCTTTCTGGAACTCAAAAATGCAATAAAATTTCGGACATCTTCATGAATATTTGCAATTGGCGAATCTATCCATTTATTTAATAAGCGATGTTCTTCTTTATTTAATGATAAGTATATTTTTATGAATTTGCTTTCTAACATCACTATTGTGTAAAATTGTATTGAATAACTAAAAATAGCATAAAAATATCAGACAAACTATATTAAATGTAATTTTTTATTGCTGTTTTCGTGTTCAAATTTGCATTGTAAACAACAATTAAAAATTAAGCACTATGGAAACAACTCATCAAAAACACAATACAATGCATAATTCCATTTTCTATTTGCATAATGGTTTTAAACAAATCAGAAACAATAAAACCGAAAATAGTTTTACTAACTTTAAAACATCCTTTATGAGAACATTACTCAAGATCACATTTACTTCTTTGCTTTTCATCAGTCAGCTTCATTCATTTTCGAGCGGCTGGCAGCAAAAATTAGACCTGATCAATTCAAGTGAAAGAGCAAATAACTCTGAAATTGCAATGATGGCGAATGGCGATTGTATCATAGCGAGTACTTTTGCTCAACCATGGGATTCGTCTGTTTATTTGCATCAGTATAAAAAAGCAGATGGTGAACTAAAGTTGTTTAATATCAACTATATTTTCAATAAATACATACAGAAAATAAACGCGATAAAATATCTTCCGTCCATTCAAAAATATATTCTGATTTATGAAGAATCCAAACCGTATGTTGTTCCGTATGTAAACAATAAAATTTATTATCACATTATAGATTCGTTCGAGCCGTTTGTTATGCAGCCAAGACATGTATTATATACTTTTACAAATAATGATCTGTATTCAAACAAATTAGTTGTAACCGAAACAGATTCAACCATTGAGGCAGGATTTTCCACTGTAAGGATAGACAATGTAAATAATCATGTTTGCGATACAATCAGTTTTCGCAGAGCAGCCATTTCATTTTCAAATTTAGATACGGTTGCACGAATAGATTCTGTTATTATTCCGCAAAAATATAATTCAGCAAATATTCAATATGGATTGTATTTTACAAAAAAAGTACAGAACGATTATATTTTGAATCTTAGCAACCTAGATACATTTAACAGATATTATGCTAAATTAATACAAGTACATGCGAATCTAACTTGGGATTCTGTTGCTGTTTATTATCCAAATGGATTTATTTCGCCGCAACTATTAAACAATGGAAATCTATTAATAAAAAACAACTTCAGAGGCACGATGAATGGTAATGATGGCTATACAACTACTGATGTTTACAATAGTAATCTGGAAAAATTATTTAGTATAGATTCTACTTCTTTGCCTGGCAATGCAGCTATCTATCTTGAACCGAAAGATGGCACAGTTATAAATATTGAAGGTGATTATTATCCAAACCAACCGGCAGAATATGGTATGGTGAAAGAAATTATTGACATCAACAACCGCAAACCCAAAAAACAAGAAGTTTGGCATATCAATTATCCTGATGGAATTTCATACCGCAATTTTAATATTGTTTCGCAGACTGAATTCAAAGATGGTTATGCTTATTTATATGGTCTGATTGCAGGACCAAACAACAGGAATCTATATTTGATTCAAATAGATTCGTTAGGAAATGTCTATAATAATTTAATTCGCGGAAACATAATTGGTGATATGAATAATAATTGTGTCGAAGACCAAGATACAGATGTGCGCATGCGAAACATGACTGTTACAGCAAATATTGATACCAATATTCTATTCACTTCAACAGACCATGATGGTTATTATCAGTTTGCGACCAATTATTCAGGTACTGCAAAAGTGGCGCCACGCAACAATTTCAGATATCCGTTGTGGACGCGTGGTGCCTGCAGCGATACAGCAACTATTCAATTGTCAACCGATGTAAGTGTGGACTCTGTCAATTTTAATTTCACACCCATATTAATATGCAGTAACCTGAATATCAGCGTTCAGCTTAAACGTTTCCGTCATCTTTTAGATTCTGTTTACTATTATATCGATTATTGCAACACCGGAACAAAGAATGCGAGCAATGCATATATAGATCTTTCTATCGATCCATTATTAACGATTGATGGTGCTACTACATCAGGCGGTATGCCAGTAACAATTATGAACCTGGGCAGTCATCGATATCGTTTATTTATTGGTGTAGCAGATATTTTTGATTGCGGAAGATTAATTGTAAAACTTCATGAAGCTGCTGAAGCGACTTTAGGCAGAACAGTTTGTATTGAAAGTCATATCTATCCTGACAGCGTTTGCATGGAGGCAACTTATACAGGTTCTGTTATTACCGCATCGGCAACTTGCTTAGGCGACAGCGTTGAATTGCAATTAAAAAACAATGGTGGCAACATGCAGCAATCCAAAAAATATATTGTGATTGAAGATCAGGTAATACGAAAAGCTAGTTCTTATTCTTTACCAAGCAATGGTATTTTAACAGAGAAATTTCCAGCAGATTCAGGAAAAACATATCGCATTGTTGCAGAACAAGAAGATGTTTTTCCGCGCGAATTAGGCGAAAAATTTGTAACGGCATTCATTGAAGGTTGCCGTCCAAATGATCAGGTACATGTTTCAACCGGTAATGTAATGCCTTTCTCAAATTACAATGCACCTTATCGTGCAACAGCTTGCCAAGTAATTGTCGGCAGTTTTGATCCGAATGCAAAAGAGGCAATGCCGCTTGGTTATGGCGTACAACATTTTATTGAAGCCAATACAACCATTAATTACACCATCCATTTTCAAAATACAGGAAATGATACTGCTTACACAGTTGTCGTTGTTGATACTATTTCAAATGCTTTAGATATTAACACTTTAGTGCCGCAAGTAAGCAGTCATACTTATCGTTTTGAAAGAGCAGACAGTAATGTAGTTCGTTTTGTTTTTGATTCTATTTATTTGGTTGACAGTGTGCATAATGAACCGTTATCGCATGGCTTTGTACAGTTTTCTATTCAACAAAAAACAGACAATCCAATCGGAACAAAAATCTATAATGATGCTTCTATTTATTTTGACAGGAACGAAGCAGTAATAACAAACAAAGTTTTTCATACCATCGGAAAAGATTTTATCGAAGTACGTTTATTAAGCAGCACAAAAAACACAAAGTATAATGTAAAAGAAGTGACAGTATTTCCAAATCCGTTTCGCGATAAAACACAGATCATTGTTAAATCTGATGAATTAAGAAATCCTGTTTTATTGTTAATGAATTTAAACGGGCAAATTATTAAAACAATAGAGTCATCTGGTATAAATACTTTTGATATCTATAGAGAAGACTTGTCAAGCGGTATGTATTTATTCAGAATTTTAGAAAATAATGAAGAAGTAACAACCGGAAAATTGCTTGCACAATAGAAATATTTTAAATTTATTTAATAAAAAGAGCCAATCATACGATTGGCTCTTTTGTTTCATTGCATTTTTTGCAATGTGTGTTATGCTACTTCTTCATCAGAAAGCGTGATTGCCGAATCATCGACACCAGCCAAGATTCTGCCGCAATGTTCGCAAGTACTGATTTTCTTTTTGGTTCTGATTTCTGATTGTGTTTGTGGTGGAATGAAACCGAAGCAACCGCCGCAAGCGTTACGAGCTACTAACACTACAGCCAAACCGTTTCTGTATGATTTGCGAATACGTGTATAAGCAGCCAATAATTTTTCTTCTACTTCAGCTGAAACTTCTGCCGCTTTCGCTTCTAAATCTTTCTCTTCTTTTTCCGTTTCTTCGATGATATTGTCCAGCTCTTTTCTTTTCAATTCCAAATCTTTCTTTTTAGAAGACAAACGTTTGTTCACTTCTTCTAAATTTTTGTTATGACTTTCAATTGTAAAGTTGGCTTCTCTGATTTTCTTTTCTGCCAATTGAATTTCCAGTTTTTGTAATTCAATTTCTTTATTCAACGCGTCAAACTCACGGTTATTTTTTACATTGTGCAATTGCTTGTCATATTTTGTGATCAGGTTTTGCGCTTCTTTCATCAATGTTTTTCTGTGCTCAATTTCTTCTTTTGCATCTTCAATTTCACCATTGATCTTGCCAACACGTTTTTCAGTACCTGTAATTTCGTCTTCTAAATCAGCCACTTCAATCGGTAATTCACCTTTCAAAATATGAATCGCATCAATTTTTGAATGAATTGCCTGTAATTCTTCTAAATGTTCTAATTTGTCTGCAACGGTTGTTAATTCTTTTTTACGAGCCATCGTTATATATAATTTACTGGATTTGTGTTAATTGTTGAAATTCGGACTGCAAAATTAGGAAATTTTTCTGAAATTATTTTATTAAATAGTTGTGAAGTAAACTGTTCGCTTTCATAATGACCAATATCACATATAACTATTTGGTTATCAGCATCAAAAAACTGATGATATTTAAAATCTGATGTAATAAAAACATCCGCTTTTTGCAAAATTGCCTGATTTAACAAAAAACTGCCTGCGCCGCCACAAACTGCAACGGTTTTTATTGGTTTATTGAGCAATGAAGTATAGCGAATACATTTCGTCTGCATTTTATCTTTCACATACGACAAAAATGCGGTTTCTTCCATAGTAATTTCCAGTTCGCCGATCATTCCTGAACCAACATGCTGATACGAATTATCCAGCGAAATAACTTCATACGCTACTTCCTCGTATGGATGATTTTGCTTTAAGGTTTGAACGATTTTGGCTTCTAAATAATTTGGGAAAATCACTTCAATTTTAGCTTCGTTTTCCGTGCTTCTGATTCCGTTTTTTCCAATAACAGGATTCGCAATTTCATTTGGTTTAAATGTTCCGTTTCCATCAACCGAAAAACTGCATTCACTGTAATTACCAATATTTCCTGCTCCAGCAGCAAATAATGCATTCAGCAAATCATCTTTATTATTTTTTGGAACGTATGTAAATAATTTCTTTAAAAGCGATTTTTTTGGCTCTAAAATCTTTGTGTTTTTAAGGTTTAATTTTTTCGAAATCATATCATTAACACCAAAACGAACATTGTCTAAATTAGTATGACAAGCATAGATCGCTATATCATTTTTTATCGCTTTGATAATGGTTCGTTCGATATAATTTTTGCCATTTATCTTTTTTAAACCGGAAAAAATAATTGGATGATGCGCGACAATCAAATTACAATTTTTGGCAATCGCTTCGTCAATAACGGCTTCAATCGAGTCCAGACAAATCAAAACACCAGTGCAATCTGTCAATTTGTCGCCAATAATCAAGCCAGCGTTATCATAACTTTCTTGGTATGATATTGGAGCAAAATCTTCGATAGTTTGAATTATTTCAGCTATTTTCATTTTTTTTATAAATTATTATCTACAAAGTAAGTAAAGTTTTTACGCAAAAACATTAAAAGGTTTGACGAACATCTTTTTAAAAATAGTACTTTTTCCGTTTGCACTTATTTATGGTGCGATTATCTGGTTGCGCAACTGGTTGTATAAATCTAATTTTATTGGCTCGACAGATTTTGAAATTCCTGTAATCACGATTGGAAATTTAAGTGTTGGCGGCACTGGAAAAACACCTTTTGTAGAATTGCTGATAGAATTGCTGTATGCTGATTTTCAGGTTGGAATTTTGAGTCGCGGTTACAAGCGAAAAACGAGTGGCTATATTTCAGTACAAACACATCATACAGCACTGCAAGTTGGTGATGAACCTTTGATGCTGAAACTGAAATATCCGAAGACAAATGTAAGCGTTGGTGAAGAACGCGTGATCGCGATTCCAAAAATGCTGCACGAACATCCTGACACAAAAGTTATTTTATTAGACGATGCGTTTCAACACCAAAGTGTGCGACCTGATATTAATATTTTGCTGACAACTTATGACAAGCCATTTTGGAATGATTTAATTTTACCATTAGGAACGTTACGCGAATTTGCATCCGGAAAAAAACGAGCGAATATTATTGTAGTAACCAAATGTCCGGAGAACTTATCTGAAAGAGAACAAACTGAAATCATTAGAAAAATAACACCTACTAAAAACCAGAAAGTGTTCTTTACATCCATAAAATATGGTGTTCCTTATAACTTATTAAACGGAAATGACCGATTGAATTTAGATCATAACAATCCGGAATTGCTGTTAACCGGTGTTGCAAATGCAGAACCGTTAAAAAATTATTTAGCCAAAAACACGAAGCAAGTTGTGCATTTTAATTTCAGAGATCATCATTTTTTTGAGCAACGTGAATTGGAAAACATCAAAAAAAATTATCCTGATTTTAAGCGATGGATCACGACGGAAAAAGATGGCGTTCGTTTGGCTGCACATGCAAAATGGTTCGCAGAAAATAACATTTCGTTGTATTGCATTCCAATAAAAACACAACTAACCGGAAATAATGCAAGCGATTTTGCGCCGGTTGTAAAAGGTTTTTTAGCGCATTTTTATCACAATGAAAATGATACTTCTAATTCGCATTCTTAATCTATAAATCATAAATAACAAAAACGCCGACCAAATTTGGTCGGCGTTTTTACTAAATAAACATTTCTAAAGTTAAAACTTTAGAAATGTTTGTACACTATTATTTGAAACTCAAATTGAATTCTACACGTCTGTTTTGCGCTCTGCCAGCTGCTGTTTTATTGTCAGCGATTGGTTTCGTTAAACCGTAACCTGCAGATGTCATTCTTGACGCGTCAACACCTTGTTTTACTAAGTAATCCAAAGCTGCTTTCGCTCTTTCTTGAGATAATTTCAAGTTCAGATCAGCTTTACCAACATTATCAGTATGGCCATCGATGCTTACATTATAGTAGTCGTATTCTTTTAAGATTTTCGCTACTTCATTTAAGATCGCGTAAGATACCGGTTTGATCACTGCTTTACCTGTTTCAAACTGAATATTACGTGCTTTCAACAATACTTTTTTTACTTTTTCTTCAATCACAGGGCAACCTTGATTTGATGCAGGTCCTTTAACTGTAGGACATTTGTCGTCTTTATCTAAAACGCCATCACCATCTGTATCCGGATAAGGGCAACCTTGATTTGCAACAGGACCTTTTACGGTAATGCATTTATCTTCGTTATCATAAACACCATCGCCATCTGTATCAGGACAACCTTTGTGTGCTTTATCACCTGCAACATCAGGACATGCATCTTCGCTGTCTTGTACGCCATCGCCATCGCGATCCGGACAACCTTTGAATTCTTTCAAACCTTTTACATCAGGACAATTGTCATCTTTGTCAGCAATACCATCACCATCACGATCCGGACAACCTTTCAGTTCTTTCAAACCAGCTTGTTCAGGACAATCATCTTCCATGTCGATGATACCGTCACCATCTTTATCAGGACAACCTTGTAATTCTTTTAAACCAGCAACATCCGGACATTTATCTTCAGTATCCAAGATGCCATCACCATCGCGGTCAGGGCAACCTTTTGATTCGCAAGTTCCTTTTGCATTTGGACAAAGGTCTTTTTTGTTAGAAACACCATCTTTGTCTTTATCTTTTGCTTTCAAGTGTGGTATAGATACTTTCAAGCCCATTTGAATATTGATATCTCTTGCATTTCCTTTTTTCATTTTAATTAATGTAGAGAAGATATCCTGAGAAGCAATGTATAACGGACCAGCTCTGAAACCCAAACCCCATTGCGCGTTTGCTAACTGATCAACTGCAACCGGCATATAAACACCAGCCCATTTGTAATCGTAACGTGGCGTTACAGCAACTGTGCTTAAGTGGTGAACATTGTTTGCTTTTTGTGGCAACGGATTGATCTGTGCAGCCACGTTTACACCAAAACCTTTGATGATGTTTACGTCAGCCCAAACGTTGATGGTTGTAGGTAACCACATCTTGAATGTACTTTCGTTATTTGCCTGTACACCTTGATTTAACCAAGTATATAACAACGTATTTTCATCGAAATTATCGCCAGATTTAACCAAATTCAAATTGTAATCTCTTACTGAATCAGATTTTGTAAATTTTAAACGACCAATATTAATTACTGAAAAACCAACTTGTACGAAGTGTTTGTCTCTTTCGTTGTAGTAAAGATCTTTACAATCCATAGAATATTTTTGCTTATCTTTTTCTCTTCTGAACTCATAAACTAAAGCAATATCAGCCGCAGCAGACCATTTTGAAATAGTATTATCTTTAAATGCTTTAAAAATTTCTTTCGCATCATCTTCATCAAAATCACCGTGTGAAGGCAAAAAATATTCTAAGTTTTTAGTAGCACCAACTTTCATGTTCGCTTGAACTGAAATCGTATCTAAATTATCAAAATGATAGTTGAAATTTTCAGAATAAGCATACATCGCAGCTAAACCTTTCACTACTTTCAACGTTGCACCAACTTTCAAGAAGTGTTTGTCTTTATCTAATACAACGCGAGAATATGTTAAACCGGCATCAGCCCAAGCCATACCTTTAACGCCAACATTTGTCAATGTGTGATTAATACCAACAAAATTTCCGATTTGTGTGAATGCTTCATTGCCCCAACCCCAGCGCAAATTACGCGCTAATGCTTCACCAACATTGTCAACATTTGCAATAGAATTTAAATGAGAAGAAAATGCCACTGCCTGGTTATTGCTTTTGTTTTTCCCAAAAGATACTAAAAAAGACAAAGGCAATTGTGTAGTTGAACTTGAATAAGCAAATTTCTTTTTACCGTTCAGGTTTTCATGTAAGTTTGTCTTATCATCAAAATCTTTGAACATGGACAATTTACCTTTCAATCCAATGTAATTGTTGCTTGTTGTCATATCTGTAGTAAATAAGTTAATATCTACCAAATAACGGCTGTCAGCAATTGCCGGATTGTAATTTACATTGGTGATTCCACCAAAGTTGCTGGCACGAATTCCTAAGAACTGTGCTTTTGCACTCATTATACAGACCAGCGCGGTCAGTAAGAGTACGATTTGTTTGTGCGTTTGTTTCATATGCTAGTTGTTAATTAATATTAATTTGGTTATAAGACGCAAAAGTAATCTATCCGTTGCATTGAGAATTTTTAAATTTGTTAAGTTTCTATTAACAGCGTAAGTTTAACATTTATCATTTTTTAATCAAAACAACTGTATTTCTAAAATTTTGAGTTATATTTGCATTACTTCACAATACAACTACAAATTAATGTCTAACGATTTTGTTGTATTAATGAGATTCCATCCAATCCTTTAAAAATTATTAGTATGAATTACAATACCGACAGGAATGATATTGAAATGCGCGAATATGGACGACATGTGCAAAAAATGGTAGATTATGCATTGACCGTAGAAGACAGAAACGAGCGACAAAAAGTAGCTGCTTCTATTATTCAGTTAATGGGCATTATTAATCCGCAATTGAGAACAACGGCTGATTACAAACAAAAATTATGGGATCATTTGTTTATCATTTCTAAATTTAAATTAGATGTGGACTCGCCATACCCAATTCCAACGACAGAAACGGCACGCATCAAACCGGCTGATTTACCTTATCCGCAAAAGAAGATCAAGCTGAAACATTATGGAAAGAATGTAGAGTCTCTGGTAAAAAAAGCCATTGAAATGGAAGATGAAGACAAGAAAGCGCAATTCACAGAAATCATCGGCAACTTCATGAAAATGGCTTATAAAAACTGGAGCAACGAAGAAGTAAGCAACGATTTAGTAAAAGAAGATATGAAAACGATTTCAGGTGGCGAACTGGAAATCAGTGCTGACATGAATATTGAGTCTATGACGCGTCAGCAAAATAAACGCCACGCTAATAACAATAATAATAACCACCGCAACAATAACCGCAATAACAACAACCGAAACAACAATAATCGAAATAATAACAACCGAAACAATAACAACCGTAATAACAACAATAATAACAGAAATCGTTTCAATAAAAATAACTAATGAGCACAGACGCTTTTGAAGTAAGAGGTGGCAAACCATTAAGCGGCTCTATTGTTCCGCAAGGCGCAAAAAACGAGGCGCTCCAAATTTTATCTGCCGTTTTGTTGTCCGAAGAAGACATCATTATTTCTAATATTCCTGATATTTTAGATGTCAATGTTTTAATAGAATTGCTGGCGGAAATGAATGTTGCTGTTACAAAAATTGATGCAGAAACCTATAAATTCAATGCAAAAAATGTTGATCCTGCAATTTTACTCACTGAAAAATTCAAGAAGCGCGCTGCACATTTGCGTGGTTCTGTTATGATTTTAGGACCACTTTTAGCGCGTTTTAAAAAAGCATATTTACCAACACCAGGCGGCGACAAAATCGGCAGAAGACGTTTAGATACGCACTTTCTTGGCTTTCAGGAACTCGGTGCAACTTTTCATTTCGATAAAGAAAATTCGTTCTATTCTTTAACTGCTGATAAACTAATCGGCAAATATATTTTACTCGAAGAACCATCTGTAACAGGCACTGCAAATGTAGTGATGGCTGCCGTTTTGGCAGAAGGAACAACAACTATCTTCAATGCAGCGTGCGAACCATACTTGCAGCAACTGTGCAATATGCTCAACAGAATGGGTGCCAAAATTTCTGGAATCGGTTCCAATTTATTAACGATAGAAGGTGTTCAGAAACTTAGCGGAACAGAACATCGTTTATTGCCTGATATGATCGAAATAGGCAGTTTTATTGGGCTCGCCGCAATGACAAAGTCATATATCACCATCAAAAATTGCCGCATTGACATGCTTGGTGTGATACCAAAGTATTTTCAAAAACTCGGTATCAAATTAGAATTCAGAGACGACGATATTATCGTGCACGGGCAAGAGCGTTATGAAGTACAAAACTTCATTGATGGCTCTATTTTAACCATTTCTGATGGACCTTGGCCAATGTTCACACCGGATTTATTAAGCATCGTTTTAGTAACTGCAATACAAGCAGAAGGCAGTGTTTTGATTCATCAGAAAATGTTTGAAAGCCGCTTATTTTTTGTAGATAAATTGATTGACATGGGCGCGAAAATCATCTTATGCGATCCGCATCGTGCAACGGTTATCGGCTTGAACAGAGAATATAATTTGCGCGGCATCAATATGAGTTCGCCCGATATTCGTGCCGGTGTTTCTTTATTAATTGCTGCACTTTCCGCCGATGGCAAAAGTGTAATTTCCAATATTCATCAAATCGATCGCGGTTATCAATACATTGATTTGCGCTTGCAGGCACTAGGTGCTGATATAAAACGTTTGTAAAATTCATTATATTTAACGTGTTGTGCGATTAAAAGATAATATAAAAAAGATGTTGTGCATCATGTGTTTAGCATGATTTTTGTATGTAATTGTTTGAACATCAAATACTTACTATGCACAACATCAAAACAAATTTCGACAAATTTTTTAATCTTTCCAAACAATTCTTAGCAGAATATTTCTATGAACAGACAAATAACTTTCAATTTTATCCTAAAACACCAAAAATGTCGGATGCTGAAATAGTGGCATTGGCTATCTGTTCAGAGTCGTTAAGTATTGATTCTGAAAATCTATTTTGGAAGAAAATGAAAGTAGAATATGCATCAGCTTTTCCTCAATTAATCGACCGTTCTAACTATAATAAACGCAGAAGAAGATTACAATATTTTATTCAACTTTTAAATGATAAAATAGCCAAACCTTTTAATGAATTCGAAGACGTTTTTATAGTAGATTCTATTCCAATACCAGTGGCACAAATAGCTCGTGAAAAAAGTTCAACCATCTGTAAAGATGATTTTGAAACCGCTCCTAATAAAGGCTATTCTGCCGTGAGTAAATCGTATTTCTATGGATATAAATTACATCTGTGCACAACACTTAATGGCTCGTACATGTCAATGAATATTAGCAAAGCCAGCGTACACGATGTACATTTCTTAGATACTATAAAATATACCGGCATGAACAATGCAACCCTGCTTGGTGATAGAGGTTTTTTATCTTCCACTCATCAATTAGATTTATTTGAATCGTGTAATATCCAACTACAAACACCAATGAGAAACAATCAGGATAACTATCAAAATTATCCAGTAATATTCAGAAAATGTAGAAAAAGAATTGAAACTCTATTCGCTCAACTATGTGACCAATTTATGATTAAAAGAAACTATGCTAAATCATTCATCGGATTGCTTACCAGAATTAAATCTAAACTCTGTGCTTTAACTGCTTTGCAATTCATAAATAAAGTAAACAATAAACCAATTAATCATCTTAAATTTGCTCTCGCTTAATCGCACAACGCGTTATATTTATTGATTTATAACCAATAAAATTGACCATGAAATTTATTGCCATTTTTCTTGTTGCGTTAATATCATTTAAATCTTGCTTAAAAGATGAAACCAAAATTTACGTTGTTCTCGATGATGCAAGTGACTTACAAGACGGTTCAAAAGTAAAGTGCAAAGGACTTAGTGTTGGCAGAATAAGCGATATAAAAATTATTGGTGATAAAGTCATTGCAACTGTTAAACTTTACGATGATTTTATACCAACTAAAGGCAGTACTGCTGAAGTAAATTTTGGTTTTCTGTTGGCCAAAAGAAGCTTGAATATAATACCATCTTCTTCAAATGAACCGATGGCAAGCGGCGATACAATTTATGCTAAAAAAAGCACAGCATTGGATATGATAGATAATATCCTGAAAGGTGTTTTTCCTGATTCTTCGTACGATCTTAATTTAGACTCGTTAAGTGAAGGTTTGCTGAATGACTCTTTAAAAATTAAAAAAATCATTCAGAATGCAGAAAAAACATCAAAATAAATACATTAGCTAAATACTGTTTCTTCTAAAAAACACATCCTTTTTTTACTTCATTTTTGCTCAAAAATTGAGTTCAGTTTATTACGATTTATTAACTTAAAATGTGGATAAACAAGCGCTTTTTTATCTCGTTTTCCGCCTGTGATTTTGTATCTTCGCATACCTGATTTTCAGGCAATATTTTGATGTTTATTTTATGTGTTGAAAATTAAAATTAAACATCAGTTTATTTCATTTTAGATAGACTATATTAAAAATTATGAGCGACGAAATTGAACAAAAAAAGAGCACAAATTATGGTGCCGATAACATCACCGTTTTGGAAGGTTTGGAAGCCGTGCGTAAGCGTCCTGCCATGTATATTGGCGATATCAATGTGCGCGGCTTGCATCATCTGGTTTATGAAGTGGTCGATAATTCTATTGACGAAGCATTAGCCGGACATTGCAAAAATATTTTTGTGACTATTCACGAAGACAATTCTATTTCTGTTTTAGACGATGGTCGTGGTATTCCTGTTGATATGCATCCGAAAGAAGGTCGTTCTGCTTTGGAAGTCGTTTTAACCGTCTTACACGCAGGTGGTAAATTCGATAAAGATTCTTACAAAGTTTCCGGTGGTTTGCACGGCGTTGGTGTTTCGTGTGTGAATGCACTTTCTACACACTTAAAAGCTACCGTTTACCGCGATGGCAAAGAATACCAACAAGAATTCAGCATTGGTATTCCTCAATATCCGGTGAAAGAAGTTGGAACTGCTGATAAACGCGGTACGAAAATTCATTTCAAACCGGATGCAAGCATTTTCACGGTTACTGAATATAACTACGAAACTTTAGCGGCTCGTATGCGCGAATTGGCTTATTTAAATCGCGGCATCAGCATTACCATTTCGGATGAAAGAAATAAAGATGAGAACGGTACAATTTTCTCTGAAAATTTTTACTCTGAAGGCGGTTTGAGAGAATTTGTTACATTCTTAGATAAAACACGTCAACCATTGATTCCGGAAGTAATTTACATGGAAGGCGCGAAAGAAAACGTAGTAGTTGAAGTGGCTTTCCAATACAATGATTCTTACAACGAAAACATCCATTCATATGTAAATAACATCAACACGATTGAAGGTGGAACACATGTGGTTGGTTTCAGAAGAGCATTGACTCGTGTATTTAAAAGTTGGGCAACTAAAAATGATTTGTTTAAAAATTTAAAAACAGAAATCAGCGGTGAAGACTTCAGAGAAGGTATTACATGTTTAGTTTCTGTGAAAGTTCCTGAACCATTATTCGAAGGACAAACCAAAACAAAATTAGGCAACTCAGAAGTAGATGCAATTGTCGCAGGCGTAGTTGGCGAGCATTTGGAATATTATTTAGAAGAAAATCCGAAAGAAGCCAAAACTATCGTAAACAAAGTAATTTTGGCTGCAACAGCACGTATGGCTGCAAAAAAAGCACGCGAATTGGTACAACGTAAAAGTGTACTTGGCGGCTCAGGATTGCCTGGAAAATTATCTGATTGTGCAGACAAAGACCCAACCGTTTGCGAGTTATTCTTAGTCGAAGGTGATTCAGCAGGTGGTACGGCAAAACAAGGCAGAAACCGTGCATTTCAGGCAATTCTACCATTAAGAGGAAAAATCTTAAATGTAGAAAAAGCGATGGAACACAAAATCTATGAAAACGAAGAGATCAAAAATATTTTCACGGCATTAGGCGTAACAAAAGGTGTTGAAGGCGATGAAAAAGCACTGAACATTTCCAAATTGCGTTATCACAAAATAGTCATCATGTGCGATGCCGATGTGGACGGTTCTCACATCACTACGTTAATTCTGACGTTCTTCTTCCGTCACATGAAAGAACTGGTAGAAAACGGATATATTTATATTGCTTCGCCGCCATTATATTTGGTAAAAAAAGGCAACAAAGAAAAATATGCATGGGACGATGCTACGCGTATTGCTGCTATAAAAGCAGTTGCCGGCGATGGCAAAGAAGACAGCGTACATATCCAGCGTTATAAAGGTTTAGGTGAAATGAACGCAGAACAATTATGGGAAACCACATTAAATCCGGAAACACGTACTTTGAAACAGGTAACAATAGAAAATGCTGCTGAAGCAGATCATGTGTTCTCTATGCTGATGGGCGATGAAGTGCCGCCACGTCGTGAGTTTATTGAAGCACACGCTAAATATGCAAAGATTGATGTATAACAATATCTAATCAATAACAGTCGTAAAAATCCATGTAATTTCTACATGGATTTTTTAATTTTAGCAATAAAATCATAACCTATGAATACTATTAATAAGTTGATTTTTCTTTTGCTCATTTTGATGATTTCGTGCAGTCATCAACATGAAAATACAACAACTGATATTTTGGCCAGTGAAGATTCAACTAGTAATTTACTTGATGCTTTAAATAATACAACAAGCGCGAAGCAAACTATATCTTTTGAAGATTTTATTACGGATACTATCGGCAAAATTCCGGAAGTGATAAAACAAGACCGTTATATAGATTCATTTTCGAAGCATAAACATGGCATCGCAATGATAGTGGAAAAACCGGAAGATAATACTGAATACTACGCAAGAGTTGGTTATGATGGACCAGAACGTTTTGAAACCTATTATCATTTTTATGTTGATTCCGTTACCAGGAAAATCACTGTAGATGATATTATTTCAGGCGAACGGCTTACTTTGGAAGAATGGCAAAAACAAGAAAAAGCGAAATAAATATTTACCAGAATTTTGGAATAAATTTCGGCACTCGTTTCTGATAATTTCTATACTCAGGATATTTACCGGCAGAAATATTTTCACTGAAATCGGCACTGCTTTGGAATAAAATAACCAGCAATACACAGCCGGCCATGCTCCAGTTGATCCATCTTCCGGTTGTAACGACCGAAAACAAATAAAAAACGATCCAGATACTTTGTTCGCTTGCATAATTTGGATGACGAACTTTTGACCATAAACCTGACGATATAAAACCTTGCGATTGTTCAGTATTTAAAGATTCGCCTGCGTTTTTTCTTCGATGTTTTTCTGTTTGAAAATTCCATTGCTGCTGATCGGCGATAGTTTCAATGACAACAAAAAACAGCATTATAAAAACTAATACAACATCTGCAACACCAATTGCTTTATCGGTTTCCATAACAACAATGGCAGGCAACGTAAACGCCAGCATCAATGCCTGCTGATAAAAACAAATAAAGCATAAATTGAATAAGGTAAACTTGATTTTGTTTCCTTGTAAAAATGGTTCTTGTCGTAAAACCGTCCAGCGATAATCTTCTTCGCCTGTCCAGAATTTCCAGCTATAACCGCCACGACGATTAAAATTATACGTCAGACGAATACTCCAAACTGCAACGGCTGCCAGCATCAGCAACAAACGCGGTTGCCAGTTTCCTGCATCAGCAACATACAGCACATAAAAGAAAGGCATAATGCTCCAAAGTTTATCGGTCTGGCTGTAATTCCTGGTCAGTTCACCTACAACAAAACAAATAAATGAAACAACAGACATGGTAATAACTAATTTCCTTAGTGTTGCTGCCTGCAATGCTGACAACGGTTCATCATAAAAAATGGCAACAACAGGAATGACTATCAAAACGATGAGCAACAAAATAACTGTAGTAAATAATTTTTGAGTTTGCATGCTATAAAAATGAGTAAATTATCATACAATAGATTCACTGAAAACAAGTAAAAAAAGATTTTGTTTCGTATTTTTATGTCTTATCATTTTCATCATCAGTCAATTAAAGTAAATAATGAATAAATCACCTTTTGTTTTCCGCTTGTTATTCTTCAGTTGCATTTTATTTTTAGTATCGACAGGAATCGGAATGCTTTATTTTCCTGGTGGAACCATATTAGATCATTACACAAAAGGTTACAGTTTTTTCAATAATTTTTTCTCGGAATTAGGACGCTGGAGAACGCAGCTAGGCGGCACGAAATGGGTTTCATTTTTTGCCTTTGAGATCGCTTTATTATTCCATGCATTCTCGATGTTTGTTTTCAATATTTACTTTTTAAAAGAAACTAAAAGCATTCGCCTTAACCAGACAGCTCATTTTGTCGCATTGATCAGTGGCTGCCTATTTCCGTTTTTATTAGCAGGAATTGCATTAACACCTTGCGATTTATATTTACCATACCACATGGATTTTGTATATGCCGGCTTCGGCATGTTGATTCCGTTAAGTTTTGCTTATACTGTTTTGATCCGCAAACACCATCTGTTGCCTAATAAATATGGAAACCTAATGTTGTCGATCGTATTTGCCATCGGACTTTATATTTTACTGATGCTTTACGGCCCAAATCCGCATGAGGTGCCGTATGTACAGCAAACTGCACAAAAACTGATTGTATATTCCATGATATTTACGTTGTTATATTTATCCATCGGCTGCATGAAATACTTACATATTCCGACAGATGCAGAATTGAAAGATCAGGGATTCAATGAACTAAACAACTAAATATCTGCACGCTTCCAAAGCGTCAGATGTTTGCATTATAATATCTTATCTTTTGCTTAGATAGCTTTTCGCATAATTGTGTATCTTTAATTTATAAAACAAAGCACATGTCATCTATAAAAAATGCCAACGTACTTATTACAGGCGGCGCAAACGGAATCGGAAAATTAATGGGTTTGAAATGCTTGCAGGAAGGCGCAGCAAACCTTATTATTTGGGACATCAATGAAGACAACCTGTATAAAACGCAGAAAGAATTCAATTCAAAAGGATACAAGAATGTGTTTACCTTTTTGGTAGATGTATCGAATGTAAATGATATTGAAAAGAACGCTACTGAAGTTTTATTGGAAATCGGCAACATCGATATTTTGTTTAACAACGCAGGAATTGTTGCCGGAAAAAAATCGTTTTGGGAATACTCTGCGAAAGATATTGAAAAAACGTTGGACATCAATATCAGCGGCGTAATGAATGTAACGCGCGTTTTTATCAAAGATATGATCAAGCAGCGCAGCGGTCACATCATTAATATTTCATCAGCTTCCGGTTTAATTCCGTTGCCAAAAGGTTCGGTGTATGCCAGCAGCAAATGGGCAGTTTTGGGCTGGAGCGAAAGTCTGAGAATGGAATTAAAAGAAGAAGGAAAAGACCTGCATGTAACTACCGTTTGTCCAAGTTATATCGACACCGGCATGTTCAAAGGCGTGAAGGCGCCGTTGCTGTTTCCGCTATTACAACCGGAAGACGTTACGAATAAGATCATCAAAGCGATCAAAAATAACCAGGAAATGCTGATGATGCCGGAAAACGTAAATATTGTTCCGTTCCTGAAAGGTGTTTTTCCATCGCGCATTTTCGATGTGGTGGCTGACTGGCTGGGTGTTTATTCATCGATGAACAGCTTTGAGGGCAGACCTGAAAATGAACGCATTCCGGAAAAGAAGAATAAAGTGAGATAACGTGTTGTGCGATTAAAAGATAATATAAAAAAGATGTTGTGCATCATGTGTTTAGCATGATTTTTGTATGTAATTGTTTGAACATCAAATACTTACTATGCACAACATCAAAACAAATTTCGACAAATTTTTTAATCTTTCCAAACAATTCTTAGCAGAATATTTCTATGAACAGACAAATAACTTTCAATTTTATCCTAAAACACCAAAAATGTCGGATGCTGAAATAGTGGCATTGGCTATCTGTTCAGAGTCGTTAAGTATTGATTCTGAAAATCTATTTTGGAAGAAAATGAAAGTAGAATATGCATCAGCTTTTCCTCAATTAATCGACCGTTCTAACTATAATAAACGCAGAAGAAGATTACAATATTTTATTCAACTTTTAAATGATAAAATAGCCAAACCTTTTAATGAATTCGAAGACGTTTTTATAGTAGATTCTATTCCAATACCAGTGGCACAAATAGCTCGTGAAAAAAGTTCAACCATCTGTAAAGATGATTTTGAAACCGCTCCTAATAAAGGCTATTCTGCCGTGAGTAAATCGTATTTCTATGGATATAAATTACATCTGTGCACAACACTTAATGGCTCGTACATGTCAATGAATATTAGCAAAGCCAGCGTACACGATGTACATTTCTTAGATACTATAAAATATACCGGCATGAACAATGCAACCCTGCTTGGTGATAGAGGTTTTTTATCTTCCACTCATCAATTAGATTTATTTGAATCGTGTAATATCCAACTACAAACACCAATGAGAAACAATCAGGATAACTATCAAAATTATCCAGTAATATTCAGAAAATGTAGAAAAAGAATTGAAACTCTATTCGCTCAACTATGTGACCAATTTATGATTAAAAGAAACTATGCTAAATCATTCATCGGATTGCTTACCAGAATTAAATCTAAACTCTGTGCTTTAACTGCTTTGCAATTCATAAATAAAGTAAACAATAAACCAATTAATCATCTTAAATTTGCTCTCGCTTAATCGCACAACGCGTTGAGATAATTAATTTATAGATCATTTAATCAAAAAAGAAAAAATAGCTAATGGCAACCAAAACAACAACATCTATTATAGCTGTTACTATTCAGCAGCAGCGCGATTATTTTGAAAGCGGCGCAACACGCGATATAAACTTCAGAATCGAACAATTAAAAAAATTTAAGAAAGCACTGCAAGACAATGAAGAAAATATTTATGCAGCGCTCAATGCCGATTTCAAAAAATCAAAGTTTGAAACCTATGCTACAGAAATAGGTATCTTATACGAAGAGATTTCCTGTATGTTGAAAAACATCAAAAAATGGGCGACACCTGAACTCGTGAAAGATACCATAGCTAATTTCCCATCAAAAAATTATATCTATCCGGATCCGTATGGCGTTTGTTTGGTGATTGGTGCATGGAACTATCCGTTGCAATTAACTCTTGCACCGGTGATTGGCGCGATAGCTGCCGGTAATACCTGCATCATCAAACCACCACGCGCTGCGATCAACACCTATCATGTCATTCAGAAAATAATTGGAGAAACATTCAATGAAGAATACATTACTGTTTTAGACGAGCATTCGGACAATAACGAAATGCTGGCGAACAGATATGATTATATTTTCTTTACAGGTGGCGTTGAAATTGGTAAAACCATTGCACGTGCTGCTGCAGAATTTTTAACGCCAACTACATTAGAGTTAGGCGGCAAAAGTCCGTGTGTTGTAGATAAAAATGCAGACATAGAAGTGGCCGCGCGTCGCGTTGCCTGGGGCAAGTTTCTCAATGGCGGACAAACCTGCGTGGCACCGGATTATTTATTGCTGCATGAAGATGTGAAAGAAAAATTCTATACATATTTTACCAAAAGCGTAAAAGATTTTTATGGTAATAATCCGCAAGACAGCGCCGATTATCCGAGAATTATTAATGACAGGCATTTTGACCGTTTGTCTGCAATGATAAAAGACGGAAACATTATTGTTGGCGGTGAAACTGACCATGACACGCGTTACATAGCGCCAACTATGATTGAAATAGATTCGTTGGATCATCCATTGATGAACGACGAGATCTTTGGTCCGATCTTACCTGTTTTATTAATTAACAGCATGGAAGAAGCAATCACTATTATCAAACAATACGAGAAGCCATTGGCGTTTTATTTGTTTACGAATAATTATGAAACGCAGCAAAAATTCTTACATACTGTGCAATTTGGAGGCGGCTGCATTAACGATACGATTTCACATTTTGTAAATGATGGCTTGCCATTTGGTGGTATTGGCAACAGCGGTGTCGGTGCCTATCATGGTAAATTCAGTTTTGATACCTTTACGCACTACAAAGGTGTTTGCAATAAAGTAACCTGGCCCGATGTTCCATTACGCTATCCGCCATACAACAGTAAATTAGGAATAGTGAAACAAGTAATGCGATAATTTATTATTTTTAGACAAAATTATCCATGGCTACAGAAATTAAAAACATTGAAGGTTTAACGGTTAATGATATTAACGCGGAATTAGACCGAGGCGCGAAGTTTGTATATTTTACTTATACCGTTTCTATTTTAATCATGACATTCAGACGCTCATCTGAAATTTATTTCATACGCGGTGATGAAAGCCATTGGTCTTATAGCTGGAAATATACGTTACTATCTTTGATAGTTGGCTGGTGGGGCATTCCATGGGGTTTTATCTACACACCCATGAGTTTAATAACCAATATCAGTGGTGGCAAAGATGTAACACAAAGCGTACTTGGTCATTTCAACGCAAATACACACCTGGCAGACATTGACATTGAGTCGGAGAAATAGTTTTTTTCTTAAATTAATTGACTATTTTTCTAAATGATTATTTTCATTTCGATAGCGATCTATTTAATATTTCTTCATATTTATGAATCTGCTAAAAGCATATGTGAAAGTTTCTTGCAGACATTACTATTTTTCTCTTTATCAATATTTATTCTTACAGAAATTCTATCTTTCTTCAATGCACTTACACATGCAAATGTAACTATCACTTGGTTGATGTTTGATATTCTATTTCTTATCTATAAACTAAAAAAAATAAATTCAATCTGCAGTAGACTTTTTACAGATGTTAGATATATCATTAAAAACAACAAAACAAACAGTGTTTTAATTTCTTCCATTATAGTTCCATTAGCATTTTTATGTTATTTCGTTCCGCCAAATAACAACGATTCGATGTTGTATCACATGGCGCGCATTCCGTTCTGGATATTCAATAAAAACGTCAATTTTTTTCCTACCATGGTTGGCATGCAGTTGTATTATAATCCGCTGGCTGAATATCAAATTTTGCAATTAGAATTACTGACAAACTCCATTCGCTATGCGAATTTTGTTCAGTTTTTTGCAATGTTGGGAAGTTGCATCGCTGTTTCGTTAATCGTAAAAAAAATGAATGGCAACCAACAATCACAACTTATTGGTTTCTTACTTACACTCACCTTACCACTTGGAATTTTCCAGGCAACATCTACTCAAAATGATTTTGTAGTTGGTTTTTTCATGATTACCGCGTTTTATTATTTAATCAAACTTTTTTATGATGCGATTGATTACAAAAGTGTAATATTATTTGGTATTTCAATGGCATTGTGTGGTTTAACCAAATTTTCCGGCTGGATATTTATTTTCCCATTTTTAGTGTTTTACGGAATTAAATCTTTGTATAAATACAAAGTTGTTTTTTTTATGCGAATGTTAATAGCAGTAGCAATCACAATTTTGTTGTTGTTACCTTTTGTTATGCGTAACATGCGTACATTTGATTCACCATTAGGTGCAAAAAATAAAACTGAATTATCCAGCAACCTACAAAATGATGATTTTAGTTTTAAACAAATCTCTTCAAACACATTAAAACATATTGCTATTTTATCGGTTGTGCCTGTAAATAAAATAAATAAGATTGCCTCTAAAATACTAGAGAAAACTCATCTTATTTTTGGCTGGCAACTGAATCCTGAAAAAGAAATAAAATTTGGAAATACTTTCTCGAATCGGTTTGTCTTTCATGAAGATACCATCTCAAATTTTATTCCTTTTCTGCTTTTTCTGTTTTCCGTTTTCTTGCTCTTTATCTATAAAAACAAAGCTATCATTATTTATTTTATTTTATTGTTTAGTGGTATTATATTGTTTTCCGCCAGCATACGTTGGCAGGTTTGGAATGGAAGACTCTTTCTGCCATGGTTTCTATTATTGATTCCTTACTTGACCTTAGCATATAAGAAATGGTTTGAAAATAAAATAATCCGACTTTTAATCTTAACTCCAATTGTTTTATTTGCGTACATCTGCGTGTTTATAAATCCTAGTAAATCCATAATTCCAATAAATAAAAATGTTCCTGCACCTGCATTTTTATCTGATTATGATCTGGCTATCATGCAACAAAAATCTCCTGAATTACTGTCATCTGTTTTTAATCAATACAAAGCACTCAAGATGGATAGCTTACATTGTTTATTGTATAATAATCAGGTAAGATCAACAACTACGTTTAAAGACTCTTTGAATATGGTCTTAAATTTCCCAAAACAATTTAGCATTTATGATAAGTCTTATACTCAAAGAATGTATTGGATGGATTTTACTTATTACAGAATGATGAGAGAATTGTGTTCTAAAGTTGACACCAAGAATGCAAGTATTGGAATAGCATTATCCAGAGGACTTCCTGAATATTATATATACTATTTTTTACTGCATGATTGTAAAAATGTAAATGCTATATATAATATTGCATTTCCGAAAGTATTGATTAATCTAGCAAATACTAAAAAAGAATTTCAATATCAATATTTAATTACGAATAATGCTGAAGTCATAAACAAACTGAATCCAAACGAAATTTTAACTTCGTATGATTTTGGCATGGTTCATTTATATAAGTTTAAATCGATACAACATAAAAAATACATTGTAACCGACTTATTTAACGAAGTAACTAAAAAATTTTAGTAGCTATAGCTAATATACCCAAACGAATACGGTGCAATTTGAACCGATTTATTCGTTAAAACTCTATTAACTAATTTCGCTGAAACCAATTTATTAGCATACGCTTTTTCATTTTCAAATGGTGCTTTTCCTGCAACAGCATACGGAAAATCAGCTTCAATGGCAATATAATCGCCGGCAGATTTTGGATTCGCATTTACATTCAATGTAATGCTTCTGTCTGAATGGTTTACAAAATGCAGATACACTTTGTTGTCGTCTTTGTTTAAGAATGTATAACAAGTAAATTGTTTCAATACATCTTTTGCATCACTTGTAATTGTTTCACCGCATCGGTAAGAATTGAGCGAAAGTGTATTTGCCAGAAACTGGAAAGCATAATACTGATAAGTAGTTTTATATTTACCGATTGACCTAAAAGCTTTTATTTTTCCGTTTGCTGGTGAAATAATACTTGCAAGTGCATGCAAGTTGGTTAATTCAATATAATTATTACTTTTTGCATTTATATCTAATACAGACAAGAAGAAATCGCTGACGTAGGCGCCTTGCACAAATGTGTTTTCCAACATGGCGGAATTACCTACATTCCATTCTGTGATCCAGACTTTTTTATTAGAATCAAAAACACTTTGGAATTGTTTCTTTGCTTCACCAATATAATTATTCTTTGTCGGTGACAAATAAGCATTGTTTTTTATATACACACTATCGAAGAAAGCTGAATTATCACTTGCTGCGTTTCCATTATACGTATGCCAAACATATGCATCAAAGAAAGTCTGGCTTGCCAAATCCTGGTTCCATTTCAGCATGTAACGGCTTCTGGTATTTTTATCGTACATGTTGTCAGGATCGCCGCCAACAACTGCAATTCGCAAACCCGGATATTTATTACGAAGATCAATAGCTGCCTGTTTTATTTTTTGGATATACGTAGTTGCATCCGGAAATTGTTTTCGGTAACCCATTAAACAGTATTCGTTTCCTAACTCAATACCAAACAACGGAATATTATTCTTTTTCAATTCATCGATTACAAATGTAACTTCCTGCATATTTCCATTGTAAAAATTGGCGCAATACACCGCTCCGGAATTCGTTGCTTTACACAAACGAATGAAATTATATAAAATGTTTTCGCTTCGTTTACTTTGTAAATTATACAATGCATTACCACCAATTCCTGACAATTCTTCTTTTTTAAATCCATAGACAGGTAAATTTGGATGATACCAATTTCCTACCGTACCACCAGGAAAACGCAGCGCAGCAGGTTTTAAATCACGCAGCAATTGGACAAATCCGGAATCTTTATCCAATTCATCAGCCAAAGCATAGCCGATATTGATACCAAAAACAGTACGGTTTATTTTTACCGGATTGGAAACAGATGGCGTAATATTGACAACAACACTGCTTTTATTGCTGCTTTTTACAATAATGTTATTGGCTTTTTTAGGATTGTTTGACAAACAAACTCTGAGCACAAAAATGGCCATTATAAAAATGAATACAATTTTGAGTGATTTCTTCATCTAGTTTTTTTATAATATAAAAATAGGTTAAAAAGATGATACAATTATCATTCCGCTTTTACGGTTCGATATGAACACCAGGATTGGCCGCTACTGCTTTTAAATATTGCTGTTCCTTGGCACGATAATATTCTACAATCAAAAAGAACAGAATAAAACCAAAACCACCGGCGTAAATTGCACCTGAAAATAAAGACTGAATGAAAATCGAACAAATACCTAATAAACCGGTATTGTAGTATATATTTCGTTTATAAATTTTCATTTTATACGCGATATAAATTGGATACAAAAATATGGTATTAATTACTATAACACCGACAATACCATTTGATAAGAGACCACCAACGATACCAATATCACCTAAAACCACATTTCCGACATTCAGTGTCATCACTAATTTTTTCGGAACACCGATGCCAAAGAATATATGTGTCGGATGGCGTTCGAAATAATTATAAACGGCAGCCATTTCTTCCCAACGAACATCTGCAGAACCTTCGCCAGTTTTTTTACCCAAAAGGAACTTAACAAATACGATATACATATCTGCCGTAAATTTCAGCGCTTCCGGATACACAAAATATAAGATCAGGCAGATAAATCCGATGATACCAAATAACTGAAATAATTTTTTAAAGGTCTGATGCCATTTCAACACAATAAACATGTATAAAAACAATGGAATCATTTCAGATACAAACTCACTTCTTCCTTTATCAACGAATACCTGGTATGAACACAAGATCAAAAATGCAAATAAGCCAGTGAATTTGTCCTGTAAAATAAATTGCAGGAAATAATAAACCATACCGAACATCAGGAAGCTACTGGAAAAACGAAAAATATAACCGCCTTTCACCGGATTATATCCAACCAAACCATCAGAAGAGCCATCTGTAAATGTTGCCGGATTTACAGTGAATGAAACATATGTATAAAAAAACAAGGTAAACCAGCATAATACTACATTCGCCAGCACATACTGCTTAATAGTTAATCTGTTCGTGCGGATCATATAATACGACAAACTCGCTGAAGTTACAAACAATGCAGATGCAACTTTAATCAAGGCCTTCATCAATGGCTGGTCTAATGTGTAATGCACGGTAAATGCATTATAAATTGGAATCAGCATGAACAGGAAAATGATCAGATCGACACGGTTTAGTTGTTTGAGTGCAAATATTTTGTAATAATAATACACCATACTGCCAATCAACACAAACGGCAAACCAACAGTCATGAGAGCGCTTACAAATGAAAGCGATTTGAATTGATACAATACATTACTGTTAAACAACAGACAATATATGAAGTAGCCAAATATTTTTATTTCGTAAAAAGATTGGTCACGTGTATATAAAGGTCTGGTTGCGAAACTCACTTATGTGTATCCTTAATTAATAGATAAGGCACAAAATTACCTGTTTTTTGCTTAAAAAAGCCATACTTTTCCGGCTGATTTAGCAAATCAGAGAAAACAGTATCATTTTTAACCTTTTTTAGAGCGAGTAAGGTTGGCGTAACGTAAATAATATCTATTTGCTTAGTGTTAATGAAATCGCTTAACACAGCATCTTTCTCATAAACATATTCCTGATTGTAATTAACAAAATTGGGCGGCATCAAATTGGTCATGCTGCCTTCTGCGTCAAAAATAGTCGTTCTTTTATTTGATGGAAAATGTTTTCTGATATACTTTATAGTAGTTGCATTACAAGTGCTGTCTTCTTGTCGGAACAAATTATAATAACGAAAATCTTCAGCAGCAGGTGTCACATAAATCCAAACAAAAGACAATACAATTATTTTATGCATCGGCTGGTCAATTTCAATATTGAATGAAGAAAGTGCGACAGCAGCCAGCAACATCAAAAACGGAACCTGCAATAAAACATAGTGATGTCTCGGATATGCGTAAATGCAAATAAAAACAGTTGGTGCCACCACTAAAGACAACATAAAAAAAGTAAATAAATTCGCTTTTATTAAAATTAAAAAGCGCTTGGTAAAATGTTTTGCAGTAGCTCCAAATGAAAGATAAATGATTAGAAACATAGAACCAACCATCAGGCATAGCCAATGAAAATCTTTAGTAAAGACTGGAAAAAAGAAACTAACCGTTGTCTTTCCGGTAAGCAAAATATAGTGTTTTAAATTAAAGAAGATGTGTTGAAAAAACATCTTGGAATTAGAATGAATAATTGCACTTAACGAAGAAACATCCGGGAAATATTGTTTGTTGGTTTCATTAAATTCCAGCCAAAATGGTGTTTGTGCATTTTTCCACACGGCATCATTCCAGGCAAAATGCTGCAAAAAAACACGCAAGCTTCGTTGTGAATCACCATTATTTAATGGCGTTTTGAAGAAGATGAACATAAATATAAAACAAGCAACAAGTGTTGCAAAAGTTCCAATTTCAATCTTTGTTATCTTTTTAATTTTTACTAAAAACAATATAATCGTTAAAACAAAGCATGCTAAGAACGGCAGAAATAATTCAGGACGCGCATACGAACATATCATAAAAGCAAATGACATTACACTGAATTTTAAAAATGTAGTTTTGCTGTATTTTGCGATTAAGATGCCTGTAATTATAACGATGATACAAAAATGAGAAATACGCGGCCAAACCGGTAAATTGATAAAACTCGATAAAAAGAACAGTGCTAAAATGAACGACAAAATACGCTGTACACCGCAAGACAACAGCAATAAAAATAAAGCAATGGAAATCAGTATTGTGGTCAGTTTGAAATTGAAATAATACAGGTATAACTTATCGTGAATGAACAACGATACTATTTTATACCATAACGAATAACTTGGGCCCCAATCGTGCGGAATAAAATCAAACATACAGGTTCCACGATGCAAATACAGCGATTCGTCCCAAAAGAGCACATCCATGTAGTTTTGCAAATTCCATGTTATTTTGATGCCGCAAACGATCAACAGCACAATTCCAAGCAATAAAAAACGATCGAATTTCAGGAAATTTTGTTCTTTATTTTTCAGCAATATTTTCCACAGGACCTGCATCTATTAACGAAGATACTTAATTTTTAGAAGTAAATTTATTTTCGGTTAATTAATTCAAGTAAGTTGATTTTTTGATTATTTTGCAACGGAATCAACCAATTACGGAGCAATTATGCATAAAAATAATTTTGATTTTTTACGACTGACTTTTGCGCTTTTGGTAGTGGTTCATCATAGTTTTCCGCTTTCAGGTGCATCTGAACAAGACATTCTGTATTATGCAACAAATGGCGTCTTGTCGTTCTCATACATTGGTGTGCGTGGCTTTTTTGTGATCAGCGGTTTTTTGATTTTTCCCAGTTTAATGCGTTCTAAAAACTTAGTTGATTATTTTGTAAAACGTGTACTACGCATTTATCCTGGTTTGTTTGTTGTCTTAGCCATTACTTTATTTTTTTGCATGTTTTTTTATAATGGCAGTATGTTTTCATTTTTTAAAATGAAAGAAACCTACACGTACATTCCTGTCAATCTGAGTTTGATAAAATTGCAAAATTATATTCCTGGTGTTTTTGGTGACAACCAATTGCCAAGAGCCATCAATGGTTCATTATGGACAATTGTATATGAATTCACGCTGTATTGCACGATCGCTTTTTTTATTTTTTTAAAAGATAAAAGCATTTTGTTCCAACGTATTTTATTGCTTGTTTTTATTACGTTGTTTTTAGCAATTCGTGTTTCTCAAACACAATTGGAAACAATACATATCGGCACGTTAGGATTAACAACTTTCGCGCACAACGGAATCTATTTTTATGTTGGTGCATTACTATCAACATACGACCTTCAAAGAATTCCTTATAAGTTATTCATACTAATTGCAAGTTTTGTGATTTGGATTTGCTTATTGCAAAATCCTAATTTTGAATTGATTCAGTATTTATTATTTCCGATTATCGTGCTGTTCTTTGGTACTTATTCTACTAAATATTTAAATTCCATCGGTGAAAAAATCGGCGACTTGTCGTATGGCGTTTATATTTACGGTTTTCCAATCCAACAAACATTAATGCATTTCTTTGTATTGAATTGTTTGCAACTGACATTATTTGCAATACCAATAATATTCATATTTGCCTGGTTTTCCTGGCATTTTATAGAAAAAACTGCCTTGGACAATAAATCTAAAGTATATGCTTTCCTGGAAAAGAAATGGAATCTGAAATCTATTGCTTAGCATATCGTTTAAAAATTTCCAGATGTAAAAAAGCAGACTTTTCCCAACTGAAAGCAGCAATTTTTTTCAGTGCGTTTTGGCTCAATGTATCATGTAAATTTTTATCATTCATCACCGTTTGCATGGCAGCTTGTATTTCATTGGTTTTCGTCGGATTCACCAATATAGCTGCATCTTTCGCAATTTCTTCACAAGCAGATGTATTGCTTGTAATTACAGGTACACCGCAGGCCATCGCTTCCAGCAAAGGCATACCGAAACTTTCGCGTATGGATGGAAATACAAATGCATAAGCAGCTTTCATGAATTTTGCTATTTGCTTGCTTTCAACAGCCGTAGTAATCATCGTGATTTTAGGGTCATTCATCTTGTTTGGATAATTCGGGCACACAATCAAAAATGGCAGTTTATTCGGATCTTTTATTTGTTGATAAGCATCGATCATTCTTTCAATATTTTTAATCGGCTGATAAACTGAAACATGAAAAAGATGGTCTTTTGCACCGCTTTGCCTGAAAAATAAATTATCGTCATAGCCATGATAGATCACTGAAATTTGATTGGCGTCCAAATGTAATTCATCCATGATTTCTTCTTTCGCAAAATTAGAAACCGTAATAATATGTGCCACCTGATGCTTATAAATTTTCCAGAAAAATCGACGTTTCGCATTAATAAAAAAACCTTTCACTTTATTTATAAATGAATCGCCAAAGGTATATTTTAAAGGCATTGACAGGTTTGCCGCGCCGTGCAAAGTAACAATCCAAGGTATATCCGTTTGCATGATCTTACGATTCGGATAGCGCGCACCGGTACATGTAGGATCCCAAATAACATCAACATTCGGGATCTCGTCATTTTTACCAAAAAAGAAAACCTCATGTGCATGCTGCTGTAAATACAACACAATATTATCTGTGTAAATTTTTACACTCATAGTATCGTGTTGCGGTTTCCAGATTCCGATCTTCACTTTATTGTTGTGTTTTATTCAGATGCATAAATGGTATATAACCGATAAAAAATCCAAATGTATGTTTAATGTAAATGGTTCCAATGATATTCCACGCAATCATGCTTATTGAGTTTGCTGCAGCAGCGCCTAAGATTCCAAATTTCGGTATCAATATAAAATTCGCTGTAATATTTATTAACGCGCCAATAAACGAGATGTTCCTGAATTGCTTATGATGTCCTGTTCCGTTAAGCAACTGCGCTACAGGACCGCAGATCGTATTTACTACCTGACCAATCGTCAATACTGACAAACAAATTGCTCCTTGCATAAATTCCTTGCCATATAACCACATGACATATTTTGAAAAGAACAACAATATTATAAAAACAGGCAAGCTTAATCCAAAAATCAGCTTAGATGATTTATTCGTAATGCGTTGCACTTCGTCTAATTTTTGTTGCGTAAATAATTGAGTGATCTTTGGCTGAACAGTAGTATTTAAAGCAACTAACAAAGTCGCAGCCAGCATAGAAATATTTGCACAGGTTTTATAAATACCAACACTGTCGGTTCCAATTCCATTCGATTTTAATATAAAAACATCTGCGCTGTTATTGATCAGAAAGGCAAGATAGGTCAACAACATTGGAAATGCCATTGAGAAAATTTCGTTGTATGAAATTGTTTTTATGGTGTGTTCTGCTTGCGCAGGTTTTACAAAATGTTTGTATATAGGTATTAATGAAAACAACCAAGGCAACACACATAAGGTTGTCCAATGCAGATAAATAGGATTGTAAACATTGAAAAAATAAAATGTTACGAGCAATAAAATAACCAGGCGAATAATTGTTGGAATAACCAATGACATATTCGCTGTATGTACTTTCAGTGCGGCACGCAAACTAAAATAATTCAGGTCGCCTAACACAAAAAATGGCAAAAACAATCCGGATATTCTAAACAGCCAAAGCATATTGGGTTCGTTCCAGTACGCACACAACCATGGCGCGATAAAATACAATATCACAGCACTGATCAGCGAAAAAATCAGGATAATTTGGTTGCCTTTTAAAAAAAGCGCATAGCTGGTTTTAGTATTGTATTTTTGATTGTATTCAGGTATCAGTTTTTGCAGTGCATCTTTCACACCAAAATTAATAAAGATGGCAAAAATTCCCATTACGGTTACAATCAGTGTCAGTCTTCCGGATGCTTCTGCGCCATATAATCTTCCGATCAGCACACCTGAAATAAAACGCAATCCTTGTACAAAAAACAGTGTAATTGCCGTTGACAAACTGCCTTTCAATACAAAACTGAAATTTTGGTCTTGCAGCGCTCTTTCTAATTTTTCTTTATAAAACGGAATCTTCAATGGCTTTTGTATTATTACAAAAATAGCATTTGTATTTTATTGATGTACATCGCTAATTTTTATTATTTTTGATGATTGGCAGAATTGCCATTACATGTTATTGCAAACTGCTTTTCGCTATATGTAATAACACAACCAAAATCCGATTCAAAAACAGAATATGCTTTTTAACTCTATCCATTTTTTGTTCTTTTTTCCCATTTTCTGTTATTTGTATTTAACAATTCCTAAAAAACATCAATGGAAAGTATTAGTAGCCGGCGGTTATTATTTCTACGGAAGTTTTAGTCCGTTTTTTGCGATCATTTTATTTGTCATCACTTGCAATGATTTCTTTGCTGCGAAAATGATGGATAAAGAATCATTGCAGCAACGCAAAAAGAAGTGGCTACTCTTGAGCATGATCGGAAATCTCGGTATTCTGTTCACTTTTAAATACCTGGATTTCGTTGACAATAACATTCGTTCATTATTGTCTGTTTTTCATATTTCATGGATGGTTCCGGAAATCTGGTTTAATAATTGGATGGTTCCTGTTGGCGTTTCATTTCTAACATTTCAATCGTTAAGTTATACGATTGATGTTTACAAAGGCGTGACAAAAGCAGAACAACATTTTGGTTATTTCGCATCGTTCACTGCATTTTGGCCGGTAATGGTAAACGGACCGATTGAGCGTGCAAAAAATTTATTGCCACAAATTAAAGAAGAACATCGATTTGATTATGACAGAATAAGACAAGGTTTATTTCGCATGGCTTGGGGAATTTTCAAGAAAGCTGTGATCGCCGACCGGCTTGCATTTTATGTTGACAATATGTACATGCATTACAATGACATTTCCGGTTGGACAACATTACTTGGCGGCTTGTTTTTTTTCATTCGTGTTTATTGTGATTTTTCAGGTTATTCAGATATAGCACTTGGCGCTGCAAAAGTATTAGGTATTGATATCATGGAAAATTTCAAACGACCATTTTTTGCTAAAAACTTAGCAGATTTCTGGACGCGCTGGCATATTTCTTTATCTACCTGGCTGACTGATTATGTTTTCTTTTATTTAGGTGCCTATAAAGCAAGCAGCAAGCGTGTTGTGTTCAATGTTATTTTTGTATTGGCTTTATGCGGTTTGTGGCATGGCGCTAACTGGCCGATGGTGCTTTCATTTACTATGGTTGGTGTATTTATGGCGATACGATATATGTGGCAAAACACGGTCGTTCGTTCTATTAAGCCAAGTAACAGCTATCGTCTGTTCGACAAGTATTTTCCTGACTTTGCGCACAGTATTATTACTATATTTTTGTTCCTGTTTTGCTTTTTATTATTTAATGTACATACAGCCGAAACTGCTATCAATAAATTACATCCAACAGAACAGGTAAGCTGGATTACTATTGCAGAAGTATTATACCGTAATTTATTTAAGCTAAATACCGCAAATTATTTTCATGAATGGATGATACATAAAGGCATTGTTCAGTTTGGTGTGGCAATATTTTTTATAATTGTATTGTTTGTTACAGAAGCCATTATTGGCGATACAAAAATCGAAAACGTTGTATTAGCAAAAAACAAAATTACACGTTGGATCATTTATTCATTATTATTACTCAGTATTGTGTGGTTCGGAATTTTTAATAATACTTCATTTGTTTATTTTCAGTATTAAATGAAAAAGCTCGTTAAAAATATAGTTCTCTTATTCGCAATTCTGTTGCTATGTTCATTCATCGTAAAACTATTTATTCCGTTTTATTGGGGCGACTCTACACAGGCAACAAAGTTTGAATATTACAAACAAAACAGTAAAAACTACAATGCGGTTTATTTAGGTGGCAGTTTAGAATACAGACATTTAGATCCGGAAATTATTGACAGCATTGCGCAAAAAAATGGTATTAATCTGCATTCTTTTAATTTAGGTATTGACGGACATGGCATTGTACAGCAAATGACAGACCTAGATGGCTTATTAAAAATAGACAATCCGAATTTAAAATACATTTTCTTAAGCGTCAGCAGTGATCCATATTTTTATCCGAATAATATGCATACAACAAAATGGATTGCATGGCAAAATACAACTTCAACTTACAGAGCATTATACACTATTGCATCTTTGAAGCAAGGCAACTTAAAAAGTTATGCAAAATATTATTATTACTACGGAATGACATGGTTTGAAAGTATCTTTAAAATTGGCATTCTACCTGATGTAATAAATTATGCTGTTACAAAAAACAATACAGATAGCAGTTACATTGGAAAACAAAAGAATGGATTTTATCCTTATGATTATGAAGAATATCATTTATTTATGGAATATAAATGGCAAGACACGATGCTTTTAGAATCTAGAAAGGTTTATGAAAGTGACAAATGGAAGCGAGACTCATTAACAGCATCCATTACAAAATCTTATAATGATTATAAAGAAACAGATAAGCCAAATTCGGCAATGGTACAACTCTGCATGGATGCTTATAAAAAATGTGCTAAAAAAGGCATCCAGGTTTATTTTATGTTGCCGCCGCGCGCTCGCACCAACTATAGTATTTTGTTACCAATTTTCAATGCGATGCCAGCAAATACAAAGATAGAATTTGCCGATCCTCGCAAGTATCCGAAATATTACGATGTGCAATACGGTTATAATTTTCATCATTTAAATTATAAAGGCGCTAAAATACTAAGTACCGATTTTGGAAATTTGTTGGTACAAACTATACAAAAAGACAGTTTATAAAAAAGGTATGATTCTACGTTGGTAAACCTTTATTTACACGTTCAAGACGTATAATTACAGGTTTTTGCACGTATAAATTGACGTATATAATCGTGTAAATCTACGTCTTGAGCGTGTAAATTTACGTCTTTAACGTATAAATCTACACTATATAACGTATAAATCTACGTCATACAACGTATTTTAGCCCTTTATGCACAAAAAATGACACTACAAGAGTGCCATCTTTTATTAAGTTAAGAAAACATTTTAATTTGCCGGTGGTGTAGTTTCTGTATCATCCAGTGTAATTTCTTCCCCTTTATCGTTTACAAAGAATTGTTTCAATTCATTGTATTTTGCTTCGTAGCCACTGCTGCCGCCACCGTCATCTTCTGCTTTGTATTTTGTCCATTTATAATCCTGGCGCGCTTGCCCAAATAACACGTAATCTACCAATGTTCTCGGATCGTTGCAGAGTTCGTTTACTTCGTTCAGCATATCAATAACCATCATAAAATTTCTACGAGTGGTATAATTCTTTTGGAAATTTACCCAGTTCACATCTGCATTAGATAATGCAGGCATATTATCTCTATAATCTTTTACTTTGTTGATGACCAACTTGCTTTTTTCATTTACAGAACCATATTTTTGTCTGTCTTTTGGTTCGAGGTTAATAAATTTAGGTGATAATAATGCTTTTATTGCATTAAAATTTGTTCTTAAAGTTGCAACTTCTGCATCTGTAAGTTCCGGTAGGTTTATTGGTAATTGAGCCATAATCTTTTGTTTTAATAATTAGAAATTTGTACCAAAATAGTTAAAACAGCGAATGCCGTGTTATATACTGTGTTATTTTTAGTTAAGTCAATTATTTATTTAGCACAAACGTATTAGTATATAGAACCTTGTTATTTGTTATAACTCTTAAGAAGTAAATACCATTGGGTTGGTTGCTAATATCCATTTCTTTGGATAGATAATTTTCTTTTTCAACAGTTTCATTTATTGTATTCGTATAAATTTGGCTACCATTTACAGCATAAATATTTAGAACAAAATCACTCGCAGTTTCGTCTAACTTGATATTGATATTTATTTTGCCTTGTGTAGGATTTGGATAAAGAATAGGCAAATTCAGTTTTTGTTTTTCTATTGGAACATTTGGATTTGCGTATCTGCCAGCAGTATAATTGGGAAAAGTTGTATAAGTTGTATTCGGTATTGTAATACATGAAGCTGTATTTGTAAACTTTCCGTCCGGATAATCATTTGCACCAAATGGGTCTGTAGTAGAAGCGATTACGCCTGTACCGGCAACTTGTATTGTTGGTACAATACTATAGGATACATTAGCTGTAATAGGATTTGTTATAGAAGTTGAACGATTTAAGAAATTACCAATTACCTTTCCAATTGAAAGAACTTGTAATCCAAAGTAAGCATATCGTTTCGTTCTCGTTTTGTTTGTATTTATGGTAGCCAAGTTGTAGTCAGATCGAATAATTGAATTTGAAGCATTCACAACATTTGTAAAATCAGGAATATTATTTTCTAAATCTTTTGAAGGGAAATAGTGTTGTCCTCTATTGTCACAATTTACATAAACATGAAATCTAATTCCATTGTTAACATAATTATTAGTAAAATTTGTACTTGCTGGTCCGTATTGCCAAACAGTTCCAACTAATTTGGACATTATTGGTGTAAGATTGTCATTATTTGTGTGCAATAATAATGATGGGCAATTGGCATCTTGAGCATCATATATATTACCTACATGAGTTAATGGCATTGTGTACATATTAGCACCCAAGCCAACAACACCTCTAATTCTATTTCTATAATTAGTTGAATCAGCGTATCTACTTTTAGCATTAAAACCACCGCAAAAATAACTCACTGAATGATTGTTCAAAAATGTGTTGGCATTAAAATTTACATTACCTATATCATCTGAATATGCAAACATTAAACTAGACAATGCTCCCCAACTTCCACCCATTGCATAAATTCTATTTATATCAATATCATAATTATCAGTTACATTTCGTCCAATTATATATTGTTCTGCTGCAACACCAAGTTGCACACAAAGATATGAGTAGAATGCCGTCCTAAAATCATCATTTATCGAGAATAGTAATGAATTAGGATGTATTTGATTAAGATAACCAGGTGTACTAACAAACTTATCTCCTATGGCTGTATTCTCATAGATAAATACAGCATATCCTCTCATTACTAAATCTGCTGCAAAATATAATGTTTGATGCCATTGTGTTCTAAAGTTCTCTCCTGCACCATTAGTTAGCAATACAATTGGTTTAGAGCCACTTGCCGTACTAACTGGTCTTATGAAAACACCATGTAATTTATTATTGTAAAGGTTTGAGTTGCCATTTTCAGGAGGCAAATTGGTGTATCCATTATTTAATGCCGTCTTAGTAATTCTAAATAAATTAACAGGAGTTGATGGTGCTGTCGGATAATTTTCAGAGTATGGTAAATTAAAATTTAATCCCGGGTTATTTACATTATCAATGTTAAAGACATAGCTTAGTCTTTTTGCCAAGCGCATACAACTTACAAGATACTTGTATTCATCTTGCTGATTGGCAGTTGCGTTAAAAGCAGTAGGAATTGGAATACTTCCACTTGCATCGTTAAAAAAATAGTTTCGATTTACATTTACGAAATCATCAGTGTTAGTGAATTGTCCAAAAGAATTAAAGATAATAACTTGGATAGCAATAAAAGTCATTAATAATTTTCTCATAAAATTGAATTTTAAGTGTAAATAATTTCCCAATTTAACTGTTAATCTATAATGTTATCAATATAAATTTTTATCAATGTTTTAAAATTTAAGTAGCTATATTAATTCACATTATTTATAACTTATTGTCTTTAAGTATTTTAACTACAAATAAAATCTTATTATTAGTTTAGTTTTGTCATGTTTTTCAAGAATATCTTATTTTGTGCTAAAAAAAATAATACGTGATTTTTTTTACTCACAGATATTTTTGATTTTTACCAAATCAAAATAATATGAATAAACGCATTGTTGGACTTGATTTATTGAGAAGTATTGCAATAATTAATGTAGTAGCGGTACACTTATGTCTTATTATTAGTGTTATTGAGAAAAAAAATTTATTATGGCTGCCAATTCCCGATGGCGTTGATTTGTTTTTCGTATTAAGTGGTTTTTTAATCGGAAACATTATTATAAAAACATTTCATGATAATCAATCTGATAGTACATTTAAATTAATTAGAAATTTTTGGCTAATGCGTTGGTTTCGCACTTTACCAAATTATTATTGGATAAGTTTTATTGTTTTTATTTTAAATGGATTCAAGCTACCAATTAAGAATCTATTATTCTTACAAAACTTTTATAAACTTTGCGCAAATCCATTTCCTGAAACATGGAGCTTGGCTGTTGAAGAATGGTATTATTTATTGTTGCCGGGTTTCATATTTTTGATGTATAAACTTTGTAAGTCTTATCTTATTGCATTCTTTTCAACCGTATGTATTTTTATAGTAGTTTGTTTTTGTTTTAAACTAATACAATATCACTCAACCAATCAACACGATTTCAGTATCTTTTTAATACATACTAGAAATATAGTTTTAGCACGATTAGATAGTATTGCAGTGGGTTTCTTGGGTGCTGTAATTTATCAGTATTATCCGAAGTTGTTTTTTAATTACAAATGGCTGAAACTTACTATTGGCTTAGTCATTATCTTGGTTTGCACTATTTACACCAACTATTTTTGTATGTACAAAGTAATAGCAATAGGTTGGTTTGGTTGGAATTTTAATCTGCTAATAATGTCATTAGGAATCTTGCTACTTTTTCCTTTTTTATTAGAATTAGAAATACAAAATAAACGCATAATGAAATTCATTACACTTACAAGCACCATTTCATACAGCATGTATTTAATACATAAAACTATACTGTTAAATATTATGTTTCTTATCTTTTTGAGATTAAAAACCATTCCTATTCCTGTTTTTATTTTATGCTATTTAATACTTCTTTATTTATTGTCTTACATCAATTATCATTTCATAGAAGAATATTTCTTAAAACTACGATATAAATTTATTAGAAAATAAACCTTTAGACCTTTTTTAAGTCAAATGTTTATGCAAATGTTATTCTCGTTTATTCTTTTAATTATTGTTGCTGCCTGCAATCAAAATAACATCAAAGAAAAACTATTTAAAGATGGTGATATTATTTTTCAAACTTCTTTATCCAACCAAAGCAAAGCGATACAATTAGCAACACATTCTAAATTCTCACATTGTGGAATTCTAATCTATAAGAATAACAATTGGTTGGTATTGGAAGCAGTAGAACCTGTTAAACTAACAGCACTCAGTAATTGGATAGCAAAAGGAAAAGATCAAGCTTATGTGGTAAAAAGATTGAAATCAAATTTTAGTTTAAATCAAACTGATTTGAAAAAGATGGAAAAGATTGGAAAGTCTTATCTCGGAAAACACTATGATCTTGCTTTTGAATGGAATGACAATAAAATTTACTGTTCTGAGCTGGTTTGGAAAATTTACAAGTATGGCGCAAACATCGAATTAGTAAAACCGCAACAGTTGAAAGATTTTGATTTGAGGAATTCTGTTGTACAACAAAAGCTAAAAGAACGTTATGGAAAAGATATTCCTTACAACGAAATGGCTATTTCACCGGATGCAATTTATAATTCAGACAAGCTAAAAATAATTTATAGTAATTATTGATGCATAAACGCACTTAAACCTCGCAGATTTTGCATGGCTATGGCTTGGCAAAATCTGCAAGGTTTATTCGCTAATTTTTCACCAACACATCTACTTCAACATTTAATTTCTTGTCTTTCATTTTATAATAAGCGAATCCATAATTTCCATAATTATCATAAAACTGATGCCATGCTGTATCATTTTTAAACTCTTCCATTTCATTCATCCTGGTCGGCATCACAATCAAATCAATATTCTTTTGCTTTATAAAATCGTCTGTTTTTTGCTTGCTGATTTGCAGGTCATAAGTATTAAATTCCTGATTTTTCTGATTTAAATATGCAACTACACCATTTACAAACGTCAGTATATTTTTAGGTTCCTGCTGAAATTTATCATTCAAAAACTGCACCAATAATTTATTCGCACCATCATTTGATTTGCCTGTAACAGAATATGCCATCAGTGAATAATTCTTTATTGATGGCAACAAAACAGCGCTCAATACAAACAATACATACACGAATTTATCCTGAATTTTAATAACAGAAAAAACAGCAACCAGTAAAAATACAACAGGCAAAATGGCTATGTACAAATAATGAAGTCGCGGTGCAATCAACACACAGGAAATTAATGATGGCAGCGCAATGACACAAAGCACATAATAAATAAACTGGTGTTCTTTTATAAATTGTTTGATCTCAACTCTGTTTTCTTTTTTCCGCAACACAAAGAAAAATAAAGCTATAAAGAACAATACCGTCAGCGCTAAACCAATCTTTGTCCGCTTCATACTCGCAAATGGCGCCAGCAAAGTTAAACTTCCATACGGAATCAGAACCAGCAACTGCTTTACGTTAAAGAAAACATACTCCAAAACTTTCATTGGATATTTCGTGATGACATCTTTCATGTTGCGGCAATCCTTAAAAATTTCTTCAGTATATTTCAGCAACATGGTTTGCAAACCATTCACTTTTAATTTCTTTTTGACCAACACTTCATATCCAACATAATGCTGCGTAAAAGCAACATAACTTCTGTCGTAACCTTTTATATTATCGTCCGGAAACGAAAAAGCAAAATGACAAAGTATGATGCTGATCTTTAATGCTGCAAATAAAACGTATGATTTTTTAGAGATGGATTTCCTTTTGATAATAATATACACACACAGCCAAATTGCGAAAATGACAAATGCCAAATATGCTTCCAGTCGCGCATAAGAACACAGATAAATTACAAGTGTCAGCACCATTAATTTTTGTTCTGTTGCTTTTATGTATGTTGTAATGACAATCGCAATCAGCATGCAACCTATAATAAAATGGCATACTTTCGGCACCAGCAGAATCGTTATCGGATTTACCAAATAGCAAATCGCGATAAACAATGCAGCGAATAACGGCACATTCATTCGTATCAGTAAGATGAACAACGGCAATGCAATCCACAGCGCAAGTGCTGTATAATTCAGGTAGTATAAATCAATTGGTGTTGCAGAAAATATATTCAGGAATCTGTACCACAAACCATAAAACGGACCCCAATTTGGCGTAATTTCTGCTAATGGCAATAAACCGTTTTTCATGTAATCAGCTTCGTCGCTTAAACCTATATCTAAGCAATTCGGCAATGCATAAAATTTTAATATCGCTAAAAAAATAAGGAACAACGCACATAAAAAAATCAAAGAGTTTTTATTCGTGTTTGATGCTATATTTTTTTCAGTTGAATACATATTGGTAAAAATACGGAATGAATCAGATTTATTTTAATGACAATAAATCATTTAAAACAACTTGTTCTTTTATGAGCTGAAATTCGTTTTCACTGCAAACAGCGCATGAATAATCATCATGCAAATTCAGTTGCTGATAGTGCAATCCAATATCATCGCAATAAATTTTTGGTGAACGGATTTTTGTTTTGGATAAGATCTCAACACCGCGACCATCATGCTTTATAGCGCTTTCTTTAATGGTCCAGCAATCGAAAAATGTTTTCAGCGGTTCATTGCTGTTTTCAATAGTTTGCCATTCTTCTTCGTCAAAATACTTTTTAAATAACGGCAAATTTATAGTACGATGTTTTTCTACATCAACACCAATTTTTGCGTTTCTAATTAAACCAACCACAATAACACTTCCTGAATGTGAAATATTAAAATCAATATCGCCATTAAAATATGGTTTGTCTTTCAAGCCAAGTTTAATATCATGCAATGAATATGGAATCTGCAGTTTTTTCAGTGCAAACAACAAAGTCATTTTTCCTAGCAATGAATTTTGCGCAGATTGCCAATGTTTGTATTCATTGATTTCTTTTTGAAAATGCTCCGGTAGTTGTAACAAAAAATCACTAAAATCTGCTTCCGAAATTTGTTCAGGTTGTTCTATGTAAAAAAAATAACAGCAATTATTTTCCATGCAGCACTATTGATTTTATATATAAAGCAACTTCTTCTTTTTCATAAGCAAAAAAGTGACCGCCTTCAAATTCTTTGAAATGGATATCTGAAAAATGTGCTGACCATGCTTGCGCTGTTTGTAACGTAATATTTTTTGTGTCTTCTTTTCCAAAAATGATATGCGTTTCTATGTTTAGTTGTTGTGCCTGATGTTCTATGTTGTTATATTTTTCCAGCACTTCAAAATCAGCGCGCAAGATTGGTTCATAAAATTCGCGCAGTTCTTTATGTGCGATCAATTGTTCCGGAACACCATTATATTGCTGCACAATTTTCCAGAATTCATCCGATGGAATTCCTATCGTGGCTGTTTCATTTTTGTATGAATTCGGACTCAATCGTGATGCTAAAAATAAATGCGTTGGCAATTTTAAATTTTCTTTTTCCAGCAACAAACAAAGTTCATATGCAGCCATCGTGCCCATACTTACACCAACCAAAAAAAAATCACCGTTCAATTCATCTTTTAGCTGGCGAAAATATTCTTGTACAACATCTTTATAGTTATACAATAAGGATTCACTAAACCGGTCGCCGCGACCAGGCAATTCCACAGCAATGCTTTCTATTTCAGGCAATAAATTTCGTTTCAGTCTGTCAAATGCATATTTGTCGCCGCCGGCATGATGTAATAAAATGGCTTTTCTCATTTAGCACAAAAATAGTTTTTTATGTGCAAAATATTGATTTTCAGCAGCACAAGATTTGCTTAACAATTATTAATAAACTTATCATCTTGTTTGTATGTTTATGTGTTATTGTTAATCTCTAAATAAAAATGTCATGACAGAACAGGAATTAAAAGAAAAAGTAAAAGAAACAGTTGATGCAGCAAAAACAACAGCCAGTGATGCAACTGATAAAATAAAAGATACCGCGAACGATGTAAAAGATGCAGTTGTGGAAACTACTGAAAATGTTGTAGAATTTCTTAAAGAAAATGTAAACGAAGCAGTTGATTCTGCCAAAAGTTTTTTTGAAACAGTTAAAGAAAAAGCATCTGAACTAACAGATTCAATTAAAGAGAAAGCAGAAGACGCTAAAGAGTCTGTTGAATCTAAAGCAGAAACAAAATAACATGTTTCGACTTTTTAAAAAAAGTGCCTTGCAATTGCAAGGCACTTTAGCTTTTATAAGAGTAAAATTTTTTCTTAAAAATTATAGATCGCAGCCATTACCGTTTCGCCAACCGCCTGTAAAGTTGTTTTGTCAATGATACTCATGTTATCATTATGCGTGTGCCAGTGCGGCGCGAAACCACTACGCGTGTTATAGCTTCTGTAAATAATATCAATCGTTGGAATTTTAGCCATTTCATTAATATAATAATGATCGTCTATGATCTGGTCAGTTACATCTGATAAAAAGAAGTTCGACCAACCTAACTGCGCCGCATATTTCCAAACCTGCTTATTGAATGTTGGCGCATATTGCATAGAAACGCCTTCTAAGGTAAACGTTGCTCCTTTAGCACCAACCATATCCAGCAAAATTCCGTTTTCCGCTTTATAATTCGGCACATGCGGATTTTTGCACCAGTATTGTGTACCAAGACAATAAAAATCGCCTTGTTTTCTTTCCAATTCATATTCCGGCTGACCGTAATCTTCTACGTCTAAGAAAATCAGATCAACGCCAATCTCCGGATTTTTGATTTGAAGTTGTCTTGCAATTTCCAACAAAATTGCTGAACCGCTTGCGCCGTCATCGGCAGCCATAATTGGTTTTGCTGTTGCCGAATCATCCTGATCGGCAAACGGACGAGAATCCCAATGCGTGCAAATCAATAAACGTCGTTTTGCTTCCGGATTGACAGCGCCAATGACATTGATACAAGGAACTGATTTTCCATTATACACCACTACATTTGTTTTCTGCATATAAACCGTTGCACCGAATTGCTTCAATTTTTGTTCAAAATAAGCCGAGCATTTTTGTTGTGCTGCTGTTCCAGGAACACGCACACCAAAATCAACTTGATGTTGAGTGTATAAGTATGCAGAATCTGCAGAAAAGGCAGGTTTTGTTACTGCTGCAGTTGTTGTGTTTTCAGAAGTTGTTTCTGTTTTTGGTTTACAAGATGGTGCTGTTAAAACTGAAATAAAAAATACTAATACAATTTGCATCAGAATCTTATGACTTGCGACTTGCGACTTGCGACTATAAAACTTCATACGTTGTTCCATCTTTTCCATCTTTAATATTAATATTCGCTTCTTTTAAAGCATCACGGATTTTATCGGAAGTTGCCCAATCTTTGTTTTCGCGCGATTGCTTCCTGATGTCAATTACAAGTTGCATTACTTTATCTAACGCATCATTATTGCCTGTTGCTGCTTCGTCCTGCAAACCAAGAACGTTAAAAAGATAGTCGTTATAGGTTATTCGTAATAAGTTAAAAGTAGCATCAGAAATATTATTGATATGCTTTCCGTTGTTGTAATAAATATTGATATGCGTTGCGAGTTCGTGTAAGGTTGCAATCAGTTTCGGTGCGTTAAAATCATCGTCCATCACCTTTTTGCATTCATCACACAGATCGCGTATGATTTTATCTTGTTTTTCTTCAACAGTAACTGAATCAAATTTTAATTCGGAAAGATATTTTGCTGCGTTCATCAGTTTGCGCAATCCTTTTTCCGCATCTTGTAAACCTTTAATCGTAATATCGAGTTCCGAAGAATAATGCGATTGCATGAATAAAAAACGCACCGTCATCGCAGAATATGGCTTGTCTAACAATGGATGATCGCCTGTTAAAAACTGCATTGGCAAAATAGAATTGCCTAATGATTTGCTCATTTTTTGCCCGTTGAAATTCAACATATTCGTATGCATCCAATAACGAACCGGTGTGCTACCACACGCGCCAACGTTTTGCGCAATCTCACATTCATGATGTGGAAATTTAAGATCCATGCCACCGGCGTGAATATCGAACTGCTTACCTAAATATTTCGTGCTCATTACCGAACATTCCAGATGCCAGCCTGGAAAACCGGAACTCCATGGCGAGTTCCACTGCATAATATGTTCCGGCGATGCTTTTTTCCAAAGTGCAAAATCCACTGAATTTTTCTTTTCATCTTGTCCGTCCAAATCGCGGTAGCCGGCAATCAGTTCGTCAATATTTCTTCCTGAAAGCACACCGTAGTTATTGCCTTTTTCGTTGTATGCTTTTACATCAAAATACACGCTGCCATTCGATTCATACGCAACACCATTATCAATGAGTTGCTGCGTCATTTCAATTTGTTCTACAATGTGACCGGTTGCAGTTGGCTCAATAGTTGGCGGCAGCAAATTAAACAAACGGCACACTTCATGAAAACCAACTGTATATTTCTGCACGATTTCCATCGGTTCCAGCTTTTCTAATTTTGCCTGGTCTTCCATGCGGTTTTTGCCTTCACCGGCTTCATTGGTTAAATGACCTGCGTCGGTAATATTTCTGACATAGCGCACATTGTAACCTGTATGTTTCAAATAACGATACACCAAATCGAAAGAAATGAACGTGCGTGTATTGCCTAAATGCACATCTGAATAAACGGTTGGACCGCAGCAATACAAACCGACATACGGCGGATTGATAGGTTCAAACTTTTCTTTTTGTCGAGTAAGCGAATTGTAAATATGTAAATCAGACATGTGGCAAAGATAGGAATAAGTCAATAGTCATTAGTCAATGGTCAATAGTTTTTTTCTATTTTTTATCTTCATCATATGATCAATAAGATTAAAGGATTTCCTTATTTAAGAATCATGTTCATCAAGAAAATCATAAAATCATGGTTCAGACTATTTATAAACATAGAAAGAATCGATGATTGGATATTTTGTAATCTCTGCTGTTCTTTCATTTCTCAGAAGAATATTTCCATTCCAATAATACCAACCTATTTCATTTGGCGTGAATTCTAAAGTAGAAAATCCTGAATGCTCTAGTGGCTTACTTCCAAATTTTGCAATATTTGGCATCTCTTTATTAAAATTTCTTTCCCTTGTTGGTATTGAATACTCTAATAAAAAATGATCTGTTGCAGAGTTACTTTCTACTAAGTAAATTTTATTTTTATACGTGTAGTTTAACTTGATTATTTGAGCATTTGGTTTGCTAATTGCAACATAGCTTTTAAAAATATCTGAACAAATCATAAATGGATGTTCTTTCATTTTCAGCAAGGTATCTTTAACAAGATTTAAAATTTTATTTTGTTTGCTTAATGAATCCAAAATCAGTTTATTCTCTTTTTTCAACGCATCAATTCGTTTCAAATCATTTTTATTATGGCACGAAACCAATAAGCAAGAAATTGTGATTATCAAAAAGTATAAGCGCATTGTGCTTTAACGTTATTTGTCTTATATTATTTTATTTTCTTAAACCAATATACATCTGCCACGCACCAAAACCTACGCACCAGATATTGATAAATACGTTCATGATTCCGTCGGCGATGCCTACACTGTACATGCCATTCATGCTGTTAAAACTAAAATCACATAATCCTAAAAACACCATGGCGCCAGCGGCAATTAAGGTGTATTTTTTCCATCTTTCATTTTTACTATTGAAATAAGCAAACAATAAAATGATGCAGATAAACAAGTCAGGCAATGGGAAACTGTGTTCAAACTTTGTGTAATAATCAGGATAATTCGGATTCTCAAAGCCAATTGTAAAAAAGGTAGTCCAAAATAAAACCAGACCGATAGCAGTAAGTAATTGTAATATGTATGTTGTTCTATTATTCATCATTTAACCACAAAGTACGCTAAGTTCCGAAATTTCGGAATACACAAAGTGCTCAAAGTTTATTCTGCTGCGATTTTTGAATACTGTTTTTCATAAACCATTCTGCAATAAACGGAAAGAAGCGTTTTAAGAATAAGGTTAGTTTTCCGTCAAAACCCGGAATAATCATTTTTTGATTTTTTTGAATGCCTTTTAAAACAGCATTTGCAACAAATTCAGGTTGCAATAATTTAGCATTGCCTGCAATGGCTTTTGTTTCTTTCGGTTTGTTTTTATTTTCCGCTTCAAAACCAGGCGTATCCGTATCCGGCGGACACAAAACAGATACACGTATTTTGTACTGCGCCAACTCTTGTCGTAGTGCATCAGAAAAGCCGATAATACCAAACTTCGTCATGCAATAATCTGTATAACCAAAAACGCCTAAAAAACCGGCAATAGAAGATGTATTTACGATATAACCACCTTTTTGTTTCATGTGTGGTACAATCGCATAAACGGAATTCCAGGTAGAATATAAATTTGTTTTTACAGTCTTATCAAAAATTTCCGGTGTGATATTTTCAAAATAATCCGGTTGCGCGATGCCAACGCAATTAATTAAAATATCAGGAATACCAATTTCAATTACTGCTTTTTCAAAAATTGTTTTTACATCAGTATGATTTGTGAAATCAACAGAGTAAAAAATAATTCGTTGCTCTGTCATGCTGACGCAGGAAGCATCTTGTTTTATTTCAGCAACAGCTTGTTCTAATGTCGAAAGTGTTCTTGCAAAAATAACCACATTGCTTCCTTCTTTTGCCAATGCTTTCGCAACTGCCAGCCCGATACCTGTAGAACCACCGGTAATAAACGTTATTTTATTCTGATAAAAGCCCATGTATCATTTCTGTTTTAATGTTGAAACATCCAGTGTTTTAAGCCATTCCATCGTTTTATCAAAACCTTCTTTATAACTAATTTTTGGTGTCCAGTTTAATTCTCTTTTCGCTTTATCAATGTAAAAACGCAAACGCGATCCTAGATTTTTTACGGTGTATGTAGTCAGTAAAGGCCTGTCTTTTTGCCTCAATAATTTTCCAAAAAATTCCATTACAACCGCAACACCATACGCCAACCAATATGGAATACGCATCGTTACTTCTTTCGCGTTAATAGATTTTGCTAAGCTATTGGTAAATTCTTCCAGAGTAGTATGTTCGCCATCGTGTACTAAGTAACCGTTGCCTATTGCTCGCTCATCCACTGAAATCAACATCAGCAAATCAATCAGGTTTTCGATATAGGTTGGCCATACAATGGCATTTTTACGCATGAACACCATTTCTTTTTTCAGAACGGCATCGGCTAAATGCGGCACAAATGTTTTATCGCCAGGTCCGAAAATCCAACATGGATAAACCATCGTAACTGGCAATTTCTTTTCCTGATAATATTTCCAGGCAATTTCTTCCGCAATAATTTTTGCGTCTGGATAAGGTTCGTTCCAAGGCGTTAGCGGAAAGGTTTCATCTATCACTACATCTTCGCGCAAACCAAATACATCATTTGTGCTTATCTTCACAAAGCGTGACACATTGGCTTCACTGGCAGCGCGACACACATTTTCGGTGCCGTTCATCATCACTTGTTCAAAAATCTCTCGCTTGCCCCAATCAGAAACAAAAGCAGCACAATGAAAAACAATATCAATATCATCATTTAATCCTTTTTTGATGTCTTCATAATTTCGGATGTCGCCATAAATGATCTCTACATTTTTATTTTGCAGGTTCCGGATTTCCGGATCATTCGGTAACACAAACGCACGTACCGTATTTCCTTTTGCCAGATTAGCATTGACTAAATGTGTACCAACAAATCCGGTAGCACCTGTGATGAAAACTTTTTGAGACATTTTTTTGCGTCAACTAAAGTTCGGAAAAGAAATCTGTATAAACAAAAAAACCTGTCAAGTTCTTCACTTAACAGGTCTGTATAAATCATACTCATCAGAAATAATCAGCTTATTATTTTCCGCCTTTACGTTTGCGTTCGTTTTCGTCAAGATAGATTTTACGCAGACGAATTGATTTTGGTGTTAACTCAACATACTCGTCGCCTTGAATATATTCCAATGCTTCTTCCAAAGAGAATTTCACCGCAGGCGGCAATTTCACTTTATCATCAGAACCAGAAGCACGAACGTTGGTTAATTTTTTAGTTACCGTACAGTTCACCACCAAATCATCTTGTCTCGAGTTTTCACCAATCACCATGCCTGTATAAATTTCATCGCCTGGCTCCACAAAAAACTTGCCTCTGTCTTGTAATTTATCCAATGAGTATGCAATCGCTTCACCGGTTTCTTTAGAAATCATAGAACCATTGATACGACCCTGAATTTCGCCTTTATGCGGTGCGTAATGTGTAAAACGGTGTGCCATAACTGCTTGTCCGGAAGTCGCCGTGATCATGTCAGTACGTAAACCAATCAGGCCGCGTGAAGGAATTTCAAACTCCATGATAGAACGATTGCCTTTCAAAATCATGTTCTTCATATCGCCTTTACGTTTCGTAATCATTTCAATCGCTGTACCTGCTTTTTCTTCCGGCAAATCGATAGTCAATTCTTCCATCGGCTCACATTTTTGACCGTCAATTTCTTTAAAAATTACCTGTGGCTGACCTACCTGCAACTCATATCCTTCTCGACGCATCGTTTCAATTAAAACAGACAAGTGCAAAACACCACGACCAAATACTAAGAATGAATCAGCAGTTTCGCCTTGTTGCACGCGCAATGCCAAGTTTTTTTCCAATTCTTTGGTTAATCGTTCTTTGATATGTCTTGAAGTAACGAATTTACCTTCTTTACCAAAGAATGGCGAATCGTTGATCGTAAACAACATGCTCATGGTTGGTTCATCAATAGAAATCGCAGCCATTGCTTCCGGATTTTCCGCATCAGCAATTGTATCACCGATATCGAAACCTTCAATGCCAACAATCGCGCATATTTCACCTGCTGGCACTTCTTCCACTTTCACTTTGTTCATACCTTCAAATAACAATAGTTCTTTGATACGTGATTTAGATATCTTTCCGTCACGTTTAATTAATGCAACAGGCATGTTTACTTTCAATGTGCCACGGAACACGCGACCAATTGCAATTCGACCGACAAAAGAAGAATAATCTAAAGAAGTTACCTGCATTTGCGCGGCACCTTCTGCAGTTTTTGGCGCAGGAATATGCTCGATGATAGCATCTAACAAATCTACTACGTTGGTGGTTGGTTTCTTGTAATCGGTACTCATCCAGCCATTCTTCGCAGAACCGTAAACGGTTGGAAAATCCAACTGATCTTCTGTTGCGTCTAATTGGAACATCAAATCAAATACTTTTTCATGTACTTCGTCAGGCGTACAGTTTTCTTTATCTACTTTGTTGATGACCACGATCGGTTTCAAGCCTAGCTGTAATGCTTTTTGTAATACGAAACGCGTTTGCGGCATCGGTCCTTCAAAAGCATCCACCAGCAACAATACACCGTCCGCCATTTTCAACACACGCTCTACTTCGCCGCCAAAATCGGCGTGACCTGGTGTATCTATAATATTAATCTTGTAATCTTTATATTTTACAGCAGCGTTTTTCGCCGTAATGGTGATACCGCGCTCGCGCTCTAATTCGTTGTTATCTAAAATTAAAACACCTGTATTTTCGTGCTCAGAGAATGTTTTGCATTCCCAAAGGATTTTATCTACTAAAGTTGTTTTTCCGTGGTCAACGTGCGCGATGATCGCAATATTTCTGATTTTTTGCATAAAAGGTTGTTTTTTTGGAAGTTATTCCAAATTTGGGTGCAAAGGTACGGAGTTTTAGGCGTGGAAAATTCGCGTGTGTAATAAGAAAAGATTAAAGAACTGCGTTTTTAATTAATTTTGCGTGGCTTAAATGATTTATTCATGAAATTCCTTATTGCGCTGCGAAATGTTACCTGGGCTCGTCACTTTTTTATTTTGGTGACAATGGCAATCATTCTACTGTGTTTATACATTTACGTCATCATTTTCGGACGCGAATCGCTTGGTGTAGGCACTATCGGTTTTTTTGCAATCATCGGTACATTCATACTGCATTTACTTTGGATAACTGTCAGTGCTGTGATACATTTTATAGAAAAAGAATGGAAACCAGCAATTTACAAAACTATTTTCGTCATCTTTTATGCTGTGTTAATCTATTATATATACGGTATCAACACGCTTATCTTTTACGGAAACATTTAAGTATAATAATCGTCTGTTTCCATTCATTTTTATCGCCAAACTTTCCTAAGTTTACGTTGTTTATAATCCTATGTCAGTCAAATCGCTTCCACCTATTTCACAAGAAGAAATCACGCACATTAATGTTTATGGCGCGAAAGAACACAACCTGAAAAATATTGATATTCATATTCCGCGCAATCAGTTTGTTGTAATTACAGGCTTGAGTGGCAGCGGAAAATCTTCTATGGCGTTTGACACAATCTATGCAGAAGGTCAGCGACGATACATGGAAAGTTTCGGTTCGTATGCGCGGCAATTTCTCGGCAGCATGGAACGTCCTGATGTAGAAAAAATTACAGGTTTGTCACCGGTGATTTCTATTGAACAAAAAACCACGAACAGAAATCCGCGAAGCACCGTTGGCACTACGACAGAAATTTATGATTTCCTGCGCTTGCTGTATGCACGCATTGGCGAAGCATATTCATACAATACCGGCGAAAAGATGGTGCGCTTTTCCGAAGAGCAAATCATTGATGATATTCTTAAAAAATTCAACGACAAAAAAATATCGATTCTGGCACCTTTGGTGCGTGGCAGAAAAGGTCATTACCGTGAGCTATTTGAAGACATCAGAAAACAAGGTTATCTGCGTGTGCGCGTTGACGGCGACACACAAGAAATCCAGCCGAAGATGCAGGTCGATCGTTATAAAATACACGACATCGAAGTGGTGATTGACAGAATTAAAGTTGATAAAAAAGAAGTACAACGCCTGCGCGAATCGATCGGCAAAGCACTGAAAGAAGGTAAAGGTTTATTGTTTATCGAAAACTTAGAGAATGGAAAAGTGGTTACTTACAGCAAAACATTAATGTGCCCAACAACCGGTATTTCTTATGAAGAACCATCGCCAAATACATTTTCATTCAATTCACCATACGGCGCTTGTCCGCACTGCAAAGGGCTTGGCGTCATTAAAACTGCAGATTATGAAAAAGTCATTCCTGATGACAGCAAATCCATCATAGAGCAAGGCATTGCGCCGCTTGGCGAATACCGCGATACCTACACTTACAAAATGGTAGAACAAATTTTAAAACAATTTAAGTATACGCTCAAAACACCAATCAATAAATTATCTAAAGAATGTCTGGATACATTACTGTATGGAACGATTGAGAGAATGCAAGTGGAAGCGAAAGAAAACAAAGATAGAAAATCGACCAACACACATTGGAGTTTGACGTTTGATGGTGTGATGAACCAGATCAATAAATCATTCACCGAAGAAAGCAGCGATGCAATCCGTAATTGGGCGCAAAATTATATCAGCGAAATTGACTGTACGGAATGCGGCGGCACACGGTTAAAAAAAGAATCGTTATGGTTTAAATTAGACAATAAAAACATTGCTGAAATTGCGCAGTTAGATTTGTATGAACTGCAAGATTGGATCAATCAACTCGATAAAAAATTAAATAAAAATCAAAACATTATAGCAAAAGATATTATCAAAGAGCTGCAAGACAGAATTGTTTTTTTACTGAATGTCGGATTGAATTATTTAAACTTAAATCGACCAACAGGTTCTCTTTCCGGCGGCGAATCACAGCGTATTCGTTTGGCAACACAAATCGGCTCGCAGTTACAAGGCATCACGTATATTTTAGATGAGCCGAGTATTGGTTTGCATCAGCGCGACAACCATCGGTTGATTACTGCATTAAGAAACCTGGCAGATATTGGCAACACCGTGATTGTAGTAGAACATGATAAAGACATCATGCTGGCGTCCGATTATATTCTGGATTTCGGACCGCGCGCCGGTGTGCATGGCGGCGAAGTCATCGCGCAAGGTTCACCAAAAGAATTTCTGAAACAAAACACGACAACAGCGAATTATTTATCGAATAAATTATCGATTGAAATTCCGAAGAAGCGACGAAAAGGAAACGGCAATTTCATAAAACTGAAAGGTGCAAGTGGTCATAATCTAAAGAAAGTAAATCTCGAAATTCCGTTGGCTACATTTACCTGCGTTTCAGGTGTTTCAGGAAGTGGAAAATCGACGCTGATCAATGATACGTTGTATCCGATTTTAAATCAGCATTTGTATCGTTCGCCGTTCAATCCAATGCCGTATAAATCAGTGGAAGGACTTGATTTTATTGATAAAGTCATTGAGATCGACCAGTCGCCGATTGGCAGAACACCGCGCAGCAATCCTGCAACGTATATTGGTGTGTTTGATAAAATTCGTGACTTGTATGCAAATATTCCGGAAGCTAAAATTCGCGGCTATAAAGTCGGTCGTTTCTCTTTTAATGTGATTGGCGGCCGCTGTGAAGAATGTCAGGGCGGCGGCATGAAATTAATTGAAATGAATTTCCTGCCGGATGTGTATGTGGAATGTCCGAAGTGTTTAGGCAAGCGCTACAACCGCGAAACGCTCGAAATAAAATACAAAGGCAAAAGTATTTACGATGTGCTGGATATGCCTGTGGAAGATGCCGTGCATTTCTTTGAGCATATTCCATCCATTCATAACAAAATAAAAATGCTGAACGATGTTGGTTTAGGTTATATCAAGCTTGGACAAGCGGCGACAACACTAAGTGGCGGCGAAGCGCAGCGTGTAAAATTATCGGAAGAATTAGGCAAGCGCGATACCGGAAAAACCATTTACATTTTAGACGAACCGACCACAGGTTTGCATTTTGAAGATATTCGCGTGTTGCTCGATGTACTGCAAAAACTGGTGGACAAAGGCAATACGGTTTTAGTGATTGAGCATAATTTAGATGTGATAAAAGTTGCCGACCATGTTATCGATTTAGGACCTGAAGGCGGTCGCGGCGGCGGGCAAATCGTTGCAACCGGAACACCGGAAGAAATCGCCAAAAACAAGAAAAGCATTACTGGTGAATTTCTGAAACTGGAGTTGAAATGATTTAACTTGTAAAATAAATATAATGGAAATTTTCAAACGTAAACCAAGTGCAAAAGATATTTTGCTTCATGTAAATAATTTTAATTTTAACAGAAATAATTTTTTTGACAAAGAAGCATACCTTGCTGCACTTAAATTAACAAATAGTTTTAGAGGAAATGATAATAATTTCCAGAATATTATTATAAAGGTAAATTTTATTAACGAAGCTTTTAAAACCGCAATATTAGACACACAAGGAATCTCGAAATTTATTTATAAAATAAAGAATATAGATGCGCGATTAGAAAATGGCGATATAAAATTAGTCAAAGAGATTAGCACATGTTATAAGACTAACAAAACTCAGAAAGGATTCAGAGATAATTATTCTTTTGCCACAAAATATTGTCATTGTCATAATCCTAAGTTATTTCCAATATATGATAGATATGTTGCATTTGCATTACACGAATATAATAAACAACATAAATTTTCGAACTTTAAAAAGAAAGATTTACTAGATTATAGTTTGTTTAAAAATGCAATAAACGATTTTAAAAATAAATTTGTCTGTACAGATATTGATAATAGCCAATTAGATAGGTTTCTTTGGACGATTGGCAGAGATATCTTACAAAAAAATAAAATATAAATTCTTCGCTATTTATTAATTTTAGTTTCAAATGAAACTACTTTTTCCTTGCATATTTCTTTTTGTTGTTCAATTGCTATCCGCAAACGATGAACCAAAAGTTGAAGGTATCTGGACATGCAGTAAAAAAGATTGTAAAGTGGAAGTGTATAAGACAGGCAATACATACGAAGCAAAATTATTATGGGCGCGAAAAGAACTGGATAAAAACGGCAAACCAAAACTGGACAGCAAAAACCCGGATCCGGCAAAACGAAATTTACCAATCATTGGCGGTAAAACATTGTGGAACGCTCAGTACAATCCGAAAACAGATTACTTCGAAAATGCGGTTGCTTACAGGAACGGAAGATATTTTTGCGGAAAATTTAAACTGAATACAGACGGCACGCTGACCATCACCGGATATAATTGCACCTTGAAATTTTTGCAGTTCTCAGAAACCTGGACTAAGATTGAGTAGTATAAATTCTGTCCCTTAATTATTGCTTTACAAATTTCTGTACCGCAAAAGATTTATCGGTTTCAATCGTAATTAAATACGCAGCGCTGCTCAGTTGCTGAATCGGAATTTCTATAGAACTGTTTTGTTGAATTAAATTATTTGCGCTATACACTTCTTTTCCGTTCACATCAAAAATTTTGATGTACTGAATTTTTTCGCCGTAATATTTTGCGTTCAGGTTCAACTGTATTTTCTCGCTTGCCGGATTCGGAAAGATCGTTACCAGATCATTCATCACTTTTAAATCATGTACACCAGAAATGATGTTGTTGTTTTTTATAGTATGACGCGCCACTACAAAATTATCTTCGTCTATTATTTGCAATTGAACAGAATCATTGCCAAAAACTTCCATTTTACCAAAAGCGTTTTTCATGTTATCATTGCCGATGCCTAAACCGCCTTTGTTCCACAACCACTTATTCAGATCAAATCCGATGATCTTAAAAATATTATTGAACTGGTAGTATAATTCGGTAGAACTCACGCTCAAACCGCTTGCATTCATTTCCGGCAAACCTGCATTTCTTCCGTCATCGATTGCGCAGCCATGCGTATCGCCGCTAATTACAATTACATTCTTGATCGCGTTATTTTTTATATAATTCAGAATTTTGGTGCGTTCATACGCATACGCGCCAAAGTAATCCGAGAAACTATACGATAAACGGAAACCGGTTCCTGCATTGCCTGCAATATTAAATTGAGTTCCTTGAATCAGCAACGGCAATTCTACCAATGGCTGAATATTTTTATTAAAAGGAACACCAGAAATAATGAATTTCCAGGTTGCTGTAGAATTTTTCAAGGCATTTAGAAACCAGTCTAACTGCGGCTGATTCAGCATTGACTGCGCCGGATTATTGCCATCAAATGTCCATAAATTTATAGCTGCATTATATTTCAAATTATTCCAGCCGCCTGTGTTACAACTGCGTACATCGATCACAAAAAATTCACAGTTTCCCACTTTGAACGAATGATAATAACCATCGGTATCGTTCTGCATCGGATAACCCGGAAAGAATTCTTTGTAAGCTGTTAGACAGTTGGTGCGCATTTGCTGCGTTCGTGGAAACAGATCAAAATAGTTGATGAGTTTTCCGTTTTCATATCTAATCTGAGCGCCTCCACCTTTAAAATATTTAGAGTTGCCCCAAGTATCATCATCATCAGGCATGTATGCAATCGGCATTTTTTTTAGCATGTCTTTGCAAACCGGTTCTTCATTTCTTCTGCGCCAGCCGAGTTTTACAGCACTCCAATCTTCCGGATAATTTAAACCAACATAGCGCGGAATCTGGTAAGACGGATACGTAAAATCTCCTGTATGAATAAATAAAATTGGGTTATAAGTTGGCATCACGTTAAACACTTTCATGTTCGGTGTTTCCTGGCAAGAACCTGTAACGAATGTCAGATGTTCTGCTGCGCCGACAACCGGAAATGTTTTAAAATGTCCAATCGTGCCTTCTACATTTCCATTAATTCTGTAGCGAAAATAGTAATCCGTAAATACTTCCAAATTTTGCAGATCGACAATTTTTGTCGTATCTAAATTAGCATCAGTAGCTGAACTGATCTGCTGAAAAGTAGTAAATGTTGAATCCGTAGAGTATTCTAAAATAAAATTGACTGCTGATGTAGTGCGGATATAAATGCGTGCGCTATTTTCCGAAACGCCACCAATCATTGGTCCATGTGTAATATTTTGTGCTGAAATTGTTTGCACGAACAAAAGCAAAAACATCCATTTCCATCTTGATATTAGCATACGTTAATATACATAATCTTTTTAGAAACAGAAAATTAGCTTTTTGTTTTTTTGGTGAATTATCTCAACAAAGTTACAACGCCTTTTAAATAAAACGGCTCGTCATTATATTTGATTCCGGTAACGACATAAATATAATTATCGACCTGGCATTCAGCGCCTTTATAATTGCCATCCCAACCTTTCGTCAAATCGTCTGTTTCAAACAATAAAGCGCCCCAACGATCAAATATCTTTAGATTATAAGATTTAATGCTCTTGTTAATCATATTCAGATAATCGTTGACGCCGTCATGATTTGGTGAAAACGCGCTTGGAATAAAAATATCACAGTTTGTTGAAATAACTATGGAATCTTTTTGCAAACAACCATCTTTATATACTTCTACTTTTATCGGCGAGATTGTTCCGTTAATGGCAATTGAATCTTTATTGATATCGCCGGTACTCCAAAATACAGAATCAAATGGCGTATGTATGCTGATATATCTTTGTTCACCGGGACACATAATAATATCTTCACCTAATTTTATTTTCGGCAATGGTTTTACTTCAAAGCTGTATTTCACAGAATCTGAACCGCAACGATTGCTAGCAGTTAATTTTAACACCTTTATTCCTGCACTCATATAGGTATATGTTGCAGTGCTTGTGGTTTGCGGATTGGCATTATTCAATGTCCAAACATATTGTGTATTCACACCGCCGGTAGATAGGTTATTATATTGCTTTGTTATACCGAAGCAAACATCTGCCGGAATTGGATTAACAATTAATGCAACCGAATCATCCATCGCGATTGATTTTCTGAGTGTATCTAAGCAACCTGCATTGGATTTGGTGAATAAGGTTACATTTTTAGGTCCGAAAATATTATACGTATGCGTAGGACTTTTTGTTTGTGCTGTTGTATTGTCACCAAAATTCCAATCATAATTCGTAATCGTTCCAAAATTGATAGTTGAAGTATTATTGAAAGTAATTGGTTTGTTTAAACATAAAAAGTCATTCGTAAAGTTCAGTGTCATTCGTTGTGCGTTTACATTAACCGTATCAATTGCTACGCAACCATCTACATATACAAATATTTTAAGTGGATTGAATGTGCCGTCATCTGTAATATTCGCTGCTGTTGAGCCATTCGACCAGCGGATCGAATCATATAAACTTGGATTTACTGAAAATACAGCAGATTGATTTTTACATAACACGGTATCACGTCCAATATATACATCTGGTCGCGGACGAATCAGGAATGATTTTGTAATAGAATCTGTATAACATCTGTTTCTCACTATCAGTTTTACAGGATAAGTTCCGGTTCCTAAGAATGTATGATTTAAATCTTTAGTTGTATAAGTACCATTATCGGTAATCCATGTGTAAGTATTGTTTACGCCGCCTTTTGTTTGATTTTCAAACGTTACCTGATTGCGTTGGCAAGTAATTAATTCCGTTGACTTAAAATTAACCTGCTGTACTGTATCCATCGGAATGGTTTTGAGCACTGTATCTTTACAACCGATATCAGAAGTAGCTATCAATTGTACGGAATAATTATTAAACGGCGAAAATGTATGCGTTGGATTTTGTGTATTCAGATCCGATTGTCCATCGCCATATTTCCAGCCATACTGCACCAAAATGCCTGAATTTACTGTCGATGTATTTACAAATGTAATTGGTTTATTCAAACACAAATAGTTATTTGAAAAATTAGGTGTAATGGTTTGTTTTTTAACCAAAACTGTATCTTTTCCAACACAGCCATTTTTATAAACTGAAATATAAATCGGCGATTTCGTTCCATCAACGCTGATGGTTGTTATATTTTCAGAAGTGCTCCATCTTATAGAATCAAATGCACCAACAGCAGTAATTTGTTTGGTAGATTTATTACAAACCGTCACATCAGCGCCTAAGTTTACTATTGGGTTCGGCTGAATTGTTACAGATGAAAATAGTGTGTCTTTACCGCATCTGTTTGTAGAAATCAATAGTACAGGAAAAGTACCTGACGAAGGAAATGTTGCGGTTGCTGTATTGCCGCTGATTGGCGTACCATTGTTAATGACCCATTGAAATGCAGTCGGATTTCCGCCAGTTGATGTATTCGTAAATGTAACCGGCGATTTTTCGCATAAATTTGCCGGCGATGTTGTGTAACTCAATTTTACCGTATCATCCATTTTTATTTTCTTGATTATAGTATCTCTACAACCTATTGAACTGATTACAACATGCTTCACAGTAAACGAGTCCTGAAATGTGCTGTAATAATGATTGGAATTCTTTAAAGTATCTGTTTGTCCGTCACCGAATTCCCAAAAATACCTGGTGATACTACCTGACGAAATTGTAGATGCATCTGTGAATAAACTGATATTCTGAAAACACAGATTATTAGCCGTAAAATTCGCACGCGGCTTTGGTTCTACTGTAATTGTTTTCTTTATTTTACCTAAACAACCTCGAACAGTGCTGGCATATAATTCTACCGAATAATTTCCAGGTGTTGCAAATAGTTTAGTCTGATTTTTTCCATAAATAGTATCATTAACCGGAAAAACCCATTGCCATTTATTGATATCATTATAAATTGCTGTTGAATTATCAGTAAACAATGCAGCAGAATTCTGGCATGCTGGTGTATAGTTAAAATCTACCGTTAAGCCAGGATAATAAATAACACGAATTCTAGATGTATCAGAACATGCTTTACCTTTATTTACAATTTGTGTAACGTAATAGATACCTGTATCCGGATACGAGAAAGTTGGATTCTGTAAAATAGATGTATCATCTGTTCTGCCAACCACACCAAAATCCCAGAAATAAGTATTGCCAGACTGGCTAAGTTCATTACCAAAACGCACAAGATTTCCCTGACAATTACTGTAAGTTGTGTCATCTACTTTTATTGCAGACGTTGGCGTATTATCTGTAATAACAATTGGTGTAGCTGATGGTATTGTACAGTTCTGAACATTGAATTGGAAGTCACGAATGCTTCTATTTATAACCACGCCACCTCTGATTTCTTCTACACAAATACCAACGACAAATAAACCTGTGGTTTTCGGAATTGCAGTTAATAAACCTGTTGTTGGATTGATATATAAAGTAGATGTAGGCCCAAGTGGTTTTTGCGATTCATAAAATCCATCATAAATAACACTATCGAAAGGAGGCGAAGTTGCCTGATAATAAGCACATCCAGGTTGACTTTGTTGACATACTGTAGGATTATCTGAATCTAAACCTTGTAATGGTGCACATAAACTGTATCTTAGTTGATCTCCATTTACATCAGTTGCAGACATATCAAATTCCAGCTTAGAATTATTACACAAGAATAAAGGTGGCTGATTCGTAAAAGTCGGTGATGAATTACAAGTGATATTCGGCGGTATCGTGATCTGATATGTACTGCCTTGATCATCTAAAATATTTAGCACGGCATTATTTCTGCAACAACGCTGGTACACCAAGATATAACCTGTGTTACTTGCAGGTAAAGTAATAGTTTGTCTATAAATACCTTTTTGAATTCTAACATTATTGGGCGGATTAGCAATGCATGCGTTTGTATTGTTAGGCAAAATTTCAGCACTCGAAAGATTAATCTCAAATGGATTAGATTGTCCGCCAAGATTAGCCAAAGCATAAGTAGTTGCGTTAAAGACAGTAATGATTGCAGGGTTGTCTAATTGCGCCTGTCCATTATAATCATCTCTGAAAATAGATAATGTTATTTCATATTGATTTCCACCTACGCACCTATACGATATTTCACCGCCAACCAAATGCGTTGCTTTGCTACTTAAAGTACATAGAGCCAGTACAATACAGAACAGTATTTTGTAAACTATTTTTTCCACCAATCAAAAATAAACAAAAATTGTGCTAACTTTTATTTCTTAACCAGTTTATCAATCATAAAACTCATATTTATAATGCTAACGTAACAAAAAACTTATCACTTACGACTCACGACTTACGACTTTTTCTTATCTTTGTCAAACTTTCCCAAAATGCCAAGAGATTTTTCGATTAAATCCGTACTTATCATAGGTAGCGGACCTATTGTTATTGGACAAGCGTGCGAATTTGACTATTCAGGTTCACAAGCATCGCGCTCACTCAGAGAAGAAGGCATCGAAATCTCTCTCATCAATTCTAATCCGGCAACCATCATGACTGACAGCGTCACCGCTGATCATGTTTACCTGAAACCATTAACGATTCAATCTTTAGAAGAAATATTGCAGGAAAGACAAATCGATGCAGTGTTGCCTACAATGGGTGGCCAAACCGCACTGAATCTTTGTAAAGAAGCATCAGAAATCGGCCTTTGGGAAAGATACAATGTGCGCATTATCGGTGTGGATTTGCAGGTAATTGAAACGACAGAAAACCGCGAAGCATTTCGTAAATTCTGTGTGGATTTGGGTTTAGGTGTCGCGCCGTCATATGTTGCAAATTCTATGTTAGAAGGAAAAGAAGCTGCGCAAAAAATCGGCTTTCCTTTAGTTATTCGTCCGTCTTACACATTAGGCGGTTCCGGTGGTGGTTTTTGCCATAAACCAGAAGAATTTGAAAAAGCATTAGCGCACGGACTGCAATGCTCGCCGGTTCACGAAGTATTAGTAGAAAAAGCAGTTTTGGGCTGGAAAGAATTCGAACTCGAATTATTACGCGATAATAACGACAATGTAGTTATTATTTGTACAGTGGAAAATCTCGATCCGATGGGTGTGCATACCGGCGATTCGATTACTGTTGCGCCGGCAATGACTTTGCCTGATACCGCTTACCAGGAAATGCGCAATCAGGCACAGTTGATGATGCGTGCATTAGGCAATTTCGCTGGCGGCTGCAACGTACAGTTTGCATTAAATCCGGATACCGAAGAACTGATCGTTATTGAGATCAATCCGCGTGTGTCGCGATCGTCTGCATTGGCGTCTAAAGCAACCGGTTATCCAATTGCGAAAATTGCTGCGAAACTGGCAATCGGTTATAATCTGGATGAATTGCAAAATCAAATTACTAAAACTACTTCTGCATTTTTTGAACCTGCGTTGGATTATGTGATTGTGAAAATTCCACGCTGGAATTTCGATAAGTTTTACGGCTGCGATGATAAGTTAGGTTTGCAGATGAAATCAGTTGGTGAAGTAATGGGTATCGGCAGAAATTTTTCCGAAGCATTGCAAAAAGCATGTCAGTCGCTGGAAAATAATAAAATTGGATTAGGTGCTGACGGAAAAGGTTTGTCAAAAACACAGGAAATATTAGACAGTTTAGAGCATCCAAGCTGGGATCGCATTTTTAAAATTAAAGACGCGATGGCGCTTGGCGTGCCTGTGCATAGCATTCAAAAATTAACCAAAATCGATAACTGGTTTTTAACACAAATTCAGGAATTGGTAAAACTCGAAAAAGAAATCCAAAAATATTCCATTCATAATATTTCTAAAGAATTATTGCTGAAAGCAAAAGTAAAAGGTTATTCTGATGCGCAATTGGCTTATTTATTAGGACGAATTGACGAAGAGCAGGTTTATGAAAAACGCAAAGAGTTTAATATCAAACGCGTTTATAAAATGGTAGATACTTGTGCAGCAGAATTTGAAGCGAAGACACCTTATTACTATTCAACATTTGACACTGAAAATGAAAGTATCGTTTCTGATAAAAAGAAAATTATTGTTTTAGGTTCAGGACCAAACCGCATCGGACAAGGTATCGAATTTGATTATTGTTGTGTACATGGTTTATTAGCTATTAAAGAGGTTGGCTACGAAGCCATCATGCTCAACTGCAATCCGGAAACGGTTTCTACAGATTTCGATATTGCAAATAAATTGTATTTCGAGCCGGTTTTCTGGGAACATTTGCAAGAGCTCATCGACCATGAAAAACCAAACGGCGTGATTGTGCAATTAGGTGGACAAACTGCCTTAAAATTATCTAAAAAACTACACGAAAAAGGTATTCCGATCATTGGCACGTCTTATGAAAATATGGACATCGCGGAAGATCGCGGCCGCTTTTCTGATTTATTAAAAGAACTCGATATTCCATATCCTGATTACGGCACAGCAACCAGCGCAGAAGAAGCATTAGTGGTTGCCAATAATGTTGGCTATCCTGTTTTGGTGCGACCAAGTTATGTGCTTGGCGGACAAAAAATGCGTATCGTAATCAATGATGATGAATGTGAAATGGCTGTATTGGATATTTTAAAACATGTTCCGGAAAACACCATTTTGGTCGATCATTTTTTAGACAGAGCCAAAGAAGCAGAGATCGATGCAATATACGATGGCGAAACGGTGCAAATTATGGGTGTGATGGAACACATCGAACCGGCTGGCATTCACAGCGGCGACAGTAACAGTGTGTTGCCGCCTTACAGTTTAGGCGCAATTATCATTGAAACGATGAAACATTACACGGAAAAACTCTGCAAAGCTTTGGAAATTCGTGGCTTGATTAATATTCAGTTTGCTATAAAAGGCGACAAAGTGTATGTGATCGAAGCGAATCCGCGCGCATCGAGAACGACGCCGTTTATTTGTAAGGCCTATCAAATTCCATACTTGAATGTCGCTGCAAAAGTGATGTTAAGTACACATAAAATTAAAGACTTCAAGTACAACGAAAAACTGATCGGTTATGCCATCAAAGAACCGGTTTTCTCGTTCGATAAATTTCCTGGTGTTAACAAAATACTTGGTCCTGAAATGAAATCAACCGGCGAAGCTATCTATTTCATTAAAGATTTGTTCGATCCTTATTTCAGACAATTGTACAAAGACAAGAGTATGTTTTTGAATAGATAAAAGTTAAAAAGTTGTATCTTTGAAACTAAATCTTTAAATTTATAGTTAAGATATTGAAAAAAATCGCTGAAATAATAGAAGTAGCTGAACAAAAATTAAAATCTGCAGAGCTTCTTTTAGATAATGGATTCTATGACGATTCGTATTATATTGGTGGTTATGCATTAGAATTATTTTTGAAAGCAAAAATTTGCAAAACATTAAAAATTGAGGATTTTTTTGATTTTGAAAATAGCAATAGTAGGAAATTGCCAATTTCAGTAAAAAATAGTGGTAAAGAAAATCTTTATAAACCTTTCAAAGTTCATGATTATGAACAGTTAATTATTTTAGGCGGTATTTATGAAGATTTTAGTAATGAAATAAATAATAAGGCAGAAATAAATTCAGCATGGTCAATTGTGAGCCAATGGAATGAAAATTGTAGGTATATTTGTGGATACAAACAACAAGATGTCAAAATATTTCTCGATTCAATAAAGTTGTTATGTCAATGGATAAAAAATCAAATATAGACACCTTAGTAAAAGAATTAGGTGATTTGTTTTGCACATTAAATAAGCAAGATAAACGCTATGAATCTATTTGGTTATCTGAAGTAGATTCCGAGTTATACAATATTGATAAATACATATTGTGTGTAAAAGCATTACATCACATTGACTCTTGCAATGAAGAAATAATTTATTTAACTAAAGAACTTTTTGAAAAATTAAGCATTGAATCAAGGTCATTAATTTGGAGAATTGCAGTAATTAATTCAAATGAAGAGTTACATTGTACATCAGAAGACTTAGAAGTTTTCTCGACCGAAGAAACTCATTGTAGTTAACATTCTATTTTTGGAACTTTTCCAACAAAGCATTCGTTAATACAGGATGATTTATTCTCAAAAAAGACAATTCTTATTTACAAGTATTTTAGTGATTGGAACTGCTGCAACAATACTTATTCATTATTTTATCAGAAATAAAATTTATCAGGATTATTTGCAGATCGACTTTTTCTTTTTTACGTTCATTCCATTTTTAATATGTTTTATATTTTATTGGCTTAACAACAAAATACCTGAATTTATTTTTGATGAAAATTATATACAGGTTTTTGAAAAATCGAAAGTACAAAAATTTACCAAACAGGAAATTGAGCAAATTGTATATTTCGTAACTAATGTTAAAAATAAAAAGACAGAAAATTTAGTAATTATTACAAACAACCAAGAACGATACCGATTAACAGATTCAGATTATAAGAATTTTAATGAAATAAAATATTTTTTACAACAAAACTATCAAATAGACAGCTATGAATTAAATGAAACACCAGACGTTAGAGTTGTTCTATCATTTATTTTATTCTTTATTCTAATCATATCTATTATGAGTTTCGACAATGGTGATAAAACAAAAGGTTTGAAGCGAATACAAGTAATCTTATTATCAAAACCTGAAATTCACTTTGGTGGCTCTAAAAGCAGTACTGACGAAATTGAATTTAAATTTCATGAATTGGAAAAATTTTCTACTTCATTCTTGTACAAAAAAGAAAATAAAAATTATGTTGAAGCGACATTAGCTAGCTTCCATGTAAATGATACGCTCATCATTGAAATTCCTAAAAGCTATTATGATAAGAAAATTGCAAAAACACAGGCGCTTACATTTTTTGACAAGCATTTTAATTATGATGAAATGCCAATGTATTACATCAGCAATAAAGACTCGAGTAATAAGTTAATTAAACAATATCCGTAAAGAAACTATCCCTTTTTTCTTTAGAAAATTTCTCTTTATTATAGTCTTGCGATTTATTTTTTGGAATGGATAAGTTTTTCCATTCGTTCGTACTTAGCATTTTTGCTAAGAAAATTAGTTGTCCGACATGATATGGATAATGTGCCAACTGCCTGTTGATTGCCTCCACAACGGTGTGTCCTTCATTTCTGATATAAACAGTTTTATCTAAATCATCTGTGGTCAAACTATTCATTGCATCGAATAAACATTGCCAACCTGTATTCCAAAATGTCAGTAAATCCTGTCGGTTTGAAATAATTACTTCAAATTCTGAATCGCGGTTGCGCCATTCTTTTTCACCATCAGTCGTTAAAAAATCTGTCCACCGTGATAACATATTTCCTGCTAAGTGTTGTACAATTATCGCTATAGAATTGGAATCTTCATTTGGCTGAAAAAATAATGTTGAGTCAGCAACCTGTTCCATCGCATCGTCTCCTAATTTTTTATAGTAAGCAAACAATTTTTTTGCAGATTCTAAATATGACTTTCCCATGGTTTTAAATTAAATAAAAAAGCGCACTCAGATATTAAGTGCGCTTTAAAATTATGTTTGCTTTTACCTATTTATTTTCTACAATTTTCACTGTCATTTTCACATCTTCATTTGGACGATCAGCGCCATCACGCGGCACTGCTGCAATCTTATCAATAATATCCAAACCTTCAATCACTTCGCCAAAAACGGTATAATTCATATCCAGCATCGGCGTGCCGCCTTGTTCCATATAAATTTTCTTTTGTTCGTCTGTCCACGAATTACCGGTACGACTGCCTAACATCTGCAATTCTGCTTCTGTATATGTTTTGCCTTGAACAATATAAAACTGCGTGCTTGATGAAGCTTTTTGCGGATTGCCATCGCGTGCTGCCGCCAACGCACCTTTTTTGTGAATCAGGTCTTTGTTTAATTCAGCAGGCACTTTGTAAGGCAAGCCGCCCATTCCTAAACGTTGCCCAGGTTGTGCTGTTTTAGAATCAGGATCGCCGCCTTGAATCATAAACTCAGGAATCACGCGATGAAAAAGTGTTCCGTCTAAAACACCATCTTTCACGATCTTGATAAAGTTAGCTTTGTGCTGTGGCGTTGCATCGTATAATTTCAATTTGATGTCGCCGAATTTTGTGGTAATAATTACATACGTTGTTGTATCCATTGGTTGTTTGTTTTTTGGTTCTTCGACAGCAGCAACTGCAGTTCCTTTTGCTTCATCAACTACAGCAGTCTGCTCTGCTTTTTTCTTTTTTTTACATTTTTTCTTTGCGTAAACACTGTTGCTACTTGCCATCAGCAATACAACACACGCGATTAAAACTATAATTCTTTGCATCTGTTTTAATTTAAGTTCGCTAAAATAATTGTTCTTTTTGAAAATAAAGAATGATCATCTTTTTTAGTAATTTTTCCTGCTGCGCAACATCCAGTTTTGGCTTTTCACGATTGTATTCAAAATGTGGCCAGCCATCTTCATCATAATCCAAAAAAGTATAGTAATCTGCCTGAGCCAATAAGGTACAAACACCCACATGAATCAGATCTTGTTTTTGTTCTTTGGTAAATTTTACCTGATGCTTTCCTAATTCACGATGGCCTACCAGAAAAATAACGGTCTGTACATCCGGTTTTTTGCCAAAACGCTTTTCCAAAGTAAAAAGCACCTGCTGCCATTCTGTTTCATTATAATTCAATTCTTCTTCCAATATTTCCATCTACAAATATAATTCTTACTTATGACTTATCACTTACGACTTACAACTAAATCATCTGTCTTTCCAAAAAGGATAACGTTCTTTATGTTTTTCAATTTCTGTTTTAGATAAAGTAATAATCTCAATACCGTTCTTATCTTCCATTATAGTGATTTCTTTTCCTGCAAAATCAAAAACAGCCGAACAGCCATTGTGTTCATTGCCAAAAAAATCAGTACCGATCCTGTTTGCACCAATCACGTAGCACTGATTTTCTGTTGCACGTGCAGCCAGCAATAATTTCCAGTGGTGAATACGTTTTTGCGGCCAGCTTGCCACATACATCTGTACATCAGCATTATCATTATTCTGACACCAGGCCGGAAAGCGAATATCATAACAAATAAACGGTTGTATTTTCCATCCTAAGAAATGAATGATTGTTTTATCGTTGCCTTTAGTTAAAAACTGATCTTCGCCAACCAAAGAAAATAGATAGTGTTTATTGTAATGATGCCTGATTTTATTTTCATGTACAAATAAAAAGCGGTTGTAGATTTTATCGTCTTCTTTGAATATAATGCTGCCGCAAACCGCGCAGTTTTTTTCTACAGAAATCGCTTTCATAAATGCAATGGTTTCGCCATTTTCATCTTCTGCCAAATTCATATCATCAATACAAAAAGCCGTATTAAATAATTCAGGCAGCACAATAATATCTACTTTTTTCTGTATCGTTTTTATCAAATCTTTAAAGTTAGAAAGATTCGCTTGCTTGTCTTTCCAGATCAAATCGGTTTGTATAATGGCAATGTTGAGGTCGTTTTGCATGTTATGGTTTTACAATATTTTGCAAATGATGTGTCATGTGTTTTACATAATCTTCCGCGATAAAAGAAGTCGTATTTTTTACAGATGCATCTTTATCAAAACTCATTAAAACATCATATTTTTCTGCAGGCATTTTTTTCAAAATAGAAACAATTTGCTTGTTCAATAAATACCATAATTCAACCAATTCTTTCAGCTCTTTATTTTGATAATCATTCATCAAAACCCAATTGTCCGGATGATATAGGATGTGCACATTTTCCTCATACTGCACACGAATAAACCGCTGAATATTATTTTGTGCGGAATCAATGATATGTCCTAATTCTTCTTTCCGGCTCCATTTATCATGTGATGGCTTTTCAGACAAATGAGCATTATTTGCTTCTTTCAATAAAGTATAATAGTTGAAACTTGTAGTTTCTAAATCCTGAATTACTTTTTCCATTTTCTTTATTTTATAATTCCAATGCATGCATTGGAATATTTTTTCTATCTTTAAACGAACAAAACAAAAATACAAATGTCCGCGAACAAATATCCGCATTTATTATCAGAACTGGATTTAGGTTTTACGAAACTAAAGAACCGTGTGCTGATGGGTTCGATGCATACTAATTTAGAAGAAGAAAAAGATGGCTTTGAAAAACTGGCAGCATTTTATGCTGAGCGCGCCAAAGGCGATGCCGGAATTATTGTTACCGGTGGTTTTGCGCCAAATTGGGAAGGTTGGTTAAAACCATTCGCCGGTAGAATGACCAATCACGGACATGTAAAAAGACATAAAATTGTAACAGATGCTGTTCATAGCGAAGGCGGAAAAATTGCCATGCAGATTTTACATGCAGGCAGATATGCTTATCATCCGTTGAGTGTTGCGCCATCAAGAATACAGGCACCAATCAATCCGTTTAAACCACGCGCACTGACAACATGGGGCGTTCGTCGCACCATAAATGATTTTGCAGACAGTGCTGCTTTAGCGCGTGAAGCCGGTTATGATGGCGTGGAAATTATGGGTTCGGAAGGTTATTTGATCAACCAGTTTATAGTACAGCATACGAACAAACGCACTGATGAATATGGTGGCAGTTATGAAAACAGGATTAAATTTCCGATTGAGATTGTTCGTAAAGCAAGAGAAAAAGTAGGCAAGGATTTTATCATTATTTATCGTTTGTCTATGCTGGATCTGATTGAAGACGGCAGCAATTGGGAAGAAGTAGTGCAACTGGCAAAAGAAATTGAAAAAGCAGGCGCAACCATAATAAATACTGGTATTGGCTGGCACGAAGCACGTATTCCAACCATTGCAACATCGGTGCCGCGCGCAGGTTTTGCATGGGTCACTCAAAAACTAAAATCAGAGATCTCGATTCCGTTGTGTACATCGAATCGTATCAATATGCCGGAAGTTGCCGAGCAGGTTTTAGCAGATGGCTGCGCGGATATGATATCGATGGCACGTCCGTTTTTAGCGGATGAAAACTGGGTGAAAAAAGCGAAAGAAAACCGTGCTGACGAAATCAATACTTGTATCGCCTGTAACCAGGCGTGTTTGGATCATACGTTCTCCAATAAATTATCAAGCTGTTTGGTCAATCCGCGTGCCTGTCATGAAACAGAATTAAATTACACTCCAACTTCCAACAAGAAGAAAATTGCAGTTGTTGGTGCTGGTCCGGCTGGTTTGGCATTTGCATCTATTGCAGCAGAACGCGGTCATGCAATCACCTTATTTGAAGCGGATAAAGAAATCGGAGGACAATTTAATATGGCTAAAAAAATTCCGGGAAAAGAAGAGTTTTATGAAACTTTGCGCTATTATAAAAAACAACTGGAACTGTATAATGTAAATGTGCAATTAAACAAAAAAGTAACTGCTGCCGATCTGAAAGATTTTGATGAAGTAGCCGTTGCAACAGGCATTTCGCCACGCGATATTTCGTTTGAAGGCAGCGACCATCCAAAAGTTGTAAGCTATATAGATGTCTTGAAAAATGGTGTTGATGTTGGCAAAAAAGTAGCAGTAATAGGTGCTGGCGGAATTGGATTTGATGTAAGTGAATTTTTAACTCAGTCAGGCGAGAGCACCACATTACATAAAGATGAATGGCTCAAAGAATGGGGCATCGATCCAACGAACAGAGTGCGTGGTGGCATTGCAGGCATTCAGCAGCAAATAGAAAAACCGGCTCGAGAAGTAATGATGTTTCAACGAACTGCAGGCAAGGTTGGCGCAAAACTTGGTAAAACAACCGGATGGATTCATCGCACCACTTTAAAAATGAAAAAAGTAAAAATGGCAGATGGTGTCGAATACACGAAAATTGATGATATTGGCTTGCATTATATTGATAAAAATAAACAGCCACAAGTGTATGCATGTGACAATGTTGTGGTTTGCGCAGGACAAATTTCTTTGAAAGAATTAGAACAACCTTTGCTGGATTTGGGCAAAACTGTATATGTAATTGGTGGTGCTTTTGAAGCCGGCGAACTCGATGCAAAGCGAGCCATCAACCAAGCTGCAAGAGTTGCTGCGGTTGTTTAAAGCAAAACAGTTTCATTGAATATTTTTTTAAATGCGAATATTTGTCAGTTGAATTTTTATTATTTACTTACAATTTTTACAATTATATTTATTTTATCGCACTTTATATTACACCACACTCAATTTGAAATAAAAAACACTTCCTTTGTTTACTTCGCTGCTCATGCCGATGCTGCCATTTTGCGCTTCAATAAATTCTTTGCTGATTGCTAAACCTAAGCCAGTTCCTTCTTTATCATTTCCAGGAATACGAAAATAACGATCGAAGATTTTATCTTTATATTTTTCGTCTATTCCTTTACCGAAATCCTGTACAGAAAAATAAACATCATTGTCTTGTTTATAAGCAGTTATGATGATCTTATCGTCTTGATGAGAATAACGGATTGCATTGGAAATAAAATTGGTCAACACCCAAGCCGTTTTTTCTGTGTCGGCATGAATAGATGGTACCGCGCCTAAATAATTAACTTCCATCTGAATGTTTTTTTGTTCTGCCTGTATTTTATTAGCATCCGTTGCCAACTGAATAATTTCTCTTGGGCTGGCAGTTGTCCGGTTTAATTGTATCATACCTGTTTCTGCCTGGGTCATATTCAGCAGTTCTCCGGTCATCTTCAGCAAGCGTTCGGTATCTTCTTTTATATTTTTTATGAATTGTTTCTGCTCTTCGTTTACTTGTCCAATGCGTTCGTCACTTAATAGTTTCAGACTGATCAGAATAGAAGATATAGGTGTTTTTAACTCATGTGAAACCGTGCTGATAAAGTTTGTTTTTAAAACATCCAATTCTTTATATGCAGTAATGTTTTTTAAGATAATAACGTGTCCTATTTGTTTGCTTACTTTTTCACCTGTCGGAATAAAGTTGATGTCAACAATTTCTTCATTGAAATACGACTCTTTATTGTTGGTATAAATTTTTAACGGTTCTTGTCTTGTCTTTTTCTCGTTACTCTTAATCGGTGAAATATCTTTAGTTAACGCACGCATCAGATCATTTTTAGAAGATATTTCACTGGTCGTTTTTCCAATCACATCTTCTGCTTTTAACGACAAAAGATGCAGGGCTTCTTCATTAGCAAATACAACATTCTGATGTTCATTCAATCCAATAACCGGATCGTGCATTTTATTGATCAGCGTTTCAATTCTTTTTTTCTCAAACAGTATTTGTGATATCGAGCTTTGTTCGTATTCTTTTAGTTTTGCCGCCATTGTATTGAATGCATCAGCCATATCACCAAATTCATCATTACTTTCTAAATTGAGCCATAAGCTATAATTTTTGTTAGCGATTTCTTTAATGCTGTCTGTTAATATTCGGATTGGATTAGCAATTGAATTTGGAAAATTGATCAATAAAGAAAATGAAATTAAGAAACAAAATGCACCAATAAATGATATCCATGTGTAAGCATTATCCGCTGTTTTTTGTGCGGTGTTACTTTTCACCTTAATAGCAGTCATATTCAGATCCATCAATTGATAAATATCTTGCCGGATTGATGAAATAATAACTTTATCAGCAGGATGCTTGAGATAATTATTAAAATTAATTTCTAATTGAGCAGTGACTTCTTTTTCGCCTTTTTCTGTAATGTTGTTTTTTTGCTTTATTAAATTCTCCCGAAAATTTTTCAAGGCAATGCTATTCGTTGGAGCATCATCCAAATTCATCAGCATGTGCTTTGAATAATCCAGTGTATTATAATTCGCAGCCAGTATGTTCTTTGTGTCTTTTGAAATAGAATATATAAAAACCATGCTTAAAGACAAGAGCAACGATATGAATAGAAACAGCGTGCCAGTTCCTAATCTCAGTTTCGTTATTATTTTCATGATGATAAATTTTATTGTTTACGATAAAATAACCAAATCAATATCTGATGACGATAGCTTGTTCAGCAATTCATTAAACACATTAGTAGCTAAGATAATTTTAAATAAACTCAAATGTGGCTTGCCGATGCAAATAGTAGTGATCTGTTTTTGTTCGGCAGTTTCTGTGATCGCTCTTGCAATATTATTACTTTGTACCTGAATCACCTGTGCATTTAACTCGGTAGCTAATTTAAAATTATTAATCAAATGACGCTGTTTATCTAACGGAATATTATCGGCATTTTCCGAAGGAAGCTGTACATATAACAAATACCATTTACTATTGTAGTAGTTAGCTAATCGAGCTGTTTTACGGATAACCTTACGTGCTGTTTGGTCATTGCTGCTGATGCACGCTAAGAAGCGTTCATGCTTCAAAGCAGCATTTTTTAGAACTTCGTTTTCTACTTTGCGCTCTACTTGTGACGCTACTTCTTTTAACGCCAATTCGCGTAATTGCAAAATATGTTTGGATTGAAAGAAATTCTTTAATGCTGTTTCAATCTTATCTGCGTGATAAATTTTTCCTTCTTTTAATCTTGCAATCAATTCATCTGCTGTCAAATCTATGTTGACTACTTCATCTGCTTGTGCCAACACGCTGTCAGGTACACGTTCTTTTACTTCTACGCCTGTAATTTTTTTTACTTCTTCATTAAGACTTTCTATATGCTGAATGTTTAACGCACTTATTACATTAATACCTGCATCTAAAATTTCGATGACATCTTGCCAGCGTTTTTCGTTCGTGCTGCCTTCAATATTGGTGTGTGCCAATTCATCTACAATCACCACTTCCGGACGCAAACTAATAACTGCCTGCACATCCAATTCTTCCAGTTCTTTTCCTTTATAAAATAATTTACGTCGTGGAATAACAGGCAATCCTTCCAGTAAAGCTGCTGTTTCGGCACGATTATGTGTTTCTATGTAACCAATTTTTACATCAATGCCGTTTTTCAATAAAGTATGAGCTTCCATTAACATGCGATACGTTTTACCTACACCTGCACTCATGCCGATATATATTTTAAATTTTCCTCGCCTTGAATTTTTAATCAAGTCGAGGAAATGCTGTGCCGATTTTTTTTCTTCTTCCACAATGTTCTTTTATAGAATAAGTGATACATTAAGTTACACCGGATTTATTGTTTAAGTTTATCTAAGGCAAGATTTAATTTCAGCACATTGATTTTTTCAGGACCAAATAATCCTGCTAATGGTTTTTCTGTTTGGTTGATAATAAGCTTCTGCAAAACATCTACAGAAATATTGCGCGCTTTAGCAATACGGTTCACCTGTATTTTCGCAGCTTCTACAGATATATTCGGATCCAATCCGCTGCCACTTGCTGTTACTAATTCGGATGGAATATCTTTTTTATCAATTCCAGTATTGTGCGCTATGAAAGTGTCGATTCGGGCCTGCACTTGTGCCAGGTAATCCAAATTGCTTGGTCCTTTGTTACTGCCGCAAGAGCCTGCTGCATTATAATTTACGGCAGATGGTCTTGAATTAAAATATTTGTCTTCTGTAAATGACTGACCAACATTGGCATAGTATGTTTTACCATCTTGTGTAATGACTTCGCCTTTGCCGTGGTTGCTGGTTAATTGTGCAATACACCAAACGATTCCTGTGTAAATGCCACAGAAAAATAGAATCGTAACAATGGTAAGTCTTATTGCCGGAAAAATATTTGATTTCATTTTAGTACGTTGAATTTGTTATATAAATAATGAAACGAATAAGTCAATTAATTTGATGCCGATGAATGGTATGATGATGCCACCTACACCGTAGATAAATAAGTTTCTTCGCAACAAAGCAGAAGCTCCGATTGGTTTATAGGTAACACCTTTTAATGCTAATGGAATCAGGAAAAGAATTACAATAGCATTGAAGATAACTGCAGACAGTATCGCACTTTCCGGTGAGTGCAGGCGCATGATGTTTAAGCTTTGCAATGCCGGAATAGAAGCAATAAATAATGCCGGTACAATGGCAAAGTATTTTGCTACATCGTTTGCAATAGAGAAAGTAGTTAAAGTACCACGTGTCATCAATAGTTGTTTTCCTATTTCTACAATTTCAATCAGTTTGGTCGGATCGTTGTCTAAGTCGACCATGTTACCTGCTTCTTTTGCTGCTTGTGTACCGCTGTTCATGGCAACACCAACATCTGCCTGTGCTAATGCCGGCGCATCATTGGTTCCGTCACCCATCATTGCTACCAACTTGCCTTCTTGTTGTTCCTTTTTAATGTAAGTCATTTTATCTTCCGGTTTTGCTTCCGCAATAAAATCATCCACGCCTGCTTTTTCTGCGATGAATTTTGCAGTTAACGGATTGTCACCGGTTACCATTACTGTTTTAATACCCATTTTACGCAAACGTTCAAAACGTTCCTGAATGCCTGGTTTAATGATATCCTGTAATTCTATTACACCAATTACTTTTTCATTTTCGGAAACTACTAAAGGTGTTCCACCATTACTGGATATGGTGATGATTTGTTTTTGGATTTCTTCAGGAAAAATATTACCTGCTCTTTCTGATAAATTTTTTATCGCATCAAAAGCACCTTTTCTGATTCTTGTATTATCAAAGTCAATTCCTGAGCATCTTGTTTCTGCAGTAAAATTTATAAACTTCGCATTTGTTACTGAAAGGCTTGAAGGATTAATGTTTGCTAATTCAATAATAGATTTGCCTTCCGGTGTTTCATCAGACATAGAACTTAATACCACACATTTTATAAAATGGGTTGAGTCCACGCCATTTGCCGGATAAAAATGAGTGGCTTTTCTATTTCCAATAGTTATAGTACCAGTTTTATCCAACAACAAAACGTCAATATCGCCTGCTGTTTCTACCGCTTTACCTGATTTCGTGATTACGTTTGCACGCAACGCTCTGTCCATGCCGGCAATACCTATAGCAGAAAGTAAACCACCGATAGTAGTTGGAATCAAACAAACAAACAATGAAATAAAGGCAGCAATGGTGATTGGTGTATTCGCATAATCACCAAATGGTTTTAGCGCGGCACATACAATAACGAATACTAAGGTAAATCCTGCCAATAAAATAGTTAAAGCAATTTCATTAGGTGTTTTTTGTCGCGACGCACCTTCTACCAAAGCAATCATCTTATCTAAAAAACTTTCGCCCGGTTGTGTCGTTACCACCACTTTTATTCTGTCAGATAGTACTTTGGTGCCGCCTGTTACACTGCTTTTATCGCCACCGGCTTCTCTTATAACAGGCGCGCTTTCTCCGGTAATGGCACTTTCATCTATAGATGCGAGTCCTTCAATGATTTCTCCGTCTGTAGCAATGACATCACCTGATACACATACAAAGACATCACCTTTTTTTAATTGTGAAGAACTGACAGTAGTTCCGTTCTCTAATTTGGCCGGTGTTTCTTCTCTTGTTTTTCTTAAGCTGTCTGCTTGCGCTTTCCCTCTTGCTTCCGCTATAGCTTCGGCGAAGTTGGCAAACAACAGTGTGAATAATAACAATAGAAAAATAATGAAGTTATAGGTGAAGCTGCCTTGCGCTTTTTCGCCGGCAAGAATCCAGATACATACCAGGAACATAACGAATGTGCCTATTTCAACTGTAAACATGACTGGATTACGGAACAACAATTTTGGATTTAGTTTTACAAAAGATTGTTTGATGGCTTCGTTGACCAATTCCTTTTGAAATAAAGATGTATTTTGACTTTTCATTTGAAATTTTTTATTTAATGATATAAACTCAAGTATTCAGCGATAGGACCAAGTGTTAAAGCAGGAAAGAAAGACAATGCTGCTACAATCATAATCACAGCAAATACCATTAAGCCAAATGTGAGCGTATCTGTTTTTAAAGTACCTGCGCTTTCCGGAATGTATTTTTTATTCGCTAAGATGCCAGCAATTGCTACAGGACCGATGATAGGCAAGTATCTTGACACCAACATGATTGTTCCGCAACTGATATTCCACCATGGTGTATTATCACCTAAGCCTTCAAATCCACTACCGTTATTGGCTGCTGAAGAAGTATATTCATACAGCATTTCACTAAAGCCATGATAGCCAGGATTATTGAGCCAACTTGCATATGCTTCAGGATTATGTACATATAAAAACGAAGCCAAAGCAGTTCCTAATAAAATAACAAACGGATGCAGTAAAGCAATGAGCATGGCAATTTTCATTTCACGCGCTTCAATCTTCTTACCTAAAAATTCTGGTGTTCTTCCTACCATCAATCCACTAATAAATACTGCGATGATGATGAATATATAGAAGTTTAAAAAACCGACACCAACACCACCGAAAAATGCATTCACCATCATTCCTAACATAGTTAACATTCCTGTTAAAGGTGTGAAGCTGTCGTGCATGGAGTTTACAGATCCATTGGACGTAACAGTAGTGCAAATGCCCCAAAGCGCAGATGCTGCAGGGCCAAAGCGTACTTCTTTTCCTTCCATGCTGCCCATATTTTGGTTGATACCCATGTGAGCAATGGCAGGGTTTCCATTCATCTCATAATGAATACTCGGTATCAGGAATAAAAGAAAACCTATGAACATTACACCAAAAATCATCCATGCTAATTTTTTTCTGTTCAGGTAATATCCCAAAGCAAAAACCATAGCAATAGGTATTAAAAGGATCAAAATATTTTCGATAATGTTGGTGAAATAACTTGGATTTTCTAAAGGATGTGCAGAGTTAACACCAAAAAACCCTCCGCCATTGGTTCCTAATTGTTTGATAGCTACCATAGCTGCTGCCGGTCCACGACTTACCTGCATCGTATCGCCTTGCAAAGAAATCATCGTATCTTTTCCCTCGAATGTCATTGGTGTGCCGTTGAAGGCTAATACGGTTGCAACAACAATAGATATCGGCAACAATATGCGTGTACATGATTTTACAAAGTAGTTGTAGAAATTGCCTAACTTATCTGTGCTACGCTCTTTCATCGCCCTGAAAACTACTGCACAGGCAGCCATTCCTGCACCGGCACTGATGAATTGAAACAACATCAACACCAACTGACCTAAATACGATACGCCGGATTCGCCAGAATAATGTTGCAGGTTAGTATTGGAAACAAAACTAATAGTAGTGTTATAGGCAAGGTCGGCAGTCATGGATGGATTGCCGTCAGGGTTTAATGGCAGCCATGCCATATTCATTAATATAAACATGGAAAATAAAAACCATACTGCATTGATGATGAGCAATGCTGTAAGATGTTGCTTCCATGTCATTTCCTTTAAAGCATCAATTCCTCCTAAACGGAAAAAGATTTTATCTAAAGGATTCAATATAAAATCAAGTAAGGTTTTTTCGCCAAGATATACGTTGGCAATATATTTTCCCAAAGGTATAGCTAAGCCAACCATGGTAATAATGATGAGCAGTATGCCTAAAATTTCTGTATTCATGTTGTTCTTATGGTTTAAAATTTTTCAGGTTTGAGTAATACATACAGCATGTATGCAAAAACGAAAAGTGTGATGATGAATAATGCAATCATGTTTTATTGTTTAAATGGTTTCAAAAAAATCGATGGCTTTGTAAAAAATTCCGAATCCTATGATACCGGCTGCGATTAAGATGATAGTTGTCATAAGTATTTATTTACAATTAAAAAAATTATTCGTGATAAGAAGCTACGATCTGACAATGATAACCTTGTCTTAAAAGGCCTGGCAGGTAGTTGAGTACTTTTCTACCTTCTTCATCTTGTATTTCTAATTTGGAAGAAATGGAGAACAGGTAAACATTTAATACAGCATTTTTCAATTCGTTATTTCCTGTAAGCAACAGTTCTTCTGCGTAATTGAATGCTTTCTTAACACGATTAATGTTTTTCTCAGCGATCATCTTGTTTGTCAAGTCTGCAAATTTTTGCATTCTTTTGTAGATGCTTTGTTTATTCTTGTCCATTTGTTTTTTTGCAGACCATATGCCAATAAGTATTCCAGCAAAATTGATTTCGCTCTAATGCATTGATTACATTTATTTTAAAGAATCTTTTTGGTGAACAGGAAATAGAAAACCCTTCCAAAATGGAAGGGTTGATTTTCATTTTGACACGGCTGTCAGGATATTTTGTATTCTTCTATCTTTCGATATAAAGTTGTTAAGCCAATATTGAGCAGTTTAGCTGCTTCAGTTTTATTGCCATTTGTATAATTTAAAACCTTCTGAATGTGCAGTTTTTCAGCACTCGATAAATCAAACGCTGAAAGATGTTTAGTATTTCCTGAACTCTTCTTAAATTCTACAGGCAATGTTTCTATGGTTAATTTATTGTCTTCTGATAATATTACGCTTCTTTCAATTACATTTTTTAGTTCTCTTATATTTCCATTCCAATCCTGATTTTTCAAAGCTTCAATATATTCTGCAGAAAGCGAATAGAGCTGCTTATTTGTTTTGGCGGCAAATAATGCAGCAAAATGTTTTGCTAAAATTTCTATGTCTGCTGTTCTTTCGCGCAATGCAGGCAGTGTAATTTGAAAAACGGATAACCTGTAAAATAAATCTCTTCTGAAAGTTCCTTTTTCAATTTCAGTTTTTAAATCTCTATTGGTGGCAGCAATGATTCTTACATTTACTTTCTTTGTTTTACTGTCGCCTACTTTTATAAACTCTCCTGTTTCTAATACACGCAATAACTTTGCCTGTAAGTCGATATTCATTTCGCCTACCTCATCCAAAAAGATGGTACCAGAATTGGCTTCTTCAAATAATCCTTTTTTATCTTTTGATGCACCGGTAAAAGCGCCTGCTATGTGGCCAAACATTTCACTTTCCAACAATTCTTTACTGAAAGCAGAGCAATTAATAGCTATAAAAGGTTTGTTCTTTCGCACGCTTGCCTGGTGAATAGATTGTGCAAATACTTCTTTTCCTGTGCCTGTTTCACCTAACAATAATACAGTGGTATCTGTTTGCGATACCTTTTTAGCTAACTCAATTGCTGCCAAGATTGGTTTTGATTTCCCTAAAATATTTTCAAAGGAATATTTCTCATCAATCTGTTTTTCTAACTGGTTGATTCGTTTGGCTAAGTTTACTTTTTCGACAGCACGATTGATCAGCGGAATAATCTTGTTGTTGTCATCACCTTTAGTGATATAATCAAACGCGCCATTTTTCATAGCTTGTACACCGTCCGGTATATTTCCGTAAGCCGTCATTAATATCACTTCAATTGCAGGATGATGTGTTTTAATTTCTTTTACTAAATCAACACCATTACCATCAGGCAGTTTCACATCGCATAAAACAACATCAATATGATTGGATTCTAATTTCTTCAAACCGACCTTGCAAGTTCCGGCTTCTGCCACTTCAAAACCTTCCAAGCCTATTATTCTTGATAATAAGCTTCTGAGCTTTTCTTCGTCATCGATGATTAAGATCATATGACAAAGTTACGAAATGCTTTATGATCTTAATCATTATTATATGTGTTCAATTTTTTGAAAACTTTAATTCAGACGCTCTGGACCAATTCAGGCATTTTGTTAAATTAAAGGTTGCAGCTTTTTAACCTTTGTACATTCAATTTACTATTACTTAACTTGATAAAGTGTACGATAAGAAAAAGCTCGTATCCATTTTGTAGATACGAGCTTTATAATATTTGGAATATTCTGAGATTTCCAAGAAGTGGTCCCACTTGGGCTCGAACCAAGGACCACCTGATTATGAGTCAGGTGCTCTAACCAACTGAGCTATAGGACCGAAAATCAGCACTCGATTTTATTGATTAAATGCTAATTTTGGAGTGCAAATATACCTTTTTTTCTTAAAAATCAGCTTACAAATTCATTTATGCAAAAAAATACAGCGTTAATTTTTGATTTAGGAAACGTAATAATAAATCTAAAATCGGATGAAAGTTGGCATAAAACAGATCTACTGGCGCATTTTAATGCCGAGAAGCTTTATCAGCTTGAAAATGATCTTTTTTTCAATACCTATGAAACCGGTAAGATTTCTACTGCTAACTTTATAACACAATTACGAGAAATTGCCGTTGACGCTGATATTTCTGATGAACAGATCAAAACTGCGTGGAATGCTATTTTATTGGACATTCCGAAACATCGCATTGAGCTGTTATATCAGTTAAAGAAAAAATACAATCTGTTTTTATTAAGCAATACCAATGATATCCATTTAGATTTTATTTTAGATTATTTGCATCAACATTTTGGCAAAAATATATTCGATGATATCTTTGATTTCCAATATTATTCTCAAAAAATCGGATGGCGCAAACCAGACAAAGAAATCTATGAATTAGTAATTAAAACTGCTCAAATTGATCCGCACAATGCTTATTTTTTTGATGACAAAAAAGAAAATCTAATAGAACCACAAAAACTTGGCATACACACGATTTTGGTGGACAGAGACATTTCGGAATTAACGAGTTTCTTAATATAAAAAACTTGCGACTTACGAGTTACGAGTTACGAGTTATTGCTATCTTTGCATTCCGAATAACCGGAACAAAAATTTTATCATGCAGCAATTGAGCGAACAAGAACAAATCAGACGCGAGAAATTAGAAAAAATCAAAGCGCTTGGCATCGATCCATATCCGGCGCCGTTATATCCTGTAAATGTTACATCAAAGGAAATAAAGGAAAATTACAAAGAAGAAGTTTTAGAAGACGGAACAAAAAACCGTTTGAACTATCAGGAAGTTTGCATTGCAGGCAGATTGATGGCAACGCGTCCGGCCGGAAAAGCTACATTTGCAGAAATCCAGGATAGCGAAGGACGCATTCAAATCTATGTGCGTCGCGATGATATTTGTCCGACCGAAGATAAAACGTTATACGATGTACTTTTTTCCAAATTATTAGATTTGGGCGATTTTATCGGCATCAAAGGTTATGCATTTAAAACCAAAGTTGGTGAAACTTCTATTCATGCAACTGAATTTATTTTGTTAGGAAAATCATTGCGTCCGTTGCCTGTTGTTAAAACAGATAATGATGGCAATGTCTTCGATGCATTTACCGATCCGGAACTACGTTACCGTCAGCGTTATGTAGATTTAATTGTAAATCCGCAAGTAAAAGAAACTTTTGTAAAACGCACCAAACTGATGAATTCTATTCGCGAGTTTTTGAATGAAAAAGGCGCGTTGGAAGTTGACACACCTGTGCTACAAAGTATTCCTGGCGGCGCTGCTGCAAAGCCATTTATTACACATCACAATGCATTGGATATTCCTTTGTATCTGCGCATAGCAAACGAATTATACCTAAAAAGATTGATTGTTGGTGGTTTTGACTGGGTTTATGAGTTCTCACGCAATTTCAGAAATGAAGGTATGGACAGAACGCACAATCCTGAATTTACTGTATTGGAATTTTATGTTGCGTACAAAGATTATTTCTGGATGATGGAAACAACAGAACAATTATTGGAAAAAGCATGCGTAGATACTAACGGCACCACAACGGTTGCTGTTGGCGAAAATATGATCAATTTTAAAGCACCTTACAAACGCATTTCTATTTATGATGCGATCAAAACATACACCGGTTTTGATGTTTCTGAAATGGATGAAAATGGGTTACGCGATGTTTGTAAGCAATTAAAAATTGAAGTTGATAATTCCATGGGAAAAGGCAAACTCATTGATGAAATTTTTGGCGCGCGTTGCGAACACAATTATATTCAGCCGACATTCATTATTGACTATCCGGTTGAGATGTCGCCATTGACAAAAAAACACCGAAGCAAAGAAGGTTTGGTAGAACGTTTCGAGTTGATGATAAACGGCAAAGAAATAGCTAATGCTTATTCTGAATTAAATGATCCTATTGATCAGCGCGAACGCTTTGAAGATCAGCTAAAATTACAGGAACGCGGTGATGATGAAGCGATGTTTATCGATCAGGATTTCTTACGTGCGCTGGAATATGGCATGCCGCCAACATCAGGCATTGGTTTTGGAATTGATCGCTTAGCCATGTTGTTAACGAATAATGCAAGTATTCAAGAAGTCTTATTCTTTCCGCAAATGAGACCGGAAGTAAATCAACAATAAGATTTATTTTTGAGTTTTTATCGGTAAACTTATTTCACTATACACCGGAAAATGATCAGAAATAGTATTGTCAACGACTTCAAATTTCTGAATATTGAATAACGGAGTTGTCAAAATATAGTCGATGCGCAAGCATGGAATTTTTCCGTTATAAGTATGGCCAATCCCGAAACCTGCTTCTAAAAATGCGTCTTTCATGTTTTTTGAAATATGGTTGGCAACATACGAATTTGGCAAATCATTAAAATCGCCGCACAAGATAATTGGTTTAGTTTGTTTGTTTAAAAACGCTTTCAATTCGACTGCTTGTCTCGCTCTGCGTTCAAATGCTTTCCGCAATTTTACGAAAATATTTTTCGCGCCACGTTCATCCAAATCCTGTGTTTCTTTGAATTGTTCTATCGTTTCATAATCTTCCGTTCCGAAATAAATAGATTGTAAATGCACATTTACAAAACGAATAACTGTATCATCAAACTTAATGTCGCAATAAATTCCTTTGAATGGTTTTTTGCCATAACCGGTTGTAAACGTCTGTTTCATAATTGTTCCGGAATCCAAAATGGGTTTTTTGGAAAACAATGCAATGCCCCATTCATCCGTATTGCGCAGCACTAATTCTCTGGTGAAATAATAGTATTTATAACCGATGTTTTGTAATTGTTTTATGGTATTAAAACTTTTTGAAGTATCGTTATAAAATTCCTGGAAACTAATTACATCTGCATTTTTTTCTTTAATAGTTTGAAATATTTTCTCTTTGGAATTTTTATTTTCACTCCAATTATACAAGTCAAAATCGCGAACATTATACGATAAAACTTTTATGGTTGTTGCGTCTTTCGCAACCTCATCTGATGAAAAACGGATCGTAAACAACCTAAATATTTGTGGCAAACATAATGCCATGGCAAATACAGAAACCAATGCAAAATAACGCTTTCGCAATACCCAGGAAATCACAAAAAATAAATTTACCAATAACAAAGCCGGCAAGCACATGCCTAAAAACGGCAATAAAAAGAATTTGGTTGGATGCACATAAGACGCGCTTAAACTAATTAAAAGCAAACCAACTGCAATTAAATTTACAGTGCGTGTAGTGAATGAAAATATCCATTTTAAAAATTTCATTGGTTAGTTTAGTAGTCAATAGTCATTGGTCATTAGACATTAATTATTAGTAAGTCATTGGTTATTATCAATCATTAATCTTCCTGGCTTACTTTAAATAAAAAATCTTTTTCTTCCTGCGATAAACTTTCATAGCTCGATTTGTTTATCTTATCTAAGATAGTATCTAAATATTCTTGTTTGTTTACGTTAACATTATTTTGCTTAGTAAACGTTTGTTTTTGTGTTTGGCTCGTTGTTTTTTTGTTTTCATTTTTATGCACTACTTTCAAATGTTCTTTTTTAGCAAATAATCTTGTAAAAAAGTCTTCAACAGCATGAAATGGTTTTGCTAAATCAAGCCCATTTCTTAATAAAACAATATACAACCAACCGATAAAAAAACCACCAAGATGCGCAATGTGTCCGCCCGGATTTTCATATTGTATGCTAATCAAATCTACAAAAATATAAGCAGCAGTCAGCCACTTCAGTTTTACATTCAACACCATAAATAATCGCATCTCATGGTTTGGTGAAATCGTAGTTGCTGCCATGACAATTGCAGTAACACCTGCAGAAGCGCCGATCGCTGTTGCTAATGCTACACTGTCATGAAAATAAGGTAATAAATTGTACGCTGCTACATAAAACGCACCGCCGACCAAACCACCTAAAATATAGATTGGAATTACTTTTGATTTGCCAATTAAATCACCGACAATATTACCAAACCAATACAGCGCAACCATGTTCCACAATATGTGCCAGAAACTTTCATGTACAAACATGTAAGTAAAAATTTGCCATGGCTGATGCAGTAACACATTTAAGTTCGAATGTAAGGAAATAGCCGAAAGAATTGTTTTCGCAAACGTGTGTTGAGATAAAACACCTATCAATAATAAAATCTGAACGACTACAAATACACCAATATTCACCAGTATTAATTTGATCACATCTGAACCAAATTTATACTGCCATTTTATATCGTCCCAAATGGTATTGCCGTACATGTTACTATTGTGCGTTGTAAGTTAAAAATAATAAAACAAATGCATTTTTAGATTTACCAAAAAGAGTTTCTGTTTGTTTTGTTCCAGTAATACACTAATAAGAATCCAAAAATCGCACCACCAATATGCGCAAAATGTGCTACATTATCGCCGCCGCCTAAAGTACCATAACCTAAATCATATACTATTAAAACCAACGGTACTAAATATTTTGCTTTAATTGGAAATGGTATAAACATCAGCATCAGTTCTGTATTTGGAAACAAATAAGCAAAGCCAGCAGTTAATCCGTAGATTGCGCCACTTGCTCCAACTAATGGTGTCAGATATATTGCTGCCAATTTAGTGTTCGTCATAAATTGTAATAATTCATCTGTCATTTCGCCATTCATGAAAAACAATCGTTTTCCTTCTGTATTTAAAAATAAATCCGGTGTTAGATGAATACTTCCGATTTGTGCATATACTTGATAAAATTGAACTGCCAGATGCAGTCCGATCGCCGAAAATCCTGAAAGAAAATACAGTGTAATGAATCGTCTTGGACCGAGTAATCTTTCTAAGATAGAACCAAACGTAAATAGTCCGAGCATATTCAAGAAAATGTGCGCAATACTTCCATGCATAAACATGTGCGTAAGCAATTGCCATGGTCTGAACAACTCACTTGTCGGATAATGCATCGATAATAAAATATTGAGATCAGGCATGAAATAACATGCCGCAAATACGATCACATTTGTAATGATTAATTTTTTTACAATTGGCGTCATTTGTGAAAAACCGCCAAATCTTCTGAGTTCATTCATCTTTTATCTTTTATTTCACTTTGTCATGCTGAGGAACGAAGCATCTTTTTATTTGTATTATTTAGATTCTTCATTGCATTCAGAATGACAGCGATGCGTTATCCAAATTTTTGTTCGATTTCATCAAAGCCATATTGCACAAATGTAGTTAAACCAACCGGATTGATGTTTGGCTGTTCGCACGCAAACAACTCATCGATTAATGTCTGCATCGACGATCTGTCGAGCGTTTGTCCATATTTTATTGCGGTCTGGTAAGCCAATGTTTTTGCTACGTTTTTGCGTTTATCAAATTGTTCGCTTTTCGAACTGTTCTTAAATTCTTCCAACAAATTTTCTATTAATTGAGTTTCATTTTCTTCGGTTAAATCTGCAGGCATTCCATGAATTACAAAAGTGGTATTGCCAAAAAATTCAATATCAAAACCCAAGGTTTTCAAATCGGAAAGTATTTCCTGTAACAATGCTGTATCACTATTGTTTAATTCCAGTGTTTTTGGAAATAATGTGCGTTGCGATGCCGCAGGTTGATTGGCCAGGTTTCTTAAATATTTTTCAAACAAAATGCGCTGATGTGCCTTGTGCTGATCAATCAATATGAAACCACTTTTTAGCTGCGTTAAAATATAACGCTGATGCAATTGAACCGGTTCAAAACGATCATCTTTGAATGGATGTGATGTAAATAAATTTTCTGTTTCCAATGCTTCAATCTGATCCATTTTACTGCGAATGGTAACAATCTGTTCTTCTGTTTCTTCATCTAATTCATATAGTTTTTTCCATTGCTCGAAATTCTGTTCATGCGTTGGAATATCTTTATCAAATGGCGAATGATACGAACCTTTTGTTTTTTCCGTATTATTTATTTTCGATTGAACAACAGTAAACGGTTGTTCTGTGTAAATGCGATTATCGACCAGATTTCCGAATTCTTTTTCGTGTTCAAAATCGATCGTTGGCATGATGCTGTATTGCGACAAGCCATGTTTTGCAGCAGCATTCAGCAATAAATAAATTGCTTTTTCGTCTTCAAATTTTATTTCCTGTTTGGTTGGATGCACATTAATATCAATTGCGTTTGGCTGAATATCGATGAACAAACAATAGAACGGATAACTTTTATCAGAGATCAAACCTTCAAATGCTTTCGTGATCGCGTGATTTAAAAAATTGCTTTTTATGAAACGATTGTTGACAAAAAAGAATTGTTCGCCGCGTGTTTTTTTGGTCAGATCAGGTTTACCGATAAATCCGCGAACACTCACATAATCGGTAATTTCTTCAATCGGTACGAGTTTTTCGTTATAATTTTTACCGAAAATACCAACGATACGCTGACGAATATTTCCTGCTTTTAAATGATAAATTTCCAAACCATTATGATGCAGCGAAAAAAACACTGATGGATTTGCCAGACAAACATGAATGAATTCATCAATTACATGTTTGAGTTCGATCTGATTGGATTTGAGAAAATTGCGTCGCGCCGGAACATTGTAAAATAAATTTTTTACTGCGATAGATGTACCTTGATTATGCGAAGTTGGTTCCTGCAAAACCACTTTTGAACCTTCAATAATTAAGATGCTGCCGATTTCTTTGTCGTGCAAACGCGTTTTCATTTCCACATGTGCAACTGCCGCAATGGATGCCATGGCTTCACCGCGAAAACCGAATGTATGTAACGCAAACAAATCATCGATCTTTTTAATTTTGGAAGTTGCATGACGCTCGAAACACATACGCGCATCGGTTTCAGACATGCCGCAACCATCATCCACTACCTGTATTAAAGTTCTGCCTGCGTCTTTAATAATTAACTGAATATTTTTCGCACCGGCATCCACACTGTTTTCCAGCAACTCTTTCACTACAGAAGCCGGTCGCTGAATGACTTCACCGGCTGCGATCTGATTAGCAATGTGATCTGGCAATAATCGTATAATATCTGACATCGTATCAAAAATACAAAAATGAGGTATTAGAATTGTTTAAATTGTGTTATTTGATGAGAAAAACTGAAGGTGATAGTGATAGTGATAGTGAAAAGTGCTATTTTTCAGCTTAATTAAATCTATTAACCGTAAAAGCTGCTTTTGTACGGATAGCGTTTGTGATACATGTCCTGAACCATTAATATCATAGTGTTGCGCAGTTCTTCGAGATTTTCTTTATTGGTTGCAGAAATGAAAACGCAGTTGCAATTCATCCATGCGCGCATGTTTTTTTCAAATTCTTCGGATAATTCTTTTTTGATTTCTTCCGGCAGAAATTTATCGAAATGCTTTTCGCGATACAAATCCATTTTATTGAAAACGACTAATCGCGGTTGTTTGGTTACACTTAAATCACCTAATGTTTCATTGACTACATTAATATGATCTCTGAAATTTTCGTGCGATGCATCAACTACATGCACAATGATGTCTGATTCTTTGGTTTCGTCTAACGTTGATTTAAAACTTTCGATCAGTTTATGCGGCAACTTGCGAATGAAACCAACCGTATCGCTCAATAAAAACGCAATGTTTTCGATCACTACTTTTCTTACTGTTGTATCTAATGTGGCGAATAATTTATTTTCCGCCAGTACATCACTTTTGCTCATCAAATTCATAATGGTTGATTTACCAACGTTCGTATAGCCAACCAATGCCACACGAATCAGTTCGCCACGTGTTTTTCTGCGTGTCGCTTCCTGTTTATCGAGCACTTCCAAATCCTGTTTGAGTTTGGCGATTTTATCATTGATGACACGTCGGTCGGTTTCAATCTCTTTCTCACCAGGACCACGCATACCGATACCACCACGCTGACGTTCCAAGTGTGTCCACAAACCTTTCAGTCGAGGCAACAAATACTGCAATTGCGCCAATTCTACTTGTGTGCGTGCCTGTGCCGTTTGCGCACGCATGGCGAAAATATCTAAGATCAAACTGGTTCTGTCGAGAATTTTACACTTCAATTCTTCTTCGAGATTGCGTTGCTGCGCCGGCGAAATTTCATCATCAATAATTACGGTATTGATGTTTGCATATTCGTTGTAAGCTTTTATTTCTTCGAGTTTTCCAGAACCAACGTAAAAGCGTACATCCGGATGTTTTAGTTTCTGCGTGTATTTTTTCCTGGTGACAGCACCGGCAGTTTCTGCTAAAAACGCCAGTTCATCGAGATATTCTTCTACCTGTTCGAGCGATTGATTATCGCGAATGATAGAAACTAAAACGGCACGTTCTTCAATTATAGGATTGACTTCTGTTGTTTTTGATGGATTGTTCATCTGTTGATTTTACTTAGATAAAAAATGGTTAGTTTACAATGTTGCAAACTAACCATGTACCTACTTTCATCGTATGTTATTCTTTACAATTAAAATATATGGTATGTGTACGCGCATCGCCGCCGTTGGGTTGCATTTCTGCAATTATATCCAATTGCATATTGCCGCCGTTTGTTAAATTGTTTACCCAATAATTCTGAATGGTAACAGTATCCTGATTGATTATTTTGTGATTATATTTTACTTGTCCGCCACCTACTACTTTATACACTACACTATATGCATTGATATTAGCTGATGCAGCTATGAATGCCGAAACTTTTACGGTGTCACCCAAATGGTATTCCTGATATTGAGTTGGTGTAGTAACACTGAACGTTACTTCAGTAGGATTTTCTACCTTATCGCAAGCAGCAACAGCCAAAATGAACAAACTTAAAAGTGAAAAAATAGTTTTTTGCATAGGTGTTTTATTTAGAATAAAAATACAATTCTTTTTTAATTTTTTATGACGATTCTTTGTATTAGTGGATTCTGATGAGTTAAAAAAAATCCAAACAGTAACGTTTGGCTTAGAAAATAATTAGATTTAATTTTTATGAAGTCGTACGAAAATTCACTGATTTGGTCGTAGTATTTTCATTATGATCTTCACCGGTAAGTATTAAGCGCAATTGCATTGCTACACTGGGCATTTTGTATTTTTTGCTGAATGTTACGTTCGCATGTGAATGCTCATCTTCCAGAAACAACGTATCGCCTGTTGTAGTATTAATTATTCTGAAATCAAATCCATGCATATCAGCATCTGTTATGGTGAATGCGACCAGTGCTGAATCGCCGGTAGCAATATCCTGACCTTCCGTAGGTGATGTGATAGTAACTACAGGATTATCGCTGTCTGTTTCTTTTTTGCAAGCTAAACATGCAATACTTGCAGTAAAAAATAATACAATAATTTTTTTCATCTGTATAAATTTGTTTTTTTTAAAGGCGCAGATGGAATATCCTTTGTTCATTTGCGTATTGGTGTGTGCCAATACTCATGGATATTTCATTTTAAAACTTTATGAATAAATTCCAATATGTGAATTTACACATTTAATTGAAATTAGAACTCAGAAAATCTCGAATCGTTTAGTAATTTATTATCCGTCAGCGTTTTTAAGAATGCAATTATCTTTGTTTTTTCATCAGATGTCATTTGAATTCCAAGCTGTCCGTTTCGCTGTAAAATAGTGTCTAATGTATTTGTTCTTACTACACCACCTGAATAGTGGTTTAATACCTGTTCTAAAGTATTAAATCTGCCATCATGCATATAAGGCGATGACTTTTCTATGTTGCGCAGACTTGGTGTTTTAAATTTAAAGCTATCGCTTGCAATTAATGATATTTGATATCTGCCTACATCAAATGTCGTTGGCAAGCCATTATTTCTAAATTGAAAGTCAGAAAATAAAATACCGGTATGGCATGACGAACATTTTTGTTCAAATAAATCCAATCCGTCTTTTTCATCGGTTGTTAATGTTGCTTTACCTGCTAAATAGGCATCATATTTAGAATCATTAGAAACTATAGAGATTACAAATATTGACAATGCCTGAAAAAATTTGGTGCTGTTTATTTCGCCATTGCCAAACGCTTTTGCAAAAAGAGTCGGATAATTTTTATCTCTTTTTAAAAGGTTTATAACAGTATCTATTTTATTGTCCATTTCTACATGGTTTTCAATCGGATTGATGTGAAATAAATCTAAATTAAAAACACCACCATCCCAAAATAAAGATGGCTGCCACGCGACATTAAATAATGCCGGTGAATTTCGAGTACCTAATCTATCTTCCACACCATGGCTGACATTGTGTTCTGCATGTGCAAATGCTGCAAACTGCTGATGGCAACTGCCACATGAAACATTTCCATTGCTGGATAATCTTCCATCGTAGAATAGTTTTCTTCCTAATTCCTGTTTTTCTTTTGAATATGGATTCGATGCTAAATCATATTTCATCATTGGAAAATTTGTTGGAATTTCTAAGGTTGCATTTTCATCTATGCCTGTATTATTTTCTTTCTTGCAGGAAATAATAATTGTTATCAATAAGAGAAATAGTATGCTGATTTTTATTTTCATGGTTTTGCAAATTTTGGATTTGAAATAAAATCGTAATCTGTCAAAGTATTTAAGAAAGCAATAATTGCCTGTTTTTCTGTGTTTGTTAACGTAATGCCATTCGGCACTAAAAAGCTGTCTGTTGTTGCTGTAACCTTTACGTTATTGCTGTAATGGTTCAGCACCTCTTCTATCGTTGCAAATCTGCCGTCGTGCATATATGGTGCAGTCAACATACTATTGCGCAAAGTTGGTGTTTTGTATTTTCCAATGTCTGCAACATTATTTGTAATTCTGTATCTTCCTAAAAACAAGTTATCAAAAGAAGTGTTGGAAAAATCATCGTCAATTCCGTTGTTGTGATATTGATCATCGGTAAATAAATCGGTACTATGACAAGTTTGGCATTTTGATTTTACTAACGTTAACCCTTGTAATTCCTGTGTAGTAAGTGTTACATTGTTTTCCTGCCGAACATACTTATCGTATTTAGTATTGGAAGAAATCAATGTACGTTGAAATTGCGCCAATGCGCGTGCTACATAATTTGATTTGACAGAATCATTAAAAACTTTTCTAAATAAAGAAACATATTCCGGCACTTGTTTTAATTCTGCTTCCAGTTGATATAAATTTTGCGCCATTTCATCTGCATTGGTTATAGGTGCAAATGCCTGCGATTCTAAATTAGTAGAACCGCCATCCCAAAAAAGTCCGTTGTTGTGCCACGCTACATTTATTAAAGAAGGTGAGTGCCGATGCAATGTATTGCCTGAAACACCAATGTTTGTTAGTATTTTGCCATCGCTAAATGCTTTTTCCTGTTGGTGGCAAGATGCGCAAGAAATTTGATTATTGCCGGAAAGCCGAACATCATAAAACAATTTTCGTCCTAATTCAATACCATCTTTACTCAAAAGATTGTCTGCATAATAAGTATTGATGGACGGAAAATTACTCGGAACAGCCAATGAATACGGCTGCTCCGAAGTAATAGCTTCTTTCTTACATCCATACAAAAATGCGATTATCAGAAATGGTATGTAAGATTTTAATTGCATGAAATTAATTGCTTGCGCTCATCAGCATAATTGCATTCGTTGAGTTCGTTGCCAATGTGCTCATTTCTGTTGGTGTGCTTCCACCAATCACATTTGTTGTAAATACATCCAAACCGGTTAACAAACTTGCTACATTCAAATCTAATTTGATATTTGCTGTTTTGTCACCATCAATACGAAGTGTTTTAGCAAAATCAATTGTTTTAGATTTGTAGTTTGCATTCAAACCAGTTTCCGCCACAAAATCTTTAGTAGTTGCACCTGATGTTACTTTACCGTGTAATGCAAAGAAAATATAGCTTGTACGCCACATCCATGCAATATTAGTCATACCATTCATTTGAGATAACTCACCAACTTGTAAACTTAAATTGTCGTTGTATTTTTGTTCAACACCGATAGAAAATTTAATTGCTTTGTAGTCGCCGGCAGGAATACTTTTAAGTGCAATGTCTTCTCTTTTAGTAGCCGGATAAGTATAACCTTCATCGATTCCAACTTCATTCGTTTCTTCCACTAAAAAATAAGAACTTGGAACAGCAACTTCTGTGCCATCGGTTTTTATTAAAATAACATTGCTTAACCAATAGCGTAACTTATCAAAGTTGTAGGTTTTACCGCCAATGGTAAAATTCTGATTTAATTTAAAATCTGCTGCATCTACTTTAGCGTCTATAGTTAAGTTAATTTTTCCATCATACGTATTTACTTTAACTTCTTCTTTTTTGCAAGATGTGAAGATGAATGATGCGATGATTGCTGTATAAATTAAGATTGATTTTTTCATTTTTTTTGAATTTTGGTTTGTTTAATAATTTTGATTTTTAATTGTTATGAACGTGATCTATCACGAACATATTTTTATAATTGTTGGCTACAAAAGCTGATAAAGTACTGACCATAATTTCTGAATGTTCATTTATATTGATATTCGTGTCACCATTAAACACTTGCAGAATATCTACATTCATGTGTACGGTAGGTACTGTATTTGTATTTAACACATTGATAGTTCCACCAGCCGGAACATCCAGTAAAACATTCTTAAGATTATTAATAGTAGGTGTAAGATAACCGCCAAACAAACCAATATGATATTTGAATGATTTATCAATATTGGTAGATTGTGGTGAAACACCTTCTACTTTAACAAAAATATATCCTGAATTCCATTGCCAATACATGCCGGCAACCATACCACCAGACGTACTAAGCGAACCAGTACGTTCTGAAATAGGTGAGCAAGATTTTGCAGAATCTACACCAATAACAAAAGCTACTTTTTTGTATTTACCAAAAGGAACATTTCTGATGATTACTTTTTGAGTAGAATCATCGGCTTCGCTCACTAAGAAATAACAAGAATCTTTCGGAACAATAAAAACACTGTCGTCATCTCTTGTAAATGCAAAGTTGCTCACGAAATATTTGACCGTTGTAAATTTCATCGAGTCGCCATTCGCATTGGTGTACCAAAGCGTATTTAAGTATAAACCATTGCTGCCAATTCTATTGTCGAATTGTATTTTGACAGCACCGGTTTCTACAATTGGTACAACATTATTATCTTCATTCTTCTTACAAGAAAACAGACATAAAATTGACAGAATCGCTAAAAGCAATACATTATTATTTTTCATTGTGTTTATTTTATTTGGTTAAAGAATGAGTTAGTAAAAACATTTTTCCTAATGCGAATAATATGCATGCAAATAAAATAAAACAAACACTCCAAATGTTTGGATAAAAAAACAGTAATGCACTAATGCTTAAAAATGGAACCCATTTTGTAATAGTTGGCTTAATATCATCTTTATACATGATAAGATATTTAACAGCTTCTGCTATTTTAAACAGTGCTGCTGATCCAACTATAATTGCTGAACAGAACAGTATATTTTCCATAAAAACCGCTAGTTGGTTTTGAAATTCACCGATTTCGTACTTGCATTTTCATTATGATCTTCAGCATTTACCACTAATTTAAAATTAGTAGCGGCAGGCAATTTATACTTTTTGCTAAAACTTACATTTGCGTGTGTATGCTGGTCGTCTTCATCAATAGTATCATTTAATGTAGTATTAATAAGTGCATAGTCATAGCCATGAAAATCTTCATCTGTAGCCGTAAATGCTATAGTTACAGAATCCGCAGCATTAAATGCCTGCGCTTCTGTTGGTGAAGAAATAGTAATTACAGGTGCTGTTGTATCTGTAGTCGATTCTTTTTTACATGCAATTGTGAAGCCAATTGCCACTATACTTAAAAAGATTATCTTTTTCATTTTTAAAAGTTTATTTTAATTAATTAATTTGTTTTTTCCGGAACAGTAATTTTTACTTTTGGCTTTATTTTTATATTATAACGAGCCAAGCAATTAAATCCTGTTTTTTCCTGAATGTTGCCACCAGAAATTTTCTGTACCATCGGCTGCGATACACTTACATTGAATGCAAATTCTTTTATTGTGCATTGGATACCAATATTTGCTGACATAGACCAACCGCCGGATTTTGATTGTATAATATTATTGGAAATATTGTGTTGCGAATAATCTGTGCGAACACCAATAATTGGAGTGATGGCAATTTGCTTAAAAAAGTGTGTGTAATTTGCAGCAATTTGATAAGAATACATATTGCCATATCTTACTTCATTTTTGTTCAGTAAATTTATTTTTACTAACGCAGAATTTACTAAACTCCAATTTTTAACACTCAAACTATAGGTGCCGGAAAAATAGAAAGCAATCATTTGTGTTCCGAAATTAAAATCCTGCAACCAAACATTGGTTGATGTTTTTTTGCTGCCTGTTGGAAAACTCATTCCATAACCAAGATTTACAATATGTCCAACTTTTCTCTTTCCCAATCCTGGTTTTGAAAAAACCCTGAAATTGGAAAAAAGCATTAAATCACCAGCACCAAATTTTTTCTCCTTTAGATCCGGCGTGTTTTTGTCTTGTACTTTATATTGGTTAAACATCCAAGTAAATGGCATAGATAAGCGAATATCTACCCATTTTTTGGGTGCGTACGACACGTAAACAGATTGTGTTACAATTTGCGTTTGCTTTATATTTGCATCAGAAACCAGATGCTTAAAGTTTCTGTACTGTACAGATGTTCCTACTGAAGATTGTGGTTGTAATGACAATACATCTGTATTCATAACTGCCGGCGAGCATCCGCAAAAATCACACGCATATGCACTGCTCAAGCAGCACATGAATGCTATAATAATTTTATACATTGATTTTTTTGTTTTAGATTGATAAAATAATTTATCCTAAAACAACTGGCGGTTTTATTAGTGAAGTATAAAATCCTTTGGATAAATAAGCAAAGAAATTGCTTTTATGTGTAAGCGGTTTTTCAACTATTGCTGAAACAACATTTTGTATTTTCTGAAGCTGTTGTAAATAAATTTCAATTTCTTTGCCTTTTAAATTAAATGCTGAAAGTGGATTTTTTGTACTTTCATTCTCCGTTTTCGCAATCGTTTTATTTAAATGGCAAGAACCGTGGCAACACGAACCTTTCACATTTTTATTTACACAATATTTTTCTGTGATTGATTTTTCATTTAGTTTATACAACAAATAAAAACTCGTTTGCTGCATCGTAGTCAACAAAAACAAAAATGAAATTAATATGGCACTAAGTGCTTTCATTTATTTTTTATCTATCACCAATTTCCGTATAAGGACGAACGGCTGCGCCTAAGTAAATCTGGCGCGGACGACCAATCGGTTCTTTGTTTTCTTTTAGTTCTTTCCATTGAGCAACCCAACCCGGTAATCTGCCTAATGCAAATAAGGTAGTGAATGAATCTGTTGGGAAACCCATTGCATTATAAATGATTCCAGAATAGAAATCTACATTTGGATATAATTTTCTGGATACAAAATAGTCATCATGCAGAGCTGCTTGTTCCAATTCTACCGCAATCGTTAGTTTTTTATCAGCAACGCCTAAATCGTCTAATACTTCGTCACAAGCTTTTTTAAGAATGCGCGCTCGTGGATCGAAGTTTTTATACACTCTGTGACCAAAACCCATCAAGCGGAAACCGGAAGTTTTGTCTTTTGCCATAGCCACAAATTTTGCAGTGTCGCCGCCGTCTTTTTCAATCGCTTCTAATTGTTCTAACACTGCCTGATTGGCGCCGCCATGCAACGGACCCCAAAGCGCGCTGATACCTGCACTTACTGAAGCATAAATATTTGCATTAGACGAACCTACCATTCTTACTGTTGAAGTAGAGCAGTTTTGTTCGTGGTCAGCGTGTAAAATCAGTAACTTATCCATTGCGTCTATCAAAACTGCAGAAGCTGGTTTGCCAAATGTCATGTGTAAGAAATTGGCAACATAATCTAAATTTTTATCATTTGGAACGAAATCCAAACCTTGTGAGTTACGAATGATCATGGCAACAATCACCGGAAACTTCGCTAAGATATTGATGTAATTTTCGTCGCTTAATTTTGCGCCATCTGTATAAACACCAGACAAAACTACTGTTACCGCTGCCAATTGAGCCATTGGATGCGTTCCTTTCGGTAATGATTTCAAGATTGTTGCTACTTCAGCAGGAATATCTGAATGCTCTTTTAGTTTCTGATTGAAATCTGCTAATTGTGCTGCAGTTGGCAACTCACCATATAATAATAAATAAGCAACTTCTGTGAAATTTGATTTTTCTGCTAATTCTGCGATTTCATAACCACGATAGCGTAAAATTCCTTCTTCGCCATCTAAAAAAGTGATCTTACTGGTTGTTGCGCCTGTGTTTTTGTAACCAAAGTCAAGTGTTACAAATCCTGTGTCTTCTCTTAATTTATCAATGTTGATTGCGTATTCGTTTTCTGTGCCGACTAAAACCGGGCATTCTGTGGTTTTGCCGCCAAGCGTGATGGTTACTTTTTCTTCTGACATACGTTTAAAAATGTCTATAAAAATACAAAAAGATTGGTGATTGTAGGTTAAGATTATATTATACCAAAATCGACTACTAATTACATTATTATTCTATCTGCAATTCATCTTTGATCTGAATATTGCGTTTTGGCATATTCATAGGCACCAAACCTGCTCTCAGCAGAATTTTTGCAGCTCTTTCACGCGTCAGAAAGTTGGTAAAACCGGTACCGACCAATTCCGGATTTTTGCCGAGTACAATATTGATAGATTGTTGAAACGGATACGAAAAATTATAAATGTTTTCCTGCGAAATCTCGTGAATCGTATCATTTTGTTTTACATCCAAAATTTTAATGCTTTCTATTAATTTTTTAGTCTCGTCATCATCATGGTTGCTGATCAGGTTAAAAGGAATAAAACCGATTGATGTCTGATTGCGCTGTACATATTCTATCACTTCGTTAGAATTATTGACCACCAACGCATTTTTAAAAGCAGCAGGATCAATCTTTGCCAATTGCATAATGTATTTTGCAATTCCTGACTGTTTGTTATCGAATACCAATTTCACTGTTGAATTTGGCTGCAGATAATTTGCCAGGTTTTTAATATCTAATACAGAATCTTTGAAATTTGTATTAGCGACCAGAGCAAGTGCGTTATATCCAAATACATTCTCTACAACAGCCGTTTTTTGGTTTTGTGTGCTGATGTCTTTTTCATTTTTTGTCAGACTTCTGCTAATCAGCATCGATGTAATTTTACCATTTACAAAGTCATTGATGATCTTATCTTGCGGCTGATAATTATACACAATATGCGCTTCTTGGTTTTCGTGCTCGTAAATCTGTGATAATTGCTCTGCAATATTTTTCAGGTTTTCATCTGTTGCAATTGTAATCGTTCCTGAATTCCATTCGCTGACAGTTTCTTTTCCTGTTGAACGATTGTTTTTGCATGACGTGAAAAAGGATACAACTGATGCTATTATCAGCAGTTGCAGCATAAATCGTACATTATAAATCATAAATTATTCGTCTTTGTATAGTTGAAATGCTCTGTAAATTCTGAAAACGCCGTAGCCAATCAACAAAGCAGCGAATAGATATTTTAAAGTATCTGAAGAAAAAATGGTCAGATTTTTAATAAAAAAAATACTGGTACCAATTAAAACATACGCAACTGCAATTGCGATGCGCAAAATAAATCCGGGTTGTGCAAATTTTCCCATGTGCTAAAATTATAAAATAGGAAGCAGTTTTTTGTTTTTTATTTTTAAAAAAGACCTGATAAGCTTTCGAAACTTACCAGGTCAAACTACAAATTTACAGCATTAATATGTTGATTGCATGGCTATATTCGCTTTATTGCTGATTGCTTCTTTTTCCAATTCATTTACTTCCTGTATGGCGTAAATCTTTGTTTCTGTAATATCCATTTCATCCAAAACATCAATCATATTATTATAGTTGGCATCGTCTTTTAGCTTTATAAGACAAATCATTTGCGTATTGCCACTTGCATCTTTGTCCCATTTTTTATCTACTTCTTTTTGCTTGTTCAGTATCACTTTGCGAATACCTTCAGCCGTGTAGTCTGTTGCTTTCAAGCCAGCAAGCGTATAACCATTGTAATACCAAATCTTATTGTCTTTGTCGCAGATGATATTCAGCACTTTAGACGCTTCGATATCTCTGGGTTGGCTTTTGACCGGCATCGTCAAATCCATAGCAACCGGTTTTGTAAGTGCAGTTGTCAGCATAAAAAATGAGATCAGCAAAAATCCTAAGTCAACCATCGGTGTCATGTCTATTAAAACAGAAGTTTTTCTGCTGTGCATTTTTGCTGACTTGCCGTTGCTGTTTGAATTATCTATTTGTGCCATGATATATTTTTAATTATGTGAAAAATCAAATGAAACCGGTAAAGTGAAATACACTTTTACAGGTGTGCCATTTTGCAAACCCGGATTCCATTTCGGCATTTTTTTTATCGCATAAATGGCTGCTTCCGCGCATCTTCCGCCAATTCCGTCTTTCATTACTTCCGGACTACGCACCGTGCCATCAACATCAACATAAAAACGAATCGTCACTTTCCCTGAATTTCCGGTTTCAATGTCTGAATCATATGGACGAATGTTATCGCGCAAATATTTCATCAATGCAGCATTTCCGTTAGGAAAACTTGGCGGTACTTGCGAGGTGTTCAAAATGGTTGTACTTACTACAATTGCAGGCTTTGGCGCAGGTGCCTCCACAGGAACGTCGCCTCTTCCATTCATTGCCAGTACTTCACTAGGCGGAGCCGGTGTTGATTCAGGTGCATTGGTAATTTCTTTCTCTCCAATATTTTTATCTACTAAATCATCTTGTGCATTTAGCGTTTCCGGTTTGGTAATTGCTTTATCTTCTACTACTTTAAAATCGACGAGTTTGGAAGCGTTCGCCAAAGGTGGTGGTATTTGTTGCACTTCTATTTTGGGTTTTGGAACATCAACATTCAATTCCTGAACCTCAATTGTTGGGCAATACGTTGTTGTGGTAACTATTTCCTGCTTACCAAAAGCACTTAACTTATACAACAACATAAATAAAATAAATGCTGTTGTGGTAACTAGCAAACCAATCGTTGAATTTCTGTCAATTGTCTGGCGTAATTCGTACGCACCATAATTTTTGTTTCTGTTCTCAAAGATGATTTCATCCATGGATAATTTTTGATAGTTGTTCATAATATTTAATTTTATTACTAAAGTTAACGTAATTATTGCAACTATATTGCATTTGCAATGTTAAATTTGCAACTCTGTTGCAAATTTAACATTGCACAAAAAAAAAATAAAATGCTACTCGATGTTGAGTAGCATTTTTTTATTTATAGAGTAACTGATTAATTCAATTTGAACGAAACAGGAAGTGTATAATATACTTTTACCGGTTTTCCACGTTGAGTTCCTGGTGTCCATTTAGGCATTTTTTTCACAACGCGTAATGCTTCGTCAGCGCAACCGCCTCCAACACCATCTTTCAATACTACTGGATCTTTTACTGAGCCATCTGTGTCCACATAGAATTTTACGATTACCTTTCCTTCTAAACCATTCTCACGTGCTAAAGACGGATATAATATATTTTTACTTAAATATCCTAGCATAGCACTTACACCACCAGGATATGCAGGCATTACTTCAGCTCTGTCAAAGATTTCTGGTTCTTTCGGTGCTTCAGGTTCAGGTGCAGCAACTACTGCTGTTCCTGTTCCAGGATTATCATTAATAATTGCTTTGGCATTTTCGTCACCCTTTTGCGTAGTGGTAGAAACATCTACTTTGATATCTTCCTGTTTTACCACTTCTTCCTGCTGCTGCACTTCTTCGTCTTTTTTCGCAATCATTTCTACAAATTTGATAGTAGGACGAACCGGTGGCGGCGGCGGCGGTGGTGGCGGTGGCGCATCTACCGGTGGCGGTGGTGGCGGTGGTAAATCTACATCTGTCATTTCAATATTTACTTCTTTTTCTTTAGTTAAATTACCTAAGAAAGCAAATATTTTAAATTGAGATGCCAAAACCACGAATGTAAAAAATGCAACAGCTATCAGCAAACCTTTAAGTTTGTGTCTGTCGATTAGTTGTCTGAGTTCGAAAGCACCATATGACTTGTTTCTCGTCTCAAAGACGATTTCATCCATGGATAACTTTTTATAATCTATTTGACTCATTTTATTTTTTTAGCGTTTAACTAATTACTACTTTACAGATTCGCTATTCTACTTTGGCATTTCCACCGTTTGCAATAGCTTCTGTTTCCAATTTGTTTACGTCTTGTATGGCGTAAATCTTTGTACCTGTAATATCCATTTCATCCAACACGTCAACCATGTTATTATAGTTGGCATCTTCCGTTAATTTTATTAAGCAGATAGTTTGAGTAAACCCTTTTTTATCTTTTCCCCATTTTGCATCTACTTCTTTTTGTTTATCTAAAATAACTTTTCGGATGCCTTCCGGTGAATAATCTGTTGTTTTTAAGCCAGCGGCAACAAAACCAGGATAGTACCAGATTTTATTGTCTTTATCACAAATGATATTTAATACTTTAGATTCAGGAATTTCAGCTTTCTTTTTATCGTCTTTTTCTTTTATCGGCATAGACAAGTTCATTGCCACCGGTTTAGCTAAAGATGTAGTTAACATGAAGAAAGAAATTAATAAAAATCCCAAATCAACCATTGGTGTCATATCTATAGTAGTGGACATTTTTTTTCCACGAACTTTCTTGTGTTTGCCACCACCACCACTTGATGTATCTAATTGAGCCATTATCTTATATTTTTAGTGGATTAATCTTTTTTACCTTCTAATGAAGTAATTAATTTAAAGCTGTTTACATCTTTATCGCGCAATATTTCGATCACACGGTTGATTGCTTTGATGTTGCTGGTTTTATCACCTTTAATCGCAAAATTTATCTTATCGTTTTCATACGCAAAACGAGCAGCCATGATCCAATCACCTAATTCGTTGTTGGTGGTATCTTTTGGAATGCCTGCCAATTTTCCTTCTTCTTTCCATTTCTTCAACTGATCTTGTTTAACCGCCACCATCTGAGGAATTTGTTGTGCAGGAAATGCTACTTGCTCCAATTGAGTAAACTGTATTTTTTGTTTTGCGTTCATCGCAACTAATAATGGATATTTTGTTCCATATTTTTCGATCATTTTATCCAAAATTTCTGCTTTTCTTCTTGGCGAAGCTGCGATGAAATAAGCGTTACCATCTTTGTCAACGGAAATGGAAACTAAGTCTTCTTTTACTGTTTCAGTCGCTCTGGAAGCCGGTGTAATGATTTCAATCAACTCGTTTGGACGAAATTTTGCCGTTAAGATGAAAAATGTCAACAATAAGAAAGCCACATCACACATGGCTGTCATGTCCATGTGGGTACTTTTTCGAGGAACTTTTATTTTTGGCATAATTCAAAAAATTTATACTAAAAAAATTAGTGTTTAGAAGAAGCAAAAGATTGAGCAATACTGTAACCGATCTCGTCAATTGCATAAGTTAATCTGTCAATTTTGCTAGTCAAGAAATTATACATGATGATCGCGATAGCTGAAGTAGCAATACCTAACGCTGTATTTACTAATGCTTCAGAAATACCTTGTGCTAACGCAGATGTATCTGTTGCGCCTGCCTGACCTAAAGCCGAGAATGAACGTAACATACCTAATACTGTACCCAATAAAGCAACTAACGTACCAACGGTTGCGATCGTTGCAATGATGTTTAAGTTAGATTCCAAAGCAGGCAATTCTAAAGAAGTTGATTCTTCTACTTCTTTCTGAATATTTAATATTTTTTGTTCACCTGTGAGTTCAGTGTTCTTTTCCATTTCTGCGTATTTATTCAAGCCGGCCTGTACTACATTTGCCACAGAACCTTTTTGTTTGTTACATTCTGCCAAAGCGCCATTGATATCGTGTGAAGCTAATTTTGTTTTTACATTTTGTAAAAACGCTTCGATAGAACCATTTCCGTGTGCTTTGTTGATTGTTAATGTTCTTTCAATTACGAACGTAACTAATACCATAAACATTGTCATTAAGAAAGGAACGATGAAACCACCTTTGTAGATCAAGCCCATGTAATTGCCTGAGATAGCTTCTTTTTTAGCCGGATCTTTGAAGTTAGAGGCAGCACCAAATACAAAGTGGAAGATTACTTCTGCAACTATTAATGCTACAATGATTACTACAATTGGAGGTAGTTTAAATCCGTTTTTTACGGTGTTTGCTGTTTGTCCTTGAGCCATGATTGTCAATTTAAGTTTAAAATGATATTGATTTATTGTTTAACGTGAAGCCGTAAAAATACCTTTTTTTTTCAATAGTACAACACTTTGACGTAAAAATACAAAATAAATTGCAACTTGGTTGCATTTTTAACATTTTTTATTTTTTATTGTATAAGATCGAATGAATTTTAATATTTGGAACAAGATTACTTTCCGATACAGAATTTGCCGAAAATAGTAGCTAAAATATCTTTATCGACATCGATTTCGCCGGTGATTTCGCCTAAGTGGCGCAAGGCGGTTTTGATATCCTGCGAAACAAAATCTGATGAAATTTGCTCGCTTAATTTTTGAATGATGCTGTTAATGGCAGACAATGATTTTTGCAGTGCTTCATAATGACGCTGATTCGTAATAATCACCGCATTTTCCGAATCCAGTTTATCTTTTAAAACCATATCTGTCAATGCAGTTTTCAGTTCATCAATTCCAGTATTTTTTTTAAATGATGCAAATATTATATGTTGAAATCCAAAATTTTCTAAAACGGCAGTATAGTTTGGAAGTGGACCTTTGCCACCTTCTTTGATATGAGAAGTATCATACTTATCTAACTTGTTAGCAATTAAAATGGTGCGTTTTTTGTCCAATTTTAATTTTACAGTCTCAACGAACACATCTTCAACATTCATTTCATTGAAGTCAGAAATATAAATTACAATTTCAGATTTTTCAATCGCAGATTTGCTGCGTTCTATACCAATTTGCTCAATTTCGTCTTTCGATTCGCGCAAACCGGCTGTATCAATGAACCGGAACAAAAATCCGTCAATTGTCAATGTTTCTTCAATCGTGTCGCGCGTGGTGCCCGCAATAGAACTGACAATAGCGCGTTCTTCCTGCAGCAAAGCATTCAGCAAGGTCGATTTTCCGGCGTTTGGCTTGCCGATAATCGCGACAGGAATTCCGTTTTTGATAGCGTTTCCATATTGAAAGCTTTTGATCAGCGTTTCAATTTCTTTTTGGATCTGCTGCAGCAACTCATTGAGCTGAGTTCTATCGGCAAATTCCACATCTTCTTCGCCAAAATCGAGTTCGAGTTCTATCAACGCGGCAAAATCAACCAGCGATGTTCTCAGTTCTTTCAGTTTAGACGAAATGCCGCCACGCATTTGCTGCATCGCTATTTTGTGCGCTGCTGCGGAATCGGAAGCGATAATATCGGCAACCGCTTCTGCCTGCGACAAGTCAAATCTGCCGTTCAAAAATGCACGTTGTGTAAATTCGCCTGGTTTTGCCGGTCGCGCGCCATTATCGATCAGGCATTCAATGATCTTTTGCTGGATATACGGTGAACCGTGACACGAAATTTCTACTACATTTTCTTTGGTGTAGGAAGCCGGCGCCAAAAACAAACTCACCAGCACTTCGTCTAGAATGTCACCTTTATAACTGATCTTTCCTAAATGAATGGTGTGCGATGCCTGTTCTGTTAGGTTTTTACCTTTAAAAACACTATTTACAATTTTCACAGCATCATTTCCGGACAAACGAATGACGCCGATAGCGCCAACGCCGTTTGGTGTCGATAAAGCGATTATAGTATCCTGCAGTTGCTGGCTCATTGTAATTTATTGATAATCAATATTTTTTGATTCATATTTTCTTTAAAGAAGTCAAAATAATACAAAACAAGTATATTTTGGTCTTAAATGATGTATATTTTGATCAAGGAATTTTTTTCTGAACTTTAACAAGATTTAAAATTTCGATCCAATCGCTTATTTTTCGTCCAAGTTTTCAACTCAATTTCATCTGCTTCGACACGCGCTGCAGACGAAAACAAGTATCTGCGCAAACATAACACTTTTTAAGATATGCTCAAAAACAGAATCTTTGATTTTGCTATCTACTTAGCTGTTAGTTTATTACCTTTGTCTTCCTTTTAACGTAAACATTAATGAAAAAATTATTTTCCTTAATTATTGCTTGCTCTGCAATAATTTCTTTACAAGCCCAAAACCTAGGTGCATTAACAGCCGGTACGAATGCAGGTGCTTTGGTGAGCAGCGCTTCTTCTAATGCAATGAGACAGCTTACGCAGTTATATACTACTAATAAAACGGCTGCTTCGGCTACCGCTTTAAATTCTGCAACTGCACAAAAAGCAGCGGCTCCGAATTTATCTCAATTACAGTTATTAGGTATCGATCCAACCAATATTGCTAAATTTTACAGAGACAATGCTGCGGCAGATAACAGTGACAACAGTGGATTAGTTTCTTTGCTGACAGAAATTGCCGATTTGAGAACCAGACAAGAGCAAATGCAGTTGATGCTGGATTCTGCCAATGCAAAATTGCAAGTTCCTGAAACCAAACCGAATGAAATATTCGGCCACGATTTCTTTTCATCAGGCAAACTGGCTTTATTCATGAAATCTTCAGAAAATAAAGCACCGGATTCTTATGTGTTGGATGCAGGCGATGAATTAAACATCGCGGTTTGGGGCAATGCTGATTATAACAACAGTTTTACTGTTAGCAGCGATGGTTACATCCAAATTCCGGAATTTGGAAGAATTTATGTAAAAGGTTTGACGTTTGGCGCTGTAAAATCCCAAATAGGGAAACGCTTAGCGACTTTCATTAATCCTGCAAATACGAAATATGAAATTACATTAAACTATGCGCGCACGATTGAAGTAAATATTGTTGGTGAAGTAAAATTACCTGGTACTTACCAGATTCCTGCAATTAACTCTATCTACAATGCAGTGAATGCAGCAAACGGAATTACAGATATTGGTAGTGTGCGTGATATTCAAGTGCGCCGCGAAGGAAAAGTGATCAAACGTTTTGACGTGTATGAGTTTTTATTCAATCCGCTTTCTACACAAAATTTCTATTTACAAAAAGGCGATTTCATTTATGTTTCTACACAGGAAAAATTAATCAAAGTAAACGGTGCTGTTCGCAGACCTGCAAAATATGAACTTTTAAAAGGTGAGAATTTGACAGAATTGATTCGTTTTGCCGGCGGTCTTACTGCTGATGCTTATTTGAAATCATTACAAATCACAAGAACTACAGGAAACAAAGCGCAGATCATTGATGTAAACTATGAAGACATTTTAAACAGCAACAGTAACTTTACATTAATTGACGGTGATATCGTAGATATTACTACTATACCTGGCGGTATTGAAAATTTCGTGAACATCAACGGCTTGATTCGTTTTCCCGGAAAATATGAATTGAAAGAAGGTTTCCGTGTCACCGATATCATTAAGATTGCAGGTGGTATCCGTACCGATGCGTATTTGGACAGAGCTTACCTGAAACGTAAGTTAGACGACAATACATTTGTGAATCAAAAAATTTCCCTGAAAGATATTATTTTAGACGAAAACCATGCTGACAATTATTTATTAAAGAAAGGCGATGTGATAGAAATTTTCTCTAAAGAGAATTTCATTGAAAAATTTGTGGTTTCGATTGATGGTTCTGTATTAAAACCAACCGTTATGGATTTTACAGACGGCATGACCTTGAATGATTTATTATTCTACGCCGGTGGTTTGAAGAAAGAAGCGGCAAGTTCAAAAATCGAAATCTCGCGTGTAATGGACATCAGCGATAATCCTGATATGAAGTTTTCGCCAAAACACATTGTGGTCGATACTTTTCAGGTTGGTCCGAATTTAGAATTAGATGAAAAATCTAAACAGTTTCAACTAGCTCCATTAGATAAAGTTTATGTTCGTAAAATTTACGGATTTGATTTACAAATGAATGTTACATTAAAAGGTGAAGTAAAATATCCGGGTATTTATCCAATTCTTAACAAGAATGAAACCGTTTTGGATGTTATTCAGCGCGCAGGTGGCTTAACGCCTTATGCATATGTGGAATCGGCTAAACTGACTCGTCCGGATGGCAATTTACCTAAAACTATTTTCCAGTTAAAAGATGCGTTCAAAGATCCGAAATCAAGAGCTAATCTGATATTGAAAGAAAATGATGAAATTGAAATTCCTACGATCAATCAATTAGTAAGTATTCGCGGTGCTGTTGGTTATCCGGGTTTGGATTCTGCAGAAACTATTAACGGAAAATTTATTCCAGGAAAAACGGCACGTTGGTATATCAGACATTATGCTGCTGGTTTTAAAGGTGCAAAAAAGAAAACCACATTGGTTATTTATCCAAACAGAAAAGTAGAATATACGCATTCATTTATTGGTATTAAAAGATATCCGGTGGTGGACAATGAAGGTGCTTTGATTACAGTAGAAAAGAAAATCAAAAAACCGAAACCGCCGAAAGGCCCTGAAGCCGCTTTGAACTGGAATATTATTTTACCAAGTGTAATTGCTGCTTTAACATCAGTGGCAAGTACACTTACGCTTATATTTGTCTTGAAAAAATAAAACATGCAACAACAGAACTTATCAGAAGAAGACATACGAATTGTTGATATACTCGACTCCTTTGGCAGTTATATAAAGTATATGATCAGGAAGTGGTATATACTTCTTGTAGGTGTTGGCGGATTGACTTATTTCGGATATTACTATGCTAAGACAGCACCGGCAAATTATGTTGCTTATACTTCTTTCAACTCTGTCGATTCAAGAGTAAGTGCAATGGGTGGTATGATGTCTATGATGGGTATTTCTTTTGCAGGTGGCTCTTCTGTTGACGTATTGACCGGTATCTTTTCTTCGAGAAATATCTTCATCAGCGCTTTATTGAACGAAGTAGATATAAATGGCAAACCAACTAAGTTAGCTAATTATTATTTGCATGTATTCAAGTATGATGAAGGATTCAAAGACGATCCGAAATTAAAAAATTTCAAATTCACGGCTAACAGTATTGATGAGTTAAGTGCAACTGAACTCGATATCGCTACTATGCTTTACGGTGATTTTTCGGATGGTTTTTTTACTGCTGAATATGATATGACAACCGGTTTAATTAAAGCAGAAATCGAAACGCCTGATTTTGAATTATCCAAAACATTAGCCAGAAAGATGCTGGATCAAACTGTTTTCTTTTATCAAAAGAAACAGTTGGAAAATGCTAAAATTTCTTTAAGTAACTCCAGCAAGCGATTGGACTCGATCACCGGTGAAATTACAGCGAGACAAAAGCTGATTGCTGAGTCTCAAGATCAAAACATCTTTAATAAAAAGAAAATAAATGTTGTCGACCAGCAAAAACTAATGCAGGAACTGCAAACACTGAACGTAATGTACAGTGACGCGACCAGTACCAAAGAATCTTCAAAAGCAGGTTTGACATTGCAAAATAATTTAGTGCGTATAATTGATGCGCCTGAATATTCTACTTATCCGAAAAACAAAAGCAAACTGTTATATTCTTTGATCGCGTTTGCAGTAAGTATCGTTGTCGTAATTATTCCTTTGATCTTAAGTAAAGCAATTAAAGATGGAAGAGAAGAAAATAAATTACGCGAAGCACAACAAAAAGCCGCATTAAACAATACAGCAACTGCTTAAATCGTCCAGCTTGTTAAACCAATATTCGTTAATGAATATGGCATTACTTTTCCACCTAAAGTATTCAATGTTTCTATCAATTTATATTTGTGAATGTATGGTGCATAAAATATCATAAAGCCGCCGCCACCGGCACCGGAAATTTTTCCGCCGGTTGCACCACATGCTAATGCAGTTTCATAAATTTCATCAATCGATGCATTTGAAATTCCGTCAGCCATTTGTTTTTTATGCAGCCAACCGTTGTGTAATATTTCACCGATATTATCAATATTACCTTTTAAGATAGCTTCTTTCATCAACACAGATTGCTCTTTTAAATGATGCATTGCATCAATAGACTTTTCATTTTTTGCATTTACGTTATCTTGCTGTTGTTTGATAATTTCTGATGAAAGACGTGATGTCTGCGTATAAAACAACACTAAATTATGTTCCAATTCATGTACATGTTTTTCTTTTATGCGCAACGGATTTACAATCACATTATCGTTTCCGTAAAATTCCATATAATTAACACCGCCAAAAGTTGCCGCATATTGATCCTGCTTTCCGCCTTGCATTTGCAGGTCTTCGCGCTCAATTGAATAGGCCAAATGCGCGACATCATATTCACCTAAAGGCAATTTCAGCCATTCTACAAACGCGCCTAAAATAGCAACCACTAATGTTGACGAAGAACCTAAACCTGAACCAGCCGGTGCATCTACATACGTTGACAAATCAAATGATAATGACTGTAAATTAAATTCTTTTACGATACGATTATACACGCCTTTTGCTAAATCCAATTGTCCGTTGATGGGCAACGATGCTGCACTTTCTAATGCAATTTTTTCATTTCTGTCAATAGCATGAATATTAATCGTGTTTGTTGTTGTCGGTAAGATCGTTGCATACGCATACAAAGAAATGGTTGCGTTTAAAATTGCTCCGCCATAAATATCAGAATACGGCGAAACATCTGTGCCGCCACCAGCCAAACCAATACGCAAAGGTGCTTTTGAGCGAATAATCATAAAACGAATGTACGAATTATGATTTACGATTTTGAGATTTTATTTTGCTTGATACCAATCTTTTATTTTTTGCGTCAAACCATTCCAACTATATTTTTCTTTTTCAATTAATATATTTTGTGTGAATTCGGTCTCTTTATTCTTTGTATAAAATTTTGAAATTGCATTGGCAATGCTTTCTGCATTTGGTTCGCAAACATAACCAACAATATTATCCGGAACAGTTTCAGGCAAACCACCAACATTGGTAACAATCATTGGTTTATTGAAATGATAGCATATTTGAGTGATACCACTTTGTGTTGCATGCTTGTAAGGTTGCACTACTAAATCGCTTGCGCAGAAATAATTGTTTACTTCGTTATCAGGTATAAACTGATTGTAAATAATAACGTTATTTTCGAGTTTATGTTGGTGGATGATGTTTTGATATTTTTCTATGTCACTATAAAACTCACCAGCAACAATCAACTTTATATTTTGGTTCTTTAGTTTAGCATCAGCCATTGCATGCAATAACAAATCCAAACCTTTATATTCACGAATCAAGCCAAAGAACAAGATATAACTGGTGTTTTCATCCAATTGCAAATTTTGCTTTGCTTGTCTTTTATCGATCAATTGTCCAAATGTATCGTAAACAGGATGTGGATAATAAACAACAGGATGCATTTTATCTTTCGCCAAGATATCTTCTTCTACTTTCTTAGATAATGCTAAATGTGCATCGCAGCTATTTAAAAAATAATTCGACAACACATGATCGCCAATTCTTTTTTCGTGTGGATTTAAATTATGTATGATAGAAATAATCTTAGTGTGTTTGTTTTTCTTCGCGATACGTGCAATCATTCCTAAACTTGGTCCAAGAAAAGGAATTGAATATGCTACCAAAATAATATCAAAATTTTGCTGCTGAATTTGCTTACCAACATTGCGCCAATTCAATGGATTTACAGAATTTATATTTCGTGTAATTGTTAACGAAAACTGCAAAGGTGTTTCTGCATATTGTGTTTTACCGGGAAAAATAAAATCAGGATACATCATTTGAAATGTAAACAAATGCACTTCATCATTGCTTTGCAGAAATTCATTTGCAAGTCGCTCGCTAAAATTTGCGATGCCACCACGATAAGGAAAAGCAGGTCCGAGAATTGCGATTTTCATTTCAATGTTAAAGATAAAATTTATAGGTTGAATTTATGATAAAATAAATTCGACAATCTTATCGCCAACTTGTGATGTTGAGTATTTTCCGTTATTGATGTCTTCTGTAACAAAATTAGTATTAATCGCTTTTTCTACAGCACCAACAATTGCTTTGCTTTCATTCAACAAGCCAAAACTATTTTCCAGCAACATTGCAGCAGACAAAATTGTTGCCATTGGATTCGCAATATTTTTTCCTGCAGCTTGTGGATACGAACCATGAATTGGTTCATACAAAGCCATTTTTTCACCAATAGATGCAGATGGCAAAATGCCCAAACTACCAGCAATTACGGATGCTTCGTCAGAGATGATATCGCCAAATAAATTTTCTGTCAATATCACATCAAACTTAGTTGGCTTTGTTATGACTTCCATTGCAGCGCTGTCAATGTAATTGCATTCCAATGTTATTTCAGGAAATTGTTTGGCATACTCAGTCACAGTTTCGCGCCATAAACGCGATGTTGCCAGCACATTTGCTTTATCTAATAGCGTTACTTTCTGTTTTCTGTATTTTGCTAATTCAAAAGCTGTTTTTGTAATGCGTAAAATTTCTTCTTTTGTATAAACACAAGTATCGTAAGCTATAGATTGATCTTCGCTTCTGCCACGAGGTTTACCAAAATAAATTCCTGAAATTAATTCTCGCACAACAACGAAATCTGCGCCTTTTACTCTGTCATTTTTTAAAGGTGATGCGTCTAATAAAGCATCATAACTTTTTACAGGACGAATGTTTGCGTACAATCCTAAACTACTGCGCATCTTTAATAAACCTTGTTCAGGGCGAATCGTTGCTGTTGGGTCATTATCGTATTTAGGATCACCGATTGCTCCAAATAAAATAGCATCATTATTTAAACAAACCTGATGTGTTTCATCAGGATATGGATTACCAGTTTTATCAATAGCTGATGTGCCAATCAACGCATAGTTATATTCAAATTTATGGTTGAATCTTTGTTCGATAGCATTCAATACTTTTATAGCTTCCTGAATAATTTCAGGGCCAATGCCATCACCCGGTAATACTGCAATTTTCTTATTCATGCTCAAAAATAAAAAAGAATGAATTAATAAATATTTCTGCAGTATTATTAAATTTATATTGATGAAAAAAAGCAGAAAAATATATTTGTGTTTATTGTTAGTGATATTGTTTCTAAACCAAACAAGAACATGTATCGCCAAATCAGATACAACCAACATAAATAACAAGCCGTCTGAATTAGAATTAAAAGAGAATTACGCTGTATACATTGTGCAATATCCGAAGCTATTAGATTCTTTAAAGAGAATGAATAATTGGAATCAGGTAGCTGAAGAAATGTATAATCTTTCGGAGTGTTTTTTTCAATTAAAACTATATGACAGACTGAATGAAGTTTTAGAAATTGCAAAATCATTTTGCTACAAATACAATCTAAGCGCGTTTAATAAACTACGACTTACTGAGCAAAAAAGCTTATGTGATCATGCAGAATATAAAAAATGCATAAAGAATTTATATGAATTATTGCTTTTTACAAGTTCGCTTAAAGAAAAAAACTCAATCCTGCTTTTATTGGGAAGTTGCTATTATCAACTAGATGATTTAGATAATTCACGAAGTTGCTATGAAATTATTTTAAAGAATCATCCTAATTTTTTACAACTGGCGCAAGTTTACAATGGAATCGGTAGCTGTTGTTTTATGGACACCCAACTAGATTCTGCGAAATATTATTATGAGAAAGGGTTAGCAATTTTAACAGATAATAAATGCGACAGGCATAGCAGAGCTGGACAAATAATAATGAATTTGGGTTATATTGATAAAGAATATGGTGATTATAAAAATGCTAAATTAAAATTTAATTCAATCTTATTAACACCTAAAAATAATATAAAATATAGTGAATTATACGGCCTATTAGGCAGTTTAAGCTTATTTGAAAGCAATTATATGAGTGCATTACTTTACCTAAAAAAAGAGAAAGAAATACTTGATAATATTTATTATGCTGAGAATTCATCATACATAAAATATTATCTAAATACAGGGATGGTTTATTTTTATATCAAAAACATAGAAAGAGCAGAAAAAAATTTTATTAATGCAGGTCAGTTAATATATAAATCCTACAAAAAATATCACTATCTAAACACATTTTTAGAAAACAACTACGCATTAATTTATTTATATAATGACAACACTTCTAAAGCAAAAAAGTTATTATCAGAAGTAATTCATACAGAGTTATCATCCAAACATCCGTCTGAATATTTGGGTGATGCATATTGTTTATTAGGTGATTGCTTACTCAAAGAAGCAAATCCAGATGATGCTATACTTAATTACAAAAAAGCAGCAACCATATACGATAAAATATATGGCGATAAAAATGTTTACTCTATAGACGCATTTATCGGATTATCTCAGGCATTTATTCAAAAGAAGAATTATATCAAAGCTATTGAGTTGGCAAATACTGCTGTATCATACACTATCAAAAACAAAAAGATTATTTATGCTTACGACCATTGGGAAGCCATGCTACAAGTATTAAAATGCAAAAAAGAATTATTTACGGTAAAGCAATCCTCAGAAAGTATAGAAGATATTATTATTCAAATTAAAAAGACCATATTGGAAGCTGTTAAAATAAAAAATACATTTATTTCAATCAACAACCAATTGCACTATGCAGAAAAAATTTCTGAATTAAATAAATTAGGTATCTATCTTCTTACTCATTACGAACAAAAAAACAAAAAATATATTGAAGATAATTTACTATTTTTTATAGAAAATGACAGAGCTAATATTTTACGCAACAATGTTTTAAACATCAAATCAAATGCATTACTTCCAAAAAAATATCAGGATCAGGAATTCTATTTAAAATCACGACTAAATTATTTCACTACAATGCAAGAGAACACTGAAGATGAAACTAAACTTTCATTTTCATTAAATGATTCTATTCTATTTTATAACAATCAATACGAATTTTTTATTAAAAGTCTGGAACAAAAATTTCCTAAGCTTTATACATACAAATACGCACAGCATAATATTACTTACAGCCAAATCCAGGATTATCTTACAGAAAAAGACGCATTCCTTGAATATTTTGACGACAACGAAAATTATTATTGCGTGGCTATTACTCAAAAAAATTACAAAATATTTAATTGTGGCAATAAGACATATTTAGACTCAGTCATCACCAAACTTTCAGCATCCGTTCAAAACAAAAAATATGATATCGAATTAGCGTCAATTCTTGGAAATAAATTGATCGACAAACAAATAAATAATTTCAACTGGATTATTGCACCTGCTGGAATGTTGAATGAAATTTCTTTTGATGCTTTAACGTATTCAAAAAAAACAGTTCATCCTGATTATTTTTTATACAAACATAGCATTCAATATACTTTTTCTGCTGCCATATTTTGCAATGACTACAATGCTCATGAACAGCAGGAAATACAGGCATTCTATCCGGATTTTAAAAATACAGATTACGCAAAACTTCAAACGAATCAAGAACAAAAATCAATTCAGAATTTAAAGAACCATGTTAATTTTACGGACACGGCTGCAACGGCAAATAATTTTATTAAATATGCACCAAAAGCAAAAGTTATTCATATCGCTTCTCATTTTATTCCGGACACCATCATGCCAAGCAAATCTATTTTATTATTTCAGCCAAACATGACAAAAAACTCATTGTCTGCTGATGATATAAAAACCGTACCGCTTAATGCGCAATTGATCACATTAGCTGCTTGCAAAAGCAATTACGGCGAAGCAAATTACGGCGAAGGTTTAATGAATTTTTCGTGGTCGCTTTATTATGCAGGCGCACATAATATCCTGGCATCAAAATGGAATGCCGCCGATAAAACTACAGATAACATCATTGCCGATTTTTATGCTTTACTAAAGAAAGGAAAATCGAAATCTGAAGCGATACAACTCGCAAAAATAAATTACCTGAACAAAACAGATGCAATTGGCGCGCAACCATTCTTCTGGGCAAATTTTATTTTAAACGGCGATGCATCATCCGTAAATATTGCGCCTTCATTTTTTGAAAAATATTGGCTGATTCCTGTATTTATTTTATTAAGTTACTTTGTTGTTCTGCTTTTTCAAAAGAAGCTATATAAAACGAATTAAAAAATCTTACACTAATTTTGTTTTTATCCAATTTCTGTTCTAATTTTAAAACATGTTATTACCATTGGAATATCATTTTCCGAACAAAGAAGTTGAACCCGAAAATCTGGATAAATTCTTAGCCGACGGCTATTTCAGAACCGGTAATTATTTATTACGAACTCGTGTGCTATATTATGAAAAAGATATTCTGAATACTTTGCATATACGAATTGATTTAGCAAATCATCGTGTTCCAAAAAGATTACAAAAAAAAATCAATCGCAATAATCTGATTTTTACACATACGATTCAGCCGTTTAAAATTACTGAAGAAAAAGAAAGATTGTACCAACTGCATCGCAAACGCTTCAGCGGAAATAATTCACCAACTTTGTCTGCGTTCATGTATGACAATTACAATAAAGAGATTTTTAACACCTTTGAAATCAATATTTATCACGAACAGAACCTGATTGGCTATTGCATATTCGATGTTGGCAACAACAGTATGGCCAGCATTTTAGGCATTTATCATCCTGATTTTTCGAAATACAGTATTGGCATTTATTCTATGGTATTAGAGTTGGAATATGCAAAAACTTATGGCTTAAAATATTATTATCCAGGTTATGTAGCATATGAACCATCCAAATTTAATTACAAACTAAAGATTTCCGAAACGGTAGAATTTTATGATTGGTTTACTAAAAAATGGATCAGCTTCGATCGCAAAGACGAACGAATAAAAGTCAATGATTTTTTTACCGAACAACTGGAAACCGCCAAAGCATGGCTGGATGTTTTTCATTTACAATATGAAGAGTTTTTCTATCCGTATTTTTACATGGGCGGCATGTATCCAAAATCTGACTGCGTGAAAGGCATTCGACATTTGCTGATCCATGATTTTGACATCAAAGGTTTATATTACATTGTTGAGTTCCATCCTGAAGAAATGCAGATGATTATTTCTGGTATAACCATTCATAGATACAGTTTTGAAGAAGCCATTGATTTTAATGATCTGTATGAAGACAAAAAATGGAAACGTGTATTATTATATCTGCATCCAAAAATTGTTGTTAAAAATGCATTTGAATTATACGCCGGTTATATTTTCCTTCAAGGTTTATTTACGCAGCAAATGCAGCAAGAACCGATACCAAATACCGCTTTTAAAAATCCGAATTTAGATCGTTAGCATTTATTCACACTGCATTGCAAACGTAGAATCTGATTTTTATTTTGTATATTCACTGTATGGATTTGCTAGAGATTATTCCAACTGCGCAGCGAGTTTTAAAACATTATAAGATAGATTTTTTATCGGCGAAAGAATGGGCAATGCTGATTCAGTTTGGTTCATTAAAGACTTTTAAAAAAGGTGATAAATTTATTACTGCAAACCAACTAAATTCTAAAATTGCATTTATTTTAAGTGGCGCATTTCGCTTTTATTATGAAAAAAATGATAATGAAATCACTTGCCTTCTGGCTTTTGAAAACGGCCTGATTGGTTCTTTTGAATCCAACATTTTGCATCAGCCGTGTACGCAAACGATACAAGCAATCGAAGACAGCCAGTTGTTTATTATTGATTACAGAGATTTAGAAAAATTATACGACAAAAGCCAAAAATTTGAACGTGTTGGCCGATTGATTCTCGAATACTATTTAGCTTTTTTACAACTACGCATCACTTCTTATTTACTAGACACACCAGAAGAACGCTACATAAGACTCATCAATGAAACACCGGATTTATTGAATCGAGTACCGTTGCAATACATCGCTTCATACATTGGTGTAACGCCGGTTTCATTAAGCAGAATCAGAAAAAGAATTTTGAAAAAATAGTGTTATTCTTTCACACTCGGAATCATTTTATCGAATTTCTTGAACCATTTCAAAAACAAACCATCTGTTTCTTTTACTTCGTGCCAATCACCATTATGCGTGCTTTCCATTTCCTGCGCGAACATGATATCAGCCATCGTAATAGCTTGTGTGGTGTCAATTTCGCCACCACCAAAATAAGTATCTATCAAATAGCGATGCAGATCTTTTGGTGTATTATATTGATGAATGATTTCCATTTTTAATTCTGAGCCAATATGCTTTTCCATCAAACTCAAAAACTCGCCGCTCATCATGCTGTCGAAACCTTGTTCACGATAGGTTTTATGGATATCAACCTTTTGACCTGCTTCCAGACCTAACACTTTTGATGCTTCAATCTGCATATATGCTAACAACGTTTCACGAGTTACCTTTGGTTTATTGGTCATTAATAATTGGTCATTGGATATTGGTAGTTGTGCATTGGAATTTAGAATAGATTTATCTTCTATTGACCGATGACTATTTACTAATGACTGTTGCCTAACAGGATTTTCCCAATATACTTTCCAGTTCCATGCGTAATTCGGCAAAGCAACACGGTTTATTTTTTTGTTTTGATACAATATATTCCAATTTATTGTTGCGCCATTACAATACAATTGCTGAAGTGCTTCATAAAAACTATCCATATTATTATCATCTTTATTCGCTGACGCTATCCAGACTGCATTTTCATTGGTACTGGTGCGTTTGGCTAAATTGATCAAAACAGGATTTGGACCACATTCTAAGAATGTATTGATATGCAATTCATTTTCTGCGTACAATAAATCATTCGCAAACAAAACAGCTTTACGAATATGATCAGAAAAATATTTTCCGTTTAAATCATCTTTAGTTATTACTTTTCCATGGACATTGGAAACTACAGGAATTTCAGGTTGTTTGAACGAAAACTGACTGGCAAATTGTTCAAATTTTTCCAAAATCGGTTCCATTAAAGATGAATGAAATGCATGCGAAACATTTAATGAAACCGCTTTAATTTTTTGTTCTTTTAATTTCTCTAGCAGCAACGCAATGTCTTCTTTTTTACCTGAAACCGTACAATTTTTTGTTGCATTGATCGCCGCTAAATCTAAATGTGTATTTTCTAAAAACGGTTTAATTTCTTCTTCCGTACAAAAAACCGATGCCATGCCGCCGATGCCAACCGGCAACGATTGCATCAGTGCAGCACGTGCAACTACAATCTGCAAGGCATCTTTTAATGTAATTGCCTTCGCAATAGTCAGTGCCGTAAGTTCACCAATGCTGTGACCAATTAATGCATTGGGTTGAATACCAAAACTCATCCATAATTTTGCCAGTGCATATTCAACGACAAACAAACTTGGTTGTGTGAATTGTGTTTGATTGATCTGATTTTTATCAATCTCTTCATTCCATAAAATATCTTTAATGGAAACTTTTAAAGTAGGCAATAAAATCAAATCACATTCATCAATGGTATTTTTGAATGTATCGAATGTATCATAATATGTTTTGCACATGCCATGATACTGCGCTCCTTGTCCTGTAAATAAAAATGCTGTCGAATTATTTATTTCAGTATTTGGCTTTGAAAGTTTATATTTTGTTGGTTTTTCATCATTAATGAATGCCTGCAAACCGGCAATAATTTCTTCTTTAGTATTGGCTTTAATCGCCAATCTGTAATCAAAATGATTTCTGCCTTTTTGCAATGTGTAGCAAATCTCAGTCCGTGTATTATTATCAAAAACAGTTTTATCATCTAAATATTTCTGCGCAACATTTTTTAAACTAATCTCATTTTTTGCGCTTAATACAAAAAGATATGGTGCGTTGATTTCATCGGATTGTTGCTTTGGTTTCGCAGCTTCAAATATCATGTGTACATTCGTTCCTGAATAACCGGAAAGATTGATAGCAGCATGCAATGGTTGATTGTCATTCAACGCAATAGATTCTGTTGCCACTTTTGCATTGATTGAATTCCAATCAACACCACTATTTAATTTAGTAATATTGATTTGAGCCGGTATTGTTTTGTTTTTTAAAATCTCGATAATCTTAAACAACATTGGCATGCCTGTTGCAGCTTCCAAATGACCAATATTTGCTTTGACAGAACCAATATAAATTGAATCATTTCTTTCTTTATACGCTTCATAGATCGATTGTATTTCAATTGCATCTGTAAATTTATTTCCAATACCATGTGCTTCTACATAGCTGATTTCATTGGCATTCACGTTCGCATCGCGCAGGGCTGCCTGTATCGTTTCAATTTGTATTTGCGGATTTGGTGCCGTAAAGCCATTGCTGTTTCCATTGTGTTTCACAGCAGAACCATTGATCAGTACTTCAATATTGTCATTATCATGTTCAGCATCGCTTTGTCGTTTTAAAACAACCACACCGCAACCTTCACCACGTATATAACCATCTGCATCATCGGCAAATGCTTTGCATTGGTTCGTAGAAGACAACGAACCTAATTTCGATAAACCTATGAATGGTTCCGGTGTCAGCAATAAATTCGCAGACGCTACAATCGCGGTGTCGATGATTTTTTTATTTAAATCTTCGCAAGCCAAATGCACGGCAACCAATGACGAAGCACAAGCAGCATCCAATGAATAACTCGTTCCTTTTAAATCATACAAATAAGAAACGCGACCACAAGCAGTACCAAATGGAATGCCTGTAGTATCATATATATCTATGGTTTCAAGGTTGCCGCTTCTGAAACGCGCCTGTATGTAATCAGAATTTCCTAGTGCGATAAACACACCTGTTGCCGTTCCTTTTAATGTATCAGATGCGATGCCTGCGTTTTCAATTGCTTCGTAAACGACTTCTAAAATCATGCGCTGCAAAGGATCGATGGATTTTGCTTCTCGTGGCGAAATACCAAAAAATTCTGCATCAAACGCGCGCACATCATTTTGCAAAAAAGCACCATATTGTGAAACCGTTTTTCCTGCAATAGTATTGTCTGCATGATAAATTTCATCAACATTAAAACGATCTGACGGAATTTTTGAAATCGCATTTTTAGTTGAAATTAATAATTCAAACAGCTTTTTAGTTGAATTAATATTTTGTGCTAAACGAACGCCGGTACCAATAATTGCTATGTTTTCTTTAGGTGCAACTGTATTTTGATTAGCTTGTTCTAATTCCTGTTCCAGTTTTTTTATTTTGATAAGAGATTTTTGAAGTATCTCTTGCATTTGTTGTAATTGCTCGCTCATTTATAATTCTTATTCTACCTTACTACTTAATTCTTTCATTAATTCTTCTAACGACAAACTCTTAACTTCTGATTCTATATCTTTATTTTCAACAGAAACTGCTGCCGTTGAATTTTCTGCTTTAGCAGCATATTGCTGATCCAAATTCAATTCTTTAGCAATAAAATCACTTAATTTCATAACAGTTGGAAATTGCCATATCGCTGCTACACTAATCGTCATATTAAAATCTTCCTGCAATTTATTTTTCAATTGTAATGCATGCAACGAATCAACACCTAAACTTTTAAATGTTTCATCTTCTTTTATTTTAGCAACATTCAGTTTTGTTGCAGAAAAAATATGCTGCTTGATTCTGTCTTTGATATGTTTTTTATATTCATCAATAGTGTCAAATGTTTTTTGAGTATTTATTTGCACGTTTTCTTCCATATGCTGCTGAACAACTTTACTGTAGAAATAATTTTTTAAAACAGCATGATTGAATTGCGACCACTTATTAAAATCAATTTCCATTGCCATTACCTGTGTTGCATCACTTAAAAAAAGTGTATCAAAATAAGCATTCAAATTATTCGGTTTGATGGCAACAACGCCTTGTTCTGTCAATCTATCTGCACGGTTTTCTTGGCGTGCCGCCAAACCGATTTCTGCAATAGTTCCAAAATTTACGGACAATGCATTTTTATGATTTGCTTTCCTGAAATGCGCCAAAGCATCCATAAACGTATTGGCTGCATTGTAATTAGATTGACCTGCAGAACCAACAATTCCTGCCGCTGACGAATACAGCACAAAAAAATCAAGCGGTACATCTTGTGTCAATATATGCATATTCCACGCACCGGTTGCTTTTGTATGGATAACATTTTCAAACTGATTTTTTGTTAAGTTTTCGAACGCACCATCGTCTAAAATTCCGGCTGCATAAAAAATTCCTGCAAGATCGTTTATGGCATGAACAGCGTCTTTTAACTCTTCCAAATTCGCAACATCGACTTTCACATCCTGAATATTGACACCATTATTTTTATGTGTTTCAAATAAAGTTTGTGTTTCATTTTTCGCGCCGTTTCTGCTGAAAACAGTTATATTTTTTGCATTATTTTTTATCAACCATTCTACCGTAAACAAACCAAGACCATTGGTACCGCCAATAACTAAGTACGTTTTGTCTGCATAAATTTGTTTTGTCTGTTTAATGACAGCATTGTTTTTTTGTATTGTTGGTGTATAAACAGATTTGTCTCTTACAGCTAGCTCTTTGAATTTATTTTCAGCAAATACAAATGATGCAAGTTGATCCAATTCTGTATTTGTTATTTCATTTGAAATATCTATTTGCAGAAAGCTGATTTCTTCATGCTCGTTTTCCAATGTACGCAAAACACCTGTTAATGTTGACGCATTCAAGTTAATTGTCACATCTTGTTGCAGCACAAACGCACCATTTGTTACCACGCAAATTTTTGGATATTGATTCGTTTTATTGAAATGATTGATCAGTTTTTGTAATGACAAAACACCGCATTCCAAATAAAAACTAAATGCAGATTCTTTATAAAAACTGCGCATGTGAATGACAATGTCTGCATGGATTCCATCCAAGCTATCATTTAAACCAATACTTGTAACATTGCATCCTTTTTCTTTCAACGCATTTTCTACCATCAAATAATGATCGTATGTATCTTTTATGATCAATACATTTTTTGATACAATGTTTGCATCTGTTTTTATTTCCTGCCAGTTTATTTCATAAAGATGTTGCGAAATATCTTTTTGTACAATTGATGTTGGTGTCGTTATTTCCGGTTTCTGATCAAACCAATAACGTTCTTTTTGCCAAGCGTAATTCGGCAGTTGCACAAACTCATCTATATTTGGATAGATAGATTTCCAGTCAATAACGTAACCGCTTGCATGCAATTCTCCAACGTTAGTGTAAAATGACAGCAACTCATTTTTATCACGCGTGAAAGATGAAATAGCAACCGCATTTGCAGACATCGATTGTATATTTTCGTTTACTGCATGAATCAAAATCGGATGCGGACTCATTTCTACAAAAGTGACTTCAGCATCTTGCAATACTGACAAAACAGCATTGCCGAACTGAACAGGATTTCGCAAATTCTTTGTCCAGTAATCTGCATTCAATTGTTCACCTTCAACGATCTGATTTAACGCTGTTGAATAAAATTGTATAGTAGAATTTTTTGGCTGAATAGTTTCTAATGCTTCAAATAAATGCTGTTTGATCACATCCATTTGTGGTGAATGCGATGCTACATCTACTTTTACTTTTCTATTAAAACGTTCCTGTGCTTCCAACTTCGCAAACACTTCATTTAAAGCAATTGGATCACCTGAAAGCACGGTAGAATTTTTACTGTTCATCACTGCTACTGATAATTTATCTTCGTAACCTTTTAGCAATTCGTTAGCTTCATCAATCGTTAAATCAGTCGCGCCCATTTCACCTTTACCGCTCAATTGCTTCATCAGTTTGCTGCGTGTAATAATGATTTTCGCAGCATCATCCAATGAAATATTTCCGGCAACATACGCAGCTGCAATCTCGCCCATACTGTGACCAATCACGATGTCAGGAAAAACACCTTTGCTCATCCATAAATTTGCTAATGCAATTTCAACAGCAATTAAAATTGGCTGCACCACATCTATTTCGTGTAATCTGCTTTCATGTTCAGATTTTGAAATTTCTTCTATCACATCATAATCTACATATTTCTTAAACACCTGATTGCATTCATCTAAAGCAACTCGAAAAACAAGTTCGTTTTCATACAATGTTTTTCCCATGTTGATCCATTGCGAACCTTGTCCGGGAAAAACAAAAACAGTTTTTATCGTTTCATTTGCATGTAATTTCTTTTTGCTTTCGTAATTATTTGCTTCTGAAAAATCATGCAATTTTTCTATCAATTCTTCTTTTGTTGTTGCTGTAAAAACTTCTCGTAAATCAAAGTGCGCGCGACGCAAACTTGCCATCGCACAAATATCTTCCAAAGCATGATTAGAATGCTGAATAAAATCTGCATACGATTTTGTCAAATCTATTAATGCTTGTTCATTTTTTGCAGACAATGGTAAAATGAAAATATCAGATCTTAAATTTTGTTTGTTGAGTTGATGTGGATTCTCAGGAACGTCACCCAAAATAACATGCGCATTAGAACCAGTAGCACCAAAACCACTGATGCCTGCATAACGCGCCTTTCCTGATTTTTTATTCCATGCAATGTTATCTTTTGCTACAACAACCGGAATATTATTCCAGTCTATCAATGTATTTGGCTTTTTAAGATGTACTACTTTTGGAATAATATTATTTTGAAGCGCTAAAATGACTTTGAAAATACTTGCCATTCCGGAATTGCATTCCATGTGTCCGAAATTGGATTTATTAGAACTGATGACAATCGGATTTTCTTTCGTTCTGAATTTTTCGTAAGCGAATAAAATTCCTCTGACCTCTGCCGGATCGCCTACTTTTGTGCCTGTGCCATGCGTTTCTATATAATCAATTTCTGTTGGATCCAACTGTGCATTTTTCAATGCAGCCGTGTGCATCAATCCTTGTGCAACCGTACTTGGCGCTGTAAAACGTTTACTTTTTCCATCTTGATTTACGGCTGAACCTTTGATGATCGCTAAAATTTTATCGTCATCTTTTTGTGCATCTGACAGACGTTTTAACACCATGATACAAACACCTTCGGAACGAATGTAACCATTAGCATCATCATCAAATGACTTGCAACGCGCTTCCGGTGACTGCGCACCTAAACGGCAAAAACTTAACGACTGGTCCGGTTCGGTAATAATACTTGCGCTTCCTACCACAGCGATTTTACATTCTTTATTTCTGAGTGCTTGTGCTGCAATATGCGTGCAAGTTAACGCAGAAGAACAAGCAGTATCTATGGTCATGCAAGGTCCGCGCAAACCCATGGTGTATGAAATTCTGCCTGAAGCGCCGGTTGGTCCTGTGCTGGTGTAGCAGTATCCGTTAATCAATTTATAATCGCCGGAGCGCAACTGTTTTCTTTCGTAATCGACATTATCAATTCCGATAAAAACACCTGTATCAGAACCTATCAATGAATTGACATCAACGCCTGCGTTTTCTAAAGCTTCGTGCGCAACTTCCAGTAAAATACGTTGCTGCGGATCGGTACTTTCCAATTCAATTGGTGAAACATTAAAAAACTGTCCGTCCAAATATTCTATATCTTCAATAAAACCACCTTCTTTGATATACAATTTTCCAGGTGTATTTGGATCCGGATCAAATAATGCATCTTTGTCCCAGCGATTTGCCGGAATTTCTTCAATACAATCAATTCCGTTAATCAAAACATTCCAAAGATCGTCTTCATTTTTTATTTTTCCAGGCAAACGCATTGCCATTCCGATAATAGCAATCGGTTCGGTTTGTTCGGAACGAATGGTTTCGAGTTGATGTTGAAGGTCAGCAATTTGCTGTTTATATTGTTCAATATCTTCCATTGAATGGAATAAGGTTTAATAAAAAATAGCTATTCAAAAATAGCTATTTTTTCACAGATGATTTGAATATAAATTATGCTGAAAAGTTAAAATACTTGAATTCAGCTAATTAGATTGATTTAGCATTTACGCTGATATAATCTCTGATTTTCTTTTTTTGTTCGTCGGTGATTTTTGCCTTTGGCGCCATTTTATCCAGCCATTTGTCCCATTGCGCCATGTTTCCTCTTGCAGGATCTTTTTCTGCATGACATTTAGTACAATAAGTTAAGCTGAGTGCCTTTCCTTCTTCATATTGCGCGTGTGAAACCGTTGCACTTTCTTCTTTCACGGTTGGTGTCGCTGTTGTTGAAGTAGTTGTTTTGTGTGAGCAAGCAAATACAATAACTGATACTGCTAAGACGATAATTGATTTTTTCATGTAACTTATTTTATTGTTGTTAAAAGTGTCTATTTTTTTTAGAAAAGCTATCCGATTTTTAAATATAACTAAAACTTTATAAAAGTGTCAAAAAATTAATTCTTTATAACAGGTTTGTATCCGTCTGTCAATGTTTTTAAGAAAGCAATAATGTCGCTGATATCTTGTTTTGACAATTTCAAATCGCCTAAATCATCGTGATTTACAGTTTCAGGCACTTCAGCATGCGCAAATTTTGGATTAATGTCGCGTTCATTATAAAATTCCATTACTTCTTCTAAAGTGGTAAAAATTCCTGAATGCATATACGGCGCTGAAATTTCTACGTTACGCAATGTTGGTGTTTTAAATTTTCCGATTTCCTGTATTTTGACAAATTTTTCTGCTTTTGCCAAGCCACTGTCAATTGCGTTTGTTTTTGCATTTGGATTTTTTGGCAAGCCAATATTGTCGTACGAATAATCTGTAAATAAGATTTTATCTGTCGAAGCGTATTCTGTTGGCGTAGTTAAATGGCACAAAGCACACTTGGCTTTTGTTGAATCATTGAATAATTGCAAACCGCGTTTTTCCTGTGGTGTGAACGTATATTGACCTCTCAAATAAAAATCATATTTGCTGGTGAATGGATTTACCTGATATGATTTTTCAAACTTTTCCAGGCACAAAGAAATATTAAATACTACTATTTGTGAATCAGATACAGCTGGCTTGCCAAATAATTTCTGATACAATGGAAAATAATCTGCTTTTTTAATTTTCTCCATAATTGCATTCAGGTGATGCATATTCATTTCAGTTGCTTTTGTCATTGGTTCAAATGGCTGACGCACCAGAAATTCGGCTCTTCCATCTAAGAAAAAACCACCGACTTCTTCCCAAACACCGCGCAAAATTTCTGCTCGCAAATTAGGTGCATATACTGCATAGCTAATAGACGGTGCATTGCGAGTTCCTTGTTGTCCTAATGCTCCGACTGAAAAATCCAAATGTCTTGGATCGGAAAAACCATTCATTGGCGAGTGGCAAGTAGCACAACTTGTACCAACCGGATTGGATAAGTTTTTGTCAAAAAAAATGAGTTTCCCAAGTAATGCAGAATCGGAAAGACCATTATTATTCTTTATAAATTCATCTACTGATGAAAAGTAAAAGGGTTTGTCTTCGTGTTTACAGGAAATACAACACAAAATCGCCAAAAAATAAAAAAGAAGATATTTCATCCACCTAAAAGTAGCAAATAAAACGTGTAATCATTTTTTTTGATGTGTTAAAATATATCCAAAAAATTTAAAGAGAATTGACAAACTTCACTAAATCATCTCGTTCTTTTTTAGACAATTTTTTTACCTGAATTTTTTGATTCTCGGCTTCGCCGCCGTGCCACATAATCGCTTCTAATGTATTACGCGCTCTGCCATCATGCAACAAACTGGTATGACCGTTGGTCAATTCGCTTAAGCCGATGCCCCAAAGTGGTGGTGTTCTCCATTCATTTCCGGTTGCCAGAAAATCAGGTCGTCCATCAGCCAATTCATCGCCCATATCATGCAGTAATAAATCTGTATATGGATAAATAGTCTGGTTATTTAAGAAAGGAAACGGAGAACTGTTTGATGTAATATATTTTTGCGTATGGCATTTATCACAACCAATCTTAAAGAAAATCAGTTTGCCATTATTGGCATCTGGATCATTAAAATATCTACGTTTTGGAACTGCCAAAGACTGCGTATAAAAAGTTAAGTCAAATACAAACTGGCTGTCAACATCTGTTGTAGTGCTCGGTCCATTGTCTTGTATTTGTCCTGAAGCAGTTTCAAGCGGAAAAACAAAAGAAGTGATACCGATATCATCATGCAAAGCACCTGCAGCTTGTGCCAGTAAATTTGGATTATTTGCTTTCCAGCCAAATTTACCCAATTCCATTAAATTGGTCAACGGATTACGAACATAGTTTGCTTTTCCGGAAATGCCATCACTATTTGCATCATTCACATCTGCTTTTGCCAGAATATCTGTATTGCTGATGTTTTCCAGCAAACCTAAACCAACTACCTGTTGCGCGATACGTGGCGACACCATCATATTTGATGGCACTGTTGTATTGGCAGATGTAATAGTATAAGTCGGTTTTCTTAAGTTATACGGTGTACCGTCAGCAAATGTAAAACTTGTTTCTGAAAATGTAATCTGCACTTGGCCTTCTGCTACTTTGCCTACAATTGCTTTGTTTTGAAGTTGCGTACCAAAACCACTGATCGCCAATGGACCTTGGCTTTCATCGGCTCTTGGAATACTCACGCGAAACAACAATCCTTTTAAATCAAGGCCGGAAACAGGTTGCGGTGATTTTCCGTTTTTTGGATGACATGATGAGCAAGATACATGGTTGAATATTGGTCCTAAACCCGGATTGACCGGAGCCGGCGACGTAACAAAATTTGCTGAAAAATCGCCATCGCCTAACGCATGCTGCCTTAATTCGCTTTCGCTCATGTTTTGAGAAGGCTGCTCAAAAGAGCCGCTGTAAATACTGTTGAACGTTGTAGCTCCACCAGGAAATTCTTCCGATGCGTCATTTACGTTACTTATAGGATCTTTTTTGCAAGCAACCGATAATAAAATCAATAAATAAAATGCCTTTTTCATCCGTTTATTTTTATTGTTTTTTAATTGAGCAGATGGAATTTATAACACCAATATAATTATGGTTTTGTGTTATAGACCTTCATTTCACAAATAATCATTCCATTTTGGCGTGTAAGCACTCGTACTCATTTCATACAAAAAACAGAACCGCAAATGTCTCGATGAGAATCGAGACATTTGTTATTTTTTAGATTGTGTTTGGCTCAAAATTATAAACCATTTACCAAAACTGCTAATTCAGTTCTCAATGTTGTTTCCAATGTTTCCACTTTTGCCTGCGCTGCTTCAATAGATGCTCTGTCAGCACTTAAAGCACTTGAGTAGCTGGCACTTGTAGAACCGCCAATTGCCTGAATAGCTGCAATTGCTTCAGTAATTTGTGTTTTGATTTTTGCATCTAATGTTACATTTTTTGCTGCAACTACTGCGCTTAAACCTTTGCTGTTACCAATACTGCCGTAAGTACCTAAGTATATATTTTTGATGCTTGTAATATTGTTTGTAAAGTCAGTTTTTGTATTTGCGCTAAAACGGCTTTCTTCATTTTGCAAACCATCATTTAAGCTAATATCCAAACCATCTAAAGTGCTTTGAATTTTAGAGTCGAATACTTCACCGGCGATACCTCTGATGCCTTCCGCCAATTCTACCAGTACCGCTTTAGATGAAGGATAACGGCTGCTGTTACTTTTTAATTGCTCTGCAAAGTTGCCTCCACCAGAAATCCAAGCCGTTTTTAGTTCAGCAGTTTTTCCTTTTAAGCTTTCAGCAGCAGCTACTAAATAATCCAACTCGCGAGCAGTTAATTGTGCTGCTGTTTTATTGCTTGAAGAACCCCATAATAAATACTCGATCAGGTGAAATCCTTTTTTACCTTGTCCGTTCTCATCCGCTAAACTATCATCAATGTATGCTTTGTTAATAACAACGCTTCCACTTAAAATTACATCAACACCAATACTATCCAAAGGCCAAGTGTCAATATTTGGGTCAATTTCATTATCAGCAACTGGTCCGAATAAGAAACCTTCACTGCTTTCCCAAGGTGCGCGAGCGGCTACCCAAGCTGCTCTTGCAGCCGTTAATTCGTCTGTTGTTGCGCCGCCAGATTTTAATGCATTTACCGCTGTTAATAGCAAATCTGCTTTTGCGTCTAGATCAGAATATGTTGCAATAATTATATTATCTGTAATATTATTGATTACATCGTCATTCGCTCTGGCATCATCTTTTTTGCAGCTAATCGTGGATATTGTTGCAATCAATAAAAGCAAGTAAGTAGATATTTTTCGCATAAAATAATTTTTTACAAAATTAGATTTAGTCTAAATAGAAACAAATACCCATAATTAAGTGACTTAATACCTAAAATTAGTTATTGGTTAATTTTTTGTGTGCCATTTGAAGGCAAGTGTTCCAAATACTCCAATACCGTCGCTTGGAATGATGCCTGGACCAGGATAGCTTTCGGCACGGCGCGTAAAGTATTTGTTATTCGACAAATTGTTTATCGAACAACTGAATTTGAACCATTTATACGAATACGATGTGGTAACATCCATTACATAATACTTTGGAATAGTGCCGATAACTGCCGTTGATGCGTAGTTTGCGTTGGTTGCATCTGTAAATTGTTTGGAAAGTGTAGAAATTTGCCAGTTTATTGCAAATGTTTTATACTTAAAACCAACGCCGCCGCGAAATACGAATTCAGGTGCGAATTCTACCTTTTTCTTTTCTATTTGTTTGTTCTGAGATTTTATGTAGATAGCATTGGTGTACGTAAAATTGGAAAACAGCGCAACACCAAAATTACTATGTTCATTGATACATTTTAAAATATCTACTTCTATAAACGATTCTACGCCAAGACTGCGCGAGTTGGATAAATTCGTTTTGTATCGAATGATATTAATATTAGAATCCACTTGCTGAATAGAACCGATTTTTTTATTGTAATACAAGCAAAAGAAATTAATATCGTAATTCAGTTGCTCGCCTTTTTTTCCGCGCACACCAAGATCTGTATTAAATCCTTTTTCGTCTTGCAAATTCGGATCGATCTTTACATTTGGGTTTATGATACGCAAATCTGTGAAATTAATTCCTCGATAATTTTGAGAAACATTTGCATAGATTTCCGCTAAATAATGCGCTTTGTAAGTGATGCCTATTCCAAGCAACGGAAAAATTCTGTTTCGGTTTTGAGCATCATTGTATTTTAATGTGTCTGCTTTATAATAGCCGGCAACATCCGTAAATAAAAACTCTGTGCGTATGCCTGGCGTGATACTTAGTTTCTGCGTAATTTTAAAAATATTTTCTACAGAAAAAGCAAAATTATGACTATTAAAATTGTAATCAGAATTTTCCAAATCATCCGGATTCAGGTAGTTAAAATCTGCATTGTTAGCATCGTTTCCTAAACCTTGCTGTTTCGTCGTGAAGCCTTTAAAATAACGCACTCCGACGCTTAATGAAGAAATTTGTTTACCTAATTTATACTGATATAAAACGCGACTTTCCAATCCGAAATTTTTGTACTTATCTTTAATTAAATCTCTGTTCTTAAAATCATCGCTCCTGTTTGCATAACTTAAGAAACCAAGCGCATCGCGCGAACCAATCAAGCCAAATAAAATTGTGTTCCATTTTACATTTTTAGTAATCTGATATTCGAGTTTTGCTGATGGAATATTCCAGTTTATGGCAAACCAGTTTCGTGTACGTGTTGATTGTTTCGGATCTTGTTTAAACTGATTGTCGGTTAAACCGCCTGGTTGCTGCATTACATAATTCTGATGCGTAAACTCAATAGAAATCTTTATTTTATTATTGACCTGATAGGACAAATTTGCGAATGCTGTATGTGCATTTAAGCGAGCATTTGATCGCCAGCCCTTGGTAAATTTATATTGATAATATGCAAAGTAAGAAAACTTCTTATGTGTGCCTTCGATTGCATTGTATGCACTAACCGTTGCAAAAGAACCGCCAGTTATTTGTGAAGTGATCTGAAATTTTTTATCAATCGGCTGATGCATTTTAAAGTTGATTAAACCGCCAAACTGCGTACCAAATTGCAGCGAAGCAGCGCCACGCACGATCTCAATTCTGTCCAAACCTTCCGTTGGTGGCGTGTAGTATGCATCCGGATAGCCGATAGCATCTGCTGTGATATCGTAGCCGTTTTGACGAATATTAAATTCTGCGGAACGGTTCGGATTTAAACCACGTGCGCCGATGCCAAGCTGCATACCTGCCACATCATTTTCCCAAACATTTAAACCTGCAATCCTGTTGAAGATTTGGCGTCCGTTGTTGGTTGCTGTGTTCGCTTGTATATTCGTTAAGTCAACGATTTCTGTCTTTTTGCCTTCAAAAATTACGGTTCCTTCAACACTTTTCAACCGAATTTCTTTCATCTTTTCTGCCTGAATAGTCACTTCATCTATTTGAGATTGCATAGTGTCGTTCGCATAAACAGAATCAACGATTTGCGCTGCAGCTTTATTCAAAAAAGCATTGCACAACACTAATAATATGACCAATTTTATCTTCATTTATTTTCTTCGAAAGGCAAAATCCATTTTTTCGGTGCAAAGTTAACAGGTTGTCTGGCTAAATCAACTGTATTATCAATAAATTGTTGACTATGATGCCCATTCAATGCAGCATAGCTGTCAGCATAAACTTCTGCATTTTTAAAACCTTTTTTCTGATTATATTCATTTGCCAAAAAATGCGCGAATTGCAAAATCATATCCGGTTGCGTGCTCATTTGCTTTTCCTGTTGTGGTGTCAGGTAATCTCGGTTTCTGACAGCTTCTATTCTTCCGGTTTTATCTTTTACAACAAATGTGGTGTATGCGTTTTTTTCCATTAACATTACGCGCCACGAAAAACGATAACCTTGCTCTGTCCAGAATAATTTATTCGGATACATCAAATACCTGAATGGTAGTACGATTTGAATAATAAAATGTATAAGAATCACTATTAGCCAAAAAGAAGTAAATCTTGGTTGATAGTTAGCATCAATTTTACCGGAATCTTTATAAAATACTGAAAGAAATTGCTGATGAAATTCTGCAGAAAAGAAGATCCAAGTGGCAACGATCATCACATACGGAAACACACCGATCTGAAATAAATAACCTGTCAGCAAATGAAATATAACCACAGCGATGTATGCAAATACGCGTGTTTTTTTATTCATTAAAAAGAAGAAGATTGTCAGATCGAACAACATTCCGAACCAGCAAAATAAGTATGGTGTGATTTTATAATCAAACAAGAAACCTATGTGTGGCAGGTAATCTCGGCTCTTTAACCATGTTTTTAATGGCTGCGCGTGCAACAACCAATCCGAATTTATTTTAGCAATTCCTGCAAAGAAATAGACCAATCCAATTTGCAATTGTATGATTAAAATAAACCAGTTCGGTATGTGCGATGCATATTTTGTTAAACCAAATTTCACATCTAAAGAAGCATATTTATTCGCCGGCAAGAAGCACAACACCAAACTGATGATGCTGACAAAATAATAATGGTTTAAATAGTTGGTTTTATCTAATAACTCAACATATGTAAACAAGAAAAAAAATGTAATTATCGCAACACGATAAAACAGACCGATTGTAATCAGAAACGACGAAATTATTAATGCAGCAAATACGAAATACATGCCGTTTCCATGTAGCGGATGCAGCCAGTAAAAACCTTCGTAAGGAAAATAAAATTTTGGTTGTATATACAACAAATCGATCCAGCCTTTTGCTGTAAAGCGAATGCTGCTGAACAATAACATTGCACCAAATAAAATGCGGAAAGAAGCAAGCGGCGCAATAGAAGTTTGACGAAAAATAAATTGTTTAATGGATGCTGATGAATTAATCGCCATCGGCATCTGTGTAAGTAATTGAAACGCCGATTGCTGAAGGCACATCCACTTTCATCAACACTAATAATTTTTTGGTTTCCAGAAAAAGTGAATCTGCTTTTGGTTTATCATTTACCACAGTTTCAGCATAATCCGAACCACACGCGTTTACTTTTGTGATACAAACATCGATCTGGTTTAAAATATCATCTGCCAGGTTTCCGCCAAACGTACTGGAAACATTTAATGTTCTGATATAATCCAATAATCCTTTTCCATCGGTTACTCTTTTTCCGTTCAGTACATCTTTCATATCTTGTAAAGTCAATAGCATAAATGTAATGCTGTTGTTTGAATAATATGCCTGCACAGTTGTGGGCGCATTAGAGCCACCCCAAATATTACCCAAATAACCGGCAGGTGTTCCTACTTGCATACGTTTTAAATCATCAGTGCGCTGCGCAATTGAATTTACCATTACGCTAAAAGAACTCGATGCATCTGTGCCTACATTTTCTATAAAAGATTGGCGATATGTTGACCATGACGAAACCATATCAGCTCTAATTTGTGCAATGTTTGCGATCAATGATTCCAAATATAATTTATAGGAAGCTGCGTTTGGATTCGTTGTAAATCTCTCTAAGATTTGCTGTTGCGTTAATGTTCTGCTAAACAATAAATATTCAATAGCAGCCAAACCTTTATCTGATTTTAGTTTATTTTTTATGAAAGAAACAGAGTTGTCATTTCTCGCTATATACGCTTCAATGCTGTCTTTCCTGCATGGATAATAGTTGGTGTTTTCTAATGCCATAATATCATTAGCAGGTGATGTCTGACTATATATTTCGCAAAATTGCCAAGCTGCATAAGTGCGCAGAAAGATGGCCTGCAGCTTTGTTAATTTTAGCAAATCCGGTGCTGCGCTAAAATCAGTTTCTATTTCGTGAAGCGTGTCAATTTTCTCTTTGTAGGTATTGTATGCCGGTAAAATCAAGTTATCAGCATAATTGGTAAACATTTCCGCTTTACCAAAGGTATCTGTGTTTGCCGGTTTTCCGCATCCGAAAAATAACACTGACAGCACAATGATAAAACTATAAGAAGTAAAATATTTATTCATTTTAAACCTAATTTTAAAGGACAACAAAGTTAGATTTATTCTAAATAAGAAACAATAGTAAATTGTGGTGTTTTGATACCTAAAATTAGTGAGTTACGCCAATTCTTCCTTGTTTACCAAGCCGTTTTGTATCGCGTACAATATCATTTCAGAAGATGAATTGATATTGAGTTTTTTCATGATATTTTTTTTATGCGTATAAACCGTGTGCGTACTTAAAAAAAGGTGTCCGGCAACAGTTTTTGCATTCCATCCTTTTGCGGTCAGTTTAATGATTTCTGTTTCGCGCAGCGACAAATTAAACGCTTTGCAATTATCATCATCGGCGTGCATATGTTTTTCAATGATAATATCTATCACTTTATGGCACAGGAATTTTTCATTTTTTGCTGTAGCATAGATAGCAGCAATGATTTCTTCTTTATCGCATTCTTTTGTCAGGAAACTGATGGCACCTAATTCAATTACTTTATAAATATTCGCTTTATTTTCATCGGCCGAAATAATGAGAAAATTGGTTTTCGGCGATATTTTTTTAATCACGGAAATATCTTCCATCAAAAATGATTTCGGATTATTATAATCAAATATTACTACTTCAGGATGATGCAACTGTACCATTTCAAGCAACTTCTTCGAATCATCTGCTTCACCAATTATCGAAAAATTCTTGTGCTCTGACAATAGATTCATTAATCCAATGCGAACCAGGTATTGTGTATCTGCAATTATAATCTTAATTGTTGCCATAAGCGAAATCCAAAAATACAACTTTATCCATAATTATTGCATCTGTATTTTGGACTAATAAAAATATAAATAGTATTTTAGTCATCCGAACGTTAAATAAAATAATTAGATGAACAATAATTTAAGTTTTTATCGCACCATTGTCGGCTCATTAAAAAGCAATGTCAATGTGGACGCCTGGAATATCGTTTTAGATAAATACGATGCTGCGCAATATGCAGAAGTTGTGCGTGGTTGCATTAATTATGTAGATTCAACCATTGAGACCAAATATGCAAACGCCGACAAAACAGAATACAATATTCCACACGGTTCTGTTGTCGTAAATGTAAAAATAACAGAGACAGAATTACAGGTAAACGCGCCGTTTCTGAGTTTAGAAGGTGCAAAACAAGTACCGCTATTGCGTCAGGTGGCGCAAATTAATTTTACACCATTAACGCTTTCACGCATTGATTTGGATGGCGATAAATTATATTTCAGATGCTCTGTTCCGTTAGTATTGTGCGAACCATATAAAGTATATGATATTTTCAGGGAAATTTGCATCAACGCAGATAATTATGACGATGAATTTATTTCCAAATTTGATGCAAAACGTATCCAGGAACCAAGAGTATATGCATATGATGCAGCAAAAAAAGATGCAGCATGGAACACTATGCAAGCATACATCAATGAAGCATTTGTTGCTTACGAACAATTGGAAAACAAGCGTCTAACCGGATTTTTATGGGACATCTTGTCTATTACATTATTGAAAATAGATTATTTCTGCTCACCGCAAGGCACCTTGCGTGGTGAAATAGAGAAAGCGATTTCCAATCTGAACAGCAAAGATGAATATTACGCGCGATTAGGCGCAGGAAAAGATTTCCTGAAAAAACTGCAAAATTATGATCGCACAAAATTTGATAATGACTTGTATAAGATCGATGTTTTCGTTCCGTATAAATTCAGAACGAATTTGGAAAGTGTACGAAATGGATTGAAATACGCGCACGAAACTGCTGATAAAGAAATAAAAGCAATGGATTATTTAGGTGCTACATTAACCATACAATACGGCATTCTGAATTTCTTCTACAATAATAATGTAGATGACAATATCGCTGAAGTGTTGACACAAACAATGGAAAATGCAGCAACCAAACCATTGCAGGAATCTTCTAAAATTTTGTACGATGCGATTAACAAGATCATGACAACTGATAATTTTGTTGTTGCAGCAGCACCAACCAATACGACACAACAACAAACAAATCAAGGTGAAAAGAAAGGATTCTTCAGCAAATTGTTCGGTTGAAAATAAGTCGCAATCAAAATTATTCAATCACAACTTTACAACTCTTTACATAACTTATGAATCACGAACATTTAAAACAAGCTGTACATAAAATAAACACATCTGGTGGAAGCGGAACCGGCTTTTATTTAAAGCAACAAAATATTTTTGTTACGAATTACCATGTAATTGAAGGCAACAAAAAAGTGTCTATCGAAAATCAAACAAAAGACAGATTTTTAGGACAAGTCGTGCATGTAAATCCAGAAAATGATATTGCTTTCTTACGCAGTGCAGCATATACACCGCCTGCAGATATTCCATTCAATAATGTAACGGAAGTACACAGTCGTGATAAAGTATTTGTATTGGGTTTCCCATTCGGCATGCCATATACCATCACTGAAGGAATTGTTTCTAATGAAAACCAACTGATGGATGGAAAAAACTATATACAAACGGACGCTGCCGTAAATCCGGGAAACAGTGGCGGTCCGGTAGTAAATGATGCCGGTGAATTGATTGGTATTACTACAGCAAAATTTACAGAAGCAGATAATGTTGGCTTTGCCATTCCTGCAAAAGTAGTGCAAGAAGAACTCGAAGCATTTGCGCAAAATACAACGAATGTTTTTTCTTTGAAATGTAATTCGTGCAAATCATTGATCTACGAAAAAACAGATTATTGTCCGAATTGTGGCGCTAATATTGACGAAAAGATCTTTGATGATAAAGAGCTTGGCAAGCTGACACAGTTTGTAGAAAACTCGATTCATGCAATGGGTTTTGATCCGATTTTGGCACGCAGCGGCAATGAATTTTGGGAATTCCATTCCGGCAGTGCGTTGGTGCGTATTTTTGTGTATGACAGAAATTACTTGTATGCAACTTCGCCGATAAATAATTTGCCGGTTGGCACACTAGATGGCTTGTTCAAATATGTAATGAGTAATCCTGTGGCGCCTTATAAATTAGGTGTTTACAGCAATCAGATCTATTTGTCATATCGTGCGCGCATTTCTGATATTTATTCTTCGATGGCAGACAACGTAAAAGATAGTCTTGGAAAACTGATATTAAAAGCCAACGAAATGGATGACTTTTTTGTGCATGAATTTGGTTGTGAGAAAACGAATTACTCAAAAATGAACGCTTAATTTTTACAGCAGTTCTTTTCCGGCTTTCTTTACTATCTGCAATTTAAGATCTGCCTGCTGGTCTTTTTTTGCTTTGTCTTCAAAATAAACCTTTAGGTTTTGCACTACTTTTTTAGCGCCTTCTTTATTGTAATCCGATTCTTCATATTGATTGATATCTTTCAGAAAAGACACTGCTCTGTCTAAAATAATCGGATGCACATTCTTCAGATAATCACCAAAATATTTGAAGTTTCTGTAGTACGATTTAAATGAATTCATCCAGATTGCTTTCTTAAAAAACTCCAGATTATCGGCTGTAGTATCTTTAAACACATTGCAGATCGCACTCATCAGCGAATTATTTTCTGTTTCTATGTATTGCATCGCATATTGATATGCTTTTGCCTGATCGTATGCTTTTAATTGGTTCAGTGCTGCCGCTTTTACCATCAAGGAAGAATCTTTATTTAACGTATTTTCTAAAATATCTGTCACTTTATCTTTCTCAAAAGCGACCAATGTATTCAATGCTTTTTCGCGCACTTGCGAACACGAATCCGTATTGACCATTTTTTGTAACGTCAATGATAGTTTTGCTTTGTTATCAAACTTTAACGGATCCAGATATTCTAATGCATCTTGTCGAATGTACCAATTCTTATCTTGCAATGCTTTAAAGAAAATTTCCTGTACAGCACTGTTATCTTTAATATTATAACTCAATGCATCCAATGCTTCCTGTTTTGCCTTATAAGCAGGCGCGTTATAAAACTTAAAAATATTTTCAGCAACCGACAAGTCTTCTGTTTTTTCGCATAACAATACTTTATTGGCATCAAAATCTACCAGTTGTGGTGCACTTTCCGCAGGAAAATAAAACTTCATTTCTCTGTCAACAATATCAATTACTTTAGTTTCTTTTTTACCATTGTTGTAAATATCTACTTTAGTTAAAATTCTGAAAACCGGACCTTCTGCTTCTACCTGCGTTTGTCTAACAGAAAGTTCTATTGTTTTATTTTTTGCATCATAACTATGTTTGATGTCTAAAACAGGATGGCCTTTGCTCAACCACCATTGATTAAAAAACCATTGCAAATCTTCACCGGTAACTTCTTCAAATGCTTTGCGCAGATCTGATAGTTCTGCATTCTTAAATTTGTGGTTTGTCAGGTATTTATTCAATGATTGGAAGAAAGCAGCATCGCCAACGTGATCGCGCAGCATATGCAATACGCAACCGCCTTTTTCATATCGTATCGCATCAAAAATTTCATGCGGATCATCGTAGTAATAATTCAGGATCGGTTCATTCTTATATTTTGATGTATGCAAATAACCTTGCATCGATTTATCATGATAAGCATCAGCATTGTCTTTACCATATTTATGTGCATACCATAAATATTCCGAATAATCTGCCATGGATTCATTTAATGTCAGATTTGCCCAGGATTCAGCCGTTACTAAATCGCCGAACCATTGATGATACAACTCGTGAGCGATAATATAATCAAAGTCAAAATCACGTAATTCCTGTTTTTGCAGCAACATTTTATCAAAATATACGATTGCCGAACTGTTTTCCATTGCACCGGCCGTGTAATCATATACAATCACATTCGCCATCTTGTCCCAAACAAAATCCACGCCTAGCAACTGCGAAAAATACTCCATCATATCAGGCATATTTTTAAATAAGTCGCCGGCTGTTTCTTTGTATTTTGGAAAAATATATGCCGAAACTTCTTTGTCGCGCCAATTCGTTCTCCATTTGTAGAAATCGCCTACGCACAAAAAGAATAAATAAGGTGATTGTGGTTTGTCTTGTTTCCAGTGATCCGTTTTTGTGCCATCGTTATTGTCTTTCGTATCCAGCAACAAACCATTTGAAAGCGAAGTCAGCTTTTTATCAATCGTTACAAAAATTTCTTCTGTTGATTTTTGATTCATCGCATCAAGTGTAGGAAACCAGCACGATGAAGATTCTTCTTCGCCTTGTGTCCATAAATGCATCGGTTTGAACGGATTTTTATCTTCCGAATCAATAAAATACAAACCGCGACCTCTTTCAACCTGCTCTCGGTCTTGTGCATATGGCATTGCGATATAATCAATCGCAACCGTGATTTGGTCATTAAGCGTATAATATTTTAAAAGATCGATCTTTAGTTTCAGTGTATCATAAGTAAATGGTAATTTTTTATTGCCGTCCGGATTAACCAATTCTACTGAATTGATCTTCATGTATTTCGCATCCAGTATAAGAGATTTCTGGTCGTAAAAATGCGGTCGAAGTGTCAGAACGGCTTTCCCGACCATCGTTTTTTCAGCAAAAACCGGTTTGATGGTCAATTGCGTATTTAATAAATCAAAATATTTCTGATAAGCTGGTTTGTACGTTGTGATCAGGTTGTTTGGCCTGATAATGACCTCTTCCAATTCTTTCGGATTTCTTTTATACCCTTTTTTCTTCGGCTTTTCAGCATGTAAATTAATGAAAATCAACAATATAAATACAAACAAACAACTTCTACGCATAAATACTTATTAACACAGTTAGAAAAAGTAAAGGTAAATAAATATTCACTTTCTAATTAATATCGCATTATAATAAATCTTAAAAAGGCAAAATAGACCTAAACTCTGATTTAAGCATAAATAACTAACGATGAAGTATAAAGTATTTTACACAGAAGAATCCTTTCACGAAGTAGAATTGCAAGACGAAAAAATTAAGATTGACGGAAAAGACACCAATATTGATTTGGTAAAAATTCTGGACAATAAATTCCATATTCTCGAAAATCATAAATCGTATAATTTAGAAGTTTTACACGCTGATTATGTAACAAAGCGTTTTTCGATCAAGGTGAACAACAATATTTATGATCTGAATCTGCAAAATGAACTGGATCTATTGTTGAACAAAATGGGCATGTCTTCGGAATCTGCTGATAAAATGGATAATGTAAAAGCGCCAATGCCAGGTTTAGTTTTGGATGTGCTGGTTGAAATTGGGCAAACGGTAAACAAAGGCGACAACTTGCTGATACTCGAAGCCATGAAAATGGAAAATATCCTGAAAGCAAGCGGTTCGGGAATTGTAAAAAATATAAAGATCAATAAGAAAGACGCTGTTGAAAAAAATCAGATTTTGATTGAAATGGAATGACGTTATTCGTTAGATGTTAATTGTTATAAGGTTTATAAAATCATCTATCACATTTAACGTATAACCTATAACGTATAACGTATAAAAAAACATGCACTTAGTAGCACAAGAAATAGAAAAATACATTGATCAACACTGCAGCGATGAAACTGAAACACTGGCTGCATTGAACCGGAAAACACAAACTGATGTATTGATGCCGCAAATGCTGAGCGGAAAAGTACAAGGTCAGTTTTTACGATTTATTTCGCAAATGATACAGCCAAACCGCGTGCTGGAAATCGGCACTTACACCGGTTATTCTGCCATTTGTTTGGCTGCCGGTTTACAGGAACACGGCAAGTTATTTACCATCGATATTAATGAAGAATTAGAATCAATAGTAAAAACGCACGTAGAAAAAGCAGGTCTGCAAAATAAAATTGTTCAACTGATTGGCGATGCGACAAAGCTCATCGATACATTAGATGAAACATTTGATTTAGTATTTATTGATGCTGACAAACAAAATTATAGTTTGTATTACGATCTGGTTTTCGACAAGGTTAGAAAAGGTGGTTTCATTTTGGCAGACAATGTGCTTTGGAGTGGCAAGATTATTGATGAAAAGAAAGATAAAGACACGCAAAAATTAGCAGAATTTAACGATAAAGTGCAACATGATAATCGCGTGGAAAACGTTATCATTTCTATCAGAGACGGAATCTTGATGATAAGAAAAAAATAAAAGAAATAAACTTTTCAAAGTTTTGAAACTTCAGAAAAGTTAACCGTAATAATAATGAAAACTAAATTATACATACTTACTACTTTTTACTTTCTACTTTCTACTTTCTTTTCGCACGCGCAAGATGTCGCTATTGTAAAAGCGTATATCGAGCAATATAAAACAATCGCGATAGCAGAAATGAATCGCGTTGGTATTCCGGCAAGTATTACGCTTGCTCAAGGTTTGCACGAAAGCGGAAACGGAAACAGTTTTTTAGCAAAAAATACGAATAACCATTTTGGTATAAAATGCCATGAAAACTGGACCGGAAAAACATTCGCTTATACGGATGATGCACCTGATGAATGTTTTCGCGTTTATGATAAAGTAGAAGATTCTTACATCGATCATTCTGATTTTTTAAAGAATCGACCGCGCTATGCATTTTTGTTTTTGTTTGGAAAAAATGATTACAAAAAATGGGCGTATGGCTTGAAAAAAGCAGGTTATGCAACTAATCCAAAATATCCTGAAATACTGATAAAGATTATTGAAGACAATCAATTATACAGATTTGACAGTGGTTATGAAGAACTGGCAACCGACAAAACCGATACAGAAATCATTAATGAAACACCTATAGAAAATCCAATTGTTGTTCCACAAATAAACACGCCAAAACCTGCCGAGCAAGAACAACAGGAAGAAGTAGAATTTATTGATAAAAACATCAAAAAACCTATTTTAGATAAGCCAATAAAAAAAACAATTTTATCTGTTAATAATTGCGATGCTGTAAAAATTGCAAAAGGCGAAACCATAGCTCAGCTAGCGAATTATTTTAACCTGGAAACGGAAGATTTATTAGCATTTAATGATGTTACCGATGATTCAAGATTAAAACCAGGTCAGTATTTATTTATCGAAAAAAAAAAGACAAAGAATAAAGAGAAAACCTACACATTTAAATCTACTGATGACATGTGGCTCGTTGCACAAAATAAAGGTGTTCAGTTAAGCGCTTTATTAAAACGCAATAAATTAGAAGTAGGCGAAGAACCTGCAAAAGGACAAGTTATTTATTTAAAAGGAAAAGCAAAAGAGAAACCGGTTTTGCGTCCTGTTGTTTTACCAAAAACAGAAATTAAAAACGATGTCGTTGTTGCAAAATCGATTGAAATAAAACCTACAATTGTTCGCGCTAATGACACCATCTATCCACCAATTAAAGAAGTTATCAAAAATAGTATCGACAGCAATAAAGTATTAGGTTTTGAAGACGACAAAAAATTGCTGGATAATAATTATTCCGTTCCAACAACAGAAACAGTTAAAAAAGACACTGTTATCATTGCACCAAAAATAGAATTACCGAACACGCCTGCGCGTTCCACTTCTGTTTACGAACGCGGTTTGGAAACACCTACTGTTTATCCGTCAAAAATTGATTATGAAAAATTACCGAAAAGTACCAACGGTTTTCATACTGTAATTAAAGGCGATACCATGTATAACATTGCAAAAAGATACAACATTTCTATACAGCAAATTATGGAATGGAATAATTTGTCAGAACAAAGCATTAAATTGGGACAAATTTTAAAAATCCAACAGTAGATGCAAACGGTAACTATTAAAGAAAAGTTGTTTCACCAATATATTACTGCTGAAGAAATCCAGCGTCGCATTGTTGAGATCAGCGACGAGCTTTCCAAGAAATTCAATGATAAAGATCCTGTTTTTGTAGTGGTGCTGCGTGGCGCGTTCATATTCGCGGCAGATATTTTGAAACATTTCAATCATCCGTGCGAAGTTGAATTTGTGAAGCTGTCGTCTTATGCTGGCATGGAATCTACCGGAAAAATAAATGTGTCGTTGCCGTTAAAAGACGAAGTGATAAAAGACCGCGACATTATTATTTTAGAAGATATTGTTGATTCCGGTTTGACGATGGATTTTTTTATCAGTTATGTAAAAGGTATGCAGCCAAAATCGGTCTCATTGGTTTCATTTTTATATAAACCGGCAAATCTTCAAAAAGAAGTGAAAATCGATTATATCGGCTTCACGATACCTGAATTATTTGTCATCGGTTATGGCTTAGATTATGACGGCGAAGGCAGAAATTTAGCTGCTGTGTATCAGTTGGCGTAATGCAATACCTACACTTACTCTTTTTTGTTTTTCTTGATATCGTAATTCATTTGTTTATTGCTTTTTTGTAGCATTTTTTTCTCGTAAGCCGATTTCTTGTCAATGTCTTTTACATCTTCCTTGTATTTTGAAATCGTTATTTTTTGCTTTTGTACTTTACCGGTTTTGGTTCTGTAATAATTGGCACTTACATAACCATCTGCTTTAGTTGCCCAATCGTTTCCAACAATATAATTGCCTTTATCAATTTCCTGCATGGCTTTGTCCATCATTTCTGTTGTGTTGTAAACAACAACCATTTCATCTACCAAACTGTCAATATTTTGCTTGTATAAAATAGTATCTACAGTTGTCGTCAAATTATTTTCAGCAGAAACTTTATCGGTTTTATCCAATTGTGCATCGGTAAAATCCACCTGCGATTTTATTGTGATTTTATCTTGTATGGGTTGTATGATTTTAAAATGCACCATTACTTCTTTTTCTTCGTTTGAATAAATATCATTGAGCTGAACAGTAACTATATTATTCGTGTCCGTATAATTATAACCAAATACTTTCTCTACTTTCAGGTTTTTCGGATAATTAATCTGCAAATTTGTTTGCTGTGCAACCACTGATAATAAACCATCTAATTCTTTCGCGAAGATTGCCGGAATTTTTGATGCCGTATCAATAAAATAATAATTCCCTTTACCATTTTCTGCGATTGATGTCATCAGATCTTCATTGAAATCGGCGCCAACGCCAAACGTAGAAACACCAATACCAGTTTGATTGAATTTGAGTTTTACTTTCTCGTTAATAGTTGCAGGCGCTATCGTTCCAATATTTGCCAAACCATCAGAAACCAGCAAAACACGGTTCACAAATCCTTCTTTTTTATTCGCCAGCACTTCATCAAAACCTTTCATCATTCCATCAAATAAATTGGTCGAGCCGCGCGCCGTAATTTCATTTACTTTTTGTTTCAGCGCATCTTTATTTTTTACCAAAGCCGATGGACTTTTCACTTCAATCATGTTATCGTATGCCACAATCGATAAATAATCGGTTGCGCTCAATTGATCAATGACAAAATTCATGGCTTTTTTTGCATTTTCCAGTTTCTCGCCGGACATTGAGCCGCTTCTGTCCAACACTAATGATATATTCAGCGGCGCACGTTTCTTTTCTGTTTTCAATTCATTGCCTAAAAGCGAAATGTATAAATACACATCCGAATCTGATTGTTGTTCTAAATGATAGGTATTATTCAATTTAGTAGTTAATCGAATCGCCTGATTGTTTTGTGCATTTACAAACGGAATACAAAGCAGTAAAAATGCAATTGTAAGGAATTTCATCATTTTAGTGTTTTTTTATTATTATAAATATCAACTAAAATAAAATACAAGACATTGAAAATGTGTTAATTGAAATGCTGTAAAAGTTAAAAACGGTTAATGACGTTATTGCTGAACCACAATGTATTTAGTATTAAAATAATATTACTTCATACTTGCAGGCAAAAAATGTATTGATAATCAATGAACTAAAAAATGTTATTGCAAAAAAATCTGTTGATAAAATTTCCACAATTGCGAATAAATGCGTACTTTTGCAGTCCTTTTTAAATCCATAAACCGACGTGCATGTCTGATTTGTTGAAAGAATATAAGATTCCGCACGCAGGTTTAAAGAAGGAAATTCATGAGTTCGCTTTTGAATTGGATGAAAAGTTCTTTGCACATTTCGAGAATTCCATCATCAACAAATGCGATATCCAGGTGAATATCACGCTTGATAAACGCCATGAGCCGTATATTATTGATGTAGATTTAGATGGAACAATTTTCAGCGATTGCGATAAATGTACGGCAACTATTCCGGTTACCATTCATTCATCCTTCACCATTTACGTTAAATATACATTTGACGAAGCGATGAAAGATATGGAAGACATTGAAATTATCCATATTTCAAAAGATGAACAATACATTGATATCACGCAGTTTTTGTATGATTATGCGCACTTATCCATTCCGATTCATAAGATTTGCGACAATCCGGGAAAAACAGAATACTGTGATCAGGAAATTTTGACTTTACTCGAAAAAAAGCAACAAGAAGAAGAAATCGACAATGAACAAATCGACCCACGTTGGGCTGGTTTAGATAAATTAAAAGACAAATTAAATTAGAATAAAATGGCACATCCAAAGAGAAGAACGTCCACTCAACGCAGAGACAAAAGACGTACACATTACAAAATGACTGCTGCTAACGTTGTAACTTGCAAAGTAACAGGCGAAAGTCATTTGTCGCACAGAGCGTATGTTTCCGGCAACGATTTATACTACAACGGAAAAGTATTAATCGAAGGTTACGTAAAATAGTAAATAGTATTAAAGTAGGCAGCAGGCAGTTTTACTGCATACAAATTACCACATACTGCATACTAAAATTCAAAATATGGCTTCAACATCAGATATCCGCAATGGTATGTGTATCAACTTCAACTCTGATATTTATAAAGTAGTTGAATTTTTACATGTAAAACCAGGAAAAGGCGCTGCTTTCGTGCGCACAAAATTAAAAAGTATTACTACTGGCCGTGTATTGGAAAATACATTTCCTTCCGGTGCAAAATTAGACGAAGTTCGTGTGGAATATCGCGAATATCAATACTTATATCCGGAAGGCGATGCCTATACGTTTATGAATAATGAAACGTATGAGCAAATCACAGTTTCTGCAAATGTTATCAATGCACCTGAATTTTTAGAAGAAGGTATGAACGTAAAAATTGCTGTTCGTGCAGAAGATGAAATGCCTTTGACTTGCGAGTTGCCTGCGACAGTGGTTGTTGAAGTTACTTATGCTGAACCGGGCATCAAAGGTGACACGGCAACGAATACATTGCGTCCAAGCACCGTATCGACAGGTGCAAAAGTAATGATTCCATTATTTATTAATATCGGTGACAAAATAAAAGTAAACACTGAAACAGGTGCTTACATGGAAAGAGTAAAATAATACACATTTTAACTACTATAAAAAATGCTTCATGGAAATCATGAGGCATTTTTGTTTAACTAAAATTCATTATCAAATTATCTAATTATCAAATTTTATTCGAGGTAGTTGTCGTATATATTTGCGTTTATGAATGCTATCGCATTTCAAATTAATCACTATATTTGATTCATGGACATTTCTCAGATAAAAAAACTCATACACTTATTGAACGATAATAATTTAGGTGAATTAAAAGTTCAGGAAGGCGATTTTAAAATTACGATTCGTCACAAAGATTTTGCGAAAACAAGCGGCGTTGCTTCGGTAGTTTCGGCACCGGCAACCATTGCCACACCAAATACAACACCAACTGTTGCTGCCGCAGAAACAAAGAAAGAAGAAACTGTTTCAGGAAATTTTTCTTCAGTGAAAGCACCAATGATCGGAACGTTTTATCGTTCGGCTGGCGAAGGCAAGGAACCCTTTGTAAAAGTGGGCGACAAAGTAAAAAAGGGCGATGTATTGTGCATCATCGAAGCGATGAAATTATTCAACGAAATACAAAGCGAAGTTTCCGGAAAAATAGTAAAAGTAATGGTGGACAATGCTCAAGCTGTTGAATACGATCAACCATTGTTCCTGATTGAACCGCAATAAACTTCGATCTCATAAAACGATAAGAACATGAACAGAACAACCATCATTATAATAGCAGTCATTATCATTGCATTGGTTGCAACTGTTTTCTTCATGAACAGAGTCATAGAAGCGAAGAATGAAGAATTATCCGATTTAAAAGATAAGGTTTCCAAGATTGAAACATTGTATTCATCTGCAGCATTTAAAGGTGATTCGTTAAATGTTATTGCAACCACACTTTCTTCTTACAAATCACTAACATATGCGATGATCTACAGAGATTCGATTCGCAAAACATTGAAATACAAAATCGGTGATATCGTTTACCTGAAATCAGATTCATCAAAAGTAGTGATTAAAGATATTTTGGCTGGTGGCGGCAAATTTGAACACTACATTAAATACGAGATCTTACGCAAAGACAATAAAACAGAGCTATTGTCGCCTGAATTGGTGTATTGATTACTTCAAAATTTCATTAGCATCTATCCAATACAAATTGCCTTTGCCGTTTTGCAATTGACCAATTTCTTTTAAAAAATCATCAATGCTCAGTCGTTTTTTATAGCTTTCTTTCACTTTCGTCCGGTTGCTCGTAAACACAAAAAACTGTTTGTCAAAACTAATGAACGGACAGTAATCTAATTTATTGGAATTGATTTTTGGTCCGAGATTTTTTGCTGCTGACCAATTGCCTTTTGCGTCCTTTTTACTGATATATAAATCGCAACCACCTAAATCATCAGCACGACTGCAAGATGTAAAAATTATGACAGACTCATCCGGCGAAACATACGCGTTGAATTCATACGATGCTGAATTCACCGAATCCGATAAAGATTCAGGTGTCTTATAATTTCCGTCAACCAATTTACTCATCCAAATATCTTCTTTGCCTTTTGAATTTTTATATTGCGCTGTAAAATAGATCGTACCATTATTACTTACACTCGGATAAAACTCATCGGCTTCTGTATTGATAGTCGTACCTAAGTTTTTAGGCGTTTGCCAAATGCCATTCACTTTTTCTGTTTTCCAAATGTCAAAATCTTTTATCGCGCTGTCTTTTTGCAAAGGCCGATTAGAAACGAAATACAACGTCTTTCCGTCAGGCGCGAACGATGCTTCGAGATCGTAATAATTTCCGGAAAACGGCGCGATATTCATTTGCCATTGTCCATTCTTCTTTATTAATTGAATGATGGTTGCAATTGTATTTTTATTACTTTCTACCGTAAAAAATAGTTCATCTTTATTTGGTGATAGCGTAAAATCACGTACAGAAAAATGATTAAACTCTTTCGGAAGATTGACCAATGCGATACTGTCTTTCGGAAACATCAACGGTAATTTGAAGGTAGTTGGTTTTGCAGCAAATGCAACGTTTCCGAACAACAATAAGCATAAGATAATCTTCTTCATATTCTAAAAATAAAACAAAATGTAGTTAAATTAGCATACTTATGTTTCAAAAAATATTAATAGCCAATCGCGGTGAGATCGCCTTGCGCATCATACGCACCTGCAAAGAAATGAATATCAAAACTGTTGCTGTTTTTTCTACTGCTGATAAAACGAGTATGCATGTTTCAGAAGCTGATGAATCGTTTTGTATCGGTCCGCCGGCAAGTAAAGATTCGTATTTAAAAATGGACAGCATTTTAATGGCTGCTGAAATTACGAAAGCAGATGCCATTCATCCTGGTTATGGTTTTTTAGCAGAGAATGAAACATTCGCCAAAAAGTGCGCTGAAAAAAATATAAAATTCATCGGACCATCACCTGAACAAATTCATGCTATGGGCGACAAGATCACAGCAAAGGCAACGATGATCAAAGCGAAAGTGCCTGTAATTCCTGGTTCTGAAGACTTAATCACGGATATTGTTTTTGGCAAAAAACTCGCGAAAGAAATTGGCTATCCTGTGATATTGAAAGCAACAGCTGGTGGTGGCGGAAAAGGTATGCGCATCGTTTGGAACGAAGAAGAATTTCAGTCGAATTTGGAAAATGCGCAAGCTGAAGCAGGTGCTGCATTTGGAAATGCAGGTATGTATTTAGAAAAATATATTGAAGAACCACGACATATTGAAGTGCAGGTGGCAGGCGACCAATTCGGAAATGCGGCACATTTTTCGGAACGTGATTGTTCTATACAACGGCGTCATCAGAAACTGGTAGAAGAAAGTCCGTCACCTTTTGTAGATGATAAGCTGCGCAAAAAATTAGGCGAAGCGGCAACAAATGCTGTGAAAGCTATAAAATATGAAGGTGTCGGAACTGTTGAGTTTTTAGTAGATAAGCATCGTAATTTTTATTTCATGGAAATGAATACGCGTATTCAAGTGGAACATCCTGTGACAGAAGAAGTAGTTGGTTTGGATTTGATTCGTTTGCAAATAGAATTAGCAGCCGGAAAAAAATTAGAGAAAGCTGAATACTTTCCGCAAGGTTGTGCAATTGAATGTCGTATCAACGCGGAAAATCCGTTTGACAATTTCAAGCCATCACCTGGAAAAATAAATAACTATCAACCAAGTGGCGGTTATGGTGTTCGAATGGATTCACATGTTTATTCAGGTTATGTTATTCCACCATTTTATGATTCCATGATTGCGAAATTAATTGTGAAAGGCAACACGCGCATTGAAGCGATTGACAGAATGAAACGAGCTTTACGCGAATTAAAAATTGATGGTATTAAAACCACTATTCCGTTTCATCTACAATTAATGGACAACGAAGATTTCCGCAACGGAAATTTTACGACAAAGTTTTTGGAAGATTTTGAAATGAATGAAGAAGAATAGAATTCACTACACCTTCTTTTCTGTTAAATATTTCCAGTAACGTTTTGGAATGTGTTGTACATGCAGTTTGGTATTTTTTCGTTCCTGTATATTTGTTTTTATAAAATAGCGTTGCCACAATTTTTGGTACAACTGCTCTTCTTCATGCAGCACAGAAGCATCGTTCTGCAACGTTGGTTTATTTTCTAAATAGATTTCTTCTATCGTTTCTAAATTACAGTATAATCCAAAGTTTCGTCGCAAATCATAAATAATCCATTTTTGGTCCTGGTAACGGTTTTTAAAATGTTTGGCAATCAAAGGCAGTACATTGAAATCAGGATCAATCTTCGCCACATAAATTTCATCTTTATATTTTTCAAAACGCACAAAGGCCTCCATTCGATGTTTTTCTCTGCCAACAGAACGAGTATATTTCGTCAACTGCAACACATCTGGATGCGCAAAGTCCATCCACACATTTTTATTAGGATTGGCTATTGCATAACGAATTGCAGCCAGCACATGCTTTTCCATATTTACATCTTCTGAAAAAAAAGAATAGATAAGCATGCGCGTTCCATTATTGTCCGTTTGTGTATGCAGGCGTTTTATCACGCGCTCTGCTTTGGCGCTGTCTGAAACAATGGTAATATGTTCTGAAAATAACGGTGCTGTAAATTTGGATTGGCGTACAATTTCTACGTCTTTAAGTTTTTCTTCAAACACATAAAAAACCGCAGACAACAAACCTTCCAAGCTATCATCATAGACTAAAGTTGTCATCCGAAAATACTTAACTGCTGACTCGTAGAATGAATGAATTTGGATTTCGTTTCCTGTATGATATGCTGACGTAAATCCAATGTATCCATACGTTTTAAATGTGGATTACCGTTTTCAAAATCTATAAAAAATTTCGCACGATTAACGGCTGCGCCTAACTTTAGCAAATGCTCTAATTGTATTTTTTGAAATTTTCTTGACAACACAATTTTCTTTGCAGTTGTAACACCAATGCCTGGAATACGCACAATCATTTCATAAGGTGCAGTTTGAATCTTTACCGGAAATAAATGAATGTTTGACAAAGCCCATGCTAATTTTGGATCTATTTCCAAATCTAAAAAAGGATTTTTTTCATTGACGATTTCATTCGCATTGAAACCATAGAAACGCATCAGCCAGTCTGCTTGATATAAACGGTTTTCTCTGATTACAGGCACACTTGTATGGATTGAAGGTAAACGATCATCCTTTAAAACAGGCACATAACCTGAGTAATACATACGTTTCAAATTATAGTTTTTGTAAAAGTGATCTGCCACTTTTATGATCTGCAAATCGTTTTCGTTGCCTGCACCAATGATTACCTGTGTGCTTTGTCCGGCTGGTGCAAAGCGCGGCACTTTTTTAAAAATCTTCTTCTCTTCTTTGTATTGAATGATGCCATTCTTCACGAAGGTCATTGGCGCCGTCATATCTTCGCGCTTCTTTTCAGGTGCCAATAATTTTAAACTGCTTTCTGTCGGCAATTCCAAATTGATGCTTAAACGATCAGCATACAACGCTGCTTCTTTCATCAGTTCATCAGAAGCGCCTGGAATTGTTTTCAAATGTATGTAGCCGTGAAAGTTATGTTCGAGTCGTAAAGTTTTTGCTACACGTACTAAACGTTCCATCGTAAAATCTGCATTTTTAAAAATACCGGAACTCAGGAACAAACCTTCGATGTAATTTCTTCTGTAAAAATTAATCGTCAAATCCACTACTTCTTCTACCGTAAAAGCAGCACGTTTAATGTCATTTGTTTTACGCGACACACAATACGCGCAATCGTAAATACAATGATTGGTTAAGAGAATTTTTAGCAAAGAAACACAGCGTCCATCTTCTGTGTAGCTGTGACAAATACCCGTGCCGGACGAATTTCCAAGTCCTTTATTTTTGTTACTTCGGTTTCCCGCACTCGATGCGCAGGAAACATCATACTTAGCAGCATCTGCCAGTATTTCGAGTTTTTCCTGTATGCGGTCGGCGTTCATTTTTCGTTCTTTACTTTCTTAAATATAAAGCATACAACGCCAAATCAACCAGGAATGTTGTTAAATTTTTGGAAGAAGATTTACATTTTTATTTTGAAATATGATAGGTCAAAATGTCAATCTATACAAATAAAAAAAGCTTCGAAATAAATCGAAGCTGAACTAAACTACAAACTATGAAAAGAAGAAATATTAATATCGATATTCGTAAAAAACATCAATTGTGTCGTTTATGGTAATCTTGCGGTTAGTGATTTCACCATCATTATCGACAGAATATTCGTATTGATATTCATTGTCAGTTTGTCCGCCAACCAGTTTTGTTTCCAATCGATTTAAAATGCGATGTGTATTGCCAACACCGGTATTTAAACCAATTAATGAAATTACATTTACACCACCAGCATATAAAAACTGAACACCGGCACTGGCGAAACGAATGTCCAGATCAGAGTTAATCGGTTTGTTTAAATCATACGTAAACGCAACTTTATGTAAAGCGCCTGTAGAATCAGGAAGAATATATTGCAACAAATTATTGTTGCCATCATAGACAAAATTAGTAATGTTTGTAGAAGAACCTAAAACTGCAATTCTGATGTTGGTTATTTTATCGCTATTGTAAGAAAAAAACAAGCCAACCAAATTTAAACCGGAAGTATCTACAATTTTCGTCACTTGTTTCTTGCTGTTGTAAAAGAAATGAGCAACATTTCTGTCATTCGGTGCGAAGAAAATATCTGCACGTATTCGATCTGGCAAATAATGAAATTTAAGTGACTTTAACAAAGCAGCACTTGGTGTTGAATCGCTGAAAACATTTAAACTGTCTAATAAACCATCTGTATTATAATAAAAATTGGCTGCCTGACGAATCGTAATATTTAATTTTCTCAGATCAACATTATTCACGTTATCGTCATGAATAAATTCATCGTTTAACTTAAAAGATTGCTTAATTCTTTTTTTTATCGGATCTGTTACTGAGTTATTTGTACAAGAATTCAATCCGATGATAAAAATACAAAGCCAATAAAATGGTTTCATTTGGTTGCTCATATTCTTTTAAAATTTAAAAGATTGGTGTGATATACCAAATTTGACAAATAAATTGCATATATTTCAATACAAATTTTTTTGATTGTCATAAAATTCAGGAATTTATAAACAAATTTTTATGTTTGGAACAAAGCTGATTGATATTTATTCTAACTTAAATCTGGAAGAAAAGCGAAAACTGAGAAAATGGATTTCTTCTGATTTTGTCAATAAAAACGAAGATATTTTGCGTTTTTTTGAATTTATAGATTCTAAGAAAAATGTTACAGAACGAACGGTTACCAAAGAAAAAGCGCATGAATATTTATATCCAAATAAAAAATACCATGATTTACGCATTCGGCATTTGATCTGGATGACGACAGAAATTTTAGAGTCGTTTATTGTTTACATAAAAATGGAAAATGAACTTTCGCTGCGCGAACAATTACTTTCTAAGTTTTACATGCAGAAAGATTTGTACAAACATGCGCAAAAGACAGTTGAGAGCGGCATTGAGTTGATGGCAAAAAATAATATTAAGAATGCAGAATATTACAAAACAAATTTTCACTTGCATTCGCTGTATTACGATATTCAATCACGAAACATCAGAACCAATGATTTTAATATTGATGAGATCGCAAATTCATTTACCATTTTTGCGATTTTGGAAACACTGAAAACCAGTAGTCGAATTTTGTCAATACAAAAAGTTGGTGAAACCAAAACGAAACATCATTTACTAGAACCTATTTTGGTATTGATGCAAGATCCTGCGTTTTTGCAGTTGCCGCAAGTGCGTATTTATTACAATATTTATTTGGTTGCGACGAATGAAGATGAGAAAGCATTCAAGCAATTTATTAAAGATATTAAAGCCAATGAAATTTTATTTTCAACGCATGATTTGAATGAATTGTATCGTTTGGCAATAAATTTCTGTATAAAAAAATCGAATCAGAATCAAACTTTTTACACAAAACAAGCGCTTGATTTATATTTATACACGATTGACAAAAGCATTTTGATTGAGAACAATGAGATCAGTCGTTTTATTTTTACGAATGTGGTAACGCTTGGAATTAAGCTCAAAAAATTTGCCAGAATAGAAGAATTTATTAAGATGTACAGCAAATTAATAAATCCGGAATTCCGAAAAAATACAATTGATTTTAATACTTCAAAACTGCTTTATGCAAAAGGACAAAGCGACAAAGCGCTCAAAATTTTACTGACCAATGAATTTAAAGACACGATCTGGAATTTAAATGCAAAAGATTTAATTCTCAGAATTTACTTCGAACAAAAAAACATAGAATTATTCAGTACTTATCTGAATGCATTCAATGTGTATGTGAAGCGCAAAACGAATATCGGTTATCATAAAACTTATTTTACGCATTTGATAGCACTGTTTAAAGAATTATATAAAGCAACCAAGCAACCAAAGAAATATGCAGGTTTTGTGTTTACATCAGAAATGATAAACGTGACTTGGTTTAACAATATGCTGGCTGAAATGAATATCAATAAAAAAGCTCCGAAATAAATTCGGAGCTTTTGGATAAAGCTGTTTGATAAAGAAAGAACTATTTATTCAATAAAAAAGTTTTATTCAAAAGCACATTATTTTCTGATGTAACGCGAATAAAATATACGCCGTTTGGTTGTGCGCTGATATCAAAATCCTTAGATAATACGCTTTCTGCTTCCATTTTTTCATTAATGCTGTTGCTTAAAATAGTTCTGCCGTCAACACTGAAAATACTCACATTGTACCCATTTATTTCTTTATCTAATTTTAAGTTGATGTTCAATTTTCCGGTTGTTGGATTTGGATACATTAATGGTAAGTTCGTTGCTTTGGTTTCTGTTGGATTTGGGTTGGCTTGTCTAAAATTATTTGCGACACTTCCAGTACTACTAACAAATGGAATAGAACAGACTGGTGTACCTAATGTGCAGGCTGCATTAGCATAATGACCGTTTGGATAATTTAATGTTGGAAAGTAATCTATAGCATTGTTTGTGCCAGTAACTCTTGAGTTTACATCGATTGGCTTAACATACTTTACAGTATTTGCATTAATTGTTGGAAATGTTGCAGAATTTGGCCCCATTCTTCTTCTGAAATATGCAGCAATATATGTACCCATATCTAAACCTTGTAACTGACTGTAAATATATTTTTTCACTAGTATTTTAGTATTCATTGGCAATGAATTAGGATTATTTAGTGCAGTTGCAAAATCATTATTGTTAGGATATAATGTTGGCAAGGACGCCCAAGAAGGAGTTAATCCTTCACTAAAGTTATCGGAAAAAGGATGTTGGCTATTTGCATCTAGGTTTATATAATAATTTACATTGATTCCACTAGAATTGTATTGTGTTAAGCCAGCTAGATTTGTTAAACCAGTTAAAAATGTTGATGCAGGTATGCTGCCTGTGTTTATATCTACATTCAAATCATAGTTTGAATTTAAGTAAAGCATTGGACATATAGCATCTGAAGCGTCATATAAAGTTCCAATATTTATAGAAGAATTATTTTTATAGATTGCTCCGCCAATACATGCAACTGCCCTAATTCGATTAGCTAATAAATTTGCTGGTATAGTTAAACCAGTAGTTACTCTGCCATAAAAGTTTCCCATATTAGAAGTAAATATATTACTTTGGAAGCATGGTGTTCCTCCTGAAGTATTGTCGTCTGCGTATGCTAAAAACATAGATGATAGTGCGCCATAGCTTCCGCCGGCAGCAAAAAAGGCGTTTGTGTTTAAATTGGCATTAGGTATTGAATTTGTAACATAAGCCATGGCCGCATATCCTAGTTGCACCATTGAATAAGTTGTCTTTTCTTCTTTATTTGGATCAAATGAAGTACACAAGAATAATGATGTAGGATAACTTTCCATCGTTTGCCAAATACAATTATCAGGGCTGCTCGAAGCCATATTGTCATATATTGCAACGGCATATCCTCTCATGGCTAAGTTCACTGCAAATAGTATCGTCCCTGACCACTGTGTATTAAAATTTTCCCCAACACCTGGTGTTAATAGTATGCAAGGATTATTTGAATTATTAGTAGGTCTAATGAATAATAATTGAGGCGCTCTGTAAGAAGAATTAATGTTAGTATTTTGATTTTTTGAATACCCTAATCTATTTGTTCTGTGTATTGTAAGTTCATTTGTAGTATTAAGATTTATAGTGTTATTGAATGGATATAGAGTATTATTTGAATATACTTGTTGAATTAGTGTTGCAACTCTTGCAACACTAACTAAGTATTTAATTTCATCACTTACTGGTGCAGTAATGTCATGATAAAGAAACTTTGGATTAACATCTTTGTAAATCTCATTACCAATAGGGTTAAAGTTATTTTGTTGCGCGCTACAATTTAAAGCTGTGAGCCACAATGTAAACAATAAAAAAAGACAATTTTTTTTCATGATATGTAATTTATAAGTTTTAAAATAAATATTTTATATAAAATAATTTTTCTTGTAAATAAATTGCAATTTTGATATTTAATAATTTTTAGTTGCGATTCAAAATTCACTATAATTAATTCAACTTTCAGGAACAAATTTTTTATTTTGTCAATGATTTTTATACGGTTTTAACGAAATAACATGTTTGAAAGTAAATTAATACAGATTTGTTTGTCTTTAAATAAAGCGGAGAAAAGGAACCTGAAAAAATGGATGAGTATGAACGTTGTCAATGAAAATGACGATATTTTTCGGTTTTTTAATTTTATCATTTCACGCAAGAAAATAGATGCTAAGTCTGTTACTAAACTAAAAGCACATCATTATCTGTATCCGAAGAAACCATTTAATGACTTGCGTATTCGACACCTGGTTTGGTTAACATCAGAGTTGGTAGAATCTTTTATTGTTTATTATTATACCGAAAATAAAATCGGTATGAAAGAAAAAATACTGGCTGATTTTTATATACATAAAGGTTTGTTTTCTTATGCAAATCATACTATTGATGACGCGCACGCCATTATTGAAAAAGAGAGTTTGAAAAATGCTGCATTTTACAGAGATATTTACGATTTAGGAATCACATATTATGATATCAACTCCAGGAACAATCGTACTAAAGACTTTAATATCAATGATACTATTCATTCGTTCACTACTTATACTATTATTGAAGTTCTGAAGTCGGCATGTATTGTTAGCACGATACAACGCGTCATGGAGTTTAAAGACCAGCAGTATTTATTGCCTTCTATTTTAGAACTCTTACCAAATTCTGCTTTTTTGCAAATTCCAATCGTAAGAATTTATTACAATACCTATTTGTTTGTGTCCAGTGAAAATGAGACAGCGTTTGAATCTTTCCTGAAAGACATTAAAGAAAATGAAGTGTTGTTTTCCTTTCAAGATCTAAGCAATCTATATCGAACGGCTATTAGTTTTTGTATTAAAAAATCAAATCAGAATATTGAATATTATACGCAACAAACTTTTGAATTGTATTTGTATACTATCAAAAAAGGTATTTTAATTGAAGACAATGAATTGAATCGTTTTGCATTTACGAATACGGTTTCTGTTGGAATAAAACTGAAAGAGTTTGATAAAGTGAATGATTTTGTAAAAAAATTCAGCACTCAAATAAGTAAAGCATATAGAAAGAATACGATTGATTTTAACTCAGCAAAAATATTATATGCAACAAATCAGTCTGATAAAGCGCTGAAGATTTTGCTAACCAATGAATTTAAAGATACTTTGTGGAATGTAAATGCAAAATTTTTAGTTTTAAAGATCTTATTTGAAAACAGAGATTTTGATTTGTTTGCTGTTCAATTTAAAGCATTCAGCACCTATATCAGAAGACAAAAAAACATCGGCTATCATAAGGATTATTTTACTAATGTTTGTCATGCATTTTCTGTTTTGCAAGATGCGTATAAAAATCCGGCAAAGTATGAAGATTATATCTTTAATAAACAAACACCGGATTTTGAATGGTTCAATAAAGCAATCGCCGGACTTAAAAAACATAAAAAAGCTCCGAAGTAAATTCGAAGCTGAACTGAACTACAAACTACTATAAACTCAGTTTAATATTTATATTGATAAAATAAGGTATCTGGTTGTGCAATGCCGGTAACGGTTTTTGCAATACTTCTTTTTATAATGTCCGTTGGATATTTACGGTCATACTCATAGTCAAACGTATAGGTGGTGATAGGTGTTTGTGTTGTTGGTAGTAAAAATTCCTGTTTCTTCAGTAAAAGGTTCGTATTTCCAATTCCATAATTTAATCCTGTTTTGGATAAAATGTTTAAATCGGCAATATATAAGAAAATAACAGCGTCACTATATAGAAGCATGTCAAATTCAGCAGTTGTTTGTTTTCTGCTATATTCCATTTCTGCATATCCGATTTGGGTTCCGTTTGGCAAAAACACATCATATTTAACTAAATTGTTATTTTGGTAAACGAAATTTTTAATTCGCAAGAAAGTCGTGTTTGGCGTAGTGTCTTCAATCGTAACCAGCTTGTCGTTAAGATAGTAAAAATTAAATCCATTATTTGCAGTGTCAGCAATTCTGGTGATCTGTTTTTTGGAATTGAAAAACGCATCATAAACTCTTTCTCTTAATGTATCTGCAGCATTAAATGTGTACCATCTCACTCGGTCCGGATAATACACAAACTTTACCTCTTTTTGTAAAATGGCAAAATTGGATGAATCATCAAACACGGAAATACTATTTAATGTGCCATTAGAATTATAAACAAATCGGTAGTTGGCAATAATATTCGTATCTAAGTCTATCGTTGGATTGATGATTCTGCCATTGATATTGTCTTCATGCACATAATTTAAAGCAACAATTTTGCGCTCTGTAACAGGCGGATCAACTATATCTGGATTACAACTGATAATACCTATCAGTGCAAATAAATACCATCCGCATTTTAAAAAATAATTCTTCATTAATGTTTATATAGTAGTTGTACTCGGCTTCTGCTACAACATCAAATATCGGAAATAATTATTTAGATTTACGACACAAATATTTTAATTTGTCCACAAAAAATATGCAACTTTATGCTTGATTCTAAGTTTATACAATCATTTATTGCTTTAAATAATGAAGAAAAACGCTATTTTAAAAAATGGATTTTAAGTGATTTTGTCAATAAAAATAACGACATATTTAGATTGCACAGATTTGTTGAAACACGCAGAAACATCAGCCAAAAAACAGTTAGCAAAGAAAAATTACATGAATATTTATATCCAAATCTGCCTTTCAACGATCTCAGAATCCGGCATCTGATTTGGCAAGCCAATGAAATGATCGAAGATTTTATTGTTTATTATCGCATTCAGCAAAAAAAGGAACAACGCGCACTGCTGCTCGCCGGTTTTTTTTCTGAAAGAGACTTGCCGAAAATTGCCAATCAGCATATAGAAAACGGTTTGCTGGAAATGGAAAAAACCTCTGTCAGAAATGCTGCTTTTTTTTCTTATCAGTATCAGTTTCACACACAATATCACCAAACCAATTCAAAAAATAACAGGAATGTTGACTTGAAATTTCAGGAAATCATAGATACGCGTGCGCAATATTTTATTCTCGAAACATTGAAATATGCATGCATCGTGCATTCTATTCAAAAAATTACCAACATACAAATTCAAAATCCAACGCTGGAACATGTGGTTAATATGATCGAAAAAGGTCATTTTAAAAATTGCATTCCGATCCAGATTTATTACCATATTTATTTGGTGACATTTTATGAAGACGAAACTGCTTTTGATTTGTTTTTAAAAGAAATGCAGAAAAATAGTGCTTTGTTTTCCATGCAGGATTTGAGAGATGTTTATTTGCTGGCAATCAATTTTTGTGTAAAGAAATCAAATCAGAACATTGAAAAATATACTAAACTCACGTTTGACATTTATATTTACGCCATTGAAAATAAATTTTTGTTGGAAGATAATGAGATCAGCCGTTTTAGTTTTACCAATGTGGTGTCGCTTGGAATTAAATTAAAGCAATTGGACAAAACTACAGGTTTTATTAAGAAATATGCGGATCTGATTGCAACTGAATATCGTCAGAATACAATTGATTTTAATAACGCGAAACTGCATTACAGCAAAAAAGAATATGAAAAGGCGTTGAAGATTTTGTTGACGAATGAATTTAAAGACACGATATGGAATTTAAATGCAAAATTCATCTTGCTGAAAATTTATTTTGAAACACAAAATTTGAATGCTTTTAAAATTCAGTTAAAAGCATTCAAAATATATATCAGCAGAAAATCAACGGTTGGTTACCATCAGGAATATTTTACCAATGTGGTAAATAGTTTTAAAACACTTTATCGCATTTACAAAAATCCGAAGCTATATGCTGATTTTACTTTCGATACCAAAACACCTGATGCTGATTGGTTTAATAATGCATTACAAAGTATAAAAACAACATAGTAGTTTTCTGCTGAAACAGCCAGTAATTACTGGAAGTTTGGCGCTAAATCGTGTTCTTGGTAGAATGTATTGATGTATGCAATTGCTTCTTCAGTATCATCTGTTACCAAAAATAAATCGAAATCGCTTTCAGAAATATTATGCTGATTTTCCAATACTTCTGTTTTCATCCAGTCTAACATGCCTTGCCAAAATTGCTTGCCCATCAGCACTATCGGAACGCGATCAATTTTTTTAGTTTGTACTAACGTCAATACTTCAAATAACTCATCGAATGTACCAAAACCACCAGGTAAATACACGAAACCTTGTGCATATTTTACAAACACTACTTTTCGCACAAAGAAATAATGATGCGAAATCAGTTTATCATTATCAATGTATGGATTGTGGCTTTGCTCAAATGGCAATTCAATATTTAAACCAACGGATTTTCCGTTTTTATTTTGTGCGCCTAAATTGCCTGCTTCCATAATACCAGGTCCGCCACCGGTGATTACGCCATAACCTTCTTCTACTAAACGCTCTGCAATAGCAACCGATAATTGATAATATGGATTCTCCGGTTTGGTGCGTGCAGAACCAAAAATAGAAATACAAGGTCCGATTCTATCCATCTTATCATAGGCATCTACGAATTCGCTCATGATGCGAAACATACTCCAGCTATTTGATGCGTTTACTTGTGTCCAGCTTTTTTGTTTAAAGGGTTTTTTCTTTTTAAAATCTTCTAATGACATCTCTGTTTAATTTATTTTTTACAATATCAGATTTAATGATTTACACAAAAATCCGACTTGCAAAGATATAAATAAATCTGAATTTCTACTTAATCAATTCAGCATCAAGTGTTGTCGCCTGATCTTTTGGTTTGCTGATGATCCATAATCCAATAAAAGTCAGCAAGCCATTCCATAATAACATTTCCGGACCAAATGAAAATCCTTTGATGAGTTTGTCAGCGTTTTTATCTACGAAAAAGCAAATGACAGGTGCAACAACGCATATAATTGGCGTTAAACTATCGTCGATATTTCTTTTGGTTAAAATACCAAACATGAACAAACCTAAAAGTGGTCCGTAAGTATAACCGGCAACTTTCAGCAATAAATCAATCAGTGCAGATTGGTTCAAAATTTTAAATCCGATCACAAATAATAAGAATACAAAAGCCATTGTGAAATGCACTTTCAAACGCATTTGTGTACGTTGTTTTTCATCTAAATTTTTATTGTCGTTGATGCCTAAAATATCAATACATATTGATGATGTCAGAGCAGTCAATGCGCCGTCAGCACTGGGAAATAAAGCAGAGATCAAACCAATAATAAAAATGATAGAAATAAATGAAGGCAAATATTTCAACGCAATCGTTGGAAATAAATCATCCGTATTTGCAGCAACAAAAGTGTTCGTTGCATCTAACAACTGAAACTTGCCATCTACAAATTGCGCAATGTGTAACTGATCGCTATATAAAAACAAAACACCACCAAGAATCAGAAAAATGAGATTTACAAACAATAAAATAAAACTGAAAGTAATCATGTTTTTTTGTGCATCGCCTAAGTTTTTGCAACTGATATTTTTCTGCATCATTTCCTGATCTAAACCGGTCATTGCAATAGTGATGAACATGCCGCCAATAATTTGTTTCAGAAAGAAATTTCCTTTTAGCCAATCGGTCATAAAAATTTCAGTGTAACCTTTGTCATGCAACGTTGAAAACATAGTACCAAATGATAAATTCAGTTTAGCTTTAATAAACCAGATACAAGTTACTAAAGCCAGCAACATAAAAGTTGTTTGCAGCATGTCTGTCCAAATGATTGACTTAACACCACCTTTAAATGTGTAAATCAAAATCATCGCCAAAACAACTAAAGCAGCAATCGTAAAATAACTTAAACCTGCAGGCAATAAAAAAATCTGCAACACATTTATCACTAAATATAAGCGCAACGTTGCACCAAGCGTTCTCGATAAAATGAAAAAACTCGCGCCGGTTTTGTAAGCAGCATTTCCAAATCTTTTTTGCAAATAAGTATAAATAGAAGTCAAATTCAACTTATAATACAACGGCAACAAAACCATCGCGATAACAAAATAACCGATCAGATAACCTAGCACCACCTGAAAATACGCGAAATGCGCAGAACCAACTTTTCCCGGAACCGAAATAAACGTAACACCGGAAAGCGAAGTGCCTACCATTCCATACGCAACTATGTACCAAGGCGATGCTTTGCTACCGCGAAAAAATGCGTCATTATCAGAATTTCGCGATGTGTACCACGCAATGATCGATAAGAAAATAAAATATGCTGAAATACTAAGTGCAATCCAAACTGGCGACATTTTTATAATGTTTTATGATGAATGTTAAAATTGTGAATGAAGTTAGTAAAAAATCCAAACTTACTACTTACTACTTACTACTTATCACTACATTTGTGTCATGCAATTTCAATCCAAATTAATTGAAGATGCCGTGAATGGCTTTGCCACTTTACCTGGCATTGGCAAAAAAACGGCTTTGCGTTTGGTGATGCATTTGTTGCAGAAAGAAGAAAAAGATACGCAGAATATTGCTGATGCAATTTTGAAAATGCGTACTGAAATTAAATTCTGTAAAACGTGTCATAATGTTTCCGATGATGAAACTTGCAGTATTTGCAATAGTTCTTATCGCGACAAAAGTGTGGTGTGTATTGTAGAAAATTTCAGAGATATTATTGCGATTGAAAACACGCGACATTACAATGGTTTGTATCATGTTTTGGATGGTTTGATTTCGCCGATGGATGGCATTGGTCCTGAACAACTGAACATTGAAAGTTTATTGACAAGAATAAAAGAAAGCGAAATCAAAGAAGTGATTATGGCACTGAATCCGACAATTGACGGCGACACAACGATCTTTTATCTGTCAAAAGTTTTATCGGCTCACGAAATAAAAATCACATCGATTGCGCGTGGTATTGCCTTTGGCGGCGAGCTTGAATATGTAGATGAAATCACTTTGGCGCGCAGCATTCAGTCGCGGTTGCCGTATGAAAATTATATGACGAAATGACTTTTATTTATTAATTTTATTTTATGTTAACAGAAACATTAAAAGATAAATTGCACACGCTTATAAATCAAGTTCAGGATGAAAGTGTGTTAATTGCATATTCTACTTTACTGGAAAAAGAAATTGAACGAGAAAATAACAACATAGATTTTTGGAACGATTTGCCAAACAACATCAAAGATGATTTGGAACTAAGTTTACAAGATTCAAAAAATAATGCAAAAGGAAAAAATGCATTTGAATATCTGTCGCAATTAAAGAAATGAAGAAAGAAGTAGTTATTTTACCGAAAGCAGAAATTTCTTTACAATCAATATTAGATTATTTATTAGCAGAATGGTCAATTCAAGTTCACAATGATTTTTTACAAGAAATCGAAAAAATTGCAGAACAAATCAGTCTGTTTCCAAAATCATTTCCAATTTTTCATCAACAAAATATTAGAAGAGCGATCATAAATAAACACATCGTTTTATTTTTTGTAGAGAAAAATGAAGTTATAGAAATTTTGTTGTTTTGGAATATGAAACAACATCCTAAAAAATTAAAACTATAATTTTCAAATTAGTGAAACTTTCCATCGTCATTGTCAACTATAATGTGCGCTATTTTTTAGAGCAATGTTTGCATGCAGTAAATCGGTCGGTTTGCCATTTTGAGTATGATATTTTTGTAGTCGATAATAATTCTTTGGATGATTCGCTGCACATGTTGCGCGATAAATTTCCACAAGTAAAACTGATCGCGAATACGGAAAATGTTGGCTTCTCAAAAGCAAATAATCAAGCGATAAAAGTGAGCGATGCTGAATATGTTTTGCTGTTGAATCCTGATACAATTATACAGGAAGATACCTTGCAAAAATGTATTGACAAAATGGATGAAAATACAGCAATTGCCGGTCTTGGCGTGAAGATGGTAGATGGCGCAGGCAATTTCTTACCCGAATCGAAACGCGGTTTTCCATCGCCGTTAGCAGCTTTTGCAAAAATGAGCGGCTTGTCAAAGATTTTTCCTAAATCTAAAACATTTGGTCAATATCATTTAACGTATTTAGATAATAATAAAAATCACGAAATTGAAGTGTTGTCAGGCGCTTTTATGTTATTGCGTAAAAGTGTTTTAGATAAAATCGGTTTGCTCGACGAAGATTATTTTATGTATGGTGAAGACATTGATTTGTCGTACAGAATGATAAAAGCAGGTTTCAAAAATTATTATTTAGCAGACACGTCAATTATTCATTTCAAAGGCGAAAGCACGAAAAAAGGCAGCTTGAATTATATCAAAGTTTTTTACAACGCGATGCTTATCTTTTCTAACAAACACATTGGCGGAACAAAAGGCAAAGTGTTGAATTGGCTGCTGCAATTCGCTATTTTTTTTCGTGCATTTTTAGCCGTTTTCCAATCTTTTTTTGCCGGATTGTTCTTTCCGATTTTAGACGCGGCACTAACGCTCGCCGGAATTTATCTAAGCAAAGAATTATTCGAAAATATTATTCGGGCGCAATACCGGACACATTATCCAAAAGAATTTTTCCTTGTAAATACACCTGTTTACATAGCGATTTGGATTTTTTCATTATGGTTTTTTGGCGTTTATAAAACTAAAAACAAGTGGCGACAATTGTTAGTTGGCTTAACGGTTGGTGTGTTATTAATTGCGATTGTTTATTCCTTTTTTCCGTTATCGCTGCGATTTTCGCGTGGTATCATTTTGTCTGTGTTTTTACATAACATTATTATTTTGTCGCTTTACAGAATGGTTTTATATTCGATCAACGGCACATTACATTCTTATATAAAATCTGAAAAAAAATACGTTATTATTAGCAGCGAAAATGAAGCAAATAATATTTCTGCTCAACTGAAAAATGCAGATCTTAAACGACAATATCTTGGATTTATTTCTATCAAAAATGGCATCAAAAATAATAAGAATCTCGGCTCGATTGAAAACCTGAAAGATATTTTAGATGCATACAAACCGAATGAAATTTTATTTTCTACTGAAGATTTAAGTATGCAGTTTATTATCGAAACCATGTCAAAAATTGAACAACCTATTGAATACAAGTTGGTTTCCAAAAACAACACCATCATAAGTAGTAACTCCAAAAATGCTGCAGGCGAAATCTACACGTTAGACATCGATATTTCTGCTAAAAAATCTCTGCTGGACAAGATCAGAGATTGGGTTTAGTTAAATAAATTTACTAAAACGTCAATTTTTTTTAGGCATAAAATTTGCCTATATTTGTTCATCAAAATCTAATATGCAAAAGATAATTCTACTTTTAAGTATCGCTTTTTTTTCTTTTTTGAATGCAAATGCGCAAATGCCTGCTATTGGCACCAAAGCAACCGAATTGGCTTATAAAGATCCGGATGGAAATGTCATCGCGCTTTCTTCACTGAAAGGCTATGTCGTGCTGATCGATTTCTGGGCTTCGTGGTGCGGACCTTGTCGCAGAAATAATCCTGGTGTTGTTGCTCTTTACAATAAATACCAAGGCAAAAAATGGAATAACGGTATCAAAGGTTTTACGGTTTACAGCGTTTCTTTAGACCAAAATGCTACTGCGTGGAAAAATGCGATCCAGCAAGATGGTTTAGTTTGGAAATATCACGTTTCCGATCTTGGCGGCTGGAGTTCTGAAGGCGCAGCTAAATACGGTATCCGTTCTATTCCGCAAACAGTTTTGGTGGACGAAACCGGCTATGTAATTGCTATTAATCCGGATCATAATTTAATCGAACAACAATTAAACAAACGATTAAAAGCGGCTACAACTACTAAAAAAACAACTACAAAGAAAACTTCTTCCAAAAAGAAGTAAAGTAGCGTGTCAAAATGTCTTAAAAAATCCTTTGGCAAACAATTTGTCAAAGGATTTTTAAATTCTATACAATGATAGATGCAAATGAGCCGTTATCGGATACAATCAAAGATGAAACAACAACAGAACAAGCACAAACACAGTCAGAAAGTCAGCAAAATGAACCTGCTGAACAAAATGCGGAGACAGAAATAGACGAATTGTCGGTGCTGAAAAATGAAATTACTGACCAAAAAGACAAATTCATGCGTCTTTTGGCTGAATTTGATAATTTTAAAAAACGCAGCGCAAAAGAACGAATCGAATTATATAAAACGGCAGGACAAGAGATTATTAAAGAATTATTGCCTGTTTTGGATGATTTCCAACGCGCCGACAAAGCATATGCAGCAGATAGCAACGCGGAAAATTATGCAAACGGTGTAAAGTTAATCCAGGAAAAACTGCAAAAAACCTTGCAAAACAAAGGTTTGAAAATCATTGAAAGCATCGGACAGGATTTCAATATTGAACAGCATGAAGCGATTGCAGAAGTGCCTGCGCCAAACGAAGAGCAAAAAGGAAAAGTGCTGGACGAAGTAGAAAGCGGTTATACTTTAAATGACACAATCATTCGCTACGCAAAAGTGGTAGTTGGAAAATAAATAAACAATGGCAAAAAGAGATTACTACGAAGTATTAGGCGTTGCAAAAACTGCATCTGCTGATGAAATAAAAAAAGCGTACAGGAAATTAGCTTTACAATACCATCCGGACAGAAATCCTGGCGATAAGGCATCGGAAGAAAAATTTAAAGAAGCTGCAGAAGCGTATGACGTTTTAAGCAACGACAACAAAAAAGCAAATTACGACAGATTTGGCCATCAAGGTGCAGCAGGTGGTTTTGGTGGCGGTGGTGCAGGCATGAACATGGATGATATCTTTTCTAATTTCGGCGATATTTTTGGTGGCGACGGAAGTCCGTTTGAATCTTTCTTTGGTGGACAAAGAGGAAGAAGTCAGCGCGGGCAAGGACAACGCGGCAGCAATTTACGCGTAAAAGTAAAATTAGATTTGGAAGAAATTGCCAATGGCGCTCAAAAGAAGATAAAAGTAAAGAAACACGTTACCTGTGATACTTGCAGTGGCATCGGTGCTAAAGACAGCAATTCTTATCAAACATGTAATACATGCAACGGAAGTGGCGTGGTTCGCAAAGTAACATCTACTTTTTTAGGGCAAATGCAAACTACAGGTACTTGTCCGACTTGCGAAGGCGAAGGAAAAATTATCACCAATAAATGCACTAAATGTCGTGGCGAAGGACGTATTTACGGTGAAGAGATTGTAACCATTGATATTCCGGCTGGTGTTACAGAAGGTATCCAGTTGTCGATGAATGGCAAAGGAAATGCAGGCGTTCGTGGCGGTTATGCCGGCGATTTACTAATAAATATTGAAGAAACACCACATCCTGAATTGAAACGCGAAGACAATAACGTTATATATAAATTGGTATTGAACTTTTCAGATGTTTGTTTAGGCACTCAGGCAGAAGTTCCGACCATTGGAGGCACTGCTAAAATAAAAATTCCAAAAGGTACGCAAAGCGGCAAATTATTCAAATTACAAGGCAAAGGAATTCCAAGTTTACAAGGTTACGGCAAAGGCGACCAGATTGTAGAAGTACAGGTCTTTACACCACAGGATTTAACGAGTGACGAAGAAGCATTGTTACATAAAATGGAAAAAAGCAGCAACTTCAATCCAAATAAACAAAAAGAAAAAAACAAAGGATTTTTCGATAAGTTTTTCCATTAAGAAGAGATTTTATTTATTGCAACTTCTTAAGATCATTTCCTTATTCAGAAAACCCATTGTGTTTCTGCGCAATTCATTTTTCAATCCTCTTGGATTCAATTTTTTAATCTTTTCGAAATAAAAGAGAGCATCGTCGCATTTTCCCAATAGCAGACACATCATAATAACATTGCTATAACTCCATGCTGTAATTTTGTAAGGTTTAAAGGAGGCATCTTTCAAACTATATGCTAAACATTTTTTATAACATTCATTTTTTATAGTTGAATCTTTACAACTCAAATAATAATATTGCATCGCTAAATCATGATAAGCAAGTTCGCAATCTGGATGAAGTTTAATCCATTTTTCGATTTTTATAATATTGTCTTTCGCTTCAGATATTGTAGGCGAAATTCCACAGCCAATACCTTGTAAATGGATTTTTAATGAATCTTCGTATTTTTTATTAGAAATCAATAATTTCTTCTTATTCGATGAGAAAGTATTAACAAAACAGATGCAAAAAACTATAAAATAGGTTAATTTCATTCGATTGTTTTTAATTAAGCAAAGTTCGTAAAATAATCATTTTAAGGGTTCTCAAGTTTTTGTTTTTTATTTACAATTCCAATATAAATAAATAATATTCATTCTATGTCATTCAACGATAAATATATTTTCCAATCAGAACGATTAGGTTTTCGAAATTGGATAAATGCTGATATTGAAAAAATGGCTAAAATCAATGCAGATGTTGATGTAATGCGTTTTTTTCCTAGCACTCAAACGCCGGAACAAACTGAACAATTTATCAAAAGAATGCAAAAGTCATTTGCAGAAAGTGGGTTTTGTTATTTTGCGGTAGATTCATTACAAAATCAAGAACTGATTGGTTTTATCGGATTAGCAGAACAGAAATTTGAAGCAGATTTTACACCATGTATTGATATTGGCTGGCGTTTATCAAAGGCAAACTGGAATAAAGGATTTGCTACAGAAGGCGCTAAAAGATGCCTGGATTTTGCTTTCAGAGACTTGCATTTAGAAAAGGTAATGGCTATGGCGCCGCAAATCAATTTACCATCTATAAACGTAATGCAAAAAATCGGAATGAAAAGAGTTTTAACTTTTTATAATCATCCATATTTACAAGCAGATGAACGCCTGAAACCTTGTGAGTTGTATGAAATATCCAAATAAAAATGTTTTTTTATAAAATTGAACTAATTTCGTAGAATTATATGTTGTTGTAAATTCAGAACTCATAATTTTTCTTAATGGCTTTACTCGAAATAAAAAATATTTCAAAATCGTTTCAGAATAATTTAGCGTTACAAAATGTTTCGCTCAATATTTTACCAAATAAAATTTATGGTTTGCTTGGTCCAAACGGCGCCGGAAAAACAACGCTGATCCGCAATATCACACAAATATTTTATCCGGATTCCGGTGAAATTTTATTCAATGGTGAAAAATTACAACCAAAACACAGCAATCAAATTGGTTACATGCCTGAAGAACGCGGCATGTATAAAAAAATGAAAGTTGGCGAACAATTAATTTACTTTGCTAGACTAAGAAATTTTACAAAAAGAGAAGCAGAAGAAAAGATTGATTTCTGGTTGAAAAAATTAAACATTGAAAGCTGGCGTGATAAGAATATTGAAGATCTTTCTAAAGGCATGCAACAAAAAGTACAATTCGTAGCCACTATTCTGCATGAACCGAAGTTACTGATTTTGGATGAACCGTTTTCCGGTTTGGATCCGATTGCAGCCGAGCAGATCAAGAATGAAATTATTGAACTGAATCAGAAAGGAACGACCATTATTTTTTCTACGCATCGCATGGAAAATATTGAAGAAATGTGTGAAGATATTTTTTTGATCAATAAAGGAAAAATTATTTTGGACGGTAATATTCAGCAAATCAAACAAGACTTCAAACAGCATTTATACAAAATAGTAACGGTTGAGAATTTGGCAGTAACGGAAAAAATACAAGATTCTATTTCTATACAAAAACAGGTAAATAACGAACTCATCATTCAACTGAAAGAAAATCAAAAACCGAATAATGTGTTGCGCATTTTGCTGGATAACGCAATAGAAATAAACAGCATGACAGAAATTTTGCCAACCGTTGGCGAAATTTTTATTCAAAAAGTAAATGAAGTAAAGTAGAAAAGATAATAGTTATAAGTTATAAGGAAAACTTTTAACCTATAACGTATAACAAATAACTTTAACATTATGCAAAAGATCTGGTACATCATCCAACGTGAATATTTATCAAGAGTGCGTAAAAGGTCATTCATCCTGATTACGCTGTTACTGCCTGTTTTAGTGGGTGTTTTCACCGTTGCTATGGTAAAGATCGCAACCAGTGCCGGCGAAAAATTGGAAATAGCTGTTTTAGATGAGTCGCACTTATTTCAGGATAAATTTCGTGGCCTGGATGTTGGCGAAACATTGCGTTTCGACTATTTATTAGATACTACGTTAACCTACGAAAAACTAAAAAAAAGCTATGCTAAAAAATACGATGCTTTTTTATACATACCAAAAATTGATCTCGAAAAACCAATTGGTATCACCTATTATTCGGCAAGTGAATTAGGGGCAATTACACAAAATCGCATTGAAACGGCGATCACAGAAGAAGTGAGAAAACGCGTGTTGGAAAGTAAAAATTACGATGTCGATATCATCGATAAATTGGATAAAGATATTACACTGAATAAGATCATTAACGATGAAAAAAAACAAGGCAGCACGGATATTTCATCGCTAATTGGTTATTTAAGTGGAATGCTGATCTATATATTCTTAGTAGTGTATGGTGCCATGGTCATGCGTGGCGTTACAGAAGAAAAAACGAACCGTATTATCGAAGTATTGATCACAACAGTGAAACCATTTCAGTTAATGATTGGAAAAATAATCGGAATTGGCGCAGTTGGATTGACGCAGTTTATACTTTGGGCTGTACTGACAATGATTGTGCAAGTTGGTTTACAATTGTTTTATGGCAATGAAATAATGGCTATGCAGGCATTAAATGACAGCCATCAGGTTGCACAAATGTCTGAAGCAAAACAAATAGCATTTAATTTAACAACGGCATTGGCAGACTTGGATATTCCGAGAATAATTTTCAGTTTTATTTTTTATTTTATTTTTGGCTACTTGTTTTATGCTGCGCAGTTTGCCGCTGTTGGTGCCGCTGTTAATGAAGACAGTGAAGTGCAGTCGTTTATGTTGCCGATAACTATGCCGATTATTATTTCTATATTTTTAATGTCAATTACAATACAACAACCTTCATCAGCAACTGCGGTCTGGAGTTCGATGATTCCGTTTTCATCATCGATAATTATGATGGCACGCATACCATTTCACGTTGCCTGGTGGCAGCAGTTGCTATCGATGTTTATACTGATCGTTTCTTCTTTCGGTATGATCTATCTTGCTGCAAAAATTTATAGAATCGGAATTCTAACGCAAGGCAAAAAAATCACCTTCAAAGAAATCGGTAAATGGATTTTTTATTAAGGTCATATATATTAATATTTTAAAAAGCAGCAGATAAGATTATTTAATATTCTTCTGAAAAATCTTGTTACTTATTACTGACAACTTATTACTATTTCCTTATCTTTGCACATGGAAACACTATCTCACTTTTCATCAACCAACAAATTCGCAGGCGACGGCTTAACATTCGATGACGTATTGTTATTACCTGCTTTTTCTCAAATCTTACCAAGAGAAACACAACTACAGACAAAAGTCACACACAACATCACGATCAATATTCCGATCTTATCGGCAGCGATGGATACTGTTACAGAAGCCAACTTAGCAATTGCATTAGCGCGCGAAGGTGGAATTGGTGTGCTGCATAAGAATATGTCAATTGACGCACAGGCACAGGAAGTGCGTAGAGTTAAGCGTTCGGAAAGCGGTTTGATTACTGATCCGATTACATTACAGCCAAATAAACAAGTAGCTGAAGCTTTTAAAATCATGTCGGAAAATAAAATCGGCGGCATTCCTATTACAGATGATAATGGTTATTTAGTAGGAATTTTAACGAACCGAGACCTACGTTTTTGCAAAGACAAATCAATGCTGATTCAGGATTTGATGACGAAAGAAAAACTCTATACAGCAAAAGAAGGAACCACCTTAAAACAGGCAGAAGATATTTTACATGAATTTAGAATTGAAAAACTACCGATCGTTGACAAGAACAATAAATTAGTTGGTTTGATAACGTATAAAGACATTTTGAAAGTACGCAACTATCCGAATTCTTGCAAAGATGATTCAGGCAGATTGCGCGTAGCTGCGGCAGTTGGTGTTACGGCTGATATGATGCAGCGCATCGAAGCACTCGTTCAGGTTGGCGTTGATTTTATTTGTATCGACACGGCGCACGGACATTCACATGGTGTTTTATCATCCATAAAAAATGCAAAACAAACCTTCAAATATTTAGACATTGTTGGCGGAAATATCGCAACAGGCGCAGCAGCTTTAGCATTAAAAGAAGCAGGCGTTGATGCCGTGAAAGTGGGCGTTGGACCAGGTTCTATTTGCACTACGCGTGTCGTGGCCGGCGTTGGTGTTCCGCAGCTAAGTGCTATTTACGAAGCAGCCGTTGCATTAAAAAACACAGGCGTTCCGATAATCGGCGATGGTGGCATTCGCTACACCGGCGATATGGTGAAAGCACTGGCAGCAGGCGCAAATACAATAATGGCTGGCTCTTTATTTGCAGGCACCGAAGAAAGTCCTGGTAAAACAGTGATTTTTGAAGGTAGAAAATTCAAAACCTACCGCGGAATGGGTAGTTTGGAGGCCATGCAGGAAGGCAGCAAAGACCGTTATTTTCAGGATGTGGAAGAAGATATTAAAAAGCTGGTTCCGGAAGGAATTGTTGGCCGCGTGCCATATAAAGGAACATTGAGCGAAGTGGTTTACCAGTTTGTGGGTGGTTTGCGTGCAGGTATGGGTTACTGCGGCGCGAAAGATATTCCAACCTTACAGGAACAGGCACAATTCGTAAAAATTACACAAGCCGGCGTCAACGAAAGCCATCCGCATGATGTAACCATTACCAACGAAGCGCCAAATTATAGCAGATAATTCTTCAATCGACAGCATGAAAAAAATAGTTCGCAATTTATTTTATGTTGTTTTTATAATTGGATGTATTCTGTTCTTAGCCACTTTTTTAGGTAAATATTTTTGGTTCTTTGATTTAATCAGCCATTTCAGAGTACAAGCGCTGTTTGTATTCATTGTTACTTTGCCGATTTTTATTTTCCTAAAAGACGGAAAATTTATCTGGATAAACACTGCAATAATTCTTTTTATTATAGCCACTATTATTCCATATTATTTGCCAGGAGAAAAGAAAGTAAACAAAGGCAAGCATGTGAAATTATTTTACTCAAACGTATTAACTTCAAACCAGAATTTTGGCGCATTAACAAAAATGATTAAAAATGAGAATCCTGATATTATCGGTTTGATTGAAGTGAATGATGATTGGGAAAGTCATCTGCATTGTGACCTGGATGAATATACATATAAAGTGTCTTTACCGCATGATGATAACTTTGGTGTTTTGTTGCTTTCAAAAAACGAAATACTGAAATCAGAAATAAAATATTTTTGTGATTATGAGTTGCCTTCTATTTGTGCAAGCATAAAAGTCAATAATGATACTCTTCATTTTATTTTAACGCATACTATTCCGCCAACAAGCAGTTGTGATTTTGCGCAACGAAATATGCAAATGGATAAGATCAATGCATTTGTAAAAAATAAAACGAATGTAATTATTGCAGGCGATTTCAACTGTTCTTCTTTTTCTCAGAATTTTAATCGCGCTCTGAAAAACACTGACTTAAAAGACAGCAGGATCGGATTTGGCTTGCAATCATCATGGCCAACTTGGGCTCCTTTTCTTTCCGTAACATTAGACCATATTTTAGTAAGTAAAAAAATAAATGTTATCAATAGAAAGACATTATCTGAGTTCGGTTCTGACCATTTGCCGGTTGTTTTAGAATATAACTTGTAACAAATAGTTCTCGGTTAGTGTTTCTTTTATTGTAAAATCTCTTGCAGTGGTTTTTTTTCTTTGTCTGTATCGTTGTTAAAATATAGGTGTTGCTGTTCTTCTAATTTCAGGTATTCTATTATTGCTTTTCTTTTATTCATAAACGGCAACTCTATGCGTTTGTATAATTGATGTGCAATGATAAGCGACAAGCTAATCCATATTATGTACACTGTGTATATATTGTTTACTATCTTAAGAACATACAAGCCTAATGTCAAATTCTTAATGAACGTTTCGTGTACTAAAAAAACAGAGTATGATATGAAGCTAATGTATAGTATCGAGTTATTTAAAAAAGAAGGTTTGTACTTTATTGATTTTAGATAAGGCAAACATAATGCTAATGCGAACGGATTTAAAAAATCGTAAAAAATATAATGATAAAATGCGATGGCTTTACCTGTTGCAAATTTAAAATGCCAAGGCAGTGGTTTCAAGTCAGGAAACTCTGTACGCATGTTCTCATTGGTCCATGCCCAAAGAAAAAACGAAGTAATAAAATAGATAACCAATCCTGTAAATAAAGACATGTATCTGTATTTGTAGCAGCGTTCAGGATATTTGTAGCAAATATATGCTGCTAACAAACCTACAGCAATGGTATCCAATCGAAGAACAGTAATTCCTTTGTAATATAAGAAGCAGGCTACTGTTTTATTAAACGGCGCTTTAAAATAATAAAATAATTTTAGTGATATGCTTGCTGCTATCATAAAAAACAGTGCGCCTAAAAATGCCTTATGTTTAGATTTGCAGACTATTGCGTATATAAACAAAAAGCTAAATGGAAATATTACATAAAACCATTCTTCAATGCTGACAGTCCATGTTTCTTTATAAAAAGTGCTATAAAAACCGAATGAATTTTGTAAGAAAAAAATATTTAGGTATGGTATAAATATTCTTTTAGTGATAAGGCATGTTAGGATTGTTAAGAAAAACAACATAAAATAATACGCCGGCAAAGTTCTGCCCCAACGCATCACTAAAAACCTGCCCACAAATTTTTTATCTAATTTATCTGTCCTGTCTATTTCTTTAAGAAACGCGTAGCCAATAAGAAAACCGCTACAGACAAAAAACATATTTACAGGATCCGGAAAAGGAATGGTAAATATATTAAAACCTTTGAGTGCTGCATAAGCATAAAAAAAGTGTATATGGCTAACCAATATTACTGAAAATGCCCTGACAATATCAAAGCCAAAATAACGTTTTTCCGGTGATGTAATAATTGAAAATATGCTTTTCATAATACTATTAATTAATTCGAATATGCATACAGGTATCTATACGTACTTGTGTACATACAAATCGTTTTAGTTTACTAAATGATATTATTTAAGTGCTCGTTGTTTTAATTATGAGCAGACAAAAAAATAATGCTTGTGATTGATTTGAAACTTTTCATTTAAAAGATTTACACTCAAATATAAATAGCTATTCATTGTTATTCCGGTACAAATTTTTTAAAATGTTTTATCTTTTAGGTAGAAAAATGACAAAAGAATTGGTATCTATTTTTTGGTTTAATAGATTTTATTAGTACAAAACGTCATTTGTTTAAAATATAAAACTGGATTTGTCATTAAAAATGAGAATTTGTAACAATATCAAAAAAGCAGTCTGCAATTAAACTACAGAATTAATTTCTCAAGTGAATATTACTGGTAAACACGGATAAGCCTAAAGCTGGTTCTTGTGTCCGCACGAACCAAAATAAAATAACGCTAAACGGTTTGTAAAACAAAAGCCATAACGACAAACATTTGCTAAAAAAACATGCAAAAAATAAAAATTATTCTATGATTGCCATTTCTTTCTCAGCAGAGTCTCTGCACGCAGGAAACAAACATAGCAGGACTCTGCGTAAGTTAACAACCAGAGTCCTTTTCAAGTGACTCTGCTTGAAAACGAACCATAACAATGAGTTTTATACAGATAAATAGTTGCGTAACTTTTCAGCGTATTCTTTTAAATATTCTTGTTCAATATCTTGTTCTTCTTTCAATAAAAAGAACAGCATTTCATTTTGGCTGTCAGAATTCCTTATAATATTTATCTCAAATCCATAATCTACAGGATGATATGCATTTGATATTTTTATTTTCTTATTAGTCAACATATTTTCATACACTAATTCATCTTTAATAATCACTTCATTCGGTTGCTTACTAATTAAATGAATAAACGTATTAAATCCAAAATCTTTTTCCAAAAATTCAAAATACTTCTTTGCTTTATTTATAAAATTTGTTCTTTTATATTGATATATTTCACCAGACTTCACACTCTAAATATAATCATTACCTAATAAATAAAAATTATTCTATAATTTTAACCACATGCATACAGCATTACCTTTTCTTTTAGCGATGATAGTCGTGATCGTACTACTCGAAATGTGGGCCGACAAATTAAAAATTGCCTATCCGATTCTGTTAGTGTTAGGCGGCTTGGTCATCGGTTTTGTTCCCGGCGTTCCTGCGGTAAAAGTAAATCCGGATTTGATCTTTTTTATTTTTTTACCACCATTATTGTTCGAAGCATCATGGAGCATTTCACTCAAAGAAATGAAAAAGTGGTGGCGCATTATCGGCAGCTTTGCTTTTATCGTGGTGTTCTTCACGGCTTTATCAGTTGCCATAGTAGCCAATCACATGATTCCGGGTTTTACCATTGCATTAGGTTTCTTGTTAGGTGGCATCGTATCACCACCGGATGCAGTAAGTGCAGGCGCCATCACTAAATTTGTAAAAATTCCACCATCTACTTCTGCAATATTAGAAGGTGAAAGTTTACTGAATGACGCTTCTTCTTTAATTATCTTTCGTTTCGCGTTAATAGCTATTGGTACCGGACAACTCATCTGGCATGATGTGGCAATGAGTTTTATTTGGATGCTTATTGGTGGCGTAGGAATTGGTTTATTGATAGCGTGGCTGTTTGTGCAGGCACACAAACGTTTGCCAACTGACGCATCATCGGATATCGCACTCACACTCATCGAACCTTATCTGATGTATTGGGTAGCCGAACAGGTGCATAGTTCCGGCGTGCTGGCAGTAGTATGCGGTGGTTTATACATGTCTTCTAAACGTCTGATATTTTTAAACAGCGCCAGCCGAATACAAGGTTACAATGTATGGGAAAGTTTTGTGTTTATCTTAAACGGTTTCGTCTTCCTGTTAATTGGCTTAGCACTTCCGGAAATTGTAACAGGTTTAAAAGCAGATGGCATACCATTAAATACTGCCATCGGTTACGGTATCTTGGTTACTTTCGTATTGATTGCTGCAAGAATGTTGTGCGCTTATGCTGCATTGGTCGCTACATTAATATTTCGTCCGAGTGTAATGCCGCATCGTAACTCTTCCAGAGTAAAACAATGGATGATGCCTATGTTGTTAGGTTGGACAGGCATGCGCGGTGTAGTTTCTTTAGCAGCAGCGCTCGCAATACCGGTTACTTTAGAAAACGGAGCATCGTTTCCGCATCGTCATCTCATCTTGTTTATTACGTTCGTGGTGATTTTATCTACTTTATTGGTGCAAGGTCTTAGCTTGCCTTATTTCATTGAGCGCACACGTTTGTTTGATGGCATTTTTAATGAAGAAGATGAAGAAACATCCAGGCAGAAAATGAAACTCGCTTTAAAGCAACATATTCTTCGCTTTCTTAGAAACAAATATGAAACAGAATTGCAAGGTCACGAAGGTATGGAGAAATTTATACAGCATTGGGAAGAAAGAATGGATGCAGGTAAGGATGATACCTGGATGAACGACAGAACTAAACGCATCTTTATGGAAATGCTCGAAAGTCAGCGTATATTTCTTTCAGAGTTGAATAATGACCCGACTATTAATGAAACCATTATCCGTCAGCAATTATATCAGCTCGATCTGGAAGAAGAACGGTTAAAAATAGTTTGATAATTTCTTTACAATATTTTTTGGAACGGCGATTGCTATGATTTTTATAAATCAGTATTCGTGCGTTTCTGTATCATCATAGTAATTATCTTTATTACATCTCAAAGTTGCATTCGCACAGAAGACAAATCTGATAGCAATACTGAATTATTAAGTAAGATCGATTCGCTGCGAAACGAACTGAAAGCGTTGAAGAATGTAGAAAAGAAAGACAGTATTATTTTCAAACAACATGATAGTATTGTTATTATAAAACAGGAGAAACCAAAAACAATTCCTGTATCAAAAAAAGACAGCATCGTAAATCCTGTTAGGAAATCGGAAAAAACGGTTATACCTAAAAGTACTGTTCAGAAATTTTATTATAAAAACACTAAGCGAATTTCAGTTATCATCACACCTTGGTTAAATGGTAAAAGAACGGTGACTTTATTTGATACACTTGGCAACGAAACCTATCATTTTGATGATGTGATTCAGAGTTATTCAAACACCACTGAAATAAAACAATTCCATCCGAATGGCGCAGTTGCAAAAATCAATAATCACCTGAATCCTGGCGCCAGCATGTATTGGTACGATACTGATTTTGAATTTGATACAAATAATGAACCTGTTTCCAAAACAGAAATGCGGCATCCTGCTTCATTGGATGATTATATGAATGGCAAATCGATGTGGAATAAAGAAACCAAATCGTGGCAGAAGAATTGAAAGTTTGAATTAAAGTTTCTTTCCAACACTGCTGAGTAATATTTTAATGCAGAGCACTGTCAAACTTTTGTATTAACTTCGATAAAACAACTAAGGAACAAAAAATGAAAAGAGCAACAGGCATCGGCGGTATCTTTTTTAAGTGCAAAGATCCGAAGAAAATTAACGAATGGTATAAAACACATCTTGGCTTGGATACCAATCAATATGGTGCAACGTTTCGATGGCGACAAGACGACGATGCTGATAAAAAAGGAGCGACACAATGGAGTCCGTTTTCGGAAACAACAAAATATTTCGAACCATCACCGAAAGATTTTATGATCAATTACCGCGTCGAAAACCTGGAAGCACTTGTAGAAGAATTACTAAAAGAAGGTGTGACGGTATTAGATAAAATCGAAACCTATGAATACGGAAAGTTTGTTCATATACTCGATGTTGAAGGCAACAAAATTGAATTGTGGGAACCTGCAGGCGAATAAAATAACATGCCTGAACTACATGCAATAGACCTCTTGCGAAATTTACTATTCAGCGCATCGCGCGTCATTGCGAACGCAGTGAAGCAATCTCTTGCCATTCAAACAAGATGGCTTCGTGCCTCGCCATGACGCGTGCGTGTGAGATTTCTTGAATTTCGCAAGAAGTCTAATAAAAAAGAGTACAACATTACGGTACTCTTTTTTTATTCGACTATTTATTGTTTAGTCCATACTAATAAGTTACTATATTTATAGTAGTACCTGTTGCAGTTGTAAATGTTTTTTTCAAGGTAGTGCCTGTGGTAGAATAAGTTCCGCCTGTGTACATGCAGTAATAGTAATACCTTGTGTGCTGTACGGATTGATAATAGTTGCCGTAGCTGTATCGTTATTATAGATAATGTATATCTCGTTCGGATTGTAACTAGAATCGATCGGCTCTGTAGGAATGTCTTCAAACGTTAAACTGTCTATTCCGGAAATACTAAACTGGTCGGTGTCATTTCCGCGAAGATTAAAAATGATTTTTCCACCGTTGAATTTGATACTGTCCGCTAAAGAATCTGTCTTTGTATATAAAGCATTTCCGCCGCTGTGCAGCACCAGGTTCTTATTGTCGGCAAATGCCAGAATGCCGATACATACGGCTATGATGATGATTGCGTTTCTCATTTTTTTACGAATTTTAAAGTGGAGTTATCAATTCTTATTACATACGCTCCGCTGCTCAGCGTGCTTACATCTATATTATCGCCGGACGAATAATTTCCTGATAGCATTATCTTACCTTCTACAGACAGTACCCAAACCGACACTTTTTCTTTTATACCTGCAATCGTGATATAATCGTTGGTTGGATTTGGATAAAGACTATATTGTGATGACCTGCTTGCTGTATATTTCACGCCTGTGGTAATATTAGTATAAGCAGTGAACGTAATTTTTCGGATGTTGCTCACAGCGTTAGACTGTATAGCTGCGCCCGGCGATTCCTGCACCATAAGGTTTCCGTTCTCAATATATAATTTACCGGTAGAGTCCACATTATAAGTAGTACTGGTTCCGCTGGTCAGCGTAACGACCACACCACATTGCGCTTTTGTCATATAAGATGACAGACATAAGACTGTTAACAACAGTATCCATCTGATTGGTTGATTTACATGTATTCGCATAAAATTCAATTTATTTTCAACTAAAATTACCATATATAAGAACATCATTTGTTCAGGAATGATGAAAATAGGTGAACCTCCGGATTTTTGCGGTAAATGATTTACAGGCGTTTTTCTGCTCTGAAAAAATAAATTTTAAAAAATTTATGGAAAATGGACAACTCATGTATCTAAATGTAAAGCGAGTGTAAAACTGCTTTATTAATTCACTTTTTAAATTAAAAATTATGAGCAATGTAACCGAAAACAGGTTAAACACAGTCATCGCACAGGCGGACATGACCACCATTAGCACGAATGTAAATAGTATTAACAGCAAATTGCCGGCAGGCAGTCTCGATGAAGAACAGCGTGGTTCCATGCTGTCGATCAACGAAGCTAATAAGGTATTTGCGGAAGACGTGGTAATGGAAATGAACATCAGCGGCACAGGCATCGTGCCTCCATTTTTGAATGTAACGTTTATTCAGACAGACTTAACGCTGTTCGGGCAACTGGACAGCATTGAAGCAAATTTGATGAACACGCTGCAACGCGTGAAAGACCTGAAACGAATTGCAGGTCACGAAGCGTACGGCATGGCATTGGCCGTGTACAAAATTTACGAATGCGCAAACGCTGCCGGAATTCCCGGCGCAAAACAGGCGTACGACAAATTGAAAGCACGCTTTGACGCGCAAGGCAGACCGAACGATACAAACCAATAGTAGTATCAGTCAGACAGAATAACCCGAACAATGTTCGGGTTATTCTTTTGCTTTAGAGAAGCGTAAAACAGGAGTAAAATAATCCTATGATAGGTTGAAAACACTCCTAATATAGGATGAAGATCAACCCATCATATGGTATAAACCAACCCATGATGGAATGAAAAACACCCTATCATAGGATGAAAAACATTCCTCATATGGTGAAAACCAACCTATGATAGTGTGAAGTTCAACCTTTCATAGGATATAAACCACCCTATCATGGTAGCTAAATCATCCTATCATTGGAGTAAAACACTACTAATTCTTAAACGACAAAACACAAACGAAATGAAAATTCAAAAAAAGTACAGCACACAGGCAAATCCGTCGCCGGACACAGGCATGATGCTAAAAGCATTCTTTAAAAAAAGAAGGATCAGCAAAGCCGCATTAGCGCGCACGCTGAACAGGGCATATAAAACACTGATCGCTTTTACCAAAGGCAAGACCATACAGACGGCACTACTTTGGGAAATCAGCCATGCCTTAAAACACAACTTCTTCGCCGACATTGCCGCGCAGTTGCCGGACGGCTACACCACTTCCGCACCTGCCGACATGTCCGCCGCCGAACGCATCGCCACTTTAGAAAAAGAAAACGATCTGCTCAAAGCGAAGTATGACGCGTTAGTGGAGGTGATGCGGAAGTGAGTATAAACTATTTCGGTCGGTGTCTCACCGACCGAAACACAAAACAATCAACTGTGCATCTATTTCACAAAAGACAAGGACAAATGGAATTAGCTAAGTGTTATTTCTACACGGACACTATCTATGGATTCAAAAACCTATTGGAAGATGATCAATTAAAAATGAAAATCATTGAATCGTGGCAATACCTTACCGAAAATAAACTGATAGAAATATATGGTTATGTAATTATGCCGAACCATATTCATTTGCTTTGGAACATGCTGCAACAGAATGGTAAAGAAAGTCCGGCGAGTAGTTTTGCAAAATACACCGCGCATCAATTCAGAAAATATTTAGCCACAGAAGATCCGCAGTTGTTGCAGCAATTTAAGTCTGACAAGCGAGACAGAGCATTTCAGTTCTGGAAAAGAGATCCTTTGGCAATTCCAATAAGTACTGAAGCAATGTTTTTACAAAAATTAGATTATATCCATTTAAATCCTGTAAGAGAAAAATGGAAATTAGCTGTATTACCTGAAGCATACCGATGGAGTAGCGCCGGCTTTTATCTTTCCGGATATGACGAATTTAATATTATATCACATTATTAATTCATAATTTCGGTTGGTAAAAAATATTGATAGATATATATTTCGGTCGGTGAGACACCGACCGATAAAACTAAATTGGTGAAGACACCAACCGATAGAAAAAATTTCGGTTGGTGAAGACACCAACCGATAGAAAAATATTATATCACATTATTAATTCATAATTTCGGTTGGTGAAGACACCAACCGATAAAAAAATATAGAGAAATACAGAACAAAATTTTAGTAAATTTGACAAATGACAGCAAAAGAAAAGGAAGAATATAAAGCGGGCTTTAAGAAAGCACTTGACAAATTCACGACCAAATTAGAAAAATATGTTTCTACTGACAATGGTGATTGGTCGGTAAAGGGTTTCATTGACGTTTACAAGAATATTTATACAATCTCATCAGACACTAAAATTGTTTCAAAAATTCTTGAAATACATATCTTTCCACAAATTTTACAATTTGCGGAAGAAATCGGATATAAGATTTTATTGACCGAACATCAGAATTATTATCCTGACCTAACTTTTATCAATAAAAAAAACCAAGATATAAAGTTTGCAGTTGACTTAAAAACAACCTATCGCAAGAAAAGCGGTATTTCAAGCTTTACATTGGGCAGTCATGGTAGCTACTTCAAAGAACGAGACAAAAAAAAGAATATTCAATTCCCATATAATCAATATTCAGGACATTACTGTTTAGGTGTTATTTATACTAGGACAGACATTAATGCTGATAGTCCTTCTGATATAGAGATTTTTCAGGTTCAGGAACTTGAAGAAGAATACGAAATACCAAATAAAAAAGTTGGTGAAAGAGAAGTAACTACCGTTAGAAATTTAAGATCTATTACCTCAGTAATTAAAGACTTTGATTTTTTCGCTGCCGAAAAGTGGAAAATTGCAAGCGATAAACAAGGTTCTGGAAATACCGCAAATATAGGTTCTACTTTAAGCATTGACGATTTACGTAATGAAAATGGTGTATTTAGCCAACTTGGCGAAGAATGGTTTGATGAATATTGGATAAACTTTGGAACGGCTACAATGGTCAGAGACGGCAAAGTGCTTAAAATTAATAGTCTTAAAGACTTTTTGGAATTTAAAGGAAGAACGGATTTGTGGAATAAAATCGTAACAAGAAATTCAAAAGATTAATCCAATGAAAGTAATTGTTCCACCAATAAAAAGCCAAGGTATTAAAACCAAGCTTATTCCTTGGATAAAAGACTTAGCAGACATAGCTAACCAAAAAGGAAAATGGATAGAACCGTTTTTGGGAACGGGTGTGGTGGCATTTAATTCAGGACATAAAAAAGCAATTCTAAATGACACAAATCCTCACATAATCAACTTCTACAAGGGAATACAGAACAACATAATTTCTGGACATTTAATGAAGCAATATTTGGAAAAAGAAGGCAAGTTATTGAGTGAAGCTGAAAATAACGGATACGAACACTACTTGAAAGTTCGTTCTCGTTTCAACAGCGGAGAGTTTTCGCCTTATGATTTCATTTTTCTTTCAAGAGCAGGGTTTAATGGAATGATGCGCTTTGGAAGCAAAGGAAACTGGAATATTCCTTTCTGCAAAAAACCTGACCGTTTTGCACAAGCATATATTACAAAAATAACCAATCAGGTTATTACAGTTTCTCAAATTATCCAACCCGAACCTAACTGGATATTTTACAATAAATCATTTGCTGAAATAGTTCCATTAGCGACTGAAAACGATATTATATATTGCGATCCACCTTATTATGGCAGACATGTTGACTATTACAATGGTTGGTCAGAGCAAGACGAAGAGCTTTTATTTAAATTGCTTTCTGAAACAAAAGCCAAGTTTATTCTTTCAACATGGCATCATAACGACTGGAGAGAAAACGAAATGATAAACAAATTCTGGAGCAAGTTCAATATTGTTACCAAAGACCATTTTTATCATAATGGTGGCAGCATTGAAAACAGGCGGACAGTTGTAGAGGCATTAGTTTGTAACTTTGATACAGAACAAATTGAACAACACAACCACGGACAAAGAACCAAACCTCAAGAACAACAATTAGAGTTCGTTTGGGCATAATACAAAGCATATCAGACACAACAATAAAGTCACACGGAAATTCAAGTTCTACTTTGTCGATAACTTCACTTTTAAAATCTGCGGTCAACAAGTATCTTTGCAGCGATGCGCGAACTAGCAGAACTGAACGAAGAACAATTTAATGCGGTAACCACAATCAATGGTCCGGTGATGATCATTGCCGGTCCGGGTTCGGGCAAAACGCGCGTGCTTACTTACCGCATCGCCTACCTGATGAAGAACGACATTGACGCGTTTCGCATCATGGCGCTCACGTTCACCAACAAGGCAGCCGCGGAAATGCGCGAACGTATCGCGCACATCGTCGGCAGCGAAGCGAAGAACCTGTACATGGGCACGTTCCACTCGGTGTTTGCGCGCATTCTGCGTGTGGAGGCACACCGCTTAGGTTATCCGAATAATTTCACGATCTACGATCCGGACGACTGCAAGTCGCTGCTGAAAACCATCGTCAAGGAAGAAGGTTTAAATGATAAAATTTATAAACCGGCAACGGTTTTTTATAAAATATCGAATGCAAAAAATGCGCTGATCGATGCGTATGCGTACAAGGAAAATCCTGATTTTATTGCCGATGATGAAAGTGCAGGCAAGCCGAAAATTGCGGAACTGTTTCAGAAATACCAGGACAGATGTTTCAAAGCCGGAGCGATGGATTTCGATGACCTGATTTTGAAAATGTATGAGTTGCTGGCAAAATTTCCGGATGTGTTATATAAGTATCAGAAGCGCTTTTCGCACATGCTGATCGATGAGTTCCAGGACACGAATTATGCGCAGTATAAAATTGTGAAACTGCTCGCGGCGCAGCACGAAAATGTGTGCGTGGTCGGCGATGATGCGCAGAGTATCTATGCATTCCGCGGTGCGACAATTGAAAATATTTTAAATTTCCAGAAAGATTATCCTGACTTAAAAATATTCAAACTCGAACAAAATTACCGTTCGACAGAACCGATCGTGCAGGCAGCGAATGATATTATCAAATTCAATAAAGGTCAGTTGCCGAAAAAAATCTGGACAGATAATAAAGGCGGCGAAAAGATAAAAGTATTTAAAACGGCGGAAGATGTCAACGAAGCATCTATGGTTGCAGATTCTATTTTTGATCAGAAGATGCGCCATCATTTAACGCATTCCGAGTTTGCTATTTTATACCGAACCAATGCGCAGTCGCGTTTGTTTGAGGAAGCGTTGCGCAAGCTGAATATACCGTATAAAATTTACGGCGGCTTGTCGTTCTACCAACGCAAAGAAGTAAAAGATTTTATTTCGTATTTGCGTGTTGTGGTCAATCCAAATGACGAAGAAGCGCTGAAACGCATCATCAATTATCCGGCGCGCGGCATCGGTAACACGACGATTGACAGATTGATCGTTGCAGCGAACGAACATAATTTAACGCTGTGGCATGCGGTGGAACATCCTGAAATTATTGAAGACATACAGATGCGTGCTAAAACGGCCGTGAAGAATTTTTCGGTGATGATGAAAAGTTTCCGTGCGATGCTGAATTCCAAAAATGCGTATGAACTTGCTGAATACATCGGCAAACATACCGGTTTGATTGAAGACTTGTATAAAGATAAAACGGCTGAAGGCGTTTCGCGTTTTGAAAACATACTGGAATTGCTGAACGGTATCAAACAACATACGGTTGCCGAACCGATTGAATACGCAGAAGACGAAGTGAAACCGGAAAACGACCTGGCTGCGTACTTGCAACAAATTTCTTTACTGACCGATGTGGAAGATAAAGACGATACCACAGAGCGCGTGAAATTAATGACGATACATGCGGCAAAAGGTCTGGAGTTTTCGAGTGTTTTTATTGTTGGCCTGGAAGAAAATTTATTTCCGTCGATGATGGCGCTGAACAGCCGCGAAGACCTGGAAGAAGAACGCCGTTTGTTTTACGTTGCCGTAACGCGCGCAAAACGATTTTTGACGCTTTCGTATGCATTGAAACGCTATAAATTCGGTCAATTGAATTATTGTGATGAAAGCCGTTTCATTGAAGAAATTGACGATGCACACAAACAGTTTTTCGGACAAAAAGAAAAACCGAGACCGGAACAAAAATCGTTCTTTGGTGATGATGAAAATTCAAAATGGTATTTGAGCAAGCAATATCAAAAGAAGCAGGAACCGGCGCCACCGAAGCCACAGCATTTTGAAAAGCCACAGCATTTAACTAAAATCAATACAGCAGCAAAAACAACCGCTTCTATTTCGCAGGATTTGAAAGAACTGCAAGCCGGTATGCATGTGATTCATGAAAAATTCAATCAAGGCAAAGTGCTGAGCATAGAAGGCGCAGGAGACAATAAAATCGCGACTATCTTTTTTGAAGGTGTCGGCAATAAAAAGATCATGCTGAAGTTCTCCAAGCTTCAGATCGTAGAATAGCACTTACAGGAATTACAAAGTCTATAAATTTAGATGTAGAAAATCAGTAGGGTTTAAAATCTTAGTAGATAAATATTTCTTTAAAACCAACAAATCGTTATCACCTGTAATTAAAAAATCGGCTTCAATAGTTTCGCATAATTGCAAAATATTATTATCGTCAAGATCTCTGCATACAGTAGGCAATACAGTAGTTGGTTTAATATTTTCTATGATATTAAGCATGCTTTTAATAATTAATTTCACCTGACTTTTAGGCAAATTAAATTTGATATGTAATGTATTGCTTAGTTCGACAATTATAAAATCAGAAATAAAGATATCAGTATTTTCGATACAAAAATCATACACTTGTCTAGCTTTGCCTTTAAAAACAATAGAAGAAATAAACACATTGGTATCTATAACTACTTTCACTATCAGGAAATAGAATTATAAATATCTTGTTCTGTTTTGAAGTTATTTTTTTTGGCAATACCTTTTAATTGTTTACGAATCAATGCCATTTCTTGTGTATGTATAAATCGTTTGATTGCTTTGACGATCAATGTATTTTCTTCTACATTCAATAATGCAGATGCAGTTTTAACTTTTTCAGCCAACGATTTATTGAGCGTAATTTCCAGATTCATAACCAACCAATTTATACATCTAAATTAAACATTTATTGCAAAATAACATTCAATTTCTGTGATAATTAATAGTATTTTTGACGTGTGAAGCAAATTTTCATTTTTTTACTTTTTATCGTTTCATCTTTTACCGGTTTTGGGCAAATTCAAATCACGAAGCCAAATCCAAAATTGTATTTTAACACGAAATATGTTACGATCGAAAATCCGACTTTGCGCAATCCGGACACTATTACTGAGAATTTTCATCGCCATAATGTTACCGAAAAGCAGTTCGTGCCGTACCTGAATTTAGGAAATAATGGTTCTGCGTATTATTCGCTGATGTTTCAGAATGAAAACCCGATTGGTTTCAAACATGGTTTTACGTCTTTTGACAGATATTACTACACACCGAACACCGTAAAATATTACGATACTAAAACACCATATACCTATCTGGATTTTGTCTTTGGCGGCACGGAAGAAATTATAGGTGGCGCGGAATTTTCGTACAACATTAAACCGAACTATAATTTCGCGTTCAATTTTCACCGAAATAATTTTAAAGGAAAAAGCCAGCACCAGGTTTGCTTTGCAAATTTGTTTTCGTTACAGCAGTGGTTCCATACCAAAAATAATTTTTACGATGTGAAAGTGAGTTTTATTTACAATGGAATCAAGAATCAGGAAAATGGCGGTTGGGCAGCCGATAATGTTTTCACGGATCCAATCTATAAAAAACGAAAAAGTTTCGTGCCGATTAATTTAGACGATGCCGTGAACAAATGGAGTGAGCGCAATCTGAGCATTTACCAGCAATTCAGATTAGGCAAGAAAGTGGAAACGGTGATCAATGATTCTGTTACACGAAAAATAGTACAGCCGAAATTTGTGATCGAACACCAGTTCAGCTATGATCACTGGAAATTTTCATATAAAGATTCTGAAACGGATTCTTTATTTTATGAAAGTTTATTGTATAATAATGATTCGACAGACGATTATACAAAAACATGGACGCTTCGCAATGGTATTTATTTTAAAAATATGCCAAATGATTCGGTGCCGAAGAAATTTTTATTCAGTGCAGGCATTCAGGTAGATGCTATCGATTATAAGCATCGGTTTAATCATCAGACATTTGCGGATGTTCAGTTAAAAGCAAGTATTTATAACCAGCAAAAAGATTCCGGATTTTTTGATTACAAGATAGATGCGACCGTAGATGTAGCGCCAAAGTACATTGGTGATTTTGACGTGAATTTTTTAGGCAGACTGAATTTTAAAAAGAGCATGTCGATTGGTTTGTTGGGTGATGTTTCATTGTCAACGCCATCACAAAAACAAACGTATTATTTCGGCAATCATTTCTCGTATCATAATTATTTCAAGAAAATATTCCAGGCAAAAATTGAAGCAGTGTATGAATGGAAAAAGCAGTTGCTGTATGCGCATGTACAAAATTATTTTATCCAAAACTATATATACAACGACACGGATCGTTTGCCAAAACAATACAACAAGCCATTGAATATTTTAGTGGTGAAGCTGCGTAAAGATGTTAACACCAAACATATTTTTTCAGGAACGGAAATTTATGTGCAATGGATTTCGAACACAAACATTATTCGCTTACCGGTTTTTGCGATGAAGCAAACGGTTTACTATAAAGGCGGTTTTATTTCCGGAAAACTGAATGCGCAATTAGGTTTTGACATTACCTATAATACCAATTTTATGGGCAATGCATACAATCCGGCGCTGGCAAATTTTTATCAGCAAGACAACCAAAAACTGACATTCTATCCTGTGTTGGATTTGTTTTTTAGTTTGCATGTAAAGCGCACCAATATATTTTTCAGAGCTATTCACGTGAACCAAGGTATGTTCAAACAGAAAGGTATTTATACAGCACCAAATTATGGTTATTTGGACAGAACATACAGAGCCGGCGTGACCTGGCAGTTTTATGATTAAACTATGATGAAAGTTTTAATGCTCACACCGACTTTACCATTTCCGCCACACAGTGGCGGTGTGATCAAGTCGAATAAAGTGGCGCATTTCTTAGCAGAAAAATATCAATTGTCTATTGCTTGCTTTCTGAAAAATGACGATGTTAGTTACAAAGAAGAATTTCTTCAAAACATAAGATTATACGATTTCTTTTCGTTGCCATTAGATGTTCCGCGAACGGCAAAGAATCTTGTTCTGTCTAATTTGCAAGGCATTCCGTTGAATTTATATCGCAATAAATCGCAGGATTTTAAGAACAAAATTGACAGTATCATTCATCAATACGATATTGTTTTTTGTGATCATTATGTGATGTTTCAATACATTCCTAAAGCGTATAAAGGAAAAATTGTTTTGCACGAACATAACTGCGAATACCTGATCTGGAAGCGTTATGCCGATATAGAAAAAAATGCGTTGAAGAAAATAGCATTATTAAACCAGGCATGGCGAATTAAAAACTATGAACATGAAATCTGTAAACGCGCCACTACTATTTTAGCGGCACCGAATGATATAAAAGAACTGGTAAAAATTGGTGCTGATAAAAACAAGTTTTATGAAACGTATCATTTAGGTGATGATGAATTACTGACTTTTCCTGATCTGAAATTTAATCATTCAGAAAATGCGTTGTTATATATCGGTACGCTCAGTTGGGAAGCCAATATTGACGGTTTGATCTGGTTTTATGAAGAAATCTGGAGTTTGGTGAAACAACAAAATCCTGGCATAAAATTATATATCGTTGGTAAAAATCCGGATGACAGATTGAAAGCGATGGCGGAAAAAGATGCGCAAATTATTTTAACCGGATTTGTAAAAGATGTTGAACCTTATTTTCAAAAATGCAATGTATTCATCACGCCGCTGCGTTTTGGAAGCGGTATCAAAGTAAAAGTAATCAATGCATTGTATCGTGGTATTCCTTGCGTAACCACTTCAATCGGAACCGAAGGTTTGAAGACAAAAGACGGTTTTGATATTTTTTCACAAGATGATAAAAATGCGTTTGCCGATGCAATTCATACTTTATTAAATAATGAGAAGAAATGGAAAGACATAAGTAAGCATGCACGTGAAACTGCCAATAAATACTATACCTGGAAAGCAGTTTTAGAAAATATAATACTCGCTATTGAACATTAAAAAACTAGATGTATTTCATGTAGAAATAAGCTTTCATCCTGAATTTCTTTCCGGATGTATTGCCATTGTTGTTTACATCAAAATCGCCTTTTATGGTTTTATTCGTGCTGTCTATTGCAGAAATGCGAACAAAACCTTTATTCATAATATACACGATATTCTTACTTGGTATTTTTATGAGTGCAACACCTGCTTGTGCAGTATTACCACCGGTTGTGTCTATTGAATAGACACCAGGATTTGCTGAATAAGTAGTAATAAAAATGCCACCGATAGAACTGGTTGAACCATTTGTTTGTATTCCAATAATTTTGATAGAGTCGTCTTTTACGGTATTCTTAAAATCGGCTGCAATTGAATCCAGTGAATTGATTTCCATATTAAATGAAGTATCACCTAAACCATACACATTGAAAAAACTAAGAATGTCATTGGTAGAATCGATTTTTGTAATATCAAAAAGATCAGGAATTGGTTTATTGCCATCAGAACATGCAGAAATTATTGCCACAAAAGCAATAGAAATAATGACAAAATATTTTTTTGTAAATGGAAGCATTTTATTCAACAAGATAAGGTATAAAGATACTTTTTTTTTGCAAATCTTACAATTTATGCAACCATGCCGCCGTCAACACTTAATGTAATTCCGTTGATGAAATTTGCTTCATCTGATGCTAAAAACGCATAAGCATTCGCTATGTCTTCAGGTTTTCCGGCTCGTTTCAAGGGCACTTTATTTAAAATATCTTTTAAAATATGATCAGGAATGGTTTTTAACATATCTGTTTCGATAAAACCAGGTGCAACCGCATTTACATTGATATTGTATTTTCCTAATTCGCGTGCCCAGACTTTTGTCATGCCAATCACACCGCTTTTGCTGGCTACGTAATTTGTTTGTCCGAAATTTCCATACAGCGCAACAACCGATGATGTACTGATTATCTTGCCGTATTTTTTATCAATCATGACCGGTGAAACAGCTTTCGTGCAATTAAAAACGCCTGTCAGATTTATATCGATCACGTCTTGCCATTGTGCATGCGACATATTTTGCAGCGATGCATCACGCGTAATTCCTGCGTTATTAATCAAAATATCAATTGTTCCGAATTTTTGCAAAACAGACTGAGCTGTCTTTTGTACTTGTGTCGCATCGCGAATATCAATTACATTAAAATCAATGTTCAATTCTTGTGCAGTTTGCTCACATTGTGTTTCATTGTAATCCCAAATTATAACCGTTGCGCCTTCATTTCCAAATTTAGCAGCCGCTGCTTTTCCAATTCCGTTTGCGCCACCGGTAATTACAACTACTTTATTCTCAAATTTTTGATTCATATTTAAATCTACGCAATTAAAATAAAAAAAGAGCTTTTTGTTAAAGCTCTTTAAGAAAATGGATGTGCATGTTTTAATTAAAAAGATTGTACTTTGCTGGCGCCGGAAGTATTTTGTCTCACTTTCACATTGTCATTTTCTTTGTACAAAACATCGCTGGCGCCGGAAGCATTTGCGGTTAAACTTGTAGTTACGTTCAACTCAATTTTTGATGCGCCACTTGCTTCAACAGTTGCATTGGTGATGGTTACTTTTTTTAGATTGAGTTTCGATGCACCGCTGCATTGAATAGTGCAATCATTGATTTTTCCACTAAGGTTACATTTGCTTGCTCCGCTCAGCGTCAATGCTAATTGATTGAAATTGACATCACCGGTTGCTTCCATTTTTGTAGCGCCGCTTAATTTGATAGAACTTAGGTTAGCCACAGTAATATATACTTTCAAGCCGCTTTTCTGATTGATGCTGGTATAACTTTTTAACTTTACGATTAGTGTGTTATTTTCTAATTCAGTTTCCACATAAGGTAAAATATTTTCATCGGTTTCAATGGCTACTGAAGTTGTTGGTGCTTGTGTAAAAATTACTTCAAAAGCACTTTGTACTTCTAATTTGGTGAAAGCACTAACAGACCTGGTTTGCTTTTTCAGATTGCCATTTCCTACGATTTTGTCGCCGGCAAGCGCATGAACGCTGAATGATAAAAAAGCGAGTGTCGTTAAAATTAAATTTTGCATGAGTTTTCTTTTTTAAAGTGATTATAATTTATTTTTTTCTTAGAGTAATATTATTGTATGTTGATTTGATGGTAATTGTCAATGATGAAACTGTTGCGTTTTTGCTGTTTGCTGAAAATTGCAATACGTTGTGACTGTTACTGTTTTTAGAGATGGTTGAAAAAATACCAGCATCAAAATCGATATCGGAATAAGCACCGGATGCGTTAAAATTCATTGGATTGTCAGCATTTACGGATAGTTTCACATCAGTGTATGATGAATTGATATTGATTGCGTTAGAAGTTTTTGCAATTTCTTTAATGGTCAAATCACCGTATGTTGCAGAAATAGTTGCGTCATTTGATAAGTAATCAATCGTGACATCTGTATATGATGTGCTTATTTTTGCATTGCCGACTTTGCCAATCTTGCAATCACCATAAGTAGTATTGCATTTTTTAAGTGTCTGACAATTTCCGATGATAACATCTGTGTAAGAAGTAAAAACTTCAGCAATTGTCGCGTCTTCTAAAATAATTTTTCCATACGCAGCGGCAATTGTTATATCGTTGCATTTCTTTAATTTAAAATCAGAATAGGTTATGTTGACTTTCAGATGTTCTGTATAGTCAAAATTCATATGACTTTCCGTTCCGATAATTTTAGTAGGAATTGTTGATGCTGCGGATTGGTTAACTTCGCAATAGCGCGCATTTATATCCAGTGATTTTGTTGCAGCCGGTAAATAAACAGTAGTCTTGCAGTATAATGTTACTTTATATCCTTTTATTTTTCTATCCAGCCATCGGTATAATGTATTAAATCTTCCTGCATCAAAATTGGTATTCAAGCTAAAGTTATCATTACTCTTTTTTAATTCTGCATCAAAGCAACCTTTTAATTCATCTTCTACATTTTCTAATGGAGCAGATGTACTTACTTTTGCTTCCACACGAACCGCGTTTTTATTCCAATAAACAATATTCACTTCGTGATAAGATGATTTTAAATCAATAGCAGCATTTTCGGTAACATTCCATTCTTTATTGATGGCAACTTCTGTGATTTTATCAGAAGAATTTTCTGCTGTTTCTGCTGCGAAAGATTTCACACACATCAAAATCATCCAGCTAAACCATAGTATTTTCTTTTTCATTGTTTTGCTTTTTAGGATGTTGCTGAATCGTTTCCTCAATTCTGTCAATCAGTTTCAATTTCGCTTTATAATAATCAATGATTGCTTCCTGTATGTATTGATTTTGCGGATTGTTTTTTAGATCTTTCAATAATTTTTGTTGTTCCGGATTATTTAATTCTACTTCTTTCAATACTTCATCAGGCATTTGTATTTGTTTTAGTTTTTCTTTGTCCAGTTTTGAAAATTTCTCTAAAAGTGTTTCTTCATAATTACTTACCTGTGAGCAAAACTGCGCAGGAACACCATCAATAGCACAAATCTGATTTTCTTGTTTTGGCTGATTTGTAAATTTATAAGTAAATATGACAACACCAACAATTACAGCAGCTGCAGCAACACGCAACCAATTCTTCTTGTATAATGGAATCACTTTTGTCATTTGTTTTTGTTGTTCAAACAATTGATCTTCCAAAGCATTCCATATCTTGTGTTTGTCGAATTTTGGTTCATCAAAATCTGTCTTATTCTGACGAATGAAATCTCTTAATTTATCGTTCTCTTCCATCGGCGTTATTTTTAATGATTTCTCTGATTTTATTTTTTGCTTTAAAATATTGCGTCTTTGCAGTTGATTCTGTTATGTTCAGCGCAGATGCAATTTCCTTGTGCGAATATTCTTCAAATACATACAAATTAAAAACCGTTCTGTAGCCATCAGGCAATTGCATAATCGCATTTTTTATTTCTCGCACATGCATTTCAAAATCATCACTTTCGTGTTGCTCGTCCTGTTTTATATCAGCTACCTGTTCCACATCTTCAAAAAACACTTTCTTTTTGCGTACAAAATTCAAACAATGATTCACTACGATTTGCTTTATCCAGGCGCCAACGGTGCTTTCATTTTTAAATGTTTCTATTTTGTCAAAGATTTTCATAAATGCTTCTTGTAACAAATCTTCAGCATCAACAGCATTGTTTGTGAATCGAAAACAAATCGAGTACATCGCATCAGCATATTGCATGTATAGCTGTTTACACGCATGAATATCTTTCTGTTTTACGCTATCAATCAGTTGCTGCACAAATTCGTTTTGGTTGGTTGCTATAATAAAGACAGGTTTTTTTGTAATAGTTGCCTGCAAAGCACTTTTCTAACTAAAAATAAGATTTTGTGTATGATATTTTGAGGTTATTCGATTATTTTTGTGGCAATGTCGATTCAAGTTAATAACCTTTCAAAAACATACGGCGAACAAAAAGCAGTGGATGCGATTTCTTTTGAAGTAAAGAAAGGTGAAATATTGGGCTTTTTGGGTCCGAATGGAGCCGGAAAATCGACAACGATGAAGATGCTGACGTGTTATATTCCGCCAACTTCAGGCAATGCAACGGTTTGCGGTTTTGATGTTATTCAGCAGCCATTAGAAGTGCGACAAAAAATTGGTTATTTGCCTGAAAATAATCCGTTGTATTATGATATGTATGTCAAAGAATTTTTAGAGTTCGCGTTAAAAATTCAAGGACAAAAAACAACGAATGATAATCAAATCAAAAATGCGATTCATTTAGTTGGATTGGAAGTGGAACAACATAAAAAGATCGGACAGCTTTCCAAAGGTTACAAGCAACGCGTTGGTTTAGCGCAAGCGCTGATTCACGATCCGGAAATTTTAATTTTAGATGAACCGACAAGTGGTTTAGATCCGAATCAGCTGGCTGATATTCGCAATTTAATTATTGAATTAGGCAAAGAAAAAACGATTCTGTTTTCGACGCATATCATGCAGGAAGTAGAAGCTGTTTGCAATAATGTTGTCATCATTAACAAAGGAAAAATTGTGGCGAATGATAAGACATCCAACTTGCATACACGATTGTCCGGCGAAGTATTGATTGAAGTAGAATTCGAGCATGCAGTTGCTGAAGCAGAACTGAACCAGATCGGAAATATTCATGCGATTGAAAAAATTTCTGATCTTAATTTTATTTTACATGGAAAAGAAAGTGTGCAGTTGCGCAAAGATATTTTCGCTTTCGCAGTCAGTAAAAACAACGCGTTGCTGACAGTAAAACAGGAAACAAAAAGTTTGGAAGATATATTCCAGCAATTAACCAATAAAAGTTAACAGTTTGCAAAATACAGTTTGTGAAAAAAATAAACTATTACTAATGACTATTGACCAATAAACCATATGACAGCCATTTTAAGAAAAGAAATCAATTTATTTTTTTCGTCTCTGATCGCGTACATCAGCATGGCAGTTTTCTTTGTGGTGCTGGCATTGAATTTATTTATTTTTCAAGGCAATATTTTAGAAAGTAATTATGCAACGTTAGATACATTTTTTACGTTAGCGCCATGGATCTTGTTGTTCTTAATTCCGGCAATCACCATGCGAACATTTGCCGATGAAAAGCAAAACGGAACAATTGAGTTCTTGGCTACCAAACCAATCACGGATTTTCAAATTGTAATTGGCAAATATTTAGCAGCATTATTGTTATGGACTTTTACTTTTTTACCAACCTTAATTTATTTCGTTTGTGTAAAGAAACTAAGTTTAGAGAACGCACCGGTTGATAGTGGCGCAACGATTGGAAGTTATATCGGTTTGTATTTCTTAGGTGCTGTATTTGTTGCTATCGGTATCTTTTCATCAGCTATCACTAACAACCAAATCGTTGCATTTTTGGTTGGTGTATTTTTGTGTTATTTAATGTATGATGCGTTCTTCAGATTGAGTTCATTGCCTGTTTTTGAAGGACAATTAGATTATATTATTCAGTCAATCGGATTGAATGCGCATTACGATTCTATCAGCCGTGGCGTGGTTGATACACGCGACATCATTTATTTTTTAAGTGTGATCAGTTTATTTTTAATCGGAACAAGAACAGCGCTGGAAAGCAGAAAATGGTAACATGAAGAATCACTATTTTATACAATCCATCAAAATTTTAGCGATCAGCTTGTTCGCGGTGATTGGTATAAATATAGTTTCAAATATTATTTACAAACGCTTTGATTTAACACAAGAAAAAAGATATACGCTTACTTCGTCAACTAAAAAATTATTAAAAAGCTTAGATCAGAATGTTGAAGTTGAAGTATATTTAGAAGGTAAAGACCTGCCTGCAGGAATTAAAGTGTTGCGCAATGAAACCAAAGAATTATTACAGGAATTCCGAACGCATTCAAAAGGCAAATTGACATATCATTTCTTTGATATCAGCAGTATCAAAAACGAAAAAGACCGCGAAACTTTTCAGGAAAACTTAGTGAAGAAAGGTTTGCTGCCAACGAATTTAGAAGTGAAATCAGAAAGCGGTTATACAGAAAAATTAGTATTTCCTGGCGCGATCATCAAAGCAAACGGCAGAGAAATTCCTGTTCAAATATTAGAAAATCAATTTGCACAAGGTGCACAAAATTCGTTGAACAATTCACTGAATTTCCTCGAATATAAAGTCGCAAATTCCATTCAGAAAATTGTAAGAAATACGCAGCCAACGGTTGGTTTTTTACAAGGTCACGGCGAAGTGGATGTTGCGCACCTGGAAGACTTTTTAAAAACAATTCACGCTCAAAGTTTTTTAATTGATAAGATAGAATTAGATAAAGATAAACTGCTCGGCAGCGATATTGATGTGTTGTTTATTGCAAAACCAACGAAACCATTTGCCGATGTCGAAAAGTTTTTGATTGACCAATATGTAATGCATGGCGGAAAAGTGATTTGGTTGCTGGACAATATTATTTGCGATCTCGATAGTTTTAAGCTGGCACCAAGTATCTATGCTGTGCCGCGCGATTTAAACTTAGATGATATTTTATTTCGTTACGGCGTTCGTGTGAATCATAATTTATTGCTGGATCTGTATTGCAACCAAATTCCTATTATAGCAAGCATTGGCGGCAGCAGCAAACCGCAATTGTTTCCTTGGCCGTTTTATCCGATGGCGATTAATAATAACAATCATCCGATAGTAAAGAATCTCGATCCGGTTGCGATAAAATTTGGCAGTTCAATTGATGTGCTGAATAATCCTGGCGTAAAGAAAACAGTATTACTTAATTCTTCTGATTATTCAAGAGTGCAGCCAACGCCGTTTCAAATTTATTTAGAAGGTGCGAAACAAAAACCGGATCCGAATTTATTCAATCAAAAAAATATTCCGGTTGCTGTGCTGTTAGAAGGAAATTTTGCATCACTATATAAAAATCAATTTATAACAGATTATCAGAAAATACTGGCATCTCAGCAAGTTCAGTTTCAATCGGAAAGTAAACAAAATAAAATGCTGGTGGTTGCTGATGGCGATATAGCATCTAATGATTTGGATGCAAACGATGTTCCTCTGGCTTTAGGTTATGATAAATATTCCAGAAAATTGTTCGCGAATAAAGATTTTTTGCTGAATAGTTTAGAATATATGGTAGATGATAATAATTTAATTGAAGCGCGCAACCGTGAAATAAAAATGCGCCTGTTAGACAAAGCAAAAGTGCTGAACGAAAGAGGATTTTGGCAGTTTATCACATTAGCAATGCCTTTACTTGTGATTGCCATTTTTGGTGTTATTTATAACAACAGAAGAAAAGCCAAATACACTAAATAGCATATAAATTGTAAGTTGCTTAAAATGAATTGCTTACAGTGTCAAAAATCTAAAATAAAATCGATTAGTTTTGTTATTTTTGCACGATTATAAATTTAACACAACAAATTCATGTTAGAAATATTAAAGATTGTATTAAAATGGAAAAAACAAATCCTGCTTTTTACAATCGTTGCCGCAATTGCCAGCATTATCATTACGATGCCATTCATTATGCCGCCGTATTACAAATCCATTTCTAAATTTTATTTATCGAATCCATCCAGTACTGATCGTTCTGCATTATTTAACGAAAAAGAAGTTGCCGGTGTGAATATGTTTGGTGGCAAAGAAGATATCAATCGCTTCTTAACCATTTTAAATTCGGCACCGGTAAGTTTGTCTGTCATTCAAAAATATAACTTAGGCAAGCACTATGACATTAAAGCTGACAACCAGGAATTATTTACTTATTACACTCAAAAAGAATTTTATAATAATTTTAATGCAGTTCGTAATGATTTAGGCGCGATCGAAGTAAGTGTGGTTGATACTGATAATAAATTGGCATGTAAAATTGTGAACGATGTCGTTGCCATTTCTGATTCTATTTACAGAACGATATTGGTAGAAAATAAATCTACCGTAATTGAATTACTGAATAAACAAATTGCTGAAAAAACGGCACAAATGGCAAGCAACGCTTCTGTGGCTGTTAGCGATGATATTAAGAAACTGATTGCCATTCGCGATCAATATGCAGTTTCATCTTCAAAAGATTTCAAAACAATCTTTATTGTAGAAGAACCATCGCCTGCAGTTAAAAAAACAAAACCAGTGCGTTGGCTGATCTTATTGGCAAGCACGATTGCTGCATTCGTTTTATCATCATTAGTTGCTTTGTTACTAGAATTATATAAGCATGCAGATAAATACGGATTTCAGCGTTCCTAAAACCATACAAAAATTTGAACGGCCGCTTTTTTGGTTGATCGGATTTTTTAGTATTCTATGCTTTTGCGCTGCCATTTATTTCAATTTTAATTTATTGTTTGTCGTTCCATTTGCCATTGTTTTTGTTGGCTTGGCACTGCTGAATTTCAAAACACTTTATTTTTTATTATTGCTCGCTATGCCAATGTCTATTGAGTTTAACATTGGTCCGTTGGGTTTGGATGTGCCGTCTGAACCAATTGTGATGTTGCTTGCTGCAAGCACTTTCTTATTTATGCTGATTAATAAAAACAAAGGCGACAACAGTTCTTTTAAACATTTTATCAGCTTGGTTATTATTGCTCAATTTTTTTGGTCAACGTATATCATTTTGTTTTCTACAGATATTGTTTTGTCGATAAAGTATTTGTTGGCAAAAGCATGGTATTTGCTTGGTTTTTATGCAGCAACGATGTTGTTAATTAAAACCGAAAAAGATATCAGGCGTTTTTTCTGGTGTTTGTATATTCCGACTTTAATAAGTGTAATTTATGTAATTCTAAAGCACGGAACATTGCATTTTACCTTTGATAATATTACTAAAAGCGTGCATCCGATTTACAGGAACCATGTGAATTATGCTGTTTTTATTACGATGATTTTGCCGTTTATTTTCTTAGGAAAAAGTTGGTACAGCAAACATTCATTTCGACATAAAATGCTGAAATATTCGATTCCGGTTTTTTTAGCAGCAATCTACTTGTCTTATACACGCGGTGCCTGGCTTGCAACCGGTGCGATGCTGGTTTACATTATTGTTATTCATTTTCGATTGACAAAATTGGTTTTAGTGGTTTCATTTTTAAGTGCTGTTGCTTTCTCAGTTTATATTTTAAGCGACAACCGTTATTTGAAATATTCGCCGGATTTTGAACATACTATTTATCACGATGATTTAAGCGAGCATTTGTCTTCTACGTTTGAGATGCAAGATATGAGTACTGTTGAGCGTTTTTACAGATGGATCGCTGCAGTGAAAATGGTGGAGAAAAATCCGATTGTTGGTGTTGGTCCGAATAATTTTGTAACGAACTATAAAAAATATACGGTTTCATCGTATGAAACATACATCAGTGATAACGAAGAACGATCGACTGTACATAATTATTTTTTATTACTGCTGACAGAGCAAGGTTTTCCTGCGCTGTTATTGTTTGTTATTTTGATTTGCGCAGTTTTAATTTGCGCAGAAAATACGTATCATAAAGTAGAATCGCATCAGAAAAAATATGTATTGGCAATTACTTTGTGCATTGTCGTTTTTCTCATCAATAATAGCTTAAGTGATTTAGTGGAAGCCAATAAAGTAGGTTCATTGTTTTTGATGTGTATTGGTTTGCTGGTGAATTTCAGTACAGGACAAATAAAAATCAATAAAGCAGAAGACAGCTTAAAACCTCAATAAAACTTGGCTGTCAGCACGCTAACATCATCATTGAACAGCATATTTCCTTTGTATTTGCTGACGTTGTCAAACAAAATTTTATTAAAAATTTCCGGACTCAGTTTATAATTGTCTTTTATGATTTCTAAAAAGCGGTCTTTGCCAAATTGTTCTTCAAAGTCGTTTTCCAATTCAGTCAAACCATCTGTTACGCAAAACAGACTGGTGTTCGGTTTTACTTTTACACGTGCAAATTTGATGCTTGGCAATTCTTCAAAAATACCTAATAATGTAGAGCCGCTTTCTAAAGAAATGACTTCTTCATCATTGATCAAAACTGGCGGTATATGACCTGCATTCAGGTATTCAATTTCGCGCGTAACGATATTATATTTTGCAATAAACAACGAAATAAAATTTTCGCCGTTTGTGATAGAATAAATTTTTTGATTGAGTTTTTCGATTAAAATTTCTTTCTTTAAATTCAAACCCAGCGTTGCATTTAAGTATGCCTGCAAGTTTGCCATCACCAACGCAGCAGCCACACCTTTTCCTGAAATATCACCAATACAAAACACAAATTCATCTTTATTCAGGTGAATTACATCATAGTAATCACCACCGATACCTTTGTATGGCAAATACATACCAGCAAACTCATACATATTGTTTTTTGGCAATTTCTTAGGAATCAACATGCCTTGTACTTTAGATGCCAGATCCAATTCTTTGTCGAATTGTTTCTTTTCAATTTCTTTTTTGAATAAGCGTTTATTTTCTATCGCAACTGTAATTATATTGGTAATGATCTGCACATATTCTATCAACTCATCTTTTGTTTGATGGTGTTCTTCATTGAAATCACCTAATAGTGCTAATGCTAAAGGTTGCGATTTATGAAAAACAGGAATAGCATATTTAAAATCACCAAAAGTGCTGCGTTCTGATTCTGCTAAAGTAGTAGCAGTATTATATTTTGAAAAGTATAAATGCACCGGAATATAAAATTCATTATCATCATCCAAAACCCAGATAGCGCGTTTCCAGGTTTGGTCGAAAGTATAGAGTGCGATCTTTTTTACTTTTAATTGTTCGTTGATAATAAACTTGTAAATATTGAATAACACATCAGATGAAACGTTGTCATTGATGGCTTTTGTAACTTCTAGTAAAGAATTGAGCTGACTATATTTTACAGTCAATAAATCTTTTAGGTTTTCGGTGTCTGTTTCTTGAAAAATCATGTTATCCTAATGTACGATTTTATTTAAGAAATTAAGAAACACTTTAATTATTTTTTTAAAATTTTACACAAACAAAAAGTCGCTCTTTGTAGAGCGACTTCAATTTTAAAACTGATTTTTTATTTATTTGAACAAATTCTTTAAAAAACCTGCACCGATTTTTAATGCGTCATCTGCAACATTTCCATCGTGGTTCTGATCTAATAATGAAGAAATGATATTTTGATGTTGCGGTGCTTCCTGTTGATGGTTGCCGACAAAATTACTCAGTAAACCTGCAATGCTTGCTACATTAATTCCGCCACCGGATGCCTGTGATTGATTACCTAATGCATTCAATACAATTGGAGCCAATATCTGTAACACCTGCGATGCTTGTCCGCCGCCAATACCAGCATTTTGTGAAATTGCATTTTCTACATTTGGTTGTGCACCACCAAGAATATGCTTTAAAATAGAAGCACCATCGCCACCTAATGCGCTTTGCGCCAATCCAGCCAAGTCTGCCAAGCCACTTCCATTGTGATCGTTAGAAATTGCATTGGTCAATGCTGCTGCGCCATCTTCAGTTGATGCATTTTTGTTCAATGCATTTAAAAGTGTTGGTAAAGCCAAACCAATGGCACTTTGTGCCTGATTCTGGTCAATGCCTAATTGTTGGCTAACTAATCCTGTTACCTGATCACCGAGCGCGCCGCCTAAAAGTTGTTGTAAGTCCATTTTTTGTTTTTAGTTTTGTTTTTAAATTATTTAATCCTGTTTCACTTTAACAATTATCTTGCCAAATTGGCTGCCATCTTTCATTCTGTCGAATGCTGCAACCGCATCTTTAAAATCAAAAGTCATATCTAAGATAGGTTTTATCTGGTGTTCGTTGCATAAATCGACCATTTTTATAAAATCGTCATCGCTGCCCATGGTAGAACCCAGCAATTGCAGGTGATTCCAAAATATAGCACGCATATTTAAATCTTTCGGCAAACCGCGTGTTGCGCCATAAAATACCAATTTTCCGGCTGGTTTTAAAGTAGCAATCAGTTCGTTCATTCCATCGCCACAAGCACTGTCAATGATTGCATCAAAACCACCGATACTTTTTGCTAAATTTTTAATTGCATTTTCCTGTTTATAATTTACGCCATCTTTTGCGCCTAATTTTATACAGGTTTGAATCACTTCCTCTTTACTGGATGTAACATACACATTTGCACCAATGGCATGTGCGAATAAAAATGCAAACTGAGCCACACCACCGCCAACACCTGAAATCAATACATTTTGATGTGCCTGAATTTGAGCTTTATTGAATGATGCGTTATAAGCAGTCAAAGCAGCTAAAGGCAAAGCAGCACTTTGCTCTAATGAAAGATATGGCGGTGCAAGATGCAATCTGTCGGTATTGACTGCAACATATTCTGCTAAGGTTCCTTGTTGAGGCATGCCTAAAATTTGATACTCTTTTTGCTGAAAACGTGTATCGTTGCCCCAATTTATATTTGGATTGATGATCACTTCTTTACCGATCCAGTGTTTGTGTTCGTCATTAAAAACTTCTTCAACGATACCGCTTCCGTCAGAACCAAGAATTGCAGGCAATTGTATTTTGGCATATTGTCCTTCGCGAATCCATTGATCGCGGTGATTTAGCGCAGCATAATGAATTTTTACGAGTGCCTGATTTGCTGTTAAAACCGGTTTTTCAACTTCTTCTATTTGAAACGAATTTTGATGGAGTACGAGAGCTAGCATGAATTTAGTAATAAGTGGTGAGTAATAGGTAGTAAAGGTTTATTGGATTGGATGGATATTTTTGTTAAAGAATGTTTTTAATTTTTGGTATTGGTTAGAATAAATAAAACATTGATTTCGATTATATGCTTTACTGAAAATAATGTAATCACAACTAAAACATATTTTTACACCACCAATTATATTGTTATTTTTATAAAATAAAATTACATCTCTATAAAGTGGTTCGCAAGCATTGGCGTATTGATCATCAGGGCAAGTAGTAGGCGTAAAAAATGATTGTAATGAATTTATTGAATGTTTGTCATTTAATATTTTCTTGTTTTCGTATAAGGTTTCAATAAATTTTACATTTTTAAAATCAAAATCATCGCCCGATAATTGATTTCCATTTGCTGGATTTTGAATGATAGTCATTCCTATGGTATCACCATAATAATAACCACTATTATTTAAAGTGTAATAAATAGTAATTGAATCTACTTCTTGATATGGAAAACAATCGGTTATGTAATATCGTTGTTTAGATATTTTATTGTGCTTTTCTTGTCCATTACAGCCAAACAATCCAATTATCAATACTATCCAAATTAGAAATCTCATGAGTTGATTTGTTTTTCAAAACTACAATTTCTTAACATTAAATTCTTGGAAACTTTAAAACCTTTTTGAGTTTCCATAGTTTTTATGTTCTACATTTGCAATCCAAAATGGAAATTACAACACCTGATATTACCAAACAAAATAATTGTACGGCTTCAAAAATCTTTGAAAAAGCGCGTCAATTGTTTAACCGTATTGGTGTACGAAATACGACGATGGACGATTTGGCAAAAGAGTTAGGTATTTCAAAAAAAACGCTGTATAAAGAAATAGACAACAAAGCCGATCTGGTAAAATTTTGTGTTCAATATGATTTAAAAGAGATTGAAAATAAAATAGCACAAATTTCAAATTCATGCGAAAATGCTATTGAAGAATTGTTGTTAATTGGCGCTTCTATTAACGAAGATTTGCAATTGTATCATCCGACGATTTTACATGATATTGAAAAGTTTTATCCGGAAAGCCGACAGCTAATTGAACAGCATAAATCTACGTTCGCGCAAAAAAGTATTTCTACGAATCTGAAAAAAGGTATCAAACAAGGTTTGTACAGAAAGGATATCAACATAGAGATGTTTACGATGTTTCAGTTGCATTTGTGTTTATTACCGTTTCAGTTATCGAATTCAAATTATAAAACTCGCGATGTTTACAACGAAATTTTAGCGTATAATTTATACGCTATCGCTACGCCAAAAGGAATTGAAGAATTCCAACAATTAATCAAAAAAATAAAATTATAACCAAGATGAAACGCATTATTATCATATTGTCTATTGTCGTTTATCCATTATCATTTGCATTTTCGCAAACATCATACACGTTGCAGCAATGTGTCGATTATGCGTTAAAAAATCACAGAAGCATTAAAAAAGCGCAAAACGATGTTGGTGTTGCGTATGCAAGAAAAAAAGAAGGTCAGTCTGCTTATTTTCCACAAATAAACGGTTTGGCAAAATGGGATTACAACATCCAATTGCAACAGTCAGCATTGCCTAATGAATTTGTACAATTAGGTGCTGCATTAGGACAGTCTTTTCCTAACACAGTTGCATTCGGCAATCATTTTACGACAATACTTGGTGTGCAACTCGATCAATATTTATATAACAAATCCTACATCGATGGTATTAATGCAATCAAACCGAGTTATGAATTGGCTGAAATGAAAAAAATAAAAACAGAAGAAGAAGTTATTTATAATACGGTTGCTGCTTATTATCAAATCATTTTGATCAATGAAAATGAAAAACTATTGGCACAGAACGAATCGCGTTTGACTGCATTAATGCCTATTGTAAAATTACAATACGATAAAGGCGTTGCCAAGAAAATGGATGTTGACAGAATACAGGTAAACATCAATAATTTGGTTGCACAACACGAAATTCTGAAAACAAAAAGAGAACTGGCATTCAATAATTTGAAATATAATATGGCACTTCCGATCGATTCTTCTATACAGATTGACACGAATTACTCACGCGAATTGATTGATATCAACACCTATTCTGACACCGCAAATCTTAAAAACAGAATTGAATTAAAATTGCTGCATAAGAATTTTCAATTGCAAAGTGTATTGTATAAAAAAACACAAGCAGCTTATTTTCCGGTTTTATCTTTTTATGCAAAATATGCAGGACAAACTTTAGGCAATAAATTCACAGAATCGTTTAAACATTGGTCGCCGATTGCGGCTTTAGGTATAAAATTGGAAGTGCCCATTTTTGATGGTTTCAGAACGCAAAGTGCATTAAAACAAGCGCGTTTCAATTTACAATCCATCAAAGAAGATATTGCGATGACGGAAGAAGGTTTTAAACTACAGATAGAAAATTCAAAAACACAATACAGCGATGCTGTTAGAACGATAGATATTAATAAAGCTAACTTAGATTTGGCTAAAAGCATATTAGACGTAGTCACTTTACAATATCAGAAAGGCGTGGTTGCTTACACTGAATTATTGTCCAGCGAATCATCTTACAAAGAAGCTGAAATCAATTATTTGTCTTCTTTTGTTGAGTTATTGAATGCAAAATTAGAAATCGATAAAGCAAACGGAAATCTAAATAAATACAAATAAAGAGCAACAACTTTTCTAAAGTACTGAACGCTGGAAAAGTTAATAAAAACAAACAATATGAAAAATAAAATTACTATTGCAATTGTTGCAATCTTGCTAATTGGCGGAATGGCATATAAACTGACAAAAAACAAGAAGATCATTGAAAAAAATGAAACACCGGTTGACAGAACCAATGTGCCTGTTTCCGTAACTACATTCGACGCAAATTATTTTCCGGTGAATACTGATTATGCGTTGCCTGCAGTTTTAGATATCAATAAAAGTGGTATTATTACGGCAACTCAGCCAGGCAAATTGGCTGCGTTTAATATTGAAATTGGTCAACACGTTTCTAAAGGACAACTGATTGGAAAAATAGATTCTAAACAACGCGAAATCGGCATCAAGTCTTCTGATGCAACGATTAAAAAATTAGAATCGGATATACAACGTACGAAAGATCTAATTGAAGGCAACGCGGCGCCGGCTACTGCAATAAATGACTTGAATTATAACTTAGAAACAACGAAGATTCAAAAAGAAAATTATCAGCAGCAAATTGCAGATAATAATATTTATGCGCCAATCAGTGGTATTATTGTTCAGAAAAATGCAAATGCAGGCGAATTTGCAAATCCTGGAACACCATTGGCTTCTATTATGGATATTTCTGTATTGAAAGCAATTGTTTACGTAAGCGAAAATAATGTGTATGATTTAAATGTTGGCCAATCAGCACAGGTTACTTCATCTGTTTTTCCAAATAAAATCGTGCGCGGAATCATTAAGTTTATTTCACCAAAAGGCGATGAAAACCATAACTACCGAGTAGAAGTAGAAATACCAAACAGTGGTTATAAAGCAGGAACCTATGTGTCAGTGAAGTTCAGCTTTAAAAAACCGGCAGAAGCATTACAGATTCCTAAAGTAGCATTGGTAGAAGGCGTGAAAAATCCTTATGTATATGTAGTAAAAGGCGATGGCATCGAAACACGTAAAGTAGAACTTGGAGAAGAGATCGGCGAAAATGTCATTGTCAGAAGTGGTTTGCTGGCAGGCGAGAAAGTGATCACCAGTGGTCAGATCAACCTTACAGCAAAAAGCAAAATTGAAATTGTAAATTCTAAAAACTAATCGAATGTCTATCACGGAACTTGCGATAAAAAGACCATTGCTGATCAGCGTGATCTTTATTACGCTAATAATATTTGGCTTTCTCGGCTACAGCGAATTGAGTTATAATCTATTACCAAAATTTGAAGCGCCGATTATTTCAGTACAAACAGTATATAAAGGTGCTTCTTCAGAAGAAGTACAGAATAATGTAACAAAGAAAATTGAAGATGCTGTTTCTTCTATTGAAGGTGTCGATGTCATTTCTTCTTCTTCACAGGAAAATGTTTCTATTGTAACTGTTCAGTTAAAACAAAAAACAAACGCAAGCGCAGCTCAGACAGATGCGCAGCGAAAGATTAATAATATAAAGAATGATTTGCCCGAAGGTGTGGACGAACCGGTGATCAGTAAATTCAGTTCGAGTGATATTCCGGTGTTAAAAATGAGTACGTTTGGAAGTATTGGAGAAACCGAATTATATGACCTGGTAGATCAGACGATCAAACCAATTATATTAAATGTTCCCGGTGTGGCGCAGGTTGACCTGATCGGCGGCAATAAACGAGAGATTGAAGTAAAGCTGGATAACGAGAAATTACAGGCATACAATTTATCATCGGCACAAGTAAGCCAGATGATTGCTGTAGGTAACATGTCTTATCCTGCAGGAAACATAGAAAATACAGACAGCCGTTTCACTATTCGTTTAGATGAAAAATTGACGGATGTAAATTCGTTACGCAATTTAATTATCAGAGAAAATAAAAACGGAAGTAAGATTTTATTAAAAGATATTGCTACAGTTACCGATGCAACTGAAACGCCGACAACAATTAACCGCATTAATGGAAAAGTAGGTTTAGGTTTGCAGGTATTTAAGCAAACAGACGCTAATGCTGTAGAAGTAAGTACGCAGGTGAAAGCGAAATTAGACACGATTGTTCAGCAATATAAATCGAAAGGTTTTAAATATGAAGTAGCGATTGATCAATCTACTTATACGATGGAATCGGCAACTTCGGTAATTCACGATTTATTTTTAGCAGTGATTATTGTAGCTGCGGTAATGTTAATCTTCCTGCATAGTTTCCGAAGTTCTGTGTTTATCCTGGTCTCTTTACCTTCAGCCATGATTCCTACTTTCTTATTAATGTACGTGATGGGTTTCTCACTGAACTTAATGACATTGCTCGCATTGTCATTAGTTGTAGGTATTTTGGTGGATGACAGTATTGTGGTATTGGAAAATATTTTCCGCCATATGGAAATGGGAAAAGACAAAGTGACTGCATCTATTGATGGTCGTGCAGAAATCGGTTTTACTGCATTAGCCATCACCTTGGTGGATGTCGTAGTATTCGTTCCATTGTCACTGGCAGGCGGATTAATTGGTAATATTTTGCGTGAGTTTGCATTAGTCGTAGTGTTTTCTACATTAATGAGTTTATTCGTATCTTTTACATTAACACCATTATTAGTTTCTCGTTTCGGAAAACTGGAGCACTTGAGTTCCGATACACTTTGGGGAAAATTAAACATTGGATTTGAGAACCAGATTAATAAACTGATCGCTGCATATGGCAGAATCTTAGATTGGTCATTAAGCCATAAGCGATATGTTTTGATTGGTGTAATTGCATTATTCGCAGGTGCAGGCAGTTTAGGTTATTTCGGTTTCATTGGAAGCTCTTTTGCAGGTAATGGCGACAGAGGCGAATTTAACTTGATCGTAGAATTAGATCCTCAGGCGACCTTGGCTCAAACTAATCGTGTAACGCAACGTATAGAAAACATCATACTTTCTTACCCTGATTTAGTAACTAAAGTATTTACAAATGTAGGTGCAACCGGAACAATGATGGGTGGCAGTATTTCCACACCGAACCAGGCAGATATGACTGTTGGCTTAATTAATAAATTAGATCGCACCATTTCTACAGAAGAATTTTGTGCTATAATTCGACCACGTTTAGATAGTATTCCTGGTATCAAATTTTCTATGAAACCAACAACGGTTACCGGTAATAACCAACCACAAATACAAATTGTAGTTACTGGCGCCGACATGAATGAATTATGGGCAGCCGCAAAAAAAATAAAAGAGATCATTACCAAAACACCTGGTGCTGACTATGTAGAATTCAGCACTAAATCATTGAAAACAGAAGTTCAGATAAAATTGGACAGAGATAAAATTGCTAAGATGGGTTTGAGTATTCCGATGGTTGGTGCTGCTATACAATTAGCTTTCCGCGGAAACGATCAGTCTAAATTTAAAGACAATGGCGAAGATTATGCGATCAATATTATGTATGATAAAGCTGATAAAAAATCAATAGATAATTTAGCGAATACTACGCTGCAGACACCACAAGGCGCTGTGATCCGTTTAGGTGATATCGCTACGTTAGAAGAAATACAAGGACAAGCCGTATTGGAACGATATAATCGTTTGAATTCTATCCAGATATTAGCGTCTTCAGTAGGCAGACCAACGGGTTCGGTAACGGCGGATATCAAAAAGCAAATTGATGCGGCAGGTTTTCCGTCAAGTATTGGTATTGACTATTTAGGCGAACAAAAAAACCAAGGCGAATCTTTCGGCAGCTTAGGCATCGCTATGGGTATTGGTATTTTGCTGGTATATTTAATTATGGTGGCTTTATACGAAAGTACTTTGTATCCTTTTGTGGTATTATTCTCCATTCCTGTTGCATTGATTGGAGCAATACTGGCACTGTCTTTAACAATGGAAAGTTTAAGTATCTTCGGATTTATCGGATTTATTATGTTAATGGGCTTGGTGGCGAAGAACGGTATTTTATTAGTTGACTTTACGAACCACCTGAAAGAACAAGGACTTCAATTAAAAGAAGCGCTGGTTGAAGCAGGAAAGGAACGTTTGCGTCCAATCCTGATGACAACAGTTGCGATGATCTTAGGTATGCTTCCAATCGCTATGTCGAATGGACCAGGTTCTGAGTTCAAACGCTCAATGGCTTGGGTAATTATTGGTGGTTTAACAAGTTCGTTATTATTAACCTTGATTGTAGTGCCAACTGTATATTATTTATTTGACAGACTAAAAGAAAAACTATCAAAGAAAAAAAATAAACCTGCAACGCAATCGTTAGACATTGCAGCGCAATAAATAAACAAAACATACATTAAATAAAAAGGAAGCAAATTATCGCTTCCTTTTTTATCAAAGAATTTAATAAAATGTTTCTATTTTTATCTGTATGCTTTTGTTTAAAAATGGTCGAATAACATTTACTGCTTGCTGCCTGTTGTTTACTGTCTGCTCATTCTCACAGGAATACAGGAACAGCGGTTTTGTAAAGCCAATGAATTTGCCGTTCAATTTAGCAGGCAGTTTTGGCGAGCCGCGTCCGGATCACTTTCATTCAGGTATTGACATAAAAACAAATGGTGTTGAAGGCGAACCTGTTTTTGCTATTGGTGATGGTTATATTTCAAGAATACGAGTTTCGCCGTATGGTTATGGAAAAGCAATCTACATTACACATACCAATGGCTTTACCAGTGTCTATGGACATTTGAGCAAATTTTATGGCGCTATAGAAAAGTATATTCATGAACAACATTACTTGCAAAGAAAATCAGAATTAGATTTGACACTGGATGCTTCCGTTTTTCCATTAAAACAAAATGACACCATCGCATTTTCCGGAAACACTGGCGGAAGCACGGCACCACATTTACATTTTGAAATACGAAATACCAAAACCGAACACGCACTCAATCCATTAGACTTTTATCCGAAAGATTTTTATGTAGATACGATTCCACCGCTGTTGAATAAAGTAAAGATATACGAATTAAATAAAGACCAGTTTCCTGTATCTACTTCGGTTTATTCATTAAGAAAAATAAATAGTTATTTTACTAATGACACCTCGATTGAACTAATAAATACAAATCAGTTCTATTTATCATTAGAAGGTTTTGACAAACAAGATAATTCAACAAATAAAAATGGAATAAAAAAGATCGAAGTTTTTAAAAGAGACAGTTTAGTTTTTAAATATGATTTGACAGAAATAGATTTTGATAAAACACGTATGTGCAATGCATTTGTTGATTACAATGAAATGATAAGTGGCAACGGTTATTTCTATAATTGTTACAAACTTAATAACAATACTTTGCCAATTTATACAGCAAGTAATAAAGGAATAATATCAGCAAATGCAAATGACACAATAGATTTAGATATTATATGTTCCGATTACAATAACAACAAAACAAAAATTAAATTAAATTTAAATACCTGGTCTGTTTTTTTTGAAGATATTGACACTGCCAACTATCATTTCCCAAATGTTCCAAAATTTTCACATGGTGTTAAATCTATAAGATATATCAATACTGAGAAAGCAGATAGCATTATCTCAAGTAATTTTAAAATTCTATTTCCGGCAAATACATTCTATAATAATACTTATATTGAAAGCTATCCATTTCCATTTTATGATACTGCTTTAAGCATGATTTCTAATGTTTGTTTTGTTAATTGGGAAACTATAATTCCGCTTCAAAAAGCCGCTTCGATACAATTCAAATCTTCCATAAAAAAGAACAGAAATAAAATCGTCATTGTTCGTCAAAATCATAAAGAAAAAGAAACGGCGCTAAAAACTACGTTTGATAAAACTAGGTTTTATGCTGAAACTAAAGAACTCGGCACTTTTTATTTAAAATACGACACCACAAAACCGGAAATTGCTTTAGATTCAACCATTCACAATATGCAATACGCAGTACGCAATACACTCACAGCAAAAATCACTGACAATCTTTCCGGTATCAATACTTACAATGGTTATATTGACGACCAATGGATCAATTTTTATTACGATGCAAAAAATGACATGATACAATACAATATTGATGAACATTGCACTAAAGGTGAACATATTTTGAAAATTATTGTTACTGATAATGTCGGAAATAAAAACACGATCACTCAAAAATTTATTTATTAACTATCTTGGCTCACAGATTTCTCAAATTTACCCAGATTTTTTCTGAGCAATTCGTGTAATCTGTGAGATAATTAAAAAAGACAACACTATGCTGACTGAAGGAACAAAAGCACCAAAAATTAAAGGCGTTGATTTTAAAGACAAAACTACCGTTCTCTATTTTTATCCAAAAGATGATACGCCTGGCTGTACAGCGAATGCTTGCGATTTTAGAGATAACTATGCGTCATTAACCAAACAAGGTTTTACTATCATTGGTGTTTCACCGCAAGACGAAAAATCGCATAATAAATTCAAAGCGAAATACGATTTGCCTTTTGAATTGATTCCTGATACCGACAAAACCATCGCGCACGCATACGAAGTTTGGGGCAAGAAAAAATTTATGGGAAAAGAGTATGAAGGCATTTTGCGTACTACTTTCGTCATTGACGGCAAAGGAAAAATTATAAAAATCATCGATAAAGTAGATACAAAAAATGCGACGAAGCAATTACTGGAAGAATTGAAAGCATAATATTTATTTACACATACGTGCCGAACTTTTATGAAACAAACAAACTCTGTTTTGTAAATTTGTTTAATGAACGCATCTGAAATTTTAGCAGAATTATTTCTTATACATTTTAAAGAACAAACAGAAACAATCAGTCAGTTGCCACAAGCCGGTTCTGACAGAATCTATTTTCGTTTGATTTCCAAAAATCACAGTGCTGTCGGCACATTCAGTAAAGATGTTTTAGAAAATGAAACGTTCATTCATCATACAAACCACTTCATTAAAAAAAATATTGCCGTTCCAAAGGTTTATATTGTAAGTGAAGACAAACAATATTATTTGCAGCAAGATCTTGGCGATGTGAGTTTGTATTCTTTGATTAAAGAAAAAGGTATCAATGATGAAGTAAAAAATTATCTGAAAGAAGTATTAAAACAATTAGCTTACTTACAAATTAAAGGCGCAGAAAATTTTGATTTTAAGAAGTGCTATCCAATTGAAGAATTTGACAAAAGCTCGATGTTTTGGGATTTGAATTCATTCAAATATTATTTCGCGCGCGTAGCGCGCGCGCATTTCAGCGAACCTGAATTGAATAAAGATTTCAATGCATTGTGTGATTATTTGCTCCAAGAGAAAAACCAATACTTCATGTTTCGTGATTGCCAGTCGCGCAATGTAATGATACACGAAAACAAACCATATTTTATCGATTATCAAGGTGGCCGAAAAGGTGCTTTGCAATACGATGCTGCATCTTTGTTATGGCAAGCCGGCGCAAAAATTCCTATAGATATTAAAAACGAATTGTTTGATTTTTATACAGAAGAAGTTGCGAAACTAATTCCAATCGACAAAAAAGATTTTAAAGAACGATACAATGGTTTTGTATTAATAAGAATTCTTCAGGTGCTGGGCGCGTATGGTTTTCGCGGCTTGATTGAACGTCGTCCGCATTTTATTGAAAGCATTGTACCTGCGTTGGAAAACGTAAAATACTTTATCGACAACATAAAAGATTTGCCTGAATTAAATAGTGTTTTGAAACAATTAGTGGCTTCCGATATTTTTAACTACAAGAAATATGATGGCTCGCAGAAAAAGTTAGAAGTAGAAATCAATAGCTTTTCTTTTAAACGCGGTTTGCCAAAAGAAGAAAACGGAAACGGCGGCGGCTTTATTTTTGACTGTCGTGGTTTGCACAATCCTGGAAGATACGAACCATACAAGCTATTGACAGGAAAAGACAAACCTGTTATAGAATTTTTAGAAACACAGAGTAAAGCGAAAGAATTTTTGGAACACGTTTGGCAAACAGTTGATATTGCCATTGAAAATTATTTAGAACGCGATTTTGAGCATTTGCAAATTAATTTCGGTTGCACCGGCGGACAACATCGCAGTGTGTATTGCGCGGAACAGACTGCAAAACATCTGAAAGAAAAATACAACGCAAAAGTGAAACTAAAACACATCGAACGCGAATTACAAGGACAATTTATATGAAGATAATAAAGTATATAATTGCAATACTAGCTTACTTATTTCTTGTGTATTATGTTTTGAATTTTGTTTATTGGAATAATCCAATTTACGGACTTGGTGATTTGCCTTATCTTTTTCTCGCAGTCGTATTTGCTTTTTTGAGCTCAACAAGAGTATTTACTTATAAAATAACTAACCGCTTAATATCTGTATTTGCTTTCATCATTATTTTTGTCTCAATCTTTTGGTTTTCATTTTACTCTTTGAAAATTGGTCGTAAACAATCTGAAAACAATCTACTGGAAGTAAAAGTAGCCATTGATAAATATTACTCGAAGAATAAGAAATATCCCAAAAGATTGTCTGAATTAGAAACACAAGGTTTTATTAAAAGTATAAAAAGGCCAATATTTTTAATTCCATATGGCAAATATTATTTTTATACAACAAAAGAATTGAATTTTGATAGATTAGAATTACATGCAGATAATACAATCTGTCTTGCATTTATAACAAATGATAATATTCCGTCCACCTTTTTTGATAATTAATGTAACTTACCAATTATTACATGAAAGCAATGATATTCGCAGCAGGTTTAGGCACACGGTTAAAACCGTTAACCGATAATTGTCCGAAAGCATTGATACCTGTTGGCAGCAAACCAATGCTGCAAATTGTAATTGAACAACTGAAGAAACATGGCTTCAATGAAATCATTTTAAACGTTCATTATTTAGCAGAACAGATTTATGATTTTATAGAAAAAAATAATCAGTTTGATATTTCAATCCGTTTTTCTGACGAAACAGATGAGTTGCTGGAAACCGGCGGCGGCTTGTGGAAAGCGCGTCATTTTTTTGATGACGGAAAACCATTTTTATTATGCAACGCCGATGTATTGACGAACATCAACTTAGAAAAATTGTATAACGCACATCTACAAAATAATGCTATTTCTACATTAGCCGTTCGTGAACGAAATTCATCGCGCTATTTATTGTTTGATGATAATGATATATTATTTGGTTGGGAAAATGTAAAAACGGAAGAAGTAAAAATTCCACGAAAAATTCCACGTCATTGCGAACGAAGTGAAGCAATCTCAACTGAAAAAGAAGATAGCTTCGTGCCTCGCCATGACGTGCCATATCCATTGCACGAAAAAGCATTCAGCGGTTATCATATCATTTCACCAAAGATTTTTGAAACCTGCAAACGCGATGGCGTTTTCTCAATGGTTGATTGGTATCTGGATATTTGCAACGAACACACGATAAAATGTTTTCATCACCAGGAAGATATTTGGATAGATATCGGTTCGATTGAACAGTTGGAAAAAGCAAAAGAAGCAATCAATCAGTTCTGACAACTATTGTTTGAAAAGCACAAAGCGTAAATTTTCGCCACCACAATTAGTAGTCAGATTGCCATCAATTACCACTTTCTTTTTATAAGTACTGCGATACATTCGTGCAGTGCCTGAGCCGATGCACCAGTTCAAACCTTTTGGCAAAAGGTCTGCATAAATATATTTGTCCTGGCGAATCTGCATTTTATAAGTGTTATAATCCAGCTTGCCTGTAATCTGGTATTTAGCTTTGTAAACATCTGTTTGGTAGCGATAACGAACGGTCATTTCGCCTCTGAAGTCACCAACATCATTGTCATCGGTAATAAACATCGTTACTTGCAAACCATTTTTATTATCAATGTCTGTATTATTTTTTGACAAAATAATTCCTTTCCAACTTCCACGCAAAATAGGATTGCTTGCAAAAGTTGCTGTTGCAGCAAATAACAAAAATAATATGAGAACGTTTTTTTTGATATTGTTTACTTTATTGAATTAACCGATAGCTTTTCGTAATAAATTATTCATATCAATTTTTGCACCAACAATTTTTGCCACTTCATCTATATGAATTCTGTCTTGCTGCATGGTGTCGCGCTCGCGAATCGTTACGGTATTGTCTTCTAATGTTTGATGATCCACCGTAATGCAATAAGGCGTTCCAAGTGCGTCCATTCTTCTATAGCGTTTTCCGATCGAATCTTTTTCTTCGTAAAAAGTTCTTCCTTTAAATTTCAATACATTCAAAATTTCACGCGCTTTCTCAGGCAAACCATCTTTTTTTACTAATGGCAAAACCGCTACTTTTATGGGTGCTAAAGCCGGTGGAATATTTAAAACCGTACGCGTTTCGCCGTTTTCTAAGACTTCGTCTCTTAAGGATTCACTGATTACGCGCAAAAACATTCTGTCTAAACCGATAGAAGTTTCTATTACATAAGGCACATAATTTTCATTCAGTTCTGAATCGAAATACTGTAATTTTTTTCCGGAATATTTTTGATGTTGCGACAAATCGAAATCTGTTCTAGAATGAATGCCTTCCAATTCTTTAAAACCGATTGGAAATTTGAATTGAATATCTTCAGCGCCATCAGCATAATGCGCCAGTTTTTCATGAACATGAAAACGAAGACTATCTTGCGAAGTACCTAACGCCAAATGCCAGTTCATGCGCGTTTGCTTCCATTTTTCAAACCATTCTTTTTGCGTGCCAGGTCGAACGAAAAACTGCATTTCCATCTGCTCAAACTCACGCATACGGAAAATGAATTGTCGAGCAACAATCTCATTTCGGAACGCTTTTCCAATTTGCGCAATACCAAACGGAATTTTTAATCGTCCTGTTTTTTGCACATTTAAAAAATTGACAAAAATACCTTGAGCCGTTTCCGGTCGTAAGTATAAATCTGTTGAATCTTCATCAACAGCGCCTAATTTTGTTCCGAACATTAGGTTAAACTGACGCACATCTGTCCAGTTTTTAGAACCTGAAACTTCGCATGCAATTTCATATTCTTCGATCAGTTCTTTATATCTTTTAAAATCGGCTGCTTCTGCTGCTTTTGTATATTCGGTTTCTAAAGTAATTGCTTTGGCATAATCGCGTGATGCTTTTACTTTTTCTTCTTCTGTTGCTTCTGATAAATTTTTCTTTGCTAATTCTTTTTCGCCTTTTTCTTTCAGTTTGTCAATTTTTTCTTCCAGCAAAACATCAGCACGATATCTTTTCTTAGAATCTTTGTTGTCGATCAGCGGATCGGAAAACGAATCAACGTGACCGCTGGCTTTCCAAACCGTTGGATGCATAAAAATCGCGGTATCCAAACCAACGATATTTTCGTGCATTTGCACCATGCTTTTCCACCAATATTCTTTGATATTATTTTTTAATTCAACACCAAATTGTCCGTAATCGTAAACGGCGCCTAAATTGTCATAAATTTCACTCGACGGAAAAATAAATCCGTATTCTTTGCAATGCGAAACGATCTTTTGTAAATTTTCTACTTCAGCCATACTGCAAAGATAATTGTTGAATTGTAGAATTATCGAATACCTGAATAAAATTATTGATAAATACCACAAATCACCGATTTCTGCTAAATTTAAATGGCTTTAATTTTATACCATAAATCTGGATTATGAGAATAACAGTGTTACTTGCTTTTTACTTGCTTTTTACTCGTTTGAGTTTTGCGCAAACAGATTATAAAACCAGCATCAAAAATAAAGACGGCTATACTTGTATTTATACGGTAACTTACACCAAACCTGCATCTGCTTATAGCAATTCAACTGCTGTATATAGATATGGTTTATTAGATGAGAAAACGAAGAAGATCGTTTTACCAATACAGTATAAAACTGTTTACACTTCGTATGAAGATGAAATCTATATCGTACAGGATTCATTAGAAAGATTTGGTTTGTATGCTGCAAAAAAACAGAAATTTATCATTGAACCGACATATAGTAAAATAGATGGATTCAGCGAAGGTATTGCCGTTGTGCAGAAAAAAAAATATACAAATGGCTGGAACGAATATGCTTATGGCGCAATCGATAAAAATGGCAAAGTCGCTATTGCCGATACATTTAGCTTTTTAGGCAATTGCCGCGATGGTTTATTAAACTTTAAGCAAGACAAACAATATGGCTACATGAATAAAGAAGGAAAAGTTGTAATTCCTGCAAGCTATTACAGTGCTGAAAGTTTTGTAAATGGATTGGCGCCGGTTCAGGTAAATGATGGTGATTTATACGGCTATATCAACAAGGACAATAAATATGTGATACAACCAAAATATGTATATGCCGAAATTTTTTATGAAGGTTATGCCAATGTCTATAAAAACAAGAAATTCTTTACATCTAAAGCTACTAACGGTGGTAAAAAGAATGAAATAGGTGTGATTGACATCAAAGGCAATGAAGTCATCCAGCCAATTTATGAGTATGTTTCTTTGAAAAAACCAGGCGGTATTTTTGTGGTTACAAAAGATGAAAAACAAGGTTTGGTTGACAGTACCGGAAAAATTATCTTGCCGGCTGATAACAAAAGTATAGGTGAATTTAATGGTGGTATTGCAAAAATAGAAAAAACCGTTGGTATGTATGGCTTGGTTGATACTAAAGGCAAATGGTTGTTGCCGGCAGATTACACTGAACTTTCAGGTTTATATTCGAATGCAGGATTTTATGCAAAAAAAGATGGAAAATATATAGTTTACGACAATAAAATGAAAATCATTATTCCTGCTGATACCGCAAGACGCATTATTGTCGGCAAAAAAAATATTGGTTATATTTTTGAAAACTCAGTAAAAGTATTTGATCTAAATGGTAAATTAATAAAGACGATCAACCAGGAAAACGTAGATCAATACGGCACTAATTTTTTCAGTAATGATGATTCATTGAAAGTGTCCTTTTTTAAACAAATTTATTTACGTGATCTGCAAACAAAATTAAATCAAAAATTGAATGCCGATGATATTATTGATTTTAACGATGAAGGTATTTTTTTAACAAAGAATGCTTCAAAACATAGCTTTTATGATTACACCGGAAAAAAATTATTCAAGCAATCTTTTGAAAACGTCATTAATTTTTCTGAAGGCATTTGTGCATTACAGGAAAATACTTACAGCAGACCTTATCTGGCTGATAAGAATTTCCTTAAGATAAAAGAACTGGATAAAGTTTTTTACGGACCATTTTCGGAAGGTTTGGCAAAAGCAAAATCGCAATACGGCAGCACTATTTACTATCTGGATAAACAAGGCAATACTGTTTTTTACATAGATGCAAAAGATGGCGGAATTTGCAAAGACGGAAGAATTATGATCCAGGATAATAACGGAAAATATTATTATGTAAATAAAAACGGCAGCCCAATCAATTCAAGTAAGTATGATGTTTTAGGCAATTTTTCGGAAGGTTTGGCTGGTTTTAAAGACAATAAAAAATGTGGTTATATAGATATTTCAGGAAACATTGTTATTTATGCACAATTTGATGAAGTAAGTGATTTTTACAACGGCACTGCTATTGTTAAACAAGACAATAATTTCTTCCTGATCGATAAAAAAGGAAAAGCGATCAATAATGAAAAATACACAGCAGCAGGCAATCCGGCGAACGGTACTTTTCCTGTAAAAAAAGGCAGCAATTTTGGATTGATAGACAGCAAAGGAAATACATTGGTAGCATTCAAATACCAGGAAATTTCGCCTGCAAGCGAAGGAATGCTTTGGGCAAAAAAAGGCGAAAAATGGGCGCTGCTAAACACTGCAGGCAAAGAACTCACCGCTTTCGAATACGATGGTTTTTTTAGTTTTGAAAACGGATATTGCAAAACATACAAAGACAATAAAATCGGATTGATTGATAAAACAGGAAAAATTGTTTTATCGACTGAATACACCAACATTGGTCAAGTATATAACAATACAGTTATTACTATAAGAAATAATGGCTCAACAAATTATGCTATAAAATAACCGGGAAAATTACGCTTTGTTTTCTATTAAAACAGCAGCATCTTTATGTACATACTGATTAATAAGAACGCTTAGTTTATATGCAATAAATGCAAAGAACGGCGCCGCAACCACATCAATTGTATAGTGTACATGCTGTATTAAAATAAACGAAGCAACCAAAAAAACCAAGCCAATCAGGAAACGTTTCACATTTTTATTTACAGCTATTAAAATAAACAATACAATGGTTGAAACATGTCCTGAAAAGAACAAATCTTTTACGATATAGCCGCCGCTTGGTGTGCTCATAAAGATGATCGTTACCGGATCACGCAGCAAAATCATACCAGCAGGTGGCTCTAATGGCACCAGATAAATCGAGATTGTACGCATCGCGATTAACAAACAATAACCTTGCAGCGCAATGATAAATGTTTTTGGATGGATGATAGTTGTAAGTATAAATGTAAATAATGCAATGTATGTCAATGAAAAAGTAAACATCGACAAATCATGCGGCGGAATATTTGCCAGCAGAAAGTCATACGGTGTGGCGCCATGTCTTACTTCCAGACTTGAAACAACGACTCTGCAATATTTAAACAGAATAATGTAAGAAAAAACAGCAAATATCAACTGGTTTCTATACGATTTAATCGCCAGCAATTCTTTCCAACCAGAATATAATGTAGTAAAGTAATTGGTTACAAAATTCATTTCAAAATAGTAAATACGGCAAAAATCGGCTACAAAAATAGTTAAAAAAGAAATACTATGTACAAAAGATGTACATTAAGGAAATTTTTAACGGAATTTTTGGATTTGGAATACAAATCGGTTAATTTCATTATCGCAAATTTCACAAAAAAGGATTTGGGAAAAATATTTACCTGTAAAAACAAACCAAGAAATACTACTATATTTGGTTAATTATTATAGTTTATTAGTGTTTTATGTATAAAATCGAATCAATAAAATCAATACTTGGAACTCCAAAATATGAAAATGATTTTGGAGTTATATACCATATGGATTGTAAATATGGATTAGAACAATTAGTAAAGAATAATATTGAGATTGATTTAACCATTACCAGTCCTCCATATAATATCGGCAAAGAATATGAAGAAATAGTTCCAGTTCAAAGTTATGTAAACTGGCTAAGTGGCATTTGTGATACTATTTATAAATTAACCAAAGAGGATGGTGCATTTTTGTTAAATGTTGGTTACTTAAAGGTTGATGGAAAAGGCAAAGCTGTTCCTATAACCTATTTGCTTTGGGAACAAATACAATTTTATTTACAACAAGAAATCGTTTGGAACTATGGAGCAGGTGTGGCCGGAAAACGGTTTTTGTCGCCTAGAAATGAGAAAATAATGTGGTACATAAAAGATCCTGATAACTATACCTTTAACCTGGATGATATTAGAGATCCGGATGTAAAGTATCCAAATCAAAAAAAGAATGGGAAGTTGCGTTGTAATACTTTAGGAAAAAATCCTTCTGATGTATGGCAAATAGCCAAAGTCACATCAGGTGCCAACAGGTCTTCAGCAGAACGCACAGATCATCCGGCACAATTTCCGGAAGATTTGATAGAAAGAATGATTAAAGGTTTTTCTAATGAAAATGAATTGATTTTAGATCCTTTTATGGGTTCCGGAACCACTGCAAAAACTGCGATGTTGAATAATAGAAAGTTTTTAGGATTTGAAATTAATGACAGTTATTTCAATATTATTGCAGACAGGTTAGATAATACTCTAAAAGAAATAGATATAAAATCAAGAACATTGGAATTGTTTCAATAGATTTTTATCATTTTCGATTTCTTTGCATCTGGCGTAAGACGAGCCTGTTGTCCTTTTGCAGATGTTTGTGGCAGCCAATCTGTATGTTCTAAAAATCCAAATGTAATTTGTGTAATTTTCGGATAAATAATGTTTCCTTTTTTATCTGTAGTTACCGGTAAAAATTCTTCTTTGTCTATTAGCTTAAATTTTTCAAAATTTACACCGATATAATAACCATTTTTATTTTTTGTGTCAGATTTGGAAGATGGCTGCGCGTAGCTTCTGTTAGCATAAATATCATTTTTACTACTTGATGCCTTTACTTCAATCGAATAATCATCATTAAGTTTATAAACAATATCTTTTTCTTTTTTGGTTTTGCCTATTTTATAATCTGTTCCAGCCACTTTTGATATATTATAAGGAATCAATTCATGCAATATATTACTCATTATTTGTGGCGTTGGAAATATTTGTTTTCCAATAGATAAAGGACCGATTTTGGAATCAAATATTTGCTTCCATGAATCTAATACAGCTTTTATGATCTGCTCTTCTGTTAATGGATGTTCGTTGATTAATTTCTGAGTGATTTTTTTCCATTCAGATTTATCTTTTTTTTGATACGGAGATGCCATCGAATAATTCGTTTAAGTCAATATTTAATGCTTTTGCAATTTTTTCAATATTGATTAAAGTGATATTTTTCTCGGCTCTTTCTATCATGCCAATGTAAGTACGATGTAAGTCTGCTTTATAGGAAAGTCCTTCTTGAGATAAATTCATTTCTCTTCGAATTTTTCTTACACGTTGACCAAATTTTACGAGAATATCTTTATTCGCCATTGAGGTATGTTACAATGGTAAAGCTATTTATAGTATATAATATACACCACATACTATAGTTAGCATTTTTTTTGATAAAAGCAGATTTTAATTTTTATCTATTTATGCTATGCAAATTCAGTTTTTGCTTTTCGCACGCCCTCTTTTTCCAATATAAAATCGTTTAAGTTGATTGTTTTTGTACGGTTTCTGAATTCTAACGTAAAGCCAGGCCAAACGGTATGATTTTTCCCATCTTCAGTAATGTACCAGCTTTTACAACCGGATTGCCAAATCGTGCCTACCAGTTTTTTCTGAATTTCTTTATTGAATTTATCTTGCACATCGCGTTTTACTTCAACCGATCTGATGTGTTGTCTCTGCATTTTCTGGATGCAATCTATTATGTAATTCGTTTGTGATTCTATCATGTAGATCATCGAATTGTGACCTAAACCGGTATTTGGTCCGAGCATCATAAACAAATTCGGAAAGCCATTGATCGTTGTTCCATAATATGCTTCCGGTCCGTTTGCAAAAGCATCTTTCATATGTAAACCATCTTTTCCGGTAACATCAAAAAACTGAAAACTATCAGCCACATGAAAACCAGTACCGCAAATAATCGCATCAATTTTACGCTCTTTTCCATCTTTGGTAATCACGCTGTCTTTCGTGAATTTTAAAATTCCATCGGTAACAACATCCACATTTGGCTGCGCAATCGCAGGATAATAATTATTGGAAATCAACACTCGCTTACAACCTAAACGATAATTCGGAATCAGTTTTTTCTGTAAATGCTCATCTTTGATGTATTTTTTGATATGACGTTTTCCGATCATTTCACCTAATTTTAAAATGCGGTCTTCGTACATAAAACCTAACAACTGCGCTTCATTTAAATAGTAAATAAAATCACGGTTGAGCTTTTGAACCAATGGAATCTTCTCAAAAACTGAATTTTGGGTTGGTGTAAATTCGCCATCCGGTTTTGGCAAAATCCATGGTGCCGTGCGCTGCATTAAATACAGATTTTTTACTTTCGGCTGAATTTCCGGAACGAATTGAATTGCACTTGCACCGGTTCCGATCACACATACATTTTTTCCATTCAGATCATATTCATGATTCCATTTCGATGAATGGAAAACCGCGCCTTTAAAATCATGAATACCTTCAATTTCAGGTAAACTCGGAATATGCAAAGGTCCGTTTCCAACCACTAAAACATTTGCAGTCATCTTTTCATTATACTGATTCGTGATTTCCCACATCGCCTTTCCATCCAAATATTTTGATGATTTCAGTTCCCAATTAAAAATAATATGCTGCTCTAAGTCGTATTTTTTGACACAGTGTTTAATGTATGCTAAAATTTCCGGTTGTGGCGAAAACTGACGGCTCCAACCTGGATTGGGTTCAAACGAAAAAGAGTATAAATTGGATTTCACATCACAAGCCGCGCCTGGATAAGAGTTGTCGCGCCAGGTTCCGCCAACTTCGTTTGCTTTTTCTATAATTTTAAAATTATGAAATCCGATTTTTTTTAATTGTATTCCTACACAAATTCCTGAAAAACCGGTTCCTGTAATAATGATATTAAAATCTTTGTTTGCCATTCTGTATAAATTATTTAGTAAAATTAGTTGTAATTGTTATTCAATATCTGAACAAAAGCTAATTTATTAACCACCAATCAAAATAAAAAAGCACCACTTTCGTGATGCTTCTATTATTTAAAAATTAAATAAAATTACTTCACAGTAATTCTTCCTGTTGTAATTATTTTATCATCTATTTTTAGCTGATAGAAATAGATACCTGCATTTTTGAAATTGTCTTTTGTAATTTTTTGCTCGTAATCTTTCACTTGAGCTACTTTAAATACTTCGCTTCCTACAATGTTATAAAATACGATTGTAACTTTGCTTCTTTCCAAATCAACATCTTCGCTGATTTTAACAGTAGCGTCAGTTGTCATTGGATTTGGATAAAATTTGATGATATCTTTGTCGCCATATCGAGCATCATAGTTCGATGCTTCCAAACTATTCTTCGCGAAAGTTGTTTTCGGTATAAAAAACAACGAAGCGAACAATATTAGTAATAGTGTAAACGTTTTCTTCATAAGCTAATGCACAATTTTAGAGTTAGTTAACTATGTTTCCTATTATAAAAATAGGCAATCAAATCTGAAAAGTCAATATTTGTGCCAAAAAAAGTTAAATTAAATTACATTTTTATGTAATCTGTAACATTTTGTAAAGCAGGAATCGTATGGTCAATCAATGAATTCTGATTGTAACTATTTGAAATAAAGAATGTTATCATATTCAACGACTTACCAAATTCCATATCGGTCAGGTTATCGCCAACCATGATTGCTTTATTAAAATCTATTTCCGGAAAATCATTTTTTGCTAAAAAAGCCATACCATTCTTCGGTTTTCGCAGGTGATTTTCAGGCGAATTCAAATCTGGTGCGTAGTAAATCGCATCAATCCGACCGCCATTCAGTTCTATAATATTCATCATGTGTAAATGAATTTCGTTTAATTCTTCAACACTCAGCAAACCTTTTCCTACACATTGCTGATTGGTCACCACCACAATTCGCGGAAATAATTTTGCCAGTTTCGGCATCGTTTCCAGCACACCAGGCAAAAATTCAAAATCATCCAGCGACAACACATAACCACCGTTAATTTTTTTATTGATCACACCATCGCGATCAAGAAATAATGTCCAGCTATTATCTATTTGAATTTCTTCCAATGAAATTATTTTAAATCTTTTTGCGCTTTGGCATAATCTTCCGGAATGCCGATGTCGATAAAATAAGAATCAGAAACAATTCCGTTAAATTGCAGATCATGCACATGTTTTTCCAACACATCATTCTCAAAAGAAAATTTATGCGCAGTTTTTATTTTATTAAACAATATTTTTTTGAAGTAATATACACCACCATTGATTAAACCTTGTTCACATTTTTTCTTTTCATGAAATGCAATTATTTTATGGTTTGCATTTAATTCAACCGTTCCGTAACGATCAAAATTTTCCATTGGTTTTAATGCGATGGAAATATCAGAATCTTTCTTTTTTAGTTTCGACAGATCGACATCAAAAAATGTATCGCCGTTTAAAACATAAGCATCATCATCTACTAAATTAAAAGCATGTTTGATCGCGCCGCCTGTTCCAAGCGGTTCATTTTCTACTGCATATTCTACATCGATACCTAAATAATTTTCCTGAAAAAAATCTTTTATAATTTCATGTTTATAACCAACCGAAAGAACTACTTTTTCAATTCCTTGCTGCTGCAACGTCTGAAAAATATAATGCAAAAACGGTTTGCCATTAATAGACGCCATCGGCTTAGGCACATCTTTCACCACTGTACTTAAGCGCGTACCGAAACCACCTGCAAGAATTATAACCGGTGTTGTATGAGTGTTGAATGTTGAGTGTTGAATGTTGAATTATTTTTAAATCTTACTACTTATGACTTACGACTTATCACTAAAATATTTTTCTTCTACCAACTGACAAATAATGTGGCCAACCGTGATGTGGCATTCCTGTATGCGTGGCGTATCAGTGGATGGAATATTAATTAAATAATCAGAAACTTCTTTTAGTTTTCCACCACTTGCACCTGTAAAACTAACCACCGTCATGCCTCTTTCTTTAGCTGTTTTCGCTGCTTCTACAATATTCTTTGAATTTCCTGAAGTAGATAATGCGAGCAAAACATCACCTTGTTTGCCTTTCGCTTTTACCAGTCTTGAATAAATTTCATCAAAGCTGTAATCGTTGCCAACTGCTGTTAAATAAGACGTGTTAACATGCAATGCTTCTGCATTCAAAGGTGCTCTGTCTTTATAAAATCGTCCTGAAAATTCTGCTGCGAGATGTTGCGCATCAGCAGCAGAACCGCCATTGCCGCACAATAAAACCGTTCCGTTATTTTTAAAACATGCTACAATTACAGCCGTCACTTTTTCAATGGTGTCCAAAATCGCTTCGTCCTGCAAAACCTGTTGTTTTACTGCAACAGACGACGATAGTATTTCCTGAATTTTATTTTTCATCTTTGTAAAGATAGTCATTTCACAAAAAATAGTTTATCTTGTTTGTATGGGAATTATTGAATTAGACGATGATACAAAAATCATTTTCATACGGTCAACGATTATAACGTATGGCAGCGCAGCAAATTTTGAAATTACACAGCAGATTTGCGATGAGATAGAAAATATGTGGAACGAGCCGAAAGCTACCGTTGAAATAAATGGCAACAATTATATCGTGCAATTTATCATTGATGCGCAATACAATAGTTTGATTCAGCCGGAAACGATTTTGCAAAATCAAAATCCTCAACACAATTACATTCGTATCGAACCGTTTTGCAAACTTAATATCTCTTTCGTGGATGGCATTAACAGCAATACCGGCTATTTCCTGACTGATAATTTATATGTTGGTTCTACTTCTGCAGCGCACGAATATGGGCATTCTTTAGGTTTGGCGCATCCAACAGAATTGAATATTGTCGGCAAAGGCAGACCGAGCATCATGTATCCACGCGGCACCTTGGTGGATCCTGAATTTCAGTATGATATCAATGCATTGCCCGGACAAAACGGCGGCACTTTATATCCGATTCATCGTCGCGTGATGCAAATCGATATTGACAATCTGCACTTAAAAGAAAAAATCGAAAACGGCATTTTTGTGATCGGAAAATTCAGCAATAAATACCACGAAGCACACGTTAAAGAAGCGTAACTAACCATCGTGTAAACTTTAACAATTTTTTCCATCTTATTTTATTTATGTTTATCCGGTTTTAGGACTGATTTTTGATTCTGTAATTAAATAAATGAACAAGCCAAACATTAAAATACTACTGATTACTGCATACTGCATACTATATACTGTATTACTTAACGCAGAAACACCGCCGTTCCTGAAAGACACCAATAGTGCGTGGGTCGATACTATTTTGAAAAACATGACGCTTGATGAAAAGATCGGACAGTTGTTTATGATTGCTGCGTATTCCAACAAAGACGAAACAAACTATAAAACCATCGATAAATACATCAAAGATTATAAAGTTGGTGGTTTGATCTTTTTCCAGGGAACACCGCAGAAACAGGCAGAACTCACGAACCGTTACCAAGCAGAAAGTAAAACACCATTATGGATCGGCTTCGATGGCGAATGGGGTTTAGGCATGCGTTTGGACAATACTATTTCTTATCCAAGATCACTGACTTTGGGTGCAGTAGATAATTCACAACTCATTTATGATATGGGCAAAGAGTTTGCGCGACAAATGAAACGCATCGGCATTCATATTAACTTCGCTCCGGATATTGATGTCAATGTCAATCCAAATAATCCTGTCATCAACGACCGTTCTTTTGGCGATAACAAATTTAATGTAGTACGGAAGAGTTATTATTATATGAAAGGCATGCAGGACAATTTTTTAATGGCTTGTGGCAAACATTTTCCCGGACACGGCGATACCGAAACCGATTCGCATAAAGACATGCCTGTCTTGAATCAAACGAAAGAGCGATTGGAAGCTGTTGAATTATATCCATTCTCACAACTCATTCGTTATGGCATCAGCAGTGTAATGGTAGCACACCTGAACGTACTGGCGTTAGATGCCGCGCCAAATTTTCCATCGACATTGTCGCCAAGAATTGTGCAGGAAAAACTTATCGACAGCATGAAATTTCAGGGTTTGGTTTTCACGGATGCCATGAATATGAAAGGCATCCAGAAATACTATCCATCAGGTGTCGCTGAAGTCATGGCAATAAAAGCCGGCTGCGATGTAATATTGTTTCCGGATGATGTGGACAAAGCGCTGGAAGGCGTTCGTTGTGCCGTGTTGCAGGATTCTATTATTTCCGAAGAACTCATCAATCAAAAAGTAAGAAAAATTCTACTGGCGAAATACTGGCTCGGTTTGAATAATTTTCAACCGATAAAATTAGATGGCATTGATGCAGACATCAATAGCGAACAGGCGAAATATTTAAAATATAAACTGGTTGAAAACGCAATCACTGTCGCAAAAGATTCTGAACAAATCGTACCGATTTTGAATTTACAAAAACGCATCGCGCACGTTGGTATCGGCAGCAGCAAAGCAACTGTGTTTTCTACTACGTTAGATAAATACACACAGATCGATCATTTCTTTGTTCCGAAAGATGAGAAAGTAACAACGATGAATGATATTTTAGCCAAGCTGAAAAACTATCATTTAGTGATCGTTGATATTCAGGACATGAGCCGTTTTGCTGCAAAGAATTTCGGATTGACAGATAACTGCATTTCTTTTTTAAAACAGATCAACAAACAAAACAAAACCATCTTAACGGTTTTAGGCACGCCATATAGTTTAAAATATTTCCAGGATTTCAATACCGTAATTGTCGGTTATAATGAAGAAGAAGAAGCGGAATCTCTAACAGCGCAAATTATCTTTGGCGCGCGTGGCGCTGATGGTACGCTACCGGTTACGGTTGGCAAATTTCATTACGGCGATGGCGAATGCACGCAGTCGAATATGCGTTTAAAATATGGCAGACCGATCGAAGTGAACATGAATGCAAAAACACTAAGCAAGATCGATGGCATAGTACAAAAATCAATTGATGACCATATTTTTCCGGGTTGCCAGATATTGATTGCGAAAGACGGAAATGTAATTTATGACAAAGCATTCGGCTACCATACCTACTCAACAGATTTGCCAACGAAAACCACAGATTTGTTTGACATTGCTTCGGTGACAAAAATAACAGCGACTTTGCCGATGATCATGAAAATGCAGGAACAAGGCAAAATTGATGTCAATAAGAAATTAGGCGATTATTATACTTATCCAGAAAATTCCAACAAGAAAGATATTATCATTAAAGAAATGCTGTGCCACCAAGCCGGTTTGCCTGCATGGATTCCGTTCTATAAAAACTCACTGGATTCAATAGGAAATCCTGATAGTTTGTGGTACTCCAAAAAACAGGATTCCATTTTTTCTGTAAAGATTTTGGATAGTTTATTTTTGAAAAAATCATTCCAGGATTCTGTATGGAACATGATATATACCTGCGGTTTATCGCCGGTGAAAGATTATAAATACAGCGACCTTGGATATTATTTATTAAAGCAAATTATTGAAAAAACTTACCACGATTCACTGCAAAATTTGACGCGCAAATATTTATATGCGCCTTTAGGTATGAATAATACCTTATACAATCCGAAATGGAACGGCTGGAATATAAACAACATAATGCCAACGGAAATAGAAAAGAATTTTCGAAAATCATTACTGCTTGGAACGGTACACGATCAGGGCGCGGCGTTGCTGGGCGGTGTGGCTGGTCACGCCGGAATTTTTACAAACGCAAATGATCTGGCGAAATATTTTCAACTATTACTGAATGGCGGAACCTATGGCGGTTATCGTTATTATCAGTCTTCCACCATCACGAATTTTACATCCAAACAATATCCGAACAACAGACGTGCTATTGGCTTTGATAAGCCAACACCAATAGGACAAGACGGACCGACCTGCGATGCAGCTTCACCGCAATCGTTCGGACATACCGGTTTTACGGGCACGATGGCGTGGGCCGATCCTAAAAACAATTTGATCTTTATTTTCTTATCGAACCGTGTGTATCCAAGTGCTGATGTAAATACCTTATCCAAACAAAACATACGACAAAAAATTCAGCAGGTAATCTATGATGCAATTGAGAAATAAATGATCGTGTGGCTTTAAGGTCTTGCGCCGAGGTAAACCAAGGTGACATCAAATGAAGCCTTGTGACCGGTTACACCTGTTTCATCCATAAAAAATTTCACACGGATATTTTTCGTTACCGGGTCAACATCATTAAATCCGGAAGGATCGAGAACCGCTGAGCGTCCGTTAGACGATGGCTGACCGTAAGAGTTAGTGACAGCTGTCACCTTATTAGTAGCAGCATCAAAAGTCATTATCAAGCCAAACTTAGCGTAGTAGGTTGCATTGGTGATACCACTGCCTGTATTTCCTATCACAATACCTGGAAAAGTGAGCGTATTGGAAACAAGACTATCTGTATTCTCACCCATAGTTTGTAAGGTGTATTCATAGGTATCATTCATCCAGCCATATGCTGAGCTGGTGTAATCTGTCATGGTACCTTCCATGCGGTAACGAGCATCCCATTGATTTCTTGTACCTGAAGGATTTTCTTTCGTTTTTTTGCAGGCACCGATTGCAACTGCAATCATGGCGAACAACAGTAATTTTTTCATTTTTTTCATAGCTGATTTTTAACCGATAAAATAGTATTGAAACAGATTCGTCATTCCTGGTTATGAATGAGCTGCCTTTTATTTTTAAATGTACAAAAAGATGGATAAATCTACGCTGTTTCTTTACAAGTTTTTCGTTATCGCATTTTTTGAATGAACTGTGATTTGTGTGACGGTTGTGATTTTATCGATTCCGGTTGGAGACTGATTTAATCAATACACCTTAGTCGTTCTTATGAAGACCAGAGTGAGATAAGGCGACACGCTTCGATAAACCTAGCAAGACAGAGATGTGGAAAGAGATTGGTTCATGCCGCGCAATGACGCGTGCGTGCTGTGGTATTACGTGAAATAAGAAATCTTTGATTAAACTTCTAAATACCGCATTAAGCTATCATAACGATCCTGCAATTCAAATTCAAAAGCTGATTGGTGATAAACAGCAATTACATTATAACTATAACGTTCAAATGTTGCCTGAATTTCTTTCAAATCATCTTTATTAATTTTCAAAGAAACGCGCAGTGCATGGTTCGGTTGTGAAGACAACATCGTTTGTAAAATCATTGCATTGTTCGATTCTACAATGCGTGAAATCTCTGTCAGCGAATAATTTTTCGCGTCCATTTCCAATATCAAAATGCCTCCACTGGCAGACAGTGCAGAGGTCGCAGTAAACTGCTCGAGTATTTTTTGTGCCGATGTAATACCGATATAATTATTTTCAATGCTTACTAGCGGCAATGAATAATAACCTACATCATTGCATTTTTTCAAGACATCAAACAAGTGCGTATTTTCTTCTATCTTATCTGTTGCTGCATGGTCGATCACTTCCTGAATAGAAAGCTCATCATCCATTTCCAGTAAATTATTTTCTGAAACAACAGCGATGTATTGTTCATTATTCACCACAGCTAATCTGTCGGTTTTATATTCATTCATCAAATCCAACACATAGTGTATTTTATCTTCTAAACGAATAAAAGGAATGGCGGTTTCTATGCAATCTCGTGCGAACACTGTTTGTATTTTTAGTAAATGTATAAAATATTTTAATCAGTTGCTTGAAATAAGACAATATGTATGCCAATTTAAAAGTTAAACTGCAAACCTAATGTCATCAGCCATTTTGGCGCAAGCGGATTGTCGCGGTGCGTAACGCGCCACATGACATCGTAGCGCAGGAACTTTAAAATGTTTTCAATACCGAAACCAACTTCAATGTAAGGTACTTTTCCTAATGGCTGAATAAAACTTCTGCTCAGCGAATTAATATCTTCGCTGCTGCGACTTACTTTTCCCCAAACGCCGCGTGTATGAATGACTTCGCGTAGTTTTAATTTACGAATTCCGGGAATTCTGTTTAAGAAAAAACCATCGAAATGATGTGAAAAGTTCCACTGAATATATTGGTCGCTGTAAAACTCGTAATCGTTCATCATGTTGAACGCTGTGTTGCTGTAGATATAGGTTTGGTTGCCGTCATGTACTTCTGACAACAGGAAAGGAACTTTACCAAATACTTTGCCTGCCTGGAAACGCATTTCAAAACGACCAATAGTATTGATAGGAATGATGTCGGAAAACGCTACAGTAATTTTTTGATAACTATACTGGCTTCCTAAAAATCCTTTAATGCCTAATACATATTCCAGTTGCAACACAGGAATGCTGCCGCTGTTCAGCGAACTTCTGAACAAAGAATTTTTATCTAAATATTTTTCGCCGAATGCCCAGCGCGATTTAAATACCAGTTCAGTTTGATTGAGTTTTGATAACGTATCTACATGGTTATCTTTATTCGTGTATGCATAACTAAACGGTATCAAGCCATTTTCCAAACGACGGTTTTGTAACGTCAAACCCATGCTCATGCCTTGTTTATATTCAATAGAATAACCAATTTTAGCTTCATCCATGTACAACAAACGCACAACCGGTTTGCGGCGACGAATCGCTAAGTTCAAAAAGTTATCGGTTGATAAAAGATCGTTTGTTCGTGTGATTTTCACTACGTCATGCGTGTAAGACGCACTGATGATTTGTCTTGGCTTTTTCCAGATTAAGAAATCAGCAAAACCATTCCATTTAAATTTTTTGTCGCGCAAACCGTATGCTAAGTAGCCGCCAAACTGTGTCCAGTTGCACAATTTGCTGGACGACTGAATGCCCATTCTGAAACGCCATCCTTCTAATTTATTATTGCTGATCACATTTAAGATCGGACCTAACTCAACCGGACCCACTCTGTAGAATCCTGTTAAAACAGTATGCAAAATTTCTGTATAGGTTTTGTATGCAGGTACCTTTTGTAAGGTATCTATTAAATGATAGATAGACGCTTCATTTTTACTGAGCTGCAGAAAACGCGAAGTGTCCCAATATTGCACATTCTTTTTATCGGCATCATCATCAACGGTTAATTTATCTTTTAATTTTGCAATAACAGAATCATTGTACGCCTGGTTGATGCGAAAATCTCTGTACACTGAATTTTTACGCGCTACGATGGCCGGCTTTTTTTGAAACGGTAAAAACTCTATCATTAAATAATCATTCGTCAGCATCCAGAATTGTTTGTCAACAAAATCGAACTGCTGGTTCATTTCAATTTTCCTGATAAAATTAATATTGACATGCGGTGCCATTCTGAGCTGCATATCTTTGATGGCAAAGTTGTTTTCCGAAACGATCATGCTGCCGAAAAATGTAAAGTCGCCTTTTGTTTTCGGTTCGAACATCATCTTATAATGCACCGAATTATCAATGATCATCGTATCGATGACTTTGTAGCGATAAAACGATTTGCAGGAATTCGCGATCGGACTGATAAATTGTTTCGCCATGATCTCATACGCATTATCATAGATATCAATGTCTTCATATGTAGAACTTAAAAACTCGGTCAAGCTGCCATCGTTCACACCTGAAACTTTTTGCGCTTTGATGACTTCTCTTTTTTTATTGAGTTTGGTCGTGTAATAAAAATCAGAAATGGTTTCCGACAACAGCATCGGCAAGAACGGTTCATCTTCGCTGGTGCTGTCGATATTATTGAAAATAAACTTGAATGGCTTAAGGATTTTTCTGTCCATAAATTTATCCGACAAATTGCGGATATCGAGCTCTTGTTTGTGGTATGCTTCGTAGCTGTAATTCGCTAAATGCTTCTTGTCGTTCTTGTCTTTATTTTCTAAAATCTTACGAATCAAATAATCTTCCAGCGATTCTTTATTGGCTCTGATCACCGTTTCCACCAACATATTCTCTGATGGCTTCAAATAAAAATCGATCTTTTGCTTCATTTGTATTTTGATCGGCATCGTCAGTTCTTCATAACCTAAAAAAGCAGCCGAAACAGAATCGTAATTCGCGTTCAATTTTAGTTGGTAATAACCGGTATCATCTGATGTAGTACCCAACGTAGTACCTTTTATATAAATATTCGCGTAGCTGACAGGCAGTTTGGTAGATGCGTCAAACACTTTTCCATCTATAAACGTTTGCGCGTTTACATTGAAAAAAACAACCGCGTAAAAAAACAGTAAATATGATTTCAAAAAGCGCATTTATATTTACTATTTTTTACCTTGTGTTTGAATTTGGATTGCTGTAAAATGGTTCATCATTTTTTACGGTCAGACGAAGTTAAGAAATACTTAAAACAATTACTAAAGTTAGTATATTAAAGCATGGAAACAATAGAGTTAGTTTCATACAATGTGAACGGAATCCGTTCAGCAATTTCGAAAGGTTTGGTCGATTGGATTCAGCAAACAGATTATGATATTTATTTATTTCAGGAAATAAAAGCCAACGAAGCCGATATTCCGAAAGAACTGTTCGAAGCATTAGGTTATGAATGTCATTTTTTCTCTGCACAAAAAAAAGGGTATAGCGGCGTTGGTGTTATTACAAAACTCAAGCCACAAAATGTAATAAAAGGCATGGCTGTTGAGAAGTTCGATTATGAAGGACGACTGATCCGTTTTGATATTGGCGATATTACGTTCGTGAATTCCTATTTTCCGTCAGGCAGCAGCGGCGATGAACGACAAGCCGTGAAAATGGAATATCTTGATCATTTTTATGATTACATTCATGAATTGAAAAAAGTAAAACCAAAAATCATTATTTCCGGTGATTATAATATTTGCCACCAGCCGATTGATATTCACGATCCGAAAGGCAACAAAGACAGTTCGGGTTTTTTACCGGAAGAACGCGACTGGATGACGAAGTATTTTGACAGCGGTTTTATCGATACATTCCGTCATTTTAATAAAGAAGCCATTGCGCAGTATTCGTGGTGGAGTTTCAGAGCCAACGCGCGCAACAATAATAAAGGATGGCGAATCGATTATCATGCGGCCACCAAAGAACTGGAAGCTCAGCTATTAGATGCGAAGATCTTCATGGATGTGATACACAGCGACCATTGTCCTATTTATCTGAAGATAAAGGTGTAACCTAAAAATTAAATTTATTTTTTCGGTTTCCTGAAAATATAGGCATTGCTTTTTTTGTGCTTCTTAAATCTTGGATCAATAAATACAACTCTTCTGACAACTCTTTTTAGTCGATGATGAATGTATGACTTTCTGCTAATACTCCAGGTTTCATTAACGAACTGTACTGATGAATTATAATTTTCTTCTAAGAAGTTATTATCTGCACGCATTTTTATTTTGTAATAATTAATGCTGTCGTTTGCTTTAAACATTAAATTGGAATATCCTAAATAGCTTATCACTATGCTGTCATATTTCTCATATTTTAGTTTAGCAATTCCATCCATATTAGATACTGTTCCACCTTTTAATTCATTTTTTATAAATCCTTCAACATTTACACCGATCAGCAACTCCAAACTGTCATCGATCATTTCAAACGTAATAGAATCATTATCATTGATAGTTTTACGTTCCAGCACAGTAGAAACAGAATCGTTTATTATCCGAACTATTGGAAAAGTATTCAGTATCAATTTACTTCCTAATCTTGACCATGTTCCTTCTGCACCATACATACCTTGACAATTATGTCCACTGAATTTAAACGTATGATTTGAATCCAATATCAATTCGTTATAATTATTCAATCCTTTTCCTGATCGACTATATGTTCCAACCAAAGATTTTTTCTGTCCGACGCACGAAACAAAAATTATAATGGATAATATGCAAACTACTGTTCGAAGCATTTGGCTGTTCTTAGGATTAAATATAATCTTTTTAATATGAATATCAAAAGAGCAAAGAAATCCAAAATTGATGGTTTCAAAAGACAACTCGTGGTAACAAATACTATTTCTTTGGCAGAAATTATTGCTTATTCTTGTCACTTTGTCAGCCAATTTCCATTGGAATAACTTTTGATTAAAAGGTTTTGAATCTTAATCTTAAAAAATCTATATATCTATGTCAGTAGAAACCGGAAAAATCAACGTACAAACCGAGAACATCTTTCCAATCATCAAAAAATTCCTGTATTCAGACCATGAAATATTCCTGCGAGAATTAGTGTCAAATGCAGTGGACGCGACCAAAAAACTGCAAGGACTTTCGCAGCTTGGCGAAGCAAAAGGCGATTTAGGCGATTTAGCTATTCAAATTTCTATCGATAAAGAAAAAAATACGCTGACCATTGCCGATAAGGGTTTAGGTATGACGGCTGATGAAGTGAAAAAATACATCAACCAGATTGCGTTCTCATCTGCAGGCGAGTTCGTGGAAAAATTAAAAAACACCGATTCGAATGCGATCATCGGTCATTTTGGGTTAGGTTTTTATTCGGCGTTCATGGTGGCTGAGAAAGTGGAAATTAATACCAAATCGTACAAAGACGAACCGGCTGTAAAATGGACGTGCGATGGCTCAACAGAATTTACATTAGAAGAAATTGAAAAAGAGCAACGCGGTTCTGAGATCGTGTTATATATCGCAGAAGATTCCAAAGAATTTTTGGAAGAACATCGCATTAAAACATTGTTGAATAAGTATTGTAAATTCTTACCAATTCCAATTCAGTTTGGTTTTAAATGGCAAAACGAAGAAGACAAGAAAGCGGAAAAACCACAAGAGCCGGAAATCATCAACAACACACAACCTGCCTGGACAAAAACACCGTCATCATTGACTGATGAAGATTACAAAAATTTCTATCGCGAGTTGTATCCGATGAATTTTGATGAACCATTATTCTGGATTCATTTGAATGTGGATTATCCGTTTAACTTAACCGGAATTCTATATTTTCCAAAACTGAAAAAGAATTTTGAAGTACAAAAAGATAAAATTCAATTGTATTCCAACCAGGTTTTTGTGACGGATAATGTTGGTGAAATTGTGCCTGAATATTTAACGTTGCTGCATGGTGTGATCGACTCGCCGGATATTCCGTTGAACGTGTCGCGTTCGTATTTGCAAAGCGATGGCAACGTGAAAAAGATCAATCAGCATATTTCTAAAAAAGTGTCTGATAAGCTGCATGAAATTTTCAAAAACGACAGAAAGCAGTTTGAAGAAAAATGGAGCGACATTGGTTTATTCGTGAAATATGGTATGATCAGCGATGAGAAATTTTATGAAAGAAGCAACAGTTTCGCGTTGTTCCAAAGCACAGAAAACGCGTTTTATACTTTTGATGAATTAAAAGAAAAAATCACCGCAAACCAAACGGATAAAGACGGCAACTTAGTCGTGTTATATACTTCTGATGACGAAGAACAACATAGCTACATTGAGCAGGCAAAAGAATACGGTTATGAAATAGTGAAGCTAGATACGATGATCGATAATCATTTTATTCAGCAGTTGGAACACAAAAATGAGAAAACACAATTCAAACGTGTAGATGCAGATATTGTTTCTAATTTAATTGCGAAAGATGCTGCGATCGAATCGGTTTTATCGAAAGAAGATGAAGAAAAACTGAAAGCATTGTTTGAAAATACGGTAGAAAAAAACAAAGTTGATATTGAACTGAAACCATTATCGCCAACTGATGCGCCAATCGTTATTACACGCAATGAATTTATGCGCCGCATGCACGAAATGCAGAAAATGGGTGGCGGCTCACCATTTATGTTTGGCGGTATGGACGAGAAAATAAATTTGGTAGTGAACACCAATCATCCGATCAATACGAAGTTACTGGACGAAGATGCTGCGCACCAGGAAAAACATATCAAACAATTGTACGATTTAGCGTTGTTGTCGCAAAATATGCTAAAAGGCGAAGCGCTGACAAAATTTGTACAACGCAGTTTTGAGCTGATATAAACGTATCACAGAGAACACCGAGTTTTCACGGAGTAAATTAAAAAACTCTGTGATTTCCTTGTGCAACTCTGTGATACATTTGAAACTATTTGCACTTATTTAACGTTATAATCTGACGTTAAACTATTAATTTTATGGACATGTTCCGCTTTTTAGAAATTACTGTACTTTTTTTGCTGGCTTATAAATTAATCAGAACATTGTTTGTTGATGAGCAACCCAAACAACGTGTGCAACAACAGCCGCCGAGACAGACTTTCGAGAACCAATACCGTCAACAAACGAATACTACTACAAACAATAATAATTCGCGTTTCAATGACGCTGAGTTTATTGATTATGAAGAAGTGAAGTAGATTCTAATCTTTAATTAACCAAACTTCTGAACCAATTGGCACATCTTCTTTTATTAATTTATTTCCAACAAGAATAGGATGAAAGTTAGTTTTATTAGTTTTCCACTCTATTCCGGTAATTGCTACAATTACTTCAGATTTATCCGGTTTTATAATTTTAACTTTTGTTCCTGTTTTTATTGATGTATGTTCGTCATAAAACAATATTCCTGGTGTAAGGATTACACCTCTTCCAGTAACATTAAAAACGCCATCTACAACAAATAATAACATAACTTAAAGATACCTATTTATTACTTGTCTTTCATTTTATGTATTTTTACATTCTCAAATTAAAATTTTATGTCATTAGATCAAAATATAAACAACGAATTAAAGGAAGCAATGCTTTCTAAAAATGAAGTGAAATTGCGCACTATTAAAGCAATTAAAGCTGCATTCCTAATTGCAAAAACAGAGAAAGGTGCAACCGGTGAAATTACTGCAGAACAGGAAATAAAAATTTTGCAAAAGCTGTTCAACCAGCGCAAAGAATCGTTTGATATTTTCACAAAAGAAAATCGCGCTGAATTAGCAGTAAAAGAAAAAGAAGAAATGGATGTGATTGCTTCTTATTTGCCAAAACAGATGAGCGATGATGAATTGAAAAGTATCGTGCAGGCAACGATTGCAGAAACTGGCGCAACATCTATCAAAGATATGGGAAAAGTGATTGGTTCGGTTTCTAAAAAAGTAGCAGGACAAGCAGAAGGCGCGCGTATTTCATCATTGGTGAAAGAGCTGCTAGGCGCGTAAATAGCGTAATAATATAATAAAAAGAGGCGCTTTCTACGAAAGCGCCTCTTGTATTTTGCTTATTTTTATTACTTATTAATCTCAACAATACTTACCACTGCTTTGCTTTCACTTTCAGCAACAAACCCAATTCTGCCTTTATCAGAAGTATATTGTACGTTAGATAGTGTTTGTCCGTTCAACGCGCTCATTACTTTTGATCTGTAATCGCCTTGTGCAGAATTTATTGCTGTGTTTAGTTTCGCATAGTCTAATGGTTCTTTTGTAGTCACAATTGCCATGATGTCTTTTGTTCCGATATTATCCACTTGCAAGGATTGATTTTGGGGAAACAATCGATAACCGGTAATACCACAAAACGCTGTATGTTTCGGCGTATATGGAAACAACACATAGCTGCTGCCATCCGTTTCCTGTCCGAAAATATAGACATAACATTCCACAGAATTCTGCAGTTCGATTTTAAACTTCGTGCCTTTCGTTACTGTTTGCGTTGATGTAAATACATTGCCGTTATTACGCAACGGAATGTATTGTTTTGTATCATTATTCACTAAACCGATTGCGCAGGCAAATTTGCGCGCTGCCATTTCGCCGCGTTTTGGCAACGGCTGCAATGCATACGCTTCTCTGTTAAAATGCATAAAATCTTTGTAACGAACATACGCTACTCCATTTTTGCCCCATTCAGGACCCCAACTATTCATAATCTGGAATGCTTGTAATCGATCATCATAGCCAATGATACACATACAATGACCGCCGAAACCTTCCATGCTGTAATCATCGTCTGTCGGTTTCCAAATTTCCTGTCCAAGCATATCCTGCATGAAGCTGCCGCCAACCATCATACCGCAAATAACAGGCGCACCTTTTGCCAGATATTGTTTGATGGCAAAGAAATCTGTTTTTTGGTCATCACCATCTATACTTAATCTTTCAAAACCACGTATCTTATAATTTTGTGCAAGCTCCATTAACTGCTCATTGGGCTCACGCGAGCAAGACTGATCAGTATATCCAAAATTTTTAATTGGAACATCACCGTATTGTGTCATTACTTTCATGGCATTCGGAATGATCGCGCCCTGACACTCGCTGTTACCAATTTGATTGTAAACAAATGACGGACTCATTGCAATATCATCCGGATTTTGTCCTGTTGAAGATGCCTCTAAAATGGTACGTGCTGCATAAGAGCTGCCCCAACCAACACATGAACCTTGCTCGCCTTGATTCATGCGCGATGGTGCAAACTGTAATAAGCTAACCATTTCAGGCAAAGGATTTTTTTCGTATTCAGAAAGTGCCGCAGCTACTTCTGTTTTATCATATTCTTCAGGATCTAACTTAGCACCTGTTGCCAATGAAGTTTCAGCAGAAGAAGAATGCGTTTGTCCGCCTCCAATAATTCCACCTTTGTATAAAAAGAATGCACCTACTAACAGCAACGGAATTCCGATCAACGGTCTTTTAAAAACCAGATTTAAAATAATTGGTAAAAAAGCACTTAGGCAACCGCCGCCGCTGGAACCGCCACCGCGCGGAAAACCACCGCCACCATTATCATTATTTGAAGGAATAAAATCCTGCGACTGATTATCGTCATCGACCATTCTGATAGGCATAGTTGTAAATTTTAGAACGGAAAAATAATAAAACAGAATGAGAATAAATAAGATTATTTATTTTATAAATTCTTATCGTAATATATTGTTCAGGTGGCGCTACTGATGCACTAACATCAGTCCGATCATTTGACCAAAGATACCAACTAAAAATCCGGTATATACTTCGCGCAGAGTGTGTGCTTTCGTATATAAACGCGCTGTTGCGACCAAACCGGTAATTATAATCATCAGTAAAAAAATAAGACTGATATCAGTACTGGAAACCATTGTCAGCAATAAAATAGCGATAAGAGCACCGCTAATGCCAACCATGTGTAAACTGAGTTTATGGAATACATTTATAACAAACGAAATAAATAAAGAAGCCAATGTACCCATCATAAAAATGCGCAGCAAAATTGGAAAGTTTTTGTTTTTAAACAACATAAACGTCCACAGATAAAGTATAATTGTTATGATTAATGGAATGATACGCTGCTTTGGATCCGGCATTTCCAAACTATCAATAAAATCTAGCTTTCTGAGCATTAATATTGCGATAGCAGGAAACAAGAAAGTGTATAAGAAAACAGGTATGATTGGATTTATATTTCCAAAATCAATTCCTATGAATAAGTAGGAATTGGTAAAATAAATCAACATAGTCATCCATGTAACGATGAGCAACGGATGAAAGACTACAGATGTGATTTTTGAAATTACTTTGAACACTGGTAAATGATTAGAATTCGAATGTTATTATTTTTGAACTGGACAATGGTTTGTCTTTATATGTTGCCGGTTTCCATTCAGGCATTTTATTGACGCCATCTAAAATCTTGAGCAAGATATTATTATCGTCTGTATTTTTTTCTACTACAATTGCATTTGTAATGCTTCCGGTTTCAGCAATAATAAATGAAACCTTGATCACCAGCTTTTTGTCTTTTTCCTCTTTTGTTTTTTTGATCTTAGCTGTAACTGATTGCTGATATTTCAGCAACGCTTCATCGCCGCCAATAAATTCTGCATTTTGAATCGTTGAAGTTGTTTGTAATGCTTTTATATCAGTTGCATCACTGCTTAATTTAAACGTAATTGGCAAAACATAAAATACTTTTACCGGCTTACCACGTTGCGAACCAGGCAACCATTTCGGCATGGCTTTCACCATGCGTATCGCTTCTTCAGCAGCACCGCCTCCAACACCATCTTTCAAAATAACCGGCTCTGTCACGGTTCCGTCAATATCTATATAGAATTTGACAATTACTTTTCCTTCCAGATTTTTTTCTTTTGCTATAGATGGATATTTAATATTTCGTTGTAAATATTTCATCATTTCAGCCGGACCGCCAGGAAATGCAGGCATTACTTCAGCTCTGTCATAAATCTCTGTAAATTGAGTTGTGTCTTTTTTTACAACTGCTGTATCTGATATTATTTCATTTTGTGCAAATGAAAATAAAAAAGAGAATACAAATGTATATACGAAAACTAATTTCTTCATGTTTATTTTTTGACGTAGGATCACTATAATTCCTTGCGCAAGCGCGCAACCGGTATGTTTAATTGTTCGCGGTATTTTGCTACGGTTCGGCGCGCTATGTTGTATCCTTTTTCTTTTAATTTTTCAGTCAGATCTTCATCGCTTAACGGCTTTGATTTTGATTCTGCTGAAATAAAACCTTCCAGTATCATTTTCACTTCACGCGTAGAAACTTCTTCGCCGCTTTCTGTCTGCAAACCTTCTGAGAAAAAATGTTTTAATGAAAAAACACCAAATTCCGTCTGACAATATTTGCTGTTGGCGACACGCGAAACCGTTGAAATATCCAAGCCGGTAATTTCCGCGATGTCTTTTAAAATCATTGGTCGCAACTTCATTTCATCGCCACTTAAAAAATAGTCGCGCTGAAAAGAAACGATCGCTTCCATCGTAACAAATAAGGTATGCTGACGTTGTTTTATTGCATCGATGAACCATTTTGCCGCGTCAATTTTTTGTTTAATAAAAACGACTGCTTCTTTTTGTTTTTTATCTTTCATCGCACCTTTTCCATACGAAGTCAGCATTTCTTTGAACGAATCGCTGATGCGCAAGTCGGGCGCGTTTTTTCCATTCAACAACACTTCCAGTTCACCATTATTATTTTCTACCGTAAAATCAGGAATAATAGTTTGATGATTAATAGCACTCGATGATTCGCCGGCACCACCTGGTTTTGGATTCAAATGCAAAATCTCATCAATCGATTTTTTCAACGTTGCTTCGTCGATATCCAGTGCTCGTAATAATTTATCGTAATGCTTTTTGGTAAACGCTTCAAAATGATCTTCAATAATTTTTTCCGCGATTTTTACACTTGGCGTTTTCGTACGTCTTTCCAACTGCAACAACAAACATTCCTGCAAATTGCGCGCGCCAACACCTGGCGGATCGAAACGCTGAATCAGCTTCAATACTTCTTCAATTTCTGCTTCTGTTGTCGTTAAGTTTTTCTGGAAAGCTAAGTCATCTACAATCGCATCCAAGTCGCGGCGCAAGTAGCCATCGTCATCGATGCTGCCAACTAATTGGTCTGCAATTTCCCATTCTTTCTCGTCCATTTCCAGCAAAGCGAGCTGCTCATCTAAAAAATCGTGAAAGGATTTTCCGATGGCGAATGGTGTTTGTTTTTTTTCTTCTTTGCCTTTATAATCATCACCATCATTATAATAATCGGTATCATCTTTAGTATATTCCTGAACGTCTAAACTGTCTGCAAAATCGTCTTCTGCATTGCTTTCATCGTATTGTTCATCGCTTTCTTCGCGAATTTGTTCCGGTTCTGATAAATTTTCTTTTTCGCCATCGTAATCAGACAAGCTTTCTTCCAGCGCCGGATTGATCTCTAATTCTTCTTTGATGCGTTGTTCGAGATTGGCTGTTGGCACTTGCAATAACTTCATCAACTGTATCTGTTGCGGCGACAGCTTTTGAAGCATTTTTTGTGATAGGCGTTGGTTGAGCATTATTTAATTATAGAATTGAAGAATTATAGAATTGGTGAATAGTTGTTATCACAAAAATACTAAAATGAAATGGGATTTGAAATCAGATTCTTTGGGTTATAGTTAGTTCGAAACATATTTACTAAAGGATAAAATCAACCGGAATATTTACATATCCAGTAATAGGTTTATTAAAAAATATTGCAGGCTTCCAATTAGGCAACATCTTCACTACTCGTAATGCTTCATCATCTAAATTCTTATCTACAGATTTATAAATTTGTGGTTTTGTTACATTTCCAAAACAATCAATAACAGCCGAAATAATTACCTTTCCACTAATACCATTACTTTTTGCTTCTTTTGGGTATTTTATGTGTTTTGATATAAATGAGTATAATGCCTCATTTCCACCAATAAATAAAGGACCTTCACTTCTAATGCATTTTTGAATATTCCCAATTTCGTCCCAACAACTATCACATGAAACAGGTAAAGATGAATAGCCATTATAATATGGTATTGATGCTAATTTTCCGTTGGTATGATAATTTTTCCATCTACCAAATCTGCTATCTGCTTTAAAAAACCCAGAATCTGATGGATTTCCATTTGAATAATAAGCAGTATATAATCCATCTTTAACATCAGACAAATATGATATCTTAAACAGCAAAACACCATCTATTGAATATATTTCCTTTATACTTCTATTTTGTAAACTATCAAAATATAGTATTTTATATCTACTTGCTATTGATCTATCAACTACTGAGTCTTTATCATTAGTATAAATCATATTATTTTGAGCAATACAAATATTGATGAACACTATAAAAGATAATATTAGAGACATCTTCATTCTCATAAATCAATTAAGAATTAAAAATATTAAAACTCAGCGCTTTTTGGATAGCGTGGAAACGGAATTACATCGCGAATATTACTCATGCCTGTAACAAACAATACTAAACGCTCGAAACCTAAACCAAATCCTGCGTGCGGACAAGTGCCGAACTGCCGTGTTTCCAAGTACCACCAAATACTTTCTTCTTCTATACCAAATTGGTGCGCACGTTTTTTGAGTTTGTCGTAATTTTCTTCACGCTGCGAACCACCAATTATTTCGCCGATGCCTGGAAATAATACATCCATTGCGCGAACAGTTTTGCCATCTTCGCTCAGTTTCATGTAAAACGCTTTGATATGTTCAGGATAATCTGTTAAGATCACCGGTTTTTTGAAATGCTTTTCTACTAAATAACGCTCATGTTCTGATTGTAAGTCGGTGCCCCAATCTACCGGAAACTGAAATTTCTTTTTCGCATTTTTCAATACTTCAACCGCTTCTGTGTACGTCATGCGCTGGAAATCATTTTCTATACAGAATTTCAACTTGTCCAACAAACCTAATTCACTGCGTTCTTGTGTTGGTTTTTGTTTTTCTTCTTCGGCAAAGCGTTTATCTAAGAAATCCAAATCGTCCGCACAATTATCCAATGCATATTTGATTAAGTATTTCAAAAAGTCTTCCGCCAAGTCCATATTGTCCACCAAATCATTAAACGCCACTTCCGGTTCGATCATCCAGAATTCTGCAAGATGGCGTGATGTATTTGAATTTTCAGCTCTGAATGTTGGTCCGAAAGTATATACTTTTGACAACGCCATCGCACCTAATTCGCCTTCTAATTGTCCGGAAACTGTTAAGTTGGTTTCTTTACCAAAGAAATCTTGCGAAAAATCTACTTTTCCATCTTCTGTTTTTGGTGGATTTGTTGCATCTAACGTCGTTACACGAAACATTTCGCCGGCACCTTCTGCATCAGAACCGGTAATGATTGGCGTATGTAAGTAATAAAAACCGTTGTTGTTAAAATAGTTGTGAATTGCAAATGCTAATGCGTGACGCACCCGCAAGATCGCGCCAAATGTATTCGTTCGTGGGCGCAAGTGTGCCTTTTCACGTAAAAATTCAAACGAATGTTTTTTCGGTTGAATCGGATATTTTTCAGCATCTGCTTCACCTAAAATCACGATATTATTTACAGCAACTTCTACTTTTTGTGTTCCTTGTGAAGCAATTAATTTTCCGTACACTTCCAAACACGCGCCTGTGTTTATCTTAGCCAATAAGTCATCGCTGATTGTTTCTGCTTCTGCAACACACTGTATGCTGTGAATTGTTGTACCATCATTCACATTAATAAACGTTACATTTTTACTGTTTCTTTTGGTGCGCACCCAACCACGCACTATTACATCAGTGTCAATTTTTGCTTCTTCTAAAATCTGCTTGATATATACTTTACTCATACTTTACAATTGGACTTCAAAAATACATTTTTTATTCAGTGTATTAAATATGACTTTTAAAGATTATTATGATTTAATGCTCTGTTCATCTTATCATTTTTTAAATAAATGCCTTGTCACAAAAACCACCTATTTACTCGCAATAAATCCTTATATTTACGGCAAAAATTTACAATATGAGTTATATTCCTGTGCTTGACCTGGCTGATTATTTATCAGGTGATGAAACGCGAAGACAAAAATTTATTCAAGGATTTGGTAAAGCATATTCTGAGATCGGTTTTGCTGCTATCGAAAATCATGGCATTCCGCAACCTGTAATTGATAAATATTATGGTTTGGTAGAGCAATTTTACGCATTGCCGTTGGAAACTAAACGCAGCTATGAAAAAGTAGAATATGCAGGTCAGCGCGGTTATACTTCTTTTGGTCGCGAGAAAGCGAAACAAAGTGAAGTAGCTGATTTAAAAGAATTCTGGCAGGTTGGACAATATATTGAAGATGGTGAAAAAATGCCGGCAGATGATTATCCGGACAATATTGAAGTAGCTGAATTGCCTGACTTTAATGAAACAGGCAGACAATTATACAAAAGTTTTGAAAACAGTGGCAGGCATTTATTGCGTGCTATTGCTGAATATTTAGGTTTGGATGTACATTATTTTGATTCGAGAATTCATAATGGCAACAGTATTTTGCGTGCAATCCATTATCCGCCGATTTTGCAGGAACCAAAATCTGCCATTCGTGCAGAAGCGCATGAAGATATTAACTTAATTACCTTACTGGTTGGTGCCAGCGCAAGCGGTTTGGAAGTGCAAGACATTGACGGCAACTGGCATGAAGCCAAAGCAGAACCACATCAGATCATGGTAAATGTGGGCGATATGTTACAACGTTTATGCAACAACAAATTGAAATCTACTACACATCGCGTAGTGAATCCGCCAAGAGAATTGTGGCATACGCATCGTTATTCCATTCCGTTCTTTTTGCACCCAAGAAGCGAAGTAAAATTAGATTGTTTAGAAAGCTGCGTAGATGCTGAACATCCGTTGGCTTATGAGCCAATCACAGCAGGCGAATATTTAGACGAACGATTGAGAGAAATTGGACTTAAGAAATAGTAAACAGTAATATAGTAGGCAGTATGCAGTAACTGCCTGCTATATACTTTTCTACTGCATACTAAAAAACTATGCCTTCGACTTTATCTATAAAACTCGGTGATTTTTTGTACAAGAACGCGTTTCCTGTTTATAATATTATATATCCGATCTTCAAGAAAAATCAGGACAAACATGAAATCGCATTGATGAATCAATACATCAAAAAAGGCGATGTGGTTCTGGATATTGGCGCGAACATTGGCTTTTACACCAACATACTTTCTGATTTAGTTGGTGCAAACGGTAAAGTGTATGCATTTGAACCGGACAAAAAAAACTTTTCGCATTTACAAAAAAATGCTGCCGGTTTGAAAAATGTTGTGCTTATCAATAAAGCGGTGAGCGATAAAACTGGAACAATTACATTGTATCAATCTGATTTATTAAACGTAGATCATAAAACGTACGAAACGCAGGATTATACATCAAAAACAGAAATTGAAAGCGTTGCGATCGATGATATAATTGCAGATAAAAAAGTAAATTTTATAAAGATAGACATTCAAGGTTTTGAATATTTCGCATTTCAAGGCATGCAGCAAATTTTTGCAGCTAATGAAGACTTGAAAATCATTACTGAACTGTATCCGTATGGTTTGAATAATTCAGGAATCAAAGTCGATGAATTTATTTCATTCTTAAGAAAAAGCGATTTTTATATCTACAGAATGCAGGAAAATAAACTCAGTATTCTGACCGATGACGATGTAAAAAGTTTAAATAACGAAAATTACAGGATTCATATTGTTGATATTTTATTAAGCAAAAAACCAATCGATGAAGCCAAATAAAAAACCGGTGACACCAATAAAAAAAGAAACTGCCGACACAGTTCGAAAACCTGGCACAGAAAAGAAAAGCACCAACGTATCTTCTGTTTCTTTTTTTGATTCTATGGAAAATCATTTCAGCAGCAAACAAAATTTGTATCTGGCAATAAGTGTTCTTTTGGCTGCTGCGTTTTCTTATTTATGTTTTGATGCAAAAATTTCTTTAGCAAATGACGATGCATTATATATCGAAGCAGGTGCGAAATACGCGAATGCATTCTTCAATCACGATTCATTTTATTTAGCGAACGCGCCTTTATATCCAATGCTTTTAGGTTTGGTGATAAAAATATTCGGCGTGAAACTACTTACACTAAAAGCATTTTCAGTGTTATTATTTTGCTTAGGAACTACCTTTGTTTTCTTTGCCTTCAGAAACCGTATTCCGTTCATTATTTTGATTCCATCATTACTGTTAACTGCAATTAACTTTCCATATTTAATGTACGCGAGTTTAACCTATTCAGAATGTTTATACTTAGTAATTATCGGACTTTCGTTTTATATTCTACTGAGAAGTTTTGAAAAAATTGATGCGACAGAGAATTTTTCTGTGCAATCTATATTGCCTGTTGTACTGATTGGTTTCGCAGGATTTTTATTTTTAATTACCAGAAACATAGCAGTAATTTCTATAGTTCCAATTGTATTATTTTTGGTTTATCGTAAACGATTTATTGAAGCAGGTGCATCTGTGGTGAGTTTCGGCGCGTTTTATTTTTTATACAAATTAGCCATAAAAGTTATCTGGAAAATTGATGGTTCACAATATGCATCGCAAAGCGGAATCATCTTCAATAAAAATGCTTACAATCCAAGTTTAGGCAAAGAAACTTTTGGTGGTTTTGTTGCACGATTAATTGAAAACTCACAAATCTATATCGGTCAGCGTTTCATGTATGTATTAGGTTTCCGCGATGAAATGTCTTCTGCTATTGGCGCTGACGGAAACATTACTGAATACACATCGGCCAATAAATTTATTGTGTTTATTTTCATAGGAATTGTTCTGGCATCTTTATATTATATGCACAAAAACAAGCAATATGTATTGTTCTTTTCAACCTTGTTTTTCTCAGTTTTATTAGGCACCACATTCGTTGCGCTGCAAACTTCATGGGGCCAGACTCGCTTAATCATGGTTTATTTGCCGTTGATCTTATTTTCTATTTTGTATTTATTTTATGCCATTGGAAAAGAATATGCATTCCTGCAATTTTTATTGCCATTAGTATTTATCGTTTTATATTTTTCAAGTTTAAAAGCAACATTGCTGCAAGTATCCGAACGTTATCCTGTTTTGCAAATCAATTTACACGAAGATCCAACGTATGGTTACACCACCGACTGGCAAAACTATATCAAAATGACGAAATGGTGTGCACAAAATCTACCGAATGAAACCAAACAAATTGCGGTTCGCAAAGCACCGATGTCTTATATTTTTTCAGAAGGAAAAGAGTTTTATCCGATTTACAGCACACCTTATCAAGATGCAGATTCGTTACTGACACCGTTTCGTGTTGCACATGTAAATTACATTATGCCGGCAAAATTGCGTGTTGTACAGGATCAATATATCGAAGGTCAGTTCATTTCAACTGTTCATCGTTATATGGCGTTTATTGCGCAGAAATATGGCGATCGTGCATTTTCGTATGTGCATCATGAAGGTGATATCGAAGAAGCAGTGTTGTATAAAATCAACTGGAATTATATCGACTCGATTAAACCATATCTTAAATAATTATTGAATAACACACGTAATTTATTCTTTTGTTTTTTTAAAGTATCTTTGCACTTAGCACAAAAACATGAACATAGTTCTCAGAAATCTGCCTTTAACGCGCATCAAAATATTTGGTGCTAAAATCTTATTGTTTTTTACATCGATTTTTGTGGACACAAAGAAGAAGCATCTCATCAAAAGAAACAATATCAATTTTGAAGTGGATCTGACAGAAGGCATCGACTTATCATTATACTTGTTCAATAATTTTCAATCGCATGTGTATGAAAATAAGTTTGTACAACTAAAGAATGATGATGTCATTTTTGACATTGGCGCTAATGTCGGTATCATGTCACTTAATTTTGCCAACAAGGCACGCAATGGAAAAGTATATGCGTTTGAACCAACGCACTATGCATTGGCAAAATTTCAGAAGAATCTTTCGCTAAATCCGGAATTGGCAAAAAATATAGTTGTGACAAATTGTTTCGTTTCTGCAAAGTCTGATGACAATCCGAACATTGTGGCGTTTTCTTCCTGGAGTTTAACCAACAGAACCGATAACGATCACGAACATCATTTGGGAACACCAATGTCTGCTGATGGTGTGCCGTCCATCACAATGGATGATTTCGTTGAAAAGAACAATATTACTAAACTCGATTTCATAAAAATTGATACGGACGGACACGAGTTTGAAGTGTTTGGCGGTGCGAAAAGATCTTTGCAAAAACTACGACCAAAAATTATTTTTGAATTAGGTTTATATGTGATGAAAGAGAAAAATTTCGATTTCGATTTCTATGCAAATTACTTCGGCGATTTAAAATATACCTTGTTTGATTCGAGCAGTAATGAAATGATCAACAACGAAAATTACGAAAGCTATTTACCAAAATATGGCAGCATCGATGTGTTAGCTATTCCAAATGAATTTTTGTAAAATGGAAATTTCAACACGCAAACAAACCATACTTCAGCATTTTGATTCGATTGCAACAAACTACTTGCAATACAGAAATCGTTTCTCATATTATGGAAAAGACATCATCAATTACCTGAATTTTTTCATCAGTGAAACAGATAGTGTGCTGGAAATTGGTTGCGGCTGCGGCGAAACCATTCACGGCTTAAAAGCAACAAAAAAAACCGGCATCGATTTTAGTCCTAAAATGATTGAAGCAGCGAAAGCCAATTTTCCGAACGTTGATTTTTATGTGATGGATGCCGAAAATATTACGTTAGACAAAAAATTCGATGTCATTATTTTCAATAACATCATTGGTTATTTAGATAATATTCAGGATGTTTTTTACGCAATCAAAAGAAATTGTCACGAACATACGCGTGTGATTATTTCTTACTATAATCATTATTGGGAACCGATCTTGAACTTTGGTGAAACCATTGGTTATAAAAAGAAATCACCGCAACAAAACTGGCTCGATGCGAAAGACATTTCCAATCTTTTATATTTATCTGGTTTTGAAACATACAGAACGAACAAACGTTTGTTGCTGCCTGTAAATATTCCTGTTTTATCATGGCTGACGAATAAATATATTGCGAAGCTGCCTATTTTTAAATCGCTTTGTTTAAATCAGTTTTTGTTCGCTCGTCCGTTTTTAAATTACAAAGAAGAAGACGTCAACGAAAAATATTCGGTGAGTATTTGTATTCCGGCGCGCAACGAAAGTGGCAACATTGAGAACGCCATTTTGCGGTTACCGAAATTTTCCAAACACCAGGAAATTATTTTTATTGAAGGAAATTCTTCTGATGATACATGGCAGAAAATTCAGGAAATACAGGTAAAATATAAAGACACGCACGATATAAAAATCGGCCAGCAGCCAGGCAAAGGCAAAGGCGATGCCGTGCGCAAAGGTTATTCCATGGCAACCGGCGATATACTGATGATTTTAGATGCAGATTTGACCATGCCACCGGAAGAATTACCTAAATTCTACAACGCCATTGCAACCGGAAAAGGTGAATTTATTAATGGTTCGCGCTTAGTGTATCCAATGGATAAAGAAGCGATGCGCTTTTTAAATACACTTGGAAATAAGTTTTTCAGTCGCGTTTTTTCGTGGCTGTTAGAGCAACCAATTAAAGATAGTTTATGCGGCACCAAAGTGATGTTCCGCGAAGATTATTTGAAACTGATTGCCAACCGTAAATTCTTCGGCGACTTCGATCCGTTCGGTGATTTTGATTTATTGTTTGGCGCTTATAAACTCAATCTGAAAATTATCGACTTACCGATTCGCTACCGCGAACGCACTTACGGCGACACGAACATTTCGCGTTTCACGAATGGTTTTATGCTGTTGCGCATGTGCTGGTTTGCTGCAGGAAAAATTAAATTCTGGTAGATTTCGACAAGCTCAATCTGACATCAATGTCACGCTGAGTTTATCGAAGCGCAATTAAAACTATTACTCTTCTTTTACTTTCTTCTCTTTCTTATTTGCGATGAAATATTTTAAAAAGATCACTTCTTTTTCAGAAAGGAAGCGCCATTTTCCGCGCGGCACATTTTTCTTCGTTAAACCTGCATATAATACACGATCTAGCTTTAACACTTCATAACCTAAACTTTCAAAAATACGACGCACAATACGATTCTTTCCGCTATGTAATTCAATTCCGACGAAACGGTCATCGCCGCGTGGCAACGTATATTCTACCTGGTCAACCGATGCTTTACCATCTTCCAGTATCACACCTTCTTTAATTTTTAACAAGTCTTTTTGATCTAACGGTTTATCCAGCTCCACTTGGTACACTTTAGTTACTTCACCACTTGGATGCGATAATTTTTGTGCGAGTTCGCCGTCATTCGTCAATAAAATAACGCCTGTAGAATTTCTGTCTAAACGTCCAACCGGATAGATACGAGCATCTTTCACAGTGTTCACCAATTCCATTACCGTTTTGCGTTCTCTGTCGTCAGAAACTGTCGTTAGATAACCTTTCGGTTTGTTCAGTAAAATATAGATCTTGCGTTCGTTTTGTACGCGTTTATTTTTAAATTTTACGATGTCTTTAGGCAGTACCTTGTAACCCATTTCCAACACAGGCACATCATTTACCGTAACATAACCGGCTTTGATATATTCATCTGCCTGACGGCGCGAACACACACCTGCGTTTGCAATAAATTTATTCAAACGTGTTTCTTCATCAGCCGATTTTACTTCAACAGGTGGCGTGAAGTTCCGTACCGCATGTTCTATTTTGCCGGCAAATGGATCGTTATTCCTTTTTTCAAACTTCTTGTTCTTTAGAAAGTTAGTTTTGTTGGGCGATGTTGACGGATTGATTGTTGTTCTCGATATTCTCTTTCTCACCTATTTGATTTTGAAGTTCTTCAAATTCTTTCAATTTTGGCAATTCATCTAATGAATTGATACCAAAATAATCTAAAAATTGTTGTGTTGTTTTATATAATAACGGCTTACCTGGTTCTTCGCTTCTTCCTGCAATTTCTATCAGTTCTTTTTCCACTAATTTTTGAACGGTATAATCTGCGTTCACACCACGAATCGTTTCAATTACATGCTTCGTAACCGGTTGTTTGTAAGCAATAATTGCCAAAGATTCTAAAGCAGCTGTTGTTAAACGTTTTACCGTATTTCTGTTCAAAAACGCAGAAACCACATGATGATAATCTGCTTTGGTCAGAAACTGGTAGCCGCCGCCAACTTCACCTAATTCAAACGGAAACAGGTCGTTATTGTATTTTTCTTTAATAACATAGATCACACCTTCAATTTCTTCTATGGTAAACGGTGTTTCAGTCTGTTTATTCAAATACGTCAGTAATTCGTCTGTTTTGATCGGACTTTCTGCCGCGAAAATGATCGCTTCTATATTTTTTTGTACTTCTTCCACGATGTAAAGATAAGAAAATTGTCTGAATCAGTTTCATGAGATACCGCTGTAGAAAATGCATTTTTAGAAACGCATATTATATTTTGTTAAAAAAGATCATTCTGCTATATTTGAATATGCCGGTTGCTGCCAAAACACTGCGTACTTGCTCAAAAGGACACCACTACTACAAAAGCAGTGATTGTCCGACTTGCCCTGTTTGCGAAAAAGAAAAGAAACCCAAAAACGGATTTCCAGCACTGTTGTCTGCACCGGCAAGACGCGCTCTGGAAAACAAAGGTGTTACAACCTTACAGCAACTTTCAACATACAGCGAAACAGAATTGCTGCAATTGCATGGCATTGGCAAAACAAGCATACCGAAATTGCAGGCGGCTTTAGATGCTGTTGGCTTATCATTAAAAAAATAAACGGATTATGGAAACAGCCGATGACAAAGAATTTACAACGACCGATGGATACATTGCCTTACAGCCAAAAGAAGTGCAAACGACTTTACAGCAACTTCGTCAAACGATAAAGAAAGCAGCACCTGATGCCGAAGAAATCATTAGCTATTCCATGCCTGCGTTTAAATTTCATGGCATGCTGGTTTGGTTTGCCGCATGGAAAAATCATTACGGTATTTATGTGCCTGCGGTCTTAGCGGTTTTCAAAGACAAACTAACTGATTATGAAACCACAAAAGCAACTGTCCGTTTTCCGTATAATAAGCCGATGCCTAAAAAACTCATCACTGAAATCATACAATATGCTGCGCAGGAAAACCTGCGCAAGAAAATGCTGAAAGAACAGGCAGAACCTAGGAAAATAAAGAAATAAGAACACCTATCGCACAATCGTCACTTTCGATGTTGATACATTACCATTTATTTCTAATGACAGCAAATACGTTCCGTTTGCAACATCGGCAACATTGATATCAAATGCATCTGTGTTATTTTCAATACCGTTTTGTTTTATTCTATTGCCTGAAATATCGGTTAAGTACCAATTACCTGTTCCGTTATAAGGCAATTCAATTCGTATAGATGATGATGTTGGATTGGGAAATAATTTAAAATTGAGTTTCTTACTGCCAGCCACAATGGTTATAAAATTGCAAATATCTGATGGATCTGTGCAAATGGAAAGCAACGTATCCACATCTGCTGAAGCACTAATAGCATTTGGAAGGCATTTTATGTGAGTTCTTTTCACATGGAGATAATCCAAACCTGATGGAAGCACTGGCAGGCATTCTAATGGATTTCCAACTGTACTTAATAAATACAAAGCGTTCGGCAAAGAAGAAATACTCGTTAACCGGTTAAAATCACCTTGCAATTCCTGTAAACCATCAGGTAATTGCGGTAATACACTGATTTGGTTATTATTGCAGGTTAAAAACTCCAATGCGCTATGTAAAGCAGGCAATGCAGTCAGTTGATTATATCTGCAGGTTAATTCTACTAATCCATTTGGTAATGATGGCAATACCGACAATTGATTATATGAACAGTCCAGATTTTGCAACGCAGCCGGTAAAGCCGGCAAAATAGTCAGTTGATTATTATTGCAATTCAAGTCTTGCAAACCGCTAGGTAATGCAGGCAACGATGTTAGTATATTATCAAAACAAAATAATGACTGTAACGATGTCGGTAATGTAGGTAAGACTGTAATAAGGTTATGCGCGCAAGATAATTGTTGTAAGGTAGATGGTAAAGAAGGCAAAGTAGCAATGGCATTACCATCACATTTCAGTTCTATCAATGAATTAGGCAAAGACGGCAAAGCAGTAAGATGATTGTCAGAGCAAACTAAATTTTGTACGGTAGCAGGCAATGGCACCAAAGAAGTCAGCAAATTAGATTGACAGTTAAATATTTGTAAGCTTTTGAAATACTGAATACCTTCTATAGAACTAATATTCCTGTTACGTATATCAACCATTGTTTCGCTAAGAATATCACTGCAGGTAGTATCCAGTTGTTTGCTTGCATTGATACAACCTGGATAAAAGTTTTCGATGAAAAACCTGAAATTTACATCCGGTATCGTCACATACTGTGCGTTCGCTGTTTGCAGTCCGAGCACTAAAACAAGCAGCAGTAAAATATTTTTCATCGTAATCATTTTATAATGTTATCCGTTATCGTACAATCACCACTTTCGATGTTGATACATTACCATTTATTTCTAATGACAGCAAATACGTTCCACTTGCAACATCTGTAACATCAATATCAAACGCATCTGTAGTGTTAGTAATATTACTTTGTTTGATTCTGTTGCCAGAAATATCAGTTAAATACCAATTACCGGTTCCGCTGTAAGGTAATTCAATTCGTATAGATGATGATGTTGGATTTGGAAACAATTTAAATTTCAGTTTCCTGTTGCTTGCCGTTCCTAGTATCAATTGAATCTTTGTAGTCGCTGTATTTGTAATAATCGGTAGATTATAATCAAAATAAATAGAGGCATTGTTATTAATTTCTGCATTTTCCGGCAAACCTGCTTTTGGTTTAAATTCTAACTGCACAAAACCATGTGATTTAGGTTCGTTCTGTGTCTTTGCAGGCAGCAGAATATTTGGAAATGCTACTTCTACTATATTCTTTTCTCTTACAATCAATTGATATTTATGACTTGCATTCACTACACGCAAAGAACTCACATCTATATTATTCAAAATCTCATCACGTACAATCACTGTAAACGCCGTATCAGTTCCGGTATTCTGAAAACGGATAGTATATAATAATCTGTCTTTATCTGCATTGTACGTTGGTAACAACGTTGCCTTGTTAACCAACTTGTCATTCGGATCAAAAGAACCGCGAATTACTTCTATCCATCTTGCATAATTATCTAATGGCGTGCTGTCACCTTGTGTACCGTTCGACCATGCTTCATAAATTGCGTTATCACCAATTACTGCGCTAACCGGTACTTGCAATTGCATATGAATAGACTGATGTTGTAAATAATCAATGCTGATATTATTCCAGATCAATGTGTCATTAACAGTAGATGACGGTGTAATGGAACTGGAAAGCAAAGTAAAACCGTTTGGTTTTTTTAGTTTTATCGTAATATTAGATTGATTGACAGTTCCTACATTATTAGCAGTTACGGTTACATTAGTAGTAAAACCTGGTCGTGCAGGCGATGAACCTAACGTTGTTTCCAAATCTTTTACATTTGGAATTAAATGAACACCAAAATCATAACTGCCGCTTTGCAAACCTGAATTGTGAATATTTGCTAATGAATAAGATGCAGGTGTGATTGTTGCATATCGGTAATTGGTAGTTGCGCTCCAGGTATTATTTATAACACTATCTAATTTCACTATATAGCAACCATTAGCATCACTTACACCAATCCAGTTATTAGGTAATACTTTTACAATCTGCTGCGAAAACAATTGCTCTGCAGGATCCCAGCTATTATTGTTATTTACATCATGGTACACTTTACCTGTTACAAATGGATTGACCTCGCATATATCTGAAGCATTCGAACAAATTGGTAATGTATCTGGATAGACAGCACCAATAACCACGCTATTAGGCAGACAAGTAATATTTGTTTTCAATAAAAAAAGATTTTGAATACCATTAGGCAATAATGGCAAACAACTGAGGTTAGTTTCATTGCACGACAATGTGTAAAGAATACTGGGTAAACTCGGTAGAGATGTTAAGGGATTTCTATAGCATGTAATGATTTCTAAATAATCAGGTAAAGCTGGCAATGAGGTTAAATGATTATTTACACAATTTAACTCATAAAGTCTTCTAGGTAATAATGGCAAAGAAACGAGTTGATTATCACCACACATAAGTTACCTTAATGTATCTGGCAAAGCAGGTAAAAATGTAATACGGTTATTAAAACAATAAAGCTCTTCTAAAGTACTAGGCAGAGCTGGAAAACCAGTAAGAAGATTATTAGAACAATAGAGTGCTTTTAATGCAGCAGGCAATGGCGGAGCAACTGTAATGAAATTATTCGTAAAATTTAGATAGTCCAAGCTACCTGGTAATTGTGGCAATGCATTTAATTGGTTATTAGAACAATTTAAACCTCGTAAATTTTTAAAATACTGGATACCTTGTAACGATAAAATACTTTTGTCGGATACTGTAAGTTGCCTTGCATTTACAATGCCGCTACACGTAGTATCCATCATGTCACTGGCATTAAAGCAAGCAGGATATTTTGCTTTCAACGCCGCTCTGAAATTCGCATCAGGTATCATCACATACTGCGCATTTACAGCTTGCAATCCAATAACAACAAGAATAAGCAGTAAAATATTTTTTCATGGAATACATATTATGTCTCTAATATAATATAAATTTTTAAGATTCATTAAAGCCGCTATATTATGCTACCTCGTCGCTCTGTGTTTGTTTCTTCACTCTGTGCTGTCGCGGTCTGTAAACGAACTGTTTTTGTTTTGCATAATCCTGTTGATACACACGCTGCGCTGCTTTGTTGATGCATGCCATCATTTTGAAACATTCATTTAAAATCACGATGCGTTCTTCCGTTGTTTTCGGTCGTTCTTTCTTAAATGATTCCTGCGAAGTATTGCTTTGCTGCAATGTTGTTTTTAATGTATCTATCTCTGCTATCTCTGCGGCAGTCATGCCGTTTGCCGTCAGCTCGGTGGCATATTTTAAACACTTTTCATACAGCTTATCCAAAAACACGATCATCTTCGCTTTGTCTTTGCGAATGCTGAGATAGTCGTTGAAACCAAACTCACCTTGCGTGGCAGCGCTGTTCGCAAATGCTTTTTCGGCAAAGTAACGCACGTCTTTATATTTGCCGCGTGCACGGTCCATTAGCTTCGCCACTTCTTCCGTTTTCTGTGCCTGCTGCGAACGTATGACATAATCTGCGCCGGCAACTTCGGCAGCATCAATAGCCAGCATAAACTGGTCGGCGTACGCCACAGTCATCGTGGTGTCGTACGCGGTAAATAAGCCGATCTCACTCAAAAAGAAATGATGTGTGACGCGCGCGATGCTCACCATCATGGCATCTGCGCCTCTGTACACTCTGCCGATTTTCTTAGTTTCCATAGTTTTATTGCTTAAATGGTTTTAATCATATACTAAAATAGTTATTTTTTTGAATTCATTAAACTATTTAAGATAATACATTTAAACTTTAGTAAAAATATGTTGATAAATGTGCCTTGTCGCCGATTTTTTATTGCCGGATGCTGAATGTTTATTCTATTCCGGTAAATGTTTAATATATTCCTTTACATGTTTATTATTTTACATGTAATGCTCATATTCTTTTATTCAATGTCTAATTAATTCCACATATTGCTTATTGTCTGCCATGCAATGTTTAGTACATTCCATATTGTGTTTGAATAGTTATATGTAATGCTTAATCTGTTCCACTGAATGTTTATTATATTCCACTGAATATTTAATATGTTCCACAAGTGGAACATATTAAATATTCAGCAGAACAGACCATGCTAAATATGGAATGTATTGTGCATTCAACGGAATGAGTATTGCTCTGCATAGAATATCATAAGCACTACATGGAACAGCTTAAGCACAGCATGAATTATATCAGGCACTGCATAATACACTATTTACCAAACATAGAATATTTTAAGCATTCAATGGAATAATATAAACACTGCATGGAACAATACATGCACTCAGCGACAAACGGTAAAATAAAGCTGGCAACCATCAAAATTTTAAAAACATGGATGGTCGTTAAACAGTAACGCTTTAAAACAAAAAAACCGAACACTTGCGTGTTCGGTTTGGTATATATAAAGTTGGTTGATGCCTGTTATTAACCGTTGCTCAATGCTGCCGCACCAGAAACGATCTCTGTCAACTCGGTAGTGATCGCCGCCTGACGGGCGCGGTTGTACATAATGTTCAATGATTTCAATAACTCGTTCGCGTTCTCTGTCGCTTTGTCCATCGCCGTCATACGCGCGCCGTGTTCAGAAGCATTAGAGTCTAATAAATAACGGAAGAATTGTGTTTTCAAAATCTTAGGAACCAGGTCTTTCAAAATAGTTTGCTGATTCGGCTCAAAAATATAATCTGCTTTGCTTTTCGCAGCGCCTTTTTCCGGTACAATTGTTTTTATCGGTAAAAACTGCTCTGTTGTAGGAATTTGTGTAGCCGCATTTTTGAACTGACCGTACACCACTTCTACCACATCGTATTCTTTTTGCTCAAACGCGTACATGATGAACTCCGCCGCTTTCGATGCATTTTCAAACGTTAAGCTGTTGTATAAACCGGCGAAATCGTTGTTCAGTTTTATTTTAGAAGATTTGAAGGCATCGTATCCTTTTTTACCAATCGTCAGGAATTGTACTTTTCCTTTTGCCGCTAATTCCGGATATTTTTCGTTCAGCAATACTTTCGCAGATTTCACCGTGTTCGCGTTGAAACCGCCGGCCAAACCTTTATCTGAAGTAATTACTACTACTAATACTTTATTGATTGGACGCTGAACCGCAAACGGCGAACTCATTTCAGCACCTAAGTTCGAAGCGATGTTTTGCAACACGCTGTTCAGTTGGTCTGCATACGGACGAATCTGCACGATGCGCTCGGTCGCTTTTCTCAACTTAGCAGCCGATACCATTTTCATAGCTTTAGTGATCTGTGTCGTTGACTTCACAGATGCCATTCTCAATCGTACTTCTTTTAAATTTGCGCCCATTTTTAGATAGTCTTTTTAGTTGTGAGTCGTGAGTCGTGAGTTTGTATTAAATACTAATGACTTACGACTCATCACTTACGACTTATTATGCGTATGCTCCTTCCATAGATTTTGCTAATGCTTCTACTTTTCCGGTAGCTTCATCACCTAATCCGCCTTTTTTAAATTCTGCCAATACTTCAGGATGTTTCGCTTCCAAAGCTGATAAGAAATCGCTTTCAAAGTCTTTCACTTTTTCTACCGCGATGTTTCTCAATAAACCTTTAGAACCTAAGTAGATGATGGCTACTTGTTTTTCTACCGTTACCGGTGAGTATTGTGGTTGTTTTAAGATCTCAACGTTACGTTTACCTTTGTCGATTACCGCTTTTGTTGCAGCATCTAAGTCAGAACCGAATTTCGCGAATGCTTCCAACTCACGGAATTGCGCCTGGTCTAATTTCAAGGTACCTGCTACTTTTTTCATCGATTTGATCTGCGCGTTACCACCCACACGTGATACCGAGATACCTACGTTGATTGCAGGACGCACACCAGCGTTGAATAAGTTCGCCTCTAAGAATATCTGTCCGTCTGTAATTGAAATTACGTTCGTTGGAATATAAGCAGAAACGTCACCAGCTTGTGTTTCGATAATTGGTAATGCAGTTAAAGAACCGCCGCCTTTTACTTTTCCTTTTAATGATTCCGGTAAATCGTTCATCGTTTGAGCGATCTCGTCGTTGTTAATTACTTTCGCAGCACGCTCTAATAAACGTGAGTGTAAGTAGAATACGTCACCAGGATATGCTTCACGTCCAGGAGGTCTTTTTAACAATAATGAAACCTCACGGTAAGCCACTGCTTGTTTAGATAAATCATCATAAACGATCAATGCCGGACGACCGGTGTCTCTGAAGAATTCGCCAATTGCAGCGCCTGCGAACGGTGCGTAGAACTGGATAGGAGCCGGATCGGATGCGTTTGCCGCAACGATAACCGTATATGCCATAGCGCCGTTTTCCTGTAATGTTTGCGCAATGTTCGCCACTGTAGAGGCCTTTTGACCGCATGCTACATAGATACAGAATACAGGTTCGCCTCTGTCGTAAAATTCTTTTTGATTGATGATAGTATCGATCGCGATAGCCGTTTTACCAGTCTGACGGTCACCGATGATCAACTCACGCTGTCCACGTCCGATTGGAATCATTGCATCAATAGATTTGATACCCGTTTGTAATGGTTCCGTTACCGGCTGACGATAGATAACACCCGGTGCTTTTCTTTCCAATGGCATCGCGAACAATTCGCCTGCGATTGGTCCTTTACCGTCGATCGGCTGACCTAATGTATTAACAACACGGCCTAACATACCTTCGCCTACGTTCAATGACGCGATTTGTCCGGTACGTTTTACGCTGTCACCTTCTTTGATTTCTTCAGAAGAACCCATCAACACCACACCTACATTGTCTTCTTCTAAGTTCAACGCGATTGCACGCATACCGTTAGCGAACTCTACCAACTCACCTGCTTTTACCTGCGATAAGCCGTACACACGAGCGATACCGTCACCTACTTGCAATACGGTTCCAACTTCTTCCAGTTGTGCTTCTGTCGAAACGTTTCCTAACTGTTGACGCAGTATAGCTGAGATTTCGTCTGGTCTTACTTCTACCATTTTATTTAATTTATCTTAGTTTAAAGAAATTCCTGTTTTTATTTTATTCAATTTATGCAGCACTGAATTATCATATTGTTTGTCGCCAAAGTTGATGATAAAGCCACCTAAAATCGATTCGTCCACTTTTTTATTGATTTTTACATTTGGGAAACCTGATTGCGCTTTGATGAAGCTACTGATCTTTTGCTCATTCGCTGCATCTAACTCAGTCGCTGTGATTACAGTTACTTCAGAGATTCCTTTGAAATTATTGTACAACTTGAAGAAAGCAGCCAATACATCTTGTATGTATGTTTCTCTTCCTTGCTGAATCAATAATTGTAAAAATTGTTTAGTGATATCGCTGATCTTGCCGCCGAATATTTCGGTAGTGATCGCTTGTTTTTTAGATGCACGTATAATCGGACTTTTATACATGGCTTTCAATTCTTTGCTTGAAGCAACTGCAGCACTGATTACATTCAAATCCGCAAAAACCGCATCCAATGTGCCTTTTTGAGTGGCTTCATCAAATAACGATTTCGCGTATCTTATGGATATTTTTTCCGCTGACATTAGTTTACATTAATTTTTTCAACCAAAGAATTGATATATGCCTGGTGCTCTTTTGAAGAATCTAATTCTTTACCGATCACTTTTTGCGCGATTTCTAAAGACAATTTGCTTACTTCATTTTTCACTTCAGCTAAAGCCGCTTTTTTCTGAGCATCGATCTCTACTTTCGCGTCTGCTACGATTTTCGTAGCTTCCTCTTTCGCTCTGGTATGCGCTTCCGCAATGATAGATTCTTTAACGTCTTTCGCTTCTTTCAAAATTTTCGCGCTTTCGTCGCGTGCTTCTTTCAACAACGCAGCATTATCCGATTGCAATTGCTGCATTTCGTTTTTTGCTTTGTCGGCTGCTGAAAGCGCATCTTCGATCGTGCGTTCTCTGTCTTTGATCGCTTTTACGATTGGTTTGAAAGCGAATTTGCTCATCAGGAACCAAAACAATAAAAAGATCACTGTTGTCCAAAATAGCAAACCCAAATCGGGCAAGATTAAACTCATTGGATCAAATGCTAAAATATGCATACGATACAGTTTTAATTACCAAAATGGTAAGTTACTCGCTTAAAGCGAAATATTATTTCATCAAGAAAGAGAAGATAATAGCGATCAATGCCGCACCTTCTACTAATGCTGCTGCTAAGATCATAGCACCTCTGATATCACCAGATGCTTCCGGTTGACGAGCGATAGCTTGTGTAGCGTTACCACCGATTAAACCAATTCCGATACCTGCTCCTAAAGCTGCTAAACCTGCTCCTAGTGCTGCGATTCCTGTAATTTCCATAACTAAAAAATTTAATGTTTTGTAAAAATGATTTATTAATGATGTTCGTGTTCTTCCACTGCTGCTCCGATAAAAATAGAAGTCAACAAAGTGAAAACATATGCCTGTAAAAATGCTACAAATAATTCCATTGCATTTACGAATAATACAATTGGAATTGCCATACCGCCACCTAATGATGCGCCACCAACACTTTGTCCCATTTTACCGAAAATGAAAATTAAACTTACGATACTTAAGATCGCGATGTGACCGCCTGTGATGTTACCAAACAAACGCAGCATTAATGCGATTGGTTTGATAAATAAACCTACGATCTCAACCGGTGTTAAAATTACTAAAACCCATTTCGGAACGCCAGGCATTGCGAAGATGTGGCCCCAATAGCTTTTGTTACCGTTGATGTTGATGATGATAAATGCGATGATCGCCAAAACGAATGTAAATGCGATATTTCCGGATGCGTTCGCACTACCCGGAAAGAATGGTATTAAACCAATTAAGTTATTGATTAAAATAAAGAAGAAAACCGATAACAAGAACGGTACGAATTTTTCATATTTCGGTCCGATATTCAATTTAATTACATCGTCAACTAAATAGTTGATGATCGGCTCTAAAGCAGACTGCATGCCTTTTGGTGCTTTTGTATTGTCTTTTGCGTAAGCACGAGCAACACCAATTAAAACAATTGCTAAAACCAAGAAACCAATTAATGACGTAAATACGTTTTTAGTGATAGAAAGATCGATAAATTTAGAAGAATCGTTTGCTGTAAAGTAGCTAACGATATTTGCGCTTCTGTTTCCAGTTGCTGCATCTACTACACGTCCACTGTGTTCATCTAACTTGAAGCCATCTACTTCTTTTTCGCCACCTTCGAACTCAGCAGAAGAAAAGAAAGATAATTTGCCATCGCGCAACAAGATGCAAGGCAAATGCAAAGAATAGTGATTGTGACCAATAGTGGCAATATGGAATTCATTTGCGTCTGCCACGTGATTCATGATGTGTTCTACCACTTCTGCAGAAGCATCTTCTTTAGGTTCTGCTTTTGCTTCTGTTGCTCCTTCAACTGAAGTTGCGGTAGCTGATTCAGTTGCAGCAACCGGTTCAACGTTTGCGAAACTTACCGTTGTAAACAGTACAAAGCAGAAAATAGTAAATATGCGTGAGAATTTTGTCATTTGCCTTTTAAAATGCGGTGCAAATATACACATTTAAAGCCCTATTTTTTAATAAGCAGCAAATTAAATGTGTGTTAAGTAGAAATAAAAAAGCTGCAATTTGAATTGCAGCTTTTGACTGTTGGTTTTAGAAAGTATATTTCTAATCATGTCTATCTTCAGGCCATCCAGTATCTTTGTATCCTTTAAGGATATAATGAACTCCCGGATCATCGTCAGTTTCCAAAACGATTCTAATACTATCAGTTACATGATTTGAAGGTGAGTTTGTAGCATTCTTGAATATCTTACCTTCAATTAAGGTATTTGTTTCTGTTGAATCTATTACATCAAAAATTCTTTTATTTGTAATAAAGCTCGTAGAAGCATAATCAATAGGTACTATGGCTTTCTTAAAAAATAACCCAACATGAGTTAAATCAATTAATAATTCTGTACTAATATTTTTTGAGGTATTGGAAGTCGTCATTGCTCCTTCAATATCTGTAAAATTAAAGATAATAGTTGAGTCATCATCTTCGAACAATTGTACCCACCACTCGCCTGACATATTGACAGTTGCGGTTTTTTCTGGTTCAAATTCTTTTTTCTTGCAAGAAGCAACTGCAATGAGAATTAAGAATATTAATGATATACGGTTCATATTTTGCATTTTTACAATTTTTACTAAATTAACGTTTAAACCAATCTTTTACTCTAATTAAACCACCTGGCTGAAATAATGGTCTTATAATTGTCCAATTAATGTGCCCTGTTGCAACATCATAAGTGCCTGGTTCTGTTGTTGAAACTTGTGCTGCTCCAGCATTTTGCAATGGAACCTCAAGTGATACTCCATCTAAACAAAAGAAATAAGCGGGTATTACAGCTAAGCTACCATTACCCCAACAATTTTCTGTATGATAAACACCTGGTGCGATTTTTTCTATATTAGAAAATGTTGTAGCTGGAGTGCCACCATTGGGTACTGTTTCATATTTACCTTCAATGTAAGCAACATCATTTGTAACGACACCAGGCAAGACTATTACAGTTCTGCTTTTGGATACTGTTATGCCATCAGTATTAGTTGCAGAGTACACAACTTTATAAACACCAGCCTGTGCTGTATCAACTGGGTTGTCTGTGGTGTAGTCTATAGGCGTACCACCAGAAGTAACCGTAGCACCAGCATCACTATAACTATTATTAACGATTAATGTAATTAATTCATTACCATTAATTTTTATTTCTGGCCAGTAAGTTGCTTTTGAAACTTCAGGATAATCTTTTTTGCATGCTGTGAACAGAAAGACAAAAGAAAAGAATAAGAATGAAGTAATTTTTAAGGTATTTTTTTTCATATACAATCAATTTATAAGTTTAAAGTAGATTTTAATTATCCCAAAATACTTTATCAGTAACAACTCTGGATGGCGTATTTGGATTATATTGGACTTCAGTATTTGGATAAACAAATAAAGAAGGAAAATTATTAGTTCCTAACGAACTTTCAGACGGTGAATGAAATATCCCACCAACACCCCTAAAAATTATACCAAGTGGAGAATCAAATCTTCTAGTTTCTATCCATCCTTCTGTCATTTGTAAACCATTCATTGATATCCATTTTTGAATTGCTATAGCTTTAAGTGAGTTATTAGTCCAAGTATATCCTGCTGGTAAATTATTAATATAATCAGAAAGACTAGAGGTAACTTCATAATAAGAGAAAGATAAATCAATTGCTTGTGCCCATAGTGTTGAATCATTTAAAATCTCAGCTTGTAGAAATTTAGACTCCCACGGTGATATCAAGAAGTAAGGAGTCGCTGCGTTATATACATATGTTGGGTTAGGTTCTGCATATTTTGTATTTGCTGTTGCTTTGTATGGAACATTATTTGATTCACCTTGTTCTATACCGCCATTAGAATTGTCTATTGCATCCGTACCTGGTTTATAAATTTTAACTATTCTTGGGTCATTTAAGGTATTCAATATTCTAAGACTTGTTTGGCTTGCTCTGTAATACATTTTAGTTGCGTCCCTAGACTCAAAACGTGCAAACAAAGGATTATTATAACCCTTAGAACTTCCAGAAAATTCAATTTGGGCAGAATTAGATCCATCAATAAAAGTAATTCCAGAAGTTAACAAATCTTGTGCCTCTATTTTCTTTGTTGGATCTGCTATTGATTGACGAGTGAGTATTTTTAGCTTGAGTGTATTTGCGAATGCAATCCAATTTGCAATATTTCCTTTATATATTAAATCATCATCACCTGGTTTTTTTACAGTAGCACCTGTAGCATTAAGATTATCAACACCATCGTCTATTAATGGTATTAATGCAGCATAAACATCTGATGCTTTATCAAATTTAGGTGTTACAATCCCACCATCTGCAAGATCGCCTTTTAATGCTTCACTAAAAGGTACATCACCATGCAAATCAACTAGTTGTTGATAAATATATGCACTAAGAATTTTAGCCATACCTGCATAAATAGGTTGATTTCCTTTGATCAACTCACTTAAATCTTGTAAAGAACGAAAATACACTCTAGAGTAAGACCCATTCACGTCACCACCAACTAGAGTGAAGAATTCAACTGGTGTTGCGCTAACTACTGTTCCATTAGTCCAATATTGTGCCCACATGCTAGATAAAAAAGCATAATTGTTACCTAAAGATGTAGCCAATTCTACTTGCGCTGCTGGTAATAATTGTTCTGGGTTAGCACTTGAAGGATTATTAGGATCCTTATTAATATCTAATACTTTTTGACAAGATGTAGATGCTATAAGTAACATAGCTACAATTTGTAAAAGAAATTTATTGGAATTTTTTTTGTAAGATTTCATATTTAAACGTTGATATTGTTAAAATTCTATTTTAAAATTAAAGCCGTAAGATCTAGATGAAGGCGTGGCTCCTTGTTCAAATCCCTGATCATTAGTATTACCTCCAACTGAGTTTGTTTCTGGATCTGCATAAACATTTTCTTTAGGCAGCCAGTATTTTAAATTTCTACCATAGATACCAAAAGTGATTGTTGATATTGGTGTGTTTTTAAAATATTTTGTAGGTATAGTATAAGATACTGAAGCTTCTCTTAATTTAATATATGAAGCGTCTATTAACATATATTTAGACGGTAGGTCTCTAAAAAATGGATATGGATCTAACAAAGGAGTTGTATTCTCAATGTATGTACCATTTGCAGCTTTAACAACCGAATTTGGCATAATGAATGGTAATCTATCATTTCTTAATGTTGACAAAGTGGTACCGTTAAATTCTCCTAACTCTTTAGTGCCAGAATAGAATTGACCGCCTTTTTTCATATCAAATTGTACATCAATTGACAAACCTCTAAAGGATAATGTTGAACCCCAACCCATCATGTATTTAGGTTGATAAGACCCCTCATACTGTCTAACAGATGCTTGCGTAGGTTTTCCCGTTGCATCAACAATATATTTTCCTGATGCAGAATCAATTGCCCAATCAAAAACTTTCCAGGTACCTAAAGGTTTACCTTCCACTGCAAAAGTACCAGCATCAGTAGATCCACCAAGAGCAAGTTCTTTAATATCGTCTGCAACTTTAGTAACTTTATTGTTATTTTTTGAGTATGTCATTCTTAAATCCCAAGTCAATCCTCTAATATTTCGCACAGGAGTAACAAAAACACTCAATTCATGTCCTTTGTTATACATTGCACCAATATTTTTAGTTTGTGTTGCATATCCAGAAGAGGCAGGTAAAGAAACGTTTATAATTTGATTCTTAGACCTTTTTTCATAATAAGTATATTGCACCTTAAATCTGTCATCAAAAAGTCCTATATCTGTTCCTACTTCCCAACTTAATGTTATTTCTGGTTTAAGATTAGGGCTTCCAATGTTATTACCTTTTGTGTAACCGCTTACATTATTAATCCATGGAAATTTTGTTTGATATGCTACTTGTGAATAATCATCAAATACAGGGTTTGATAGATAAACTGAATATATTTTATATGGATCAGCTCCTTTACCTACAGTTCCAGCATTTGCACGAATTTTTAAGTAGTTTAACCATTTATTAGGAGTTTTAAATAATTCTGTTGGAACAAATGTAAGGCCTCCAGATTGATAAAAGAATTTATTGCTCTTTTGTGGTAGGGTTGAAGACCAATCATTTCTTGCTGTGTAATTCAAGAAAATAAATCTTTTATACGAAAATTCAACGTTACCAAACACACCTAACAGTCTTTCTTTACTTGAAAATTGATTTGTAAACGCTTGTTCCGCAGAGTTACTTAAATCATAGAAATCAGCAATTACTAATCCTCCAACAGTTGACGAATTTAATTCAGCCGATGACTTATCGTAATACGATAAACCTCCTAATAATGAGATATTAAAATTCTTTTTCTTGCCTAAATCTTTTTTGTATGCCCCAATTAAATCTAAAGTTAAATCATTTGTAGTCCATTTATCTAATTCATAACGACCATCACTACCAGATCTGGCACCACCAAAATTATCAGGATTATACCTGTCTGTTGTGTATGTGTATTTAGGAACCTTTAGCTCAAGATCTGTAATTGTTATATTATCACCTATTCTTGCTGTTAATGTTAAATCATCAATTGGTTTATAATTTATTTCCAAATTTGCCAAAAAGTTATGTGATTTAGATATATTTGATAGTTTTGACAAAACATAATATGGATTTGGCGTGTATGAACCATAGAATCCTTCTAAGTTGTGAAAAGGACTATTAATATCTCTAATCTCATTAAATGGTATATTAACTGGTGTTTGTATTGCAGCTTGATAAGGGTTTGCAAACTCACGACCACTGACTTTTTGATCAGTATTAACATTTGAATATTTTAAACCAAATGATGTAGAGAAATTTTTTGTTATGTTTGCGCCACCATTAAAAGAAACATTATTTCTCTTGTAATATAATCCAGGCATTATACCTTTATTGTTTGTATTACCATACGATACAAAATAATTGAACTTATCTGTATTGCCAGAAAAATTAATCCCAGTATTTGTAGTGATACCCAAATCAAAGAAATTATCTAATTGATTTTTTACGGCTGAATACGGTCTAATCAACTGCGCTGTTTGGCCATCTGGTAAAGTTGTTGGCGCAGTCCAAATTCTTGGTCTTCCATCAAATGCAGGTCCCCAAGAAAAATTCTCACCATTAACAATCCCTGATGGGTAGTAACCCTCACCATATTTGTCTTGTCTTTTCAAAAGAACATATGCCTTATCGAATTGTACACCAGTATTTATACCTACTCTAATTTTATCTTTTTCTTTACTTTTACCAGATTTTGTAGTAATAACTATCACACCACCAGCACCTCTTGATCCATATAAAGCAGTTGCTGCTGGACCTGCAAGAACTGTCATTGACTCAATATCATCAGGATTAAAATCATTACCTCTACTACCAAAATCAGTATAGTTAGCAACAAAATTATCATCACCTCTTGACTCATTGTTAATTGGAATACCATCAACCACAAACAAAGCGTTGTTATCGCCAGTTATCGAAGATTCACCTCGAATTACAATACGGTTTGAAGTACCAACTTGTCCTGATGTAGAGTTTATCTTTACACCTGCTGTTTTTCCTTGCAATGCATCAAAAACATTTCTACCTGTTTTGTTAAAGTCTTCTGACTTAAGTGTTTGAGTTGCAAATGACGTACTGCGGGCTTCTCTTTTTACCGCTAATGCCGTCACAACAACTTCTTCAATAGTAGTTGGCTCTTCAACCAATACTACATCTGTTTTTAATGTTGTAATTACTTTTTCTAAGGTCGTGTAGCCCGTATATGAGAATACCAATGTTGTTACATCTTTTGGTAATTCTAATGTGTAATTACCGTCAATGTCAGTTACGGCACCGATTGTGGTACCTTTACCTGTAACGTTTACACCGATAAGTGCCTCACCTTTAGCATCTTTTACCGTGCCACTCAGTGACCGATTCTGCGCATATACTTGTGCTGTCAATATCAGCCCAAATAACCATAAAAATAACGTTCTTTTCATAAAGACTAACTGGTTTTGTTAATAATTCTTAATAAGATTAAATGAATGTTAAAGTGCAATATTACTATATTTTTTTAAGAAACAAGTATTTTTTTAAGATTTTTTATGATTTTTTCAAGTATTAACATTTACTTATTCTGCTTTACCATAAATTAATACTTGTTTGTAAGTAGATGATTTCTTAGTAGGTAATAACTTGTTCTATCATATATTCAGGAATTTCTCTGAATTCATATTGCTGATTGCGTAAACGCGGCTCGAAACCTGCTTCTTTTATAGCGTTTTGAATAGTTGTTGATGTAAAACGATGCGGTGCGCCTGCTGCAGAAACTACATTTTCTTCTATCATTATTGATCCAAAATCATTCGCACCGGCACGCAGACATAATTGCGCGATGTTTTTTCCTACCGTAAGCCATGACGCCTGTATATTCTTTATGTTTGGCAGCATTATTCTGCAAATGGCGAGCATTCGTATATATTCGTCGCCGGTCACTTCATTGCGTATATTTCGCATCTTCTTTAATAGCGTTCCTTCGTCCTGATAAGGCCAAGGAATAAATGCCAAAAATCCCTTCGCATCAGCCGGTTTTTCGCTTTGCACTTGTCGTATCCAAACTAAGTGCTCCATGCGTTCGTAAATCGTTTCTATGTGTCCGAACATCATGGTTGCTGATGTCGTAATATGCAGTTGGTGTGCAGCACGCATCACATTCAGCCATTCTTCACCACTGCATTTGCCTTTTGCCAGTAAACGTCGAACTCTGTCGTTCAGAATTTCGGCGCCGGCGCCTGGCAATGAATCTAAACCAGCTTTTTTTAATGCAGATAATGCTTCGGTGTGTGTAATACCTTCGAGCTTGCAGATATGTGCTATTTCAGGCGGACCGAGCGCATGCAGTTTTATTTCAGGATAGATTTTTTTGATTGCTGAAAATGTATCGCAATAAAACTGAAGTCCTAATTCCGGATGATGACCACCTTGTAGTAGCAACTGATCGCCTCCATATTTAATGGTTTCTTCGATTTTCGTTTTATACGTTTCAATATCTGTAATATATGACTCGACATGACCAGGTTTTCTATAAAAATTACAGAATTTGCAATTTGCCACGCAAACATTGGTTGTATTTACATTACGGTCGATTTGCCAGGTAACAATATTGTCCGGTTTTTGAATCATACGCAACTGATGGCCAATTGCCATTAGTTCCGGTGTTGGCGCATGTTCAAACAGAAAAACACCTTCTTCTATGGTAAGAAATTCAAAGTTGAGTGCTTTTTGGTATAGTGCGGAAAGTTGCATGCTCGATTATAAACAAACGCAAAGGTAATATGTTGTTTACGAAACAAACAAAGAAAAATAAGTTTTAATTTTTTAATTCTAACTGACATCGTATTTTCGCATCATGATCCATTTTTCCAAAGACGTTTTAGCGAATGGTTTAACGCTGATTCATCATCACGATGAAACAACGCCGTTTGTTGTAGTCAATACATTATATAAAGTCGGCGCAAAAGATGAAGATGAAAGCAGAACCGGTTTTGCGCATTTGTTTGAACACCTGATGTTTTCCGGCAGCAAGCATTTTCCTGATTTCGACAAACCTTTACAAGAAGCAAGCGGCGAAAACAACGCATTTACCAATAATGATTATACGAATTATTACGACATCGTTCCGGCAATAAATATTGAGATTCCATTGGCATTAGAAGCAGACAGAATGACGCATTTGAACATCAATAAAAAATCGTTGAGTGTACAACGTAAAGTCGTCTGCGAAGAATTCAAAGAAAACTATATCAATTTACCTTACGGAAATTCATGGCATTTGTTGCGTGAAATGGTTTACGAAAAACATCCGTATAAATGGCCAACTATTGGTAAAGAATTGAAGCATGTTGAAGACGCGACATTAGATGATGTTCAGCATTTCTATCAAAAATATTATCAGCCGTCCAATGCGATTTTAGTAGTTGCCGGAAATGTTTCAAAAGCAGATACAGTAGCATTGGTCAATACTTATTTTGGAAATTTAGAAGCCACAAAAACAACACATAATCAGTTCAGCGAACCGGAACAAACCAGCGCGAAAACAAAAACCGTGTATGAAGATGTGCCGTTGAATATGGTATATATTGCATTTAAAATGTGCGAACGATTACATCCTGATTATTACACTGTTGATTTGATTTCTGATATTTTATCGAACGGAAGTTCCTCGCGTTTAACGCAGCGTTTGGTAAAAAAAGAAAAAGCTTTTGCAAGTATCGAAGCGTATATTACCGCAAGCAATGACGTCGGTATGTTTTGTATTGAAGGAAAAATTGCAGATGGTTACGACATTCAAAAAGCAACTGATTTGATCTGGCTGGAAATAGAAAACTTATACAACGAAAAAATGGATGAGAACGAGCTTTTAAAATGCAAAAACAAAATGCTCACTTCAACCAAATTTTCCGAATCAAATCTTTTAAGCACTGCCATCAGTTTAGCTTATTACGAAAGCTTAGCCGATGCAAATCTGATCAACGAAGAAGAAGCAAAATACGAAGCGGTTACCGTTGAGAAACTGCAGGAATATGCCAGAAAAAACTTTGTGAAAGAAAAAAGCAACACGTTATTTTATTTAAAAAAAGTATAATTTTTATACAAACGACATGACATTTCCAATTATACATAACATTGAAAAAATTACATTTCCGAAGCCGGATACATTTCATTACAAAAATGGAATTACCGCTTATGGTTTTAACGGTGTGAAAAATGATATTCTGCGAATCGAAATATTATTTGACGCAGGCAGATGGACGGAGCAATTTCCGTTGCAAGCCGAGTTTGCAGCACGTTTGATAAAGAGCGGCACAACGCATTTAAGTGCTTTTGAAATAGAAGAAAAGATCGACTCTTTTGGAAGCACTGTGAAATGTGATGCAGGCAATAATACGGTTACTGTTTCCGTGTTTTGTATGAATAAATATTTGGATCAAACATTGGAAGTTGTTTTCGATTGTCTGAACAATTGTACATATCAGAAACATGAAATTGATATTTTTAAATCGCGCAAAATAGCCGGTTTGTTGGTTGCGCAGGAAAAAAATGATTACATCGCTGATGTGTTATTCAGAAAAACAATCTTTGGTGAAACGCATCCATATGGTTACGAAACAACGAAAGAAATTGTTGAAGCTGTTACACAAGATCATTTATTGGAATACTTTAATACGAATTTAATTCCTGCAAAATGCACGGTGTTTATTTCCGGAAAATATGAACAGGCAGAACTCGATATTATTGAAAAATATATCGGCAACTGGAATAAGAAATCACCTGAACAAAACACCATTTCAATTCCTGAATTACCTGTTTTTAAAAATGATAAAATTCATATCAAAAAGGAAAAATCGGTTCAGGCATCTATTGTTATCGGCAACATCAGCATTCAGCGCGATCATGAAGATTTTCCGGGTTTTGTTTTATTGAATACTATTTTCGGCGGCTATTTCGGTTCGCGTTTAATGAGTAATATTCGCGAAGAAAAAGGATTGACATATGGTATTTATTCTTCGTTGTCATTATTAAAAAAGCATGCTGTTTTTTCTATTCAAACGGATACCAATTTGGAAAATAAAGCGGTGTGTTTGCAGGAAATATATCTGGAAATTGAGCGTTTAAAAAATGAATTGATTCCGGAAGATGAAATTACGATTGCGCGCAATTATTTGCTCGGAAAATATTTACACCGAACAGATGGCGCTTTTAATCAAATGGAATTGTTTAAAACATACTATATTGAAAGTGTTAACATTTCTAAATTTGAACACGCCGTAGAAACAATCAGACAACAGGATGCAGTATCTTTGCAACGTTTAGCGCGCAACTACTTTCTTGCTGAAAAAATGTTGGAAGTCGTAGTTGGCTAAATAATACAAAATCAAGATGCAAAAATTAAGTATTAATAGTAAGCAGTTGGCAGTTGGCAGTTGGCCATCTCAATTTTGCAAAAAAGTGAGAATTTGCCTGGTTACAGTTTGCTGTTTATTTTTTAGTGCATACTCATTTTCTCAAACCATTTATGAAGCGCCAAAACTAACTTGTGTAAAAAACATTACTGTTGCACCATCAGGCACTGAGCTGAACTGGAATTTGCCGGCAACTGCAAATCCATGTTTTGTTGGTTATGAAATTTACGCTGCAACAGGCAGTATCAATGGCACTTATACTTTAGTAGCAACCGTTACAAATCCGGCGCAAACATCTATTCAGATCAATCCGCCAACGATAGCTATTTCTGATGGAACCGATGCAACTGTTTCCTATTTCTACATGATTAACCGAGGTAGTTGTGTTAATCCGTTACCACCTGCAAATACAACTTCTGACACTTTAGCAAACCGTACACGCCAGCCATTTGTTCCATTTGTAAGTGCAAGCGTTGTTAATCACGATATTGTTGTAACATGGCAAGCAGCGCCGTCAGTAGAAGTAATTGGCTATAAAATAAAAAACAGCAGCGATGGTTTTACTTCAGAAACAACCATTCTTGGCAGAACAAATACACAGTTTATTGATAACGTAAATGATCCGGACGCAACTTCTATTGAATATTCTATTGCAGCAATGGAATCGTGCGAAGTTGGCTTAGGTACTTCGTCATTATTTGCAGGCGAAACACATAAAACCATGTTTTTGACCAACACTGCGCCTGATAAATGTACGCAAACCATTCGTGCTTCCTGGAATCCATACAAAGCAGGTACAACACCAATTACTCGATATGAAATTGAAACCAATACAGAGAACGCAGGTTTTATCTTAGCAGGAACTTCCGATGCAGTTGCAGCTCCTTTTTTTCTTTTGAAAGACGTTCCGTACAACAAGCATTATTGTTTTCGTGTAAAAGCAATTCTTTCAACCGGTGCGTTTGCCTATTCCAATGAGGTTTGTTATGACAGTTTAGATGTTGTACAAAAACCGAAAGACGATTATATCCGTAATATTTCTGTAGAAAATGGAAATATCATTATTGATTACAGGAAAGATACGTTTGCAACACCACTTGCACCTGGTAAAAATCCGATCTTATACAGAGGCGAAGATCCTGTTGTTTTAATCAGTCTAGGAAGTAAATTGCCTGTATATGATGACTACAGCCGATCTTTGTATGAAGACAATGGCTTAGATGTAAACGGCAAAGTATATTATTATTCGGTGCGCTTAAATGATAGCTGTGACGCAGCAGCACCGCATTATTCTGATACGGCAGCTACCTTGCGTATTACAGTAAAACTAAAGAACAGCAACACAGCAGAAGCAATTTGGAGTGGCTTTGCTATCGATGATATTGATTTTGTACGGTATCGATTGGAAAAAATTGTTGGAACAGATACCACTTTTGTTGGCAATTTCACGCGTTCACAAAATACGTTCTTCATTGATGAATTATTTGATTATTCTCAGGACAGTATTCCACAGATCTGTTATCGTATCACGGCTGAGTTTTATAACTTGAATGATAAAGCGCCGCGCACATTGCTGCAAAGTCATTCTAATATAATATGTGTCACGCCGGAACCGCGTATTTATATTCCACAGGCATTCGTTCCAAATGGCGTTAATAAAACATTTAAACCATTCTTATTATACGCTAAAACAGAAGGTTACTCCATGCAAATCTATGACAGATGGCACGAATTGGTTTTTTCGACAGATGATGTAAATGCAAGTTGGAATGGCACTTACAAAGGAAAAGATGCTCCGTTGGATGGCTACGTTTACCTGATAAAATATGTTGGCAAGAACGAACAATCATATTCTATTACCGGCACAATTATGCTTTTAAGGTAAAAAAGCAACAATTAAATTCATATTTAAGATAAAACCCAATTCTGCATTCATCTGGAATGCCATTCTTTACATAATTTTTGGAAAGAATCACCTGATTTATGAATTTAATGTTACTTATTTGTAAAAATTTGACAAATATCATTGACTTTAGTCAAATCTTTTCTATATTTGAGTCCTCATAAAATTTCAGGCACTTAAACCTGTCGGAGATTCAAGTTAAGGAACATTGTATAAAACCCTACTTTTTCCAAACTAGCTATTAAAAATCTTGATGAGTTGCACATGTATTTACTTACATCGCTGTCTTCATTTTTTTTAAACTAATTTATACAACTTAACTTTTATGAACTTTATTTCTACATCTATTAAAAATCAGGCAAAAACAATCTTGTTGTTTGTACTGCTTTTTTCATCTGTTATCAGCAATGCGTTGGAATCTAGCTGCTCAAATGGCATTGACGACGATGGTGATGGTTTTATCGATATGTTTGATACTGATTGTTCGCCACTTTCTTATGGCTTTATTTGTAATAAAAGACATTATTTTACCAGACAAATTGGCTCTGATACAAAATTAAGCTCTGCAGACGTAAGCGGCACACAGGTAACTGTTTCTGATTTAAATACTTATTCAGGGTTACTTTTCAATGCAAGTTTTTACTACAACGGTTTTATCTATGCATTTAAGCACACACCTGCCTCCAATGAATTGTATCAGCTTCTAAATAATAATACAACAAAAAGCATGGTTATTCCAGGATTGCCTTCTTCCAGTTGGAACAACGCAGCTTGCTCGCCAACCGGTACTGTTTATTTGTTACAAAATGGCACATATAAATTATTTATGATCAATTTATCTACGTTGGCAGTTACTTCAGTTACGTTAACAGGTATTTCTGATGCTGCATCCAATACAATTTGGGGCGACATGATAATCGATCCAAGAACCGGCGATCTTTTTTGCTGGTATCATGCAACTAGCGGAACTGCACCAAAGGGTTTATACAAAATTGATCTAACTACGAATAAATTAATTCACATGGGCACAGATGTACAACAAACAATGGGCACTTTGTTTTTTGAAACATCCGGAAAATTATATGGTTATGGCTCTGCAACACTTGGTGGCGCTCAGGAAAATTTTTACACTATAAACAAAGCAAATGGTGCAACTACTTTGTACGATTACACAGGTACAACAGTAAGCCAGTCAGATGGTTGCAACTGTCCTTGGCGTATTACTTTAGATATGACAGGAACTACATTAAGCGATATTACATCTTGTTCAAACGGAGCGATAAAATACGATCCAACTATCATTAATAGTTCAGGTGCTGCTGTAAGTGGCGTTGTTTTCCAGGATACATTAGACAATAAGTGGTCATTTACAAATAATGCGACCGTTTTACAAACTACCTTACGATTTATTTATGGTGTTACTACAACTGTAAGCATTTCTAATTATAATGGTGGAACGAATAACGTTATCAGAATTAACAACATGAATGTACCGACAGGCAACAGCACATTTACACTGAATGCACAAACTACAAGCAAAGCATTTGCAGTTGGCGCGAATATCATTAAAAGTCAATCTTTTTTAAGCAATCTTCCAACAATTATTGGTACAACAGAGCTATCGAACGATCCTAATACTACAATTGTTGATGATTCAACGGCAATTACTATTAATAATTATTTGAAACCAAATGCAGGAAACGACCAAACGCTTTGTATAAATACATCAACAAGCGCTACTATTTCCGGCTCAGGAACAGGTGTCTGGACACAATTAGGAATCACGCCATCTGTTGCAATTATACAATCACCAACAAGCTCAACAACCGTAGTAAATAATTTGAATGCTGGCGGAAAATATCAGTTTGTCTGGACGAGCAATGGCTGTACAGATACTGTTGCGATTGATGCTTCTGCTTGTCCGTATATGACTAAAAACTTTACACCAACTACTATACAATCAGGCAGTAATGCAACACTTACTTTCACAATTAATAACAGCGCACCTTATTCCATTAATCAAACAAATATCAGCTTTAATGATAATTTACCAAGTGCATTGAAAATTGGTACGCCAAATGCAATATCAATAACTGGTGCTACTGCTACTATTTCTGCGCCGAAAGACAGTTTAATTATTCGCATTACAAACCTTTCAATTGCTGCAGGAAGCATCGCTACGATCACGCTTAATGTAACGAATATAAATAATCAGTTGAATTATTCCTGTGGTGCTTCAGCAAGTTTTACTAATGGTAATTCTAATATTTCAAATATTATCGGAAGATTGATCAACAATGTAACAGATCAATGTTTATTGGTAACTGCAATCACTTTGCCTGTTGAATTAGCAGATTTTAAAGGTACTTACGAAGAAGGAAAAACTACACTAAAATGGCTGACAGCTTCAGAATTGAATTCCGATAAATTTGTGATTCAACGCGCCGGTGCAGATTACCAGTTTGAAGAAATCGGCAGCATAAAAGCAGCTGGAAATTCAGCTCATGTGGTTAATTATAATTTTGTTGACGAACATCCAATTGCCGGAACAAATTATTATCGTTTAAAACAAATCGACAATAACGGTTCGTTTGATTATTCAAATGTAATTACGATTACAGCGTCTGAAGAAATAAAAACTGAAGCAGCAAATATCAAGATCTATCCAAATCCGGCAACCGATGTTTTAAAGATTGATTTTACAGAAAACAAAGATGCATTGAAAGAAATTAAATTATACAACGCGGTCGGAACGCTTATCATACAAACATCAACAACCGAAACATACTATACAATAAATATCTCTGATTTAGCAAGTGGTCTTTATTTCTTGAAGATCAACGACAAAAATTTTACTGTCTATAAGCAGTAAATTTTGGGTGTTTTTTTCGTGCCGCGCAAAACCGGCACGAAAATTATTTTCTTTTATTCACTACGCAGGAATTCGCACATCAAACGTACGTTTTTCTTTATTGGTTAAATTCATATCACGAATCCAAGGATTGTAGATGCGCAATAATTTATACGTTGTGCCATTATCTTTTGCAAACTGAATCCAATTAGTTGAACCGGAAACCTGTACGATATTATATTTAAATTCAGGATACAAATCTTCTTTTTCCAAATAAAATCCAAAATCTTTTTGGTTTTGATGTATGATTTTTAAAGCAACGATTCGCTGAACATAACGGCTTGTTTCTGTATTCAACAACAAATGATAATAGGCAGTTTCGCCTTGCAAACTTTGCTGACGATTTACGCCGGCCGTACCCATGTTATAACCTGCGGCTGCTGCGGTCCATGAACCGGTTGCATCTTTTGCTAAACGCAAATATTTGCAAGCCGCACGTGTTGCTTTTTCCAAATTATAACGTTCGTCTGTCTGGCTGTTAATTAATAAACCATACTGACTGCCGGTACTACTTAAGAATTGCCAAAAACCAGATGCACCGGCCGGCGAGGAAACATTATCCAGACTGCTTTCTGCCATGCATAAATATTTGAAATCGTCCGGAACATTTTCTTCTTTTAAAATGCGTTCAATCGTTGGAAAATAACGATTCGCACGTTTCAGCATTAAAATTGTAGATGACTGCCAATACGCGTTTACCGTTAATTCTCTGTCTAAACGTTCGCGTACTTCAGGATCATCTAAAGGTACTTGCTCGCCTGCAAATGTTACACTTTCCGGAATCTTTACAGCATACGCAGTTTGCACTGGCAATGCCAGATTTCGTGAATTTGCACTTGTTTTTATAAATGGAAAATAAGTGTTTGTTGAATCAACTGTTGCATTGATAAATAAGGCAATGACAAAGAATGATAAAATGCCTAAACCGAAATATTTGATATTATTTTTCATGTATAAAATTAAGGAAGAAATTATTTACGTTTATAAACAGGAACGGTTGAGCATGGTTCACCAAACATCAGCGACTTTGCAACCGGTTGTAGTTTTTTGGTAATTGTTAAATATGCTTCATTGCCGACTGTTTTGGTACCACAACCTTTGATAACCAATTTTCCGTCAGTATATTTTGCAGTATCGATGTTATTAATATTTTTTAACAGTAATTGTTGTTCTACTTCATTTTTTGTACCAACATGTACTTTATCAGTATGTGGTAATAAATACGTTGTGATCAGCATGAAAGACCATTGCGGCAAAATGGCATCTGCAGAACAAAAAACAGCAACCGTTTTATCTTTATACTGATTCCAGTCGTGTTGTTTTAAAGCTGCACGAAACTCCAGTTCTTTCAGTATCAAACCTCGAAATAAAAAGTCTTTTATATCGAACTCTACGATTTCTTCCGTTGGAAAAAAAGTTTCCAGATCAATTGTTACTAAACCACTTTGTGCTACTTTATTAACGAGTTCCATTTTTTATCTTTACAAAGAAAACAAAAAAAGCGGAAAATAAATTCCGCTTTTTATATTTGGTATTTACTGCATTTTAGTAGTTCTTATAGCGTTCGTCTTTTATGTCTGCCTTTTTCAAGATAGATTCAAAGATAGATTGGAAATTCAATCTGCCTGCATATCTGCTTTCCATAATTTTCTTTACAGTTCCAATATCCATTCCTGAATCCGGACCTTTTTCGTCAGCAGATTTTGTTTGTACAATATACGCGCCACGTTGACCAGCAACTGCTTTCGCTGTTTTGCCAACAGGCGTTCCGAAAATAGTTCCTACAACTTTCGGCTCGTTTCCAATACCTTGTACCATAGCTGCAGAAAAATGTACTTCAGCAGTATCAATTACAGTTGCATCTTTTACTTTAGCTGCAATTGCCGCCAAATCCGTAGTGCCTGCTGCTGCTTTATTCAATTCTTCCACCAAGTCTTTTCCTTTTTTCTCATTACGGACAATGATCGCAACTTCTTCACGAACGTCGTCCACTTTCGCAACACCTTTGTCAGTGATTTTTTTCAATTTTGCCACCACATATTTATTTTCAATCTTATCTTCTAAATAGATCTGATTAATTTTTTCTTGCTGGAAAGCCCATTGAACCAGATTACGTGCAACACCAATTTGCGGAACATCTACCATGTTTTGTGTCAATACGATATCTTTCAATAAATTCTCCGATTTTGCTGCTTTATCGAATTTATCTGCAGTTGGATTTTGCTGCTGGAAAGTAGTTGCTTTATCGTAAGCATCTTTAATTGTTTGATCGCTTGGCGCCAACTCTACTACGAAATCAGCAAATTTTGTTACTGTTTTTGGCGATTTTGCTTCAATCAACAAAATAATATGCAAACCATATTGTGTTTCTACTTTTGCAATTTGTCCTGGCTGCATATCGTAGAAAACTTTGTCGTTAAATTCTTTCACCATCTGACCGCGTGTAAAATAACCTAAGTCACCGCCTTTTGCTTTTGATCCTTCATCTTTAGAATTTTCAGCAGCTACCTGACCAAAATTTTTAGTTTGAGAACTGATCACACGAATCAAACTGTCAGCCAAAATATTTGCTGCTTTTTTCTCATCGTCAGAACCTTTTCCTTCAGACAATAAAATATGTGCCGCGCGAACAGTGTCCGGTGCAACACGTCTGTCGATAATTTTCGTGAACATGTAATAACTACCTTCTTTGTAGATATTAGTCAATGTTCCAACCGGCAAATTAAACAATGTATCTGCGTTGCGTTTTGTTTGCAATACTTCTTCTTTGGAGTAATAAGCTACATTATTTTGTTGTGTAGAATTACGTGCGATGAAAGCAGAATCTTTCGGTAAAGTAGATAAATAATCTGATCTCAATGAATTGATTCTTTCCAATGCATTTGCAGTATCTGCTGCTGATGGAACAATATCAAACGAAACCACATCGACAACGCGAGATGCTTCTTGCTCAAATTTTGCTTTGTTATCGTTGATGTATGTTTGAATTTCGGCATCGCTAACTTTGTATTTATCATCTGGTAAAGATGTGTAAGGAACTGCAACTACTGCTGCTTTCGCACTTCTGTCAGCATTCAATACTTCTTTTGCCATGAATGTCGGCATATAAAAAGATTGCGAAATCAACGAAGCATATTTTTGTTTAACTCTTTCGTCAGTGATCAATTTCTCGATATGCGCTGCCGTTTCTTTAAAATTCGTTTTATTCGTTTGGTCAAATTTGCCCATATTTTTAAAGAACTCTTTCAGTTTTGCTATGTTTAACTGGCCAGTTTCTTTATTTACCACATCAGGACTTACCTGCGCGATCTGACGAATTAAATTTTGTGCCAACGGATGCGGATTGTTGCCCATTTCCAAGCTTTCCAATTCCTGCAAACCAACTTCTAAACCTAATGATTTATATGCATCGCCTAATAGCTGATTAGCTGCTATTGTATTCCAAACTTCTTGCTGAATCTGCGCTCGTGACTGATCGTTTAACTGAAATGTAGGATTGATTAATTTGATTCCGTCTTCGTAAAAAGCAACCTGAGAACTGAATTCTTTTCCGGAAATAGTTGTACCGTTTATTTTACCTACGCTGTTTTTTCCATTTCCGCCAAAACGATTATTGCTTTTAAATGCTTCTTCGATAATAAAAATAAAGAGAGCCAACGCAATAAAACCTACTAATATCCACGAGCGTTGCCTGATTTTTCCTATAACTGCCATTTCTTGCTTATTTTAAAGTGTGCAAAGATAGCATTTAATTTGAAAATGCCAATAATATGATGATTTGAAAATAAAGCGATTTAAGTTTTGAAATTGCCGAAATGCAACGTGCAGAGACGGAATTGCGCTATGCGGAACTGCGATTGCGAAATGCAGAGATGGAGTTGCTGCATGCGGAGTTGGAATTGCGAAGCACGGAGTTGGAAATGCTGCATGCGGAGATGGAAATGCTTGACGCCAAACTGCCATTGTGTCATACTGAGATGGAATTGCTTGATGCTGAACTGCCATTGCTTCATGCGGAGATGGGCTTGCTTGATGCGAAGATGGAATTGCTTGATGCGGAGATGGGTTTGTTAATTACTCAATTGATTGACAAACAGAAAATTATGTAATTACTCGGAAAAAATTGGTGTTTTGAGCTGTTTTGGAGAGAAAATTAACAGCCAGTGCTGTGCTTTATTGGTTGGCGATGTTTTCGTCAATAACGAGTTTTACTGTTTCAATTTTGGTTTCGGAAACGTCGAGAATTTTGAATGAATACTGATCGATCCTGATGATTTCGTTCTTTTCAGGAATGGTTTCGTGATGCGCGATGATAAAACCGGAAAGTGTTCCGTAGTCGCCGTCAGGAATTTGCAGGTTGTGTTCTTCATTGATGCGGTCAATCTCCAGTCTTCCGGACAAAATAAATTCATTTTTCGACAACTGGTTATCGACTAATTCGTCTTTGTCGTATTCATCATCAATTTCACCAAAAATTTCTTCCAGAATGTCTTCCAGCGTAATGATGCCTGCGGTGCCGCCGTATTCATTAACGACCCAAGCAATGCTTTTATTTTCTTTAATAAAATCGTTCAGTAATTTCTGAATTTGCATCGTTTCAGGAATTACTTTTATCGGCATCAGAATCGATTCGATGGTTGTTGGTTTTTTATGCAAATCAAAATGATGCACATAGCCGACAATTTTATCGATGGTATCATCAAAAACCAAAATGCGTGAATGATAGGTTTCGATGATGATATTTTTCAGATCTTCGATATCATCATGCAAATCGATCGCGGTGATCTCGCGGCGCGGCACCATGCAATCGCGCACGCGCAGGTTTTTTAAATACAAAGCATTTTCGAAGAGTTCCGTGTCCACTTCATCTTCGTCATCTTCTTCTTTCGGACTGTGATCTTTAATGAATTTTTCCAAATCTAATGTTGAGAATTGAAAATCGTGTTCAGAAACTTTCACACCGAATGCTTTAAACAACAATTGTGAAATTCCATTGATAAAAAAAACGCCAGGCGTCAATAAATAATGGATGATGCGAAACGGAACAGCCATGATCGGCAATATGCTGTCTGCAAAAACTTTAAAAATTACTTTTGGTACATATTCGCCAAAGAAAAGAACAATGCTGGTAGAAACGACTGTCTGAATAATAATTACCAATACATGCGAGACCAAATATTTATCTAAGATGGGCTCGAACAAACCGGCGCATAAAATACCAAACGCGATCAGCACTATATTGTTTCCAAGCAGCGTTGTAATGATAAATTTTGATGGATTTTTAATATAGTCGTTCAATATCTTTCCGGACAATGTACCACGCTGATAGCTTAATTCTATCTTTAATTTATTAGCAGAAAGAAAGGCGATTTCAATTCCGGAAAAGATAGCGGAAAACAATAAGGTTAGAATAATTAATATGATGGTTGTTCCCATTTGGATACAAATATAGACAATATTATGGGTTCGTGAGACATGAACCTTGGCGATGATTTTATGCCTCATCCGATCTCGCCTGCGGCGAGACCACCTTCTCCAAATGGAGAAGGACGCGGTGGTTTTATATCAATATTCTATTTTTTTAGAAATAGGAATAGTTAGTTGTTGATTTCTTTTTATTTCTCGAAGCAAAATCATAACCGACGATAATTTCGTGCGAGCCACTGCTAACAGTTGATAATTTCGACAATGTGTAATCATAAGAGTAACCGATCAACAAGTGTTTTGTCGGCCATACTTCCAGCATAAAATCAAAGCTGTCCGGATTTTCTGTTTTTGTTTCCTTGTTTTTTGTTTGGAATGCTGTATGATATTGCGCGCCAATATTTACTCTGTCGTAAATCATCAAACTAAGATTAAAACTGAATGTATGCGGTACTTTTTGCACGGCACTTGCCAAATAGCAATACTGCACTTGCGGTCGCAATTTCAATGATTTTCCAAGTGGAATCAAACCGCCTGTCATCGCCACAAAATGCGCCGTGCGTTTTGCAGTTGATGAATGATCGCCTTTGTTTGCGAGTTGTCCTCTGATAAAATTTGGCACGCTTAAGCCAATATAAAAATTTGGATGATAGATGTACAAACCGGCGCCAACATCAGGCAATACACGACTCACATTGTTTCTGTATTTTGGATCGTCCGGATTGACCAGAATAGCTTCTGTTGCGTTTAATTTATACCACAATAAACCTGCATTGATACCAATGCTTAGTTTTATTTTTTTTCCTAAAGAGACACGATAAGCATAGGTTACATCAAACTGATTTTTTTGTTCCAAACCCAGACGATCATTTACAAAATAAAAACCAAGTGCAAAACTTTCTTTTTTAAAAGGACTGTGTATGCTAAAGCTGGTTGTTTTAGGTGCGCCATCTATTGCATTGCCTTTTTTGGAAGTCCATTGATCTCTGTATAATGCGCGAATACTTAAACCTTCTTTCGAACCTGTATAGGCAGCATTTTGTGGTAATTTATTGTACATGAATTGTGTGTACTGCGCGTCTTGTTGTGCGATTGTATTTAAAACACAGCAACTTACCAGAATGATAGTTGCAATAATTTTTATGTTTATTGGTTGTCTCATGTTTCTATGTTTCTTTAGGTTTAAATTGAAATAACAGAATGTTCTTTATCTGCGCAAAGTGATGAAGCCGTTTTTGTTCAATTTATTTATTTTATCTGTTGAATAACTGAGCATATAGTAATATGTACCATCCGGCAGTGGTGATCCATTATATGTACCATTCCAGTCATTTCTGTAAAAATCATTTTTATACACTTCTATTCCTGAGCGATTAAACACCGTGAATTGCATATCGCCTTGCGCACATGGAATTTCAAATACATCATTTATTCCATCACCATCGGGCGAGAATGCATTTGGAAAAATACAACCTTCAATTGTTATGAAAACCCATGCATTGTCTTTACCGTCAGCATAGCAACTGCCTTGTTTCACAACAGAATTACACAATTGATAACTAAAGCTATCAATGCCAATATATCCGTTCATTGGCTGGTAAGAAACAGTACCATCGCCATTTACGCTTACTGTTCCATGTGATGGTTTTACAATAATTGCGTCATCACACAATTTGTCATTATTGAGTATGATGTCATTTTTTAATACCGCAATATCAACTTCTGTATTCGGCTCTGTGCTAACCGAATCGTTTACTGCTTGCGTTGCAGCACTTGTTTTTTCTATAAGAATTGTTATTTCATCCGTTACTGTTTTGCATTTATCATTTGCAGAAAGACGAAGCACAACCGGTCCTGTATAACCTGTCGCCGGACTGAATGTTACTGTATTTGGAAAGCTGGTTGAGTTGGTATTGCTTAATGTTCCTTGTCCTGAAACAATTGACCAATAACCTTCTGTTGTAAATCCATTTACTGATGCGCCTGAAAGAGGAATACTGCTAATACTATTGCATAAACTAAAATCATTGCCTGCATTTACTATTGTACTTACTGCCTGATTTTCAATTTTTTTGGTATCTGAAGTTGTACAAGTGCCATTGGATATTGTCCATTTTAAAATATAAACACCTGTTTTTACATTCGTTAATACTGCATTTGGCGTATTTGCATTTGGTAAAAATACGGCATCCATTGCACCGGAAATTATAGACCATGTACCCGTTTCACCAGCGCCAGGCACGCTGCCACTAAGTGCGAATGATGACACATCGCAATATGTATCATCACTGCCTGCATTTGCAATTAATGTTGATGAACCGTTGTTTACAATAACATCATCGTAAGAGGCAGCGCAACCAGCAAAAGCAGGAATCGTGTATCTGAAAACATAAGAAGCATTTGGTTGCAAGCCACTTATATTTGCTGTCGGATTTCCTGCCGGCGATTGAGTAATTGTAGCTTGCGGTCCTGAAACTTGTGTCCATGTTCCATTGCTTCCTGAATTTCCTTTTAATGTTGTTGATGTTACGTTGCATAAACTTTTATCGGCACCTGCATTTGCAGGCATAGATACATTTACGACAACATCATCTGTTGACTGCGGACAACCTGCGCCGCCTGTTACAATCCATCTGAACGTATGCGAACCGCTTGCAAGTCCGTTAACTGTCGCAGTAGTTAATGTGCTGTTTCTTATTGTTGGTGAAAATGTTGTTCCTGAAACCCAAACCCATTGTCCTGTGCCTGATGTTGGCGCTGTTGCCTGAAGTGTTGCAGAAGAAGCACCTCCACAAATATTTATATCTGCACAAGCATTTGCAACCGATGGCGGCGATGAAACAGTAATGGTTACATCATCCGCATTAGCAGGACAAGCTCCATTTTCTATTGTCCATCTGAATGTATAGCTTCCTGTGTTTAAATTTGATACAGTCGTAACAGGATTTGCACAGGAAGCAATAGTTGCAGCACCATCACCTGAAATTTGTGACCAATGTCCATTGCCTGTAATTGGTTTGTTTCCGTTTAATGTATAAGTAGTCGCACATTTTGCCACATCAGGTCCTGCGTTCGCTGTAGTTGCAGTATTTCCTATCGTAACCAGCACTGTATCTGTTGTGTTGTTTGAGCATCCGTTTACAGAAACAGACCAAACAAACTTATAAGTGCCGTTTTTGATACCTGTTACATTTGTATTGTTTAAAGTTGGATTTACTATAGTAACTGTATTGCCATCAATCAAATTCCAATATCCAATACCTGAAGTTGCTTGTAAGGCATTTAATTGTATGGTATTTGTATTTTCAGGAAGACATTGATCTGAGCCTGCATTTGCGGCAGAAGGTCCTGAAATAGTGCCCGTGCTAATTTTAACTGAATCAACAGAAACACTGCCACAAGAATTTGAAATCTTGTATATAAATGTATAGTTGGTATTCGGTTGTAATCCAGAAACAACCGGTGTAGCAATAGTGTTATCGCTCATGAATGTAACATTATTCGGTATTGCTGTCCATTTTGCTGTTTCATCAGCGCGGAAAGAATTACCTTGTAATGTAATTGGTGAATTAGCACAAATTTGTCTGTCTGCACCTGCATTAGCTTTAGTAACATCATTACCAGGTGAAATAACCACAATATCATCATGATTATCCGGACAACCCAATCCGCCGGAAACTGTCCACCTGAAAACATATCTTCCTGCAACAGTTCCTGATATATTACACAGATAGTTATCTGGTGTTGCTAAATTTGCTGTGTTTGGACCAGAAACCTGACTCCATCTTCCGGAACCTAAACCGGTAAGCATCGGATTATTTCCAGCCAATTGTGTAGTTGCTGAAGCACAATTAAAATTTTGGTATGTGCCGGCATTTGCTCCTGTAGGTGGACGCGAAACAGTTATGTCAACAAAATCATTTCCTGCAGCACATTCTGAACCAAACTGATAATTTATTTCAACGCGATACGTTCCAGGATAAGTCAAGCCCTTTATAACATTTCTTGTGTCTGCGCGAGTTGGATAGCTAAAAGCACCAACTGGTCCGCTTATAATTCTATATGTCAAGTAACCAAAACCAGTTGTTACAGTAGGAATTACAGTTTCTGTAACATTGCATGGAAGTATCTGATCCGGACCGCCATCAACAGAACCCGGTTGATATTTTGAAATATTTACAACACCAATACCCGAACAATTTGTCGTTGAATTTTTCATGGTATAGTTAAATGAATATGTTCCCGGATTTGTAAGTCCTGTAACTATTGTTGTCGGACTATTAGGTGAATTAATAGATACAACTACAGGTCCGGATATCTGTGACCATTGAACTATCTCATTTGCACTTTCAGGAATGCTGCCGCTTAAGGTTATTGTAGTTGTCATATCACAGATAACCATACCATTTCCTGCATTGGCTGCCGGTGCGTTTTGGCTTGCTGGTGGAACGGTTACAGATATTTCATCCATTCCGTTTGAACAAGGTCCGCTTACTGTGTATCGAAATACATAAATACCCGGAATTAAATTACAAACTGAAGCCAATGGTGTATTTGCATAACTTATAGTTGGATTGCTTGGTCCGGAAACAAAAGTCCACATTCCGTTTTGACCACCAATACCAATACTGCCGTTTGTCGCTATTAGTTTTGTACATGCTGATCCGACATAGCAATTATCCAAATACTGATCCGGACCTGCATTTACAAGCGGTGTGCCTCCACAATTTGTTATCATCACATCATCATAAGAAACACATCCGTTGATGTTTGTAATTGTCCATCTTAGTTGTAAAACTCCAGGCAAATTTGCTTGTAATGATATTAATGACTTTGGATCATAAGGATTGTTTATGATCAAACCGCCGTTGTTTATTATTGAAGACCATTCGCCAGTTTCGCCTGGTAATAATGTGCTATTCGCATTTAAATGATATGTGGCAGACGGACACAATAAGGTATCTCTTCCTGCATTTGCTTTGGTTAATGGCAGAATAGTAACGGTTACGGTATCTGCAGAACTTATACCATCCTGACATTTATTGCTTAATTGAAAAGTATAGACGCCTTCTGTGTAACCGCTAACTGATGTAATTAATGAATCCGGTTGGTTGATGGTAACGTGCGGACCTGAAAGTTGTGTCCATTTAGATGTAGCATTTGGTGTAAAATAACCTGAGCGTGTACCATATAATTTCATTGAATCGACTAAACAAATCGTGTTGTTCAGTCCGGCATTTATGGAACAATTTTGTGCTAGTAATGTGCCTCTTGCCATATACAATAGCATCAAGCTGAGTAATAAATTACGCATTTTACAGGTTTTTATGTTATGTTATGTTGTATGTACTCAACAAATACTAGCATATCTGTATCGTACAAGGGTTTTAGGTATAATCAAAAAAGTGCTCAATCATCCTACCTATCAAATCGATGCAACCAAGAAAAATTTTAAAACTGATCAGATTGATTTTTGTACAGCGTATTGAATTGGTTATTTATCATTGCTTTCAAACTTATTTTAGATAAGCAGACAGCAGACTTTTTAAAATATTCTGTACATAAATCGAACAATAAAAAAAAGATTTCAGGGTTTTATCACTACAAAGGTATGCCTAATAAATAGATTTGTCAAGTCAAAATGTTCAAATTCTACTATTTGTATTATTTTTTATGGTCTTTATAGTGCCAAACGAAGTAAAAACTAACTAAAAGAATAAGATATAAAAACCAGTCATTGCCTTTAAAAAAGCCATTTTGGGTCGTTTTGATAATTATTACGATCAATGTTATTGTAGCCAAAAATAACCAACGAACCATGCAGCATTTTTATTCTTTAAAACCTTTATCATCATCTACAGCAACCACGCCTGTTACTTTCCGAATCGTATAATTCGAGAAATCTTCATCTGCATCAAAACCGATTCCGTTGATAATATTATCAGGTGTTTTTATGCGTATCGCTTTGTCTGTCCACACTTTTTTTGTCTTGATATTCCATGTCAGTTCCTGCGTTTCCATAATTTCATTCTTCGCGTTTTCCATATGCACATTGCCTGAAGTAATGATTAATTGTTTGGCATCATCATTAACACCATAATCTGCTTTCAGTACAGAAATCATATCTAACGCTTCGTAAAATCTAACCAGCAAACCATTACTAAATTCCAATTTGGATTGTTCTTTCGTATAACGTTTTACTTTCGGCGCTGTAACGACAGCACGCGCATATTCGCCTTCTTTGTACGTAAATTTAACGCTGTCGGCCACTTCTACGTCAGCATCTTTTTCGTCAAACATGGCTTTTATCTTGGCTAATGGTACTTGTTCACAAGAAGTTTGAAGTATTATTAAAAACACAAGCAATATAAACAGTATGAACGATGGATGAGTATTAATTGGCGATGTTTTCTTTTTAAAAAACATTCTATTCTTGTGATTAATTAATCGTTCATTATTCATTATCAATCGTTAATCGGACATCAAATTATTTCTTAAAGATCCAGTCTGCCGGATTTAATTTTGCAGCACCTTTCCATACTTCCAAATGTACTTCTGTGATATTATCTTCATCGGTAAATGCTGTTCCTATGACTTGTTTTGTGCTGATCTTTTGTCCTTTAGTGACGTTCACCGATTCCAGTTTTGAATAAACGGTAAAGTAATCGCCATGCGAAATGATAACGGCATTTTTAAACGTTGGATTATTTAAGATACCAACAACTTTTCCTTCAAATATGCAACGAACATTGCTGTTGGCATCTGTTCTGATATCAATTCCATTGTTCTGAATCATAACACTGCCTAATTCCGGATGCGTATAATTACCAAAACGTTTGTTGATAAAACCATTCTCAACCGGCCAAGGCAACTTACCTTTATTGCCATAAAAATTAGTGGTCAACTGATCGTATTCAGGCGTTGGCGCAGGTTTGACAACAACCGGTTCTTTCTTTGGTTCCACGTAAGCAGGTGGCGCAGGTTTGCCTTCTTCTTTTGCTTTCTTTGCTGCCAGTTCCGCGGCTTTTTTCTTAGCGGCTTCTGCTTCTGCAATTTTTGCGGCTTCTTTCGCGGCTTTTTCCGCTTCTTCTTTCTTGCGTTTTTCTTCAGCTATTCTTGCTAATTCTATTTCTTTTCGAATGATTTCTTCAATCTGTGAATTTAATTTTTGTGCAGCCGCTTGTTTCTTTTTAATATCACCTTGCAACAAAACTTCCTGTTTTTTCAACGATTTTACAACCTCATTTTTTTGCGTAACCGTTGCGTTCAATTGTTGCTTTTCTTTTACTTGTCCGCTCAGTAATTCTTCTTTTGTTTTTTTCTTAGTATTGATACTGGCAATTTGTCCTGAAATTTGAGTTTTTGTATCTAGTATTTGTTGCGCCTGTACTTTTCTGAAATTGGCATACTTGCGTAAATAGTTCACACGGCGCAATGCTTCTGAAAATGAATTCGCATTCGCAACGAACAAAATCTTATCGGCAAAGCGCTGTGTTTTATACGTTTTTACAACGGCTGCTGCATATTCTTTTTTGAGTTGCGCCAACTGTTGCTCGCGCATTTTTAACTCATCTATATTTTCGTTTATTTTTTCGGTGTATGTTCCGATCTCGGTTTCTACTTCTTTAATTAATTTCTGGCGCAGTTCAATTTGCTTGCTCAATGCAGTTAAATCAGCCATTGTAGCTTCTTTAGATGCTTTGGTTTTCGTTAATACTTTTTGCGTGAATTTTATTTCTTCCAACAATTTCTTACGTTTTTCTTCAAGCGCTGCTTTCTTGTCTTGTGAAAAAGAAGATAAACATGTAAAAGCAAAAAATAAAAAGAATAAAATGATTTTAAAGTCAAATCTAATATTTGAAAAAGCGTATTTAAAGCTGCTATTTGGAATGTTATTTCTCAATCGTATATTTTGGATTTATTGAAAACGGGTATTCTAAATTCTGTGCGATATTGATGCTTTGAAATTTTGCATCCATTTGAAATGTTTTGCCAGCACTTTTTATCGTTAACAAACGGTCTAACGAAAACTGTTTGTTTAATGTAGTCTGATAGTTGGTGTAAGCAGACGTCAACGTTTGGTTTTGTTGCTTATCTGTCACAAAAATCGAACTTAAAAAACCAGATGGTTTATAGAAAACTATTGTAGTGAGAAAACGCGTTGCATCAGAACTCAACGTAATGTTATTTGGATTGTCTGCATATTTTGCTTTCGTTGCATCAAAAAACAACAACTGACCAAGCAGCAAATTTTCAATATCGGTAAAAGACAAATCAATCAATGCTTTTTGTTTGATGTATGACAAAGGTTTCAAAATATATCTGTCGTTAATTTTATCCATAATTTTGATGCTGTCCTTTGTAATTAAAACACGTGCTCCTTCGATGCCAATAATAGACATAGAAAGCCAGATTTTTTCGCCTTTTTTCCAACGAATGTTAGTTGTGAATGACTGATTTAAATCCGGTGATGACACTTTTGTTTTTAGTTTTGCAGTCAGCTCTTTAAACTCCAATTCATTTTTTTTCAACGCTGTTAATACTTGCTGCACATTCGGATTAACTGTTGGTGTTACCGGCGCAGGCGTTACCGGCGTTGTGGTTTGTGTAGTGGTTGAGTCTGATTTCTTTACTTTTTTGGTATGATGACACGCGCATATTATTACTACAGAAAACAGTATTGCAAATTTCGCTCGTGATTGTATAAAGTATTTGTTATATAGCATTCGTCTTAATTTTTAAATTAACGGCGCAAAGATAAATAAAGTATGTGAAGAAGAATTTGTTTGGATAATTAATGTTATAAGATGTTTCGTTCCTAAGCATGACCATTTACAAAGTTGCTTTTGTCATTCTGAACGCAGAGAAGAATCTGTATCATAGAAATAAAAAAGATGCTTCGTGCCTCAGCATGACAAAAGGAAACATTGATAAGTGTGTTTACTCTATCTTTTTGTTTTTTATTCTGCTTTCAAGAATAGCTTTGTCACCGCCTTTTTCCAGTGCGCGTTTCCATTGCGCCACCGCATCTTCCACTTTTCCTGTTTTGAATAAAATATCGCCGTAGTGTTGCAGTAATTCCGGTCGTTCGCGTGCATCCGGTAATTGCATTGCCTGTTCCATCCATTCTAATGCTTCAGAATAATTTTTCATTTTGTACATAATCCAAGCGTATGTATCAATAAATGCAGAATTATTATCCACCAGTAAATTGGATTTTTTGCTCATTTTTTCTGCTTTTTCCAGTTTATTATCGCGCTCAGAAAGATAATATGCATAATTATTTAAAACCGTTGCATTATTCGGATCGATTTCCAACGCTGCTTCGTAAGCGCTATCAGAACGTTCGTAATTTTTCAATTCAAAAGAAACGTCGCCTAAAGCAATCAGCATTTGCAATTTCAATTGCGGTGTGTATAAAGAAAGATCTGCATCTTTTTTTCGTTGCTTATCAAAACCATCTAATAAAATATCTGACGTTTCTTTGTATTCTTTTTTATTCTGATGCGCCAACGCGTTATAGAAATAACCAAACGGATCTTTTGGATTTTGAGCAATGCCTCTTTTAGTGTGACTAATCAAACTGTCGTAATCTTCAATTTCCAAATCCAGAATATACAACTGAATCCATACGGTAGAAGGAACATCGCCTAGTTGTGTTGCCTTTACATATTCTGTTTGCGCATCTTTTTTCTTTCCGATTGTATATAGAACATCCGCTTTCGCTGTTGTTGCTTTCATGTTATTTGGATGTGTCGCTTTAATCAAATCTGCCATTTTCAGCACTTCGTCTCGCATGGTGGTGTCTTTTGCCAGTTTTTCGATGTATGGAATAAAAGTCAGAATTTTGGAATCGATGTCAATATTTTTATTGCCGAAAACCTGGTTGATGTATTCCGTGTGTTTAGCTTCATCGCCTTTTTTTCTGTATGCTTCAGCCAATGCCAGCAATGCATCTGCATTATTCGGATCCTTGTCTAATATTTTATTGTAAACGCCAATTGCTTTATCAAACTGTTTATTCGCTTCGTAAATTTCACCAACCAATGCTTGATATTTGGTTTCTTCCGGATATAATTTCACTAATTTTTCTACGTCTTTTATTGCATCATCAATTTTACCTAATTTGATAAATAATGGTTGTTTCTGAAAGATCAATTCTTCGCTGACACTTGTTTTTTGCTCTACCAAATTATAGACATCGATTGCTTCTTTAAACTTATTGGCTCTTGACAGCATGTATGCCCAATCGTAATAATAATCATATTCTTTTGGTTTTAGTTTTACCAATGCTTCATACGTTTTTGCAGCACCTTCAAAATCATTTTTTTCTGCTTTTGCTTCCGCTAAATATTGATAGTAATATTCATTATCTGGATTTATTTTTATTGCTGCATTCGCATATTCAATAGCTTTATCCATGTTGCCTGCTTCATAAGCAATCTTAGACAACTCGTAATAGCTTGCATCGTTATTTTTATCGCGTTTTATAACTGTATTGAATTTAGTAACCGCTTCCTGGTTATTGCCCAATAAATATGCCTGCATTGCTTCGATAAACAATGCCTGTGTTTCCAAATCTTCTTTGGTAATGGTAGAAGTTGTTCCATTTTTATCTTTCTTTTTCTTTTTGGCAAATGTTGTGTTTATTGCCAATAAAGAAACAAAAGCAATTACAATAATTCGGATAAGTACGGTTTTATTTCTCAATCTGGTTTGTATTGTGTGACGAAGAATAGTGCAAGAATTGTTCCTGCATTATACAAAATAACATTTTTACGATAAATTTGATAAAGGTGCTGCTGCAAATTAACATTATTTCACACCTGTATGGCCAAAACCACCTTCGCCGCGTTCTGTTTCGTTCAATTCATCTACTTCTTTCAATACTACTTTTTCGTATTTTGAAATAATCATTTGAGCGATGCGTTCGCCGGTGTTGATAATGGTTGTCTCGTTAGAAAGATTAATCATGATCACTTTAATTTCACCACGATAGTCTGAATCGATCGTTCCCGGTGAATTCAAAACCGTTACGCCTTTTTTCAACGCCAAACCACTGCGTGGCCTAACTTGTGCTTCGTAACCGTCCGGTAATTCTATGAATAAACCTGTCGGAATTAAAGCGCGTTGCAATGGTTTCAACATCACCGGTTCTGTCAACTGTGCACGCAAATCCATTCCTGCCGAACCACTCGTCTCATAAACCGGAAGTGGATTATCTGAGGTGTTTACTATTTTAAGTTTCATTTTTTCTTGTTTAGCTTTTCCGTTCAAATACAATGTGTAATGAGCTCTGTCAATAACTCATTATCGACAAATATAAGCAGATTTTTTAGTACAATCTTATTTTTTCTTTTCTAAAAAGTAGGCAGTTGTGACATAAATCAGCATGAAGAAAATTGCTAAAAACGAAACAAGAATCAGTGAAAACTGCATTGGCAAAATCACATACTGCATTATTAAATACAAACCAATTGCTGCAAATAAATAAAACAAAATGCGTTTATAATCGTATGGAATCGGATAATATTTTTGTTCGGTAATGTAACCAATAATCAACATGACCGCATAACAAGCCAATGTTGCCCATGCGCCGCCAAAGTATCCGATCTGCGGTACTAAAATAATATTCATCACAACAGTAATAATGGCTCCAATAATAGAAATAACAGCACCGATATATGTTTTGTCTGTTATCTTATACCACGTAGAAATATTGAAATAGATACCTAAACAAATATTCGCCATCAACAATATTGGAACGATGCCAACACCAACAAAATAAGTAGCTGAGCTTGGTGCATACTTAGAAAATCCAAACTGAATTAATGGCATAAATAAAGTAATCAACAGAAAAAGACAGCACACACAAATGGTATAAAATTTCATCGTGTTTGCCAGCATTTGTTTGTTATCGGCTTTGTCTGCATTCTTAAAAAATAAAGGTTCTGCTGCGAATCGGTATGCCTGTAAAAACATGGAAATAATCATCGCGAATTTATAATTGAAGCCATAAATTCCAAGCTGGATTTTATTTTCTAATTCATTGCCTGGTAACAAGCGTGTCATGATAATTCTGTCTAGCACTTCGTTGATCATGCCGGCGAAACCAACCAGCATAATTGGCATCGCATACCACAGCATTTTTTTATATAAAGAAAAATCGATGGAAAATTTAAGCTGTCGAAACTGAAGTAATAAGATTATGAAAGTCAGAACACTTGCCACTAAATTGGCAATAAAAATATAAGAAACTTTAGTGACGCTAAAAGACATATTCAACTTTGGAAACACGATAAAAAATACCACATTAAAAACTATAAAAAACAAGATGTTCAATATTTTCAAACCGGCGAAAACCATTGGCCTGCCTTGTTTTCTTAGTGATGCGAACGGAATAGCTGCCAATGTATCAAACGCCATCATCCAGACAAATAACTGTAAATAAAAAGCCGGTTCTTTTACATAATCGGAAATTGATTTCTGAAACACGTAAGTGATCAGAATAAATAAAATCACTACAAAAAAGATGGAATAAAAAGCGGTTGAAAAAGCGGTTTCTTTACTGTCTTCTTTATTTACAAACCGAAAATAGGCAGTTTCCATTCCGTGCGTCAGCACTACTAAAATGAAACCTGCATATGCATAAAAATTGGTGTATGTGCCAAATTCTGCCGGTGTGATAAATTTTATGATTAAAAAGCCAAATAAAAAATTGATAATGCGCGCCAAGATGCTGCTTACGCCATACGCTACGGTGTCGGTTGCTAATTTTTTAGTGATGCTCAATTCGATGTACGATTTATGATTTACGATGTACGATTACCTACATCAAAATCTTGATACAAAATTCTATATTAAAAACTGCATCAACAAGTTTTTATACTCACTAAGCGTTAATAAACAAAACGTCATCTTATAAAAAAGATGACGTTTTTGTGTGGTATGGGCCGGGATCGAACCGGCGACACATGGATTTTCAGTCCATTGCTCTACCGACTGAGCTACCGTACCGAAATTCGAGTGGCAAAAATACATCTTTTTTGCTGAAAAACAAGCCAGATTGATATTTTATCTAAAAATTCAGGTCTTTTGTCGTCCTATATGGCTTAGCTTCCAACTTGAAATATGCATTATTGATATTTGTCGTATCATCTAACAGCCATGTTGCGCCTAAAAATTTGTTCGGATTATTATATTTATTTAAATCAAACTCAGGATTGTTATTAATATAAATAGTTTGAGATTTTCCTTTTAACGAACTTAATAGTAGCGTTTCATAAGGTGTTGCCCAAGTTAAAGCCACTTTTTGCATATCTACTTCATTTTCCTGCATGACTAATTTGCTGCAACCTTTTGCTGCAGCTTTATCCATCAATTCATAATAATATGCAATTCTGTCTGTGAATTGGTGTTCATTGTATAACTTAAACAAGCCCACCAAGCTTGCAGTAAAAATAACAGCAACAAAATATTTTGAATATTGTCTGAAGTAAAGATAAAATCCAATTGAAAATAAAATCCAGCCAACTAAGTAAATCATTGATTGATAGCTATCCATATAAACCACCGATTCGCCGTTTGGCATAAAAGAATAAATCATCAAAAATAAAGCAAACAATGCAAGTACTGTGATTCCGACAAAAACCCATCTTCTTTTAATCAGAAAGAAAACAATCAAGATGATTGAACTGATTTTTACTGCAATAAATGTTGTGTTGTATTGTTGTTTAAAGAAAAATGTAAACCAAGATTTATTAATAGTTGCCGGCAAAAAAATATCTTTTGAAACACCATTGAATTTTCCGGATTCATAACCATCTGTCAGGAATTTTAATTTTATTAAAAACAAGATTCCTAAAGCGATAATTATTCCACACTTTATTTTTGAAAAACGGAACACGCAAAAAGAACCTAAAATAATTCCGGTTATAATTAATAAGAAAGCATGTGTCGTTACTAATAAAATTAAATTGATTACTAAAAACAGATAAAGTAGTCTTGAGTTTTGTTCATTGTTTTCTAATCGTTCTGTTATTGCTAATAAAGTGCAAATCCAAACACCGCCAAATACCAATTCGCAACCTGTATAAAAAAAACCAAAATGCACGGTTGCCATGATGTACGCAATGATGCACCAAGCAAACAATTGATTTTTAAAATAAAAACGAATGATGCAAAATGCAATAAAATATTGCAAAAAAACATTGAATGAATAGGCAATTAAAATTGTTTTTAATGATGCGCCAAGTTTTATCAATGGAACAACTAACCATTGTGTGGTTATCGAAGCATAGCGTAAATGTTCAACATTAAAATTTTTGGTTTCAATCATTTTAAATAATTGAAATGCATAGTCTGTCATGGTTGAGCGTTCTGCGTAAAAATGAAAACACAGATACGCATACCATATAAAAAGAATTGAAAAGGCGATTTTTTCTAAAACAGGTATGGTTGCTTTTTGCTCCATTTTATTTTTTTACATTAAATCCATCAAAGAGTTTTACATCATCATCTAAATAAAAATTATTTTTCATTAACATGCCGTTTTGTTGTTCCTGATATATATCGTTTGAAACTTCTCTCAACAAGAATTTTCCCGGAATGATGTCTTTTCCTTTTAAATTAAAATACAATATTCCGGTTGTATCTTTTACCTGAACATTAATTTTAGCGCGCACATAATTTTTATAAATATCTGTTGAATAACCAATGCCTTCTGCTTTGTAAGTAGTTGTATCTTTATACGTTCCTTTACATTCTATTATTGGAAAACTGGCATGAGCATCCGTTACTTTTAACCAAACAGAAAACTCCAGATTTGTATTCGGTTTAAATTTTTCAGTAGAAACTGATAACAATGTAAATGTTTTATGCTTTCCCTTTTTTAATTGATATTTATAATCGTATTCATAAAATAATTGATGCTGTGTGCTGTAAAATTCTGGTTTGTTGCTACTTCTGAATATGTTTTTTTTATTTTCCTGAAACCATTTTTTTGTCTCTTCGATTGAATCTTTAAATGCACTTACAGGCAATTCGTACATAGCAATTCTGTCATCTTCAATCAAGAACTTAGACTTACCCATAATTCTCCATTCATCTTCTATCGTTTGTTGTTTTTCAACGATTAACAATATTGGTTTGTCATTTAATTTCTCCAACAACGTTTTCTTTATCAAATCATTTGACATCAATTGTATCAATGATGCTGACTGACTGATGGATGTTCTGCTTAAAGCCGATTCAATAACAGGCAAGTGTAGATTATACGATGCACGCATGGCTGTAAACATACCGGCATCGGTTCTGATGTTTGTCCACTCTTCATTGCCGACATTGAAGAAAGGAAATGTCATAATAGCTTGAAATTCTGAAGATGATCGGTTAATTTTCTTCAATTGGTCTTTAAAATTTACTTCGATAAATTCTTTTTTTGCCAATTTGCCATATTGTAAAATTCCAATTGATGTTGTTTCGATCTGTTGTTTTGCTTCGAACATCCAGAATAATAAAATCAATCCGATGAGTTGATATTTTACTGCCTTATAATCCTTGAACCTTTCTAAAAAATGATTTAAAATAATTGCAGCAGATATTGTAAACACAAAATAAAATGCCCAATTAAATCTACCTAAAGAGCGAAACTGCGCTAAAAATGGAACCACTTTTGTTAAACCACCGAGTCCTAAAGTAAAAGGTAAGCAAAATGAAAATGCCAAACACATCAAAGCGGCAAACACATATTTATGATAGCTTTTTTCAAAAACAGATTCGTTTATTATTTTGGAAATCCTGAAAATAAAATATTGCATTACGGTGAAAAGTGCAGCTAAACCAACAAAACCTCTGCCTTCGCCTTCCGTTAAATTATATTTAAAAAAGGTTTGAATTAAATTTCGTTCCGCTTCCAAATACGGTAAAAAAATACTTGACAAATAGCTTCTGTAATAATAGAAACCATAAGGATTTCTGTGCCTGTCGGTTACTGTATCTGTTAATTTTAAAACAATCTGAAAAAGCAGGATCGGCAAGATGGTTGCTGTAATCAATGACAGGTAATATTTCCATTTAGATTTGTCTTCATAAAAAAGATAAACAATCGTTGCAAAAATAAAAAGCGCACTGATTGCAAAATAATATAAATGTGTGATGCCGAAGGCAAAATTTACAAGTATAAAAAACGGAAATAATTTATTGTTCTTTTTGTCGATTACCTGAATTAATAAGTACCATAAAATTGGGAAAAAGCAAACGTATGACAAACCATAATGGCCTTGCATTCTGGATACTTGCGGCGCAAGGCATGTTATTATAACAGATACTAAACACGCCAGCCATGCAACAATTTTATAATGAATGCAAATCAGGTATAAAAAAATCGCACTGATAACTAATGATGTCAGCATGGCAATATTAAATGTTGCAATTACAGCATTCTCACTGAATCCATTTTTTGCAAAAATACTTTTTAGTATTAAACTGAAAATAGGTTGATTATCTGTGAATACAATTTGTTCGCCATATGGATAATTCATCGCGGAAAAATGCATTCCACTATCAAATTTTAAATAATATAGCGCTGTGAAATAATTTTTTACACCATCACCACCGCAACCAAAAAAATAATCTGACGGCGCGTATAAAATTGGTTGAAAAAATAAATAAACAATAGTTGAAATCAGAATAACCGTAACGAATAGAAATATTTTTTCTGACTTAGTCATACCTTTTTTTGATTCTAAAAATAGCAGTAAACATATTCCAGCTATCGTTTATTAAATTGACTTTTGAATCATTGCGTTCAGTGCAACGCAAAGGTAATAAATTAATTTTAACTTTATTTCTTCGCAGCAGATAGAACACTTCGATGTCAAATGCAAAGCGTTCTTCCTGTACGTTTGAGAATATATTTTTTGCAACGTCTGCTTCGTACATTTTAAAACCGCATTGTGTATCTGTTGTTGTAATGCCTGTAAACAAACGAATGATCATTGCGTAAACTCTTCCGATAATTCTTCGGTGTATATGATACTGAACCCACTTTTTTTTCATACCTAATTCACGTGAGCCGAAGTAAACACAATGCGTTGCATCAAAATCAATCCAGTTATTTTCAATCCATTCATCAATCTGAAACATTGAGTAAGACAGATCTGCATCGTTGCATAATATCCATTTCTGCGTTGCTTGCAAAACACCTTGTTTTATCGCGTTTCCTTTGCCTTTGTTTGGTTGAATGTCAATTATTTTACAATCAATTTGAGTATATTTTTTTTGAAATGCATTCAACAAGTCCAATGTATTATCTGTGCTTCCATCATTGACTAATATTAGTTCTTTAATCCATTTATTTTTACTAAAATAAGATTTCAATCCTTCTTCAAAAAAATGAAATCGTTCAGATTCGTTATAAAATGGAAAAACCAGTGAGATCATTAACGAGAATATTTTACAGAATGCTTGGTTTAGATTTTTTAGGTGTATTATAAATATTATTTACTAACAACATTAACACAATACTATAAAATAATGGCACCATAAACAAGTACGAATATGGCACTTGAATAAAACCATAAAAAACAGCAAGATAAATTTTTAAACCACACAACAGAAATAACCTATAATCAATTTTGTTTCTTGTTATAAAATAAATCAAACTTAATATCAATGTTATTGAAATGACTAAATACAAATGTAACGACTTCGCAAAAGCAAATCGCTCCTCAATACTTCCTGTTTTTAGAAAATATATCCATGAAACAAACCCATTTCCTGTTGATATATGATAAGGCAGTCCTTTATCACTCAAATGCAACCATTCGTTCAAACCGGAATCTGCATAATACTTATAGCCGTTGTACAATTCCTTCCAGTTGTTTTTTACCAATGGTAATAAAAATAATGACATAAACACAAAAGTCAATACAGCAAATAAAGCTGTTTTTTTGAATCCGTTTTCTTTCCATTCTATTATAAAATATAAAGGAACAAATACAACCAAAGAATATCTTGAAAGCAAGCAAATCATAAGTATTATCGCTTTTATGTATTTATTTTTAAGAAAGAAAGAAAGCGCTAAAACAGAATAGTAAGTCGCGTTCGTCACTTCTACAGTCCAGCCAAAGACATCTGAATTTTTATCTACAATTGCCAATAGTAAAAATGTATAAACCAAGGTTAGAAAAAAACCGTTATTCGTGGTTTTAATTGTTACGAACAAAACCAAAAGAATTCCTGTTATAAAAATCAAAACGGTGATCCATCTGTAATCAAAATGAAATTTCTCTGCGATTGTGTAAGGTAGCCACATAAAAGGCAAATAAGTTGTATGCAAATGGTAGCCAAAATCTTCAATAATTACATAAATAGGTTCATGATGCAATAACCGGCGACACATTACTTGAATCGAAGGTACAACATCCGAATAATGCGCATCAATGGGAAAGCATCTGAAAATATTGACTATTCCACCTCGTGGTATAAACATAAATACCATGACAGAAACTAAAAAAAGACTGATTGCGTATAAAGTTTGTTTGTCTTTTATTGGAAATAAAATGATGTTGTTTTGTATCTTTTTATTATAAAATAATATTAAAGGAAGAATTCCTATTGATATTGAAATCAGAAATATGACACCTGGACTTATAAAATAACCAAGTTTACTTCTGCAATAAGACAACATCATTATCTCAACAAAACATAAAAAGAATAAAATGTGAATTGGATATTTTAGAAGTTTATCTTTCATTATTTTATCTACTCTTTTCCAATGCCTGTGCAATATCTGCTTTAATATCATCGATGTGCTCTAAGCCAACAGAAACACGCACGGTGCCGCCAAAAATGCCTGCTGCTTCGCGCACGTTTTCTTCTATTTTACTGTGTGTTGTAGAAGCAGGATGTGTTGCTATAGTTCTGCAATCGCCCAAATTTGCCGTATGCGAAAATAGTTCCAGACTGTCTAAAAATTTACGGCCGCGTTCGATGCCACCTTTTACAATAAATGTAACAACGCCGCCACCTTGCGTCATTTGTTTTTTTGCCAACTCGTATTGTGGATGCGATGGCAAAAACGGATAAATTGTTTTTTCAATTTCATCATTTGTTTCTAACCATTTTGCTAATGCCAATGCGTTCTCGCAGTGTCTGTCCATACGCACATGTAATGTTTCTAAACTTTTAGATAAAACCCAAGCATTAAAAGGCGACATAGCCGGACCTGTTTGTCGGCAAAATGCACGCACTTCTTTCATTAATTCGGCACTGGCTAAAACCACACCACCACAAACTCGCCCTTGTCCATCAATGAATTTTGTAGCAGAATGTGTAATAATGTCAGCACCATATTTTGCTGGTGTTTGCAAGTATGGTGTTGCAAAGCAGTTATCAATGTTCACCAATAAATTATGTTTTTTACCAAGTGCGCATAAAAACTCCAAATCAATTAAAACCAAACCAGGATTGGATGGTGTTTCTGCGAATATCATTTTGGTGTTTGGCTGAATCAAACTTTCCCAGGTTTCCGGTTTGTCAATATCAAAAAAAGAATATTCGATATTCCATTTTGGTAAGAATTCTTTGATGATTCTGGTTGATGACGCAAACAAAGCAGATGATGCTAAGATATGATCGCCTGCTTTTAAGAAAGTCATCATAGATGCAAACACGGCAGCCATGCCTGTTGCCGTGCCGAAGCCATCTTCAGTGCCTTCTAATATGCACATTTTTTCTACAAACTCGTTTACATTCGGATTGGAAAAACGCGAATAGATATTGTCAACATATTCATCGGCAAACAAGGCGCGTGCTTGTTCCGCATCATCAAATGTAAAAGATGAAGTTAAGTATAACGGAACGCTGTGTTCGCGAAATGCGCGCTCGTGTTGTGTGCGTATGGCTTGTGTTGCGAAGTGTTTATATTTTTTCATAAAAGATTTTTGGATGATTAGAGTTAAGAACCAAGATTTGATGATGTCTGAATATCCAGATTCTAAAATCTATTTGCCTAATTTATAATTTCATAGCTATGCGTAATCGTTGCTGTTTTGTTAAGCATATGCGTTACACTGCAATATTTATCCATCGACAAATTAATTGCGCGTTCCACATTTTCTTTTTTCAGGTTTCCTTCCAAAATATAATGAATATGAATTTTAGTAAACACCATCGGATGTTCTGTTGCTCTATCTGCGTCAACAGTTACTTTATAGCTTTTTACATCTTCGCGCATTTTTTTCAGCATTGATAACATATCCATACTGGTGCAACCACCTAAAGCCATTAACACTAACTGCATTGGACGCGCGCCCAAGTCTTCGCCGCCGATATCAGGCGAACCGTCCATATGTACCACAACACCTTGTTCGTTTTTGGCTTGCAAATGCACTTTATCACTTACTCTTTCTAACTCGATCTTCATGTTATAAAGTTATTGGTTATAAATTATTTGTTATCAAAAATGCGTATTTTTTTAGTGTTAAAATAAAGAGGTGTCCGCCAAATGGCCGCCACCTCTTTATTTACGGTTAATATTTTGATTAAAATTTAAAGATCGCGTAGATATTAAAAGCAGTGTGGTATGCTTTCTTGTTTTCTGTAAAAGAACCTACGTTAAATTTTGGATTTGTAAAATCAACAAAACCCTGACTGAAATCAGCACCTACACCAAATCCTCTTTTAGACACAAACTCAAAACCGGCCTTAACACCTGCATCATATCCTAAATACAAACGATCACCGTCCGGATCTTTTAGATTAATATTATCATCATTTAAAACATTGTTGTGTTTTTCGTCAATATCGGTAAACGGATCAACGAAATCAATTTTAGTTCTTGTCTGTACATTTACTGCATACGCAGCGTAAACACCTGTATATAGGTTGAAGATCTTTTTCTTGCCAATGTAAAATTTTACCAAAAACGGTACTTCCAAATTATGGAAATCATATTGCGTGTAACCGCTGTTTACCAAAGCACTTTTATTATATCTTTCTCTTGCTCCTTTGTTGGTATAGCTCAAACCTGTTTGTAAGGCAACCACTTTTTTAAATCTGTGCTCAAACGTAAATCCGATCTCTGCACCAGCTTTTGCTCTGTTTTTCGCAGCATTTAGAGAGTCATTTTTAATTCCTACGGTAGCAACGCCAAAGCCGACATTAAATCCAAATAGATTTTTCTTTTCTGAAATGTCTTTTGCAAGTGCAGATGAAACGGATAATGCAAGTACCATTATCGCTACAATTGTTTTTTTGTTCATAGTGATGTCATTTAAAGTTATTCTATTTTGTTTACTCTTCATCAAATTGTGTTTGATTTTAAACAACAAATCTGATTCCAAAATTAAACTTACTTCGATTTTTCAGCAAAAATACTAAGTATTGGTTAGTTTTTAGTGAGTATTTGACAGGTAATAATCAAAAATCTGTTGTTTAAATGTATTAATTCTATACCAACATATTTTCTGTGATCAGTTAAAATAAATAATTAAAGACCAATTTAAATTAGTTTTCTAATGCCTTCATGCTCGACAAATGACAACAAAATAATAAAATTATATATAATATAAAATATACTATACTCAAATCAGATGTAGCTAATTAGCAATTCTTGTTGTCATTTTGAAAAGTGTTTAAATTTTATTGTTTTTTTACTATGGTAACACGTTCGCCTTTTGAGTGTGATTTAAATTCAGGTGCATACATGCTTTCTATTTCTGTGATTCCGTTAGAGAAATTTCCTGCTAAGGTAGCACGCAAATCGTATTCAAAAACATATACACCTTTTGGCAGCCAGTCCATGAAGAAATGCGTTGCTACATCTTTCGTACTTTCATAGTAACCCAAACCATCCTGATATTTATATTGCGACAACACATTTGTCGGCTCAAAACCTGCAGCACGCATATCTTTTAAATGCACATACTCCATATTTCTGTCGGTTCTGATTTCAATGCGCACTTTCACTAAATCTCCAGGATTTATTGCTGTTTTGTCATCTATCGCAACTAATACTTTTCCGTTCTTCGTGCTTTCTTCCTTGAATAATTTTTTAGTCATTTTCAACGCCGTTTCCGAACCTGTTATTTTATCCAAATCTTCAAAATATTGCCAATACATGGCTCCATAAGCCGGTCCTTTGTCTGATTTTTTTAATTCAATTTTTGCCATTTCCGGTTTGATGTTTTCGCCTGTCCATTTTAATTTATAATAACCGGTGCCTGGCTCAACCGTAGCACCTAATTTTACCGGATCTATCTGCACTTTATTTATTTTTACTTCAACGAGTTTGTCTGATTTTGTCCAGTCTTTGCCTTGCAATAATAAAGCGTAACAAGCTTCAGCCGTTGCTTTGGTTGATTTCCAAGATGTAGTTTGTTTTTGTTTTAGCAACCAAACTTTCATTTCATCAACAGATTTAGTATCGTTGGCTACTTCTGTAAACGCTTCAATTAATAATGCTTGTGTTTCGATCGGCGCCTGATACCAATACCAGCCGCTTTGATTAGACTTCCAGTACATACCTAATTCTTCACTGTTGATCGCATTTTGTTTTAATGAAACGATGATCTTATCAGCAGTTGATTTTTCTTTGTTGCGTTGCAATACTAAAGCAATCATTCCTTTTGAATATAAATCCTGATTTAGCCAATACTCTTTTGCTTGTTTAATGAAATAATCATACGCTTCCTGATTTTTTTTATCTATTTTTTGATCAGAAAAAGAACGCGCATACAAGGCATGAATACTGTTGTACCAAAGGTGATTTGTTTTTAAATAATCTTTGTCGTATTTTTTTATTTGCTCTAAATCTTCTCTTAATCGATCATCTAAATAAGCAATGGCTTTTTGCATCATGTCCGCCATTTTCGGATCGTCTTTAATTTTTAAAACATCTAATTTTTCTAAATGACCAATGCCTTCTACAATATATTGTGTAATGTAACGATTATCTTGCATGCCCGGAAACCAAGTAAAACCACCATTTGGCGTTTGCATCTGAATCAATTTATCAAATGCTTTTTGTTTTTCGTCAGCCATTTTTTGTAAATCGAACAATAACGCAATTCGCTTCTTTTGTTCCGTTTCGTTTTGCGCTTCGCGAACCCAAGGCGTTTCTTCCAACAGCACCGATTTTAATTCCTGATTTTTTTCTAAGTTAGAAATTAATGCATCTGTGTTTTTCCATTTATCAAAAATCGTTTTGATGTTTTTATTTTGATTCGCAATGTATGATGCTAATGAATTAGCATAATAACGTGAAAATAATTGTTCTGCACATTCGTATGGATATTCCATCATGTATGGCAATGCCTGCACAGCGTACCAAACCGGCTGCGATGACATTTCCAGCGTTAAGCTATAATTTTTTAAAGTCGTTGATTTGTTGTTCAATAATTTATCAAACGTGTATGATTTTTTATCATTGCCACGAACCCACAACGGCATAGTTTCCGTAACCATCATACGATTTGGCAGCACTACTAATGATGCCTGTTCGCCATCGCTGAAATTATCGGCTTGTGCTGTTACTTTATAAGTTACAGCATCAATGCCTGAAGGAATTTGCAATGTCCAGCTCACCACTGTATTTTTTCCTTTTTCTACTGAAAAATCTCTTTCGCCAATGGTGTTAAATTGTCCATGAACGGCTTCCATAATTTTTGGTGTAATTTCTTTCATCGTTACCGCATCATACAACACCAAATCTGCTTTTCCTGATAAATCTTTATCTGATAAATTGGTGATTTTTGTCGTGAATTCCAGTTTATCGCCTTCGCGTAGAAAGCGTGGTGCGTTTGGTGTTACCATCAATTCTTTTTGTGTAACTACTGATTTTGTAAAATACTGATAATGCAAATCTTTCGTGTGCGCAAGTCCTAAGAAATTCCATTTCGTTAATGCTTCAGGCATTTGAAAATTCAGTAAAATATTTCCGTCAGCATCAGTTTGCAATTGCGGAAAAAAGAATGCTGTTTCGTTTAGGTTGGTGCGTGGTGTGATATCCAGTTTCTTTTGCGATGCAGATGAACTTGACCAAGCAAATGTATCACCTGTTTTTTGACTAGTTACAGGATCATCTATATATAAGGTTTCAGATTTATCTTCTACATTCGCGTTGTTTTTATTTTTTGCCACTGATTTTATTGCTTCAGGTGCTGGCGAAGCAGTTCCTGCCCTGTCATACATTGCTTCGCTTTTCATCATAACTGCGCCTCGTCCATTTCCATAATATCCATAATATCCATAACCACCTAAACTCAAACCAAATAAATTCAAGTCATCGTAGCCGTGTGATGTGTAATCTTTAGATACATTCCAAGATTTTGAAGCGTATAGATTACTGTTTTTTATACCAAAGCAATCTGCGCTAAAACTACCTAACCAGCCATTGTAGGAATTTTGTCCTAAATAAAAACTAAAACTGTGTGGCAAAAATGCATCTAATGAAGCATCGTACATACTTGCCAATAATTCGCTGGTGTATTTTTCTTTATTAGATCCGGTAATTTTTAATTTCCATTGTTCTTTCGCACCAGGCAATAATTTATCGCGGAAAGTCAGCCATTCTACCTTTAAACTTTTGTTTTCGTAAGGCACATCAATAAAACTGTGACCAACATAATTTCTGTTTTTATTTACTAATGCATAATTAATTTCGATGCCGCCTTTTTGTGATTCAGTAATTGGAACAGAGAATGTTTTTATTTCATTATTGATAGCAACGGTTTTCTTTTCAATGATATTTCCTTTGAACGCAACTTCTATAATTGCATACGCATTTGTCATGGATGAGCCAATTTGATATTGCAGTGTTTCACCAGGTTTTACGGATGATTTATTGGTATTGAAATATGCAAACGATTTCGGATTGGGTGTTTTGTCGTTTGTAGCATTTACAAAAAAGTTCTTTTTAATTTCTATCAAATTTCCATTTTTATCTTTACACGAAAACTCTATTAAATAAGCACCACTTTGCAACGAATTTTGTGCGATTGCAATTTCTGTTTGTTTGTTGGTATTGAAATTATAAGTATTAATTAATACGCCTTTTTGCCAATTGCTCATTAAATCTTCTTTGTCGTAAATTTCGTATTGAAAATATTTATCGTGTTCTGATTTTGATAAGATAAACTGATCAGGTTCTTGCCAAAGCCGAGTTTTTTTAGGATTTGTTGGTTCTATCAAATCATAAATTTTTACAGTAACGTCGGTTGGTTCCTGTTGTCCGTTTAGATTATTCGTTGTAACGTAAATCTTATTTTCTTTCGTATTGTCTATCTTTTCAGAAACAGACACATCCGCATCTATCGCCAAATAGCCAACTCTTACTGAGGTTTCCGCCGAATGTGTTTCACCGGAAATATCCACTACATCAACAGCAATTTCATAATTGAAATACGGTTTTAAGTTTTTGTCTAACGTTAAATCCGGTGCTGCATTGAAATCAATTGTGAAATTTCCATTGTCATCGGTTTTGGTGGTGCCAACTGCAATAATTTTTTCAGGTGTTCGCGGAAACCATGGACTACGCCAGCCGAACCAACACCAAATTGGATATTGCGCTGTTCGACGAACCGTATATTTCACTTCAGCATTATCCAGATTTGCACCGGCATAGGAAACCGCTTTTCCAGTTGCACTTACTTTATCATTTAAGTTGTATGCTTTTTTTATCGGATCAAATGTTACTTCAAACTTTGGTCGTTTATATTCTTCTACCTGAACCGATGCACTTCCAAAATCTGTATATAACGTCATATTTCCTAACAAACCGGTAGTTGGTGCTGTAAATGTGCCTGTAAAAGAGCCATATTCGTTGCTGGTGAATTCCTGCGATTTGATATCCTGATAGTTGACATCTTTAAACGTTACCGTAATTTTTTGATTTGGAAAAATGATATGTTTATCGCCATCTTGCTGCGTGATGATGCCTTTAAAATAAATGGTTTGTCCAGGACGATAAATGCTTCTATCAGTAAACAAATGTACTTGCTTTGAAGGCACAGGTTCCTGACGTTCGTAATTACTGTGATAATGTGCCTGCTCGCTTGGCAAGAAATCATCTTTATACGAAATATCAAACAGAAAATAATTGTTGTAATAATTGTATGTTGATTTTGATTCCATTTTTTTAGATACAAGACCATTTGCATCACTCATTATTGTACCTAATTCTGTGCGTTTGTTTTTGCGTGTGTTATAGTCATATTCATTTTTAAAAAACTTTACCTTAGCGTCTTTCAATGGTTGTCCGGTGTTTCTGTCCAGTACATATAATTCGTAATTTACGGCGTTATTTTCTTTCGTAACATAGCTGATTTGTGAAGAAAATAAGGTAGTTACGGCATTTGCTTCGCTACCTGAAAAAATAGCGAACATGGCATTGGTCGAAGCAACAACAGCATAGAAACCTTTTTCCAACTTGTCAATTTTTATTTCTGTAGAATGATCCAAATAATCATTAGAAGCTGGTAACGTTTGAGTCCAAGTGCGAATCGGTTTTATTGCATTTAAGCGTTTTATAATGTCCGCTTGTGTTTCTTTCTCTTTTAAATTAAAAATGTTGTCTTTATCAGAAAAATTGATTGGAATTATTTTTAGATAGATTTTATTGATATTCTTAAAACGTACCAATGCTTTAAACGGTTCATTTGGCACCACGGTTTCTTCTGTAGTAATACTTAAGTTTTTGTAGAAAATGGTTTCTCGCAAAGCAGCGCAATTTTTTGCGCCTTCAGTGTTTGGATAGTTTTTTATGGCTTCATCACAAATGGCAATTGCATCTTTTAAACTGCCTACTGTTGATGCACTTGCTTCTTGTACATTCTGATTTCTCTGAACAATAAAATTTGCTATTTCATAATTGATCACTGCATTGGTATTACATTTCGCATATTCTGTTTTTATTCTTTTTAAAGCAGCAAAATATAATGCTTCATTTTCCGATTTATTAAAATAATGTTCTTTTACAAACTGTAATCTTTTCAAATCAGCATCTGCCAAAGCATCCAACAATGTTTTATCTTTGATGCGAAACGCCAATAAATCCTGGTAGATCTTAATTGCATTGTAATCGCCTGAATTTGTATCTGCCGTATCTAATTTGATTTTGATAAAATCACTTGCCGTTCCAAAATAATTTGGATTGTCGATGCTGAATGCATCTGTCGGCTGGTCTATATTGCTTTTTGAATCATTGAAATAATCAATCGCTCTGTTTGCCAATAAATCGTATAAAGTTGGTCTAAAATTTTTCGAGCCATTTTGTTCTTCTAAAATTGGTTTAAAATTTTCGAGTTTAGTGTTTTGCAGCAACTCTTTGTTTTCCAAAGAAGCGATATAATTTTTGTTGATTTCTTTGAACAATGTTTTCAAATCCCAAGTTTGAAAGTCGTCAGTTTGTTTTTCGGCAGTTTCGGTTCGGTTTTGAAATTTCCATGAATTTTCATTAAAATACTGCCAGTATAATTCGGCCAAAATGCTTTGCAGTATTGCTTTTTCCGTGCCGTTTGATTGTTCAATTGATTTTTTGATTTCCGTAACAATTTTCAATTCCGATTCTTCCTGCAACGTCATCATGTATTTGTATTTATACAAGGATGCTTTTACGATTTGCGTAGAATTATTTTCTTTACGCGCGGTTTCTATAATTTTTTCTACTGCAGTTTGCGCGTCTTTTGCCTTGCCGTCGTTTTCTAATTTTGCAACAGATTTCCACTGCGAGTCATAGGTGTTTTGTGCCATTGCTTGTTGTTGAATAGTGAATAAGATCAATAGAATTGAACCGATTTTTTTTAATTTATTAATCATGCTTTTCTGTTTTTTTCTTTGTAAAAAATGTGTCTGAAAAATCATTTTGGTTTATTGTACTCAAAATACTTTTCAATTCTCAAGGCCACATTTTCCCTGATATTTATATAGAATAAATTATAGTCGTAGATGTGATAATTTTTCATCACTAATGGCACAAAACCTTCGCCTGGTTTTTGAATTTCGAGAATTCCATTGCCATTTTTTGCACCAAAAAGATGTTTAATAATTTCGTTTGATTTTTTTGTCAAACTGCCTTTGTTTTCTGATGATTGCACAAATTCTTTGCTCGTTGACCAATTCAACGGATTGACAGAAACTGCGTTTCTGTAATCTAAAATAACATTGCCGACTTTTGAATCCATACCGAATGTTGAATAAGAAATATAGCCGCCAAATGTATCTGCCGTTTCTGAAACTTTTAAGAATTGAAATTGGTTTTCCTGCGTTGGAAAGCCAATTAAATAAGCTTCTACCAGTTGCTTTTGCAACGGTTTCCCGTCAAAGAACTCACGCAACAAACGTTGTGCGTGCATAGTGCCTTGCGAGTGACCAGCAATAATAATTGGTCTGCCATTGTTGTAATTTTTCAGATAATATTCAAATGCTTCTTTCACATCCTGATAGGCGAGATCAAATGCTTTTTGTGAGTTATTTTCATTCTTTGTAAAAAAATTATTCAATACCGCTTGCCTGTAACGTGGCGCATAAACCTTGCAGCTTCCATTAAAAACACTTGCCTGATATTTGATCGGAAAATTATCGGTTTGGTTGTTCACTGATTTTGAATCCAAACTGGCATTGCCTTTAAAACCGGTAACATCAGTTGTTGGATGAATAAAAAAAACATCGACTTGCGCGCTGTCCTGATTATTTGTCAAACCAACTGGTGTCCAATCTGCGTTGTCTTGTTTTGTTGGCAATGCAGCCCAATTTTGTGTGTCAGCATAATCGACTGCAAACAAAACATTGATGCTCATTATTAAAAAAAGCGTGAAAAATAACTTTGCATAAGAATGCAAATAAGTCCTTTTTTTAAAACTGTTATTATCATTCATAAATAACCAATATCTATTGTTTGATTTACAATGCAAATTACATGCCTTTTGTTTATGTATATTGCTTTATTACTTTTTTATGATACTTCTAACACTATCTAATTGCTGCCGAGCCGAAATCCTACAGTCTTTCTGAGATTATTTCCTGAGAATTTAAACTCGATTACATCTTCTAATAATAAGGTATGAATATCTTGTTTATTGCGTTGGTCAGCCGGAATTCCGGACATGCGTAAATTCTGGTTTTTAATTGCTTCGCTAATTGTCTGACGAACCGTGCGCGCATTGCCGAAGAACTTATCTTTGTTTTTATACAACTCTTCGAAGTAACTTTTAAGATGATCTAATGCTTCCTGCGTTGCAATAATGTCTTCTTTATGCAGATAATGTTTCGCGATTTCCAGCATTTCATCTGATGTATAATCTTCGAAATGCAGTTTTTTATCAAACCGAGAATTTAATCCTGGATTTGAAGTTAAAAACTCATTCATATTATCTGTGTAACCGGCTGCAAACACTAAAAATTTTCCTCTGTTATCTTCCATTCTTTTTAGAATAGTGCTGATCGCTTCGCCGCCAAAATCATACTGCGAACCTTTGCCTTCCGTGAGCGCATATGCTTCGTCGATAAACAAAATGCCACCCATGGCTTCTTCCATCTTTTCTGCTGTTTTAATGGCTGTTTGTCCGACATAACCTGCTACTAATGCTTCTCTGTCCACTTCAACCACATGACCTCTTTCCAGGATACCTAATGCTTTAAAAATTTTACCGAGAATACGAGCAACTGTAGTCTTACCTGTTCCAGGATTTCCGGTAAAAATGGTGTGTAAAGAAAATTTATTCAGCACATCTTTTCCAATATCATTATAATATTTAATCAAGCGAACCAATTCATCTATTTCTTTTTTTATGTTTTCCAAACCGGTTAATTCGTTTAGTTCATCCAGCGCGAACATCAGTTCTTCGACATTTACCGATAACTTTAATTTCTTGTGTTTTCCTTCTTCAAATACTTTATTAATATCGTCTAAAGAAATAGTAGATAATGTTTCTTTTGACAATGATTTCTGGTCCGGAACCTGCATCAAACGCAACGCCATATTGAGTTTTGCTTTATTGATCACACCTTCTACATAACGTGCGTTTCCAAAGTTTTTGTCTCGATTACGAAATGCTTCTGTTAATTCTTCTTTCATTTCTTTTTGTGCATCTTCTGCGATGGTTAATTTTAATCGCTCACTGATAGACATTCCAATCTCAAACAATTCATCCGGTAAGTAATCATCAAAAGTAAAATATTGCGAGAAACGAGATTTCAAACCAGGATTGGATTCGATAAATGCACGCATTTCTTTTGGATAACCAGCCACAAAAACAGCAATATCGCCAGGACCATCACTCATTTCTTTAATTAGTATTTCAATAACTTCTTTACCATAATCACGGCTGTCTTCGCCACTGCGCGCTAATGAATATGCTTCATCGATAAATAAAATTCCACCGCGTGCTTCGTCAATTTGCTTTTGCACTTTTGGCGCAGTTTGCCCGATATATTCGCCAACCAAATCCACTCTATCCACTTCTAAAACGTGTCCTTTTGAAAGCAAACCTAGTTTGTGATAAATCTTTCCAAGCAATCGCATCACCGTAGTTTTTCCGGTTCCCGGATTTCCGATTGCGACACTGTGCAACGAAAAACCGGCATCATCTTCTACACCTTGTTCTTTGCGTAATTTATTAAAATTGATCAGCGTAATCTGATCGCGAACATGTTTTTTTACATTTTGTAAACCAACTAATGTATCGAGTTCTTCCAATAGTTCGTCTAAGGTTTTTGTATCTAAAGCGGCGGCAACATCTGTCTCGTTTTTTGCAGATGCAACGCCAGGAATTACTGTTCCATTTATCATTTCCAAGTCGCCTTCTATAAAACTATCACCACATTCAAAAACAGCCGCCGCGACCAAAGCATCCATAAATACTAGCTCCAGCGTGTATTTGTCGTCTTTCCACGAACCACCGTCATCCGTGCCCCATCCAATATCGAATGTATAAGTCCAGTCTTTTTTATCGGCTTCAATTTTACCCACTCGTTTTATGATTGCTTTGTGTTGTCCCGCATCATCATAATAATTCAAGAACAATTCGTAATTCCATTCTTTCACCGGCAAATTGCGAATCTTGATCTCAGCCCAAAGATATCTAGTGTCTGTTTTTGATATTTTAGTAAAATATTTTCGTGTAGTGGCATCCTGTTTCCAACCTTCGCCATCACCAACATATAGTTTTATGTGCTCTACTTCAAAATATGGATTGGTTTCTGTGGTTACCAAGCCAATGTCATTCACAAAAAATTGCTGCGAACCAATTAATGTGCCATCTATGTATGCTTCCCAAACATAGGTGCCTTTCGTCCAGTAAGCGCCAGGTTCTTTGTTGCCCCAACCATCGCGCACCTGCACAATATTTTCTTCTTTTAATATATCAATATCTTTATCTAAGCTGCAAAGTTCTTCTCGTTTTCCGTTAGTAATATCGAACGCTTTTAAGGTTACTTTGCATCTCCAGTCTTCTTCATCAAACAATTTATTGTAAAATGAAAGTTCCGAACGAATATATGTGGTTTCTGCTTTGTCAAAAACAGTACGGTATTTTTTGGATGAATTGGCCATCCATTCATCAGAACCATAGATTTGCAGTGATTTGAATTTATATTTCACAAAATTACTGTTAGTGGATTTGCTTGAATCATTATTGCCAAAAAACATCTTCTACTTTTATAGTAAAGCTATAAAATAAATTGAAATTATGAATGACAAATCACTATTCGTATCTTTGTCATATGGAAAATGTGAAACGAACGGAAATTTCATCCATTGGTGAATTTGGCCTGATCGACAGATTAACAAGAAACAATATTTTATTACATCCATCATCTGTAAAAGGTATCGGCGATGACGCTGCTGTTATCAAAGCAGAAACGCATCAGGTGGTAACTACTGATATTTTGGTTGAAGGCATTCATTTTGATTTGGTTTATACGCCATTAAAACACTTAGGTTATAAAAGTGTGATCGTAAATCTTTCCGATGTGTATGCAATGAATGCGATTCCAAAGCAGATATTGGTATCGATGGCAATTTCCAACCGATTCTCTGTTGAAGCAATTGAAGAAATTTATGAAGGCATCAAACTAGCTTGCGAGAAATATAATGTTGACTTGATTGGCGGCGACACAACAGCTTCACAAAAAGGTCTGATCATTAATATTGTTGCAATTGGCGAACAAGATATTTCAAAAATCGTTTACAGAAATAAAGCAAAAGAAGGCGATATCTTATGCGTGAGCGGCGATTTAGGTGGTGCATATATGGGTTTGACGATGTTGCAACGCGAGAAGCAGGTTTATTTAAATGCACCAAATGCTGAAATTAAACTAGAAGGTAACGATTACATTGTCGGCAGGCAATTAAAACCTGAAGCGCGTAAAGATATCATCACATATTTTGAGCAAGAGAATGTAGTTCCGACATCCATGATTGATATTTCTGATGGCTTGAGTTCTGAGTTACTGCATATTTGTCGTCAAAGTAATGTTGGCTGTCAATTGAATGAAGTAGAAGTACCAATTGCCAACGAAACGTATGATAAAGCATTGGAATTTCATATCGATCCAATCAACTGCGCATTGAGTGGTGGCGAAGATTATGAATTGTTATTTACAGTTGACAAGAAGGATTTACTGAAAATGCAGCAACATCCGGATATTTCTATTATCGGTGAAATATTAGATGCAAACTTAGGCGTTAAGTTACATACCAAAGGCGGCAATTATTACGATATTATTTCATTAGGTTGGGACGGCTTGAAAGATGAACAATAAACAAAAACATGGAATTTACGAGCGACTGCAAATTATTTGTGGTGTTTTTTGTGTATTGTTTATGACTATAAGTTGCAAAGATTTAGGTGATGACATTATTGCCAAAGGATCTGTAATTACTAAGGTTATCGCTATTTCAGACTATACAAAAATAAGCACAAATATTCCGTTTTCCATTTATTACAAGCAAGACACAGTTGCTTATCTGGAAGTGCAGGCACAACAGGAAATGGCAGACGTAATTGATGCGAAAGTAATAGATAACGAGTTGCAGTTATCGTTTGCAAAAAAAGTATATACTGCCGGTTTTAAGCCAGTTCGCATCATTACATCTTCTAAAAATTTGTTTCAGATTATCAATAATCAGAGTGGAGTTGTTTTTATAAATGACAGTATTTATTCATCAACACTTACTTTAACAAATAATAGTTTAGGCAGAATTCTGATCAGCAAATTGGAGTGTATTCATTTGAATGCAACATCCAACAACACCAATGAAATTAATATTTCTGCTGGCAATATAGATAGCAGTTTCATTACTGTAAATGGCGCAGGCAAAGCAATTCTGATTAATCCGCTTTCTAATTTCAGCGTTGCTTATGTGAACGGCAATGGCAATATTCAGGTTAATGTAAGTGATACGCTGACCGCAACGATTATTGGTGATGGCACGATACAATATAAAGGAACTGACGCTGTAAAAAAATCTATTTCAGGAAATGGAAAAATAACTAAACTGTAAGTATCATTAAATAATTATTCCAATGTTCTTTATTTAATATAATTTTGGTACGATATTTTCTGAGTAATACTAAAATATGAATATGCAAAAATCTATTCTTCAAATAGCGATATTACTTACACTGCTTACCTTTGCGAACCATCTGTTTGCACAAAAAACAAGTAAACCAGGCAACAAAAAGAAAGCCACGACTACACAAAAATTGCCTCCAAATACGCGCATATTTTACATTGATGCAGAGCGCGGAAAATGTGATAAACCTTGCTTACTGGTAAAAAAACAAGGACAAAAAGAATACGAATTATTTTATGACAACATTGAAGGTTTTAATTATGAACCTGGAAATGCCTACACTATCTGGGTTCGCGAAGAACCAAAAACGCCGCCAATTGCTATCGATGAATCGATCTATAAATATGTGTATGTAAAAACCATTTCTAAAAAATCTACTTTGCCAATTGCTAGTACAACTACCACGACAGATAATTTAAAACCATTAAGCGGCATGAATTATACCAGTAAAACTACACTTGTTGTGAATGAAGAAAAAGTGCCTTGCGAAAAAAGTCCGAACTCAACCTGTTTACTGGTAAAAAAAGAAAATTCAAAAACATTTGAAATATTTTACCAGGAAATCAACGGTTTTGTTTTTGAACCAGGTTATCGCCAAACTATTGTAGTCAATGAGCAACATCTTGCAAATGCGATGGCCAATGATCCCGGAACTGTTTACACTTTAGAAAAAGTCATCAAGAAAGAAAAGATAAAAGATATGACTTCCAGCGGCAGGCAAGTTACATTAGTTATTAATGAAGAAAAAGGAAAATGCGAAGGCAATGCTGATGCAAAATGTTTGCTGATCAAAAAAGAAGGCGCTAAAGAATTTGAAGTATTTTATCAAAACATCACCGGTTTTGTTTTTGAAGAAGGATTTCGCCAAACTATTTTGGTGAACGAGCGACCTGTTGCGAATCCATCAGAGATGCAGGCAGAACCGATCTATCGTTTGATTAGTGTAATTAAAAAAGAAAAGATAAATAATATTATCGCCAACATACCACCAATAGATGCTTCTGTGCCAATGACGCCACTGGATAAAAAATGGTTTTTGAAAAAGATGAAAGAAACAGACACATCTAGTTTCCAGATTGATGATAAAGGTGTTTGGATTGAATTCAAGTCAGCAGAAAGTAAATTTACCGGAAAAGCGCCATGCAACACGTTCTTTGGCGGTTTCAAAACCGATTTTATTTCATCGTTCAAAGCATCAGATCCTGGCGTGACGCGCATGTATTGCAACAATATGGAACTTGAAACGTTGTTTTTTAAATTGCTTTCCGCAGTGAATACTTATGAAATCAAAGACGGAAAATTATCCTTATTAAAAGATGGAAAAGCAATGCTAATTTTTGAGTAAAACAATCTGCGATTTTGAATGTTTTATTACTATGAATACATATGTAAAATTAGCTATTAGTGTATTGGTGTGTTTAGCTGTTGGCGGAATTTCCGGTTATTTCACTACATCCGAAATAACAACATGGTACGCAACATTACATAAACCATCTTTCAATCCGCCGAATTATTTATTTGCGCCGGTTTGGACAACTTTATACATTCTGATGGCAATTTCTTTTTGGCTGATTTGGAAAAGCGATACATCAAAAGACTTGAAAAACAAAGCCATGCTGTTCTTTTGCATTCAATTGGCCTTAAATTTTTTTTGGTCCATCATATTCTTTAATTTGCATCAACCTGGCTACGCTTTCACAGAAATTATACTAATGTGGATTTTTATCTTACTCAGTATGTATGCATTTCATCCAATTTCAAAAACAGCTGCTTACTTGCTGATTCCTTATTTATGCTGGGTAAGTTTTGCTGCTGTTTTAAATTATTCAATCTGGCAATTGAATTAAAATACATCATCATTTAATTGAATACAGAATTGCATACTGCGATATCAGTGCTTATTTTCTTATACATAACTTTTCAACCAATGGTAATACATTATGGTAACAATCTTTCACAAAAAAAGGTATTTTGTGGCGGATTTTTTGCAGCCATGATGTTATCTGAAGAAGAAAAAAGAAAGAAAAAGATGAAGAAAGGTATTCTGACTATATATACTGTTTTATTTTGTTTCGTTTGTTGTTTTTGTCAGCAGCAAAAACCCAAGCACAAATCACCAACAGGTTTCGAACAGCCGGAAATCAAACCCACTGAATATTGGAATTTTTACAAAGAACCAATTAATTTACAAGATTCCGAAATCGTTAAAAAAATCCATGCTCTTGATTGCTATTTTGAGAAAAAAGTAGATTCAAATGGATTTAACGGTTCTGTTCTGATTGCTTATAAAGGCACTAAGATTTTCGAGCGCTATTACGGTTATAAAAATTATTACACGTTTGAAAAATTAACACCAAGATCTACTTTCCAGATTGCCTCCACATCTAAAACATTTACAGGCGGCGCTGTTTTACTATTGTTGCAGCAAAATATGTTATCGCTGGAAGATACACTGCAAAAATTCTTTCCAAATTTTCCATACCAAGGTATTACAGTGCGTATGTTGCTCAATCATCGTTCCGGTTTGCCCAATTATCTAAATTTCTCCGAAACCTACTGGAAAGATAAATCAGCATTTATGAGTAACCAGGATGTATTGGATATGATGCAAATAAAACGTCCAAAAATACTGGCTTCGCCTGATACGCGCTTTTTTTACAACAACACCAACTTTGTTTTATTAGCGCTCATCGTTGAGAAAGTTTCCGGCATGCCTTTCTGCGATTTCGTCCATCAAAATATCTTTCTTCCGTTAGGTATGACTGATACCTGGTATTATGATCCGCTAAGCGTGCGTAATTCTGCAACCAAAGGTTATAAAGGCGGCAGTTGGCGCGAAGATGATATCGTTTACACAGATGGTGTTTTGGGCGACAAAGGAATTTATAGCACGGTACAAGATTTGTATAAATGGGACATGGCACTTACTGCAGGAAAATTTATCCGACCAGAGTTATTAGGTTTGGCATACACGCCACAAAGTTTTGAGAAGCACGGTTCCAAAAATTATGGTTTGGGCTGGCGTATGCAAGACCAACCGGATGGCACCCGATTAATTTACCACAATGGCTGGTGGCACAGCTATAATTCTGTATTTAACAGAAAGATCAGCGACAAAACCACCATTATTATATTGAGTAACCATTTCAGCAACAGCGTTTACCGTATTCAGGGAATTTGGGACATTTTATATGGCAGCGGCGTGGTTTCCGGCGCAGAAGATGGCTCTGATAATGAGATCACTAAAAAACTGAATGAAGATACTTTAAAAGAGTTACGCAAAGACGAGTAACTTACTCAAAATAAAAAATCCTGGGGAACCACCCACCAGGACTATTTTAAACCAACCAAATGAAAAGATTATTATTTTAACAGATTTCTGCTAAATTTTTCATAATAATTATGTAACAATTCTCGTGCCAAAGTGGCTTTTAATTTGTTAAATATTTTGGTTTTTTCGGATTTCTTTTTCTAAATCTGCTTTTTTCTCTTTCGCCTGCTTAATTTTCCATTCTTTCATCATCACAGACTGCTTAATTTCTTCTAAAGAGTCATTTACAATACCTACAATCATATCGTTTAATTCGTGGCTTTGCAGATGCGAATTATCTAAAAACGACTCAATTAGTCCATGCGTTACTTCTTTTACGCCGCGCGTATTATTGGGGTCGATGATGTCTTTCATCAGTTTATCGATGGTATTAAACGTAATATCGGCAACAGCTCTGTCTAAGGTTTCTTTGATGAAATTGCCCAAACCCGGAATATAATTTAATGTTTTCAGTTCCTGATTCTCATGAATGGCCTCTTTCAATATCTTATAAATGTATTGCTGCAATTCACCGCGATACTGCGTATAAGAAATGTTCATGGCTTCAGCGATACGGTTGGTCAGGTAATCTACAATTGCATCTTCTTTCGGTTTGATGACATTAACCACAATTTTATCGACCAGCGGCGAGCCCTTTTGAACTTCTTCCTGCGCCATCGTAATCATTTTGGCAATCACCAGATCGGCTACTTCTTCCACAACTACCTCGGAAACAAACGCCGACTTTTTGTAAACGAATGTTTTCGTCAGATCGAAAACGCCTAATCGCTGCAAGCGATACACCAAACCAAACAAACGTACAATGCCAAAAAAGTTCAAGCCGTTGATGATAGGAATACACATGATCACATCGTACCAGTGCACAAACGGATAGAACCACCAACTGTCGTATTTTTTGCGGTAGATACTTCGAATCCAACGGAAAATCAATTCTGCAACATAAATACCGACAAAAATCAGGTCGTATTTTAAAACATTTGGAAAAATGTTACCTGCATACCAGTCGTGAAAATCAACGGAAATAGTTTTTACAAAAGCATCAAAAAAAGAATACTGAAACAAAAAGCCAAAAAACAAATACATCAGGTTGATGGCAACAATGACCAGCATCAGTAAATCCATCCAGAATAAATGCGAAGAATCTGCCGAGCGCAATTTCTGCATATCGATTTTAAACATTCGGCGCGCCTTGTCTAACATGGTTTGAAGATAGGATTATTTTTGAAACCCTGAAATATGTTCCTCTTTCATTTGTTGAGTGGATTCAAAAAAATAATAGTTTGGAATGGTTTAACGAAAAAAGCTGCATGATTTTCATGCAGCTTTGTATATTTTGAGATTTTTTCAGTTATTTTCTCGAAGCATCTTGTTCAAAATCTAATGTAATAGCGTCTAATTTTACAAATTTAGCTGGTTTAAAGGCATCATTCCAAACAATATTTGCCTGGCTGCCTGATAAAATTTTTACATTGATATTTTCTGATTCGCCTTTTGTTAAAATAAACGGTTTTTCATCAGTAGAACCGGGAACAATTTGTCCTTCTCTGGTGATTCCGGAAATTCGTCGCGGATCAATTACCGCTGCATCTTCACCAATATATTTAATTTTGAACTTGCAGCGCGTGCCGTAAGTAAGTCCTTGCGGATAGAAAGTAAAATTGAGCAACTCTAACGTAAAATCGCCAAACTCCAGAAAGCGCGTAGTAGCCGGTGTGGCAAACGTATCAATTTTAAGTGCATCGCCGGTTTCTACTCTATACAGACCGTTTATAATGTATTGCAAATTATAGCCGTAAAAATTTTTATCCGGTGTATTTGCCACATCAATTACTTTTGAATCTGCAGTTAATGGTTTAAATGTTTTAATTTTTTTATCGGTAGGTACAGATTCTATTGTGCCGGTTTTAAAGAGTGTTTCTGTTGGTTTAAACACCAGAAAATAGTTTTTATTATTTTCGATAGTTAGTTTAAATTTAGCCACATCTTTATCTGAGAACGCATCTGCTGTTTTGATGTTCACTTCTTTCGATTCTTTCAGGATGGGTTTGTACCAGATTTCTTTGGGTTTTTTGGGTTCTTTCGGTGCTTTTGGCGGTTTGCCTGAGAAAGCTGCAATCTGAAAGACACAGACGAATGCGAGAAGTAGACTTTTGTACGACATAGTGTTTATTTTAGAAGTTAGTGAATATCTATATTAAACGAAATCAGTAATAAACATACTGATTTTTTTCCTAATATTAATGAAACGTTTCCAAAAGTTGTGCCAAAAACGGACAACTGAATTTCGTAATACAGAGTAACACGGCGTTTTTTTAGAGAGAAGTTATGTTGAAGATAGGATTATTTTTGGTTTTGTCCGCACGTCATGCTGAACTTGTTTCAGCATTTAGAATCACAGAGTTGCACGGAGATTTTTTCACAGAGAAGATGAGGTTTTACAGAATGGCGAATGTAGCACTGTGTCATGCTGAACTTATTTCAACATCTAGTATGAGTGTTGTTTCGAAGTTGCGAGCAGAGTCCTCTTCGAGAGAATCTGCTGAGAAAAGAAATTATTTCTCAACTATCTTAGCAACTTTATCATTCTCAATAGTGAATTCTACTTTTAAAGACAATGAATAAGATGAATAACAATATCTAATTATATTTTCTGTTAAACTCTCTTCTCTTTTAATTTTTGTCGGTTCTCCTAGACTTTCGACCAATTGAGTTACAGTCATTCCTAACCAATATTTATTAGCTAAAATTTTATCTGCAGTTTCCTTATCATATCTTCTTAAAATTGATCCTTTCTTTTTGATAATTGTATGTTCTTTTTCGGCTGTTTCTAAATCGCTCGAAAATCTATTCTCATAAAAGGTATCATAGAACAAATAATACCTATCCTTACTAGCGAAGTATTGTGTATATATTTTATCAAATTGCTGTTTATCTATTAAATCAGAATTATAATATTTTTCTAAACGATCTTGCGCATTTTTTACTTCTTTTTGTATTCTTTCTTTTGATTCTTCGTTTTGTTTATCCATCTGTTTACTTGTTTCTTCCATACTTTTCTTTTGTTCTTTTTCTATAGGCCTGTCAATTAATAAATATTGAATTAAAAATAAAAGACCTAATCCAAGTAAAATATAAAGAGCAATTTTACCCAATAACATTCCTAAAACATAAAAATCGTGCATGGTATATATTTTTTGTTTTTATGATAAATATAGTATCTTTTTTAAAATCCTACACATCATAATTCACACACCTTACAGCCAGCGTTCCATTTATTCACTTCTGGCTGAGTGCAGAAACACCTGATGCCTATGGCAATATCAGTGTTCCGTACTGATATTTTTTGCCTTTGGTTGTTTGCAATAAAATGCTTCCGTCGGAAACCTGAACAGACATGCGTGGCGCCGCATAATATTCAATGTCTTTGTTACCAAACAAAGTTTGCCTGGAAACAATTTTTCCGTTGTCGTCCATTTTCACCATATCAGTCAATATTTTTCCGTCTGCATCAATTTCCTTGCGTTCTGCTCTTGATTTAAAATCATTGAAAATTAAATAATGATAGCCGTTTTTATGAGCATACATAAATGAATTATAAACAGAGGTGTTCGTGAATGAAAACTCTTTGTCAATCAATGTTGAAAATTCCTGTTTCCCGTCTTCATTAAATTTTGATGCAATAATCTCGTTCGAATAATAACGCACATAACTGGATTTGCTGGTTTGCACCACTACATAATAATCTTCTTCCCAAAAAAACACAGCCGTTTTTGCAACATCATCCATCACTACTTTTTTCAGTTTTATTGCAGGCGCGCCTTTGTCTTTTCTGCGTTCACTGTTGCCAAACAATTCGTCCTGCACTTCCTGTGTAAAATCGAATGTATTACTTACACCAGGCGTTCCATCTGCATTTAAAGAAACACAATATGTTCCGTTGGCGCGCATGTTTTTGTTATTGGTAATATTGGTGTAAGTGCCTGCAACAATTATTTTTCCGCCGTCAAAAGCCACTACACTTCCATTGAGAGCGGCTGCATTATTTAATTTTATCTGCGCCTCTTTCATCGTACCATCTTTGGAAAATTTAAATACCATAAATTTAAAATTCGGCGTTTTTCTGTCTTTATCGTTTGCATAATGTTTTGCCAAAGCATACACATCGCCGTTGTTCAAAATACTGTAATCAATAATATCCAGTTTGGTGTCGGTGTAAGCAAGCGTTTTGTTTACTGTAAATAATTTCTGCATTTTTGCATCCATCACCATAAAAGAAAACTTCTGGTTAACCGACTTTGCATCCTGCAAGCCCTGCGAATAGGTAATCATTACTTTAGAGCTGTCTTCACTCATAAAAGTACCTTCTGCATCACTATCAAAATTGGTGTTAAATGTAAAACCAAACAAGCCAAATGGTTGTTTGAAATTATACGGATACTCAATAATTTTGGTAACGTTTGTACTAATTAAATTATTCTTTTCAGGCAATGCATAACCAATCAGGCCTTTGTCTTCTTTTTTATCAATTCCTTTCAGTAAAAAATAATTTCCTGCCGGCGTCTTGATAACATCATCAACAGTTACATCGCTTTTACCATATTTATATTCGATATCCTGTTCACCAATAAGGTTATGATTAAAATCATAAACGGCAATTTTTGTATTTCGAGTGCCTTGTGTCAACACATAATATGCTGAATTAGTAAAACCACCAAATTTCAGAAATGAAAACATTCCACCATCTTTTTTGTATTCAGGGCCCCATTTTATATTAAATGGTTGTGCTTTTAAGGATGCAAAAAACAGGCAAAAAACCGTTGAAAGTAGAATTATTTTTTTCATGTTTGTATTTTAAGTGTGTAAATATATAAATAATTTTATTTAATACATTGAATAACAAGAATGCAGTATGAAAATTTGTTCAGATTTGTTATGCATAATTTTTGAATGACTTTTATTCCGAATCAAAACATTACACATCATAATTCAACACACTTTGCAGCCAGCGCTCCATTTCTTCGGTTGGCCTATTTTTGCGTTTTGCGTAGTCTTCCAGTTGGTCTTTTGCAATTTTACCAATACCAAAATATTTACTGTCAGGATGTGAGAAATACCAACCGCTTACGCTCGATGCAGGATACATCGCATTGCTTTCTGTTAAGATAATGCCTGCATTTTTTTCTGCGTCTAATAATTTAAACAGCATTGGCTTTTCGGTATGGTCAGGGCAAGCCGGATAGCCAGGCGCCGGACGAATGCCTTTATATTTTTCACGAATCAATTCTTCGTTCGACAACTCTTCTGTGGTATCGTATTTCCAGAATTCTTTTCGCACACGTTCGTGCATACGTTCTGCAAATGCTTCTGCTAATCGGTCTGCCAATGCCGCAATCATAATTTTATTATAATCATCGTGCGTATCCTGAAAATGTTGAATCCATTTTTCAATACCGATGCCTGCTGTTACTGCAAAGCCGCCGATATAATCTTTTTTGTTGCTTTCTTTCGGCGCAATAAAATCACTCAAACAATAATTCGGCAAGCCTTCACCTTTTTTATTTTGCTGGCGCAGATGATGCAATACTGTTTTATCATTTAATTCAATATCATCTTCAATAGAATTTGCTTCAAAGAAACCAACTACCGCTTTTGCGGTCAGCCATTTTTCTGCAATAATTTTATCTAACAACGCATTTGCATCATTAAACAATTTTTTTGCTTCTGTGCCAACCACTTTGTCTTCTAAAATATTTGGATATTTTCCATGCAATTCCCATGTAGAAAAGAACGGCGTCCAGTCGATATATTTTCTAAGTTCTGATAAATCATAATCATCAAAAACTTTAGTGCCGATAAATGTTGGTGTTGGCGGTGTGTAGTTCGTCCAATCTAATTGCAATTTATTTTTGCGTGCGTCTTCAATAGTCAAATAATCTTTCACCACTTGCTTTCCTAAATGGCGCTGACGCATTACTTCATATTCTGCACGAATTTCTGCTTCAAATTTTTCTTTGTTTGTTGGATTCAATAAAGAACTTGCAACCGGCACACTGCGCGATGCATCTAACACATGCACGGTTGGATGATTGTAATTCGGTTCAATTTTTACAGCGGTATGAATCTTAGAAGTTGTGGCACCACCAATTAATAAAGGCTGTTTCATTCCACGACGTTTCATTTCTTTCGCCACAAAAACCATCTCATCTAAAGATGGTGTAATCAAACCACTTAATCCGATGATGTCAACATTTTCTTTTTCTGCAGTGTCTAGTATTTTTTCACAAGGCACCATCACACCAATATCAATGATTTCAAAATTGTTGCATGCTAAAACAACGCCAACAATATTTTTACCAATATCGTGTACATCGCCTTTTACGGTTGCCAATAAGATTTTACCATTGCTGGAACTTGCACCTTCCTGTTTTGATGCTTCAATAAATGGCAATAAATACGCTACCGATTTTTTCATCACACGCGCAGATTTTACTACTTGCGGTAAGAACATTTTCCCGGCACCAAACAAATCACCAACTACATTCATGCCATCCATCAACGGACCTTCGATCACACTTAATGGTTTATCGTATTGCAAGCGACATTCTTCCGTGTCTTGATCAATAAAGTCAACAATACCTTTTACCAAAGCGTGTTTCAGTCGCTCATTTACCGGTTGATTTCTCCAGCTTAAGTCTTCTTCTTTTTTCTTCGCAGTTCCTTTTACTGTGTCTGCGAATTCCAATAAGCGCTCTGTTGCGTCTTCGCGTCTGTTCAGTAATACATCTTCTACACGAACTAATAATTCTTTATCAATGTCATCATACACTTCCAGCATCGTTGGATTGACAATGCCCATATCCATACCTTCTTTTATAGCATGATACAAAAATGCTGAGTGCATGGCTTCGCGCACTACGTTGTTTCCTCTGAAAGAAAAAGACACGTTGGACACACCACCACTCACATGCGCACCTTTCAAATTTGTGCGAATCCATTTAGTTGCACGGAAGAAATCCATCGCGTTATTGCGGTGCTCTTCCATTCCTGTTGCGACTGGAAATATATTCGGATCAAAAATAATATCGTTCGGATTGAATTTTACTTTATCAACCAACACACGATAACTTCTTTCACAAATTTCGATTCTTCGTTCGTAACTGTCTGCTTGTCCATCTTCATCAAATGCCATTACTACTGTTGCAGCACCATATTTTTTTATCAGTTTCGCTTGCCTGATAAATTCTTCTTCGCCTACTTTTAATGAAATAGAATTGACGATTGATTTTCCTTGTACACACTTCAAACCGGCTTCTATAATTTCCCATTTGGAAGAATCTATCATAATTGGAATACGTGCAATTTCAGGTTCGGAAGCAATCAGGTTTAAAAATTTCACCATCGCTTTTTCACCATCGATCATACCTTCATCCATATTCACATCGAGCACTTGAGCACCGCCACGCACCTGATCCATTGCCACAGCTAATGCATCTTCAAAGCGTTCTTCTTTGATCATTTTAAGAAAAGCCTTTGAACCGGTTACATTCGTTCTTTCGCCTATATTTATAAAGTTGGATTCTTTAGTAACCAACAAAGGTTCTAATCCGGATAGTTTTAAAACGCTACAATTGCTTTCTGACATTTTTTCTTATTATGCTTCTTGTAATTGATTGATTTGTCGTGGCTGATAATTTTTAGCAACATCTGCAAAGCATTTGATGTGTGCCGGCGTGGTGCCACAGCAACCACCTAAAATATTGATTAAACCTAATTCTAAATATTCGCGTGTTGCTTCCGCCATTTGCTCAGGTGTTTCATCATAACCACCAAATGCGTTTGGCAAGCCCGCGTTAGGATAAGCACTTACTAGAAATGGCGCTTCTTTGGCTAATGTTTGTAAATATGGTAATAATTCTTTGGCACCTAACGCGCAATTTAAACCAACAGAAAATAAAGGAACATGCGAAACAGAAATTAAGAATGCTTCTGTTGTTTGTCCGCTTAAAGTTCTGCCGCTGGCATCAGTTATAGTTCCTGAAATAGAGACAGGATATTCTTTGCCTGTATCTTCAAATAATGATTGTACAGCAAACAAAGCTGCTTTTGCATTTAAGGTGTCGAAAATAGTTTCGATTAATAAAATATCAGAGCCGCCGTCAATCAATGCTTTTGCTTGCTGGTAATAAGCAGTTACTAATTGATCAAAAGTTACTGCACGATAACCAGGATCATTCACATCCGGTGAAATGGAACAGGTTCTGTTCGTTGGTCCGAGTGCGCCGGCAACAAAACGTGGTTTATGTGGTTCTCTTGCGGTCATTTCATCGGCCACTTCACGCGCAATTTTTGCACTGTAATAATTGATGTCGTAAACTGCATCTTCTAAATGATAATCTGCTTGCGCAATGGTTGTTCCGCTGAATGTATTAGTTTCTACAATATCAGCGCCTGCTTCAAAATACTGACGATGAATTTCTTTGATGACATCCGGTCGTGTGATGGACAACAAATCGTTGTTGCCTTTTAACGGATGTGCATGATCTTTCCAGCGTTCACCGCGGTAATCTGCTTCTTCCAGTCCGTAGCGTTGGATCATAGTGCCCATAGCACCATCTAAAATCAGGATTCTTTCCTGTGCAATTTGTTTTAGTAATTCACTCATAATAAACCTCCTTTTTAACAGTTAAAAAAGTTGCTCTATTCTTCCTAAATTATTTTGATGATTGCAGAGTATTCACTCGACTTATCTTTTCCAAATTATATTTGGACAGGATTTAGCACCTTCTTTTTTGAGTATTTTGTAGGCAGTATTTTGTATGCGGAAATTCTGCTTATACATTACTGCACACTCGCATAATGGGTTGCTAAGGTTTCTCAGGGCCTATTCCCTCCACCTTTCAAAATAAGTTATAAAAAAGAACAATTGCGTAGCAAAGATACGATTTGAAAATGAGAAAACAAATTGTCTTATGGCAATTAAAATAGCCCAACGTAATTGTTGAGCCACTAAAAAAATTTCTATGAATTGATAACTTTTATTCGTATTCGAATTGTACATCTGCGCCCGCTGAAAAATTCCATGCCGAAATAATAGTGCTTGGAAAAACAGCCGTACTTGATTCTACAGATCTGATGTCTTCGAATGTAACGCTTCCGACGCTTAATGGATATACATTAAATTCAATTTCGTTAGGCAGAACTGTTGATTTCCGGTAACACAACCAATAATCTGTGATAATGCCTTCATTATTATTATTCATAGACACTACATATCGTTTGTTTGCTGTAATTTGTACCGGCGACACCGCATTGTAAAAGAATTTATCTTTATCTGTAATGGTTACTTTTGTTTGTGCAAGTAACTCATGTGAGTCAAAATCCCAGAAACTAACGACAAACTTTCCTGTTGCGCCGGCTCTGCAACCTAATTTGGTAACCTTTCCTGGTTTAGAGAAATAAACCTTACTACCCATTTCATAAAATGCGAAGCCAGGGAAATTTCGCGTTGAATCCAGCAAAGAAGTAGTTTTAGAAGCAGATTGTACCGGTTGTTCCGTGTTTATCTTTATTTTATTTTTTTTACAAGATACCAGCGTGATGCCTGCTAGTATGCACAATGCCCAAATATTGATTAAATTTTTCATGTGTATTTTATTTTAATTTGAATTTTTATTTTTTTATGTAATGAATATATGATTTCAGTCTTCAACAAATACAAAATCTACTAAACCAGCTATTTTATAAGTATATGTAAATCTATCAGGAAATGTTTGCGTCGCTGTTTTTGCATCACTGTAGTAATGTATAGTAATTCCATTAGCATAAAACGGCATAAAATCAATACCTGTGTTATCTCTGATTACAAAAGCATCTTTTAAAACATTTATACTTACCACATATTTTTTATTTGCACGAACCAGTATTGGTGTTATGTTTACATATTTGTAACTGCTCGAATCCAGATCGGCATAAATCGTTGTAATAACGGCTTTTGAAGAATCGTCCCAAACTGTAATTCTGTAATTCCCGGATTTAGGCGTCTTTCCGCCAACTTTGGTAATTTTTCCGTTCGCATTTGCAGAAAAAGTAATTCCATGTTCATAAGATGTGCTGTAACCATTATCTAAATATCTGTAGTAATAGACCGTTTGTGATTCTGCATATTTTATTGGTGTAATTTCAGGTTTTGGTGTGGATGTATTTTTGTTTGTTTTAGAACATGCACTTAGTATGGTTATCAACATAACGATAATCATTTGCCAATTTTTACTTGTCTTCATTTGTTGTTGTTTTTAATAATCAAATTTAAAAACCTGTCACCAACAAAAGCCGCAATAATTAGTATTTGGCACATCAGAGTTAGTATTCGTAAATCATAGCAGAAATTATTTTTTAAAATCATCCATCTATTTGGTAACTTTGCCGTTCAATTTTATTTAAAAACACAATGAAAGTTACCGATATATTAGCTCAACAGAAAAACAAAACCTTAGTTTCTTTTGAGATTTTGCCGCCATTAAAAGGAAAAAGCATTGATGCAATTACAAAAATCCTGGATCCGTTGATGGAATTCAAACCGCCTTTTATTGATGTAACTTATCACCGTGAAGAATTTGAATACAAACAAACCAAAGAAGGTTATTTTGAAAAAATCGCTGTTCGTAAGCGTCCGGGAACTGTAGGTATTTGCGCTGCGATTAAATACAGATACAATGTAGAAGCCGTGCCGCATTTTTTGTGTGGTGGCTTTAGTACAGAAGAAACTGAAAACGCTTTGATAGATTTAGGATTTTTAGGAATTCACAATATTTTGGCTTTACGTGGCGATGCTCGTAAATTAGAAAAAAAGTTTGTTCCTGAACCAGACGGACATCCATTCGCGTTGGATTTGGTAAAACAAATCAATGATATGAATTGTGGTAAATATCTGGATAACGATCTGATCAATCCCGTGAAAACAGATTTTTGCATTGGTGTTGCCGGTTATCCTGAAAAACATTTTGAAGCTGCGAACTACGAACAAGACTTACAATATCTGAAAGAAAAAATAGATGCCGGTGGCGATTATGTTGTCACACAAATGTTTTTCGACAATGCTGCTTATTTTAAATTTGTGGAAGACTGCCGGAAAATTGGCATTAATGTTCCGATAATTCCGGGCATCAAACCAATTACTCGACTGGCACAATTAAATAGTATTCCATCTGCATTTTTTATTAATTTGCCTGAAGAACTGGTGCGCGAAGTACGTAAATGTAAAGATGATACTGAAGTGAAACAAGTTGGTATCGAATGGTGTATTCAACAAAGCAAAGAACTGGTGAAGTTTGGCGTTCCTTGCCTGCATTATTATACAATGGGCGATGTAAAAACAATTTCTGCAATTTGCAGAGAAGTAATGTAAATCATAATTTATTGTATCAAAGCGTTTCACAAAGAAATCACAAGGTTTTTTTGTATTGTTTATAAATTCTCTGTGAACATCTCTGCGCAACTCTGTGAAATTTTTGCTACCTTAATTTTCTCATGAATTTTTTACCTCAAAAAGGCAGAGGCGCGCAAAGCAATGAAACAAATCGTTATTCAAAATTGAATTACGATGATAAAGAGTTTTATGAAGATGACGAGCAACCAAATATTCAAACTAAATACATCGATGTATTTCCGAAAACCATTATCAATCCTGTAAAAAGCGCAGACATTCCTTTAGATTATTCGATGAATCCGTATCAAGGTTGTGAGCATGGCTGCAGCTATTGTTATGCGCGCAACACGCATCCATATTGGAATTACAATGCCGGTTTGGATTTCGAGCGTGTGATTTTAGTAAAGAAAAGTGCGCCAGAATTATTGCGAAAAGAACTACAAAAAAAGAACTGGAAAGTTGCGCCGATCATGTTTTCAGGCAACACTGATTGTTATCAACCAATAGAAAAAAAACTGGAAATTACACGCAGCATGATGAAAGTTTTGCTGGATTTTAAGCATCCGGTTGGTGTAATTACGAAAAATTCTTTAATACAACGCGACATTGATATTTTACAGGAAATGGCAAAACTGAATCTGGTGAACACGGTTATCAGTATTACTTCATTAAACGAAAACTTGCGAAGGAAAATGGAACCGCGAACCGCATCGGCAAAGAAGCGTTTACAAACGGTAGAAGCACTAACAAAAGCAGGCATTCCTGTGATGGTGAACATCGCGCCAATCATTCCTGGTTTGAACGATATTGAAATTTTTAATATTGCAAAAGCAGCCGCAGATCATGGCGCGCTAAATATTAATTACACTATTTTGCGCTTGCCTGGTGAAGTGGAACAAGTATTTACCAACTGGCTGGAAGAAGCATTTCCGTTAAAGAAAGATAAAGTGTTGCATCAACTGGCTAACATTCATGGCGGCACTATCCAGGATCAGAAAATGGGCAGACGCATGCGCGGCGAAGGTGCGTTTGCCGAATCTATCAAGCAGCAAATGCAATTGGCGCGCAATAAATTTTCATTGAATAAAAAATTACCAAAACTCAATTGTGACATTTTTGATCCAAAAATAAACGGACAAATGAGTTTGTTTTAAAATAAAAAAAGCATCCGACAATTGATGGATGCTTTCGTTTCATAGTTTATGTGTTTTATGGTTTTTGTGATATAAAGATATGTGCGATTAAGCAATGTATCGCAATAAATGAGTAAACGGTTGTTTTAAATTAGAATTCGGTATAAGAAAGAGATTATTCCTTAAAATTCAATCTCGGTAAGCTCCATTTATATCGCACTGCGAAATAGCGGAACAACACAATAAATAATACGCAGCAAATAAAATTGATGTTGTCATCAACATGCAAAGCATACAAAATCACGAACAGAGAAGAACCTAACAGACACGGCGTTGCATACATTTCTTTTCTGAAGATCAGTGGAATTTCATTCAGCAATGTATCGCGAATCACACCGCCAAAAATTCCGGAAACCATACCAAGCACCACAGCAGCTAACAAATTCACGTTATAATCTATGCTTTTCTGCACACCAAGCACTACATAAATCGCCATTCCAAGTGTATCGAAGATACTGAGTGTTCGTGAAATGCGAATAATATATCTTCGGAACAACAACGTAAATAAAACACCACCAAAAACTGCTAACAAATAATTCATATCATCGATCCATGCAACAGGATAGGCGCCAAGCGTTACATCGCGAATCGTGCCGCCGCCAATCGCAGTAATAAAACCGGTAAAGAAAACAGAAAAAATATCGTGATGATGTTTCTTATCGGACGCCGCCAATGCGCCTGAAATAGTGAACACAAATGTACCTGCAATATCAATAGCATAGATCAATGACATGCTGCAAGTTACTATTTTTATAGATGAAAAACTTTTTAATCTGCTTTCACAAACATATTTTTTGCCGCGTCATTGCTGATGGTAATTTGTTTTCTGTCATTAATAATGATCTGCATCGTTTCATCAAATGCTTCTTTGTCAACGATCTTAATTTTGTCTTTTAGTGAAACCTGTATCTTGTTTAAATACTTCAAAAAAGCCGTTGAAGAATCATCTACATTGGCCAAAATGTATTGCTTTTTCAGTTTCGCATCGGTCAGGCAAATAACATTTGTTGTAGAAAAAAAGCCGTTTTTATCAGGAATCGGATCGCCGTGCGGATCGAATTTCGGATGACCCAGATACTCATCCATTCTGTCAATCAATTCGTCCGATTGAATGTGTTCCAGTTGTTCTGCGATATCATGAATTTTGTCCCAAGTAAACTTTAAATTTTTCACTAAAAAAGTTTCCCAAAGCCGGTGCTTACGCAACACTTGTATTGCAATTTGCTTTCCTGTTTTACTTAAAGAAACACCATAATATCGTTTATAATCCACGAGCTTTTTTTCAGATAATTTTTTAAGCATATCTGTTACAGAAGCTGCAGAATGTTCCAGCTTGTATGCTAAGTCGTTTGTTTTTACGATGCCGTTTTCAGCAATATCACTCAACTGAAAAATATATTTCAGGTAATTTTCTTCGATTGCGCTTAATAACATAGTGTTAAAATTTTAAGCTAATCTAAAAATTTTATTAAATAAAACAAAACTTATTTTTTAATCTTGCAGTATAATTGTATGGCTACAAATGATGATAAATGGTTGTTAGAGCGAACTTCGGTTTCGCTGCCTGAAGTATTTTCCAGTATTGAAATTCCCAAAAACGCATCTTTCTGGCGCAAGTTATTTGTTTTTGTTGGACCAGGCATGATGGTTGCCGTCGGTTACATGGATCCGGGAAACTGGGCAACCGATATTGCCGGCGGCTCGCAGTTTGGCTATACTTTATTGTCTGTAATTTTGATCTCGAACGTATTCGCGATTTTATTGCAGCATTTATCATTAAAATTAGGCATCGTTACTGGAAGAGATTTGGCGCAAGCATGTAAAGATTCGTATTCAAAACCGGTGAGTTTTGTTTTGTGGATTCTGTGCGAAATAGCAATTGCTGCCTGCGATCTAGCCGAAGTAATTGGTTCTGCCATTGCTATTAATTTATTATTCGGAATTCCTTTAGTAGTTGGTATTATTATTACAGTTTTAGACGTACTTGTTTTATTAATGCTGCAAAATCGAGGTTTCCGTTATTTAGAAGCATTCGTTATGGGTTTAATTTTTATCATTACATGCTGTTTTGTGTATGAATTGATGATGTCAAAACCTGCAATTGCTGCAGTGATGAACGGACTTTTACCAACGACACAGATCATACGAAACGGCGATATGCTTTACATTGCGATTGGAATTTTGGGTGCAACAGTGATGCCTCATAACTTATATTTACATTCAAGTATTGTACAAACACGCAAATTTGAACGCACAGATGATGGAAAAAAAGAAGCTATAAAATTTGCTACAATTGATTCAACGGTTTCTTTGTTATTAGCATTCTTTATCAATGCAGCCATTTTAATTTTAGCAGCATCTGCTTTTCATTTTAATGGCAGAACCGATGTTGCAGATATTAATGATGCGCACAAATTATTAGAACCAATTTTAGGAGTTAAACTGGCTTCTACTTTCTTCGCTGTCGCATTATTGGCCGCAGGACAAAACTCAACACTGACAGGCACTTTAGCCGGACAAATTGTGATGGAAGGTTTTTTAGAAATTAAATTAAAACCTTGGCTGCGCAGATTAATTACACGCTTAATTGCTATCGTTCCGGCATTAATTGTTGCCAGTATTTATGGCGAAACCGGTGCCGGAAAATTACTGGTATTCAGTCAAGTAATTCTATCATTACAATTAAGTTTTGCTGTGATTCCGTTGTTACAATTTACCGGAAGCAAAAGCAAAATGCAGCAATTTGTAAACAGCAATTTATTAAATATTATTGCGTGGATCATTGCCATTATTATTATTGGATTGAACGGTTTTATGTTATTCAATATGGCATATAAATAATTGCTCACAGATTTCACGAATTTTCACAGAATCAGAAATCATTTCAATCATAAAATCTGCTAAATCTGTATTTATTTTCTTGCCATCACTTTTTCCACAGCAGCAATAATATCTTTTGGCATCAAACCGTATTTTTCTAAAAGCTGATCCGGTGTGCCGCTTTCGCCAAAGGTATCTTGTACTGCAATCATTTCAATCGGCGCTAAATGATAACGTGACAAAACAGATGCCACACTTTCACCTAAACCGCCATTCTGCTGATGTTCTTCGGCAGTTACCACACAACCTGTTTTCTTTACAGACTTTAAGATAGCTTCTTCATCCAATGGTTTTATGGTGTGCATGTTGATGAGTTCAACACTGATACCTCGTTTCTCTAATTCTTGTCCTGCAAGAACAGCATGCCATACTAAATGACCGCAAGCGATAATAGTTACATCAGTGCCTTCTGATAAATACTGTGCTTTACCAATTTGAAAATCTGCATCTTCTGCTTGTGTAAAAATCGGCCAAACCGGACGACCGAAGCGCAAGTAAGTTGGTCCGTGACGCTCAATAATTGCTTTAGTTGCCAATCGAGTTTGGTTGTAATCACAAGGCACCACCACGGTCATATGTGGCAACATTTTCATTAAACCGATATCTTCTAGAATCTGATGTGTAGCACCATCTTCACCTAAAGTAAGTCCAGCATGCGAGCAACAAATTTTTACATTCTTATCTGAATATGCTACGCTTTGACGAATCTGGTCATAAACACGACCGGTACCGAAATTGGCAAAAGTAGTAGCTACCGGAATTTTTCCACCGATGGTTAAACCTGCTGAAATACCGATCATGTTGGCTTCTGCGATGCCTGTTTGTACAAAGCGCTCCGGAAAATCTTCGATGAATTTTTCCAGTTTTAAGGAACCAATTAAATCGGCACACAGTGCAACAACATTTTCGTTTGCTTTTCCTGCTTCATGAATACCAACGCCAAAACCTGAGCGCGTATCTTTTTTATCGGTGAAAGTGATGTTTTGTAAACTCATTATTGAATGTAGATTTTATTGATGATTATGATTTATTTTTATTGAAATATTCTTCAACTACTTTTTGGATTTTGTAGTTTCCATTTTTATACTGCTCCATTGAAATATCAATATCTTTATTGTATTCTTCTATGTCAATAGCATCCTGCATTTTATTGTTTTGAAACTCTAAATATTTTTCTTCTATAAAATGTGGTTCTTTGATGTAAATATTATCTTTTGAGATAGTTTTTCCAAAATCTAACTCCACATGACAATTTGGACAAACTACAATCATATTCTGAGCAACATCATAACCATCTTCACCTAAAGAGTGCAAGTGATGAACTTCAGAATATTTTTCGCCTGAAGCTAATTCAATTTGTTTATTACACAATTGACATTTATTATCGTAATGCGTTTTCAAAGCATTGACAATATTTCTATCTCTATTAATTATATTTTGTTCTCTTAATGTTCTTGATATTAATTCTAAATCTTCATCATTTTCAATAGAAATATTTTCAAGAAATGATTTTAAATTTTCTTCTTTTGAAGTAATTGATTCCGTTTTCTTTAAATGCAATATCTTAATTAAATCTTCATTCTTATAATTTTCGTGAATTAAGTTTGAAAGTTCTTGAATAGATATAAAATCATTATTTTTTAATAAATCTTTTTTAAAAGACATTTTATAAAAATCAAAGACATCTATAAGTTCTTCATAAGAAAAGAAAAATGCCTTATATACATTTACTGTTAAAGTAGTTCTGTTATAATTATTTATAGATGCTTGATGTGGAATATTAAAACCATTTGCTACCGTGTTTAATTCAATAGAATTTTCAGAGTTAAAACTATTAATAATTTCATTGTAACAATTAATAAACCTTTGCTTGTGGTCTTCCTCATCAAGCGCATCCATGAATAGATACGGATTTATTTTTTCAAAATATTCTTCATATAAATAATCGTCATCAAAAAAAACAAAAACCTTGTCTCTTTTGTAATTATAAAATGAATAAGGCATTCCGTATTCCTTATAGTAATAAATATAAATAGGATGATTACTTTTTACAGTAGCAATATAATTATCAAGTAATTTAAAAAATGACTGTCTAATTAGTTTATTATTCTCTTTAACTGTCATAATAAAAAATCTCAATAATCACCCAATGTTTCTTCCAACTGCGCCATGGCTTTTGCTAATTGCTCATCGTTAGGTGCGCTGCCATGCCATTTGTGCGTGCCCATCATAAAATCAACACCAAAACCCATTTGTGTTTTCATCAAAATAGCAATTGGTTTTCCTTGTTTGGTTTTTAGTTGCGCTTGTGATAAAGTAAAAATGACGTCATCCATTACATTGCCATTCATTTCCAATACATCAAAACCAAAGGCAATAAATTTTGCTTTCAAATCACCCAAATCGCATACTTGTTGTGTAGAACCGTCTATTTGCGCATTGTTCCAGTCAACTGTAACAATTAAATTATCTACTTTTTTTGCAGCAGCAAAAAGCAGCGCTTCCCAAATTTGTCCTTCCTGCAATTCACCATCACCGGTTAAACAAAAAACAGTTTTGTCATCACCGTTTATTTTTTTCGCCAAAGCAGCACCAATCGCTACGGAAATACCTTGTCCTAAAGAACCACTCGCAATACGAATACCAGGCAAACCTTCATGTGTAGTAGGATGACCTTGCAAACGCGAATTGATATGACGAAATGTTCCTAATTCTTTCGTGTCAAAGAAACCACGACGCGCCAACGTGCTATAAAACACCGGTGAAATATGACCATTCGATAAGAAAAACAAATCTTCGTTCTTACCGTCCATTTTAAAATCAGTATCAATTTTCATGATCTCAAAATAGAGTGCTGTGAAAAAATCAGCGCAACCTAATGAGCCACCAGGATGACCACTTTTGCATTGATGTACCATGCGCACAATATCTCTGCGTATTTGTGTGGCTGTTTTTTTGAGTTCGTCAATTTGCATGTATTAGTTGTGAGTCGTGAGTAATAAGTAGTAAGTTATGCTTCGATAAACTCTCTGCATGACATACGATTTCTACAAAAATAAGAAAATAAAAATGCTTTCTTTTACTAAAAAATTACCAAGGAAATTTAATTTTATCTTTCACCGTATTTTTTACATTATCAATCACATTTCCTTTTTGTGTGGTGTCTTTTTGTCCGGTTAAAATTTCTTGCACTTTAGATTTCGCCTCACTTACTGCTTGTTTTTTTAGCGTATCCGCTGTTGCTTTTGCTGTAGTAACTGCTTGTTCTTTAATTTGCTGCACTTGCTGTTGCACCTGCTCTTTCACAACATCTTTCATTGTTCCTGCACCATTTGTACCATCCGGTTTACCAACAGAAACTGTTGGATTGTTGAATGTGCCGCCAATTTTTAAATTGATACGAATAATTTCAGGAACCATTCCATTTAATTGCTTGATCGGATTTTTTGCCAGCAAGCCTTCTGCAAATGTTGATGCTTGTCCAAGTTCTTTCCAAGGAACATCGATTGCAACTGCATAATCCATGGTTTGATCTAAACCTTGTGACCCACCAATAGTCATTTTTAAATTGTTTACTTTTGTTTCAAAAGGCGACACCAAAATTCTTCCGTTTGCAATGGTTGTTTTAATGTCAACATTTTCAATTTTCAACACTTCTAATTGTTTTAATTTTGTTTGTTCTACAATTTTTTTCAATGCAGGAACACCAGTAATATTGGCTAATGGCATTTTAAAACCGGCTGTTCCGTTCAATGTTTTCAGGTCTGGCGACAAATCAGGATTGATTGCCGTTTGAATATTCATGTTTGACGAAAAAGCACCGTTTACATATTTCATAATTGGCGCCGCTTGTCGCATTGAGCCAACCATTTTATATACTTGCTGAATATCAAAATTCTGAATATTATATGTAATATTTCCTGTTGGAATATCTGTTTTTGTATTGTAAAAACCACTGACAATCGCATTGCCGCCAAGCAGGTTTGCCGATAAATTATTCAGGTTCAATTGCTCGTCTTTAAGATTGATCTTTCCATTTAGATTCTTAATATCTAAATCGCTGTACAATAATTCAGCAATCGTTGCAGTGCCTGTAAAATCTATATTCTTCGGCACACGCACTACTTCTTTTGCTTTTTGTGCATTTGATTTTTTAGATGAAGTTGAATCCGGTAAAAATTCGTTGGCATCAATTTTATTTGACGCGATATTTACATTTCCAACTATAACAGCATCTTTCGACAACACATACCCAATTACGTTTTCCAGCTTTCCTTTGATATCAAAATCACTTTTCCCGATGGCAGCTTTGCATTGCGGAACATCAACATATTGCGGCGTGAAATTCATCACCAAATTGCTTACAGAAACAGGTTTCGGAACGTCTTTCGATGCATATTCAACACCTGTTGCACTGATGCTTCCTGCTGCATTTATATTTTGATAACGCTTTGCCATCACATCTGATTTTTTCGCTTTTACAGTCAAATCCAATACTGCTGTTCCGCTTAATTTCTGCACATTTTCCATTGGATAAAATTTCTGCACATCCGCCAAATTCAATTTTCCTTTTGCAGACAAATTCACGTTTGGATCGGAAATCGGCGTTGCCACATTTAAGCGCGCAACAATCGGTTCGTTTGCTATTCTCAATCGCAAATCAGGAACATTTATAATCGTATTATCTAAACTTCCGCCAGGATTTTTCACATGTGCATCAACGAAAATATCGCTCACACCAGTCGGTAATTTCGGATACTGAAATTTGCCGTTATCTACTTTAATATTTAACGCAAATTGCGGATATGAATTGCCTTGCAAAGTACCTTTTGCCATACCATCCAATTGCAGATTTCCAGATGTTTTAATGTCGTCAAAATCTTTGGAATAGATCGCAGGAATGAGCGACAACAACGACTTGAACGTTGTTTTTTCCGCTTTAAAATTGACATCTAAAATTGTTTTCGTAGAATCCGGAATTTCCACTGAACCATTGAACAACAAACCCAAATCATTCAACGAAAGTTTATTGTCTTTGAATGCATATTTTTTATTTTTCTGATCAATATTTAAAATACTTTCAAAATTGATTTTTGCATCTTTCAAATACGAAACAATTCCTTGTGCATAAGAAACATTTTCAATATCGGTTTTACTTTCATAATCTAATATTTCTGAACTAAAGTCGCCTTTTCCATCATGATTTAAATTCACGATTTTTAATGTTGTTCCATTTTGCAAATCGTCAAAATTAATATTGATGTTGTTTAATGAAAGTTTATTTAAAGCTAGTTTAAATGGTTTTGCTACAGACTTGGTCGTGTCTGAACTTGGTTTCACAATATTCCAGCTTTTCAAACCATCTTTATTGACAATCGCATTAAAAGTTAAGTCGCTCAATTCAATCGCTTCCACTTTATATTGTTCGCCATTGATCACACTCATAATATCGAGTGAAACACTTGTATTTCCTATATTTAACAATGTATCACCATCGAAAGCATTCTTGCCAATCAAAGTCAAATCGTCAATTCCAAGCGCAATGTTTGGAAAATTTTTAATGTTCTTGAGAAGCGAAAGATCTATGCTTTTGAAATCCGTTTTTGCATCGACATATGTTTCGAGTTGCTCTTTTGCTTTTGCAATAATTTTATCTTTAAATACAAACGGAATTGCAATAGCGGACACAATCAAAACCGAGAAAAGGATTAGAAAACCAATCAATATTTTTTTTGCTTTCATAACAATAATTTGTATAAAAATACAAACATACTTCGAGTGTTTTGTGTTTTGTTAACTAAGTTAACATTAATTATCAATTACATACTTTTAAGATTTATAAGTTGGTAATAATGCAGTTGTTTTAGGTAATAAACAGTTGTAAATGTATTCATTTATAAATCTTAAAAATCAATCAAACAAAACTATTCGCTCTATTTTCGTAACTTTACAATAGATTTATCAGTCATGCAAGAAGTACAACCTTACCAGCTCCAAAATAAGATCCGAATCGTAACAGCAGCATCTTTATTCGATGGACATGATGCAGCTATTAATATTATGCGTCGCATTATTCAGGCATCTGGCGCAGAAGTTATTCATTTGGGTCACAATCGTTCTGTGCAGGAAATTGTAGAATGTGCGATTGAAGAAGATGCCAATGCCATTGCGTTCACTTCCTATCAAGGCGGACATGTAGAATTTTTGAAATACATGTATGATTTGCTGCATGAAAAAGGTTGCGGTCACATTAAAATTGTTGGTGGCGGTGGTGGCACTATTTTGCCTTCAGAAATTGAAGAATTGCATGCGTATGGTATTGATAGAATTTATTCGCCAGATGACGGACGTGCGTTAGGTTTGCAAGGAATGATTAATGATTTGCTGCAAATCTGTGATTTTCCAACCGGCAAAAATGTAACATTTGATGAATCAAAATTAAAAGAAAGAAATGCACATCATATCGCGGAATTAATTTCTGCAGCAGAAAATTTTCCGGAAGAATATGATAAGATAGAAACACAAATTACAGCTTTGAAAAACGAAGTACCTGTTCTCGGAATTACAGGAACTGGTGGCGCAGGAAAATCTTCTCTTACTGACGAATTGGTGCGTCGTTTTATTTTAGATTTTCCGGATAAAACATTAGCAATCATTTCTGTCGATCCAAGCCGAAGAAAAACAGGTGGTGCTTTATTAGGCGATAGAATCCGCATGAACTCGATCAATAATCCAAGAGTGTATATGCGCTCGATGGCAACGCGACAAACAAATGCTTCCATCTCAAAAAATATTACAGATGCTTTGGCTATTTTAAGAGCTGCACACTATGATTTGATTATTATAGAAACTTCCGGTATTGGACAAAGTGGCACCGAAATAGTAGATATTGCTGATACTTTCCTGTATGTGATGACACCTGAATTTGGCGCTGCTTCGCAATTGGAAAAAATTGATATGCTCGATTTTGCGGATGTAGTCGCTATCAATAAATTTGACAAGCGTGGTGCACAAGATGCGTTGCGCGATGTAAAAAAACAATATCAGCGCAACAGAAATTCATGGAATCAGAGTCCGGATGAGATGCCTGTGTATGGCAGTATTGCTTCGCAGTTCAACGATCCTGGAACAAATGAATTATACAAAGCAGTCATTCAAAAAGTCATTGAAAAATCTAAATTATATTGGAAATCTACATTGAATCTGCGCATCGGTAATTCTGAAAAGATTTATATCATTCCACCAAACAGAGTTCGTTATTTGTCTGATATTACAAGCACAAATCGTAACTATGATAAATGGGTAAATGAACAGGCAGAGATAGCCAATAACATTTATGCTTTAGACAGATTAAAAAAAATTTCGAGTCTTAAAGATTTATCGGATGCTGACACTAAAAAATTCATATTACATCCAGACTGTGAGGAAATATTAGATTCTTGGCAAGAAAAAAAAGCAAATTACAGCAATGAATTTTATGTATTTAAGGTGCGCGATAAAGAATTAAAACTAAAAACGCACACCGAGTCTTTATCGCATCAGCAAATACCAAAAGTATGTTTGCCAAAATATGAAGCGTATGGTGATATTTTAAAATGGAGTTTGCAGGAAAATGTGCCTGGCGAATTTCCATACACAGCTGGTGTTTTTCCTTTTAAAAGAGAAGGTGAAGACCCAACACGTATGTTTGCCGGTGAAGGTGGTCCGGAAAGAACCAATAAACGTTTCCATTATGTATCCTTAGGTTTGCCTGCAAAACGGTTGTCAACTGCGTTTGACAGCGTTACATTATATGGCGAAGACCCGGCTATTCGCCCAGATATATATGGTAAAATCGGCAATTCAGGTGTGTCAATTTGTAACTTAGATGATGCTAAAAAATTGTATTCAGGATTTGATTTATGCTCACCGAATACATCTGTTTCGATGACGATAAACGGACCGGCGGCGACCATCTGTGCATTTTTTATGAATGTAGCTATTGACCAAGAATGTGAAAAATACATCCGACAAAATAATTTAGTGGATGAGGTTAATCATAAAATAGATAAAATCTATCAAAATAAAAAAACAATAAGACCTACTTATAACGGAACTTTGCCTGAAGGCAACGATGGTTTAGGTTTGTTATTATTAGGCGTTACCGGCGACCAGGTTTTGGAAAAAGAAGTGTACGATAAAATTAAAGCGTATGCATTATCGCAAGTGCGTGGTACTGTACAGGCAGATATTTTAAAAGAAGATCAGGCGCAAAATACTTGCATTTTTTCTACAGAGTTTTCGTTAAAATTAATGGGCGATGTGCAGGAATATTTTGTGCAACATAAAGTGCGAAATTTCTATTCGGTTTCTATCAGTGGTTATCATATTGCTGAAGCTGGTGCCAATCCGATTTCGCAATTAGCATTTACGTTGTCTAATGGTTTTTCTTTTGTAGAATACTATCTATCAAGAGGAATGCACATTGATGATTTTGCGCCAAACTTATCATTTTTCTTTAGCAATGGTATCGATCCTGAATATGCCGTAATCGGTCGTGTTGCCCGAAAAATATGGGCAAAAGCGATGAAGTATTTGTATAAAGGAAACGACAGAAGCCAGAAATTAAAATACCATATTCAAACTTCAGGAAGAAGTTTGCACGCGCAGGAAATTGATTTTAATGACATTCGTACAACACTGCAGGCATTGTATGCTATTTATGATAATTGCAATTCGTTACACACCAATGCATACGATGAAGCGATTACCACACCAACCGAAGAAAGTGTACGCAGAGCAATGGCCATTCAGCTAATTATTAATAAAGAATTAGGTTTGGCAAAAAATGAAAATCCGTTGCAAGGTTCTTTTATTATTGAAGAATTGACGGATTTGGTAGAAGAAGCTGTGTATGCTGAGTTTGACCGATTAACAGAACGCGGCGGCGTTCTCGGTGCGATGGAAACGATGTATCAGCGCGGAAAAATACAGGAAGAAAGTATGTATTACGAAATGAAAAAACATACCGGCGAATTACCACTGATTGGCGTAAATACTTTCTTATCATCAAAAGGTTCGCCTACAATATTACCGCAGGAAGTAATACGCAGTACAGAAGAAGAAAAGCAACAACAAATTGAAAACTTAAAATCATTGCACGAAAGAAATAAAGAAGAAGCGGCAAACTATTTACAACAATTACAGGAAGCTGCTTTGCACAATAAAAACTTGTTTGAGGTGTTGATGGAAACCGTGAAATATTGTTCGCTTGGACAAATCACCAATGCTTTGTTTGAGGTAGGCGGTCAGTATAGAAGAAATATGTAATTTCTAAAAGATTGACTATCTTAGTTGGAATTAAATTAAACTATGAAAAAAATCTTTTTTACCATTTCTGCTTTATGTATTTTATTTGGTTGCACGCGCGAAGCACAATCAAGTTTCAGTCATCCATTTACAGAATTTGCTAGTGACCTGAAATCATTTCACTGGTTTGATATTCCTGGAATGATTTGTCGTGACGGCTCGCAAACAGGCATCGGTTACCGTGTCGGCAGTCCGAAAAAATTAGCCATATATATCAATGGCGGTGGCGCTTGTTTTAATAATGAAACCTGCGCAAGCAATCCTAAATCATTCGACCAAAGTGACTGGGCTTCTTTGTCTTCAGAGTATGCGCATCGCGGAATATTTGATGCAGATAACGATAAAAATCCATTAAAAGATTTTTCTTTTGTATTTGTTCCTTATTGCACCGGCGATGTTCACAGCGGAACCAAATATAATGGCAGAGCACTTGGTTTAGCTGACACACAACGCTATGTTGGTTCATTTAATTTTATAAAATCAATGGATTTCATTCAGCCATATTTCGATTACAATAAAGTAGAAGAAATAGTGTTGTTCGGTTTAAGTGCTGGCGGTTATGGTGTGTACGTCAACTTTTTAGAAGTAACCAAACGTTTTCCGAATGCAAAAATTACAGTGATCAATGATTCTGGTCCGTTGTTTAGCGATGCGCAGGCGTTTCCGATTTGTCTGCAAATCGGTTTTACAGTGATTTTCGGATTGCCTTTACCAAGCGATTTGTTAGGTTGCTGCGGCACTCCTGAATTAGGCTTGGCAAATGTATATGAGTATTCCAGCAAGAAATTTCCAAATGCAAACTTTGGATTTATTTCTTCGTATGAAGATGCAACTTCACGTTTCTTTTTGAGTTTCGGATATAATAATTGTACCGGCGCGCCTGGAAACCAGCTACCTGCTGCGGTTTTCAGAGATGGCATCACACATCTTCGCGACAATGTTCTGATACCGAAAAGCACCTGGTCAACATACTATATTAATGGTGATTCGCATACGATGCTGGCTGATAATGAAATCTTTTACAACAGACATTTGTCAGGCATGTATTTATACGAATGGGTCGGCAAGCTACTGAAAGGCGAGCGCATGCAAGTTACGGAATAGAAATAATTAGCTAATGTTTTAGATAATGAACAAAAGGCGTCTCGTTTGAACAAGACGCCTTTTGTTTTATTACAAATATTTTATTAAGAAGGAAAATCAGCGGTTGGTCCGTAGGCGCCTCGAACGGGAACATCTAATAAACGCAGGTAAACAGTCAGTTGTCCGCGGTGATGATAGACGTGGTTCAGTGCAAAACTACGCAGCACGGCAATTTTCGGCATGGTAAAATAAATAGTATCGCCGTTGCGCATCGTCCATTGTTGATTCACTAAAACATCGGCGCTGGTATTTTGTATCGATTGCAATGCGGCAGCCGTTGCATCATCATGTATCTTTAATAATTCTTCTACCGTAGCTGCTTTTTTCGCAACGTAAGGTTCTGTGGCAAAATCCAGACCATCGCGGTCTAAGGTAATCGGCACCCAGTTCGGCAAATCGGCAATGTGTATCGCCAAGCTTTCCAGACTCATTGATTTTTCGTGCGGTTTCCACGATAGTTTGTCCATAGGAATAGTTTCCAAAAGACGGCGCGTGCTGGCACATTCGTTGGTGTACTCGTTGGTTAAGCTTTTGATGATATTGAAATCCATATTTTTTGTTTTGACTGCAAGATAAGTTTCTTTCACTAAAAAATAATCGTGTATAAATTTCTTTATTAGCGGCGCGGTTCTATTTTTGCAGCGTGAGCGATACTATTTATCCATCTGATAATTTTCCGGTTCCTATTCGTATTATTGTTGAGCGGCGCAACTATTCGCGCGTGGCGCTGGGCAAGAAAGAAATTGTGATTCGTTTGCCAAAACACATCACGGCAACGGAAAAACAGAAGATCGTACAGAAGTTTTTGGTGTGGGCAAAAGAGCAGATACAGGAAAAACAATGTTATGCGCACATACAAACTTCTATTACTTATTATCAGAACCGCACGATTACTGTGTATGGAAAGCAGTTTCTGATCGAGTTGAATTTTGGTTTGGAAGGAAAGAATAAATTGAGTTATCGCGGCGATTATATTCTGCATATTTATTTATTAGAGCAGCAAACGGAAGAGCAAAAGATTGCCGAGATACAACGTTTCCTGCTTCGTTTTACGGAAAAATACTTTTTGCCGCTGTTACAAAAACGCACACTGTACTGGAATGATTTCTATTTTAAGGAAAAGATAGAGAAGATAACGGTGAAGCATACCATTTCGCGGTGGGGCAGTTGCTCGTCTTCGCGGAAGATTGCGTTTGCGACAAAATTGCTGCTGCTGCCGGACGATATTATCGATTATGTGATCGTGCATGAGCTGGCGCACCTAAAAGAAATGAACCACTCGGCAAAATTCTGGAAGCAAGTGGAAAATGCGATGCCTGATTATCAGCAAAAAAGGAAATGGCTGAAAGACCACGGCAACAAAATAGATTTTTAAAGCAATATTATTTCTAATCCTGAATATTTACATTAATAGTTTTGGAGAAGCGGTGTTTTTCCAGATCAACAACATTGATGATGAATTGTGCGGCGGTGAGTGTGGACGGAAATCCGCCGGAGAAATTATAGGAATAATTGAATGAAGTTTTGCCGTGAACTATATCACTGCCTATCAGAAAATAATTGGCAAAATAAGAAAGAGAGGACAGTGGTGAGGCATCTTTTAGAATGACACTGCAGCTATCTATACCTTTGGTAGCAGCGATACTAAAAGCGATATTCATGGAACCGGTATAGGTGGTGCCTTCTGTTGGACTGTTTATTGTTACTGTTAAACGGTCTTCTGTTTCACCTGATTTTTTGCAGGTAGCCATGAAAACAGAGATCGCACAAATTGCTATAGTGATTGCTCTTAATTTTTTCATTTGCAATTAGAGTATTTCTTCAAATTTAGAAATTAAGATCTGCTTTTTCAATACATAGTTTGTAGTAGGAAAGCATACCACCAACTTAAAGAGCCGCTTCACTTGCCTAAACGTTTTTCTTTTTATCTTTGCGATATGAAAAATTTTATTTGTGTGGCCGCTGGAATTTTATTTCTTTTGGCCTCATGTGAATACAGCAAGGAACCGAAAACATTTAGTAATGAAAAGGTGATTATTCAGTATCCGTCGTATCTTCATGTGTCGAATGATGTATATCCGACGAATCAAACGCTACTGCAAACTAAAAATGATTACCGCGATGTGTATTTTATTCTAATCGATTTCGGACAAAAACCAGGCGACAGTGGCTTTGCACTGATGTACGATTCCATTACCAATCAGTTAAAACGAAATCTGAAAGAAGTATTGGTGGAAAAGGATTCTGTGTTTACAGTAAATAATTTAAATGCCAGAGAATACCAGGTTTCAGGTGTTCTGTCGTCAGAAAAACAAGCGTTGCGTTTTTTGTTTACGCTGGATTTGTTTGAAGACAAAAACGGTCATTTATATCAAACGGCTGGCTGGTTATTAAGACACAAACGCCAGCTTTGGGAAAGAGACTTGCAAAAAGCGGCGTACTCGCTACAGGTGAAATGATTTTAACCACATAGGTACATAGAAAACTGTCGCTGAAAAAGATCTACAGAGAAGCGATGCTTTGCACATAGCTGTGTTTTTGAAAATCACTCAATTTCTTTTATATAGATTTTATAATCGCTGTACATTTTCAGCAGTTGTTTGAGCGTTGCGTAGTGGTAACCTTTGCGGTGATTTTGTTCGGTTACTTTATGCAGGTAATAAATGTGGCGCGCAATTTCTTTCCATGCAAAGAATAAAGAATGTTTCGGATCGTAGATATGCGTCGGTTCGCTGCCAGCGCCGTTGGTTTCAATGATGGCAAAGTTTTTTCCTTCTTCGAGGTCTTGCCAGTTGTCGAATTTCACATCCATTCTGCCAAAATAATAGCCGTGAATCTGCGAGCAGATGTTGTTGAATGTCGCTTCCATTTTAGGTGTAATCTTGTGCGAATAATCTAAAAACTTAGAACCGCGCACATGGTTGCCGAATGGTACCAGCATTATGGTTTTGTCTTTTGGAATAATATCATTCCATTGGTTTTTAAATTTTTCCTGCAAATAATTTAGCTGATAGTAAGTGCGCGCATCGCTGTAAATTAATTCTTCTAATGTTTGTTTTCCGTTGCCTGTAACTTGCAAGAATTCTTTATAAACAATACCTGTCAGCTTGCCTTTTTCTTCATTCGGATAGCGTACATAAAACAAGCCGATCTCGTGCTGATAATTAATGAGTTGCTGAATTAAATATGGATGTTTCGCGGTTTGATGCTGCTGCATTAATTCATCTTTAGTATAAATTTTCTTTACACCGATTCCTCTTTGTCCGATGTTTGGTTTGGTGATGAACGGATAAGCAATATTGGCTTTGTTTATTTGTTCTATAAGTGATGCGATACCCTGTTTCGGTTCAACATAAATTGTAGTTGGATAGTATTGCTTCGGAATTAAACTGTAGATCTTAATTTTACTTTCCATCACAAAATTCATTTCGCCATCGTGCGGATTTGCGGTGACAAAAAAACCGGCGTGCCTTGCTTTTGCTGCGCATAACGCATACAACGGATACATTGGAAAATAGACGACTTCCTGTGGCCAGTATTCCCAATTTGCCAACTTGTGCAAAAAGTATTTCGCTTTATAGTATGCTTTTTTCGCTGGCTGCATGTAGGTTCACACTGTATTCTTTATCTTCTAAAAGATTGTGATGATAGAATGTATTTCCGGTTGGCGTCAAAACCACTTGTGTGACGCTGAACGTCAACAACTGTTCGTTTCGGTTGATGACAAAACCATTTATCAAATCTGTTTTGGAATGATGCAGTTGTAAAATATCGTCTTTCGTTAATTCATTTTTTGAAGCAAGCAATTCCTGAAATCTTTCCAGTTTATTTTCTCTTGCTTCCACATCATATAATGTTGCCGATGACCACAGCCATGGTTCATTGTGTGGATTTTCAATCAGCATTTTTTCTTTGCCGTCCCAAAAAAATTCAAACAAGGTTTCTCCGAAATACAAGATCATCGTAAACGGTTCTATATTGTCCAAATCATACTTTGTGAGTTCTTCAACGCAATTTTCTGCATTGGATATATCAAGTACGACCAAACCGCGACTTTTCCGATACGGATATTTCGGCACATGGCGTTCGAACGCGCCGTTCAGCAAAACGATAACAGTACCGTCATTGCGCAACGTCATCCAGGTGCCGTTGGCTTGTGTGTCTTTGCAATAAATAAGTTTGAAGTTTTCAAAACCGTATTCCTGTGGCGGCAGCGCCAGTTTGCGGCTGTAGTGCTCATCTCTGTTGGATGTGATAATGGTTTGGTTGTTATTTTTATAAAAACTTACTGTACACATTGTTCTTTGTAGGAAATTGTAGCCGGTGCGTAGCCAAATTCAGGCGGAAAAACGAAAGCCGGTTCGATGGATAAAACAGCTACTTTTATGATGGCTGCATGATGAATAATATGTTCTGTAACAACATCTATTTCTCTGTAATAAGTAGAATTAAAACAGGCATTATCATCTACGGATACAATTTGGAGTTGTTTATCTACTTTATTGGATCGGACTTGTAGCTGTTGTATAATAGAACGTGCAATACTCTTTTGTGTTTCTATTGATTTATCACGGTTTCTGTCGCCATAATTAATAATGCCATTTTCGTAGTTATCAAATAAAATTTGCCAATGTTCAATCACATGGCGAACCTGCATTCCAATTGTTTTATTTTCTAAAACAGGTATTGGTTGTGTATAAAACTGCTCCGGTATATTTTCTATAACTTCCAATAAGCCATTGGAAATTTTTACAATGGATTTTTGCATCATTGTGGTTTTTGCTTTATCAAATTATGTAAAAAAACCTTATTCTGATAGATAATTATCAGACAACAGATTAATGTGATTGTTGCCGCAATAAAGAGCGAACCGTGGTCATTTATCAGATGACTTTCTTCATCGTAATATTGTACATTGATACCTAGTATAAAAAGATGCGAAACGATTGCGCCACTCATCGTGCCTGCGCCCAATATCGCACCAAATACTGACAAAGATGGAATCAATAACAATATGCCACCAATTAATTCTATAATGCCTGTTCCGATTCTTCCATATGCTTCATAGTCGCCCATTAATGCGGTAAAAATATGAATGGGTTCGGGCGCTGCCGTGAATTTATAAAATAAGGTTTGCAGCATGATGACAGCCGGAACGATGCGAAGCGTCCAAAAAAATATTTTTTTCATGTTGTTATTTTGAAATTATCTGTTTCCAGTTCTCGTCTGCTTTTATTTTTAAAGCAGCTTCATCTTTATTCCATGATGTCAAAGTATTGGTTAAATATTTATTGTAAAACAAATACAGCTTGCCGTTTGTAATTTTAAAGGTTTCCGGATCGACCTCCACTTTTTCACCTTTTGCGCCCATAGCATACGCACACCAACCACCATATTGCGGTTCGTATGCCGAAGGTGTTTTTAAAAATAAGTCCTTGTTGGATTGTGATGAACAATAGTAAATTATTCCATTGACGTTCACCGCAAAATTTTTATTTCCTTTAACTGCTTTGTGCTGCAAAAAATAAGCAACCGGATCATAACCATCGATAGCAAGTTTGTTGTTTGTATTATAGTTTTTTACTTGCACGTCATTTGTTTGTGCATGTGTATTTGTTGTCATCAACAGCAATAAATAAGAGAAAAGAATTTTATACATACTACTTTTTATGTTTATACGAATGGGTTTTTATTTCCTTACAACGAACTAAAAATTAAAATGATATTCTAATGCAACAGCGACTTTACGCGTTAAACCATCTGGACGTACTTTTCGATACACCAAAGGCGTTCCTGCTGACAATTCTAAATTGTGATGTTTGCTTATTTGGTAAGTGATATTCAAAGCAGCATTCAAAGTATAACCTTGCGAACCGGAAATCTTTTGTTTTTGATTCAGCATATTAACGTATGTGTCTTGTCCAAGATGAACAATATTCAACATATTTGGCTTGAATAACCATTTGTAGTTTTTGGTATGAAATACATAACCAAAACGGAATAGGAAATCTGGTTTCCGTTTAAATAAATTCGTACTCGCGAATGAATCTTTTCCGTCATTGAATGTTCGTTGTTCTGTTTCTTTAAAATATGTATTCTTATTGATCTGCGCTGTTGGTATTTGAAAAGCACTATTAAACTCAAAACCGAAAACCATATAATTTATGCCAACAATAATATCTATTGTTGCCAAACTCGGTTGATAAGCCATCGGCAGCGGATGATTGTTATTTTTAAAATTTGCGGTAGAAAACGGAATCTTAATACCTGCGACTATATTCAAGTGCTGCTGCAGTTTTGGTTTTTTATCTTTTATCGGAACGGATACGTTCGCTGCAATATAAATATCTGAAATGTAGTTCACGTTGGCGATCTTTCCTTTTATGAAAGCTGATGTCAGTTTTGTTTGTAATTCTACCAGTTTGCCAAGCTTGCGATTATATATCAAAAACGGATTGAAGTTGCTGTTTTTATCTTCGCCTAAACCATAACTGAATCCGATACCAATCGTATTTTTTAATTCTTTGGTTTCTGAGATTGTATCTTTTTTCTCTATATCAAAATTAGATTTCAAACTGCCTAATGTACAAAAACCCGCATCGCTACAACCTTGCGCGTTTGCAGTACTAGCAATAAAAATGATCGCTAAAAATGAAATGGCTTTTTGCATGACTTATTGTAATTCAGCGTAAGCAAATAAATGATCGTATTGTTTGCAATGCACCAACGCATATTTATATACTGCAAAATCAGGCATTGACGGAATATTATAAACTTGTCCGCCGTTTGTAGATTTCAAATCGCCTAAATCGATAAAATTCAACGGTTGCTGTTCTTTGCTCAGATATACATGCAAAGCAGGTCCGTTATTAATTAAGAAATTGCTGTCTAATACTAAAACATATGAGCTGTCGTATTTACGATAAATCTGCGCGCTGCCTTTTGCGTTGCTGCCATAAGGTCCGGTTTGGAAATCAGCAGAAAATCTAAGCACAGCATTGGTGTCCGGTTTTTCGTTTAAGTTAATGGTTGGCGTATTTTCCTTCGTACAACTGCCTGCAAATTGCAAAGCAACAAAACCGATAAAAATTAATTGCAGTATATTTTTTACAGAAACCATTTTTGAGCATTTCTATTATATACGATGCCGGAAAAAATAACTTACAGAAAACGTTATTATTTTTCCATCGCTTTATCGAGCGCTTGCTGAAGCGCTGCTTTTTTTGCTTCGTCTAAATGCAGTGCGGTGAATTCAGATTGATTATTGTGCATGTTTGTCAAATGCTCATGCAGCAAGGTTGATTGTTTATAAAATAAAGAACAAACACGGCAAATCAGTAAATGCAGCCACAACTGCAATTTTTCTTTTACGGTTACCGCTTGTTCTTGTTTTTTACAAGTCAGCAAGGTAGCTTCTTTACACGTCAGTAATATGTTGTTCTTTAACGACATTATTTTAAAAACCAATTTTTTTCCAGACATTCGCGCAGTTGTAATTTCGCGCGATGTATAATTACCCAATAATTAGACGATGTGATACCAACTTCCTTACAGATGGTTTCCGTGGCTTCGTCATCGATATATTTCAAAGAAAAAACCGTTGCTAATTTCTCTGGCATTTTCTTCATACATTCCATCAGCGCTGTATTGAACTCGTTTGATTCTATTGATTGTTCCGCACTGTTCCATTCTTTCGGCTGTTTGGTTTCAAACCAATGAAACGCAGTGTCAGAATTAAAAAAATCATTGTTGGTATTGTTATCGATCGAATCTGTTTGCTGTGTTTGCTTATTTAAACGGCTTCTGTAATGATCGATTATCTTATTTTTAAGAATTGCTGTCAGCCATGTTCTTTCACTTGCTGTTCCATTGTAGGTGTCTCGTGATTTTAGTGCTGAAATGAATGTTTCCTGTACCAGGTCTTCAGCCAATTCTCTGTTTCTCACTCTAAAAAAAGCGTGATTCAACAGGTAATCGCCATACGCAGAAATCCAGTTTTTAGGATCAAGCATTTCTCTTTTTAAATTTTATTCCGGCGCATACATATTATATGCAACGCATAAATGTAAACTCTTTTTCAGTTAAAAAACTGTTTCGGCGTGTTCTTTTTTGCATCAGTGTTAAACTTTTAATCAAATACATGGTTAATTACTTAACTTTGTATAGTTGAAAAATCTAGAAAAAACATCCGATCCCGATCCAACGGCTGCTGAACGCAAGCACGATCATATTCAATTAGCTTTCCAATCACAGGTAGAAAGTTTAGCTATCGATAAACGGTTTTCTTACGAACCTATGTTGTCCGCGCATCCGAAGAAAACAACTGCCAGCATTTCTTTTTTAGGCAAAAATATTCAAACACCAATTTGGGTTTCCAGCATGACCGGCGGCACGGAAAAAGCGTTTACCATCAATTCTAATTTAGCGCGCGCGTGCAACGAGTTTAAAATGGGAATGGGTTTGGGTTCGTGTCGCAGCATTTTAGAAAGCAATGAGCGTTTACATGATTTTGATTTTCGTAAAATTATTGGCGACGATTTGCCTTTTTATGCAAACATCGGCATAGCGCAACTGGAAATTTTACTGAACGAAAATAAATTGTTTTTGATTGATAATCTGATCGATAAATTATCAGTTGATGGCATTATTATTCATATCAATCCGCTACAGGAATGGCTGCAACCGGAAGGCGACAAGATCAAAGAAGTTCCGATCATTACGATTCAGAAATTTTTAGAAAAGACGAAACAGAAAGTGATCATCAAAGAAGTTGGACAAGGTTTTGGTAAGGAAAGTTTGCGTGCGTTAGTACAATTACCAATTGAAGCGATTGAGTTTGCGGCACATGGTGGCACCAATTTTTCTAAATTAGAATTATTACGAACTAGTGAAACGAATCAGCAAATTTTTAATGAAATTTCACACATCGGACACAGTGCCGAAGAAATGGTAACGTTTATTAATGAACTGAAAACAGAATTAGGCAATAACTTTGCGTGCAAACAATTCATCATTTCCGGCGGTGTGAAAACCTTTTTAGATGGTTATTACTTAATGGAAAAACTGGATGCAACTGCGATTTACGGGCAAGCATCTACTTTATTGAAATATGCGGAACAATCGTATGAAGTATTGCAGCAATTTTTACAAAATCAAATTGATGGATTGCAATTGGCAAAAGCATTTTTTAAAGTAAATAAATAAAAATATCACAGAGAACACTAAGAAAAAACAGAGTTATAATATAAAAATCTCCGTGAACTCTGTGATACAAAAAATACACACATGAAAAAAATAGAAGGTTACTCCAAATTGACTAAAGAACAAAAAATTGACTGGTTGGTTGATACCTATTTCAACAACGATGAAAATGTAAAAGATGAACTAACCAGTTATTGGCACAATGATGCAAAAACGCAGCAAACTTTTGATGAATTTGCAGAAAACACATTAACCAATATGTATATACCTTTTGGTATTGCGCCCAATTTTCTAATCAATAATAAACTGTATAGTTTACCAATGGCTATTGAAGAAAGTTCGGTGGTGGCAGCGATGTCGAAAGCAGCAAAATACTGGTTAGACAGAGGCGGTTTCAAAACAGAAATTTTAGGCACGACAAAGATCGGACAAGTGCATTTTAAATACGATGGCGATCATCAAAAATTAAAAGCGCTTTTTCCGGAAATAAAAAATGAACTGATTGAAAACGGAAAATACATTACCATCAATATGGATGCGCGTGGCGGCGGTGTGTTAGATGTTGAGCTGATCGATATGACGGAATTTGAAACGAATTATTTTCAGTTAAAAGTTTCGTTTGAAACCTGCGATTCCATGGGTGCGAATTTCATCAACACGGTTCTGGAAGAATATGCAAATACATTGAAAGATATTGTTGCACGCAATGAAATTTTAGATGGCAAAGTGTATATTATTATGTCTATTGTTTCGAACTATACGCCAAACTGTGTGGCACGTGCGTGGGTCGAATGTAAAGTAGAAGAACTCGGCAGTTTTGGACAAATTTCCGCACAGGAATTCGCAGAAAAAATGCGAACGGCTGTGCGCATTGCAGAAGTTGATCCGCATCGTGCAACGACACATAACAAAGGAATTTACAATGGTGTTGATGCTGTTATTATTGCAACCGGAAATGATTTCCGCGCAGTGGAAGCGTGTGGCCACACATACGCAGCACGCAATGGAAGATATGCGAGCTTGACACATTGTTCTGTAGAAAATGGCATGTTCAAATTCTGGATCGACTTACCGTTAGCAGTAGGAACTATTGGTGGTTTGACGCAATTGCATCCGTTGGTGAAACGCAGTTTGCAGATCTTAGAAAATCCAAATGCAAAAGAATTGATGCAGATTTGTGCAGTCGCAGGTTTGGCGCAAAACTTTGCTGCGTTGCAAGCCATGACCACCGTTGGCATTCAGCAAGGACACATGAAAATGCATTTACTGAATATCTTAAATCATTTAGAAGCGAATGATGAAGAAAAGAAATATGCACTGGAATATTTCAAAGATAAGATCGTTTCGTTTACTACAACAAGAGTGATGCTGGAGCAATACCGAAGCGCGAAGAAAGAAGTGAAATAGAAATGTTGAACAGCGTTTTTACGATATTATTCTCAATATTTACTGTCTCTTGGATTATTAAAATTATCTGCTTACTTCCTTTTGATTACAGTGAGATTGTACAAAGCAATTATTTTTGGTATTCACTGTTATTTATGTTCTTTTCATGTATTTTTAGTTTAGTTGCATTGATGTACATTTTCTTCAGAAAGAAATATCATTATTTAATTATTTTAGGATTCAACTTCTTTCTTTTTGTTCTTGAATGCGGAAGCATAATTGGATACAACCAAATATAGATAATACTTAAAAAAATGACACAAACTTTTCACGCCAACGGCAAACTCTTAATCACTGGTGAATATTTCATCTTAGATGGTGCTGTTGCTTTGGCATTGCCGACAAAATTTGGTCAGTCATTAACGGTTGATTCTTCGACAAGCTCAGAAAGACAAGAAGAAAAAGGTATTTACTGGAAAAGCATTAATAGTAATAATGCGGTTTGGTTCGAATCCAAATTTTGTGAATCATTAGAAATCATTTCTACAACTGATAATGATATTGCTTCGACACTTCAAAAGATTTTACAAAACTGCATACTGCATACTTACGACTGCATACTTACAACTAAACTCGACTTTCCTCAAAATTGGGGACTTGGTTCTTCTTCTACTTTAATTAGTTTATTATCTCAATGGAGAAATATTGATCCATACGATTTACTCGCAAAAACATTTGGTGGCAGCGGTTATGATATTGCCTGTGCTACAGCAAAAAGTGCTATTACTTATCAACTCACGACTCATGACTCACGACTCATGACTGAAATAAACTTTAATCCTTCATTCAAAGAAAATCTATACTTCGTTCATCTCAATCAAAAACAAAATTCGCGCGAAGGCATTCAGCATTATAAAAATCTAACGATTAATAAAACCGAATACATTGAACAAATTTCTGACATCACACAAAAAATCATTCGTGCAAATGATCTCGATGAATTTTGTTATTATATAGATGTTCACGAAAACATCGTTTCCAATATTTTACAATTACAAAAAGTAAAAGATATTTATTTTCCGGATTTTCCCGGAAGCATCAAATCGCTCGGTGCTTGGGGCGGCGATTTCATTTTGGTTGCGTCAGACGAAAATCCGTTAACCATAAGTAAGTATTTTATTAATAAAGGGTTTCCTGTAATATTATCTTACAATGAAATGATTTTGTAAATCTCACGTTTTCTTTTTTTGCACACGTTTAATTTAGTAAATTACGCGGCTGATTTTTTAGCTGAACACAAAACGATTGGTACACATTTTGTATGAATGATAGGCAACACGAACAAATGAAGATTGTAGGAATTAAAGAACGCGCCGATAACGGACGCAAATTATATCCTTATCAGGAACAATATATCAAACGCATTTTCGAGCGTTTAATGGAAAACGAACGACGCGATAATATCGTTTTTCAGTTGCCAACCGGTGGCGGCAAAACCGTTATATTTTCTGAGATTTCCAGAAAATACATTGAAGAAAATCAGAAAAAAATTCTCATTCTTACACATCGCATTGAGTTACTAAAGCAAACTTCGCAGGCGTTGGAAGATGCTGGTATTCATTGTAAGTTAATTACCAGCGAAGTGGATGATATTGAAGATCAGGATCAGTATTTGTGTTTTTTAGCGATGGTGGAAACACTGAATAATCGCTTGAAAGACGATGAAGAATATCTAAAAGATATTGACTTAGTGATTGTCGATGAAGCGCATTATAATTCATTCCGAAAAATATTTCATTACTTCAGAAACGCCATTATACTTGGTGTTACAGCAACGCCGTTGAGTTCTAATCAAACATTGCCATTGCGACAAAATTATAAGCAACTGATCATCGGTGATTCTATAAAAGAACTGATAGAAAGCGGTTTTTTGAGTGATGCAACAACTTATACATACGATGTACATCTTGGTGGTTTGAAGATTGGTATCGATGGTGATTACACCGTGAATTCATTAGACAGAATTTACATGCACTTTGATATGCATGAGAAATTGCTGCGTGCGTATAAAGAAAAAGCAGTTGGTAAAAAAACATTGATTTTCAATAGTTCTGTCGCGACTTCAAAATCGGTAGAAAAATTTTTTAACGATCAAGGTGTTCCGATAAAACACTTGGATAGTACAAGCAACAAGCAAGACAGGAAAGATGTGTTGCAGTGGCTGAAAGACACGCCTGACGCGATCGTTACATCGGTTGGAATTCTAACCACCGGTTTTGATGAGCCAACTGTTGAATGTATTATTTTAAATCGCGCAACACGTTCGTTGACGTTGTATCATCAGATGATTGGACGCGGTAGTCGTCGATTGCCGAATAAAAATCATTTTACGGTAATTGATTTAGGAAACAACGCGCGCCGCTTGGGTTTGTGGCAAGATTATATCGATTGGCGTGATGTATTTATCAATCCTGAAAAATTCTTAGAACATTTGTATGAACGCGAAATGCAAATGGAAAAAGGTCTGATCTATGATTTGCCGGATACCGTGAAAGCGTATTTTCCGAATACAACAGACTTTGATTTCGACATGGAAAAAGTATATTATTCGCTATACAATAAAGGCAAGAAAACATTGGAAGCGATTGATATTTCTGTTGATAATCATTTTGAAAGAATAAAAAATAATACAACCAATTATTTAGACGCGTTGCCATTAATTAATATCTTGCAAGATGAAATTCAATATCGATTGAATGTGTATATTTCCTGCTTAAGTAAAGCCACGAAAAATTATTTCAACTACATGCTGGAAAGCTATAACGAAAAACTACACGCGAAACTAAAAGGCGCGTTGCCGTTTAGCGATTAAGTTTTTTATACAACTCTTATAATTAAAAAGAGGCGTTTCAATAAATCGAAACGCCTCTTTTTAAATCTTATTTTTTATTTTCCAACAAGATGATCGCTCGCGTCTATATTACCTGATGAATTATTCACTTTACTGTGATTTTTACTATAACCAAAGTAAATTACAAAACCAACAATTAACCAAACGATTAATCGTAACCAATTTTCCCAACCCAAACCAAATATCATCCAGCCGCAAACTACAATTCCTAAAATCGGAAACCAAGGAACCAATGGTGTTTTAAATGGTCGTGGTGCATCAGGATTGGTTTTGCGCATCATAATAACGCCAATAGATACTAAGATAAAAGCAAACAAGGTTCCGATGCTAGTCATATCACCAACAATATCGCCTGGCACAAACGCAGCGAATAAACCAACCAATAAGAACAACCATGTATTCGCTTTTGCCGGTGTTTTGTATGTTGGATGCACTTCTGAAAATGTTTTTGGCAACAAACCATCTTTTGACATCGAAAAGAATACGCGCGATTGTCCTAACAACATCACCAAAATTACAGAAGAAAATCCAGCTAAGATTGCAATGGTAATCAAACCGGAAAACCATTCGTAACCATGCATGTAAGTAGTAATTGCATAAGCAACAGCAGCTTCGTGGCCTGGTCCTGTTACGCTAAAATCTTTATAGTTGGCAACGCCTGTTAAAACGTAAGAAAATAAAATATAAAGAACCGTACAAAAAGCTAAAGAACCTAAAATACCAATTGGCATGCCTTTTTGCGGATCTTTCGCTTCTTGCGCTGCTGTAGAAACCGCATCAAAACCGACATATGCAAAGAATACAATGCCTGCGCCACGCAACACACCAGACCAGCCAAATGCGCCGCTTGTGCCCGTATTTGGTGGAACAATTACCGCATGATTTACAGGATTGATGAATTGCCAGCCAACAGCAATAAATACTAAAACAATCACCACTTTTACAATAACGATCAATGAATTGAAATTCGCCGATTCTTTGGTTCCACGAATTAAGATCAACGTTAAAACACCTAAAATAAAAATTGCCGGCAAGTTGATGAAGCCATGCACGCCTGTTGCCACGCCATTCACAAATTCATTCTGAAATGGCGAATGACAAAACTGATATGGTATTGAAAACCCAAAATAATGTTCGCAAAATTTGTTGAGATATTCTGACCATGCGATCGCTACACAAGCCGCACCAAGTGCATATTCCAAAATCAAATCCCAGCCGATGATCCATGCAACCAGCTCGCCCATGGTGGCATATGAATAGGTGTATGCGCTGCCAGCAATCGGAATCATAGAAGCAAATTCTACATAGCACAAACCGGCAAATGCACAACCAATTCCGGCAATAATGTACGACCACATCACACCAGGACCAGCATGATTGCCTGCCGCTGCTGCCGTGCGCACAAAAATACCAGCACCAATAATTGCACCAATACCTAATGCTAATAACGCACCTGAACCTAATGTTCTTTTCAGTGTGTGTTCACCGGATTCTGCCGATTCCTGTAAAATTTTATCCAATGATTTTTTTGCGAATAAATTTGCCATAGTCTTAATTGTGTAATTAGATAATTATTGAATTAAAGAATGAAGATATGTAAAAATACTTATTACTCGCTACTTATTAGTACTACTAAAGGAACTTCTCACCTTTTTTCATTTTAATGCAGTACATAAATTGTTTTGATCTATTCTTATATATTGAATGGGCTTTCGCTTATTACATGATTTAATAAGTTATCTAGCTGTGCATTATACCAATTTAATGCAACAGGAAAGTTTACACCTTGTCTGGTAACTTTCGCCATTGGAATTTCTAATATTGTAGTTGCCAATCTTCTCAAATCCATAATTATAAAAAATCCGCTTCTTGGATAAAAGTTGTCATCTCTTACAGAAGATATGAATATATCATATTTTCCATTACGATCATAAAAATCTTTAAAGTCAGTTATTATTTTTTCTGTATCCGTTGCTGAATTGATAATAATTCTAACCTTATTTTGCGACTTATCAACACCTTCTAGTACCGCTCTAAAATCAGCAAACACGGCAGGAACAGTACCTGAAACAACAACAAAACCTTTTGCTAATAGATTTCTTGTAAGTCTATAAATTGTTTCACTTTTTCCAACCGAAGGTGCGCCGCCTAATAATAAACACTTCATCTTTTTATTTTATTATATATTATAAACTACAAAAACTTCTCGCCTTTTTTCATTTTGATGTCGTGTGTAAATTCTTTAATGCGCTGTTCTTCGTCTTTATTGCAAATCAGCAACACATCATCTGTATCAACCACAATATAATTTTCTAAACCTTGTATCACGACCAATTTATTATCAGGAACGTTGATGCTGTTGTTGGTAGCATCATACACCACCACATTATTGCCATTTACTGAGTTATTCAGGTAATCTTTTTCTTTTTCCGCATATAAAGAAGCCCAGGTTCCTAAGTCGCTCCAACCAAAGCTCGCCGGAACAATATATACATTTTGTGCTTTTTCCATCACGCCATAATCGATAGAAATACTTGGCGATGTGATAAAAGCAGCTTCTACCGATTTATTTTCTGTCGGCGTCAGCATATCTTTTTCTGCTTCATAAAAAGCTTCATATACTTCGGTCAGATTTTGTTCGAGCGAAGTTAAAATCGATTTTACATTCCAGATAAAAATTCCTGCATTCCACAAGAAATCACCGCTTTTGATAAACTGCTTCGCAACGGCTCTTTCCGGTTTTTCGGTAAATGTTTTTACTTTATGAATTTCAGGTGCGGTTTCTTCTTCTACATACTGAATATAGCCATAACCGGTGTCAGGTCGCGTTGGACGAATACCAAGCGTTGCCAAAGCGTTGTTTTGTCCCACAAAATCAACCGTTAAGTTTGCAATGCGAACAAATTCGTCTTCATTTAAAATAATATGATCTGACGGTGCCACGATAATATTGGCATCCGGATTTAGTTTATTGATCTTAAAAGCAGAATAAGCAATACATGGCGCGGTGTTTTTGCGTGCCGGCTCTGTCAGTATCTGAAAGTCCTGAATATCAGGAAGTTGTTCTTTTACCAAGCTAACATAATCAGAATGTGTAAGAATGAAAATATTTTCTTTCGGACAAATCTTTAGAAAGCGATCATACGTAGATTGAATTAATGTTCTGCCAATGCCTAAAATATCGAGAAATTGCTTTGGTTTTGATGTTCTGCTTGCCGGCCAGAAACGGCTTCCTATTCCACCTGCCATAATGGCTGCATACGTGTTTTTGTTCATAGTTTGTATTTAATCATTCACCTGTGTTCTGCCATAAAAATGGACTCTTTTCTATGCGTAAAATTATACAATTTATTAAAACTTCCATAAACATTTTTAACACCTTTTTACGCTTAAAATTCGTTATTTTTGAGTATATTAATGTTCAAATTGCGACCATCCAATTGTGATGGCGTTTTTATTCTAAACCGACTTGATTATATGAGTGAAAAGCACAGTTCTCTAACCGCCGCGCTAAAAAAATATTTTGGATTTGAGAAGTTTAAAGGCAATCAGCTGGCAATTATCGACAGCATTTTAGATAAGAAAGATACCTTTGTTATTATGCCAACCGGTGGCGGCAAATCGTTATGCTATCAATTGCCGGCAATTATTTCAGAAGGAACGGCAATTATCGTTTCACCGCTGATTGCTTTGATGAAGAATCAGGTGGATTTAATCCGTGGCTACAGCAGTGATGATAATATTGCACATTTCATTAATTCGCAATTAAACAAAGCACAAATCACTTTAGTAAAAAATGACATTACTAAAGGCAATTGCAAACTTTTATATGTTGCTCCTGAGTCTTTGGTGAAACAGGAAAACATTGATTTTTTAAAAACCATAAAAATTTCTTTTGTTGCTATTGATGAAGCGCATTGCATTTCAGAATGGGGCCACGATTTTCGTCCGGAATACCGCAAGATAAAATCGATGCTGAATGAAATTGAAGACAATATTCCGATTGTTGCATTAACAGCAACTGCGACACCAAAAGTACAGTCTGATATTGTGAAAACGCTTGGCATGAAAGATCCGAAAATCTTTCTTTCTTCATTCCTGCGCGATAATTTATTTTATGAAGTGCGTCCGAAACCAAGCAAACAGGATGCTATTAAAGACATTATTAAATACATCAAAAAGGAAAACAATAAATCAGGAATTATTTATTGTTTGAGCAGAAACTCTACGGAAGAACTGGCTGAATTGCTACAGGTAAACGGCATCAACGCAGCTGCTTATCATGCTGGTCTGGATGCGAATGTACGCAGCGAACGACAAGATCAGTTTTTGATGGAAGACATACAAGTGATTGTTGCAACCATTGCTTTTGGAATGGGCATTGACAAACCGGATGTTCGTTTTGTGATTCATTTCGATATTCCGAAATCACTCGAAAATTATTACCAGGAAACCGGTCGTGCCGGTCGTGATGGTTTGCAAGGCACCTGTATTTCGTATTATTCACCGAAAGAAATTCATAAGTTCGAAAAGTTTATCTTATCAAACAAAGAAAAAACGGTTGCGGAAAAAGAAATTGCCGTGATGCAACTTTCTGAAGTGGAAGCATACGCGGAAAGCGGCGAATGCAGAAAGAAATTCGTGCTACATTATTTTGGCGAAACCATGCAGGAAGAATGCGGAAAAATGTGCGATAACTGTGCACATCCGAAAGAACAGATAGAAGCGAAAGATGAAATAAAACTGGCGTTGCAAGCAGTTGCAGAAACGAACGAACGCAGCAATATTCCAAACATCATTAATATTTTAGTTGGAAGAAAATCGGCTGACATTACAAAGAATAACCACGATAAATTAAATATATTCGGTAAAGGCAACGACAAAGATATGTTGTTCTGGAATTCTGTGGTGCGCAAAGCTATTTTGCTGAATTTAATTGAAAAAGATATTGAGCAATATGGTGTGTTGAAACTAACGGAAGAAGGCAAGAAATTCGTGAAAAAATCAGTTTCTACAAAAATCATTTTGAATAATAAATTCGAGCCAGGCGAAGATGATGAAGATGATGTTACATTGACCGGAAAACAAGGAAATGTTTTAGAGCCGAATTTATTCAAGATTCTGAAAGAAATGTGTGTGTCCGTTGGAAAGAAAAATAAAGTGCCACCTTACACCGTTTTTCAGGATCCTTCACTGGAAGAAATGGCGACCTTGTTTCCAATCACGATTGAAGAATTGAGTAACATCACCGGTGTTAGTTCAGGTAAAGCACAACGTTATGGCAAAGAGTTTTGCGTTGCGATCCAAAAATATATTGAAGAAAATAACATTGAGCGACTGGCTGATTTTGACAACATCAAATCGGCTGCAAAAAATTCGAGCACAAAAGTCAATATTATCAAATCCATTGATAAAAAAATGCCGTTAGATCATATTGCAAGTTCATTTGGTTTGCAAATGGACGACCTGATCACAGAATTGGATTCCATTGTAAATTCAGGCACCAAGGTCAATATCAATTATTATTTGGAAGAAAAGGTTGATGAAGATATTCAGGATGAGATCTATGATTATTTTATGCAGGCGGAAAGCGATGATGTTGTTGTTGCGTATAAAAAATTGAAAGAAGAAGATATCGAAATGCGCGAAATCCAATTAGTGCGTTTGAAGTTTTTAAGCGAGGTTGCGAATTAGATTTTTAGATTTTAGAACCAAGGTTTTATACAATAAAAAAAAAAGAGCCGAACAAAATTGTTCGGCTCTTAAAATAATAATTAACCAAATATCACATTATTTGTTTTTCCAAGGTTTTGGTCCGTTGGCGCCGCCGCTTTGTGCTTGCTTGGCCAGCATTTTTTTGAAACGGTCTTCTGCTGTTACCAATTTTGCAATCTTTGTTGAAGGTAATATCTTCTTGAATTCAGCAATGTATTTTTTTGTCAGATCTAAATCTCTGGATTTAAATTCGATGTATTTTGTGATTGCCTGATCAGCTTCTGCATTGGTGAAATCACCATCATCTTTTAGTTCTTTGATTGAACCGATTGTGCTTTGGCGAATTTGTTTTTTTTCGGCTTCATACTGATTATAAACCGGCCAGAATTTTTGCGACTCTTCTGCCGTTAAGTTCAAATGCTTGGTGATGAATGCAATTTTTAACGCTTCGATTTTTTCGTTGCCTTGTCCGTTTTGCGCGTTGCTTGTCTGCGCAAATAAGAAGAAAGCTGCCACTATAGTAAATATTGTTTTCATGGTTATAAGTTTAGTTTTTTGTTTTAAAAAATATCTGTTGACGCGTCTTCAATAGATAAGCCAGTTTTATTTTGTTCGATGTATTTTTCTACTTCTTTTTTCTCTACATCCATTTTAATATTTGATTCTTCGATCGCAGGTGCAACAGCTTCCTGCACTTGTTGTAATTCAAACTGCTCGCTGTTCTCGTGCATGTAATTATAAATTTCATCTTGTGTCAAACATGCAATTCCATCTTCGCAATTATTGACAATGTTCGATGGATTGTAATTTTTTATTCCGAAAAACAACACACCAACTACAGAAGCCGCCATCGCAACGCGCGAGAATAGTTTAACGATATTGTTTTTTTTCTGTGGCTGCAATGCAATTATTTTTTCTTCAGCAATCGTTTGCTCTTTTGCTTTTATTTTCGTCATCACATTGTCTGCAAACGAATTAAAATAATCATTAGGAACTTCAACTTCTTTTTTTATGGAAGATAAAATCGTGCTTTCGCTTTGTGTTTGTACAATAATGTTATCTGCTAAATCCGAAAAATAATTTATCGGAACAATTGGTTGTGTTTCGTTTTGTTTTGCTTTCAACAAAATTTCAGAAATGCTTTTCAATTCATCAGCAACTTCTATTTTATTCAAAACAACAGCAGACAAATCAGCAAAATAATTTGCAGGAACTTTTGGCAAAACTTCTTTTTCTTTTAGTTGAAAAAGAATCGGCGAAAGTGCGTTCAATTCATTTAATATGTCTGTTCTGTTATTCATTTCTTTTTTAAAACAAGAAATAGAGTTTGATGTATCACGCTCTATTTCCTGCCTGTTTGTAGTTTAGTTCTGTTCTTTGACTGAATTTGTTTTAAAAAGTTTAATTATTCAAAATAAATTCTTCAATTTTTTTTACTGCATGATGATACGATGCTTTCAAACCACCAACGGATGTTTCCGCTATTTCCGCTATTTTTTCGTACGGCATTTCATCATAATAACGCATGATAAAAACTTGTTTTTGCTTATCAGGCAACGCATCTATCGCGCGCTGCAGTTTTGCCGTCAGTTCATCTGCTTCTATATTGTCGGTGCCTCCACGATATTGCGCACTTGACGTTTCAATATCAACAGTTGGATGCTTTTTTACTTTATTGATGTACGTTATCGCTTCGTTGCTTGCAATTCGGTACAACCAAGTATATAAACCGGATTCGCCGCGAAAATTATCAATCGCATTCCATATCTTGATGCAGGTATTTTGCAACACATCATTCGCATCATCATGATTCGTTACATAACGCCGCACATGATAATATAAACGTTCCTGGTAATTCGCCAGCAAATTGCGAAACGCTTTTTCCTTAGATTCAGGATCTTTAAACTGTTGCAGGATTTCTTCGTCTGTAACTGGCATACAAATGCTTAGACTATAAAAATACGGAAAGGTTTAATGCAACAGGAAATTTATTTTACTACAAACAATATTGCTGCAACTGTTGCCATGTTCCGTTGAATACATTAAAGTCAACATCGCCTTTGATGCCGTTTACATTACCTTTGCAACTGTGCTGCCAGAATTGCCAGCCGTCTTTAATTCTTGGATTGCCAATTCGGTTATAATGCGCGATCCAAATCGGATATTCATAAAAACCATCTTGCAAATACGTTTCGTAAAAATTCACGTTTGCGTAAATAATCGGTGTGATTTTGTATTTACTTTTTAATGTATTCAGGCAATCTTTTAATTGTTTTAGAATTACATCTTTCGATAAATTTTCTGCTTCTTCAAAATCGACCACCGGCGCGAAATCGCCTTTTTTCAAATCCACATTTTTTATAAAATGCAGTGCTTGTTTTTTGCCGGAAATACCTGGATGAAAATACAAATATGCGCCACGCTTCAAGCCATTTTCTTTACTTCGGTACCAGTTTATTTTAAAGAAAATATCCTGATAACTTAAACCGTCTGTCGCTTTCATAAAACAGAATTTAAGTTGGATATCTTTGTCTTTCATTTGTGCAACTTGCTGCCAATTAATAAAACCTTGATAGCGCGAAACATCTATTCCGTGTACGGTGTAATTTTTTGGAATTAGTATGCCGAAATTCGGATAATAAATTTTGCGTTGAAATAAATAATAACCAAAACCAAGTATGGCTGCAAGTGCTAAAACAAAAACCGAAAGAAAGAATTTTTTCATGTGTTATTATAAACGCATACGAATCAACAATAGTATTGCGACTATTTTTATTCAATATCATAATCTTCCACAACATACATACCTAAAATACTTTTGCGTAATTGCAGTTGTATGTTTTTCCGCACAGATGGCAATGATTTTATTTTTTGCATTGTTGTTGGTTTCACTTTCATTCGAATATTCTTATTCTGAAACATAAATGTGATGTGTTTCTTTTCCTGGTTTTTAAGACTGGTTGAATAGTAAGTTATTGGACACATTTGTGTAATGCTTTCATTTTTCCTGGATTGCTGAATGATGAAAGCATTTAATGGCAATTTGATTAGCAAAGAAATAATAAAAGCCAGCAATACTGTACATAATACGTTTACGGCTTTCACCATGTTATTATCACTCTCTTTTTGTGCAGCAAAGATTGCCCATTTTTTGATAAAACTATAAGCAATCGGCAGCGCAACAACATATAAAATTGTTTTCAGCCAAAGCGGAAATAACAAAATGCGATTGTCTATTTTTCGTGCGATAACAATAACAACGAAACATGCTAAAAAGAAACCAGCCGCATATTTTACCGGTTTATTGTTCATGCTTTGCGTATTAGTTTATACAAACGAATTCCAAGCATCAAGAGTATGACTAATGCAATCAATCCGCCAATTCCGAATAAAAAACTCAGGTTGGTTTTTACTACCACTAAAAAAACGATTGCAAATAAAAATATTGTGGCGACTTCATTCCAGATGCGTAATTGCATAGATGTGAACGGAAATTTATTTTCTTGTTGTAATTTGAAAATATAGTGCAATGAAAAATGATAGCACACTAAGAAAAACACAAATGCCAGTTTGATATGCATCCAGCTTTGTGATAAAAATCCTGATTGTATTAATAACCAAATACCAAAACTCATCGTAATGATGCACGAAGGCCAGGTGATAATGTACCACAATTTATGTTGCATAATTTTAAACTGATCAATCAGGATAGATCTTTCAGGTTCCGGTTTTTCGTTGGCTTCGGTTGCGTAAATAAATAATCTTGGCATGTAAAACAAACCGGCAAACCAGTTGACAACAAAAATAATATGCAGTGCTTTGATGTATAAATACATGCAACGAATTTACGATTTACGTTCCGAAGTTTCGGAATATGATTTACGATTTTTACAAAATAAAAAATCCGTCTCGTTTTGAATGAGACGGATTTTGTTAACTATATTATCGTTTTACTTTTTCTTAGGAGTTACTTTTTTTTTTCCGGTGTTGTCTTTTTTTTCGGTGCCGTTGATGATGAAGCAACGCCTGGTCTTGATTTTACTGTTGTTGTTTCGTTGATCCAACAACCAATAGTATATGGTGCACCTTCTGCTAATTTTTTTGCTGTGATATCGCCTTTCGTCGGCAAATATTGTGTATAGCTCGAAATCATTTTTTGTGCATCTTCCGCTACTGTTGGATCTACTTCTTTCGCTTTTTTGAAGTAATCAAAAGCAGGCCACAAAACGATTTGCGATTGAAAGCCGGTTCCAGGTCCGCACAACTTACCGCTTGCAGCATACAATGTTCCAATCAACAAATAAGCAGTACCCATTTTTGGATTGTACGTAATGGTTTGTTTTGCAAAATCACGCGCGGCAGGAAAATCATTTTTTTCGTACTTGATGTTTGCCATGCTGAAATACAAGTCTGCTTTTTTCAATGAATCTGTTTCTTTAGCTACTGCATTTTCATACAATACATACGCAGAATCGTATTTGTTTAAACGAGTATAAATCTTTCCTAAACGAATAGCATAGCTATAGTTCGGATCCATTGCGTTTAGTTTTTTCAATAACTCAACATTGAAAGAACTGTCTGCACAACCTTTTGTTTTGTTATATACCAACTTAATTGTTTCCAGGTCGTTTGGTTTTTCGTCATATTTTTTCTTATAAATTTCCATTAATTTAGAACAATCCGCAGGATCAGATTTATCAGCAAAATTTTGCGTGTATAAATCATCCAATAATGTTTTTACTTCTTTGTTTGCCGCAGCGTTCTTGTCATTCTTTGCAATGTTTTTATCTAAGATCGCAGATAATGTTTCGTATTTACCTTTAACAAAATCTGGTGTGATGTCGTCTTTGCCTAATTGATTAACGATCAATTTAAAGTATGTTTGAATAACAAACGGATACGCATTTGCACCACTAATCTGTAATGATTTTTCAAAGTTGGCACGTGCATCTTTGATACCTGCACCGCCTTTGTATTTTAACTGGTCAACCGCTTTTTTACCTAAAACGTAATCTGTTTGTCCATGACATTCCATACGTTTATCGTAAATCATCATCAATGTATCTACATATTTATCTTTCAAAGCAGCATCCGTTGTATTTTGAATTAAGTTAGTATATAATACTTCGCCATCCATCATGGTTTGCAAACGAAAAGCCGGCGCACCATTATAAATTTGTCTCCAGTATGGAAATGCATCATTGTACAACTGTTTCTTAAAAAACTCGCGATAAATAGAATATGGTGCCGTTGTTTTAGTGCTGTCACCATTGATGTATCGCGGACAATTCTGAGCTTGTAATGAACCAAACAGTAAAAAGCAAGAGCCAATAATTAAACCAAGTTTTTTCATTTTTTAAAATCAATTTTATTTTTAAAATCAATAGTATTTTCTTTTAACAAACCATCTGTCGTTTAAGGAAATTCCGATCTTCAGTTTTACAAAGGTTTCCTGCACTAAATTTTTCTGTGTAGTTCCTCTGCTTCCACCTTCTATTCCAACATTGAACGCATAGACGTACAATTTGTTTATCAGACCTTCCGGCGACGTAACAGTTATTACTATTGGAATACCTACGCCAAAGTTCATGCCAAACTCATTAATTGCTGTGTTATTGATAGCAATATTGGTGCGTGTATAGCTAAATCCGGCTCTGTATTTCAGCTTAGAAAAGAATTTTTTAAAGTTTTTATCATTCGGTAAAAACTCACCGCCAAAGGCAACTCGCCAGCTATTGCTAAGTTTGGAAGCAGCGCCGCCTTCATAACCGGTATATTTGCTCCATGGCTGATAGCGGAAATCGACACCTGCTTTCCATTTAATACCTTGAAAAGCCATAACACCAACATTTAACGTTGCCGGAATTTTGATGTTTGCTGCTTGTCCGAATTTTTCAGAAAGTGTATCTAAAATTTTAGTGTATTCAGATTGTGGTTTGATATAATCTGTAATGAAATCATTCAAGCCAACAGTATTACCTCTTGTTGTCAAATATTTAGATTCGAAATTATATAATGCATCGTCGATATAAGTACGTTTGCTGAATTTGATTGGAGCCGAACCGGAAACACCAAATACCACATTATATAATTTGGTCGTGTCTTTCTTGCTTTTAATATCTAACACATACTGTGCGCCTGCATTCCAAATGAAGCTGCTTACTTTTGCGTTTGTGAACGACCATGTGGTAAACGCTGTTTGGTCAATGCTGCCATCTTTATTCAATGCATAGCCAAATGTGTTGTTATTTAGTTTTCCGAACAAATAACCTAAATTCACGCCAACCTGAAATCCTTTGTATTTGAAGCCATTTCCCCAAGAGAAGTTGTACAAAGTTCCTGAACCTTCATATTCAAATTTCATAGAACTGGTTGTATCAAATACCTGCGTTTGTGAAATCAGGTAATCTTTAGAAGAAAACGGCAATAAACTTGCACCTGTTGTCCAGTATTTATTTGCCGGAAAAAAGATGGATAAATAATTTAAGGTGAAGCTATTTTGCTTTGATTTGGTGTCGGTTGTTTTTATTCTTTCAAAATTGCCGGAAATTCCGCCGTCAAAAGTAGTCAACTGCATGCTTGCATAAGAAGCAGGATTGATATAATTCGGTGATTCTGCTGATTGAAACGCAGCGCCTAAGCCACCCATTTGTGCCGATTGCATATGGTTGTTATCTACCAGATAACCAAGTCCGTATCTTGAATAAGGTGTGCTTTCCTGAGCATACAATCCAACTGCTGACAAAACCAGAAAAAATAAAAGTAACTTACGCATTATAATTAAGTATATGATTGAGTCCAATTAAAGTGAAATTGGGAAACGCAAATATCTTGTTTTTAAGCGTAGAAACCAACAAATCAGCATCGCCACCGGTGATTATTGCGTTCATTTGAGGAAATTTAACTAAATAATCACCTATCATACCATCAATTTCTTTGGTTGTGCCACAAATTACACCTGAAAGCAGGTTCGATTTAGTGTCAGTTCCAATCATTTCCGCATGGTTTTCAAGCTCTACCAACGGTAATTTTCCGGTAAATGTATGCATTGCCTTGAAGCGCATTTTTAAACCAGGATGGATGCTTCCACCTAAAAATTCGTTTTGTGCATTGATAAAATTGAACGTAATACATGTGCCGCAACCAATCACTAAATTATTGTGATCTGGAAACTGCGCCTGTGCCGCAGCAATCAACGCCAATCGGTCTTTTCCTAAGGTATCTTTTGTAGAATATTTATTTTGAAACGGCAATTTTGTGTTTTCATCTAAAATAATTGTTGGTGAAATTCCATTTAATTCTTCTAAAAAATAAGTTGGTATTTCGATCGTGCTTGAAATAATTGCCTTGGTGATGTCAAATCCTTTAATAATTTCTGCGATATTGATGATCTTAGAATTCTCATACGTCATTACAGTTGACAAAGCCGAGTTATCGAAGATGCCAATTTTAGTACGCGTGTTGCCAATGTCAATTGCTAAATTCAAATTATTCTTTTTGAAGTTGATTTATTCGTCAGTTTTCCGTTTTCCATATTTTCTATCAAAACCAAACCAGGTGTTTTTCCAATTTCTATCGAACCCAAACTATCAGCAAAACCTAATGCTTTAGCACCGTTTAAAGTTGCCCATTTTAATATCGTTTCAAAATCAAGATAGGATTGATATTTCAATATTGTTTTCATTTCTTCCAAGATATTCAATTGCCAGTTCGATGTTAAACTGTCTGTACCGATGCAAACCTGAGCATTCGTTTCTAAAAAATTTCTGTAATTCGGCAAACGATTCTCAATGTATAAATTCGCATTCGGACAAGTACACCAAAACACATCTTCAGAATTCAGCACATCAAACGCAGCTAAAATATCCTCTTTTGTAGTCAATGTATTATGCACAAAAAGATTCCTGTTTTGCTTTTCCAGATATTCCAATGCATAGTGAATCGCCGTGTTGTTGGTGTATGGAATATATTTTGTATCAAAACCAATGCGTTCATAAAACGAAATAAAATCGCCTGTTTTGCTTAGAAATAATTCATTTTCCGGTAGCGTTTCCTGATTGTGAATTGATATGGTTTTGCCTTGCTGTGCAAAGCGAAGTACATCAAATAAGCGTCTCGAAACCGAATACGGTGCATGCGGCACTTTTGATTTTTTATTTTTTTTTGTTTCTGTTAATTGATTAAAAACCGCATCGTATTGCTCAATAATTTTGTCCGTATTTTCTTCCTGGAACAGATCGAAATATTCTACGAACGTATAATAGTATAAATTTTCTTTGCATTTTTGCGCAAACGTATCGGTTGTATTGGAAATATCACCAACGGCGACAATTCCACTTTCAATCATGTTTTTTTCTTCGCGTACAATAGCTTCTTGTATAATTTCCTGCGAATGATTTCGGTTTTTAATGACTTGCGAAATGAAATCAATCAAACCAGTTCCTGTTTGCGCAACACCGTTTAAATGAGACAATTCCAAATGACAATGCGCATTGATAAAACCAGGCACCATCATACCTTTAAAAAACTCAATTTCTGTTTTATCATGATTTTCCAAGATATCTATAGCTTGGATTTTCCCATTTTCGTCAATAATTACAACACCATTTTCTATTGGTGAAGATGCGATTGGATGGATTTTATCGGCTGAGATTTTACGAAACGACATTACAACAAAGATATAAAAGTGTTTTGTCTTTAGTCAATGAAAAAGTTGACCTATCTTTGTGTTGAATTGGAAAAACAAACCGACATACGAACACTTTCAAAAGAACAATTAATTGCACAATTGGAGCAATTAGGTGAAAAACCGTTTCGTGCAAAGCAGATCTATGAATGGCTTTGGAAAAAGTCGGCAGTTGATTTTGATGACATGACCAATCTTTCCAAAGATTTACGTGAAAAACTAAAAACAAATTTTTCCATCCTTCCAATTTCAGTTTATAAAGTTCAACAATCCAATGATGGCACGATAAAATCTGCGTTTCAATTGCACGACAAGCATTTGATTGAAGGCGTAATGATTCCAACCGACGACCGTGCAACGGCTTGTGTTTCTTCGCAGGTTGGTTGTAGTTTAACGTGTTCGTTTTGTGCAACCGGTTTTTTAAAACGCGAGCGCAATTTAACGGCTGCTGAAATTTATGATCAGGTGGTTTTGATTAATAATCAAACACAAAAAAGTATTGGTAAAAATCTAACGAATATCGTTTTCATGGGTATGGGCGAGCCGTTGCTGAATTACAGTAATGTCTTAACGGCAATCGATAAAATCACTTCTGAAGAAGGTTTGAACATGGCTGCAAAACGTATTACTGTTTCTACTGCTGGTATTGCAAAAATGATCAAAAAACTGGCTGATGACAATGTGCGTTTTAATTTGGCTTTGTCGCTGCACGCTGCTGATGATGAAAAGCGCAACACGATCATGCCGATCAATGAGCAAAATAATATTGAAGTATTGATCGATGCTTTGAAATATTTTCAGCAAAACTGCAAAGGCGAAGTTACGTTTGAATATATTTTGTTAGATGGCGTGAACGACACCATTGATGATGCAAAAAAACTCGTTGATATTTGCAAACAACTACACGATGTAAAAATCAATGTCATTGAATACAATAAAATTGACCAGGCAGATTTTCATAAATCAACCGTTGAAACGCGTGAGAAATTCATTGATTATTTGTCCAAACATAAAGTAATTGCTAATGTTCGCAAGAGTCGTGGCAAAGATATAGATGCTGCCTGCGGTCAGTTGGCCAATAAATCCAAGTAAACCATGAGTTTTCATAATTACGGTTTTCCTTTAAAAAAATGCTATTTTTATAGCACAACTTTACATCAATAAAATAAACAACTATGAATAAATTATTTTTAATCTGCGTTACAATTATTGCATTAGTAGCATGTAAGAAAGAAGAAACAAAAAAATCTGTTTTAATTGAAGATCTGGCAAAAAGCGAATGGCGCAAAACAAGCATTTTATATTCTGCCGATTCTGTAGCACCGGATACTATGCCAACCATTTCGCCTGCTGTACTAGTTTGCAAAGCCGATAATATATGGCATTTCAATGCAACTACAAATACTTTTGTATTAGATGAAGGAGCAACCAAATGTGATGTGTCTGATCCGCAAATAAAAGAAGAAGGTTCTATTGAAGATATAAACAATAATGGGTCGCAACTGCGCGTAGTTGGCGGAACCACCAATGAAATATGGGAAATCGAATCGCGTACAGCATCTTCTTTTCGTGTAAGTTATTTTGGGAAACTAGGCACACAAACCCGAAAATTCCGAGTAACATTTACTAAGCTATAAGTTGAAGTAACTTTTCCAAAATTTAAAATTTTGGAAAAGCCATTTTATTCTTTCAGCAATCCTTTTTCCAAAGCGATTTTCACCAAACCGGCTGCATTTTTTACACCAAGTTTACTAATCAAATTCATGCGGTGCGTTTCCACGGTTGAAACACTCAAAAATAAGGTGTCTGCAATTTCCTGCGTTGTTTTTTCATCTACAATTAATTGCAGGATTTCCTTTTCGCGGCGCGTTAATTTCGGAATATATGATGTGTCTTTTTTTTGTCCTAATGATTCTTTCAATAATGTTTCCTGCATAGATGGTTGTATGTACTGTTTGCCATTCAACACATTTTCTACTGCTGTTAAAAATTCTGTTTCTGATGCATCTTTCAGCAAATAACCATCAGCGCCGTTACGCAAAGCAGTTTTCACTAACGCAGTTTCTTCAAAGGAAGTCAGCATCACGACTTTCATTGCTGTATATTTTTTCTTAAATACTTTCAACGCTTCCAAACCATCATTGCCTTTTACATTGATATCGAGAAATAAAACCTGTGGTTGTGTTTGTTCTAAAGTGGTGTTTGCTTCCGACAAATTATTGATTGCAAAGATGACATCAAATTCTTTTTTAGACGCGAAAACAGCAGAAACACCTTGCAGCACAATTCCGTGATCGTCAATAATTCCGATAGTTGTCATAAAATATGGTTGTTTGAAAAATAAAAATAATATTTTTACGCTTGTGATTCGTATAAAGTATAAAATAAATTGGATAAACTCCATAAAAAAGAAATGGCTGTTTCTTATACTATTGCAAATTTTTTGCTTTTACGTTAATGCTGAAGATATTAATACGCTTTTTAAACAAGCGCAATCTTTTGAAAAGACAAATACCGACAGTGCGAAAATCTGTTATTCCAAAATTTTAGGTGCTGAATATGTATCAGGCAAATTTCCTGAAGTTTATGCAAAATCATTACGCAGATTTGCTGTGTTGAATGCAGAAATTAATGATGAAAATCAAAATATTGTTTTTTGTAAACAAGCCATTATATTATTTAAGCAATTAAAAAACTATAAAGAAGCTGGCATTACATACAATTCGATTGCAAATATTTATCAAGTCAAAGGTTTTTATGATCTGGCAATTTCTAATTATCAAAATGCAGCAGCTATTTTTGATTCCATTCAGTTTTATAAAGGTTTGACGATTTGTTACAGCAACATTGCATCGATTTATAACAATACAGAACAATTTAAAAATGCGCTTCAGTATAATTTACTGGCGTTTCAGACGGCTTCGCGCATCAATGATACATTCAGTATTGGTATGACCGCGAATGATGTTTCGATTGCATTCACAAAAAATAATTTAATCGATAGCGCAAAACAATACGCATCATTAGCATTAAAAAACGGGCAACTTTTGCAAAATGATTTTATAATTGGCTATGCGTATAAAGCGCAATTTGAGCTTTATAAAGCGCAAAAAAAATGGACCGATGCGTATCAAAGTGCTCAAAATTCTATTAACTATATTCTAAAAACAAATTCAGATTATGATGTGTGTTTTGCGTATTGTAATTTGGCTGAAAGTGCAATAAATACTGGAAATAACAACGATGCCACAACTGCAATTAATAAGGCAGAAAGTTTGGCAAAAACGATTAATTCATTTCAACTGTACAAACGTGTTTATGGTTTATATAAATTCATTTCTGAACAAAATGGTGATTTTAAAAATGCATTTCAATATGCACAATTATATCAGCAATATAACGATAGTGTTTTTTTTGAAAAAAGAAATAATACATTGAATGAACTCGAAACCAAATATCAAACTGCACAAAAAGAAACAAAGATCGCGCAGCAACAAACAGAAATACAACAATCACGAACACGGTTTCTTGTCGCTGTTTTATTGTTCTTAATTTTGTTTGTTGGTTCTTTTATACTGTATGTGTTTTTAAAACAACGTCAAAAATTATTACAAAACAAGATTGTTACCATTGAGCAACAAAAGAAATTAGAACTGACGCAAGCAATTATTGATGGCGAAGAAATGGAACGCATTCGACTGGCAAAAGAACTGCACGATGGCATTGGCGGCTTGATGAGTATGATCAAATTGCAATTCACAAATTTTAAAAAATCTCACACTGAAATTCAGCAAAATGAAGAATACAATGATGCGTTGAATTTGTTAAATACGGCATCGCAAGACATTCGTAAAATATCGCATGCGCTGATGCCGTCGGCGCTCGAACGCTTAGGTTTAATTGATGCAACAGAACAGTTCTGCACGCAAATGCAACAAAGCTCAAACATAGAAATTGATTTTCAGTATTATAATTTAGAAAATCGTTTGCCACAAAAAATGGAATTGCTGATTTACAGAATGATTCAGGAATTACTGAACAACATCATAAAATATGCTGATGCAAAAGAAGTATTGGTTCAGTTAACAAAAAACGAAAACCTGATTTCTTTAACCGTTGAAGACGACGGAAAAGGTTTTGATGTTTCAGCCATAAAAAATAAAGATGGTATCGGTTTGAACAGTATGCAGCAACGCATCGCTTTGCTTAATGGAAAAATGGATATTGATTCGGCAATTGGAAAAGGAACTTCGATACATATTGAATTGCCTTTAACATAAAAGCGCAGCGAACTTTTTTTTAAAGTTCACTGCGCCATCAATAAACAACTAAGAATTATGGTTCTGTGGCTTTTTAATAAGTAATTGCGCTGATCACTACTTTTTGTGTTGATGAAGATGATGTTACAAATGTTTGTGTATCTCGAATTTGTGTTATTCTGTTGTTCGCATCAAACGTATATGCATAATCATGCAGTTCTTTTCTGTTGCCGAAATCGATGATAATTTGTCTAATCATTTTGCTGTATAAAATAGTTGATGTGGTGTTTTCAATTTCCATCACTTTATAAAACTTAATTGGTTTCAATGCTACCGGAATTTCATTGATACCTTTTTGATATGGCAAATCATTAAAATAGTTGATGTCAATTCTTATCTCAGCACCAATTTTTGTTAGATTATTGCTTGTGTAATCAAATTCACCAACCACTAAAGGCGTGTTGCCTGGTCTGATTTTTTTCATTAGCGTTAAATTGTTTTGATTATTTTCAAATGTAGTTTCATCTGTTCTCAGAAATAAAGACTTAAATGTTTTATCGGTGTTTAAGAATAAAAACTGAGAACTGCCAGATCCTGATTTAAATATTACAGAGTTGCCGGTAAACAATACTGAATCTAAACCTGCTGTTGCGCTGCTTGATTCATATTTGACCAGTTTGTTTTGTGAATCATAAACAAACGATTCTTTTCTTGTTGTTGTGCCGCTTTCTGACGTAATAATAAATCTTGGTTTCATCGAAACACTTGGTGTTACAGGCGTTACCGGAATTGCAGGCGCTTGTGGCGTGTTTGGTGTTGGCGAAACGTTTTCTTCTTTTTGGCAAGAAGTTGTTGCTGCTGCGAAGACGAAAGCAAACATGGCGATCATCATTCTTGTTGTTACTTTTTTCATGATTGTTATTTGATTTGATTATTGATTTTATACTGTTGATTTTTTTATTTGCTTGCGAAGGTAGAAGCAGGTTTTGTGTATTGTGCCGCGTCAAAAATTAACTGGTTATTTTGAACACTGTAAGCTACCGCTGCTTCTTTTTCACTTCCGTGCATGATGTAAATTGCCTGTCCTTCTACCATCCATTTTCCGCGTCCTGTAACCGTATATTTGCCGTCTTTTTTCTCAAACGAAATGTAAGTGCCATTTGCATTGAATTGCGTGTATTCTTCTTTTTTTGAAGTGTAATCAGTAACTTTTTCCCAAGTGCCAACTACATCTTTGTCTGTGTGTTTGTAAATGCGGTCGAATTGTTCTGCGCTCATCTTTCTTATTTTTGCGTAAGATGTGCTGAATGTTGTCATGAACACGATGATGATTGCGGTGATGTTTGTAATAGTTTTCATAATTTTTATTTTTTCGTTGTTTTAAATTTTCCGTTTGTTTGATAGATCAAAGTTGCGCAGAAATGAAGCGTTTATCTTCAACGCATACCACTAAAGAAAAAATTCAGGGAAAACCACCGGTCGCGGATTGTTTGTTAACCAACGTTATAAAAACACGTATTAACTAAATTTTTCGTTAATGATTTTCTTGTCTTTAGAATATGGCATTCTTATTGTTTTAGATAGTTTATTGTTAAACTAAAAAGATAATAACATGAAAAATTTTATTTATGGAACTGCTTTAATGATGGTCATGATGCTTTCCGCAAACACCTTTGCTAAACCAAATTCTTTTTATGGTGAAAAGTCAAAAAAAGAAATGAGAAGTAACTACGGCAAAAAAGATGATATGAAAAAAGGACAAGGAAAATCTTGTCATCACCACCACAAAAAAGGTTGTCATAAAAAATAAGGCAACTTCGCTCTTTCTTCAAAAGCCACACCTACATCGTGTGGTTTTTTATTTTAATCGGTTTATTGTAATATCTTTGCGACGTTTACGACTTATTTTGCAAGCGTAGTCAGAATATTTGGAGCAGCTATTTTTACAAACCATTAATGAGCATCAGCGCATCTTGCATAAGGTGTGCCGTATGTACACGTCAAATCAGGACGATCATAGTGATTTGTTCCAGGAAATGATTCTGCAATTATGGAAAGCGTTTCCATCGTTCAGAAACGAAGCAAAAATTACTACGTTTATGTACAGAATTGCTTTAAATACGGCAATTTCCGGCATTCGTAAAAAGAAAATAAAAACCACAGAACTAGCATCTGTTTCATTTCAAATTCAAGAACAAAACAACGAAAATTATAACGACGAATTAAAATTATTATACGCATCAATCGAACAGTTGTCAGACATTGAAAAATCAATAGCGTTATTGTTTTTAGAAGACAAACCATACGATGAGATCGCGGAAATCACCGGTATTTCGGCCAATTATGTTGCTGTGAAGATGAACCGAATTAAAGAAAAATTAAGAAAACTATTAAATGTAAAATAATGGTAGAATTAGATAACCTGAAAGATATTTGGAAGCAGCAAGTTGAGCGGAATCTGGACAAGCAGAATATCGATAAAGCAGAAATAGAACGTCTGATGAAAGGTCGCTCTACTTCTATTTTAGAAAAACTGAAAAGAAATTTACTGCTTGAGATTGCGCTGTTTGGCATTTGTTTAGTATTGGTGGCTGCGGTACCTTTTTATTTTAAATCAAGACCTGTAACTCTTCTTTTTGTTGCCGCTATTGTATTTATTTTTATTCCTTATTTTATTTATTACATCAAAAAATACAACGAATTAAGACGATTTTCTGTCTTCCATAACGATATAAAAACCAGCTTACAATCTTTGATTTTACAATTAGAAAAATTTCTGAAAATCTATTTTTACGGCAGTTTGATATTGGCTCCGTTTTCTGTTTTTATTTCTACGTTAGCATGCTTATATGAAATGAAAGCACTTGGTTTTTTATTATACTTCGATGAATTCAGCAAACCAACATTGGCTATGATCTTGTCATTTGCATTGTTATTTACGTTGATTTCATATCCGATTTTAAAATGGTATTTGCGCAAACTCTACGGACAACATGTCGAAACATTAAAATCGTATTTGAAAGAAATGGACGAGGTTGAACACTAAGCTATTTCCATTCAACTACAACACCGCGTTTTTTATTCAACAATTCTTCCGGAATATTTTTCAAGATCTGTTTTTTCAAGATCTGTATAAATTTCTTCTTCGCAACGCTGCGTGCATACACAATACTTACTTCACGCAATGGTTTTGGTTTTTTAAATGTTGCTACATTATTGAATTGCTTTGTTGAAAGTTCAAGCACCGCTAATTCAGGCAGCAACGTAAAACCACCTTCTGTTTCTACCATTTTTTTCAATGTTTCAATAGAACCGGTTTCATATTTCAGGTGTCGGTTTATCTTTTGTTCTTTCGTGCACAAATTAATGATCTGGTTGCGGAAACAATTGCCTTGCGAAAGCATCCAAACATCATCACGCAAAATATCATCAGCATCTAACGTTTTCTTTTTTGTCAATGGATGCTTTGCTTGCGCGTAAACCATAATTTCTTCGTAAAACAAAGGTTCTTCGGTCAAACTATTCTCATGCAACGGCGTTGCTAAAATACCAACATCGATCTCATCTTTATTCAGCTTCTGAATAATATCTTCCGTTTTTAATTCCTGAATTGTGAGTTTAATACTTGCATATTTTTTAATAAAATCACCTAAAAAATAAGGCAGCAAATACGGAGCAATGGTTGGTATAATTCCGATAGACAAACTGCCTTCAAAGCTATCATCAAAACTTTTGGAAATCGTCTCCAATTTCTTGGCTTCACGTAAAATAATGCGTGCCTGTTCTATCAATGCAGCGCCTGCTTCTGTAGGAATGATGGGTTGCTTGCTCCTGTCAAAAATGGTGATCTTTAGTTCTTCTTCCAGTTTTTTTAATTGCATGGATAACGTTGGCTGCGTTACCAAACAAGCATCGGCTGCTTTTGCAAAGTGCCTGTAATTATCAATTGCCAACAAGTATTCTAATTGTGTTAAACTGATGTTCATAATTTTTTCTTATTGAATTATAAAGTTAATCAATTTCTCTTATTAAAAAAATAATTAAAAATTTGCACAGTCAAAAATTAAAACATGAGCAAATTAAAAACCAACACGCAAATAGGATTAGACAGCAAACAGTCTGAAATACTGGCAAATGAATTGAATACGCTTTTAGCGAATTTGCAATTATATTACCAAAATTTACGAGGACAGCACTGGAATATAAAAGGAAAACATTTTTTTGAACTGCATGTGAAATTTGAAGAACTTTATAATGACGCGCAGTTAAAAATTGATTTGGTTGCAGAACGCATCCTGACTTTAGGTTTCACACCGTTACATACTTTTTCTGATTATTTGAAACAATCATCCATCAAAGAAGGTAAAAATATTTCAGAAGCAAAAACAGCAGTAGAATTAGTCGTTTCAAGTTTGCAAACATTGGTGGTTTTGGAAAGAAATATCTTAAAAACAGCCGACAAATTAAACGATGAAGGCACAAACACCATGCTAACCGATTTCATCACTCAACAGGAAAAAGAAATCTGGATGTATGCTGCCTGGTTGAAACAATAATACATTATAGATTTATCTTATTAAATCATAAAAAGCAATCGATTTTATCTATTAAAAAAATTTGTACTTTTATCACCACAAATTATTCATCACTAAAAAAATAAAAAAATGAGTTTATTAGCAGTAGGACAACAATTTCCGGCATTTGAAAAAAAAGCAGTTGTTAGCTTAGAAAAAGGCAAAGAATTTACAACTATCACCAACGCGATCCACAAAGATTTAGACAAATGGTTAGTGATATACTTTTGGCCAAAAGACTTTACGTTTGTTTGTCCGACAGAAATCATTGAATTCGACAACGCTCACGGCGATTTCAAAGACAGAGATGCTGTATTGATTGGCGCTTCTACCGATTCTGAATTCGTACATTTAGGTTGGAGAACTGCTCACGAAGGTTTAAACAAGATCAACCACACAATGTTAGCCGATACATCAAAATCATTATCGCGCGAGTTAGGTATTTTAACAGAAGGCGAAGAAGTTTGCTACCGCGCAACCTATATTGTAGATCCACAAGGAATTATTCGTTGGGTTTCTGTAAATGATTTATCTGTTGGTAGAAATGTTAACGAAGTAATCCGTGTATTAGACGCATTACAAACCGACGAATTGTGCCCATGCAACTGGCAAAAAGGCGAAGCAACACTATCGTAGTTATAAGTGATAAGTAGTAAGTGATAAGGTTGTTGCTTACTACTTATTTTATTTTTTACTTATAACTTATTACTCATCAATTATCATACCTATCATGCACGAAACTATTAAAGAATTATTGGCCGATCTTGGAATTCAACCGGAATACGCCAATGCTACATTACAATATTTAGCGACAGCAGACAGTAAATATTTGCGCGATCTGAAGCTAAATGTAAAAGCGGTTTTAACTTCAGAACATTTGTCTGTAAAAGAAACAAACTTGCTGGCTTTAGCGGTTGCTTCTAACAACAATAAAGAAATTTTAGTGAATGCATTTGCTGCGAAAGCCAAAGAAAATGGTGCTTCTGACGCAGAAATTGCTGACGCACAAGCGTGTGCTTCGTTGCTGGCTGCTAATAATGTATTATATCGTTTCCGTCATTTTGTAGAAAAAGAAGCATACAATAATGCGCCTGCAAAATTGCGCATGAATATTATGATGAATCCGGTTTTGGGAAAAGAATTTTTTGAGCTGGTGAGTTTAGCGGTAAGCGCTGTGAACGGTTGCGAGATGTGCGTGAAAAGCCATGAACAATCTGTCTTGCACGCAGGCGGAACTGAAAACAGAATTTGGGATGCTATTCGCATCGCAAGTATTATTACGAGTTTAGGTAAAATAGTGTATTAAGTACATTATTCTTTTTCACAGTGTTATATTTTATGTAAGCCAGTTGTATATACGCTGGCTTTTTTGTTTTTTGTATATTGCAAAACAAAACCATACTCATGACCATAAAATACAGATGGCACCAATACAACCTGAATGTAATTTGCGACAAATGCCAGCATCCGATTCCGTTTCAGTCTTTTGAAGGAAACCCAACCTGCGAAGAATGTGGAACCATTTCCGACAAAACATGGCTCGAATCGGTAGCGTTTTCTAATATTGAGAAAGTAAAGCAATACCAGGACGGCAGCACGCAGTTAGCCGGTTTTATGCAGTTGCAAATGAATTACAATTTCGTTGAAAACATCAATTGTTTTTATTGCCATCATGCATTAGAGATTCCGGAAAATACGGCACTAACAACGGTTACCTGCCAGTTTTGCAACAAAGACATTTCGTTTGCTGCTTTTGATAACAACACGGAACTGAAGAACCTGGTGTTTTATTTTCACAAGAATGTGAAATCGGATCCAAAAGGAAATAGTATTGCCGTCCGCTGTGCTTCTTGTGGTGCGCCGCTGGAAGCCGATGCTACTAAAAATGAATATACCTGCCGCTTTTGTACTACACTCAATATTATTCCGCCGTCGTTGCGCGCGAAAAAAGTGCTGGACGATGTGTATGTCGGCTGGAATGGAAAGCTGTAAAGCGTTTTATTTCTAAGTGCGCAATGTTAGCTATGCTTTGTCTACTTTCAACACTTTCAGCAGCAAGGCATTTTCTGCTTCCAGTGCTTTTATTTTGTCTTCCAACACTTTTGTATTTTCCTTTAAAACGGCAATCTCTTCCTCTTTTTTTGTAAAGAGTTTTGCGTCAGTGGTATAATTGTCAGGTAGTTGCGCCGCTATATCCATTAGGAAATTATGTTGCAACCCATGCGAAAAAGCAACAAGCCGGTTTACATCCATAGACTTGGTTCTGATAGCATAAAATATCTGCTGAACCTTAATGCCCATTTTTTTGGCAAGTCCGATTCTGTAAACATTGTTCTTTATAAAATACGTGCGCAACAACACACCAATGTTAAAATTACCATCCGTCATTTATTTTTTTTATAAAAAGACGAGAAAACACTGCCGTTAGTTGTATTAAAAGCCGAAACAATGAAAAAATAATAGCTGTCTTTGTATTTACCAATGTTGTACATTGCATATATTAACGTTATACATTGAATATACCAATGTTATACTTTTAAAATCAAATGTTATTCTTTGTAAAATCCAATGTTATTCTTTGCGAATTCATAGGTTGTCGTTGAAAAAAGCAATGTAACACTTTGCAATTTACAATGTGGTACGTTTGTTTTTAATACGAAGACCTTTGTTTTTGGTAAGATGAGGTGTGTTTTGCTGGTTTTAAAATTATGCCTGTCCAAGGTTTTACCAATGCGGCGAAGTCGGAGACGTTCGCCGAGCTGACGAGAATACTTCGCGGAGATTGGTAAAAATTGTCGGCTTCTCGGTTTTATTTATCTGCTTCTCGGTGCAGTTTGCTGGTTGCTAATAAACAAAAATCATAGTTTATGAGATCGCTTCGTTCCTCGCGATGACGCAAAGCGTATTATTGTTGAACGCTGACTGGTTTGGAACTGAAAAAGATGTTCTGTTGTTAGATAATTTATTCTTTCTTTGTAACCGCTCAATTAAATCCATGAAAAAAATAATCGCCGTTTTGTTTTGTATGTATTGCTTTGCCGGAAAAGCGCAAACTATTGATACATTTATAGATGTCAGCAGCCATAAGCTGCATTTCCATATCATCAAAGGCAATAATTCTCCTATTCTTTTTGAATCCGGCAACGGCGACGATGCAAGCGTATGGAATCCGTTGCTGGATCAGATTCATACATCTACCGGCGCCACGCTGATTACTTACGACAGAGCCGGTTTGGGCAAAAGCGGTATCGATACTTTACACATCAGTTTCAAAAACGAAATAAAAGATCTGGAGAAAGCATTGAAAAAGTTAGGTTATGCAAAAAACCTCTTTTTTGTGAGTCATTCGTTCGGCGGTTTTTATTCTTCTTTATATACTTACCGCAATAAAAAGAAAGTAAAAGGCGCTGTGTTTATTGATGTGGCTACACCGTGTTTTTTTACAACGGATTGGGCAAAAAATTTTACGGATTCTATTAAAACAGAAGACTGGAACATGATAAAACAGTATAAATTAGGTTTGTATTATGTGCTTTCCAATTTTAAAAACATCTCTGCATACATGAACGATAAATATTTGTCTTCAGCAACGCCGGCAACACTGATCATTGCAGAAAACATTTTGCCGCTGGTGAAAAAGGAAGAGCAGGCAAAATGGACAGATTGCCTGCGTGCTTTCGGAACCATGCCAAACCACCAGTATGTGGTTGCGAAAGATGCTGAACATAAAGTTTGGGAAAAACAGCCGCAGCTTGTCATCGATGAGATTGTAAAATTGTATAAACAGGTTAGTGTAAAATAAAATGTTTAAGCGTTTCCGTTGCTGTTTGTAAGCGTTATTTGCTATTCTATATTAATGCTCCATTTGCAAATCAAGTATATTAAAGTGTATTAAATTCTCTATATCTTTTGGTCTGAGTTTATATTTTTTAAAATGTCCGCACTTGTATCTTTTCCGATAAGGAATGAATAAAAAATATGACTTGTCGAACTTGCTTCCTTTTGTTTTTATCTTTCTTATTCCATGTGCAAAAACGTCAATTGGAATGTTTTTTAACGTAATGGTATCGTCATTATACAGGATATTTAGTGTGTGAAAATATGTATGTGTGTAGTTGTCCTTCAATTTTTTGGAGCTTGATGGTTTCGCTTCCACCAATGAATCAAAGTAAGAGGACTGGCTTCGTATATAATAGGAATAGGAAAGAATAGAAATTTTCCTTTTCGCATACAGTTTTACAGTATGAGTACACCTATTGTCTGTACCGCAATTTATTGTGCCAGGACAGTATATATCTGCTACATAGTAGGCCGAGTCAGCAAGTTTTGCTTTTTTAAAAACTAAAGATGCAGATTGGTTTTTGTTATTTTTTTTCTGGGAATATTTTTCTGCTATTTTTAATCCAGGCGCATTATAGTGTGGAATATATAGTTTAATTTTATTTCGAAAGCAACTATCACTGCAAGACATTATATAAAATTTATAATGAGGTTGATAGCTTATTGTCTTTTTATAATTTTTAAAACCGATATGTTTCTTTAACCAGTTTTCTTTTATTTTAAATTTGTAAGTAAGCCTTTTTTCAACTCGTAAACACTGGCTGTTTTCTTTCCAATCACAAATTGACATTGTCAAGATATAACCATTTTTCAATACCACTGTTGTATCTCCACTACAAGTTACAGTGTTTGTTTCTTTTTGTATTTCAATAACTTTTTCTTCGGGCTTTTGTGGAAATAGTATTATTATTTCAACTCTCCTGTTCTTTGCCTTTTCTACAGGAGTGCTGTTTGCAACAAGAGGTTGTTCTTCTCCTTTTGCCTGAACGCTTATTATAGATTCTTCGATTCCTTTTCCGACAAAAAAATCTTTTACAGCGAGACTTCTTTTCAATGAAAGCTGTTGGTTATAGCTGCTATCTGCATCATTGTCTGTATGCCCGTTAATGTAAATTACATAATCCGTTTTGCCTGTCAGGGTATCGCAAATAGTGGACAAGATTTGTCTTTGAAGAACCGATAGTTCGTATTTGTTTCTATCGTAACGAACCTGATATATTAGACTCTGTTGTTGAGATAAGCTAATATATGGCGCTAAAAAAAGAAAGAATATTATTAGTCCTCTTATCATAAACTCAATGGTTAACTGTGCTTTGAATGAGATATTTTGTGATTCGTGAGGACGCGATGCGATTATCTCAGCAATAGCAAAGAACCCATCGTTGTTCTTTTACCTGTTTTCGGATCTTTTGCGCCTTCCCATGCTTTGCCGTTGGTAAAGATGGCGCGTATCTTCCAGACATAAACATCCTGCGGCATCAGCGCACCTTTGAATTTGCCGTCCCATCCTTCAGATGGTTGTCCATTTTCCAATGCTGAACTTTCCCAAAGCAATTGTCCGTAGGTAGAGAAAACCTCCACATGATACTCTTTCATGCTCAGTCCTTTTGGCTTCCAGATAGCAGCTTCACCGATGCCGGTTTCCGGCGCAAATACATTCGGCGTGTATAATTGTCCGTTATAATCTACGCCTAACGGATAGTTGACCGTGTCTCTGCATCCTTTGTCGCTTACTGTATATAAGGTTACTCTGTATGGTCCTTCACCGTTGTATTGATGCGTAGGATCTGTTAGTATGGATGTGTCGCCATCGCCAAATGTCCAGAAGAATGTACTGCCGCCGAATGTGGTGTTCGTAAAATTAATCGGAACATTAAAGCCGCTTGGTCCTAAATCGTAAATAAAGTCTGCTATAGGTTTAGGATAAATCTGTATAAATGCAGGTTTGGTTAAACTGTCGCGACATTCGCCATTGATAGCTGTCAGTGAAACATTATAGGTTCCCGGTCCGATATAGGTATAAACAGGGCGGCTTTCGGTAGAAGTTATTCCATCGCCAAACTGCCATACATAATTGATCGCATTTAAAGAAGAATTCAAGAAATTAATCGGTTCATCCTGACAAACATTTTGCTTGACAACATCAAACAACGCAGTCGGCTGGATAAATACACGCACGTCTGCTTCGACAGAATCCACACAAGGACGACTGTTTGCTACAATTAATTTTACGTGATACGTTCCGATATTGTCGTATATATGCATTGGATTGGGTTGCGTAGAAGTGGAAGAGTCGCCATCGCCAAAATACCAGATATAGCTATTGCCATTGGTAGATTGATTAATGAATTGCGTACCAACATCCGCACATGGATTTTTCACAGTAAATTTTGGTTTTGGTGTTCCATAAACAATGATTGTTGTAAATGCAGAATCTCTGCCGCAATCACCAATTGCTAATAATTTTACCTTGAACGTGCCTGCTGTGTCGTACAAATGCGTTACCTGGTCAGCATACGCAGAAGTGCCATCGCCAAAATCCCAAATGATCTGCGAACCAGGATTAGATGTATTATAAAAATCTACTGCCAACGGCTGGCAACCACGATCTATATTGGTAAAGAAACGTGCATTTACATCATTTGCTTTTATGGTAATTGTTTTCTTTATAGAATCCGTTCCGCAGGAATTCGATGCAATTAAGCTTATCGTATAGGTTGTATCTCTTCTTGTATTATTAATATACGTTGGCGCAACAGGATTTTGCAAGGTAGAAACTTGACCATTGCCAAAATTCCAAGAAAAAGAGGTTGCAGAACCATAAGATGTATTGTTTAACGTTGGTTTAAAAGGTGAGCAGCCAACTGCCTGTACGCCAAAGTCTGCTTTTGGTTTTGCTTTTACTTTTAAAGTATCTGAATAGAATTCTGGACCGCAATAGTAATCAGCACGCAAGGTGATAATGTAATTTGTATCTTTTAAAATCGGCACCGGAAAATCTATGATGTGTGAATTCGGTGCATTTTCATCGATATTTGGTCGAACACCAAAACTCCATATATAATGATTGGTTGTGTCGTGTGTTAGCGGAAAAGTAAATGTAACGCCTAAACCAGTGCAAGTGCTGTCTGGTGTCATTAAGAATTTTAATGCCGGATTTTTGGTTACAGTAATGTTTACTTTTATGGTGTCTTTACAACCATCAGATGATTCCGCATATAAAGTTGCTATGTAGTTGCCCGGATTTCTATATATATGATCGGGATTTGGAATAATAGCATCCGGTGTTCCATCGCCAAACTTCCAGGTAGCATTCGAAACATTGCTAATCAATAATCCAAAATTGAAAGGCTTGCCGGCACATAAAACCGGTGGTGGCAACGAAATATGAATGCTGTCAAAAACAGTTACTTTTTTATATGCGGTGTCTTTACATGCACCGCTCGAATCAGCATATACATAACCCACCTGGTAAAACCCAGGTGTCAATCCTACCGGATCAAAGATACCAGTTGTGCCATTGGTAACACCTTGTCCTATCCATGTTCCACCAGGAAAACGCGGATCATTAGTTAGTCTTATCGGCTGTGTTGCTTTACATACTGTCTGATCCGGACCTGCTTCTAATCCAACCAATTCAAAAACACCTACTCTTACCGTATCATATGTCGGACACGGACTCAGCGGATTCAATACATAAATAACCGTATAGTATCCTGTCGGCACACTCAACGGACTGAATTTTCCTGTTACAGAATCTGTAATTCCTTGTCCTCGCCAAACACCGCCTGCTGGCGTTGCATTTAAGAAAAACGGCGGATCAAATTTACAAGCACCTAAATCCGGACCGGCATTTGGTTTTGGATTATCGTTTACTTTTATTATATTGGTTAATGTAGAATCACCGCAAATTGCACTTATTTTCAAAACGATCGGAAACGTTCCTGCTGCTGCATAAGTGACATCCGGTGGTGTTTTCACATTTGCCGAAGCCGGTGTTCCGCCAGCGAAAGTCCATGTATATGTAGCTGACGGATCGCCACCATTTGATGTATTAAAATATTGTGCAGGATTTGCCAATACATGCGGAATGTAGCATCCTTGCGGAATTGGCAAAGTATCAATTGCCGGTTTGCCTTTAATTACTAGAACACTGTCCCAGGTTTTGTCACTGCAGGCACCTTTAACTATTAAACTCACATTATATGATCCGGATCTTGTAAAACGCAGCGTTACACTGTCTGCGTTTATGTTTGGTAAAATGGTAACTCCGGTGCTTGGCGTAACAGACCATGTATAGCCAAGTGCGGAAGGTGGTCTGCTGGATAAATTAGAAACCGGTACATCAATAAAACCACTTGGTGGAATGCAAGGTGGTGATGCGTATTTTGCTAATGCTGTCACCGGTTCAACAACAACTATGTCTTTAAACGTATCTTTTTCGTTGCAATGTGCTGAATCGTGTAAAGTAATGCGATATGTTCCCAGTTGCGTGAATCTAAGACTTAAAGAATTAATCTGTTTCGGAATATTTAATGCAGGTGATATGTTTGTGACACCTGTAAGCGGTATGACATTCCAGGTGTGCATAGATACCTGACATTTACCACCGACAAATAGCTTACTTTTCGGATCATTATTAATATAGGTTGTTTGTTCGTTAATGCAGACCGTATCTTTTCCTATAATAACCGGTTCAACTTCTTCTGCTACCGGCTGACAAGTACTGGATGATAATTCACCGCATAAGTTCTTCGCTGTGATTTTTACCAGATAATAATCATCACCGTTACACTTTTCGCCACACGATGTTTTTGTAAACGTATAACTTATTTGTCTCGGAATCGGATGCACATAATTGCCCACCACAGAACCACCAACAGATAAAAAATAAGTTGTTCCAGGTGGATTCCTGTTTGTAATCGTTGTATCAATTAAATATTGCTGCGTGTCCGGCGCGCACAAAACACTATTGTTTAAAGAACCGATACCGCCAATATTCGGCAATACGCCAAAGTATAAATCATAGGTTTTGGTAACCGTTTTGCAAGCCGATGATAATTCATTTGCAGTTACTGTTACGGACATAGTGTAAAAACCAGGTGCAGCATAGGTATGATTTAATGTGCCAAAAGTAGTGCTTGGTCCGTAAGAACTGGCATCGCCCCAATTTATTGTATATGTTTGAGTATATGTACTTGCAGTTGCCGAGCCGTTTTGGATCACTAATTCATAATTCTGTGCATTTACACATTGCCTAAAATCACCAATACCAGATTTATTCGGACTGATATCCAAAACCGTTGGATCCGGTGATGGATCAATCGTTACTTTAGGACGAAGTGCCGGAATGGGCTGACAAGAAACAAAACCAAACGGCGGTGTGCTGTATTGTACATCTATAAAATAATCTTTCGTTGTAGAGGCGCCCGGAAAACCTACAATTGCTGTCGTATCATTGTACGTTACGCCATTAATTATCATTCTGTACAGTGTGTTTGGTCTTGGATTTTTTACATTGATAGTAACCGGTTCGCCTGCGCAGTAGCTTGCTTTTAAAGGTGAAAACGTCAAACCATTACATTGCGCATACATCGCGTAGTTAATTAAAATAAACAACTGTAATAGAATTGTTTTCTTCATCTTATCTAAATTTAAAACAATTTAACGGCATTCTTGCCCGGAAAATTATAGCAGTTAATTTTTTTCGCTTTCTTCTTTTTCGGTCCGCTTATAGCAACATTATTGAAGTTCATCCGAATAGTAATTTCATGTTGTCCGCGGCTTTTTGATGTTACTCCTGTAAAATCCAACTGGTAGCTGTAACCAACATTCAATGTCATAAAATCATCTTTACCTAAATCCCAATCAATTCCGCCAATAATAATTAAACCATGTGTGTTATTGTTTTTATACTGATTGAGCTGATACATCGCGCCGGCATATACCGGTTTGAATGTGGCAAACATACCTGCATTGTAAACACGCAGTTTATTCATATAATCGAACTTCAAAACAGGCGACACATAAAAATCGACATTGCGTTTATATTTTCCGCGAGAAACCGGAAACATGGCGCCATAGCTTACGGTAAAACGCATCGGAATCTTAGTATTGATATTCTGAAAAGATTCGTCCGGACGCGTTAAGTGATGCACGGCAAATCCAAATGAATTATGTACTGCATGTTTATGAATATTGTATCGGAAACGCAATAACATACCTGCATCCAAATCAAAATAATTTACTTTGCGCAACACAATGTTTGAACTGGAGCCGCCAGGAACCTGACCCACTTCCGGATCTAACTGATCGGTAAAAATCAACTTACTTCTGTCAATTGATTTGTTTACAAAAGCAGCATTAACACCGAAATGTAAATTTATATTCTTTGAAATTTGTGCAATATATGCATACGAGCCACTGATATAGTTGGTTTGTAGGGTTTTTGCCTCTACATCGCGGTAAGCAGTGACGCCGAATCCGGATGATGCTCTGGCAGACTGAACATCTACCGACATGCCATATGTATTAAAGCCGCCAGGAACATATGCCCATTGGTTTTTGTAAATCATGGCAACATTCAGGCCTTTTTCGGAGCCGGTTGCTGCAGGATTTAGATAAGTTCTGAATTGGTAAAACTGTGCAAATGTCGGATCTTGCGCAAACGTGTAACTATAACACATGCACACAAGCAATATGCTCATCAAGAACTTAGATATTAAGTTATTCATTCTACTAATTAAGTTACGGCTACTCTAATTGGTATTTTGATAGTTTACGTCTTCTACTACAAATTTAAATTAAAAAGTCAGTAATTTATTCTTTTTGGCTAAAAAGTTTATTTTTTGTATCTTTGCACAAACTCATATATCATGGATTATCAATTGCTTTTACATATACATTTAACGTTTGCCGTCTTGTTTTTATTGTCTTACGCAGTAAAATCTTTTTTGTTTTTGTCCGGCAAACAAGAGCAATTCCTGAGCTATAAAAAGAAAACGCTTGTCGTTGAAACTTTATTTTCTGTTGGTTTTTTGATTACAGGTTGTATGCTGGCTTACCTATTAGTTGGTTTTGGCGGATGGCAACACTGGCTCGATCCAAAAATTACCTTAGCATTAGTTGCCATTCCATTAGGTATTGTTGGATTTAAAAAAGAAAACAAGGTATTGGTAGCAGTATCATTGGCTTTTTTCCTTGTGGCTCTAACCATCGGATTGATGCATTACAAATAACACTATACAACAGCATTGCGTTGTTGTTTTATTCTTTCTTTTTTGATCTGGATTTCGGCTTGTGATGTTTTGCAGAATTTGTCCCACAAGTAAGATACTTCACCAAAGTTCGAGTTTACATCGCTGTGATGTATGTTGTGCCAGGCAGAACTGTTCAACGCTATTTTTGATAAAAATTTTTCCAGCCAAGAGAATGTTACTCCACAATGCAGATACAGATTCAGCAATACAAAACTTACAATGGCTGTAAAGTATAATGGTGCAAAATGTTTTGCAGCCGGAATACAAATCAGCAGTAGCGGCCAGAATGTAAGAAATGTTTCCATTGGACCAACGGCAAAACCGGCAAATGGTGTCGGATCGCGGAATAAATGATGGTGCTTGTGAAATGGAAAAAACGTGCGTGTATGCAATAAGCGGTGTTTCCAGTAAGTCATTGCATCAATCAGTATTATACCTAAGTACATTTCTAAAATTACCATCCACCAGGTCAAACCCATTTCCTGCAGCGACCACGCAAGTCCTGTTGGCAAACCTAAACGGTAAAGCGCCACCGGCCATGCTGCCATGCTTGAAACAACGAACATTGCACGCGCGGTTCCGTACGCTTCTTTTGCAATTGACGGTATTTTCGTTCTGTCGCCTTGTATGCGCAGACCATTCTGCTCTGAAAAAGAATAAAAGAGCATACAAAGACTGAACAACGGAACGGTAATGATCAGAAATATGCGCCAAAAACTATCGTAATACATTTTTGCGGATGGATGCAGCAGTCCTGACAAAAAAAACAATACAACTATAGCTGTGTCAACATATTCAGACCAGTTTCTTTTAAAGAAGAATTTTACAACGCTGTTCTCTTTTTGCATTTGAAACAATTAAGCATACAAATTACGCTATTTTTCCAACATATTATCTTGAAACTGTTTTGTTTAAAATTATTTAAGGTATAAAGATGATGCTTAGCGTTCTGCTTTTGATGAATCGCTGAGGCATTTTTCCACTAGCAAATGAATAAAATCATCTTTCTGTTTTGAAGTAAGTTGCTGCAGTTTCTTCTTCTCTTTTTTGGACAACTTGTCATCCTGGCAATCTTCGTCAATAACTAGTTTTGTTCCACCTAAAAAACGATCGAATGTTACTGCAGTTGTTGTTGCCGGTTTCGGTTCTGTGCAACATCCATACAATTTTTTGGCAACCGATCTCATCCATAATTTACTAACGGCTGCGCTGTCATTCATTTGCACCACAAAAACGAACAGCCAACAAAATAAATGCTTCATAACTACTCGAAAATACTTATTTTTGTATCCTAAAAATCTTTTTATCATGAAAAAAATACAAATTCTGTTCTTTTTTATAGCTCTTAGTTTTTCAGTGGTGTTTGCAAACAGTAAACTCCATTTGGAAGTAAAAGGCATGCACTGTGGTGGCTGCGAAATGAAATTCAAAAGCGTTGCTGCTAAAATTGCAGGTGTTACGGAAGTAACATCTATCAGCGCAGAAACCGGAAAAGCAGAGATCGTTTATGACGAAAAAATCATTTCCGATGAAAAATTAGTGGCTGCTTTGGCTGCACAAACCGGATTTTCTGTGTCTGCAAGCACTGCAAAAGGAACAGTAGCGGTTGCCGGAACTCCAAATGGCTGCTGCTCAAAAGGACAAGGTTCGCCTGCTTGCAAAGAAGGTTCTTCTAAAAAGAGCAAAAAGCATTCAAAAAGCGTAGATTAAATAGTTCATCACACTATTTATTAAAAAGCCATTCGTTCAGACGAATGGCTTTTTTGTCTTTTTTATGTTAACAATCTTATGAATTGTTAATAATTGTAAACTTTGTTGTACTTTTGCACCGCTTTAAAAATCAAATTATTATATGAACAGTTTATTTTATTTAGTTCCTTTTTTAGGAGTTTTTGGATTGGTTATCACAGCCATCAAATATGCTTGGGTAAAAAAGCAGGATGCAGGTGATGCTAATATGCAAGAGTTGGCAGGTTATATCGCAAACGGTGCGATCGCTTTCTTAAAAGCAGAATGGAAAATCTTAACGTATTTCGGTGTAATCGCTGCTATTTTACTAGCTTTCTTAGGTTGGAAAGGTGGTGAAGAATCTTCTCCAATCATTGCAGGTGCTTTTGTTATCGGTGCTGTTTTTTCTGCATTTGCAGGTTATGTTGGTATGAAAGTAGCTACATTAGCGAACGTTCGTACAACACAAGCGGCTCGTACAAGCTTAGCGCAGGCATTAAAAGTGTCTTTCACAGGTGGTTCTGTAATGGGTTTAGGTGTTGCTGGCTTAGCCGTATTTGGCTTAGGTGGTTTATTCATCGTATTCTACACTATTTTCCACGGAAATATAGATCCTGCTAATGTAAAAAGAGCGATTGAAGTATTAACAGGGTTCTCTTTAGGTGCTGAATCTATCGCGTTGTTTGCGCGTGTTGGTGGTGGTATCTATACAAAAGCTGCTGACGTAGGTGCTGACTTAGTAGGAAAAGTAGAAGCAGGTATTCCTGAAGATGATGTTCGTAATCCGGCAACTATTGCTGATAACGTAGGTGATAACGTAGGTGATGTTGCAGGTATGGGCGCTGACTTATTCGGTTCTTATGTTGCAACCGTTTTGGCCACTATGGTTTTAGGACAAGAAACCAAATCTGTAGATAATTTCGGTGGTTTGGCTCCAATCTTATTGCCAATGGTGATTGCCGGCGTTGGTATTATTTTCTCTTGGATCGGTACATTCTTCGTATCTGTAAAAGACGAAAACGGTAACGTACAAGGTGCTTTAAACTTAGGAAATTGGGGCTCTATCATCTTAACAGGTATTGCATCTTTCTTCTTAGTAAAATATATTTTACCGGCAAACATGGTATTGCGTGGTCATGAATTTACATCAACCGGTGTATTTGGCGCTATCATCGTAGGTTTAGTAGTTGGAGCATTAATGTCTATCATTACAGAATATTATACAGCAATGGGCAAACGTCCTGTATTGTCTATCGTTCGTCAGTCTTCAACGGGTCATGCGACAAACATTATCGGTGGTTTAGCGATCGGTATGGAATCTACTGTATTACCTATTATCGTATTGGCAGCAGGTATCGTTGGTTCTTATGTTTGCGCCGGTTTATATGGTGTTGCAATCGCAGCAGCAGGTATGATGGCTACGACAGCGATGCAATTAGCAATCGATGCATTCGGCCCAATTGCAGACAACGCAGGTGGTATTGCAGAAATGAGCCAGTTGCCGGAAGAAGTTCGTGGCCGTACAGACATCTTAGATGCAGTTGGTAACACCACAGCAGCTACAGGAAAAGGGTTCGCTATCGCTTCTGCAGCATTAACGTCATTAGCGTTATTCGCTGCTTTCGTTGGTGTTTCCGGTATTTCAGCAATCGATATTTACAAAGCGCCTGTTTTAGCAGGTTTGTTTATCGGTGGTATGATTCCGTTTATTTTCTCTGCTTTAGCAATTTCTGCAGTAGGCAGAGCAGCAATGGATATGGTAAATGAAGTTCGTCGTCAGTTCCGCGAAATTCCGGGTATCATGGAATATAAAGCAAAACCGGAATACGAAAAATGCGTAGCTATTTCTACAGAAGCTTCTATCCGCGAAATGATGTTGCCTGGCGCTATCGCTTTAATTACACCAATCGTTGTTGGTTTCTTATTCGGACCAGAAGTATTAGGTGGTTTGTTAGCCGGTGTTACGGTTTCAGGTGTATTAATGGGTATGTTCCAGTCTAACGCAGGTGGTGCTTGGGACAATGCTAAAAAATCGTTCGAGAAAGGCGTTGATATCAACGGTGAAATATTCTACAAAAAATCGGAGCCGCACAAAGCTGCTGTAACCGGCGATACTGTGGGTGATCCATTCAAAGATACATCTGGTCCATCGATGAATATCTTAATTAAATTGATGTCTATCGTTTCTTTAGTTATTGCTCCGTACTTATCATTAAATGGCTTAGTTCATATCAATAACACATCTTCTGAAGCTTCTATTAACGGCGGCGATGCTGCATTGATGGAAAATGCAGGTATGGAAAAATGTATGGCTGATAAAAACTGCACCTATGTTTTAGATACTACTTACACCGATTCTTTAGGTCACACGATTGTAGAGAAAAAATGTATCGTAACGGAAGGTGGTGAAGGCGAAAAAGCATGCTGCAAAAACAATCCTTCTTGCGATAAAAAAACAGAAGCGGAAAAAAAAGAATGCTGTATGAAGAAAGAAGAGAAAAAAGAGATCATTATCAAAAAATAATTTTTCTTTTTTGTAAAATATTAAACCGTCTTGTTTTATACGAGACGGTTTTTTTGTTTAAATTTTAAATATGATTAATCTATAATGATATACAGATTTAAACAACTTACTATATGTTAAAAATGAAAAACAAAACGTATTTTTTTTTTTTTATGTAAGTTATTGTGTATATATTTACTGCGTAAGCAATCTTCAACTATTAACAGCTAAATATGCAAAACCCAATAAAAGATAAAAGCCCACCGAAATAAATTGCATTATTTTACGTTATTAACTATTAAATTTAAATAATATTAAAACAGCAACATGAAGACGATAAAATATATAGCAATTATAGCAGCAGCCTACTGCTTTTGTTTCTTTACTAACTCATGTAAAAAAACTACAGAGGTTAAACCTGATCCTATTGACACTACTATAGGAAAAGAAATACCTAAAATTTATAATTATACAACTTTATTGGGACAGCCATTAGATACTGTAAAATCATACCTAAACGGCAAATGGCTAATGCAATCGAAACAAGGTGGAATGGGATTGTCTTATTATAGCTACACCAATTTATTTGTTGAGTTTATTTTTAATTCACCTAATCCGGATTCTTTAAAGTGGTATAATGATACTAAGTTTTTTGTAAATGGAAGAGCAACATTCATTAACCATCAAGCTACATACGATTCAACTTGGTATAACTCATATGAAATAAAATTTATGATACTTCCAAGTAGCCCTGGTTTTTGGTTTGCTACTCAAGCAAATAAAGATAGTTTATATCTTGTTGATGCTAATTTAGAAGGGTATAAGTATTTTCTAACAAAAGTGCATTAACATTTTTATTGAGATTTAGGTTGCTTACAATTTCTTTAACCTAAAAACATATAAAAATGAAAAGAGTATATTTTCTAATAATAGCAACCTGTGTTTGCTACACCTGCAATTTATTTGCTCAAACTAATTTTAAGATCACTGAAAAAGTAACGGATAAAAACGCTGTTCCTATTTTCATTAAGGTTGAAAGCAGTAGCAAACAAGCAAGCAACGAACAAGCGGAAAAACTATTTTTACAACAATTGTACAAAGCTAATAATTTTGTGACTTTTGAAAAAATAAGGGAAGACAATGCTGCTGATGGCGAAAAAATGCGCAGCTATCAGCAATATTACAAAGGATTAAAAGTATTTGGCGGCGGCTGTGTAGTGCATTCTAAGAACAATGATGTGGAGTATGTTAATGGAAGATATGCTGATTTGGCTATTAATGTGATACCAAAGATTTCTGAACAACAATTAACAGATTATCTTAAAGATGCAATATATGAAGAAACCAAGCTAGCAAAAGAACTTCAACAACCAATCGAAATAAGTTTGGATAAAAAAGAATTGGTGATTTGTCCAAACTATATCAATCCGGAAAAAGAAGTATATTATTTGGCATATAAAGTGTATGTTTCTTCAAACAATCCATTTATCAGGAGTGATTATTTTATAGATGCAAATTCAGGAAAATTGTTAGGTGTTGCTAATTTGGTATGCACTTTAAATGCCAATGGAACAGCGCAAACTGTTTACAGTGGAACAAAACCTATTGTTGCTGATTCGTATAACAGCCAATATCGGTTAAGAGAAATCAATAGAAATGGAACAACGGCTATACAAACATTCAACTTAAACCATGGATTAGAATCTGATATTGGAAGTTTAGCAACAGATATTTTAGATAATGATAATAATTGGACCTTGTCAGAACATCCTATAGATAAAGATGCACATGATATACATTGGGCAACTGAGAAAGTAATTGATTATTGGAAAATAGTACAGAATAGAAACAGTTTGGATAATAATGGTATGACTGTTAAAAGTTATATACATTATGGTGATGCCTATTTATTTGAAAATGCATTTTGGGGTGGTTATTCCTATCCATATACAACTAACATGTATTATAGTGATGGATATACAAAATTTAAATCATTGTCATCTTTGGACGTTATTGCACATGAAACAGGACATGGTGTTTGTCAATATTCTACAACATTAGACCCGTTCTTGGGAGAAAATGGAGCACTTGCGGAAGGATTGAGTGATATTTGGGGTGCAGTTATTGAAAATTGGGCAATGCCCAATTCACCACCTAAAAATAAATGGTTGATAGCGGAAGAAATTGTACAAAGTGGAACAAATTTAAGGAATATGAGCAACCCAAATGGAAGCCAATTAGCTTCGCCAGATACATATGGCGGCACATACTGGGGAACGCCTCCATATGCTAATGACCCACATAAACATTGCACTGTTTTAGATTATTGGTTTTATTTATTATCTGACGGTGGCAGTGGAACAAATGATATAGGAAATGCATTTTCTGTTACAGGAATTGGAATGTCAAAAGCTGCAAAAATTGTATATGAAACAGAGAAAGCACCTCTTTCAACCTACGCAACCTTTTTAGAAATGAGGTCAGTAAGTATTTTAAAAGCAAGGTTATTATATGGTTGTGGCAGTGCGGAAGAAATAGCAGTTACTAAGGCATGGTTTGCGGTTGGCGTTGGTGCAAATTATGGGTCTCCAACACTTTCAATTTCAGGACCAAATTCTATTTGTAACACTGGTGGTAGCGCTTACTGTACAGTTAGTGGGGTTCCTAATGGTGAAACAGTCACATGGAATGTTTCACCTTCTACTGTAGCAACACTAAATGCAGGAACTTATGATTGCTATGTAAACAGGGTTGGCAATGCAAACGGTTTAGTTACATTAACTGCAAGTATAGTTGTTTGTGGTGTCACTTATACTGCAACGAAATACATCAACGTTGGCTCTGCATATACCCTTTATGGAGCAAATGGTTGTAATTTCCAGGAAGCTGTAATGGAAACAGGTCAGGATGAAGGACCTTGTAATATTCAATGTTATTCACCTGGAGGCCCAAATAAAACATGGTGTGTACCTACTGCCTATAATGCTATTGGTGTTTACTGGACAAAAGTGTTGTCTTATCCATTAAATTATTCTTTCTGGTCTGCAACTAACAATGAAGTATCTTTGTTTTTTAAAGCTGCCAATCAATCTGTAGAACTAAAAAGAACTATTGTTGGTGCCTGTGGTGCCAATATCGAACAATATTTTTGCTTTGGTAGTAACACAACACAATGTGCCAGCTTGCAAGGAGCATCTACAACAACTCAACAATTAAAGGTTTACCCAAACCCAACATCGGTAAATAATACAATTTCGTTAGAATTATTATCAAATGATAAATTAAGCAAATACGATTTTGAAAATGCAACGATACAATTAGTAGATGCAAACGATAATATCATTTTGCAAAGACAAGGAAATAAAATTGCTAAAGAAACTCTAGAAATTCCTGCGTTGAGCAATGGTACTTATTATATTCGTGTTATCAATAAAAATGGTATGCAAACTGAACAACTAATTATTCGAAATTAGTGGAGTCCTGTATTCTAATATACAAAAAACGCAAGCAATGCTTGCGTTTTTTTATTCTATGGAGAGACGTATGAATTACAACTTACGTTTCACTTCTACCTGTTCGAATGCTTCTACGATGTCGCCTACTTCAATATCGTTGAATGCTTTAATTTTCAAACCACATTCGTAGCCCTTCGTTACATCTTTCACATCGTCTTTATAACGTTTCAAAGAGTCCAGCTCGCCAGTATGCACTACGATACCATCACGAATGATACGTATTTTATTGGTACGTGCTACTTTTCCATCCAATACATAACAACCTGCAATCGTACCTACTTTACTTACTTTGAATACTTCGCGAATTTCGATATTACCTACGATCTTCTCTTCGAATTTCGGTTCCAATAAACCTTCCATCGCCGACTTGATCTCTTCGATAGCATCGTAGATAATTGTATAGTATTTGATCTGAATCTCTTCTTTTTCTGCTGAAACTTTCGCATTCGGCGTAGGACGCACCTGGAATGCGACGATAATAGCATCTGACGCTGCAGCCAAGGATACATCTGACTCGCTGATAGCACCCACGCCTTTCAGAATTACTTTTACCTGAATTTCTTCTGTAGATAATTTTAATAAAGAGTCGCTCAATGCCTCCACAGAACCGTCCACGTCACCTTTTACAATCAAGTTCAATTCTTTGAATGTACCTAATGCAATTCGGCGAGCGATATCGCCCATTGTTACGTGTTTAGTAGAACGGAAACCTTGCTCTCTTAAGATATTTGCTCTTCTGTTGGCAATGTCTTTTCCTTCGTCTTCGTCTTCATACACTTTTATTTTTTCACCGGCAGTCGGCGCGCCCATGATACCTAACACCTGAACCGGTGTTGAAGGTCCTGCTTTATTAATACGCGTTCCGCGCTCGTTGGTCATTGCTTTTACTTTTCCAAAATACTGGCCAGCTACCAAGAAATCACCGATTTCCAATGTACCATCCTGTACCATTACCGTAGAAACATAGCCACGACCTTTATCTAACTGCGCTTCGATCACCGAACCAACCGCCGATTTATTTGGGTTTGCTTTTAAGTCTAATAATTCAGACTCCAATACAATTTTATCTAACAACAAATCAATATTGATTCCTTTTTTCGCTGAAATTTCCTGGCACTGGTATTTGCCGCCCCATTCTTCCACCAAAATATTCATTTGCGATAACTGGTTGCGGATACTGTCCGGATTTGCGCCTTCTTTATCAATTTTATTGATAGCGAAGATCATTGGAACTTCCGCTGCCTGTGCGTGCGAGATCGCTTCTTTAGTTTGTGGCATGATGCTGTCGTCTGCAGCAATTACAATCACGGCGATATCCGTTAATTTTGCACCACGCGCACGCATTGCGGTAAACGCTTCGTGACCCGGTGTATCTAAGAAAGTGATATGTTCATTTTTTGCAGTTACAACCTCGTAAGCACCGATGTGCTGAGTGATGCCACCCATCTCACCGGCTACTACGTTCGCGCTTCTGATATAATCCAGCAACGACGTTTTACCGTGGTCAACGTGACCCATAATAGTTACAATTGGCGGACGTTTTACTAAATCTTCCGGTGTATCTTCCACTTCTTCGTCTTCATCATCTTCATCAGAAATATTGATAAACTGTACTTCGTAGCCAAATTCGCCGGCAACCAACTCAATGATTTCTGCATCCAGACGCTGGTTGATAGACACGAAAACACCTAAACCCATGCAAGAACTGATGATCTGAGTTGGAGTAACATCCATCATGTTTGCCAATTCACTTACGGAAACGAATTCTGTAAGCTGTAATACGTTTGATTCTGTTTCTTCGCCTTCAGCGCGCGAAGCATGATCGTCGCGTTTTGATTTTCTGTATTTAGAACGGTCGGATTTTGTTTTCGTTCCCTGCAATTTTGCCATAGTAGAACGAATCTTGTCCTGGATGTCTTTTTCAGAAATACCTTCCGTTTTGTCCGCCGGTTTGCCATGTCCACCTTTTTTGAAATCAGATTTGCCAGCATTGTTTGGTCTTGGTCCGCGAATATCTTTAGTGGTATCTATTTTAGTGATATCCACTTTATTGATCTGGATGCGCGCACGTTTTTGTCCTGCGTTGCGATCAGATTTTGCTTTTTCGCGTTTTGCTTTTTCTTCATCGCGGAAAATATCTTCCGGACGACGTTCCTGTTTGATTGGTAATTCAATTTTACCTAAAATTTTCGGACCGGAAAGCGTTTCGATTTTTGCTCTGATCAGTTCTTCCGGAACAACTGTTTCTTCTTGTTTTTCAACTACTTCTTCCTTTGTTTCTTGTTTTTCAACTACTACTTCTTCTGTCGTTGACTTCTTAGTTGTTTTCTTTGGTTTCTCTTCTTCTGTTTTAGCTGTTTTTTCTTCTTCTTTTTTCGGTTCTTCTTTGGTTGTTTTTTTGCTTGCACCCAAATCAATTTTTCCGATAATTTTCGGTCCTTCTACTTCTGATTTAATCGTATGGACAACTTCTTCTTTCGGTTGTTCTTTAATTACATCTTTAATTAGAAGTTCTTCTTCTTTGCGTTTGCCGATGTTAATTTGCTCGGCTTTTTCTTTGGTTACGATATCGCTTCTGAACTCGCGCAAAAGAATTTGATACTGCTCTTCGGTGAGCTTAGTATTCGGTGAGTTTGCCACATCTTTGAACCCTTTGGTATGAAGTGTGTCAACGATGGTAGCAATACCAACATTTAATTCTTTGGCGGCACTTGCCAACCGTATGGTTTTACTCTCTGACATATTTTGTTTTTAGTCGTAAAGTCATAAGTCGTAAGTCATAAGTCAAAATAGTGTTTAACTATGACCAATGACAATGGCTAAAGACTTTCCATATTATTCGAATTCTGTTTTTAATATTCTGATTACGTCATCGATGGTTTCTTCTTCCAAATCCGTACGGCGAACCAGTTCGTCTCTGTCTAATTCCAACACAGATTTTGCTGTATCGCAACCGATTTTTTTGAACTCATCGATTACCCAACCATCGATTTCATCTGAAAACTCATCTAAATCCACATCGTCTTCTTCGGTAACGGTATCTGTATCTCTAAACACATCAATTTCGTAGCCGGAAAGTTTGGATGCCAATTTGATATTGAAACCACCTTTACCGATTGCCAATGAAACCTGATCCGGTTTTAAATAAACAGATGCGCGTTTTTTGTTTTCATCTAATGCAATACCTTCAATTTTTGCAGGCGTCAATGCACGTTGCAACAACAAGGTAATGTTTTGTGTATAGTTGATGATATCTATATTTTCATTTCTCAACTCGCGCACGATACCGTGAATACGAGAACCTTTCATACCTACGCACGCACCCACCGGATCGATTCTGTCATCATACGATTCAACTGCCACTTTCGCTCTTTCGCCTGGTTCACGAACGATCTTTTTGATAACGATTAAGCCGTCGAAAATCTCAGGAACTTCGTTTTCCAATAATTTTGCCAGGAAAGACGCATCTGTTCTTGATAAAATTACCAACGGATTGCTGCCGCGTAATTCTACGTCTTTCACTACTGCACGAATCGTGTCGCCTTTTTTGTAGAAATCCGTTTTGATCTGCTCGTTTTTCGGTAAGATCAGTTCGTTTCCATCGTCATCGAGTAACAAGATCTCTTTTTTCCAAACCTGATATACTTCGCCTGTGATGATGTCACCAACTCTGTCTTTGTATTTTTTGTAAACTTCGTCTTTTTCCAGATCCAATACACGAGAAATCAAGGTTTGACGCGCTGCTAAGATTGCACGACGGCCAAATGATTCGATAGTGATCGGTTCGTATAATTCTTCGCCAACTTCCATGTCCGGTTCTATTGTTTTAGCTGTTGTAAATTCTACTTCAGCCAATCTGTCTTCTACTTTTCCGTCTTCTACGATTGTTCTGTGTCGCCAGATCTCTAAATCACCTTTGTCTGTGTTTACGATGATGTCGAAATTTTGGTCAGAGCCATATTTTTTACGCAGAAGTGTTTTAAACACGTCTTCCAAAACGCGCATCATAGTTGGTCGGTCGATATTTTTAAAGTCTTTAAACTCCGAAAACGACTCTACTAATTCTATACTATTCATTGTTTTTCCATCTTTAAACTGTTTTTAAATAGATTTATAACTTGAAATTAAACTGTTTTTTTACTGATTTTATTTCGTCGAAACGGTAAGTATGTTCTTCTACGGTTTCAATTTTTTTTATTACTGTTACTTCTTTTACGGTTATTTGGTTTTCATCTGCCGCTAATAATTCGCCACCAATCTTTAATCCGTTTTTCAGAACCACATCTACTTTTTTATGCAATTGTTTTTGAAATTGTTTTGCCACTTTCAATGGTTCATCCATGCCTGGTGAAGAAACATCCAACGACATATTATCATTCAGCAAACCATTTTCTTCTAAAAAATGATGCAAATGACGACTGATTTGAGCACATTCATCGATAGTGATATTGTTATTTCCGTCAGCGAATACTTCTATTTTTCCATTTGAAAGCACTTTCACATCTACCAAAAATAAGTTCGTATTTTCGAAGTAATTCGAAAGTTCGTTCTCAATTTTTTCTTTCAAAGACGCCAATTTATCCATAACAAAAGGTACTAAAAAAGAGGACTTCGAGTCCTCTTCATTTCTAATTGCGATGCAAAGATACTTATTTTATTTAATATTCCAAGCATTTAAACTACTATAAATAAAAAAAGAGCTGCCTAAAGGCAACTCTTCAAAAATACATCATCAAAATTATGGCATTGCAGCGGTTTTAGTTTTAATCGTTGTGTTTTGTGCCGCCTGTTTAAATACGGTAACCGCTTCGGAAGTTAGGTCTGAATCGTAAAACAAGCGCGCTTTTCCTTGTTGAATAAAGAAGCCGCCACCATTGGTGTTGTCAATATTTATAAGGCCAAATTCCAGATTTTTAAAACTTGTTCCTTCTTTTTGTGCGGAAATGATTAGCGCAAATATGGCTGAATTTGTGCCACCGATATTGTATGCTTTCACCTTTCCGTAGATGGTAAAATTATTTCCGCTACCTGAAATCGCCGTTATAACAGACGTATCGTTTATACCTAAAAAATTCTTGCCGTAAAGCTGAATACTAAAATCTGAAGAACTTTGAGAAAACAGTTTTATTTTCATTGCACCATACGAAGTACCGACTTCTGCAGCAGCAATATTCGATGCTTTTATAACTGCCGGTGCAATTTGATAAATGCCTTCTACATTAGGAGGTGCTGTTCCATCATTGATCGTAATTCCTAAGTGTTTTAGCGTATCTATGTACTGCTGTGAAATTACCTGATCGATTCTTTGTTGCTGTACTTTTTTTGCGTCTTCTTTTTTGCATGCACTCATGCTTGCTGCGAAACCAATTACAATCAGTAATGCATAGTTTCTGATGTTGTTTTGTTTTTTCATTTTAAAAGAATTTTGTGGTGATTTGATTTATTTATTTAGTTGCTGCCATGTTTGTGTACTGCCTATATTTGGATCGTAGCCGGCTTCATTGGATAAGATGATTTCGCCGTTTCCGTTTTTCCAGGCATTGCTGTAAGTGCTTGGTAATTCATAGGTGCTGCCATTGTCATCTTTGTAGTTTTCTACACCACGTATGTATTGCGAAAATCCGTCTTGCGATGAAGCGTTTGAATAATTTTTGTTTGCTTGTTCATAACTTTTATCAATGCTTGCAATCATAGCATCGTTATTGCGGCTAATTTGCTGGCTAATGGCAGCAATGTTTCTTACACCTTGGTAAAACTGATCTGTAAGAAATTTAATGACTTGTGCCTGAGCATTTGTAAATGCTGGTGTGTAACGAATTGATTTTAAAACCGTTTGACATAGTTCCGTATTTTCTCGCTCTGTGGCATCTTGTTTTATAATAAATAAAATAGGCAAGACCTGCCAATTGGAGAAGTTTATGCTTCTGTTTACCGTGCCATTTACATAAGCATTTATCAATACAGTATAGTTTTCGCCGTTATTAGAAAAAGTGCCTTTACTGATTATATTATCCGAAATAAACTGCACTTGCGGATTTTGTTTTTGTGCCTGAATATCTATTGGATTGGTGCTTTCAATTTTAACAACTTTGCTTTCCAAAATTTTTAAACCAGCAGGCAAAACATTCATTTCGTTTAATGTACGCATGGCTGCATCTGTAGTATTTGCAGGCATATTAGCAACCACCGTGCCACCCATATACTTTGTACCGATGCTAATTCCTGAATATTGCATCGATTGGTTTAACAACGTATAAAACGATGTTTTGTAGATATGTAATTGAGCTGTATTGTTTGGATTGCTTACATGCAATTCGGCATTTGCAGGAAATTGTGTGTTTTGTGCGTCCCAATCTAACTGACTTTTTTGCTGCCAGCTTTCCGGTAACAAAAATAAAATGGCATCGCCTTTGGTTACCTGATTATCTTTAATGGAAGCCAATTGCATCCGCAGCACATCGTGTTTGCTTGATTGATTTGTTTGATTTGCAGAAGAATTGTCAGCGGCATTATCCTTACTGGTAGTGTTACATGAAATACATAAACACACTGCTAATGAATAAGCGATTTTTCTCATGGTGGTCGATTTTGATGATGCATCAAAAGTAGATGCTGCTTTCGACCGAATCAACGATAAAAACGCTGCTATAATAAGTTTTTAGAATGTGGTTTTTTTATTACATGTTTCTGTAAATCAATTTTTTGTAATAAAAAAAATAATTTTTTAGAATGATATTTGGTTGAATTTTTGATAAATTGTTTTATGTTCTAATTTGGCTTCTAACCATAAATGAACCGGAAAATAATTGATGATATTTTGTTCGAGTTTATCTTGCAAAATAATTTCTATGTTTTTTTTGTGTTCATTAAGAATTTTTGTTTTGGCTGAAACAGATGCTGCTAAGCTATAATCCACCAACATTTTAAATATGGCATTTTCTGCTTTAAACATTTTGTCGTCTCTATACAATTTTCTACGTAAATTTTCAATATTAGCATCCAGATGGTGTGTTTGATTGATTTCTACAAAAACGAACATTCTCAATAACAAGCTATAGCTTTCCAGGTCTTTCATCGTGTGTAACGCTTTGTGATTCAGTACACGAGTGATATATTGCAAACAATCTTCAAACTGATCATTATAAAAATAAATAATGGCCATATCATACAGCATGGTAAGTTGAATATCCGGTCGTTTGGTATAAAAATTCAACACATTTAAATAGGTTGGAAGCAACGCATAAATTTTATCAAACTGTTGTTTTTCGAGGTATTGATTTTTTTCTACCAATGCAATGTTTAATTTTTTAGATTGCACCAAATCGGTATCTTTCGAGTTGTCTAAATAATAAAACAGCAATTTCTTCACTTCGTCAAAATACTCGTAATTATTGACGTTGAGCATACGCAGCACAAAATTGCTTAATGTTACAATTACTTCGCGCTGGTTTGCTTTACAATAGTTCGGATTATTCTTTAAAACATCATATTGCAATACACTGTCTTTATAAGCATTTTCAACATCGTTAATCATCAGCATATAACCAACGCGTACATAATAAAATAATAGCTTGGAAACCGTTGTTGTTGCCGTGTTTACATCATTCAAAAGCTGTACAGCTAGTTTATCTTTTACAAAATCCAGTTTGCTTTTTTCTCTAATGTATGCATTCGTGTCTTGTCGTACCATCAGCCATTCATCTTTTAATTGCTGATAGTTTCGTATATTATTGCTTTTTTGTTGGTTGATGTTCAGCTCTTCAGAAAGTTTGCTTTTAGCTTTTTCATAATTTTTATCAATTTCAATAATCGAACTTTCATAATGATGGATAATGGAAAAATAATTGTACAATTCAAACTCGTTCGCCATTTTTTTTGCCTGCTGAATTTTTTTCCTGAGCAAATGGTTGGCGCGTCTTTCCAATAAAAAAGGAAATTCCTGAATAATCGATAATAACTTATTTTCTACTGTATTATTTTCTTGCAAAGCCGCGAAAGTACTGACAATCAAATCTGCTAAATAATTCTTGGTTGCTGAAAAATTATTGATGAGTTTGGTATGCTTGAATTTCTTTTTGAGTGCATCTTCATTGTATTCATCTTGTTTCAGAATCGCATCGAACAACTGTAAATAATGATTGTCGGAATCGTTTTTAGATTTGTAGGCAAACTTTTTGAAATACGCTTTTTCGTTCGGTGTCAGCGAATGAATCAGTTTGTGAATCTCATTTTTTTCCGGCATAGTTTTTTGGAATGATTAAATTTATAAAATAATATCTATACATTGAAATATCTTACCATCATTCGGCACGCGAAATCAAGTTGGGAAAATTTAGAACTGGATGATTTTGACAGACCGCTGAATGATCGCGGCAAACAAGCGATTCTTTTGATTGGAAATTATTTAAAGCAGCAAAAAACTCATCCTGATCTTATCCTGTCATCACCTGCAAAAAGAGCCAAGAAAACCGCGCAAGGAATTGCGAAATTAGTAAATTATCGTGTTGCCGATATTCAATATGAACAAACCTTTTATGATGATGGTTTGAAAGCAATTATTGCATTAATTCAGCAAACAGAAAATCATTACAACGATATTTTTTTATTCGGACATGAGCCGATTTTGTCGGCGCTGATCTATCATTTTACAACAACCAACTTAGAAAAATTTCCAACATGTGCAGTTTTTCGAATGAAATTCGACACGAATAATTGGTCTGATCTTTCCGCAAAAAAAGCCAATTGTGAATTTTATGTGAATCCTAAATTATTGCTTAAAAAGTAGCTAATTTCAACGTTCCAATAGTTTTAAATGATCAACAATTTACCAATTATAAACCGCGAACTGAGCTGGCTTTCTTTTAATGAACGCGTGCTGCAGGAAGCTGAAAGTACAGAAACACCGTTGCTGGAACGTCTGAAATTTCTCGGCATCTATTCCAATAATTTAGATGAATTTTTCCGTGTGCGTATTGCTACACTAAAGCGCATGAGCGATGTCGATAAGAATGCGAAAACGGATATTGGTATTTCGCCGACGAAATTGCTGGTGAAAATAAATGAAAAACTGAAACAACTTTCTGCACGTTACGATAAAACATATCAGCATTTATTAAAGGATTTGGAAAAAGAAAAAATCTTTATTCTGAATGAAAAACAACTGGATAAAGAACAAGGCGAATTTGTGCGTGCTTATTTTCAGGAAAAAGTGCGGCTCGAAATTTTTCCGGTGATGCTGGACAAAGTAAAAGAGTTTCCGGTGCTGCAAGATGCATCGATTTATCTCGCTGTACGCTTTATTAAAACAAAAACGAAAGAAACACATTATGCTTTGATTGAAGTGCCAACGCATGCAATGTCGCGCTTTGTGGTGCTGCCTGCAAAAAAAGACAAGCAGTTTATTTTGTTTCTAGATGATGTGATTCGTTATAATTTGAAATCGATTTTTCAGATCTATGATTTTGATAAGATCGAAGCATATACGATAAAATTTACGCGCGATGCCGAACTCGATGTCGATAATGATGTATCGCTGACGTTGCTGGAATCGATGGAACTGAGTTTGAAGAAACGTAAAGAAGGCAACGCGTTGCGTTTTTTGTACGATGCTGAAATGCCGAAAGATTTTCAGCAATATCTAATTAAGAAAATGGAACTCGATAAACGCACTGAATTGTATGCAGGTTCGCGTTATCATAATTTTAAAGATTTTATCCGTTTTCCGACGCTTGGAAAAACGCATTTGCTGAATCCAAAACAAGAACATATCATTCATCCTGATTTGCATAAAACAAAAAGCATTCTGGCGAAGATGAAAGAGAAAGATATGCTGTTAAACTTTCCATATCATTCGTTTGATTATTTTTTGGATTTGCTGCGCGAAGCCGCAATCGATCCGAATGTTTCACATGTACGCATTACGTTGTATCGTGTTTCATCAAACTCGCATGTAATTAAAAGTTTGATAACCGCGCTGCATAATGGTAAAGATGTTACCGTGTTTATCGAGTTGCGCGCGCGCTTTGATGAAGAAGCAAATATCGATTGGGCAAATATATTGCGCGAAGCAGGTGCACGAGTAATTACTGGCATTTCCGGTTTGAAAGTACATTCTAAATTATGCATTATTACGCGCCGTGAAAAAGGAACGAAAGTGTATTATGGCTGTATTGGCACAGGAAACCTCCACGAAAAAACAGCACGCATTTATACAGACACGATGTTGCTGACTTCTAATCAACACTTAACGAAAGAAGCTCGTCAGATCTTTACGTTCTTTGATAAAAACTATTCTGTTCCGAAGCTAAGTCATTTGTTGGTGGCACCGTTTAATTTGCGCAGCAAGATTTATACGCTGATCAATCGTGAGATCAAACATGCGAAAGCCGGAAAGAAAGCGGAAGTGTTTTTGAAGCTGAATAATTTGGTTGATGAAGAAATGATCCAGAAATTATACCAGGCAAGCAAAGCTGGTGTGAAGATACGTTTGATCATTCGCGGTATCTGTGCGATCATTCCGAATCTGCCTGGTTTGAGTGAGAACATACAAGCCATCAGTATCGTTGATAAATTTCTGGAACATAACCGTGTGTTTGTGTTTCATAATTTGGGAAAGGCGGAAATCTTTATCGGATCGGCAGATATGATGACGCGTAACTTAGATTTTCGTGTGGAAATTGTAACACCTGTTTTGGATGAAAAAATACAAAAGCAACTGTTGCACATTATGGATTTGCAATGGCGTGATAACGTGAAGGCGCGTATTTTTAATGAAACGCAGAATAATTTATTTAAGAAACAAACTACTGCAATTGCTATCAGAAGCCAGGATGCTATTTATGATTTTTGGAAAGATGTTGCTGTGAAGAAGAAGTGATGAAAAATAATTGCAATATTAAGCATTAGAGAATTTTATTTTTTTGCTTCTGTTTTATTTGAATTTATAGTCTTTTTGGGTTTTAACTTAAGAGTGATTTTGTGGACTTTTTCATTCGTTGTATTGCCGCCTAATTCTGCACCTGAACTAAATATTTTAAATTGAATTTTTCCATTTCCTTCTACTGTTGTTGTTACATTAAGCTCTAAAACTAGTTCTTCAACAAGATAATTTTTTTTTGCTTCAAATTTTTTTACTTCGGTAAGTTGATTTAATGAATATTCAATCAGTTCTTTTAGTTCCATGATGTTTTTATTTAAAGAATGTTTTAAAAGCCATAAAAGCAGTTAGCCTACTATTTGAAAAAGATGTTTAATATAAAACTACTGATTAGATTAGAGCTTTACAACAATTCGTTTGTAAAAAATAAAATCGTAATTTACCATCGTAAATAACTCACATGAAATTTGCTGCTATTGATATTGGTTCCAATGCTGTTCGCTTGATTTTTATTAATGTTTATGAAACGCCGACCGGACCGCAGTATGTGAAAGATGCAATGTATCGCGTGGCGCTGCGCCTTGGTGAAGAAGCATTCATGAAAGGAAAAATTTCGGCGAAGAAAGAAGCAGATCTGCTTTCTACCATGAAAGCGTTCAGGCATTTAATTGATATTCATAAGCCGGTGCAAATTATGGCGTGCGCGACGAGTGCGATGCGCGATGCGAAGAACGGAAACGAAATCGTTGAGAAGATCTATAAGAAAACAGGTATTGATATAAAAATCATTTCAGGACAAAAAGAAGCGGAACTGATTTTGTCGAATCATGTAGAGAAGTTTCAGTTGGATGAAAAGAAAAATTATCTGTACATCGATGTTGGCGGCGGCTCAACGGAATTGATCTTATTGTCGAAAGGAAAGCTGGTGGACAAGTGGTCGTTCAATATCGGTACGCTGCGCATGACGCTTGGCAAAATAAAGGAAAAGCACTGGAAAGAACTGGATGTCTGGATAGATCATTTTAAAGGAAAATATCAGCCGCTTTTAGGCATCGGTTCCGGCGGCAACATTAATACGATTCAAAAATATTTTGTGAAGCGCAAAGACAATGATGTGCATTACGAAGATCTGCAACATACGCTGGACAACCTGGAATCGCTGACGGTTGATGAACGTATTCTGAAGTTTGGCTTCCGACCGGACAGAGCCGATGTGATCGTTCCGGCAGCGACTATTTTTATGCATATTATGCAGCGCCTGGATATTGAGACATTGTATGTTCCAAAAGTGGGTTTAGGTGATGGTATGATCCACATTATGTATGAGAAGATGACCAAAGGCAAAAAGGTGAAGAAGTAATTAATTTACCGGTTTGCTGCCGTTTTCATAAAACATATTATTTTCTAAGATCGCATTAAAATTGCTTTCGTAGAGTTTGAACTGGAATAGCTGTGCGCCAAAGTTCTTGCCTCTCGGATATAAGCTAAACTGAAAATCGAGGTATGGAAAACCGAGATCGACACTGCGGAAGCGCAGACCGAAGCCAACGCCGTACTGGAAATTGCTTTGCACGATGAGTTTTTTGCCGTTCTCGCTGAGCCAGCCGACATCGCAGAATGCATATACCATGCCTTTGCTCAGAATGACGGTTTTATCTAAAAACAAATCGACTTCGGCGCTCGCTGTGAAACTTTTAGAGCCCTTTAAACTTGGCGAATAAAAACCGCGAATACCGTTGCCGTCGTTGATGTTAAAGTAGCGTTCTTCCGGCACGAAAAAACCCAAATTCATTCCGCTTTTTAATACTTGTCGAAAATACATGTGTTTGGCAAAATGTACTTTTTTAGAAACATAATCAATGTTTATTTTGGTGTTCATCTGCTCGCCTTTTTTATTTTTCAGATACGTTGTATAAGAAAGCTGCGGAAAAATGTAGCCGAATTTTTTTATGAACAAACCATAGTTGGTTGTAAAATTAAAATAGGTACGTCTGCCTGCGAGCTCATCGATCTGCGGACCTACCCAAATAGATGTGCTGATGCCGCGTGGAAAATATTCGGCGATATCTACATAAAATGCGTTGCGTTCGAGGTAAAAATCCCAGCGCGCGAGTCCTAAACCAACACGATAATTTTGCTGCCTGATAAATGTTTCATTATAATTTCTGTCAATTATAAAAGGTCTGTTTTTAAAATCAATATAATTTAATTTTGCCGCGATGAGGAATTTTAATTTGTCATCTCTGCAAGGCATAATTTTATTGACCTGAATTCCGGTTGCGAGCCATAATGAATAATAATGTGATTTAGATTTGGTAAAACTTGACGGATCATATAGATTTCCATTCAAACTAAGTGTTGTGTTTTTATACGAATACAAAGCATTGAACGCCCATTTTGTTTTTAAGCTAAAAAAATTCCTGTTCACAGATGCTGTGACTTCCTGGTTCAAGCGTTCAATCACAAATTTGGTAGAGAAATTAATCTGTGAAGACTGCACGTTGTCATATTTGTATGCACCACCAACCGCCCAAAGGTTGTACTTATTAAAATTAACGCCGGCAAACAAATTCAGTGTGTTTGGAAGTCCGAAAAAATTGTAGGTAGAAGTATATAACGAAAAGCGATTGGCTGCATAACCGACCGAGAACGACCACGATAATTTGTCTTGCAAATAGACGACCACATCTACTTCGTCTGTGTTTAAACTATCTTCCTGTATCAAAATAGCCACATCTTTAAATTTCTTTCGCTGCCATAACTGGCGTTCGGTATCGGCAAATAATATTGCGTTGCAATCGTCGCCTTCTTTAAAAAATATATCGCCTTTAACGTACCATTCGCGACTTCTGAAATGAATAGAGTTTCCGAATTTTTGACCTTTGGAAATTTTTACAGGACAAGTATCTGTGGCGCAGCCGAATGGTTTAAAAATGATGATGTCCACCGATTTTATTTTTTTTCCGTTATACTTTTCATACTTTTCCACGCCGGAAAAATCTTTGCCGTAACCTCTGTCGCTGTAGTTGAAATACGATAGGAATTTGAATACTTTTTTTGCTTTGTCGTTGCGCTGTTTTTGTTTCAAGACTTTTAAAGAATCCGCCGGAATGCCTGTAGTATCTTGCTTTGCGAAAGATTCAGATGCTGTTTCTGAAAAAGAATATTGTATAAAAATAAAGAACAGCAACAAGAAAATGCCTGCCTGCCTGGTGGCAAGTAAATTATTGATTTTACAAAAAATGAAAAGCCGGAAGCAAAACGACATTTATAAAAATACAAAAATATGTTGGTTCAATAAACACAAAAAATTGTATCGTTTTTTGTAGTATTATTGTTTTACAGGTTCAATCAAATCCCAAAGATTTCCGTATAAATCAGCAAATACAAGCACTTTGCCATGTGGCTGCGATTCTGGTTCACGAACAATTGTAATGTTGTTGTCCAGTAAATTTTGGTAATCGCGCTGAAAATTATCGGTATATAAAAAAAGAAAAACGCGACCACCGGTTTGATTTCCAACTCGTGATTGTTGTTCTTCATTCGATGCTTTTGCTAATAATATGCAACATTCCGATTCACCTTTCGGCGCTACTAAAACCCATCTTTTCGTTTCGCTTAAAACAGTATCTTCTATTAAATCGAAGTGTAATTTTTCCGTGTAGAATTTTATTGCATCATCGTAATCATCTACAACCAATGCAATGTGTGCAATTTTCTGCTGCATCTACACGGTTATTTTTTTCGCGATTGAATGATCTTAATAATCATTGGCAATACCGATAAGAATACGATGCCTAAAATAAATTTCTCTAAATTTTTTTCTACGAATGGAACGTTGCCTAAGAAATAGCCAAGCACCGTAACAGAACCTACCCAAAGAATGCCGCCGAAAATATCGTACGGTAAGAATGTTTTATAATTCATTTTTGCCACACCGGAAACGAATGGCGTTACTGTTCTTACAATCGGCATGAAGCGTGCGATGATAATAGTTTTGCTTCCGTATTTTTCGAAATAAGCATGTACATCATCGATCCATTCTTGTTTCACTAATGGTTTGCCTCGAAACTGCCATTTTAAAACCGTGTCGCTGAAGAATTTTCCGACAAAATAATTGATGTTATCGCCTAAGATTGCGGCAACGATCAACAATGGAATTAAATAATAAATCTTTAAACCACTTGCCTGCGCGCATAACAAACCAGCTGTAAACAACAACGAATCGCCGGGCAAAAACGGCATAATGACCAAACCTGTTTCTACAAAAACGATCAGGAATAAAATGCCGTAGATCAAATTTCCGTGTTGCTGAAATAAACTCAATAAAACATCTTTTGTATGTGTCAGTAAGTCCAGTAAAAAGTGAATGAATTCCATTGTTGTTGTTTTGAGTTGCAAAGATACGCAAATAATTAAATCTGATTTGGAGCAATGATTGAATTCTATAATATGTACTTTTGGTAAAAATCTATTGTATGCAAACGATCATTTTGTTGCTATTATCTAATTCATTTATGACTTACGCATGGTACGGCCATTTAAAAAATCCGAACTTAAAAATATGGCAAGCCGTTTTGCTGAGCTGGTTGATCGCCTTTTTTGAATACTGCTTTATGGTTCCGGCAAACCGCATTGGTTATAAAACGTTTAATGCTTACCAATTAAAAATGATACAAGAGGTCATTTCCATTAGTGTTTTTATCGGTTTTGCCTATTTTTTCTTAGGCGAAAAGCTGAAATGGAATTATGCAGTGAGTTTCACGTTTTTGGTCTTAGCCGTTTTGTTTGTTTTTAAGAAATAGATTTAAAAATTATTCTTTTATTTCAAACCCATTATTTTGACCGTTGCCAAATTTTTTTGGTGTCAACATTGAATCGCTTTTAGAATTTGGCGTTTTTATTTCTGTTGTTTGTGGTTTCACGGAAAAATCAATTTTTACAGTTTCTTCAGCATCCCAATTTTCTTTGATCAAAATTGGCTTTGGTTCTTTATATATTTTTTCCGGTAATGTTTTTTTTGCAAAATTTCCAGAGTTCCAAATTCCGTCACCGTTTAGGTCTTCTATCACTTCTACCGAATAAGAGCCAGCCAGCATCAAACCATAGTCGATTTTAAGCGGCTGAGAATCGCTTAAAATTATCGTGTTTAATACTTTGCCTTGAGCATCTTTTAATTTTACGATATAATTGGTGTTTTTTTGTGGTAACTCATACGTTATCAATAACTTACCTGATTTTTTGATAGACGTCGCCAAAATAGAAAATTCCTGCATTTTTGACCAGTTTTGTGCTAAATCTGAAAAAACCGAGTCTTTGAACTGCAATTTGTAACGAATTCCGGATTTCCAGTCTGCTTTGATAAAATAGGTTTGCAAGTCGCTGCTTCTTGAAATGGAGAACGGAATATTTTTGTTGGATGTATCTTTCAGCGTAATTCTGGAAGTATCGATTTCGGAAATACTGTAGTTCGTTGCCTGCAATTTAAAATCCTGCGTTTCTAAAACGGACAAGTTTTTGTACAAAGTCGTATCTGTAAAAAAGTCAACCGGTTTTTTGAAACTTTTTGTTTCGCTGCGAACACGAATAGAATCGATCAATTCATTGTTATTTTTCAATAAAACGGTGAAACTCGCTGTGTCTTTTTTTAGGTTCGGAAAATATATTGTTATTCTCTTCGGTTCTTTTTCCTGGAAAACGATCGGCTCTATTGTTGAATCTTCCACGACAGTTGCCCTGATTTCATTCTTATTGTAAGACAATTCTTTGTTGAATGTGATGTGCAGCATGCCGCCTTTTATCGTTCGTTCCACTTCATTAATGCGAATTTTTTCGTCTTCCGGCTGGAAAAGCAGAAAGCTCAACGTATCTAAATTGCCTGTAATGTGGTGAAAGGTCGTGTCAAAACCGATTTCTTCTGTCGGTAAATCGTAGTAATAATTGCCGTTTTTATCACTCAATGCGTAAATTTTATAGTCGCCTTCTTTTACGTTCTCCAGATTAAAGCTACCATCTGAACCAATTTTTGAGATGTAATATGGTTTTTTAGAAATAAATGCAGAATCTTCTTTTTCCTTGTACAACAGCAAATACGTGTTTTCAGGAATTTTTCCATCGGTTGTGTTTATTTTTCCTTTTACAGCTAAAGAATCGATAAAATTTCCGGTTGAGAATAAATATTTAAAATTTGGAAACACATTTCCTTCGTTATTATCTTTCAGATTATCACCAAAAAAGATGCAATAAGTAGTGTTTGGCTGCAATGCAGCGTCTTTAAATTTGATAGAAAGTTCGTTTCTTATAACATCTATTTTCGGGAACGGCTCGATGCTTGGCGAAATAATCACCTGTGTTTTAGGATTGGTTAATGGCTGTAACCATTCGTCAAAATGAATGGAAATCTCTTTTTGAGCAAAATTTGTAGTCTTATTTTGTGGTTTTGATGAAGTAATTTTAGGTGGTATTTTATCTTTTTGGCCACCGGTTGGCGCTACAATTTGTGCACAGGAAAAAATAATAAAGCAATGAAATAACAAAATAATGAAGTAATAAGTTCTTTTTCTGTTGAATGTAAAATGATTCATTATTTGAATTACTTGATTGTTGGATGAAATTATCTACCTAGATACACTACTAAAACGGAAATATCTGCCGGCGAAACACCGGAAATGCGGCTCGCCTGACCGATGGTTTGCGGTTTCATTTTCGCCAGTTTTTGCTTTGCTTCGATAGAAAGCGATGGAATTGCCGCATAATCAAAATCCGGTTTCAGCTTGTAATTTTCGAGTTTTTCCATCTTATTCACATGTTCCTGTTCTTTTTCAAAGTAGCCATCATATTTTACACAAATCTCTGCCTGCTCTATAAATTCCTTTTCGTACTTGCCCAAATGCGCTTTTACGGAAGGAATATTTTCGATCAAATCCAATAAATCGATTTGCGGACGCGATACAATCTTCTCCAATTTCATTTTATGGATCAATGACGTCGTTCCTTTTTGCTCCAAATAAGCATCTATTTCACTCGGTTCAACGCTGAATTCTTTGATAAATTGTATGATTTCTTCCGTAGATTTTTTCTTTTCCTGAACTCTTTCAACGCGTTCCTGTTCTGCAAAACCTAATTTATTTGATAATTCCGTCAGGCGAATATCTGCATTATCTTGTCTCAACAATATTCTAAATTCTGCTCTTGATGTGAACATACGATAAGGTTCGTCGGTTCCTTTATTTACCAAATCATCGATCAGCACACCAATATATGCTTCGCTGCGTTTTAGAATTAATGGAGCTTCATCTTTGGTTGCCAAATGTGCATTAATTCCTGCCATCATGCCTTGTGACGCAGCTTCTTCATAACCGGTTGTACCATTAATCTGTCCGGCAAAAAACAAGTTTTTGATCAGTTTTGTTTCCAATGACATGTTTAACTGCATTGGCGGAAAGTAATCATATTCGATGGCATAACCAGGTCGGAACATTTTTACATGCTCAAAACCCGGAATTTGAGTGAGCGCTTTATACTGAACATCTTCCGGCAATGATGTTGAAAAACCATTCACATAGATTTCTACTGTATTCCATCCTTCCGGTTCTACAAAGATCTGGTGTCTGTCTTTATCAGCAAAACGATTGATTTTATCTTCTATTGAAGGACAATATCTCGGTCCTAAACCCTGAATTCTGCCTTGAAACATCGGCGATTTCTCAAAGCCGGTTTTGAGTAATTCGTGTACTTTATCGTTAGTATATGTGATCCAGCAACAGCGTTGTTCTTTTGGTTTTTCTGTTTTGGTGTAAGAAAAACCAACCACATCTTCATCGCCGTTTTGAACTTCCATTTTAGAATAATCCAAACTTCTGCCATCAACACGTGGTGGTGTTCCGGTTTTCATTCTGCCGCTTTCAAAGCCAAAAGACACTAATTGTTCGGTAATTCCTTTCGATGCTTTCTCGCCTGCTCTGCCACCGCCAAACTGTTTTTCGCCGATATGGATGATTCCGTTCAGGAAAGTTCCGTTTGTCAATACCACTGCTTTGGCGCGTATTTCCAAACCCATGCCTGTTTTAATGCCACATACTTTTCCTTTTTCTACGATCAGTTCATTCACCATATCTTGCCAAAAATCGATATTTGGTGTGTTCTCCAGCATTTCTCGCCAAACCAAATGAAACTGCATTCTGTCATTTTGTGTACGCGGACTCCACATTGCTGGTCCTTTTGACTTATTCAACATACGGAACTGAATCATAGATTTATCAGAAACAATTCCGGAATAACCACCCATTGCATCAATTTCCCGCACGATTTGTCCTTTAGCTACGCCGCCCATTGCCGGATTGCAAGACATTTGAGCAATAGTCTGCATATTCATGGTTGCCAATAAAACCTTACTTCCCATTTTAGCAGCAGCAACAGCCGCTTCACAACCAGCGTGACCGGCGCCAACAACAATTACATCATACGATTGAAACATAGTGCAAAGATATACATAAGTCGTGAGTCGCAAGTCGTGTGTTATAAGAATTTATTACTAAATTCTAATTCAACAAAATAATAAACATGTTTATAACATGCTTGTGAATTGACGTGTATAAGTTCCACGTGAAACAATTTAAAATCCGTTAATCAACAAAATTATTCACTTTGTGGATTTATCGTTGTGAATTTGTGTTGGTATGTTTCATGTGGAACATTTTAAGAATCCATCATATAACCTAAAGAGTATGTTATTAATAATCTCTTTTGGGGTTTTGATAATAATTATCAAAATCAACTTCCAGTTCCTTTTAAAACTAATGATGAAAAAATTGTTTTATCGTTTCACGTGAAACTAAAAAAAGAGCCGTAGAAAAACTACGACTCTTTTATAAATGTTGCTGTATGTATTATTAGAAATTTGGACACATCAATGGTGATGCGTGTTTTCTTTTATCTAATGGTTTGCTTGTGTAGATAATTGATGCTTCTAAAGCACCAAATGTTTTAACTGCTTTGCTTAAGTCCTTTTTTAAAGCTGCATCGTAGCTCAAACCAACTTGTACACCATAAAAAGACACACCTACAGAAGCAATGACAGAACCCATTGCATTATCGCCAGCTTTTAGTTTTTGGTTTCCATCTATCCATACACCAGCCGAAACTGCTGTTCTGAATGGTTCTTCTCTACCGGAAAGATTAACACTTACTGATGTTCCGGCAACCCATTGCATAGCTTTTGCCTGTGTCATAAACATTCCATTTGGAGAAACCATGATTTTGTTTTTGATATTGAATACCAAACCTGCATGTGCATTGTATCTTCTAGCGCGCTCATTGTCTGATTTGAAGAATGTGTCTTTCGCCTTGATAACATTAAACATAGAAAAACCTGCGTAAACACCAATCAGTTTAGTAAACTGTGATGACCACATCAAACCAATATTCATGTTTGGTTGGATATAATTACCAGATTTGAATGCTTCGTGGTTAGGTAAGTTTAAGTCAAAAGCACCAATTCTACCATCAAATTGATTTTCAAAAGATAGGTTGCCTCTGTCTAGTGTACGTTGTGTAAATCCGATTTGAAATCCGGCACTTAAAAAATGGTTTTTGTCAACGCCTAATGATTTGTGATAAGCTGTTGAAATCAAAAAACTATTGGTTTGTATTGCAGTTTGTCTGTCATACGTGAATACTGCACCAATGCCCCAAATATCATCACGCAACTGATCGCGGAACAAACCTGCATCGCCAGAAGCGGAAAAAGTATTATATGGTGATGGTGTTTGTAACGGCAAATATTGCAAACGGTAATTTGCAACCAAACGATACAAAGAATTGATTCGCCCAGTATTCGCCGGATTTAAATTCAATGGTGAATTATAAAATTGCGAGAATTTATAATCTTGAGCTTTTAATTTATATGTTAAAGACAATATAAATGATAGTAATATTAGTTTTGTAAATAATCCTTGCTTCATATTCTATTTTTTATTGTTTTGCTAATTGATTTATTTTTATAAAAATCCTTTGGAATTTATCAATAGCTAGTAAGTCGTTGTGAAATATAAGAACTAATTTACCATTATTTTTTTTAAGTAGGTAAAGAATTGGTAAAAATTTATCTAGAATTTCATCTATATCTGTTTTTTTGTTTTTTAATGGTGTAGATGGAATTCGCAAATGATCTTTTGTATTTGATGCGAGTGCATTTATGCTCATTTCATCATTTGTTAAATTGTTTTGATAGTACTCAAAAGTCGCATCCATCCAGCAAGTTGGCTGTAAGATGAAACTTGTCGGCTCATTTTTAGCCAAATCAAAGAAATTGATTTCTCGGCTGTAACCAGCTCGAAAACCAGGTATGTTCGGATAAGCTAAAGAATAATCTTTCTGTATGTTGTTTTCTTTCAGGTTTCGAATCGTTTCCGGAAACTTTAAACGCAGAAAATGTTGACGAGAAAGTGTAATTGGTTGTTCCGTAATTTGTGAAAGCAGTTCTTTTTCATCTTTTACTTTTTCGACTGTAGTTGTATTATACGATGGATGAATGCCAATTGGATATTGCGAAAGCGCTTTGATCTGAAAATGCAGCAACGATGAATCTGGTGAAACATTGGAATCGTTTTTATCTTCATCGCTCATCAAAAAAAAGAAGATTGGTTTTAGTTGATGCTTAATAATTTCCTGATGAATAAAATCAAACGTATCAAATGGATCTTTCTCTTTTTTCAGCAAAACCTTTATGCAAGTTGCATTAAAAATATTCGGTGGTTTCTTGAACCAGTTTCTGCCTAAATACTGAAAAGCATTATCAATATCAAATGTCGGCTGATATTCGAACTCGTGTTTTTTGAATGGAATTGTTGCATTTATTTTCAATAATTCTTGTTTGAAAAAATCCAACCAGATTTCTACAATTGGTGAAAAGTTAAAAGCCGGATTTGCCAATATAGAATTGGATGATTTATAACGATCATGTTCATCTTTTGCATGCGGCAAATATTCTTCATAACGCGTCACTAAATAAAAAATCGCAGAAAAAATATCGAAGGGCAAATCATAATGATCTGTCGTCTGAAAAAAAACAGGCATTTCGTGAATCGTGGAAACAAACAACTTTTGCGGAACAATATCTTCTTTCAACAACAAATCTTCCTGGAAAACAGAAAAAAAACCATCGTGTTTTTCTGCAGCATAACTCAAATAAATTTTGTCCGATTCTTTAGAAATATTTGCATCCAAAATGATTTCGTAAGCGATACCAAAATAATTGGCAAAAACAAAATCAAACGCATATTTTATTCTGTTGGTAACTTGCTTTGTGTAGATAACTATCATCGTTAAAGTATTTAGTATGCAGTATCTTAGTATGCAGTATGTGTGCAAGGTTTCATCTGCATACTACTTACTAAAATATTATATACTTTTTATGTCCGCTCCATTTTTAATACATTTACCACAGTTCGAAGGTCCGTTTGACTTGTTGTTGTTTTTCATCGAACGCGATGAATTAAACATACAAGATATTCCAATCTATAAAATTACAAATGATTTTTTGGATTACATTCAACATTTGGAAAGATTAAATATTGAAGTAGCGAGTGAGTTTATTTTGGTAGCTGCCACTTTGATGCGTATCAAAGCAAAAATGTTGCTGCCAAGAAAAGAAATGGATGAGCAAGGAAACGAGATCGATCCACGCCAGGAACTGATCGACCAATTGATGGAATACAAACGTGTGAAAGATGCGGTTGAAATATTGAAAGATCTGGAAGCAAATCGTTCTTTACGTTACTCACGCGGCAACCAGAAAAAAGAAGTGAATGATTTAATCAAATTATTGGCTGAAGATGCAGAACTGGAAACCATCACTTTATTTAAATTATTGAATGCGTACAAACGCACCTTAGATAAATACAAAAACAAAAACGAGAAAGTCGTACACACGATCAATCCTTATAAATTCTCGATTGAAACTGAAAAAGAGAAACTGACTTCTTTTATTGCTTCTAAAAGCAAAGCTTCTTTCGCAGAAATTTTTGAAAAATGCGAAAGCAAAATCCACGCGGTTTTTATTTTCTTAGGTATGTTGGAATTAGTGCAACAGCAAATTATTTCTATCGTCATTGGCGAAGGACAAAACAATTTCTGGCTTTCTGCTCAAGTTGAAAATTAATAAACAATAACGATTATTAATGCGTTATTTTGTTAAATTTAACGATGCGAACAAAATCCATACTGTTTATCATTGTATTTTATTGTGTCAATACTAGTTTTTCACAGGACTATAAAGGTGCTGTTGGTATTCGGTTTGGTTATGGTTTAGGTGTGTCTGGTGTTTATGTTTTAGATCAGCGCAACGGACATGCTATTGAAATGTTGCTGCGTTATGGTTATCATGGTGTTGTAATCAACAGACCTGGTGGAAATTTCCAGGTATTATACGAAAAGCATTGGTTTTTTGGCAGAAATGGAAACTTTTCTGGTTTTGTTGGCGGTGGTCCTGCTATTGGTATTGGTAAAAAAACGTTTGGAAATACACCAACTTATTTTGCATTAGGCGTTTCTCCTATTCTCGGACTTGACTATACAACGCAAAATTTACGCGTTCCTTTTGTACTGGCTTTAGATTATAAACCAACACTTTATGGCGATTTTCCGTTTGCTTCTAAAAAATATGGAAATGCGAAATCAGAGTTTAATTTCACTTATTATGAAATTGCTTTTTCTGTAAGAGTTGGAATCGGAAGATAGTTTCTTACTTGTACATCATAAAGAATAAATCTCTTTCTATGTTTTTCTTACTCCGTTTAATTTGATATTTGAACATAAAGAAAAAAATAGAAAACATGAATATTCCGTGAATAATCAAAAAAGGCAATATGACTAACTTTTCATCTGTCTGACTTAAAAGCAAGCTGCCAATAGCTATACCATATCCAAAAATTAAAAAGAAAGAAACCAAAATCAGAAGAATTGATTTAATGCATATTTTCAAATCTAATCTTGTTGTTGCATTGTTTTGATTGTAGTTTCCTTCAAATTTTATCAAACCATAACTAAAATCAAAAAGTTGCCTTCTTCTTCTTAATGTAAAATTATTTTCACTAATCAAACCAACATAATCATTTTCACTTGAACCAAGTGCTTCAAAAAGATTCAAACCATGATCTGTGTCTGTACTTTTTAAAAGTTTATTTTTAAAATCTTCTTTAGAAACATTAAAATCCATTTCTAAATAATCTATTAATCCTATTCTAAGTAATAGGTTGTTTATAAACTCATTCATAAGAAAAATGTTGGAATATAAATCTGTAAAATTGATTATAAACCGCGTATTTTAGACAACATCGATTCTTTAAAATCGTGTCCGCAAGACATGCGTGTCACTTTTTGTGAGATCGTCTTTTTATATACCTGATGACTGTTGTAATATTGTAAACAGGTTTCGCACTGCTCCATTTCGTTGCGCACATTATTTTCTTTGTGCCTGTCTAATTCGCCATCTAATAACAACTGAATATCAGCGATTAATTGTTGGCAACTGTGATTTGGTGTATGCATAAAATTCATTTTTATTCGTCTTCAGACGTTTTATAATTTAATCTTTATTGAAACCCATTTTGTGAGCATATTCTTTCAAACTTTCTTTCAGCACGTTTCTGGCGCGATGCAGGCGAGATCGGACTGTTCCTATAGGAATATCTATGATCTTCGCAATTTCTTCGTACGAAAAACCTTCTACATCGCATAGTAAAATCACGGTTTTGAAATCGATCGGCAAACGGTTTAATGCTATGGTGATTTCGTCGCCCATAATTCCATCAAACAATTCTTCTCTTAAATCAAAATACGCTGCACTGTTATCATCATCTTCATCCGAAAAAGTAATTACATCATCATAATCTACTTTTTCCGGCTCCTTTTTCTTCTTGCGATATTCGTTTATAAACGCATTCTTCAATATCTTAAACAACCAAGCTTTCGAATTAGTTCCTGATTCATACAATTTTATGAATCGAAATGCTTTCATAAACGTTTCCTGCACCAAATCATTGGCATCCGCTTCGTTATACGTTAAATGGTAAGCAAAGTTGTACAGCGCATCTGCGTGCGGCAAAAGTTCTTTTTCAAAAAGACGTTCTTGTTCTATAGTGTTTTCAGTTGACACAACGGTCATAAAGGTAGGATATTTCTGGTATTTAAACGTTAAATTTGTCGAATTAGTTCCTGATGAACCAGCCATTTTTAAATAAAGATCAACCGGTTTTTGCTGCTTTTTTAAAGTTGGTTACCGGTTTATTAATTATTGGTTTATTTTTCTCAAAAGCGCTTCAAAGTATTTCAATTATTGTGTTGGCAATCGGCTGGATTTTTCTGAAACCGACTAAAAATCAGTTATCAGCATTATTTAAAAATCGGCTTTTCTTAACTACAACAATTATTGCTTTTATTTATTTATTTTCTGCAATAATCAGCAGCAACAAAAGTGATGCTTTTGCGGCTGTTAAAGACAAGATCTTATTTTTGTTTGTACCTGTCAGTTTTTATTTACTGACATTTTCCAATGTAGAAAAAATAGCTTATAAATTCACTTTTGGAATTTGTGCGATGGTTCAGGCAATGTATGCAACTACATTTTATGTTCAAAACATAAAGCAAACAGCCATTATTTACAGCATTGGAAATGTGCTGCCTGTTATTAAAATACATCATGTACAAATTGCTGTATTGATTGCGATAACAGTTCTTTTGTTGCTGTCTGTTGTATTTGACACAATAAAAAAACAAGTACAATATGTTGCCGTTTTTATTGCAGTAGTTTTGTTTTTTTTTCTGCACTTATTTGCGGTGCGTTCCGGTTTGATATTGGTTTATCTTTTCCTGATACTTTACTTTTCTTTGCAATGGATACAACTAAAAAAATGGAACTATCTTTTTGTATTTTGTATATTTCTTGTTGGTTGTTTATATACAGTAACGCAAGTATCGGCTACAATCAAACAAAAGATCGGCTACATGAAATATGATTACGAACAATATAAAAACAAAGCTGCCGATGCATTTCAATATTCTGATTCAAGGCGTTTGCAATCTATAAAATATGGTATAGAAATCTGGAAAGAAAATAAGTTGTTGGGTTGTGGTGTAGGCGATATTAAAGATGAATGTGCTGTTTTGTACAAACAACAAAATCCAACAATAGAAGAACGTTTCATGTATTTGCCGCATAATCAGTATGTTTATTTTTTAACCGGTTTTGGATTGGTGCTTGGAGCTATTTTAATGCTGTGTTTTATTTTTCCTGTTCTATATTTTTTCAGAAATGGTGAAAATTTATACTGCGTTATATACGCCGGTTTAGTAGTATTTGCGCTTTGGGACAGCTTCTTAGGAACATTGTTCGGCACTTGCATTTATTTATTGATTATTGGTTTTGGAATACAAAAATCTAAACAATATTGATCAGTATATTACACATATCAAGTGCTGTAACCTGGCGTGGCGGCGAGCAACAAATTGCTTATTTATTACAAAATAAAAACATAGAAAATATATTGCTGTGTGTTGAAAACAGTGCGCTGCATCAATATGCGATTGCAAATAAAATAACGCATCGTACTTATAAAAAAAATAGTTTTGCTTTTATCAACATTCATGCAATTGCAAAAAAAATAAATCCAAGTATTATTCATTTACATGACGCAACAGCGCATACTTATTATTATATCGCTTCTGTTTTATTACAACTAAAAATACCGGCTGTCTTACATCGAAGAGTTGTTTTTAAACCTTCAGATTCTGTTTTCACTAAATGGAAATACAATCATGCTAACATCAAAAAAATCATTTGCATCAGCAATGCTGTTAAAGATGTGCTGTTAGATTTTATTGATGATACAACAAAAATGGAAGTGATTTATTCTTCTGTTGATGTGTCAAAATATAATGTTGAAAAACTAAAACATGATGTGTTTACTATTGGAATGATTGCTGCTTTAGAACCTGAAAAAAACATTGACGAATTCATTGAAATCACTGATAAAATTTCAGAAAAAAGAAACGATGTAAAATTTGTATGCGTTGGTGATGGAAGTTTATTTGCAAAATTGAAATCAGAAAAAACAACTGTTGATTTTATTGGTTTTCAAAAAAATATTCCTGAACAATTGTCCGCTTTTGATGTATTTTTATTTACCGGCAAAAGCGAAGGTTTAGGCCAAGTTTTGTTAGAAGCAATGGCTGCAAAAGTTCCAATTATTTGTAACCATTTTTCTGCTGCAAAAGAATTAATCATAAATGGAAAAAACGGATTTATATATAATAGTAAAGAAGAAGCTATAAATAGAATAGAGCAATTACTTACGAGTCAAGACTTGCGACTTACCATCGAAAAAAATGCTTTCGTCACTGTTCAACAATTTGATATATCTTTAATGCAACAAAAAACGGAAGCAGTTTATTTATCATTAAACAGTCATCATTAACTATTGAAAAAAATAGGTTTATATTTCGGTTCCTTCAATCCAATACATATTGGTCATTTGCTCGTTGCCACTTATATGCGCGAAGCAGCACAATTAGATGAGATTTGGTTTATCATTTCGCCACAAAATCCATTTAAAATAAATGCCGAATTAGCTGACGAAAACCATCGTTTGGAAATGGCTAAGTTATCCACCGAAGATGTTGATTATTTTAAAGTTTCAGATATTGAATTTCATTTGCCAAAACCATCCTATACACATCTTACGCTGAAAGAATTGATAAAACAATTTCCGCAAAATAAATTTCATTTAATTATTGGTGAAGACAATGTTGCAAAATTTCATGAATGGAAAGAAGCCGAATGGATCACTGATAATTTTCATATATTGGTGTATAACAGAACACATCAAAATAATATTACAGAGCATTCAAAATTTGAAATTCAAAACTTACCATTAATAGACATTTCATCTACCGAAATACGAAAAAGAGTTAAACAAAATCTACCTATAAAATATTTCGTAACAGAAAAAACACAGCTTTATATGTTAAATAATAAGCTATATATATAAAATGCTGCTTTTTTTGTTTTCTTTGCAGAAAATTACATTATGAAAAAATTAACGTCTGTGCTTTTGATAGCATTCATAGCTATCGTACTATCTTCTTGTAAAAAAGATAGTAATACTAATCAACCAACAACACCTGATCCTGAAGCATGTTTCACTTTATCTAAAACTACTTTCGAAATAGGCGAAAGTTTAACGGTATCAAACTGCTCAAAGAATAACGAATCGTACCAATGGCAAGTCAATGGCTTAGATATACCTGGAAATACCGATCCTGAATATACATTTGATTCTGTAGGAACTTATACCATTAAGTTAACGGTGATTTCCGGCGATGGTAAAAAAACAAATTCAATTACAAAAAACGTTACTGTAACTAACCAATTTGCAGCATACAGCGGCACTTGGAATATTACCGAAACAATGACAAATTATCCGTATTACACCAGTAACTACCAGGCAACAATAACAGTAGATAATAAAGGCAATGTTCGTTTATCTAAATATACAAACGAGCGCATACCTGTTGTATTATCATATGATAAAAGTAATCACCAGCATAACATATATGGCTTTATAATAAACATATCATCAGGAATTACAGTGAACAGCGAAATAAGTTTTCAGGAAGTTTCAGCACAAAAACAACTTTCAGGAAGTATAAATTATTATGAAACCGGTACATCAACTAAATACAACGATGTTGTAGGCGTTAAACTATAAACAAGAATATAAACCAGATAAAGCGTTCTAATTAAATTAGAACGCTTTTTTTTTGTTTCACAAAAATAGTTTCACATCAAAGTCATCATTTACAATAATTATAAACACAACTGTTAATGATCAAATGAAACCTCCATATTTACTACACAGTTTTTCAACATAAAATTATGTTGAAAAACTGTTTGTATTGTGAATTACATTTCAGCTAAAAAATTAGCAATAAACTGTAAAAAATATTCCACCAACAAACTGATTTATAACTAAACTGCAAACACAAAAATTGAACTAAATAACATTAAGCTGTGTTATAAAATATGCACATTGTATTATGCATCAAGAAATAAACATGTTTGTTAGTTATAGGTTAGCTGTTATGTGTTATACGTTATAAGTAGTAGTAAAATCAAGTTGCTACCAAAATAAAAAGAAAAAAAAATAATGTTTGTAAGATGTGAATAAACCAATTCACTATAAAAACTAATAACTAATAACCGATAACTAATAACTATTTTTCCACCAATTCACACCGATAATATTTAGTAATAAAATTTTTTAAAACTTATTTAATTATTAAACTCAACAGTTCGTCTTAAAAAATTACGGTTGGTGAAAAAATAAAAATTCAGTTACCTTTGAAAAAATAATCAAACTCAAAAATTGATTTTTAAAAATGGAAGAAATAATCGATTTAAAAGAAAAAATTTCCGCGCTGCCAAAGCGCGGTTTCCTCGATATCAACATCGATCCGACATTGGATTTATTTGCGGAAATTGAACATTTAAAAAAAGAAAAAAACGCGGTTTTGCTGGCTCACTATTACCAGGAAGCCGATATTCAGGATATTGCTGATTACATCGGCGACTCGTTGCAGCTCGCACAAAAAGCAAAAGAAACAACAGCCGATATTATTTTGTTCGCAGGCGTACATTTCATGGCAGAAACGGCTAAAATTTTGAATCCAACAAAAAAAGTAATCTTACCTGATTTGAACGCAGGTTGTTCATTAGCAGACAGTTGTCCGGCTGAAGATTTTGCCGCTTTCAAAAAAAAATTTCCCGGCTACGCCGTAGTTTCTTATATCAATTGCACAGCAGAAATTAAGGCGTTAAGCGATTATATCGTTACATCCAGCAATGCTGAGTTTGTCGTGAATTCAATTCCTAAAGAGCAAGGCATTATTTTCGCGCCGGACAAAAATTTAGGTGCTTATTTAAGCAAAAAACTGAATCGCGACATGGTTCTGTGGGACGGATCTTGCATGGTACACGAAATATTTTCACTGGAGAAAATTTCAAAATTAAAAGAAAAGCATCCAAAAGCAAAGCTCATCGCACATCCTGAATGCGAAGCGCCATTGTTGGAAATTGCTGATTTTATCGGCTCTACAACGGCATTGCTAAAATATACACAAACAGACGATGCACAGGAATATATTGTGGCTACAGAAACAGGCATTTTACACAAAATGATGCAGGCATCGCCACACAAAACATTTATACCGGCGCCGCCAAACAACAGTTGCGCATGCAATGATTGTCCACACATGAAGCTGAACACTCTGGAGAAAATATATTTGTGTTTAAAATACGAACTGCCTGAATTATTGATGGACGAAGACTTACGCATCAAAGCTAAAATTCCGATTGACAGAATGTTGGAAATAAGTGAAAAAGCTGGCTTGAAAGGATAGAAAAAATACAAATTGCTGTTTATATAGGTTTTATATAATTTGTATGCAAATTATTGAACAAATATGTCAATGGAACAAATTGTTACATTAAACCATAAAAGCAAAAACCTAGATTTAACAGATAAATACCTGTTTGCATTACTGTTTAGTGATGGATTTACAAGTCGGCTCTTATCTGCACAATACACGATTGACTGGAATTATAATTATACACTTGAAATGGAATCTTTTGAGTGCAGAAACAATAAAATTCCTGCTTATTTGGAATCTGGCAGAATATCCGATGACATTCATGGTTTCTTGGAACAACTAATTGAATCAGATTACAACTCTATTGCAACATTATATATATATGACAACCTTTTTGTTAACGATATTGGCAGTCAAAACTATTTTCTAAATTTTGATGCAGAAACGATTAATATCACAATCTTAAATGGAGTCGATAGAAGCAAATTTAAAACACAACCGGAAGTATTGCTCTTTAATTTCAATCAATATTTGACAAAGATGATTGAGGAAAAATATAATATTTGGCGAAAAGATTAAGTTGTACACAACAATCATTTTTTTTAATTAATTTTAGTTATACAAACAATTGATAATTAAAACTATTTACATGAAAAAAGCATACATTATTATTTTCTTCTGGAATTTTTTTGTGCTTGCGCAAACATTAAAAGCACAAAACGGCGGCGGATTTTATGAAGCTGAAAAAATACCATGTGTAACACCACAACAACATGATGCTATCGTTGCCATGCTGAAAGCCAATGAACCATATCTGCGAGCGCATACTGATTTATACAGCAGGCAATCAAACGAAATAGTTTTGTTTGATTGGCCTTTGAGACAGGCAGCCGGTTTTAATGATCCAGGTTTTTATGCGATTTCCAATTATGTTGATGAAAACAAAAATTATCCGAATTTAATTCAAGATTATAATTGCGGAAACAGAAGTTATGATTTGGCAAGCGGTTATAATCATCAAGGTACTGACATATATACATTTCCATTTTCCTGGAATAAAATGAATAATAATGCAGTAGAAATAATTGCAGCAGCAGCAGGAACGATTATTGGAAAATCAGATGGCAATTATGACAAGAACTGTGCTATGGGCAGCGGCAACTGGAACGCAGTTTATGTGCAACATTCGGATGGTTCGGTCGCATGGTACGGACACATGAAATCAGGCAGCTTAACGACCAAAAGCGTTGGCTCAACAGTAACCAAAGGTGAATATTTAGGTTTGGTTGGAAGTTCAGGCAGTTCCACCGGACCACATTTGCATTTTGAAGTATATACCAGTAATACTTACACAACATTGGTTGATCCTTGGGCTGGTACTTGCAATGCATTGAATGGAAACACAAGTTGGTGGGCAAGCCAGCAAGCATATCATGTACCGACATTAAATAAAATTCAGACACATAGCCGTGCGCCTGTGGTCTATGGCTGTGATACAGAAGAAAAAACGAATTTTAAAAATGCTTTTCAATCAAAAGATACTATCATTTTCGGATTATATTTCAGAGATCAGGAAAATGGTACAACCATGAATGTTACTATTTATAAACCGGATAATTCTATCTGGACAAGCTGGTCGAATACATTTAATGTGTACTATAGTTCATCGTACTGGTATTGGACTTATGTTTTGCCAACCAATGCTCCAACCGGAACCTGGCGATTTGTGGCAACATATAATGGAAAAACAGTTACACATAATTTTACAGTCGGAACAGTAAGCAGCGTAAGAAATGATGAAAGTATTCCAAAACTGGAAGTGTTTCCAAATCCGGCAAATAAAGAGTTTTTTGTAAAGTTGAATCCGGAAATGAAGGTGGAAGAAGTAGAAGTTTACAACAATGTGATGCAAAAAGTATCGACACAAAAAATAAATCAGAATGCACAAAATAATACTGTATCAGTCGATGTACAATTGTTTTCGAAAGGTATGTATTTTATTGTTTTGAAAAACGATAAACAGGAAATCATCGGACAAAGCCGATTCTTAAAGAATTAAGTTTTTGAAGAAATTTATTAAAAACAGGAGGAGTTTGCAGTAACGTATTTAAAAATAGTTTTATATTAGTGTACCACTATTTAAAAATTTTTTGCAAGCTAATTTAACTTGAATCAACCGGTTAATACAACAAAAACCTATTTTGAAAACTTAGATTTTCTTAGGTTCATTGCTTTTTTTACAGTATTTGCAGGCCACACAGCTTTTGGTACATTTTTAATCAACAGAATCCATATTGATGTTATTAATAAATTTATTTGGGTTTTCTCACAAGGTGGCACCGGTGTTTCATTTTTCTTTGTACTAAGCGGTTTTTTGATAACCTATCTGTTGCTGAAAGAAAAAGAAAAAACAGGCAAAATAAACATACGCAATTTTTATGTTCGCCGCATTTTAAGGATTTGGCCGCTGTATTATGTTACAATTCTTTTTACATTTATCATTTATCCAAAAGTAAAAGTGATGTTAAATAACATTGATCCGGTAACAAATAATATTTGGATGCACCTTACCTTTCTAAGCAATTTCGATATAATAAATTCTGAGCGAAGAGAAATGATCACTGGTATAAAAAGTGTTCCGGTAATGATCGGTGTAAACTGGTCAATTGCCATTGAAGAACAATTTTATTTAGTTTGGCCTTTACTTTTTGCTTTCATTCCTAAAAAATTATATAAATATATTTTCTTTGTAATCATCTTGATTTCGGCAATGTTTAGGTATATAAACAGAGCAGATTCTTTGGTCACTTATTTTCATACACTGGCTGTGTTTTCTGATCTGGCAATTGGCGGTATGTTTGCTTATTTTAGCATATATAGTGTACGTTTTCTGCAATTTTTTCAACAAATAAAGAAATGGCAAATCATGATCATTTATATAATCGGACTTGCTTTCTTAATGTATGGAAATGATATTTGTCCAAATCAGTATGATATTGCTTACAGAAGAATTATATCGACCGCATTTTTTGCATTTATAATCACAGAACAAAATTTCAGTATAGAATCATTTTATAAGTTTGGAAAAATAAAAGCGATCACACAACTTGGAAAATATACTTACGGTTTGTATCTGCTTCATCCAATCGGCATCCAGGCAGTAGCTATTGTTTTGTATAAATTGCTAAAACTAAATGAAACACAGGCATCAACACAATTGATTTACATTTTTGCTTCTTTAGTTGCTTCTTTAATCATCGGTTATATCAGTTATACATATTACGAAGCACCGTTCCTGAAACTAAAAAATAAATTTGAAACCAAATAAGGAAATAGTTTTTTTAAAAATGTCAGTCATCAAAACATACCTTATTTCAGGCATTGCCACTGATGAGCGTGCTTATTTTCCGCAACACGAAGTAATTCCAAATTTTGTGTATTTGCCGTTTCCGAAACATGATAAAAAAGATACGATGGAAACGTACGTACATAAATTTTTACCGATGATTGATACTTCGCAACCATTTAATATTATCGGAAATTCAATGGGCGGCATCATGACAATGGAAATTATAAAACATGTGCAGCCACAAAAAGTAATTTTAATTTCTACCATAAAAAGCCGGAAAGAAATGCCGTTCAAATTAACACACATGAAATATTTGAACGAACATAAACTTCTGTCCGGAAAAGGTTTTATCAAAGGTATTGAGTTTGGATCACAGTTTATGAAAGAAGTAAGACAAACAACCGGCTTGCGCGAATTAGCGGTCAGTATGGCAAAAGCCAACGACCCAACCTTTTTGTATTGGGCTGTTAATGCAATCATAAAATGGAAAGGACCGGAAGATTACCGAAAAGACATTATACATATTCACGGCACCAAAGACCAGGTTTTTCCTTATAAAAAAATAAAGAATGCTTTACCGGTTTTTGGCGGAACACACGAAATGAATTTGATAAAAATAGATGAGGTCAACCGAATGATAAAATATTATCTGGAACGATAAATTTTGTTAGAATTTTCTGGCAAAAGGCAAAATATATTTCACCGCTTTTGGCTTTCCGGCTTCAACTGCAGGAATGAATTTTTCGATCTTTTTAATAGCAGCCAAAACCAATTCATCACATTCGCTGCAGTTTGATTTAAGTATTTTGTAATCCGATAAATTTCCTTTTTCATCAATCATGAAAGAAGCATAAATACGAATAAGTTTGTCGGCATCATTTGCTTTTGAATCTTTTGAAAGCGTCACGTTTTTTTCCATGAATTTATACAATGCGCTTGCACCACCAGGAAATTCAGCGTTTTTGTAACCTTTGCCTTTTTCATCATACGATTTTAAAATGGAATCGGTGCTTCTGAAAAAATCACATTTGAAAGCAGAATCCAGTTTACGCTGAAATGCTTTATTGTAACAGGTTTTGTATTCCAGCGATGTGTCTTTCACATATACTTTCACAGGAATTTTCTGATAATAATTTTTAGTAATGATGTAATAATTATAAAATTTAGCGGACATTTTACTTGGCACGAAAAAACCCATTTCGCCGCGTTTGAATTGCACTTGCATGCTGTCTTGTGCATCTCTGCACGATTTTCCTTCTTCTGAAAAACTAATAGATACTAAAAAAAACAAACCACAAAAAAGAGCAAAAAATTTAGAATACATGTTTAGTTTTTGTTTGATATTTTTAATTAACGCACGGCAATACACGATATTTCAACATTAGCGTTTTTAGGCAACACACTTACTTCAACGGTTTCGCGTGCAGGCGGATTGCTCTTAAAATATTTTCCATATACTTCATTCACTTTTGGAAAATCATGCATATCGCTTAAAAAAATAGAACACTTCACCACGTTCGAAAAATCCATTTCTGCTTCTTCCAGAATTGCCTGCAGATTCTGCATCACTTGTTCGGTTTCCTTTTCGATGCCATCTTTTATCAATGCGCCGGAAAACGGATCGATTGGAATCTGTCCGGAAACAAACAACATACCATTGATATAAACTGCTTGCGAATATGGACCAATCGGTTCAGGTGCGTCGTCTGTGTAAATAATTTTTTTCGCCATAATTATAACTTATAAAAGTAAAAAAGATTTAGATGTTGAAATGTGAAGGTTTCTTAAGAAATCTGGATTATTTGCCTTCTTTTTTTTGGTAGATATAATCAATATACCACATTTCATTTTTGAAAATAAATTCGACAATCGCATTTTTTGCCGGTTCATCATATTTAGAAAAAAGCTCGTATCCTTTTTCCAGTAAACCGCGTCCTAACCGAATGCCGTCAACATCAGCTTTCGGATAAGTATTTGGTTTTTTATCCATCGTTTCAATTACATTATCTAAAATAGCCAATGTTTTTCGAAGCAATTCTGTATTTACCATGGCGCCAAATAAACCTTTCACATCGCCGATAAATTTTTCAATCTCTTCGCGTGGCAACTGATACATGGTTTCTTCAAAATCATCGTCGCTGATTGGTGGCAAAATGCCATTTTTATTGGCAATATCAGCCATCGACTGCTCAAATTTTTTCGCGCCCATGAAAGAATCCAACGCACCGAAACCAGCTTTCAGCGCCGACATAAAATGACGTCCGAATTTGAAAATAGCGCCGGTCATGTTGCCAAACAAACCCCAAATTTTTTTCGGCGAACGAACATATACTGCTAGATTTCTGAATGCATCTTCCAGTTGCTTACGTTCCACTGCCGGTGGATAGATCGTGTTTAAAAAATAATGCTTTACTTCTGCAATGGTTTCCTCAGTAATAGATGTCGGAATATCGAAACGCTTTACAAGATCTTCATAACGATATCTTTTTTCAAGCATTTCGCGAAACTTGTTAATAATGTGTTCGTCTTTTGTTTCCATTCGTTAAAAATAGTGTTTTAGTTTCTATTAGTATTAATGCATGACGAAATGTTCCATTAATAAAACCTGTAGTTCACCAACCAAAAATCCAAGCACGGCGCCAACTGTAATCAGGATCCATTCATCTTGTTTGAACGCTGGTCGCAGCACGCCTTCAAATTCTTCAGGTGTCAACTCTTGCATTTTCGTCACTAATGTATTTTGAATATCCATCGCGTCTTCTGCATATTTTTCCATATGTTTCAGCGCAACAGGCAATTGCTCTACCATCTTATCGGTGATCGCATCTTTCATACTTTTGTATTTTGCAGAACCAACAGCAAACACCACCACCGGTTTCAAAACGCCAGCTTGCTCGTCCACCATTTTCTGCACATTTTGCTGAATCATCGTAAATAAATTATCCGATAATTTTCCTTTTAAGATGGATTCGATCATATTGCTTGGCGTCAATACTTCTTTCGCGATCAGCGCGCCGTAAGCAGCAGCCACTTCTTTTTGTCGCTTAAAAAATAAACCTTGCCATTTAAATAAACCAAAATATTTTTTTTCTTCTTTCGGATCAAAGATCATTTTCAGTGCCAGCCAATCGGTGAACCAACCTGTAAACAAACCGAAAATCGGCATGATTAATGGTTCTTGCGTCAGCATCCAAACAATCATTTGCACCAACCCAATCAAAAAGCCAAAATAAATTCCGGAATTACGAATAAAATCAAATTCTTTTTCGCCGGACTCTAAAAATATTTTGTTCAGTAGTTTTTTGTCTTTCGTAAGATTGGTAATCACCATATCTTTCAGATCAAACACTTCATCTAAATTATCTTTGGTTTGTTCCATCAACTTCGCCACCATTTCCGGCGATTCGGATTGGATACGTTTGATGAGTAGTTTTTTCACATTTTCCGGAATGCTTTCCCAAAGTCCTGGCTGATAGTGGCTCATCACTTCGTGCGTGATTTTCTCTACAATCGGCAGCATCGGTTTTTCCAGTTCTTCAGCCACGCGCTTCGGATCCAGACGCGCAAATATTTCTTTTGGTGTAATTAATCGTGATGTCAATGTATCGCAGGCAATCGCACTCATTGTCGCTGCTTTGCGTGGAATGATGCCTTGCCAGCCGAGAAATGGTTTGATGCCAAAAAATTCTAATGGTTCGAACATCATTTTTATCGCAACGATCTTGGTAGCATAACCAATAATAGATGCAATGATCGGCATCGACAAATACAACCACCAGTGTTCCTTGAAATCAGCCAGCGTGATCATCTTAAATAAAAATACCATATACTAATTTTAACAACTACGAATATCGAAATTCCAACGCTTAATAACGAATTTATGAAATAGAAAATGAATATTGTGTGTTATCTTTGCAACCGAAAGAATGGATTTGCAGCAACTTTTGTTCTTGTTTCGCGATGACAAACGAACGCAGGAACTCATCCAACATTTAGAAATTCCGCAATCACGTGTATTGCTGCGTAATACTATTGGCTCTTCGCAGGCTTTCATCGCTTCTTCCTTGTTTTTATTGAGTGATTATACGCAAGTGATTGTTTGCAATGATGCTGATGATGCACAATATTTTCAAAACGATTTACAGGTTTTGTTAGACAAAAAAGAGATGCTCTTTTTGCCATCATCGTATAAAAAACAACACAGTTTTTCAGAACAAAGCAACAACAATATTTTGTTGCGCGCGCAAACATTGAATGCGTTGATGAACGCGAAAAAAGGCGGCGAAATTATTATCACTTTTCCGGAAGCTTTACAGGAATTGTTAGTTAGAAAAGAAAAGTTGCGCGAACATACGTTATTCTTAAAAACAGGCGAAAAAATCGATATCGATTTTATGCTCGATTTATTGATAGAGTATGGTTTTAACCGAACGGATTTTGTGTATGAACCAGGCGAATTTTCCATTCGTGGAGGCATCATTGATGTGTTTTCGTTCGGCAACGAATATCCATATCGTATTGAATTGTTTGATAACGAAGTGGAAAGTTTGCGCACGTTTGAACCGGAAACACAATTGTCTTTGAGAAAGATTTCTGAGTTAACGATCATTCCGAATATCAACGATCATTTTACCAAAGAAACCGTTGCGACGCTGTTTGATTTCTTGCCGGAAAAAACGGTGTTGTGGTTTAAAGACGTTGGTTTTTTCAAAGAACTGATTGAAAAACAGTATGACAAAGCGCTCGATGAATATGACAAACTGAAATCATTGAAGATAAAAGAACATCATTTTCTGAATAAAACATTAAATGAAATTTTTATTGCGCCTGATGATTTGTTGAAAGAGATTGAAAAGCACAGCATCATTTTATTGCGAAATGAAAAAACGCTGAATCATACTAAAGAAATTGTTTACAACCAACAATCGCAGCCATCGTTTGGTAGAAATTTTGATCTGTTAATTCAGGATTTAAAACAACATCAAGCCAATCATTTTCAGAAATTTATTTTCGCTGAAAATCCTCGACAAATCGAGCGTTTCCAACACATTTTTGCTGATAAAAATGCAGACATCCAGTTTCATCCGATCTACGAATCGTTGTCGCAAGGTTTTATCGATAATGATTTGGAAATTGCTTGTTACACCGATCATCAGATTTTTGATCGTTACCATAAATACAAAACGAAATCAGGTTTCAATCGCAGCAAAGCCATCACGATTCGACAACTGAAAGATTTGAATCCAGGCGATTATGTTACGCACATTGATCATGGTGTCGGAAAATTTTCCGGTTTGGAAAAAGTCACAGTGAACGGACAAACGCAGGAAATGGTTCGGTTGATTTATAAAGATCAGGATTTACTATATGTCAACATCAACTCATTACATAAAATCACGAAATATTCAGGCAAAGAAGGACACGAACCGAAAATCAATAAACTCGGTTCTGACGCATGGACGAACCTTAAAAATAAAACCAAAAAGAAAGTAAAAGACATTGCTGCCGAATTGATAAAACTATATGCGCAGCGAAAATTGCAACCTGGTTTTGCGTTCTCAAAAGATACCTATTTGCAAGATGAACTGGAAGCAAGTTTTATGTATGAAGACACGCCAGACCAAGTAAAAGCTACTGCTGACGTGAAGCATGATATGGAAAAACCACATCCGATGGATCGATTGATTTGCGGTGATGTTGGCTTTGGTAAAACAGAAATTGCCATTCGTGCTGCATTTAAAGCGGTGACCGACAGAAAGCAGGTTGCTATTTTGGTACCAACAACAATTTTGGCTTGGCAGCATTATAAAACATTTTTCGCGCGACTAAAAGAACAAGGTGTTCAGGTTGATTTTTTGAATCGTTTTAAATCAACAAAAGAAAAAAAAGAAACGTTAGAAAAAGCATCGCAAGGAAAAATTGATATTTTAATCGGAACGCATGCGTTATTGAATAAAGAATTAAAATTTAAAGATCTTGGTTTATTGATCATCGATGAAGAACAAAAATTTGGTGTTTCGGCAAAAGAAAAATTAAGACAGTTTTCAGCGAATGTAGATACGTTAACATTAACGGCAACACCAATTCCAAGAACATTAAAATTCTCACTCATGGGCGCACGCGATATGTCGAACATATTGACGCCACCAACGAACAGAATACCAATAACAACAGAGGTTCGCACGTTTGATGTCGAGTTTATTAAAGAAGCCATTGAGTTTGAAGTATATCGCGGCGGACAAGTTTATTTTGTGCATAATCGCGTGAAAGATTTGCATGAATTAGAAACGGTTTTACGAAAATTAGTTCCTGATATTTCGATTCGCACGGCGCACGGACAACTCGAAGGTGATCAGTTGGAAGAAATCATGCTGGAATTTATCAATGGCGAATTTGATGTGTTGTTGTCCACGAATATTGTAGAAAGTGGTTTAGATATTCCGAATGCAAACACAATTATCATCAATAACGCCAATAATTTTGGTTTAAGTGATTTGCATCAGTTGCGTGGCCGAGTTGGTCGTTCCAATAAAAAAGCGTTTTGCTATTTGTTGTCGCCGCCAAAATCGATGATGACCGACGAAGCACGTAAACGCTTACAAACTCTGGAAGAATTTTCAGATTTAGGAAGTGGTTTTCAGATCGCCTTGCGCGACATGGATATTCGTGGCGCAGGCAATTTGCTCGGCGGCGAACAAAGTGGTTTCATTGCCGACATTGGTTATGAAATGTATCATAAAATTTTGGATGAAGCAATTCAGGAATTGAAATACACGGATTTTAAAGATGTATTTAAAGATCAGATTGCGGAACAAAAAAAGTTTGTGTATGATTGCACGATCGACACTGATGTGGAAATGCTGATTCCGATAGAATATGTATTGAACACCGAAGAACGCTTGCGTTTATATACCGAATTGGATGCCATTGAAAACGAAGAAAACCTGCAAAAGTTTGCGCAAAAACTGGAAGACAGATTTGGTAAATTACCCAAACAGATCAATGAATTATTTGATGGTTTGCGCATGCGCTGGATCGCGAAAAAAATTGGTTTTGAGCGCATCATTTTAAAAGGCGGAAAGTTGCGTTGTTATTTTTTAGACAATCCGAAATCGCCGTATTACGAAAGTCCGTATTTTCCAAGAGTGATGGAACAAATTCAAAACTCTAAAAAGAAATGTAACTTAAAACAAAGTGGCAACAGTTTGATTTTAGTGTACGACAACATTCAAACCATGCACCAAGCACAAAGCATTTTTAAAGAAATTGATGAGAAGGTTTTTGGTGATTAATTGTATCTTATGAGAAGATTTTTAATATTTTAATGACAACTTTTACTTTAGTTGTTTGTCTTTTGGAATATTAAGAACACCTGAACCATCTACAAGCCATTTACTATTCAACAGAATTAGTTTTACAGTAACTTTATAAGAAACTTTTCCACCTATGCCTTTGGCCACCACATATCCATTTGGATTCGTACTGACTAAAACAAATTCTTTTGGAAATTCTTCTGCAGCTACAACCGGATCAAATAATAAATCATCATCATTGTTGTAAGCCAGATATTTAGAAATAAAAGATTTAGTAACCAAGCCGCATTTCTTTAAAAATTCATCCGTTTTAACGGTGTTATTATTATTGAATAGTTCAATATATCCATTCAAAAATTTAAGAGCAACGTTGTAGTCAGGAGTTGTTGTGTTTGTGGTTTTATTTTGAGCAGGATTGTTTTGTTGAGCAAGATTGAACTGCATACAAACAAAAATAATCAAAAGAAATAAAAATATTTTTCGTATCATAAGTATGATTTTTTCTTAAAACCTAAAATAAAAATAAAGCATAAAAAGTTATAGAAAAAGTTTTATTTTTCAATAAAATAAAAAACATGCTCAACAAATACAACACAGATTTAGGTCTTTTAATCATTCGCGTAGGAATGGGAATTTTGTTTATCATCTTTGGCTATCCGAAAATAACTGGTGGTCCGGAAATGTGGAAAGGCATTGGTGAATCGATGGCAAATATTCACATCACATTTGCTCCAACATTTTGGGGTTTTATGGCTGCTGCTGCAGAATTCGGTGGTGCTATTTGTTTAATACTTGGCTTCTTGTTTCGACCTGCATTGGCTTTGCTGATATTTACGATGTTTATCGCTGCTTTGTTTCATTATAAAAGTGGTGATGGATTCAAAGGATATAATCATGCATTAGAGTGTGCTATTATTTTTATTGGTTTATTTGCTTCAGGTCCTGGAAAATACGCGCTGAAAATTTCTCGCAGGTAATTTTCTATTTTTGCGTCACAGCAATAATAGTTCCGATAATAATTAACACAGCCAAAACAGCCAGCGTAATTTTTATCCAGCTATACGGTCGTTGACCTTCCAATTTTCCGCTTCTGCCATTGATAATAAAACGATATACTTTACCATTGTATTGATAAGCACTGATCCAGATTGGCAATAAAATATGTTTGAATGTAATCGCATTATAATTCGTATTTAAATTACTGATGCGTTGCTCATCGCCTGAAATATCTCGTCGTACGGAATTTTCAATAGAAGTGCGCATCACTTTTTTCGCCGTTTCAAATCCATCTTTTACTTCTACCTGATAACATTCTGTTTGGAAACCACTAATAAAACCTTCATTATATGGAGCCAGATTATTAAAATCCCAAGGTTCTAAATTACGCGTAGTAGCATCCGGTAACGAGTTGCTTGCCAACACAGAAACATCGTCAAACGTATTGAACACCGTACCGCTTTTATACGACCAACGCGTGTGCCTTACTTGCTCGGTTCGCATTTCTGTTTTTCCATTTACAGTAACTTGCCTGCGTTCCGTTGTGTAATAATAATCGCCGCGCTCACCTTGATATTGCGTATCTGTTTTCGCATCGTATGTCCAATAAGGCATGTACATACCTTTCAGTTTTTCACTCAGCGAAGCATATTTTTTCAAGTCATTTGGCGCAAACCAAAGTCCATTCAGCCATTTCGTAAAACTATCATGTGCATTCTTGGAATCTATTTTAAAAGGTAACACATAGCTTGGTTTTATAATAGTTGATGTCGTACCATTTTGTATTACTAATGGTGACGCACAAAAAGCACAATTATCAGATGTAATGTTTGGTTTTAAAGTAGTCGAAGCACCGCAGTTGTTGCATTTTACAGTACTTATCGTTTGTTTTTGTTCTTGCTGGATTTTATTGTTGATGAAATCATTGTAATCTGTTTCTTTGATTTCTGTTTTTTCATCAGATAAGATATTGTTCTGTGCGCCGCAATATTTACAAACCAGTTTTTGCGCACCAGGCGAATATAAAAGCATCGCACCGCAATCTTTACAATTTAACTGATGACTGATGTCGTTGGTTTTTTCATTAAAAGTATCTTCCATGGTTTTTGGTTTTTATAAAAATAATAAAAAATGGCTTAGCAGGTTATTTCCTTACTAAGCCAATATTTTAATCTGGATGAATAATTAAACAACCGGTGGTGGTAATGGTGGCGGAACAGCGCCAAACACGGTATTCAATTCAGCAACTGTTGATGCAGCAGCCCAATTTGCCATACCTGGTTTCCATACCAAAGAGTCTTTAGTTAACGTGTTGTTGGCAACCATTTGTGTTAATGCTGCAATATCAAACGGACCAGCTTGTGCGCCGTTTACCACAACATGCACTTGCAAAACCGGTGGAGGCACTGTTGCGCCGCCTTGCTGATTTGCGCCGGTCATGCCATTTTGCATCAAGCCGCCTAAACCAACGCCAACAAATGCGCCAGCCATGCCGCCGCCATTTTCAGCAGCGTTTTCGATACCTTTGGCAACTTTCATTTGTGTTAATTTTTGCAAGTCAATTTTATCCAAACGAGAAAGTTCGAAGATCTCTTTTTTGATCTCGTCCGGCATTGAAATATTTTCCACTAAAAGTTTAGTGATTTTCAAACCATAACCATCAAAATCATCTGCTAATTTTTCTTGTCCGAATTTTGAGAACTCATCAAGATTTGCTGCAAATTTTTCGATTTTAATATCGCTTTCGCCGATTGCATCTGTTAATTTAGAAACTACTAATGTGCGCAATTGCTCAGTTACTTCGTCTGTTGTAAACTGACCGTCTGTACCAACAATTTCTTTCATGAATTTTCCGGCATCTGTAACGCGGAAAGAGAAATTACCAAACGCACGCATTTCAATCATACCGAAACGGCTGTCATCTAACGTGATTGGATTTTTCGTGCCCCATTTTTGATCGATGAATTGTTTTGTGTTAACGAAATAAATATCTACTTTGAAAGGTGAATTAAAACCATATTTCCAACCTTTTAATGTAGTTAAGATAGGCATGTTTGCTGTAGTCAGCTCATATCTTCCCGGTTGAAAAACATCGGCAATTTTACCTTCATTAATAAAAATCGCCACTTGCGATTCGCGAACTGTAAGTTGCGCGCCTGTTTTTATTTCATTCTGAAAACGCGGAAATTTCCAAACGATCGTGTCTTGCGTGTTGTCTGTCCATTCGATAATATCAATGAACTCATTCTTAAAGGTTTCAAATAATCCCATGATTTTTTTGTTTTAATTATTATGATACAATTTACAACAATAATATTGTTTGTAGAATACAGTAACTAATTTTTTTGGTTAAAAGTTCCTAAGTGTTCGTAAATAAAGCAGAAAGTAAAAACGAATAAAGCAGAAAATGTTTTAACAAATTCCTACTTTTGGCTAAATTCAATTTACTCGTTTCTTATGAAAACAACACCACTTACCGACACACACATTGCACTAGGCGCAAAAATGGTTGACTTTGCAGGTTTTTATATGCCTGTACGTTATTCGTCAGATTTAGACGAACATCATTGCGTGCGAAATGCTGTTGGTATGTTTGATGTTTCGCACATGGGTGAGTTTATTGTAAAAGGCGAAAAGGCGCTTCCATTTTTACAAAAAATTGTTTCCAACGATGTTTCCAAATTAGAGAAAGGACAAGCATTATATGCTTATTTACCTAATGAAACCGGTGGAATTGTCGATGATTTGTTGGTCTATCATTTAGATGATGGCAATTATATGTGTGTGGTAAATGCAGGAAACATTGATAAAGACTGGGCTTGGTTTAATCAACACAACACAGAAAATGCAGAACTGCATAATATTTCTGACGATACCGCTTTGCTGGCCATTCAAGGACCGAAAGCAACGGAAGCACTACAACCTTTAACAGATGTTGATCTGTCTTCGATTCCGTATTATCGTTTTAAACGCGGTGCATTTGCCGGCGTTGATAATGTCATTATTTCTGCAACCGGTTACACTGGTGCAGGCGGTTTTGAATTGTATTTTAATAAAGCACATGCAGTTGCTGTTTGGACTAAAATTTTAGAAGCAGGCAAGCCGTTTGGTTTGCAGCCAATTGGTTTAGGTGCGCGCGATACCTTGCGTTTGGAAAAAGGTTTTTGTTTATATGGAAATGATATTGACGACACGACTTCGCCATTAGAAGCCGGTTTGAGTTGGGTAACTAAGTACACGAAAGATTTCATTGCAAAAGATATTTTATTAAAGCAAAAAGCAGATGGCTTACAGCGTAAGCTGGTTGGTTTTATGATGATAGACAGAGGCATTCCGCGTCATGGCTATTTAATAAAAGATGAACAAGGCAATGAAATTGGTGTGGTTACTTCGGGCACGCAGTCGCCGACGCTTGGCTACGGCGTTGGTTTGGGTTATGTTGATATATCGTTTACGAATACCGATTCAGAAATCTTTATTGATATTCGCGGAAAATTGCTGAAAGCAAAAGCGGTGAAGTTGCCGTTTTTATAAATTAAAGAACAAAATCATTATCAAACGTTTAAAATAAGACCGATATTTTTCATGTCTTTTTAATCGACATCCGGATAAAACGTGTCGATTTTAATTAAAAAAATCGACACGTTTTATAAACATGTTGATTGCGTAAACATGAAATGTTAGTAAAAGATAAAAAGCAACAGATTATTTTGACAATATGTTCATTAATTGATAGTTAATATAATAATTTTCTTTGCCTACCTTTATAGAATTCAAAATTCCCGCATGTTCTAATTTTTTTAAATATTCTGCGGCTGTCTGTCTTTTAGCAATATTGTTTTCTTCTAGTATTTTTATTTTAATATAAGGATGACTAAATAATAAATCTACTAATTCTCTTGAATATGATGACTTAAGAGTAATTTTTAATAAATTTTCTGAATCTGCTCTTAGTTTTAAAATAGCATTAATCTTATTCAAAGTTAATGATGCTGTATCTCCAACACCTTTTATAATGAAAGCTACCCATTCTGTCCAATTACCATTTTCAGTAACTTCTCTAAGCAATCTGTAATAATCGGGTTTATTTTGAATGATATAATAGCTTAAATACAAAACAGGTAATCCAATTAAATCTTTATTAATAAGATAGAGAACATTAAGAATTCTTCCCGTTCTTCCATTTCCATCACTGAAAGGGTGAATAGCTTCAAACTGATAATGTATCAATGCCATCTTTGTAAGATGGTCTAAGTCTGAAAACTCATCATCATTAATAAATTTTTCAAGTGCGGCAAGTTTTGTTCGTATTATTTCTTCACCTTCAGGTGGTGTATAAACAATATCTTTGCTGATTGGATTGGCTAATTTGGTTCCAGGATTTTTACGAATATTTTCGGTCGTTCCTCTTAACCGTTGCATAATACCTACTAATAAATTAGTCGTTATTAATCCGTTTTTTTGCATTTGTTCTAAGCCCCAATACATAGCTTGACGATATTGTATAACTTCTTTCGCGGCAGAATTTTTTATAGAATTACCTAAATCTAAAGTTGCTTTATATAATTCATCCTGAGTGGTTACTATATTCTCAATAGCACTTGATTCCTTGCTTTCCTGTAAAACAATAGTATTAAGTAAAAGATTTGGATTCGGCAAGGTTTGACAATATCCTTTTAGTTCTGCCAATAACTTATTAGCTTTTATCGTTAGCTTTAATAATTCTATTGTTTCTAAATTAGCCTTAGGAGGCAAATCTAAGAGCATATTAAAAGGCTTGTCTTTATCATGTTTCATATTACGATTAAGATGTAGGTTATTGAAAAGTATAGACAAAGATATTTAAAGTTAATAAAGTCTTACATGAAAATCTAGGCTATATTGTTGTAAGACATATTTCTTTTGAAATGGATAATAAGATCATAGCAAAGCCACGTTATCAAACCAAGGTTGCGCTTCTTCTAATTGTATAGCCAAACGAAGTAAAGTTGCTTCATCGCACAATGGCGCGGTGAACATTACACCAACCGGTAAATTATCCTGAGACCAATGCAAAGGTACCGTCATGCTTGGTTGTCCTGTTAAATTCGACAACGGCGGATAAGGTATCCATTGAAATATTTTTTTCTTGGTTTCTTCAATTAAATTAGTGTGTTTTAATAAACCGGAGGCACCGATCGCATTCAAAAATTCCAGACCACTTTTTTCCCATGATTTTGGCTGTAACGCTCCTATTTTAAATGGTTTCATGCCTAATGTAGGCGTCAACAACAAATCATATTGCTGATGAAATTTTTCCATATTGCGCGACAAAACATTCCATTGCAGTTTTGCCTGGCAAAATTCATTTGCGCTGATCTTTTTTCCTAAGCAATACAACAACCAGTTCGTTGCTTCCAGCTCATTTCGCTGCGCAGGTTTGCCACGTTCTTTTGCCACCATATCTATCATCGCCGAAAGCTCGCCCATCACCAAAGTATATAAACAATCACGCATCAAAACGCTGTCGTAAGGCAATTTTATTTCTTCTACTTCATGGCCGAGTTGCTGCAATAATTTTACCGTATTTGCAATGGCATTTTTATTTTCAATATCCTGTTCGTTAAACGGATGCTCTGCAGAAAAACCAATTTTTAAGTTTCTGACCGGTTGTTTAATTTCTTCTGCATACAATTTTTCCGGTCGCTGAATCATGTATGCATCGCCGATAGAATTTCCCATGACCAAATCCAGGTAATGTGCTGTGTCGCGAACGCTGCGCGAAACACATAATTCGTGATTGGCTGCACCGCTCCAGACTTCGCCATGAATTGGACCTTGTGTTACTCGACCTTTGCTTGGCTTCAAACCGAACAAACCATTACAGCTTGCAGGAATTCTTATAGAGCCGCCACCATCGTTAGCTGTTGCAATTGGTGTAATGCCTGCCGCCACGGCTGCCGCGCTGCCACCACTGGAGCCGCCAGGTGTGCAATCTAAATTCCATGGATTTTTGGTATTGCCGAAAAAATCATTTTCAACAAATGGATTCAAACCAAATTCAGAGGTGTTGGTTTTTCCAAAAATTAAAAAACCACTATCAATGCATTTTTGTACTGCAGAACTTGTTTCTTTAGAAATAAAATCTTTTTGCAAACGCGAAGCATTAGTGTAGCGTGTGCCTTTGAGTTGTAATCCTAAATCTTTTATCAAAAATGGAACACCAGCAAACGTGCCATTGTAATTAATGGTATGAATAGATTTTTTCGCAAAGTCATATAATTCGGTAACAACAGCATTTACTTTCGGATGCACTTCTGTGTTTCGCTGAATAGCAATTTCCAGTAATTCTGACGGTTGAACTTGCTTTGTTTTTACCAACTCAGCCAAACCTAAAGCATCGTATTTTCTGTATTCGTTGAAATTCATTGTTGCGTTTTAATTTTCCCAGATTACTTTCACTTCTTTTTTATTTTGCCATTTTATAAAATCTGCTTCATGTTTTTTTTCTAAAATATTACGCTTCACTTTCAATGTTGGTGTAATTAAATTATTTTCAACTGTCCATGCTTCCTTCATTATAACAAACTTTGCAATGCGTTCATGATTATCCAAAGCTGCGTTTACTTCTTCTAATGTATTGTGTAAATCCTGTTCTATAATAACTTTATCTTTTTCGCCATCTTCTTCCAATACGATCAAAGCCATTGGTTGTTTTAAGTTGGCACCAACCACACAGATCTGCGCGATATGCTGATTTTTTGACAACTCCAATTCAATTGGCGCAGGTGCAACATATTTTCCTTTATCGGTTTTGAAAAGTTCTTTAATGCGTCCTGTAATTTTTAAATAACCATCATCATCAATCTCGCCCATATCGCCTGTACGCAAATAGCCGTCATTGTTTATGGTTTCTTTTGTTTTTTCCGGTTCTTTATAATAGCCGGTCATTGTGCAATCGCTTTTTACTAAAATTTCACCTTCTTCAGAAATCTTACAATCAACACCAGGCATAACAATTCCTACTGTTCCTACTTTTCTGTCGCCAGGCCGATTCGCATGCGAATATGCGCAATTTTCACTCATACCATATGCCTCATAAATTTCGATACCTAATTTTTCATACCAATCAATTAACGCAACAGGAATTGGTGCGGCTCCACTCATAATAAATTTCGCTGCGGACAAGCCGGCGTTTTCTTTTATTTTCTTTTTAATGAATTCTGATAAAAAAGGAACCTGCAATAAAGTATCTAATCTTTTTTGAGGTAAACGCTGTAGAATTTTATTTTGCATGCGCGTCCAGATTAACGGCACTGCCAAAAAAACGGTTGGCTGCGTATCGCGCAAATTTTCCGGCATTTTTTCTATCGATTCTGCGATGGAAATCGGCGCACCTGAATATAAGCCGCCCATTTCTACCAACATTCTTTCTGCAATATGTGACAAAGGCAAGAACGATAAGAAGCGTTCGTTATCCGTGAGTAAACCTAAATTATTGATTTCATTTAATAAAGCAGTTGCTGCGAAAGCAAATGCTTTGAAATTATGCACCACACCTTTTGGCAAACCAGTGGTGCCTGATGTATAAATAATGGTAACCGTATCTTCTAATTTCGGAATATAACTTTTGGTGATTGGTTGCATCTCTTTTATACTGTCATTCCAGTTCTCACAACCATCTTGTTGCCAAAACGGAAAATGTATTTTCTTTATTTTCTTAGGAACTGCATTTTTTTGTTCGTTCCATTTTGGTGCTTTACCAACAAACAATAATTTTGATTCGCTGTGTTCCAGACAATACTTAACCAAATCACCTGAAATACTTGGATACAAAGGCACGGAAATATGTCCGCTCATCATAATCGCTAAATCAGCAATGATCCAATGCGCACAATTTTCAGATAGAATGGCAATCTTACTTTGTTTCGGAAGTTTTAATGATTCAATATACGCAGCCATTTTACGCACTTCATTGCCAACGCGTTTCCAGCTAAAATGTATCCATTGTGATTGATGTGCTTGTCTCAAAAAAGTCTGATTGCTTTTTTCTGCTTCGAATTGATAGAATTTTTCTAATGGTGTAATGAGTTGCATAGATAAAGTTCAATGAGAATTAAATATAGTAAATGTAAAAAGCAAAACCAATTTTAATCGGTTGTTTCGTAAATAAATATCATGCCACTTTTCACACATGATTTTTTAATTAGCGAAAGATAATTCGCCAACTAAACTATGCTACTTATTGACAATCAATCCGCTTTTTAATCATGCAAACAATTTCGTAACAAATAGTCTGTTTTAATTAAACTTTCAGTAATAACTGAAAGAAATGTATAACACAAAATATACAATTCGATAAGAAAGTTGTTTCAATTGCTTGTTTTTTAGCTAACATCTAATCAAAATAAAACTTTCAATTTTGTTTGAAAGTTTTGAATTAATAAAATCAACAACAAAAAACAAATTTTATAACAACTTAAATTTTTACAACATGAACAAATCAATTTTAATCGCAGCAACTATCTTCGCTAGCGTAGTTACTTATGCAAATGACTATGCAGTTGTTGAAACAACAACACCAGCAGCGACTGTGGAAGCTACTGAAAATCCTGAAGCATCTTCTTTCGGCAACCAGTCAGAAAATGATGTTTACCAACGCAGAATTTCATCTATTACAGAAGTTGGTACTACCTTTTTGTACGACAAAGCATTCTTTACGATTTACCAGGCATTAGGCGCGAATGTCAATCCGTATTTATTTGTTGGTGGAGGCATCGGTTTGCAAGTTCGCGCTAATCAGCAATATCAATTTCAATTATTAGGTGATGTGCGTGCGAAAGTGTTAGATAAACGAGTGACACCGATTTTTATGATGCAGGTTGGTTATAACAGAACCGGTTCAGAAACATTGTATAACAAAGAAAACAAAGCATTAAAACCGGAACAATTAAACTTGAATTTAGGAACCGGAATTTTGGTGAAAGCAACAGATAATGCTTCATTTACTTTGAATGGCGGTTATTCTTTATTTTCTGATTTTACTAAAAATATGCATGGTGCTTTTGTGAAAATCGGTTATGTGTTTTAATTCTTCGACAAGCTCAGAATGACAAAAAATAAAAAGCGATGTCAAGAAGAAGAACATCGCTTTTTTATTTTACAGAACCTGAAAATTAATCCAAATAACCTTGATAATATTCGTCAACATATTCTTTCAAACAAATTTTCCAGTCGCGCATGATGTTGAGTTTGCGCAAGTCTAATTTTTTGTTGATCAGACGTTCGCTTGGTGGTCGTTGTGAAAAATATTCTTTTTTCCAATAATCGGAATCAACAGCAGTGATTTTTATTTCGTCAGCTTTGCCAACTAATTTTACCAATTCTTCCGCTACTTCAAATCGTCCGGTGATGCCGCCGCAAACCATATTATACAAACCCCAAACTTCGTTTTGCAAGAGTAATTTTACGTTGCGTGCAAAATCGTAGGTTAAAGTCGGTGTTCCTAATTTATCATTAACGATGAACAATTCTTTTTTGCCATCTTTTAATTGCTGCATCAATTTCTGAATGAATTTTTTGTCTTTTTTCGGACCGGCACCCATCATCCAGCCGGCACGGCAAATCAGGTGCTGTGTTTTGTTTTGCTGCACATACACTTCGCCAGCCCATTTGCTGCGCGCATAATGTCCAAGCGGATTTGGTTTGTCCCAATCATCAAATGTATCTTGCGAGCCATCAAAAATTCCTGCAGTAGAAATGTATAACAGCGGAATGTTCAATGCATTTGAAATATGTACTGCATTTTCTACAGCAATGGTATTGGTCAAATAGGCATCATCCTGGTTGGTGTCGCAATATTCTAAAGAAGTATGTGCGCCTAAATGAAATAAATAATCCGGTTTGAAATCAAACACATCTTTTTTATAGGCATCAAAATCCCTGAAATCTAAAAATGACAACCAATCTTCGTTCACATCTTTATCGGTGCATTTCAATTCATACTCGTCTTTAAAAATCTTGTGAAAACCTTCACCTAACATACCACCGCAACCAGCTATATATATTTTTTTCTTACTCATTTTAAATTAGTGATTTTAGAACGCTCAAATATACAGGTTTGTTTGCTTCTATTGAAAACTTTTGCATAACAGTTTGTCGTGCATTTTTTCCAATACGTTCTCTTTCCTTTGGATTATCAATAAGATATTTTAATTTTTCCAGCCATTCATCTTCGGTTTTTACTAAAAAACCATTTTCATTTTCTGTAATTACGCGATTAATAGCAGCGCCAACATTTGTAGCAACAACAGGCAGCGCGACTGTCATATACGTTAATGCTTTCAAGCCGCTTTTGCCCATGACCCAGGCATCGGTTGGCAATGGATAGACACCAATATCCATTCCTTGCAATTGTTTTGCTTCGTCTTCTTTGTTCCAGTCGAAATATTCAAAATCTACGCCATCCAGTTGAAACTGAAAATTACCAATCACGCGCAATTTAAATATCCGTTCTTTTGCTAATTTTTGGAAAACGTTATCTAATAAATGCAAATATGGAACAGTTGAATGCGTGCCTGTCCAACCAATCACTACAGGTTTTTCGTTGGTATAAGTGTTCACCGGAAAAAGTCGTTCGGTATCTAACGTAGAAGAAATATCAGTGCAATGCGCACAATATTGTTTAGCAAAATCGTTCAGATCAGGTGTGCATGTGATGACATGATCAGCATATTTCATTAAGGCGATGGATTTGTTTTTGCCTTTCAGCATATATATCAAATTGTTCATCGCAGAACCTTCGGATTTATAGATCATATCATCAATATCATAAACCATCTTTTTAGACAACTTGCGAATGAGCCATTCAAAAATCGGCGGTCCAAGTGGTGTTGCCCAAAGATGAATATAAATAATATCATAACGATGTAAACGAAACAGATCTAAAAAACGACGCACATAACCGCGCGCTGTTCCGGTAATTTTGCACAATAAATAACCAGGTTTATAAATTATTTCCCAGAAATGATTATCTACAAACGAACTCGTTTCCAACTCAAATCCATTTGCTTCAAAATACTCAAAATATTGTTCATATTTCAAGCGTTGGCTGGCAGCTTTTCCAAATGGATATGGCGAAAGAAAGAGTACTTTTTTTTTCATAAATGCGCTACTTTTTATAATGATGTAGTCTCAGGATTTTCAGACGATTTTTGGTCATCAAAATAAATTTTGTACAACATAAACGCCAATGCAAAAATATATAAAAGACGAACAGGAATAGTATAGCGTGATTGAATGGCAAATGGTAAATGTAACACATCAAAATATAAGCAAACCAATAGAGGCAAGCCAAGTTGCACCAACACATTACGCTTCTTAAAAACACAATATATAAAATGTGTGAAAAATAAAATGAAGGTAAAAAAAGTAGCAAGAAATGTAATTAAAACAGGAATAAAGCCATAGTCAATATTGCCTGCAGAATGTTTATTCATTACCAAACCATTGAACCACAACCTAAAGAAAGAATAAAATTTCAGCTTAAACGTATAACCGAAATCATGCAAGTAATGCCTTACAGCCAGTTTCTTTAAAATATTTTCGCGCTCAATCGTATAAGCAGAATTATAGGTCTCAAACAGATCTGGATACTTTTTCATTTCGTTGATGATAAGCGTATCTTTTGCTGTTAAATGTTTTGCGCAAATCTGATCGATGCTGTCCCATTCATGATTAAACACACGAATATTTTCCGGAATATTTTTATTATCTTCAAAAGAAATAAAGTGCTCATCATACATAACATTCTGCCAATAACGCGTTTCTACATAATCAGTCATTTTTGGACTCCAATATCCTAAATACATAACGCCTCCGCCACCTTCTAACGGCGTTATTTTAAAAGTATGATGATGTTTTAAATTCCAAAAACCATACGGCAATAAACTCGCTACAAATAACAATATAAACGTGATGTTTTTCAATAAATATGCTTTTCGGTATTTGAATAAATAATATGCAAAGCGCAAAAATGGAATAAACAAAATAACCGGACGCATCTGAAAACAAAATGCATATAAAACCACAAGCAATAATACATTATACCACTTTGTATGATCATGATACAGCTCAATATACAGAATGAGTGTAACCAGAAAGATCATCAATGCTTCCGGATAGATGTAGGTTGTATAAGAAGAAACAATAAAGTTCAACATTAATAAGATGGAGAACAGCGATTTTAACAAGAAGCGTTTGTCGTAAAAATCGATTATTCGCAGCATGATGAACAATGCAATGATATACAATATCAATTGTGTCACCTGAATGATAAAAACGGAATCACTAATAAAACTCAGTGCATACAAAAAAAAAGGATAACCCGGATTTCTGAAAGTATCAGGAATATATTCATTAAAGAAATACCAGTAAGTATATCTGCCGCGTTCCAATCCTTTTACATAAAACATGTATGTATCATGGTCGCGTGATAAACCATTGTGTGTTACATAAAACAACACAATCACTTGCAATAATAACAAAGACCACAAACAATAAAACGCTTTTTTATTGTCTAAAAAAGAAATAAGTTTAGCACGAAGACTCATAATTTAGTTGCGCTTGCAAAAATAAAAAAATATCGTAATATGTGATATTAACGTTTCGATTGGAAAGAAATACTTATTTTAGCAAGATGCAGCCAATTCCTATAAGCGACTTAAAAATTCAGTATCAATATCTGAAAAATGAGATTGATGCTGCAATTCAAAATTGCCTGGAAACAGCACAATTTGTTGGCGGAAATGCAGTTACTGCTTTTGAAAATAATTTGGCTGATTACATCGGAATCAAGCATGTTATTGGTTGTGCCAATGGAACGGATGCATTACAACTGGCTTTAATGGCTTTGAATTTGCCGAAAGGAAGCAAGATTATTGTGCCTGCGTTTACATACATTGCGCCAATTGAAGTGATTAGATTTTTGGGTCATGAAATTGTTTATGCTGATGTAGATACAGAAACGTTCAACATTACATTAGAAGAAATTAAAAAAGTATATACAGATGATGTTCGTGCAATTATTGTTGTGCATTTGTATGGACAACCTTGCAACATCAATGAAATCTATGCGTTTGCGCAACACAAGAATATTTATTTAATTGAAGACAATGCGCAGTCGGTTGGTGCTGAAAAAAATATTACACGAAATTCTATCATAACAACTTCGTTTTTCCCATCGAAAAATTTAGGTTCATATGGCGACGGCGGCGCAGTGATGACCAACAACGATACGCTGGCAAAAGACATCAGGATGATTGCCAATCACGGACAAAGCACACGTTATTATTATGAACTTGTTGGCATTAATTCGCGCTTAGATACCATTCAGGCATCGATACTGGATGTGAAATTGAAATACCTGGATAATTTCATTGCAGCACGGCAAAAAGCAGCAGATTTTTATGATGAACAATTGAAAGATATTCAGCATATACAAATACCAACACGCATTGATAAAAACCAACACACTTTTTATTTATATACGCTGAAAATTAAAAATGGTTTCAGAAATGAATTGCAGTCTTTTTTAAAAGAAAAACAGATCACAAGTGTGATACATTATCCAATTGCATCGTATCTTCAGAATGCATATTTGGACAAAACTATTCATTTAAAAAACACAGAAGATTTGTGCGAACAGGTTTTATCGATACCAATCTATCCGGAAATTACACACGAGCAATTATCGTATATTTGTGATGCGATCAAATTATTTTTTGCTGATCAATAAATTCAGTTTACTAAAACAAAATGAATTATTCTAAACACGCAACAGCAATTATTGATGATGGAGCAATCATCGGAAACAATAGTAAAATATGGCATTTTAGTCATATTATGCAGGCAACGATTGGTGAAAACTGCAATCTTGGACAAAATGTTTTTGTTGCCAATAATGTTATTTTAGGAAACAATGTAAAAGTGCAAAATAATGTTTCCTTGTACGAAGGTGTTGTTTGTGAAGATGATGTTTTTATCGGACCTTCTGCTGTGTTTACTAATGTAATTAATCCGAGAAGTTTTATTGAACGCAAGAACGAATACAAAAAAACGCTGATAAAAAAAGGAGCAACAATTGGTGCAAATGCAACAATTGTTTGTGGTGTTACCATTGGTGAATATGCGTTTGTCGGCTCAGGCTGTGTGATTACAAAAGATGTAAAACCATATGCACTGATGAAAGGAAATCCGGCGCGACAAGACGGCTGGATGAGCGCAGCAGGTTCTAAACTGGTTTTTGAAACTGGTTTTGCTGTTTGTTTAATTACCAATGAGCAATATAAATTAGAAAACGAAAATTGTTTCAAGCGATAACACATGCAAAAAAAATTCGCATTGATTGGCGCAGCCGGTTATATTACACCGCGACATTTGAAAGCAATCAAAGAAGTGGACGGAAATTTAGTGGCAGCTTTGGATATTGCTGATTCTGTTGGTGTTTTGGATCAGTATTTTCCGGATTGCGAATTTTTTAAAGACGAATTTGCTTTTTACGATTTCCTGATGGACAAAAATCCGGTTGATTATTTGGTGGTTTGCTCGCCGAATTATTTGCACGAAGAACATTGTTATGCCGGTTTGAAATTAAATGCTGACGTGATTTGCGAAAAACCACTAACGCTTACCGTAGAAAGTTTGAATAATTTGCAGGAAGCTGAAAATTATACAGACAAACATATTTATACCATTTTGCAATTGCGTTTACATCCGATGCTGCAACAGCTGAAGAATGAAATTCAATCAGATAAAAAGTATGAAGTAGAAATTGTTTATAACACACCACGTGGAAAATGGTATCACAATAGCTGGAAAGGTGATGTGCAAAAATCAGGCGGCATCGCGACAAATATTGGCATTCATTTATTTGACTTGGCTGCATGGTTATTTGGTGAACTTGAGCAAATAAATGTAGAAGAAAATACCGCAATGCAAAGCATTGGAAAGTTGAATTTGCAAAATGCAAATGTTCAATGGAATCTAAGCATAGAACAAAATAAGAAACCACAAAGAATGATTATCATTGATGGCAAACCGTACGAATTTACAGATGGTTTCGCTGATCTGCATACGCAATCTTATCGTGAGATTTTAAATCAAAAAGGTTTTACAACTACTGTTGTAAAACCTTCTGTTGATATCGTTGAAAAAATACGGAATACTAGTTTATAGTATGCTTATTTTCTGTCTTTCCTCATAAATTTCTTGTGAATTACTTGTCCATCAAAAGTAATCTCTGCTACATAAACAGCAGCATTTAATGGCATCGTACTAGTCTCAAAAGTATTGTATCCTTTCAAACCATTAAATTCCATTTTATATTCCAACTGGCCTAACATTGTAATGATGCCAATTGTTACTTTACCGTCTTGAGGAAGCATTACACCAAAATTGAGTGTTTCGTATGCCGGATTCGGATATAAATTCAATACATCAAACTGACCAACTTTTACTTCTTTACAAGTGCTGTTGTTATCTGTTCTGGTTTCCGGTGAGAAATTATTTACATTATCAATGGTTGCACAAATTACAGGAATCTGATTGTTGTCTGCCAGTTTTATTTCGCCGAAGAAAGTATAAACGGTAGATTGTCCTGGTTTCAAAGTACCTGTCCAGTTTTCACGAATCAGAGAGCCGCCACCTAATTGTAAACTTAATCCAAGAGCAGTAATATCAACATTGCTATTGTTTACGATGTTTGCCTGTACCTTGTAATACTCACCATTTGGAATAATAACAATACTTACCATAGCACCATCCAATACGGCTCTGTCCACCAAAATATATTTTCTAGCAGTATCAGTGCAACCTCTGAAATCTGTGGAAATTAAAGTAATAGGATAGCTTCCAATCGTGTTGTAAATATGTGTAGGTGGTGTATATCCGCTGATACTTGGGCTTCCATCACCATAATTCCAAATATAGTTTCCATTCGTTGCAGATTGATTAATGTAAGTAACATTTAAGGGTGGCAATCCGTTTTGTGGTGTGAATGTAAACTGAGGAATTGGTGCTTTTGAAACAGCAATATTACGCAATTTTGTACCTGAACAACCAACAGTATTTTTTGCCGTCAGTTGAATCGTATAATTACCTTCAGCATTAAACATATACCGAGGATTTTGGTCGGTAGATGTTGACTGACCGGAGAAATACCACCGCCAATTATTAATTGGAGTTCCATCTGGTGTAGAAGAAATATCTGTAAACTGAATTTCTTTATTTACACATTGTGTTGGAGAAACCGTAAAGTCAACATTTGGAAAATCAAATACTTTTACTTCTTTTTCAATAGTATCAATACAATAGTTAGATGCCTGAACGTACAATTTCACATTGTATTTGCCTGGACTTGAATAAGCGTGTTGTGCATCGTAAATAGCTGTTTCTTTAGTACCATCACCGAAATCCCATTCAAAAGGTGTGTTTTGAAGAGTAAAAGGACTCTGAACGGTTGCTAAAAATTTAAAATTGATAGGTGTTTTTCCGCATGCTGAATCAAATGAGAAATCTGAAACCGGTGAAGGATTTACATAAATATATTTTGTTACAGTGTCGATACAATGATTATCGTCCGTAACCTTAAAAAAAGTAGGATAAGTACCTTGATCTGGAAAATAAAATTTCGGATTTTGAAGAGCACTGTTACCTAATCCGTTTGAAAAATTCCAGAACCAATTACTAATTACAGCGTTGCCATTCACACTGTTATCTACAAACTGCGTCGGATTTCCGGAACAAGATAAACGTGTATCAAAAGCAGCGGTTGGTTTTTTATTAATAAAAAATGTTTTGGAAATCGAATCAGTACAACCAACATTCGTTGTTACTTTTAATGCTGCTGTAACTTGACCAAAAGTATCAAAAATGGTTGATGGATTTGGATTGTTGCTGTTAGAAACATCTCCATTGCTAAAGTTCCATTTTCGGCTTACAATTGTGTCTCGAGAAGGTGTTGTGGAATTATCCAGGAAATCAATATTAGCACCTTGGCAAAGATAAGAAACAACACGAATGTCTGCTTGCGGAGCAAATCCTGCGACTTCCACCTGAACGGTATCTTTGTGTAAACAACCTAAAGCAGATCTTGTTGTTACTACATATTGTCCGGTTGTAGTAAATGTTGTAAAATTTGTTGTAGCTCCGGTTGACCATAAGAAATCATCAAAAGAAGTTGGTGATTTTACATACAATTTTTCACCTACGCAAAGTCTGATGTTTTTAGGAATAATAGGACTCAATAAATTATATGCAGTGTCAACTACTGCCACAACATTAAATGAATCAATCACAAAACAACCTTTACTGTCTGTTATTTTAACAGAGTATCTTCCTGGTTGTGTTATTTTTATAGAAGAAGAAGTTGCGCCGGTTGACCAAGCAAAAGAAAAGGTGTTAGGTAAAGATGTATTTACAACAATAGTGTCGTTTTTACAAAGATTAAGCACTTTGTTTTCGAGTTTCAAATATGGAAAAACATTAACGGTATCCGAACTTTCAAAACCAAACACGTCTTTCACCTTTACGCTGTACTTGTTGTTTGCTGCAACTTTTATGGTTTGTGTAGTTTGACCGGTACTCCATAAAAAAGAAACAAAACGGCTGCCAGCATCAATGATTACTGAGTCACAGAAGTTATTTACATTCGCAATAATATTTTTACCCAAATTTACCGGTGGAGCATATTTATAGCGTAAATATCCTTCTATCAAATTCCTTCTGGTGCCATTATTATTGTTTCTGAAACTGATAATTTCTGCATAATCTCCATTCCAGTATCTGCCAGCAATATTACGATCACCTCCGATATAATTAAAAGTAGCGTTGCCTGCAGGAAAAAAAGAAATAATAGAATACTTAAACGGTTTTTGAATCTTTGAAGATAAAATAGAAGCAGTATTAAGATAAACATTTCCATCTGCTACCATATATGCAGCTCCTGGACCCATAAAATCTCGTACCAATAAAACAGAATCATTAGAGCCATGAAAATTTGAAAAACTGCATGAACCCAAAATCGATACATAGTTAGGAGAACCAGGGACAATTGCGCCAGAAAATTTAGACACGATATATATAGATCTATTTCTTGGCAAAAAATCACTACCAAAATTACAAACGTTATCTACCACATTATTTACTAAATTATCATCCACACCATCAAGTCGTATAACTGGTTTATTATTTAGCAGCGTAATATTGTTTACTAATTGTGGTTGATAAGCTACTGTAGCTTGTTTAGCATCAAATGAAAAAGGCGAAAAATCTTTCCAATTGGAAACGCTTGTGCCTGTTTGTGTTACACCTTCATCCGCTTTGTACCAAATCATAAGTGAATCCAGGTCAGACGGCTTAAAGAAAGTAAAATTGTAGGTTGGTGACCAGTTAGTTAAATTTGATTTTAAACGAATATAACATTTGGTAGTATTGGTAATAGTAGGATTAAAAGTAAAACTAGTCGCTGTAGTTATCGTTGTAGAAATAATGCTGGTAAAGTTAATATCTGTGGCAATTTCCACTTTGTAGTAAGCAGAAGATGGTAAAGAATCCCATTCAATCAATACCGGTGGATTTGAAATAATAGAATTATTGGCAGGTGAAACCAAAACCACCTGAGAAAATCCAGATCGGACAAATAAAAAACAAAATAAAAAAAACAGGAGTTTAAAATGTTTATTCATGCTTTAATTTTAATTATACAGAAAAATTGGTTTATGTTGAACGACTTTTCAGAATACACTCATTAAGACAAACTTAGCTACTATAATCTAAATAGTCAGTAAAACCAATATGCTTAGTTAAAATTACATCTTTTATATTAAAATTACCGCTTTTTTTGTAAAAACAGTAAAAATATTCTTCATTGCCAGAGTTTTATAAGCGGATAATATTATTTTTATAGCAACGAATTATTCCGAATAAATCAAGAAAACAAACAAACATTTTTTATGTTTTCAACACCCATTCTGTTAGTTATCTATAACAGACCAGACTATACCAAGCAACTTGTTGACGTTTTAAGAAAAATACAACCGGCTTCTTTGTTTGTTGCATCTGATGGACCGAAAAATGAGAAAGACACAGTTTTAACGAATGAAACTAAAAAAGTAATTGAACAAATAGACTGGAAATGTACGGTGAAAACATTGTACCAAGAAAAAAATTTAGGATGTGGCCTGGGTGTTTCCACTGCAATATCTTGGTTTTTTAGTCAGGTTGAATCAGGAATTATTTTGGAAGATGATTGCATCCCGGAACTTACTTTTTTCCCCTTTTGTGAATTATTATTAAAAAAATACAATGATAATGAAGACGTTATGATGATTGGCGGTTCAAGCTGGTTTAGCGAAGAAACTAAAGTCAAATATCCGTACGATTACTTTTTTGCTAATATCCGTCCGGTTTGGGGTTGGGCAAGTTGGAAGAGAGCATGGAATAAGTATGTCTTTAATATAACAGAAGAAATGCTTCAGAAAGCAGAAAAAAACCTTGTTTGGAAAGATATTACAAACAAAAAATTACTGAAATTCAGAAGAGATTTACTAAGAGATACTTACCTGAAAAAAGTAGATACTTGGGACGTGCAATGGGATTATTGCGTATCTGTTAACAAAGGCAAAACAATTATACCAATAAAAAATCAAATATCTAATATTGGAATTCAAGGTACTAATTACTCTAAAAAATCAACATTAACAGAGCTGGCTACTTATCAAATTAACACTTCGCAAATAAAACACCCTGAAAAAACGAATATAAATACGTCATTTGACAGTTATTATCAAAATATTGAAGCAAAAAAATTTCTTTCCATAAATGAGCCGCTTGCCAGATTTTATTACAATAAATCTAAATATTATGCCTTGAAAGCATTGATATTTTTAAAACTTAAAAAGAAAAAGTGAAAGTTCTTCATATTAATACATTTTTGAAATCCGGCGGCGCGGAAATGATTGCTTATACATTATTTGAAAACGATAATAACAGCAGTATTGCTGTAAGCCAAAACCAAACAAATACAGAAAGAATCTTTTCATTAGATGGTGGATTTTATGCAAGTATTTTTGCTTTTCTGACTAGAATAAAATGGCGATTTAAACCGAAGCAATCATTCAAAAGATTATTCTTTTTAGGAGACGAATTCAACGACACTTACAAAAAACTCAAAAGAACAAAACAATACCAACAAGCCGATATCATTCATCTGCATAATATCCACGGTGGTTTTTTTGATTTGAACGCGCTAATGAAAATTGGCAAAGAAAAAAAAATTGTTTGGACCTTGCATGATATGTGGGCAATGACAGGCGGCGAAGCTTATACTTTTGAAAATGAAAACTATAAGATTGGCATTGGCAAAACACCTTATTTGAATGTTCCGCCGTTAAATCAGCCGATAATTGACAGAAGGCAGCATTTTCTTGAGCTTAAGAAAAAAATATATGCAGCAATATCAGCAAATATAACCTTTGTTCCGGTGAGCAAATGGCTCGAAGATTGTTTCAGGTCATCGTATGTATTTAATAATCAGTTAAAAGTGCAAACTATTTACAATGGATATGATGATTCTGTTTTTTACACTAAAAACAGAAAAGTTTCTGAAACCTATAAAATATTGATCTTTAATTCGCCAAGTCCATTCAAAGGTTCAGAGAATTTTAAGACAATAATAGATAGCATTCAGGTTCCGTTTGAACTGTTTATTGTAGGCGAAAAACCGGATGTTCAGAATGAAAAGATTATAAAGACGAAAGTGTTTTCGCATGTTTTTGACAGAGCGCAACTTGCTGAATTATATAATAATATTGATATTCTGATCTTTCCGTCTAAAGCAGAAGCATTCGGACTGATACCATTAGAAGCGATGGCGTGCGGCGTTTGTGTTTTTGCGTCCAATATAAATGGAATTCCGGAAATTATTGAACATGAAAAAACCGGTTTTTTGTTTGATACAATTAATGAACTTTGCGACCAGCTAAACAAGACATTTCAGAATAAAGAACTTGTGCGTAAAATTGGAGAAAATGCTGCAAAAGATGTCAAAAATAAATTTCCTATAAGCAATATGCTAAGAGCTTACCAGGATTTGTATAAAAATATTGCAGGAAAATAAGCGCTTATTTCTTTTTAGCTTCTATAAACAAAGAATCCGGCTTTCTGGTAATGCCGTTCTTTCCGTCAATGTTATAGTCAGCCCAATTTGAAACATAGCTGGTAAATGCATCTCTGATAACAACTTGTTCAAACCCGGTTTTTTCCAATAAATAAGATAAAGAATATCGGTCATACATCCACTGGTGAATCTCGCCGTTTAATCGGAATTCGCCAATTTCATTTGCTTTTGGATTGATGTTGAATAAGCTGAAAATAAAAGACTTCACAGCTTGTTTAAGCTTTTGCAAAAAGCCGGCTTGCGTTGCTTTTGATGTTGTTTTTTTAGAAGCTAAAAATTCATTTCTAAATGCTCTTCCTTCTTCGCCAACTCTTTCATAAACAAATGTTTCGTTAATTACCTGGTCCTGATGCAGATACTTTCCGATCTCGCCGGCTCTGTAATTTCGCATTGTTTGGTCATACATTTCCAAAACCATCCAATTATAATTGGCTCTAAGTAATTCATTATGCGGATCCTGAATGCCGGCTTCCAGTGTTTTTAAATAATCTTTAGCCAATCTTTCCAAATCAGGAATAGCAATTCGGATAGCAGCGCCTGGTTTTAATACGCGATGACATTCTTTAATAAAGTTTTCGCCATCATCTTTTGAAAAATGTTCTAAAACATGAGAATGATATACAAAATCGAAAGTATTGCTTTCAAATGGAATTCCTTTCAATAAATTATGAGCAATCACATGTTTGTCTGATGAAACAAAATCAAGATTTGTCCATTCTGTATTTACAGAATAATATGCACCACATCCAAGATTTAAATACTTCATAAGCACTATTTTTCAATCGATCTTAAATCAATGGACGATGATTATTTAATTTTTCTGATTACTGCAAAATGTCCTAATGCTTTCTGAGGAACAAACATTTCATATTCATCTTTGTGTGCAGCTACAAATTCATCGGCCGCAGATTTAGCACCGGTAGAAAAGAAATCGTAATCATCTACGATGATTATACCATGAACAGGCATCACTTTATGTAAGAAATCAAGTGCTATAACAATCGGTTCATAAAAATCAAAATCCACATAAGCAAAAGAAACCTTGGTTGGCAACTTGCTGAATTTAATGGTTTCTTCAATAAAACCGGAAACGATCTGAACGCGTTGCTCAGGAAAATGAATGCTTTGCAGTTTTTCTTTTACACGGAAAACATCATACGCCATCGAACCTTCGTAAGCATTGATATCGCCTAAATTAAAAATATCATCGCTTAAAATATCTTTTTCCGTTGGCTTTGGAAGACCTTTAAATGAATCAAACAGCCAGAAATTTTTATTTGAATCTTTAATTTCATTTCCGATCAATGCAGAAGTTGCACCTTGCGCAACACCAAACTCACAAACATCGCCATCTACATTCGCTGTTTTTGCAAGCGAATCGATAATGTATAAACCTTCTGTCGGATTGGTTCCGATCAGGTTGTTGATTAAATTAATGCGACTTTCATTATTTTTTTCAGGAATGTCTGACAACGCGCTGTTTCTTGCCAGCACAATCATTTCTGCTAACGTTTGTACATTTTTATCATTAGTTTCCGCACCTATCGGAACCAGTTCATAACCTCTGTTTTTAATGATGTTTCTGATGATGTTTTTTATCATAATTAGAAAAAAGTTGTTGCTTAATATTTAAATAAACAAACTGTATTCAACAGAAAAACAGCGTTTTATTTTTTTACTGAAACACAAAGGTAAGATTTAATCTGTTAACACCAATTTTTTTAAGATGAAAGATGTAGTTGGTTGATTTTTGTCGTGGCAGATTTTTGTAAAATTTATTTTTTAATTTTGGACAATGGTGATTCCAATAGTTCTATTTCACAAATCTGAAAAATACTATGTTTCCTGTGCGTTGCGCGCTGCCAGAAATCATGGTAATGATGTAACAATAATAACAGATGTAAATCCGAAAATATATAGTGATTATGCGAATGTGGTTGACTTTAACAACTACAAAAGTGAAGCCGCAGCGCAATTTGAAAAAGTATATCAGCACTTTTCAACCAATCCGCATGTTTTTGAGTTTACAGCGATAGAAAAATATTTTTTCTTGTTGAAATATATGAAAAAACATCAATTGAAGAAAATGCTTTACATTGATTCTGATTTATTATTGTATGGAAATGTAACCGAAATAATTGACAAACACTACAGTTCTTATGATGTTTGTTCCTGCATTTCAGAACAGAAATACGAAGATTTTTATTGGACAGCTTCCGGTCATTTATCGCTTTGGACATATCAGGCACTGGAAGATTTTTGCGATTTTATAATAAAAGTATATACTGAAAAAGATCAAATTGAGAACCTAAAAAGAAAATGGCAATTTCATGTAGATAACAACATGTCTGGCGGTATTTGCGATATGACATTGGTTTATCTTTTTTTGAGAGAAACCAAATTAAAAACCGGAAATTTTTTAAGTGTTGTTGAAGATACATTTTCCTTTGACAATGCCATGAAAGGAAGCATAGGCGAGTTTCAGGACGAATATAAAATGGAATATTCTTTTTTATTAGGCGACATCGTTAAAGAAATCAAATTTAAAAATGGTTATCCGTATGCATACAATAAAATACGGCAAAATGATATCCTGCTATACTGTTTGCATTGCCAGGCAGAAGCAAAAAGATTAATGCCAATGCTGGTTAAGGGCAAAAAAACCTTTCAGGAAAGCTGGCTTGATAATAGCGAAACGATAAAGTTTTTTTATGGTGCTCTAAAAAGAGATATTTCGCGAAAGATATTAAGAAGAAAACTTTAGACAATATTTCATCTTTCTCAAAACACTTTCTTCCATTATTTTATATATAAAAGCAATCTGCATATTGACAATGTGTTGTTTTTTTAATACATTTAAATAGTATTAAAAATAGCACATGAAATATATTATTCGCGCACCTTGATGTTTCCATTTGTAAAGTCCAAATCAAGATAATTTCATTATTCATTTATTAAATTCTACATATGAGAAAGATTTTTTTAATAACAACTATGTTGTTCAATTTATTATTGCACGCGCAAAATACTTATCAATCAATAGACAACACTTGTCCTGTTCCAAAACAAATAAATATTGTGTGTGATAATTTAGATAGAATGAGCATTGGACCAGGTGCTTACGAATTAACCTTGGGCGATTTACAGAGTAGTCCTAGAAATACAATTATTGGTTCAAGAGCTGCAACAGGTATTACCACACCCGGAAATGTTGGATCATTCTATTGGGATAATACTTTTATTGGTGCAATGGCAGGATCAAATTCACTAAAACCGTCTGCACATACTTATATTGGATGCAGAGCAGGTTTTGGAAGCAATGCTGGTCTTATTGCTACCTTTTTCGCGAATTCAAACACCTATGTTGGCTCAGATGCAGGAAATACTTCAATAGGAGGTCGTAATTGTTTTTATGGAACCTTTGCAGGTGCTAATTCCACAGCACCAATATCTGGCTCAACTAGTTCAAATAATAATTATTTTGGTTGGCAAACAGGGCAAGGTACGATTGGTACAAATAATTGTTTTTTTGGCACTTGGGAAATGAATATACCGCCGAATCCAATAGCCAGAGCGAGTACAAATAATTGTTTTTTTGGTACAAATGCCGGAATACTTACAAATGGTGGAAATAACAATGTATTTATGGGTGGTTCTTCTGGTCAAAGAAATACAACTGGCTCTCTTAACGTATTTATAGGAAATAGTTCTGGCATTAATAATACTACTGGATCAAGTAATATCTTTATCGGAAACTCCATTGTTAATAGCGGTGCTGGTGGAACAGGGAATGGTAATATTTATATTGGTGATCAGGCAGGCAATACATTAAGCCAAACAGGTAATAATGGTATTAGTATAGGTACTAATTCTCGATCAGGTAATATTAGTAGTAATAACGCGTTGTGCGATTAAGCGAGAGCAAATTTAAGATGATTAATTGGTTTATTGTTTACTTTATTTATGAATTGCAAAGCAGTTAAAGCACAGAGTTTAGATTTAATTCTGGTAAGCAATCCGATGAATGATTTAGCATAGTTTCTTTTAATCATAAATTGGTCACATAGTTGAGCGAATAGAGTTTCAATTCTTTTTCTACATTTTCTGAATATTACTGGATAATTTTGATAGTTATCCTGATTGTTTCTCATTGGTGTTTGTAGTTGGATATTACACGATTCAAATAAATCTAATTGATGAGTGGAAGATAAAAAACCTCTATCACCAAGCAGGGTTGCATTGTTCATGCCGGTATATTTTATAGTATCTAAGAAATGTACATCGTGTACGCTGGCTTTGCTAATATTCATTGACATGTACGAGCCATTAAGTGTTGTGCACAGATGTAATTTATATCCATAGAAATACGATTTACTCACGGCAGAATAGCCTTTATTAGGAGCGGTTTCAAAATCATCTTTACAGATGGTTGAACTTTTTTCACGAGCTATTTGTGCCACTGGTATTGGAATAGAATCTACTATAAAAACGTCTTCGAATTCATTAAAAGGTTTGGCTATTTTATCATTTAAAAGTTGAATAAAATATTGTAATCTTCTTCTGCGTTTATTATAGTTAGAACGGTCGATTAATTGAGGAAAAGCTGATGCATATTCTACTTTCATTTTCTTCCAAAATAGATTTTCAGAATCAATACTTAACGACTCTGAACAGATAGCCAATGCCACTATTTCAGCATCCGACATTTTTGGTGTTTTAGGATAAAATTGAAAGTTATTTGTCTGTTCATAGAAATATTCTGCTAAGAATTGTTTGGAAAGATTAAAAAATTTGTCGAAATTTGTTTTGATGTTGTGCATAGTAAGTATTTGATGTTCAAACAATTACATACAAAAATCATGCTAAACACATGATGCACAACATCTTTTTTATATTATCTTTTAATCGCACAACACGTTAGTAATAATATTGCAATAGGAGCAAATGCAAGTAGTTCTCCGGTAAATATTAACAATGTTAATACTATAGCTTTTGGTACAAACGCTACCATTGCCCAAGACAATGCCATGTTATTAGGTGCAGTTAATGGTAACGGCATTGCAGGTGGCACATACATGCACGTTGGTATTAATACAAACACGCCTGGAAACCCATTAGGTGATAATGTTCCTGCACAATTGCATATTTTTAATTGTACAGATGTGGCAGACCCAAATGTAACAGCAGGCAGCGCAACAATACATGCCAGAATACGATTTAATAATTTACCGATAAATGCTAATTCTAATTGGTTTGTAACGGCAGATGCTACAACTGGCAAACTTTATCGAAGACAAGTAAATTTTGCACCTGTTTTATGCCAAACTACCAACTTTGTACCAAAAGCATTAAATGCAAACGGCGATATGACTTGCAGTCAAATTTATGATAATGGTACAAGTGTGGGAATAGGTTTCGCAAATGGAGTTGCTCAGACTAGAGATTATTCATATTCTTCATATGCTGGATTTACACTTGGGATACCAATCATGATACCATCTTCTGGGTTTTTTAAATTAGATGTAAATGGAGCATTAAGAACACAAGGATATTTCACTGACTCTGACAAACGATTCAAAAAAGATATAAAACCAGTAACCTCTGCTTTAGACAAAATAAAAAAATTAAACGGCGTTACTTATAATTGGAGAAAAGAGGAGTTTAAAGATAAAAATTTTGATGGTTCTAATCAAATTGGTTTTATTGCACAAGAAGTAGAGAAAGTAATACCACAAGCAGTTGTAAAAGATGGTGAAGGGTATTATGCAATGAACTACACGATGCTAATTCCAGTTCTCACAGAAGCCATGAAAGAACAACAAAAAATGATTGAACAACAACAAAAAGAAATAGATGAATTAAAAGCATTGGTAAAAGGAACAACACCAAAATCAGTTTTGGACAACCCTTCAAAATCTATTCAATTGTTCCAAAACGTTCCAAATCCGTTCTCTAAAGAAACAGATATTAAATTCTATTTACCGGAAACGGTGAAACAAGCGTCGCTTACCATTTATGATATGCAAGGCAAACAATTGCGCAAAATTGACATTAACGACCGCAACGAAAGTTCGGTAAAAATAAATGCAAAAGAATTGCCGGCAGGTATGTACATGTATTCATTAATCGCCGATGGCAAAGAAATGGATACCAAACGCATGATCCTGACTGATTACTAAAATAATTTAGCGTCTAAAAATTCAAAGAACAGTCAACATGAATAATGTTGGCTGTTTTTGCTTTTCAGCAACTTTCACCAAGAATAAAAATAGCGTAGTTTTATTATCTTTGCACTCTCTATGCAACAGGATAATTGGTCTAACGTCATAAAAAGTAACTCCGCATTTTCGCTGTCTTCTATTAAAGAAGTCTGGCATTATCGTGATTTATTATGGATGTTTGTAAAACGAGACATTGTGACCAATTATAAACAAACTATTTTAGGTCCGTTGTGGTTTTTTATACAACCAATATTAACAACGGCAATGTATATTGTTATTTTCAACCGCCTTGGAAATATAAAAACAGGACCAATTCCGGCGGTTTTATTTTATTTGTCTGGTATTGCTGCGTGGAATTATTTTTCAGAATGTTTAAATAAAACCTCTTCAACATTTAAAGACAATGCCTACATATTTGGGAAAGTCTATTTTCCAAGATTAATTCTACCGCTTTCAATAGTCGTTTCCAATTTGTTAAAATTTGCCATTCAGTTTAGTTTATTCTTTATTGGCTTATTGTATTATATCTTTATTGAAAAATCACAACTGCAACCAAGCATTTACATTTTGCTGGTTCCGGTGCTCATTTTTATCATGGCTGGCTTGGGTTTGGGTTTAGGAATGATCATTACATCATTGACCACAAAATACAGAGATCTTACTTTTTTAGTACAGTTTGGAGTACAGCTATTAATGTATGCAACGCCGGTAATTTATCCGTTGAGCAAAGTAAGTAGAGGCCGTTTGGAACCATTTATTTTAGCGAATCCAATGACAACCGTAATGGAAACATTTCGTGTTGCTTTTTTAGGCGCCGACAAAGGAATTTTCAACTGGATGCATATAGGTTATAGTGTATTGGTAACATTAGTGCTTCTGTTGATTGGATTTTATATTTTCACGAAAACAGAAAAAACATTTACTGATACTGTTTAAAGTAAAAAACATTTGTTGAAATGAATTTTATCAATTATACAAGAATAATAATGATATGATTGTATGATTGAAAGATTTACAATGAAAAGGCAAATAATCAGCGCCATTTTTCTACTCGTTCTTTTAGCGCATCTTTAAAATTAGCGTATTTCAGTTGCAGAAAAATGCGATCCATTTTTCCTGTATAAAAATCACACATACGGTTCTTCACAAAACCTTGAAAATGCAGACCGATAAACCGAACTTTTTCATTCTTCTTAGATAAAATATGAGGTTTGTTTCTTGTAAACTGAATATCTTTCAAACCTTTCTTCATATAATATTCATCTTCTGAATAATTAGAACTTGAATCTATTTTGTTATCAAAAACCATATTTTTGAAAGGAACCAGTAAGTTAAAAATATGCTCTTTTTCTTTTAATGAATAAAGATAAAATAACGTCATGTCGCAGATGCCGCCAGGAATATTATTTTGAATATGAAAATCTATTTTATTTTGTAAAATGGAAAAATGATCTCGGTATCTTTCAATAATAAAAGCACAAAAGGCACTTAAAAACTGTTTGCTTAGCAAAGAAACATGACCGGAACCGCGCCATTCAAAATTCTCATATGTTTGTTCAGGAATACAAAAACCGGCACTATAATTATGTACACTAAGATGAGCAGACAAATAATCGGAAACCGAATCATATAACATAAAATCAGAATCCGCAGCACAAACCCAATCCAAATTATTCGCTTTCATAAAATCCAGCAAAACAAACCATCTTTTAAAACAAAAATATTCAAACTCATAAGAATTTGTTGAAAAGTGTTTATACACCTCTTTAAGCACAGTATCGCAATTCGAGTATTTTGAAAATTGCTCATGCTTACAATATTTATTTAAATATAAATTTGCAGCGTCACCTAATAAATAAATCTCGCTATCAGGATTTGAAAATTTTGCCTGATGGATAGCCAATTCCAAATAATCACTCTTTCCAAAATGCGTAAAAACTATCGGAATACTCATGTGTAGCTTTGCGTTTATATCGCTCAAAGGTAAGGTGTTGTTGCAATAATTTTTGTATTTTTGCACGCAAAACAACGAATATTTGTCAGACACCATCATAAAAGTAGAAAACGTAAGTAAACAATATCGTTTAGGCGAAATTGGTACCGGCTCACTTAGCCATGATTTAAACCGTTGGTGGTCGCGCTTGCGTGGAAAAGAAGATCCATATTTAAAAATCGGTGAAACGAACGACCGTACACAAAAAGGCAACAGTGATTATGTTTGGGCTTTGAAAGACATAAATTTTGAAATTGGTAGAGGCGAAGTTTGGGGCGTGATTGGCAAGAACGGAGCCGGAAAATCAACGTTGTTAAAATTATTATCGAAAGTAACTGCACCAACCACCGGCGAGATCAAATATAAAGGAAAAATGGCTTCGCTACTCGAGGTTGGTACCGGTTTCCATGGCGAATTGACCGGCAGAGAAAATGTGTATTTGAATGGCGCTATTCTTGGCATGAAGAAAAAAGAAATTTCTTCAAAAATTGATGAAATTATAGATTTTGCTGGCGTTGAAAAATACATCGACACACCTGTGAAACGCTATTCTTCCGGTATGTATGTGCGTTTGGCATTTGCGGTTGCCGCTCATTTAGATACCGATATTTTGATTCTGGATGAAGTATTAGCCGTTGGCGATGCCAGTTTTCAGCGCAAGTGTTTAGGAAAAATGAACGATGCCGCAAATAACCAAGGTAAAACGGTGCTTTTTGTAAGCCATAATCTTTCTCAGGTGCAGGGTTTGTGCAAAAAAGGCATGTTGCTCGAAAACGGACAGCTTACTTTTGCCGGCGACATCAGCACGGCGATTTCTAAATATACACTTTCCGGAAATACGAACAACGAGGTCAATGTTTCAGTGATTCCAAGAGTTGGTCCGCGTGCAGATTATTTCCAGATAACAAAATTGCAGCTCAAAAATCTGAATAACAACGAAGAGTATTTTGAAGAAGACACGATCGAATTGACGATTACTTTTGAATCCAAAAAAGCAATTGAAGACTGTGTAATTGCGTTCTCCATTTCCGATTCTTTAGGCAACATATTGATTGATTGCCGTTCTACGGAAAACTATTCGAAAATACAAGTACAGCCGGACAAATCATACACGATTCGCTGCGAATTGCCATTGCCAATAAAATCAGGCTCTTACCAGATAAATTTAGGTGCGGCAAGTTTTTATGGCATCTTAGAGTATATTCCGAGCGTAACCAATATTGAGTTGTTGTCGAAAGACAGCGACGATAACAATGCATTATATAAACCTTCGGTTGGCATGCTGATTATGCATCCGAAATGGCAACTGATAAACAACTGATATGATCAAAAGCTTCCTGCGATTTTTAGCTAAAATTATTGCCAATCAAAGTTGGTTGTATAAATTATATATGCCAATTGTTTACTTAAACAACCATGTACAAGCAATTAAAAAGGAACAAACAGCTATTGATTTATCCAATAAAAATGATGCCAAATTAATATCGATTGTTGGTGAACCGGTTGTAAAAAATGGCTGGTTCAAAGGCATGAAATATCCATCATATGATTCGGTTTGCAGCACTATTTTTCCAAAGATTATTGGCAGCTACGAAGCAGAATTAAATAGCGTAATTCAGCAGATTATCAACAATCAATATGATGTAATTATAGATGTTGGCTGCGCGGAAGGTTATTATGCGGTTGGTCTGGCAATGCAAACAAATGCTGCTGTTTTCGCTTATGACACAGATGCAAATGCAAGGAAATTGTGTTTAGAAATGGCAACATTAAATAGCGTTCAAAACAAGATCCAAATAAAAGAAACATTTACACTGGATGATATTAAAAACTTAGATATAACTAAAAAGACATTAATTATCTGTGATTGCGAAGGTTTTGAAAAATATCTGTTCACGGCAGAAAGCGTTCCGTTCTTGAAAAATACAGATGTGCTGATTGAAACGCATGATTTTATTGATCTATCGATTTCAACAACCATTACCGGCTTATTAACGACATCACATAACATAGAAACTATTGCAAGTTTAGATGATAATTTGAAGGCAAAATATTATCAGTACAAAGAAGCAGAACAACAACCATTATCTACAAAAAGAGAATTATTTGCAGAAGTGAGACCGTGTACCATGGAATGGATTTGGGCAATTGCAAAAAAGTAAAAATGATTCATATTGCTATTACAATAAATGAAGATTTTATCATACCTGCATGTGTGATGCTGACCTCTTTATTGGAAAACAACAGTAAGAATCCAGTACATGTTCATGTATTAACGAATTCAAAATCGTATAAATTACAATTGCTGAAAAGAACGTTGAAACGCTATAAATGTGAGAATACATTTCATGTTTTATCAAAAGAAACAGAAGAAAAAATAAGCAATTTCTGTATTTCAGCGCATGCAGATTTTGTAAATTATTATCGCATTTTCTTGCCTGAAATATTAGATAATTCGATTGAAAAAGTTTTGTATTTAGATGTCGATATGATAATCAATGCTGATATTAGTGAGTTATACAACACAGACATCAGCGCATACGCACTGGCTGCTGCAGACGAAGAAAATGAGAACGCTGTGCATTTGCTGAACATTCCTTTTGAGTACAACTATTTCAATTCAGGTGTTTTGTTGATGAATCTAAAAAAATTCCGGGAAGAAAACACCATTCAAAAACTATCTCAGTTTATTTTAGAAAACGAAGAAAAGTTATTCAGTTGGGACCAGGATGCATTCAATGCGGTTTTATACAAAGATCGTTTTACTTTGGATCACAAATGGAATGTTACGTTAGGCGTTGCTTTGAATTTAAAAGAAACACAACCCAATATTGTACATTATACTGGAATGCACAAAGCGTGGCATCCATATTACTGCCAGCATCCATATAAACAGCTCTATTTTGACTATTTAAAAAAAGATACTGTTTTGCAGATCTTAAATAAATTCTTTGCGCCAAAATCGCACCGCTAAACGATGAAATGAGTAAAAAATATTGCATCAAAAAAAGATTAAAACGAATTCCATCTGCACCATGTAGAACAATAAAAGCAAACAGATGAAAACCATAGCAATCATTGATAATTCGTCAAAAGGACATCGCCTGTATCACATGCAGCAATTTGTAAATTCCTTATATGAATTAGACTATAAAGTGGTTTGTATAATACCTGAAGTCCATCTGGTAAAGTCATGGATAGAAAGCAAACATACTGAAGCAAACAAAAATATTATCTATGTTGAATTTAACGCCAAAGAAGTAAAATACAAAAAAGGTTTAATAAACTACGTTGATGATTTGTGGTATGCGGTTAGGTGTTGGTTGGAATACAAAAGAGTATTAAAAAAAATTGAGAAAGAACACCATATCAAAATTGATTTCTTTTTTTTAAATAATGTCGATACTTTTTTATCATGCTTCTTTCATCCAATATTACATCGTCTCTTTTTTAAATACAAATGGTCTGGTTTCTATGTGCACACACGATACATGCGTATGTACAAAGACATTGAAAAAAGAAAAACCAAACTATCCGATATTGATTATTTGTTTACAAGCAAAAACTGTCTTGGTGTCACTGTTGCCGATGAAGGTGTTGCCGCTGGCATGCAATACAGAATCGACAAAAAAGTAGTCGGATTGCCAGACATTACGGAGACCAATTTACCAGATGAAAAACCAGCGTTGGCAGTTGAAATTAAGGAAAAAGCCAACAACAGAACCATAGTTGGTTTAATTGGAATGGAAACATTTAAAGGCAGCATTGAAATGGCGAAATTGGCGTTGAAAGCAGATGCAGATGATTTCTATTTTGTTTTTTGCGGTTATTATGATGAAACTTTTCTCAATTACTGTAATGATGAAGCAGATAAGCAATTTTTTGTATCATTTCAGCAAAATCTGCCAAAAAATGTTTTGTGGAATTGCAATTATTTGAAAGACGAACAGGAATACAACGCAATTTTTAATACCTTTGATGTTGTTTACATGGTTTATAGAGAACACTTTACATCCAGCAACCGATTAACAAAAGCAGCAGTTTTTAATAAATTAGTTTTGGCAAGCAATAATTATTTTGTTGGCGAAAATGTAGTGAAATATAATTTAGGTGAAACGGCTGCTTCTGAAAATTTGGATGAGCAATTGGAAAAACTGGAAAAACTAAGAAATAAAATTATCAATCACGATTTTCCAACAGAACAATGGAAAATATATGCTGAAAAAAACAGCGAAAAACAGTTGACTGAAAAGTTGGCTGAAATAATAAATTTATAAATGAACGAATTTATTCAATGATAAAAAAAATACTTTTTTTAGCAAGATTGATAAAACGCTTTGGTTTGTTAAATGCCAAACGTCTTTATTCTTCGGCATCGCAAAAAACAGGAATGCTGGACGTTTCTTTTGATGCTGTTAAGCATCCAATTTCACTTCGTTACAACACAACAGATGTGGAAGTCTTTTACCAGGTTTTTTACCACAATTATTATTCATTCAACTACAACACATATTTGCCTCAAGTAAGAACAATTATTGATGGTGGCGCAAACATTGGCATGGCAAGTGTGTATTTTAAAAATTTATTTCCGGAAGCGAACATCATTGCCATTGAGCCGGAAACATCGAATTACGAAATGCTGCGCAAGAATACCGAAAAATACAACAACATCAATTGCATAAAAGCAGGTATTTGGAATAAATCTTGTCCTTTAAAAGTAACTGACAAATACGAGTATGGAAATTGGGGTTTTGTTGTGGAAGAAGTGGCGACCGAAGAAGAAAGCAATGTAAAAGGTGTTTCTATTCCTGATTTGATGAAACTATATAATTTAGAAGAGATCGATATTTTAAAACTGGATATTGAAGGCGCAGAACTGGAAGTTTTTCAGGAAAATTATGATTGGCTTTCTAAAGTGAATATGCTCATTATAGAAACACATGATTTTATGCGTAATGGAACCAGTAAATCATTATTTAAAGCAATTATCAACTATGATTTTGCTGTACATACTTGCCGTGAAAATATCGTGTTCATTAAAAATAAAAAACAATAATGAAAAATATATTGATCACAGGCGGTGCTGGTTTTGTTGGTTCTTCGATGGCCTTACAATTAAAAGCAAAATATCCGTCGTACGAAATTTATGTGTTGGATAATTTAAAAAGACGCGGCTCCGAATTAAATATTCCAAGATTAAAAGCAGCCAATATTCATTTCATTCATGGTGATATTCGCAACAAAGAAGATTTTGATGGCTTGCCAAAGATTGATTGTATTTTGGAAGCAAGTGCCGAACCATCCGTATTAGCAGGCATCGACAGTACACCGGATTATCTGATCAACACCAATCTGTCAGGAACTATCAATTGCTTAAACTTTGCGACAAAAAATAAATCGGATTTTATTTTTCTTTCTACATCCAGAATTTATCCGATTGAAACTATTGAAAGTATAAATTTTACAGAAAGCGAAACGCGATTTGAAATTGCAGAACAACAAACGATTAAAGGTTTTTCAAAAAATGGAATCAGTGAAGATTTTCCTCTGGATAATTATCGCTCATTATACGGAACCACAAAACTCGCCTCCGAATTATTTATCCAGGAATACAAACAGTTTTTTGGTTTAAAAACTGTGATTAATCGTTGTGGTGTTTTAACAGGACCTTGGCAAATGGGCAAGATCGACCAAGGTGTTGTAGTGCTTTGGATCGCGAAACACTTCTGGAATCAGCCATTAAGTTATATTGGTTATGGTGGCACAGGCAAGCAAGTGCGCGACATGCTGCATACGGATGATTTATTTCGTTTGATCGATTGGCAAATGCATAACTTAGATGAAATCAACGGTGAAATTTTCAATGTTGGCGGCGGCACAGAGATCAGCTTGTCATTAAACGAAATGACAACGCTTTGCGAAGAAATTACAGGCAACAAAATTTCAATGAAACAAGTGCCTGAAAACAGAGCTGCTGATATCAGAATTTATATTACAGACAATGCTAAAGTAACAGCAAAAACCGGTTGGAAACCACAGGTTTCACAAAAACAGATTTTTACAGAAATCTACGAATGGATCAAAGAAAATGAAGAACAATTAGCAAGCATATTGAAGTAAATACAGATGAAATTAAGCATCGTTATACCAGCATACAATGAAGAAGATAGTTTACCGGAAACGCTAAACACTTTATATGCAACGCTTTCCAAAGAAAATATTGAGCATGAAATTGTGGTAACGAATGATAATTCCAAAGACAATACATTACAGGTTTTAGAAAATTTATCGAAAACAATTCCAACATTAGTGTATTATACGAATTTGGGTCCGAATGGTTTTGGTTATGCTGTGCGCTATGGTTTGGAACGCTTCACCGGTGATTATGTTGCCGTGATGATGGCTGATTTATCGGATGATCCGAATGATTTGGTGAAGTTTTACCGCAAAGCAATTGAAGGAAATTACGATTGCGTGTTTGGTTCGCGCTGGGAAAAAGGCGGCAAAGTAATTGATTATCCGCCGTTGAAACGCAGAATGAATAGAGTGGCCAATTTTATTGTAAAAACGGTTTTTCGCTTGAAATACAATGACTGTACCAACGCTTTTAAACTATATAAACGCGAAACAATGGATGGTTTGAAGCCATTCTTGTCGCCGCATTTTAATTTAACTTTAGAGTTGCCATTGAAAGCCATTGTGCGTGGATATAACTATGCCGTTGTGCCGAATTCATGGACGAACAGAAAATATGGTGAATCCAAATTAAAGATCAAAGAAATGGGTAGCCGTTACTTTTTTATTTTGATGTATTGCTGGATCGAAAAGCAATTTTCGCGTGGCGACTTTAAGAAGAAAGAATAACTATTTTTTCTTGCCAATATATGTAAAATTATTTCCCCAAAATGAAAACACTTTGCTCATTTTTACAGAAAAAGTAGCAATAAAATACATCACTTTTTTCATCATTGTATCGCAATCATTATAGTTAGATGGGAAAGGCCAGTTGCTTTCTTCTATCTTAAAATAAAGCGTTTCCAGGCCAATGCGCTTAAACAGATCTTCCTGGTTTTTTCGGTTGGAATATAAAATATGTGTTGGAACGTGAGCTGCTTTCTTATGAAAAATATTCTTACGCACAAAGAACATGATCTTGCGTGTAATTTGTGTCAGATTGAAATTGTTTTCAATCGGTCCTTCTAGTGCGAAAATACCATTTTCACTCAAGCGCTCTTTCAGCTTCAGCATGATTTCCTTTGGATTTGTTAAGTGTTCCAACACATTGCTTAGAAAAATAATATCGTATTTTTTGTCGCTTTTATAAAAATCATCAATGGTTAAAAACGTTGCTTTCGGAAATGTTTTAGTCAGATTGGCTACCAAATCAGGATTATATTCAGTGCCGGTCACTTCAAATCCTTTTTCAACAGCTTCCACCACAAATCGGCCGCCACCACAGCCATAATCTAATATAGTTTTGAAATTGCCTAATGTTTTAATTCTGTCAAACAAAAAATCATATGCGCCATAAGCATTTCCGGCAAGCGCACCCTGATATTCTACCGGATACATTTTTGTAATATCATCCATGTTTGGCAACGGATGCACGAAGATCAGATCGCATGTTGTGCATTGCACATATTCAAATGTTTTATTATTGAAAACCGTATCTTCAAAAGGCGTAGAAGTTGTTTTGTTGTTGTCGCAAAACAAACAAACCGGCGTGTCACTTACTGTTGAACTCATTATAAATTATTAATAACAAAGATAAAAATTACTTGCTTATTTTCTCAATTGCTTTTGCATGGATATTTCTTATTTTTGAGTGCGTTTAAGCATGAAGAAGATTTCGATTATAACACCATCTTTCAATCAGGGACAATTTTTGGAACAAACCATAGATTCTGTTTTGAGTCAGAATTATCCAAATTTAGAATATATTATTATGGATGGCGGTAGCACGGATAATTCGAAAGAAATTATAAAAAAATACGAAAAGCATTTGCATTTCTGGACAAGTGAAAAAGACAACGGACAAAGCGATGCGATTAATAAAGGTTTGAAACTCGTAAGTGGTGATATTATCAATTGGCTGAACAGTGATGATTATTATGCGCCAAACGCATTGCATAAAGTGGCAGAATACTTTAATGATGATAACACTTTAGTTGTTGCCGGAAAAAGCAATATATGGAAACAAAACAAAATCAATCAACAATCTTCAGGAACAGATATTTATAGTTCTGTTGAAAAAACAATTGGCTTTGCGCGCATCGATCAGCCGGAAACCTTTTTCAGTAAAAAAGCAATCGACAAAATGGGTTTGCTGAATGCAAATTTGCATTATGTAATGGATCGCGAATGGTGGATCCGTTATTTATTGATTTTTAGTTTAAACAACATCAAAAAAACAGATGCTATTTTAGTGAATTTCAGGATTCATGAAACATCTAAAACCAATAATTTTCAGGATGCATTTATGCAGGAAAACCTCGATGTTTATTATACAATTGCACGAATATACGAATTAGAAGAAGCAACCATTTTTTCTTCTAATTTTTCAGTAAAAGAGATTCCGGATTTTATAAAAACAGATGCTGAAAAAGCAATTGTGCAAAAGTCAATTCATTATTTCTGGTTATTGCAGGCAAGTATTTTTTATGCGCAAAATGACTATAAAAAAGCGAAGCAATTCTTGCAGATCATTCAGCCGGAATTATTAGCAAATGAAGACAAAAATGAGTTGCAAAAAATAAAAACACGCATTCTGTTTTTACCTGTTTTTATAAAAAAAATACTAAATAAAATTTGACATGATCAGTATCATCATGCCAACATATAATCGCTTTGAAATTGTAAAGGAAACAATCGAAAAAATTGCTTCTATTCAAACATCAATTGTATTCGAGTTGATTGTAGTAAATGATGGTAACGATTTGCCGTTTGAAATAAATCATCCAAATCTTTCATTGTATAAAAATCCGAAAAAAGGCGCAAGCACAGCACGCAATTTCGGCGCATCAAAAGCGAAATATGAACTGTTGTTTTTCATCGATGATGATATGTGGATCACAGCGGAAAGTCTTGCTGCAATTGACAGTTTGAATCAGGATCGTTTTTTTGAAAAGAACTGTGCATTACTAAACTGGCAATATCCTGATGTATTGGTTCAGCAAATGCAGCAACAAAAAATCGGCAGATACTTATTGAATGCAAATTATCACACGCTCGAAGGCAGATTGCAACAACGTGTAAATAGAAATGAACCATTGATGAAAATTGCATCGATTGGAAGCGGTTCGTTTGCAATCAGTAAAAAACTGTTTGAGCAAGTCGGCAAATACGATGAAACCATTTTATTTCAAGGCGAAGACATTGATTTGTCGAATAAAATAAATGCGCAACATATTGGCATTTATCTATACACGAAAACAACCTGCTTTCACAATCAAAAAGACAGACTCGATATTGACGGATTTTTGGACAGAGACCAACGTGGGTTTGAATCGCAGTTTAAAAACATGCGTTTGCATAATAAAACAATAGAGATCAATTCAACAAAGAAAATAATTTTTACGGCGTTGATTCCCTTTTTTTCAATTGTAAAATTTATTTTTAATGTGTTGCCCAATTCAAGATCATTAGACAGAATAACATTTCGGTTAATTGGTACATTGTCGTCCATCACTTATTTTAAAGCGCTGAAGAATGCCTGATAAAAAAATAAAGATCACCTATATTTTATTCCAGCTCAATAAGGCGCTGGCGTTTGAGTGGATTGTTGATCATATTGATAAATCAAAATATGAGCTTTCGTTTATTTCTATTTATGTAAATGAAAATTCTTTTTTCGAACATTTTTGCAAAGAACGAAATATAGAATTCCATCGTATTGAGTATGCTTCTAAAAAAAGTATTCCTGCAGCAATTTTTCAAACATATAAACTATTGAAAAAGATAAAACCGGACGCGGTGCATTGTCATATTTTTGAAGCAAATATTATTGGCTTAACGGCTGCATATTTGGCAGGAATTAAGAAACGCATTTTTACACGCCATCATTCTTCCTATCATCATATCACGGCACCTAGCGGTTTGAAATATGATAAATATTGCAACAAACTCGCAACACATATTATTGCGATCAGCCAAAATGTGAAGAATATTTTAGTGAATCTTGAACATGTTCCCGAAAAAAAGATCACCTTAATTCATCATGGTTTTGATTTGCCGCTGTTTTACAATATTACGGAAGAACGATTGTCTGTTGTTGAGAAAAAATACAATCCGGAAAACAAACATCCTGTGATTGGTTTGGTGTCGAGATATACGAAATGGAAAGGTTTGAAATATGCGATTGCGGCCTTTAAGCAATTGTTACAGGATCATCCAAATGCCTTATTGGTGTTGGCAAATGCCAAAGGCGAAGATTTGGTTGAAGTAAAACAAAACTTAAGCGAATTACCTATGAATTCATATGTCGAAATAGAATTTGAAAATGATAACGGTGCGCTTTTTAAATTGTTTGATGTGTTTGTGCATGTGCCGATTGATGCCGACAGCGAAGCATTTGGACAAACTTATATTGAAGCATTGGCTGTTGGTGTTCCGAGTGTATTTACGTTTTCAGGCGTTGCTTGTGAATTTATTGAAGACGGCAAAAACGCGATTGTGGTTGATTATCAAAATTCCGAACAGATTTATCAGGCAATTCATACGATCCTCGCAGATAAAGAACTGGATGAATATTTATTCATTAATGGAAGAAAAGATATTGAGCAATATTTTTCATTACCTTTGTTTATTCAGAAACTGGAACAAATCTATTCGTCGTAAAAATGGAACAACCTCTTTTTTTTTCTATCATAATTCCTGCGTATAATCGTGCACACATGATTAAAGAGACGTTAGAATCTACTTTTTTGCAAACCTATGATAATTACGAAATAATTGTAGTAGATGACGGCAGCACAGACAACACAGAAGAAGTAGTTAGATCCGTTAATAATCCAAAAGTAGTTTATCATAAAAAAATAAATGAAGAACGTGCCGTTGCGAGAAACACGGGTTTTTTATTGGCTAAAGGTGATTATGTTACGTTGCTGGATTCGGATGATTTCTTATATCCAAATCATTTGGAAGAAGCTGTAAAATATATAAACGCAAATAAAGATGTAGAAGTTATTCGTTTTGATTTTGATGTAGTAGATTCTAATAAAAAAGTATTACAGATTGCATCAATGCCGGACGACATCAATAAAAAAATGATTCACGGAAATTACATGGGTTGCAGTGGCATCATTATAAAAAAAGAAGTAGCTGCACGTTATCAGTTCAATGGCGACAGAGATCTTTCCGGCTCTGAAGATTACGAATTATGGATGCGTCTTGCTGCACGATTTAAGATTCATACACCAAAGATCATCACATGTTCTTTGCATTCGCACGAAGAACGAAGTGTAATTTATAATATTAAGCAAGAACCTTTAGTTGTCAGAAAGGATTTATTGATACAATATGCTTTTGCAGATAAAGTTGTCAATAAAATTTACGGAACGGAAAAAATGAAGTTTATTTCAAATAGTTTGTTGTATGTGTCTTTGCATTTGGCAATTGCTAAAATAAACAGAGCTTCTATCGATTATTTATTCAGAGCATTAAGCTATAATCCGTTGGCTATTTTTGATCGCCGGTTTTTAGGAATTATGAAAACATTATTTAAAAGAAATATTTTAGCTTCATTCGGATAAATTTATGTGCGGAATTTCAGGATATATTTCAAACCAGCAAAAACTTAGTAAATCAGATTTTATTAAGGCAACCAACGCAATGAATCATCGTGGTCCGGACGCAGATGGTTTTTATGAAAATGATAATCATACCTTATTTCTTGGACACAAACGCTTAGCAATTATTGACTTGTCGCCGGCGTCTAATCAGCCGTTCTTTTCCAGTTGTGGCAGATATGTAATGGTGTATAATGGCGAATTGTATAATTTCAAAGAAATAAAAGAACAACTGCAGTTACAAACAAGAACAACCGGCGATACAGAAGTTATTTTAGAAGCATTTATAAAAATTGGCACCAAATCATTTGAGTTACTGAATGGTATGTTTGCCTTTATTATTTATGATATTCAGGAACAAAAAGTAATTATCTGTCGCGACAGAATTGGCATCAAACCGTTGTTTTATTATTTTAACGATGGACAATTGGCTTTCGCATCTGAAATAAAAATGTTGAAAGCATTGCCAGGTTTTAATAAAGAACTCAACTATGCTGCCATTCCTGAGTTTTTGCATTTAGGATTTATTACAGAACCTAATACTATATATAAAAATATACATAAATTTCCTACAGCATCATATACAATTTTTTCAGTGAATGATGTAAATGAGAACTTTAAACTTCCTGTAAATTCGTATTGGAAATTGGAAGATGCGATAGAACCTACTACTAAAAAAGATTTTGCATCAACAAAAAAAGAACTGAAAGCATTATTGATTGATTCTGTTGAGAAACAATTAGTCAGTGATGTTCCTGTCGGCAGCTTTTTAAGCGGAGGCATTGATTCCAGTTTAATTACAGCAATTGCATCTCAACTAAAAAAAGATAAAATAAAAACGTTCAGTATCGGCTACGACAGAAAAAAATACGACGAGTCTGAATATGCTAAAAAAGTAGCGAAACACTTAGATACTGAACATTATGCGTTTCATTTAACAGAAGCCGAAGTAGAAGAAATTTTACCGGAAATAATTTTTCATTACGATGAACCGTTTGCCGACGCATCTGCCTATCCGACAATGATCGTTTCAAAACTGGCACGGCAACATGTTACCGTTACGCTTTCCGGTGATGGCGCAGATGAACTGTTCTTAGGATACGGTATGTACAATTGGGCTTCGCGCTTGGCAAATCCATTTATACAAACCTTTCGAAAACCGGTTTATTTTGCCACTCAATACGCCGGTTTAACCTACAAAAGAGGCGGCTTATTATTAGATTATCCATCGCTCAATCATATTCGAACACACATTTTTTCACAGGAACAATACTTTCATTCCGAGAAAGATTTGAAAAAATTATTGTTGGATGAAAACTTTAATTTCGACAGAATAAATTTAGAAGCAAATCCTGCAAAGCGTAATTTATCGCCAAAAGGAAAACAATCTTTTTGGGATATCAATCATTATCTGAAAGATGATTTATTGGTAAAAGTGGATCGCGCAAGCATGAAATATTCGTTGGAAAGCCGTGTGCCTTATTTAGATCATCGTGTGGTTGAATATGCCATAAACATTGATCCTGATTTGCGGTATCATAAAGGTGTTTCCAAATACATTCTGAAAGAAATTTTGTATGATTATTTGCCACAAGAATATTTTGATCGTCCAAAATGGGGCTTTGCCATACCATTGCCATATTGGCTAAAAGGAAGATTCCGTTATCTGCTGGACAAATACTTAAATAGTGTTGTTATTAATAAATACGACATCTTAACCAATCTGTATGTTCAGGATCTAAAAGATCGTTTCCTGGCTGGCGAAGAATATTTATACGGACGGCTTTGGACGATTATTATTTTACATTGGTGGTTAGAAGAGAATGCGTAATGCCGATAAATTGCCTATATATTTCGTATGATGGAATGACTGATCCGCTTGGACAATCGCAGGTGATTCCGTATTTAATTGGTTTAACAAAACAAGGTTATTCATTCACCTTGATTAGCTGCGAAAAAGAAGAAAATTTTGCAAAAAACAAAGATTTGATTCAGTCAATTTTACAAGAAAATAAAATTGACTGGCAACCGATTTCATACACCAAAAAACCGCCGGTTTTATCAACAGTTTATGATGTTAACCGTATCCAAAAATTTGCGTTTAGTTTGCATCAGAACAAACAATTTAAAATCGTGCATTGCAGAAGCTATATTGCGGCGTTGGTTGGTTTGCAAATGAAGCAAAAATTTCAAACGAAATTTATTTTCGATATGCGCGGTTTTTGGGCAGACGAACGTGTTGACGGAAAGCTATGGAATCTCAGAAATCCGGTTTATAAAACAGTATATAATTACTTCAAGAAAAAAGAAAAGCTGTTTTTAGAAAACGCGGATTATACGATAAGTTTGACGTATAATGCAAAAGATGAAATGCATACATGGAAACATATTTCCAACAATCCGGTAAATATTGAAGTGATTCCGTGTTGCGCAGATTTAGATTTATTCGACAAACAAAAAACCGAGGTACAAAAAGTCAGTGCATTAAAAGCAGAACTGAAAATCCAACAAGATGATTTTATTTTGATGTATTTAGGTTCGATAGGAACATGGTATATGTTGGAAGAAATGATGCGTTTTTTTGCAGATTTAAAAAAGCAAAAACCAAACTCGAAATTTTTATTTGTTACTAAAGATGAACACGAACGCATTCTGCAAACAGCTTCAAGCTATAATGTAAAAGATGCTATAATTATTCGTGCCGGCAACCGCAATGAAATTCCTGCATTGATTTCACTTTGCCATTATTCTATCTTTTTTATTTTGCCATCATATTCCAAACGAGCGTCATCGCCAACAAAACAAGGCGAACTCATGGCAATGGGCACGCCGATTATTTGCAACAGCCATGTCGGCGATACGGATTTTATTGTAAACAAATACCAATCAGGTTTTGTAGTAAAAGATGTTTTTGCAAAAGATTTCTCACAAGATGTTACAGCATTCTTAAATCAAACATACGACACAGAAAAAATTATTTCCGGCGCAAAAGATTATTTCTCATTAGAAAACGGTGTACAAAAATATGCAGCAGTTTATGCAGCAGTTTTAGGAAAATAGATTTTTATAATTCGGTACTTACAATAAAACTGGCAGGAACACAATTCAGGTCGATTTTATTGACAGAAGCAACAAACTGTTCAATGTAGATCTCATCGCCATCTTCGGCATATTCCATAATTTCATTAATATCTAATGATTTTTGTTTGATAAAACGCAGATAGATTGGCGGTTCATCTTTTTTTCCAATATTAGATTTCAATGTTACATTGAAATATATCTTGTTGATGTTATCTTTTGAAACAGTTAAAATTCCTTTCGATTTTTTAGAAATGAATGTTCCGCAATTTAGTATTTCAGCGTTCAGAAATGCCTGTACACATGGCGATCCGTTATTCTTAGGCGTGTATTTGTCCAATGATTTCATCGCTTGTCCGGCAAATAAATTAGCACAGAACAACAATAAAAATATGGAACTAAAAAATCGCATATGTAAAATTATGAATTTTGTTTTAATGTTTTATATGCTTAAGTTACTATATAAATGTTAAAAACGCTTAAAAAGTTCAATTATTGTGCCATTTTGAAGATTATTTTTTGTTCCATAAATTGTGTGTTCACGCTATTTAACATCATTTCAAAACATCTTTTGGCTTTGTTTGTTAATTTGCAATATAAATTTTCCAATGCAGCTTAAAAAATACCTGACAGTAATAGTGTTATTATGTGCAATAGTTCATACGCATGCACAGTCAGCAGTAGCTGTTTATGATTTGACACAATATGAAAGCCGCGTGCAGCAAAAGAATGATACGCTGTATGTTGTAAATTTTTGGGCAACCTGGTGCAAACCTTGTGTCGAAGAATTGCCTTTCTTTGAAAAAGCAGCACAAACCTTTGCGCAAAAACCGGTAAAATTTATATTGGTTAGCCAGGACGCGAAAAGCCGAACGGCTCAGGTAAATGACTTTCTGAAGAAAAATAAATACACTTCAGAAACATTTATTTTGTCTGCCGGAAATCCAAACGTCTGGATTGATAAAATTGACAGTAAATGGTCAGGCACCATTCCAGCAACCATACTTTATAAAAACGGAACAAAAATTTATTTTCAGGAAGGCGATTACGCGTCTTATGAAATACTCGAAAAAATTATTAACTCAAAATTATAATACAAACTCATGAAAAAGTTATTTTTTGCGATGATCGCACTGGTTGGAATTGCATTTAATTCTATCGCTTCTGATGGTTATACGGTTGGCGCCAAAGCTGCCGATTTTAAACTAAAAAATATTGATGGTAAAATGGTATCGCTGGCAGATTATACTTCAGCAAAAGGTTTTATTATCACTTTCACTTGCAATCATTGTCCGTATGCAAAAGCGTATGAAGACAGAATTATTGCACTGAACAGTAAATACGCGTCATTAGGTTATCCTGTAATTGCGATCAACCCAAACGATGCAACACAATATCCGGATGACAGTTATGCGAACATGCAGTTGCGCACAAAAGAAAAAGGATTTTCATTTCCATATTTATATGATGAAACACAGGAAATTGCTAAAAAATACGGCGCGTTGAAAACACCGCATGTGTTTGTTGTACAAAAAGTAGCTGGAAAATTAGTAGTACAATATATCGGCGCAATCGATGATAACTGGGAAGACGCTGCTGCTGTGAAAGAAAAATATGTAGAAAGCGCGGTGGATGCATTATTAGCAGGCAAACCTATTACGGTTACCAGCACGAAAGCTATTGGTTGTGGTGTTAAATGGAAAAAATAATTTTTTTTATGATGAATAAAAATTCTGTCGTGAAAATGACAGGATTTTTTATTTTATTCAAACGCTTTCAAATCTGCTTCAATGAAATTTAGTCTTGCATTTGATGAAAGTAATAGATCTTTTGTGTAATACTCAAATGGATAATTTTTATCAGAGAAACTACTTGCAATAAATTGCGCTATAATTTCATCAACAGGTTTTTCTTCTTCCTGATTTTTTATAAACTGATCGATATTCCAAATCCAGAAAACCGTAATTGTTTCGTGATAACCGGAACTGTCTGTGTTTTCGCCACCAACAGCTATGTTGTATTTTTTAATGTTGATGCGAATTTTATTTAGCGCTTCCTCTTTTCCAAAACTATGAACATAAAAACAACCAACCGCTAAATGTGCTTCGTGTGTCCATTGCTCTTTTGGCAACGTTTCATTTTCAAACTGCGTTATTAAATTTGTTATATCACTGAAAGAAAATGACTGCATTAATTCAATTCGCTTTTTAAAAAATCCATCAGCTCTTTCACATATTCTTTGGTGAAATTAAATTCAACGCCTGCTGTTTTATACATTTCAGGAATTGATTTTGTATAACCAAGCGATAATGCATTTTTGTAGTCTTCGATTGCTTTATGCTTATTTTGCTTATAGTTTCGCCAAACAGCAATCGCACCTAATTGTGCAATTCCGTATTCGATATAATAAAAAGGTACTTCAAAAATATGCAGTTGCTTTTGCCAAAGTGTTTTTCTTGCAGTTTCATAATTTGTCCAGTCAACTTCATCGCTGCTTAATTCGCTTTGGAATTCCAGCCATTTATTTTCACGTTCTTCAACGCTGTGTGTTGGATTCGTATAGATCCAATGCTGGAATTTATCTACCAATGCAATCCAAGGCAACATCGTAATGATACCTTCTAAATGTGTTTCAATTGCGCGTTTTTTATCAGCATCATTATAGAATGCATCCAAACCGTCAAACGTCATCAATTCCATACTCATTGATGCCAGTTCTGCGGTTTCTGATGTGATTTCCTGATCGAAATTATACGGCAAATCACGCATCAAAAACGAATGTACAGCATGGCCTGCTTCGTGTACCATTGTTTCCAGATCGCGGTGTGTGCCTGCTGCGTTCATAAAAATAAACGGCACACCGATTTCCGGCAACGTCATGTTGTAGCCACCTGGTGCTTTGCCTTTGCGCGAGTTCAGATCCAGGTAATGCATATTGTTCATGATGGAAATGCATTCTGCAAAAAACGGATCTACTTTATTCAAACAAGCCACAGATCTGTCGATTAATTCGTCTTGTGTTTCAAATGGTTTCAGCGCAGGCAAATTTTCTGCGTCAACATCCAAGTCATAAGGAAATAAAGTATCTACAGCCAATTGTTGTTTTCTTTTCTGATGAATTTGTTGAACCAATGGAATCACTTCTGTTTTGATCGCTTCGTGAAATTGCTCGCATGCTTTCACATCATAATCAAATCGACCTAACTCAGCAAACATAAAATCTCTGTAATTTTCAAAACCTGCATTTAACGCCATTTGATGACGGATTTGCACCAATTCAGAAAATAAAGTATTCAATTTATCGCGGTCTTGCAAACGTCGATCAGACACTTTCTCAAAAATTGTTTTTCGTAAATTTCTGTCTTGGTTTTGTAAAAAAACTGCAGCTTGCGGCAACGTATATTCATTGTCTTCGTGCTCAATGGTCATCGCTGCGATAGTGCTTCCGTATTCCTGCGATTTTAATTGTACTTGTTGCGATAACGGAATATTTTCTGTTCTGAATAATTCAATTTGTTTTCGCAAACCACGCAAATAAATGAAGAAGCGTTCCTGATCGAGTTCATCAACAGCATTATTTTCCGCTAATTTTTTATTCAGCTCATTCGAAAACGTCATCCAGTTTGGCATAATGGTTTGAATGAAATCTTCGTACGCATCTTTGTGTGTTTCGTTTTCCGTGTCACACGTTTGGCGAATATAACGCCAGCGGTATTCTTCATCCAGCACGGCATCCGTTTCACTTCTGTCGCTCATCCATTTCAATAATTCTTCTTTATTGTTGATCGCTCTGTTCGATAATTCTGTATAATACGATTCAATGTCTTGCCAGGTGTGGATTACTAAGCTGTCGTCTAAGTAGCTGCGTTTATTGCGTTTTATAGTTTGCATGATGCTTATTTTAAATACAAAATCCTTCAAGGTGAAAACCTTGAAGGATTATTTTGATACATTATTTACACTTTATTTTTTGTCATACGTGGTTTTGCAACGTTTTGGTTTTGCACCACCATGTCTTTTGCAGGCGCTTTTGTTTTAGCAGGCGCTACTTCTTTTTTAGCTACCGTTTTGGTTTCTTCGCCTTCAGCCGTTTCTGCTTTTTTAATTACATCTAAAGGTTCTAAAACAGCGAACCATTTAATTAGTTTTTTGATATCGGAAACATTTACGCGGTCTCTGTCGAAGTTTGGAAGAATTTTTCCTAAGTAATTTCTTAATTCATCATTTGACGAATTCGGCTCAACAGGTGCATTACTTTCTTTTTGCGCTTTCATTTCCAGCATCACATCCAGCAAAGCCACCGTATCATTATCTGTATAAATAGAAATATTATCCAATGGCGAAAACATGTGTTGACGATTCGAATAAAATTTTTTGTTAGAGCCGTCTAATTCGCTCAAAATCAAACCATCGTTTCTGTTTGCTACTAATTTTTTTAAACCTGGTACACCGGTCACTGCAATAATTTCTCTGAATTCCATATTTTAATTTTATGTGGTAAAAATAGGAAATGTTATGGAATGATATAGAAAAAAGATGTTAATAGAGGAAATGATTAATGTAACGCGGCAAAGTTTAAAGCGTCACCAAAAGTTGTGTATATTTTAAACTAATTAACTGTTAAACTAACCTATGGTCGTCTGTTTATTAGGTGATTCTAATTCTTTTTTAACTAACTCTATTAATTTATCAGAAACATATTCAGCAATAGTAGCTGAAGACATTTCTTGCTTAATAAAGTCTACTGAACCTTTCTTAACAGAAATAGTTGATAGTATACCACTATTTACTTGTTTTGACGAAATCTTAGGATTTGTATTAAAGAAAGAGATTTTCATAGTATTTTAATTGAAATAGTTATCGAAAAATTGTCTATTTAGTTCTGGTTTAAAGTAATGTTTTCTTTTAAGCCAAATAAAACCATCACCTTTAGTTAAAACAGCAACATCAACTGGACCACCAACACTTTCTTCTGCAAATGTAATTCTTCTTTTTAAATAAGTCAAATATATGAGGCTTTCAGCCATTTCAGCAAGATCTTCTTTAGATAAAGTACTAACAGCATCCATAAGCGGTTCAATATATTTAACCTTTCTTGTTTGCATCATTAAATCAGCATATTCTTTTATAGTGGGCTGTATATCAATAGCTTTTATCTTTTCTATAAGTTTTGGATCAACATCCTTTAGTGTTTCTATAATTAAGTTGTTATACTTTTGGAAGAAAAAGTTAAAATTTTCTAAATAAACATCATCTAAATCAGGATCAGAACCAGAGAGGATAGTATTAATTACATCTGTTTGAGCAAAAGGTCTTATAGCACTTTCTAAATCATTACTGATTTTTGCAACATCATTTTGTATTGTAAAAAACCGTAATTTATTATTACAAACAATAGAAATATTTACTGGTATTAATGATGGATAAATTTCTAATTCCCCATAACCAACAAAAACTATTCCTGAATAAGAACAAAAATCATGTTTTGTTATCGTAAATTTATAAAGAAGAGAGATAATTTCATTCTTTAATGACTCATCAAAATTAAATCCATTAGTAGTATATAAATTCATTAATTGATCAATAGATTCGTTACAGTCTGTTTTAAATTCTTCTATTGTATAATTCATAAAGTCTTCGCAAATATCAAAATCTGCCAATTGATTTAAATAGATATTCACATATTTTTTAATTCCTTCCGAAATTATTGCTTTCTCATCATCAGTAAAAATAAAATCTGTTTTTACAGAAAGATTATTTTCTTTAAAAACTGTTTTATTCAAATCGTCGAATAAATAAATAAAAAAAGATGTTAAGAAAGACACCTTTGTATTGTGATCTGTATAAAACCCTTTGGCTTTAATAAAGTCAATAAAATCATTCTTATATTCTTCTAATGAGTTGAATGATTTACTTCCTATATTTTTTCTGTAAACTTTTATTATTATTTCCCATGGAGTTGATAGAAAGGAAGCGGAATTATAGATCATAATTCCTACTGGATGGTGTTTTGATAAGCTAAAGACTTTATTCGCACCATTAAATATCTTATGTCCGTTTAAAGTATCTATTGTAACTGCGCTATCAGCTGCAATAGCAATTCCTTGTTTGTTTAAAATACCTACAATTGCTGACATGAAATAAAGATAATTATATTTTTTATATTTTTGATAATCTATGCCATTTTTCTTTAAATCTTCTTATATGCTTACTTTCCTTTCACGCTTCCATCAGTGCTTCGTTTTTGGCTTTCAGGAGGTCTATCTCTTTCTCGAGTTGTGTAATGCGTTCGTCTTTGGTGGTGTCAACAGGTACGTTGGTAGTAAAGATGGATGGCAAAGCCGCAGCCAGATCTAAGAAGAAATTATGCTTTAAAGCATTGCAGATTTCCCAAAGCACTGCTGTTTGTATGGTTTTATTCTTTTCACATTTGGACATCGTTGTTTCTGCTGGGTTAAGCGTTTTGGCTAATGCTGTCCGATATATTTTTCTTCTTTTATAAAAACTGCTTAACAGTTCGCAGGTATTTTATTTATCGGTTGGTGTCTCATAACCATAATAAAAATTATAATTTGGCATTTTGCTTCTTTGCAGATTTGATGGATTTAAGATGTGACTTTGCATCAAAATTGGAAGCGATACCGCTGTTCATGCCTTCTTTAATAGCATTTTTAAGCGCCATAATTCTGTTTTCTTCTACTTCCAGTAATCTTAAACCGGCACGAATTACTTCGCTTGCATTTTTAAATCTGCCTTCGGATATTTTATCTTCCACAAAACTCTCATAGTAGTTTCCCAAAGAAACGGACGTATTATTATTCATAATTGAATTTTAGATAAAGTTACCAATTTTTGGTATAATTGTCAATTTCCAATCATCACTTTAGCATTATAGACATTCACATCGTTGTTTTGCGCAAAATACATTTTTAGGAAATATACATTTGGCGACAGGTTATGATCGATCTGTATGATGTCATACCTGTTGTAATAAGTCTGCACGAAAGCCAGCTTACCAGTAACATCATACAATTCCACTGTCCAGTCTTTCGCACCGACTTCTTTAGGCAATTGAATCGTAAAATTTCCATTGGATGGATTCGGAAAGATGTTGGCTTTACCAATCACGTGCTCTTTAACAGCAGTAACACGATCACAATCGAGCAAGCGATAACAGAAATGCTTGATATGACTTTCCGTGCTGTCTAATATCGGCTGGTTGACCAAATGAAATGTCAGTAAGTTTCCTAAATCTAAATTCATAAACGGCACATGACCGCGACCTATCCAGTCTTCAAATTCTGTGTAAATGCCTTGGTGCACGGCTCGCGCATTCATCGCTTTTCCGCCATATAAATAAGGTAAGCTTGGTATGCTGAACGGCCTTCCATAGTTATACGGAACGATCGGATCAGCAGAACCATGATTCAATAATAACTCAATGCCATTCGGTTTTATCCAACTGGTATCTAACAGCGCGCCTGAAATACTGATAGCGGCTTTAGGTTTAATTCTGTCGAAACGATGGCGCAAAATAGAATCTGCATTCACACCATTGGCGTCAATGATCCATTGCTGGTATTGCGGTGAAAGCATTTGCAAGCTATCTAGGTAACAGATAAACATGGTAGAAACCGCGCCGGCAGAAACGCCGCCGATAAATGCTTTTGAGGTATCGATATGATATGGATTTCCGTTAGAGTATGTATCTATAATATGGTCGATTGCGTCTTTAGTGTCGATCAGTGCGCGCGAAACAGCTTTCACCATTACTTCTTCGGAAAGCAAACCTAAAAGGTTCGGCTCTTGTCGGTAATCTATAGAAATAGTAACATAACCTAACTTTGCAAAATAGTTACACATCAATACAATATCCGGACTGTTTTGGTCGAGCAATTTTAAATACGCACCACCATGAATCAACAGCATTACTGCGCGGCTATGTGACGTGTCGCCTTGCGGTTCATACACATCGTATTTAAGTTGTATCGGAACGCCGTTGCTTTGTGGTTTGGTTGCATAAACGATATTATTTGTTCGCTTTATGACTGGAAATAATGGAAGCCGGTATCTGCCATTGCCGCAATCAGATGCTTTAGAAACTGAAAAAGAAAAAAGGATAAGGAAGATGTAAAAAGGATATTTCATCTTGTTTATGTTTAATGAAATGAGCATGAATATTTGTACATTAAATTCAAATAGTTATTTGCGAATTCCATCTGCACCACTACAAAACATTAAAAGTAATCAGATGAAATATACGCATTTATTTTATTAAACATTCAAATTCGATAAAGCAGGAGTAGTTCTTATCTTTTGTTTATCTTAAATTTGTATTGCTATGCAATTTAAAATTCATTCCAGTTATAAACCATCCGGTGACCAGCCCGCTGCTATTGAACAGTTGAGTAATGGTATTTTCAAAAAAGAAAAAGAACAGATTTTACTAGGCGTTACCGGTTCAGGAAAAACATTTACCATTGCAAATGTGATTGAAAAAACGCAGCGTCCGACGTTGGTATTGTCGCATAATAAAACATTGGTAGCACAACTATATACAGAATTCAAAGAGTTTTTCCCGGACAATAAAGTCGAGTTTTTTACGTCGTATTATGATTACTATCAGCCGGAAGCATACATTCCTGTTTCTGACACTTATATAGAAAAAGATCTTTCTATTAATGCAGAAATAGAAAAACTGCGTTTAAGTACAACTACATCTTTAATGAGCGGCCGGCGCGATGTGATCGTGGTCGCTTCGGTTTCCTGCATTTATGGTTTGGGAAATCCGGCAGAATATAAAAATCAAATCATTCGCATTTCCAAAGGACAAACGATTTCACGGAATACACTGCTCTTTAATATGGTGAGCATTTTGTATTCACGTACCACAGGCGATTTTCAACGTGGTAACTTTCGTGTGATTGGTGATACAGTAGAAGTGTTTTTGCCGTATGCTGACTATGCCTATCGCATTGTATTTTGGGGCGACGAGATCGAAGAACTCGAATCATTCGATCCAACTTCCGGCAAGCGCATTGAGCAAATGAAAGACATAGCTTTGTTTCCGGCAAACATTTACATCGCGCCGAAAAACATGATGCCACAAATTATCAATGAAATTCAGGATGAATTGAAAGCACATGTTGATTATTATAATTCGACAGGAAAAATTATGGAAGCAAAGCGTTTAGATGAACGCGTGAATTTTGATCTGGAAATGATGCGTGAATTGGGCTATTGCAGTGGCATTGAAAACTATTCCAGATTCTTTGACAGACGAAATCCTGGCGACAGACCTTTTTGTTTGTTTGATTATTTTCCGGATGATTATTTATTGGTGGTTGATGAAAGCCATGTTACCATTCCACAAATTGGCGCTATGTATGGCGGCGACCGAAGCCGTAAGTTAAATTTAGTAGAATATGGTTTTCGTTTACCAAGTGCGATGGATAATCGTCCGTTGAACTTTAATGAATATGAATCATTGACTAATCAAATTATTTATGTTTCTGCAACACCTGGCGATTATGAACTGATGAAAACCGAAGGCGAATTTGTAGAACAGGTGGTGCGTCCAACCGGTTTGCTGGATCCGCCAATTGATGTGCGTCCAAGTGTAAATCAGATTGATGATTTGTTAGATGAAATTCAGAAACGCATTGCTGTTGACGAACGTGTTTTGGTGACTACTTTGACGAAACGTATGAGCGAAGAGTTGTCAAAATATCTAACCAAAATAAACATCAAATGTAAATACTTGCATAGCGATGTTGACACCATGGAACGCGTGGAAATCATACAAGGTTTGCGTTTAGGTGATTTTGATGTATTGATTGGTGTGAACTTATTGCGCGAAGGTTTGGATATTCCTGAAGTTAGTTTGGTTGCTATTTTAGATGCAGATAAAGAAGGTTTCTTGCGCAATGTGCGTTCATTGACACAAACTGCAGGACGTGCAGCACGAAACGCAAATGGCTTGGTTATTTTTTATGCAGATGTGATAACGATGTCGATGCAGAAAACCATGGACGAAACCAATCGAAGACGCGAAAAACAAATTGCGTATAACATTGAACACAACATCACACCAAAAACAGTTTTTAAAAGCAAAGAAGATATTTTGCATCGCGCAACGATCTTAGATATTCGCAAGCAAGACAAAACTGCGGAAAATAAATACAAAGACGAACAGGACAAATTGATTTATGCAGCCGAAGAAGAAAGCGAATATTTAAGCGCGAATGAAATTGAAAAGAAAGTAGAGAAATTGAAAAAAGCGATGCAGAAAGCGTCCAAGCAAATGGATTTTATGGAAGCAGCACGTTTAAGAGACGAAATGTTTAAATGGCAGGAAAAATTAGGATGATGATTTATATCGAGAAAAAAGGAATTATTAAAGAAGAAGAAGTAAAAAAATCTTTTTTTATTCTCATTGAGTTTGTCAATCATATTGCAAAGCTTAAATGGTCTAATGTAAAAAGATCTGTCTATATAATATTAACAATTCTGTTTTTTGCAATACTGATGTCATTGGATCAAAAAACTTTCTTAAATCCATTTTGGATGGTAATGCTTGTTTTTTGTATGCTGATTCTCTTACAAATCTTTGTTTTGATGCAGAGAAAAAAAGCACAAAAGCTACTTTACGAAAGAGAAATGGAAATGTGTCGGAATTTTATTAATAATAATTATAAACTTACTATTACAGAAGATTATATTATAAATCAATTTGGTGATTTAGAAACAAAATATCCAATAAGCTTGCTGAAAACATGCTACTCTTATAAGCGTAATTTTATACTTCACTATGAAAAACATTTTAATCAGTTTCTTTTACTTTCCTTTGATTCTTTTAACGATCAAGAAATTCAGGATTTGTATTCATTTTTTAAAGAAAAAGAGTTGTTGGATGAAAAATATGACATTTTAAAAGTAAAGGAAAAAACAATAGACCTTACCAATGAGTTACATCAATCACATTGATTAAATAATACTACGCGAGAAAATTTAGTTTAATGACCGTTTTGGTTTTAGTGATATTACTTATAATTGCTGTTCTATGGATCATGAGAATCAAACATGTCTTTTCTATAAAAGATAAAATGAAATACGAAGAATCACGCGATGATTTAATCGATGATTTACTGGATTGATTTAATAACAAAAGCTCCATCAAACCGACAGAGCTCTTTCTTAACAAATTAAACACCATACAGATTACTTCGACGCATCTGTTTTCTTAACAGCATGTTTTGCCGTTGCCGTTTTGTGATGTACTGCTTTTTTACTTGTTTTAGCTTTTGCTGTTCCTGCAAAAGAAGTTCCTGTCATTGCCGCGAAGCATATCAATGCCACCGCAAACGTTTTTAATACATTTTTCATTTTTTAAAAATTTAATTGCTTAAATCTAAACGAACTTTGTTCGCGCAATTGTTAGAAAATGCGAATTCGAAGCGTTAAAGCAGTTAAGTTCTGTTAGTTTAAATTTTATTCCTTAATTTTAAAAAACATTTAACAACAACTATGCAAAAAACAATACTCATCACAGGCGCCAGTTCCGGTTTAGGATTGGAAGCTGCCAGACAACTTGCCAAACAACAACATGAAATTATTTTGCTGTGCCGCAACAAAGAAAAAGGCGATGCTGCAGTTGCAGAAATAACATCTTTTTCTGGCAATAATAACATTCATCTTTATACAGCGAATTTATCATCACAAAAATCAGTAGAACATGCAGCGCAACAGATCAAAAAAGATTTTACAAAGCTGGATGTTTTATTGAATAATGCAGGCGCTGTATTTAATAATTTTCAGGTATCAGAAGATGGTATAGAAATGACGATGGCAAACAATCATTTTAATTATTTTTGGTTGACCTACTATTTGTTTGATTTGTTGAAAAACGCAAAAGGAGCGCGTATCATCAATGTTGCCAGCGATTCACATTATCAGGCAAAAAAAATCGATATCGAATCGTTTTATAAAAAGAAAGGAAGATATTTTGTATTGAGTGCTTATGAGCAAAGCAAACTGGCGAATGTATTGTTTACTTATGCGCTTGCAGAAAAAGCGAAGCCGTATAACATCACGGTAAATGCATTACATCCTGGTTTTGTATATACGCCAATCGGCGAAAAAAACGGCAATAAATTTTTTGGAATGATATGGAATGCTGCTTCAAAATTATTTGGATTAACTGTAGAGAAAGGAGCAAGCTCGCATATTTATTTAGCAAGCAGTGAAGCAGTAAAAGATACAACAGCAAAATATTTTCATAACTGCAAAGACAAACGTTCTTCTACAATTTCTTATGATAAAAATGTACAGGATTTATTATGGAAAGAAAGTGAACGGAAAAGCGGATTTACATTCTTATAATGTAACAGTCGTGCTGAGTTTATCGAAGCTATTCGTATATAAAAAGTAAAACCCGATGATGTCATCGGGTTTTATTTGTTTCGTCGTTTGGTAACGATTACTTTTTTTTCGCTGGAGCTTTTTTTGCTGGAGCTTTTTTCGCTGCTGCTTTTTTAGGAGCTGCTGCTTTTTTAGGAGCTGCTGCTTTTTTAGGAGCTGCTGCTTTTTTAGGAGCTGGAGCTTTTTTTGCTGGAGCTTTTTTCGCTGCTGCTTTTTTAGGAGCTGCTGCTTTTTTAGGAGCTGCTGCTTTTTTAGGAGCTGCTGCTTTTTTTGCCGCTGGCTTTGCGCTTGCTGTTTTCTTTGCCATTGCTTTTAATTTTTTAATTTTTTTAGTTTCGTTTGAAAAGCAGTCGAAACCATTCTGCTAGAAATTTTTATTTTTTTATGCAGATTAAAAATCTCTTTTAAACATTCTGCAACATAAAAGTAATATAATCTTTGAATGTGTACAATGTTTTAGTTATTCATAAATGTTGATAATTGTGGATAACGCTAAACAATATAAATCGAGTGTAACATCTTACACGATGTGTGTTTGTTTTTTTATACAACACATTTTTAAAAATGAATGACACGATAAAATAAGAGGTTCAACGAAAGTACCAATAAATGCTAATAGTTTGAGTTGTTATGTAAAAAACACCTTTATGTTTTAAAAGAAATTTTTTGTAGCAACTAGATGTCTTATTCTTTTACAGTATTTATTTTTTTTAAGAAAGCACACGATATTTTTTCTTATTAAATGTTAGGAAAAATCTAAAAAAATTTTTTTTCATAAATCAAAAACAATCTAAACAAACATTAATTCGCAATTCTTATTTTATTTTTTTTGAACTTGGTTTTATTATGAATGCTGCTTAAATACAACATGCTAAAGTGAATTTTATTTTTTGATTTATACATCGAGTGATTACTATTTGTTATCTTTCGGAATAATTTAAAAGAAGAATGAGGTCGGTAATTTTTGTAATAACGATGATTGGTAGTGTGGCTTTCATTGCGTGCAAACACGATAAAAAAGAAATAGAAACAACGCAGCAAAATGCAGTTACAAATTCATATAAAATGCTTCCACCGGAACAACAAAATGTTATTGATGTCGTGAATCATTGGAATGCGTTACATGATTCAACAAACATAGACAGCTTGGTTGATTTCTATAATGACCAGGTAATGTTCTTTAAAAAACGTGTGCCAAGAAAAGTAGTTGTTGATACTAAAAAGTATAAGATCAAACATGCAAAAACATATCGCCAACGCATCATCGGCCGTGTTGGTATTTATCCATCTGATACAGGTGACTATAAATGTGAGTTCTTAAAACTGGTAACAATCAATGATAAGCCAAGTGTGTATCATGCCTATTTGGTATTTAAAAAAATGCAGGATAGTACGTGGCGCATTATTTTAGAAAGCGACAAAGAAGCCGATATGCGACCGGAACTGGTTGCTTTGTTTGAGAAATTTACAGAAAGCGAAAGTGTGTCAAGTGGTGATTTTAATGGCGATGGCACCAAAGAAGATTTAATTGTACAAAAGCCGGAACAAGACACAAGTGGAAAATATTTATCGACGGAAACAAAAATCACATTTACGAATTTAGATTTACCTGAAATTAAAATTCCTAATTGCATTGGCGTCAATGTATTGAATGAGAACGATGCCGATGGCGATGGTTCCGATGATTTTTCTGTTGTTGTAAAAACACCTTCTGGTGATGTCGGCGATGTTATCTTATATAGTTTTAAAAGAGGCGCATGGCAGCAACTCGCGAAATTCAAAGCACCAAGCAGCGAAGTATTTGCATCGCGACAAAACCTGATTGAGTTTGCAGGCAGTGGTAACATCAAAATACGAACAGTTGAAAAAACAACGGATAACCGTGATACTTTAATCGTTAAAACAATTTCTACTTGGTAGATACTCACGACTTATTACTCATGACTCACGACTAATATGTATATACCAAAACATTTTGAACAAAACGACAAACAAAAAAGTATTGCATTTATGCAAACATATAATTTTGCGATCGTTGTTTCTGTAAAAAATGAAATTCCAATTGCTACACATTTACCGTTTGTTATTGAAGAAAGAAACGACAAAATTATTTTGTTGTCGCATTTAAGTAAAGCCAATGAACAACATACAACTTTCTCAGATACAGATGTGCTGGTAATTTTTTCCGAGCCACATGCGTATATTTCACCAACGCTTTATGAAAAACAGCAAAACGTTCCGACATGGAATTATATTTCGGTACATGCTTATGGAAAAGTAAAAATTTTAGACAGCGATGAAGGAAAACTACATGTGTTGCACAAACAAATGCAGTTCTTCGAAGCTAGCTATATTGAGCAATTCAAAACGCTGGATCAAAAATATATCGATGGTTTGCTGAAAGGAATTGTTGCTTTTGAAATTGAAGTAAGCGATTTACAAAGTAAAGCCAAACTGAATCAAAACAAAAGCGAGAAAGACCGACAAACGGTAAAACAACATTTATTGGAAAGTGACGACACAGTCAAACAAGATGTTGGAAAAATGATGTAAGCAATGGTCAAAACGAGCATCTATCAAATCTATCCGCGTTCATTTTACGACAGCAACGACGATGGCATCGGCGATTTGCAAGGTATTATTCAAAAGCTGGATTACATCAAAGATTTAGGTTTTGAAACGATTTGGATTTCGCCGTTTTACAGTTCACCACAAGCAGATTTCGGTTACGATATTTCTGACTACTATAACATCGCGCCTGAGTACGGAACCATGCAAGATGCCGAACAACTGATTGCTGAAATTCATAAACGCGATATGAAAGTGCTATTTGATATGGTGATGAATCATACGTCAGATCAGCATCATTGGTTCTTGGAATCGAAAAAAGATAAGACAAATCCGAAAGCTGATTGGTACATTTGGCGTGACAAACCCAACAACTGGAAAAGCATTGTTGGCCCAAAAGGTTGGCATTTTTGTGAAGAACGCAATCAATATTATTTCGCATCGTTTTTGCCTTTCCAACCGGATTTGAATTACAGAAATCCTGAAGTGAAAAAAGCGATGTTCGATGTGTGCCGTTTTTGGCTACAAAAAAGCGTTGATGGTTTTCGGTTAGATATTTTTAATTGCATTATCAAAGACAAGGATTTTAAAAACAATCCATTTTCGTTGCTGCATATTATTCCAAGTGAAGACTTTCCAGGTGGTAATTTTCAGATCAGAAAGTATTCATTAAACCAGGAAGAAAATTTCGAGTTGGCAAAAGACTTGCGAAAAGTAACCGATGAATTCGGCAATGATAAAATATTATTAGGTGAAGTTTTTGGCAAACACGAACTGAAGAAAAAATATCTAGGAAACAAAAACAACGGCTTACATCTGATCTTTTTGTTTGATATTGTCATGTTTAAATTCAATGCGAATTTTTTCAGAAAGAAGATTGTAGAATTTGAACACCATTATCCAAATCCTTATCAACCAACAATAGTTTTTTCCAATCACGATCAGTTGCGCAGCATTAAACGTATTGGTAATAATTTGGAGAAAGCAAAGCTGTTAGCAATGCTGCAATACACGATGCGCGGCGTTCCGACTGTTTATTATGGCGAAGAAATTGGTATGACAAACGGCAACATTCCAATCAAACAAGGCAAAGATCCGGTGGCAAAGTTATTTAATTGGGTACCACAATTTATCGCTGACCGATTGCCTGTCGCTATCAATCGTGATATTTGCCGAACGCCAATGCAATGGAATAAAGAACAAAATGCCGGCTTTTCAACAGCGAATCAAACGTGGCTGCCAATTAATAAAGATATTGAAGACAGAAATGTCTTTCAACAAACACAAAATGATAAGTCTTTGCTGAACACATATAAAACATTAAACAAAATCCGAAAAGAATACAATGCGATTCACAGCGGAAATATAGAAATCATTAATACTGGCAATCAACATATTTTAGCTTTTTCACGAACATACGAAAACGAAAAAATATTGGTTTTATTGAATTTCAGCAAATCAAAAATCACCAATACGATCAACCAAACCATAAAAAAAGTCGTTTTTTCATTAAAACATACAGACATAAAAAACAACCAAATCATCATTGATGGTTTTGGCGGTGTGATCTTGAAAATAGATGCATAATTAAATTTGCTTAAATAAACTTTCTTTTCCATTTGGCGTTTGTATTTTTGCAGCAATGTCAAATCCATTTAAAAACATACAAGGCGAAACCGCTTGGCGCGCGCCATCAAACATCGCACTGATAAAATATTGGGGCAAGTACGGCAACCAGTTGCCGCGCAATGCATCCATTAGTTTTACATTGAGCAATGCTTACACAGACACATCTGTAAAATACAAGGCCAAAGAAACAGCGGACAACCGCATCGATTTGGAATTTTTATTTGAAGGAAAAGAAAATCCAAAATTTGCCGAAAAGATTCAGAAATTTTTGGAAAGCATCATTCCGCATTTTCCGTTCTTGCCGCATTTTTCTTTGGAAATAAATTCTTCGAATTCGTTTCCACATTCAACAGGCATCGCAAGTTCAGCGTCATCTATGGCTGCGCTGGCTTTATGTTTGACGTCTATCGAAAATGAATTGGATGGCGGCATGTATCCGGCGCTTTTTTACGAAAAAGCCAGTATGATCGCTCGACTTGGTTCCGGCAGCGCGTGTCGTTCGGTCTATCCGCATTTGGCGGTTTGGGGCAAGCAACCAAACATACAATTTTCAAGCAACGAACATGCGATTCCATTTGGCGATCAGGTGCATCCGATTTTCAAAACCTTTAAAGATGCCATTTTAATTGTTTCTTCTGATGAAAAATCGGTGTCGAGCCGTGCCGGTCATGCGCTCATGGAAGGCAATCCTTATGCGGAAAGCCGATACAAGCAGGCAGAAACGAATCTAACCAACCTGGTTTCAGCTATGAAAGACGGAAATTTGGAAAAATTCGGTGAAATTGTTGAAAACGAAGCACTTACATTGCATGCACTCATGATGTGTTCCAATCCGTCATTTATCCTGATAAAACCTAATACACTGAAAATTATTGATTTAATAAAAACATACAGAACGGAAAAAGGTGTACCTTTGTACTACACATTAGATGCCGGACCGAATTTACATTTGCTGTATCCGTCAGAAAATGCGAAAGAAGTCGAAACTTTTATTCAACAAGAGTTGTTAAAATATTGTGAAAGCGAAAAAGTGATTTACGATGAAGTTGGAAAAGGTGCCACTAAACTGAAATAAACTTAAATGCCTAAGAACGAGCAAACTTTTAATTCAAAAATCCTCTTGTTTGGTGAATATAGCATCATCCAGGATTCGATGGGTTTGACCTTGCCGTATAACGAATTCAACGGAAAATTAACGTTTGATGCCAATGAAATGAACGAACAGTTCGTTACGGAATCAAATGAGCATTTGTTGGATTTTGCAAATTATCTTCAGCATTTATTAACTACGAAACAATTGAACATTGATTTTGATATTGATGCGTTCAAAAATGATATTGAAAATGGAATGTATTTCCAGTCGTCGATTCCGCAAGGTTTTGGTGTTGGCTCCAGCGGTGCGTTAGTTGCTGCTGTTTATGGAAAATACACCAAAAATAAAGTTACGATCGATCATGCGCCGAATAAAGATGAAATTCTGAATTTGAAATCGATCTTAGCAAAAATGGAATCGCATTTTCATGGCAGCAGCTCAGGTGTCGATCCGTTGATTTGTTATTTGAACTTACCGTTATTGATCAACGGAAAAAATGGCGTTGAACCGGTAAAAGTGGAAATGAATAATGTTGGCAAAGGTGCTATTTTCTTAATCGATACTGGTATTTCGCGCAGTACTGAGCCGTTGGTGAAATATTATATGCAGCGCATGGAAGAACCGACTTTCCGCGAGTTCGTGGACAAGCAGCTAAAACCATTCGCGAACAACTGCATTCAGGCATTTTTAGATGGCGACAAAGAAACCTTGTTTGCCTACATGAAACTGCTTTCTAAATTCCAGTTTGAGCACTTCAAACCGATGATACCGAAACTGTTCAATAAAATGTGGAAACGCGGTTTGGACAGCGGCGAATATTACTTAAAGCTATGCGGAGCAGGCGGCGGCGGCTTCATCTTAGGTTTTACACAAAACTTCGAGCACACCAAAAAACAACTCAAAGGCCAAAATTTAGAGTTATTGTGTAGTATATAATTTAATCAGTCAAATCTTTATCTAGTATGTCATCGTTAGCTGATGATGATTTTTTAATATTAATAAATTTTCTAAAAATTAAATAATTGGCAACTAGTTGGCAGGCAAACATTGCTATAAATTCAATAACATAATATGAAGACATAAGACCAAGTGCTTCAAATGATAAATTGCTGTGCTTGAGAATTCTATTTAAAAGAAATGAAAAAATAATTAGAGGAAAAACGAAATATGAGATCCATATTTTATTTACATTAAATACTCTAAAAATGAGAGAAAGTATTATGCAATATAAAAATCGTGAGAGAATAAATAGAATAAACATTAACGGTAATTATTATTAGAAAGCATTTAAAACCTATACCTAAAACTTCCATGCACCACCGGCGCCAACCTCAATTAATTGTGCAGTTGCGCCATGCGCTTTCAAACCACCGGTTCCGAAAATAGCGCCGCGCTTTTTCTTACCTAATTTATTCGATGCATATAAATTTGCGCCTAAGCGAAATGTAACAGGCAAAGGCACTCTATACGCATGATACAAATATGCGCCTAACTGAAAATAAAAACCAACATGACCGATCATAATTTCATCACCAATAAAAACACTCAGGTCTGTTGCCGCTTTTTTTATTTTTTTATTTTGTACTTCTAATGTATTGACGTAAATATATGGTTCACCAAAATTAAATTCCAGCGTCGTGCCCATGCTGAGTTTGTTGGTGATATTTAAATAGCGCGAATAACCAATCGTAGTTGATTGCATCAGGTATGTTTTTTCAGGAATCAAATTATTCTTCACATCTAAAAAACCGACCGTTGCTTTTGCAAAAATCTCATTCTTTTTTTTCGGTTTCGGAATCGAATCTTTATTCAATTCGAGTTTATATTTTTCAATGTTTGGATAATAAATTAAACCAATTGTTCCGCACATCGTATTGATGCCTAAATTTGGCAACTTCACGGCACCGTCAGAATAATGATTATACGTGAAAGCAGTCACTAAACGCAGTGGTTTCGCGATCTTCCATTCCAGGCCAAAACGCAATTGCACATATGCGTTCAAATGTGCACCGATAGCATTGTGTACTTCATTGCTTCCTTTAGTAAACTTTTTTGTTGCATACGCTAAACCAATTCCCATTTTCATATTGAAGTCAACAACTTTGGAACGCACGAAAGAGTATTTCCAATAAATGTATGCAGCAAACGCATTGCCAATGGTATCTCTATCGTGATGAACGGCAAACCAAAAACCGCCGCCAATTTCCGGATAATGTAACTTGCGTTGCCATGCTTTGCTGCCGTCGGTTTGCTTGAAAACATTGACCTCACCGCAATAGCTTGGTCCGTTTATCGTTGGCCGAAAATTCGTAGTATGCTTCCATACTTTTCCAATTTGCAGATCCACATCAAAACCTAATTTTGACGGATAGGAATAAACAGGATGATATTTTTTTAGAATTGTTTTTTTTGCAAATACGTTTTGAAAAGACAACAATATCAATAACACCAACAAATTTTTTGTTATACTTGAGATGATGAAGTGATTGTCTTTATTGTAAATCATTATTTGGAAAATGTGGTTAGTTCTGGCGTTGAGTTTCCGCCGTCAAAAATAAATTTCCAGGTATCGTCTTTCTGTTTTTTCCAAACGGTATAATAAACACCATAGCGTTTAGAGCCATCAGCTTTCGTTAAAATCCAATTGCCGAAAGTAAAACCTAAATCTGCAGATTTACTGACTTCAACTTTTGTCGGATACCATTCCAATTTGAATTTTTCGCGTTCTTCACCAAATGATGCCGCCAATGAATCAATGCCAAAAATCGGAAACTGATTCTCGCCTTCTGCTTTAATTACATCTTTATCTGCATAAAATAAAAATGAAACTTTCATGCCTTTTTCGCCACAAAGTTTACTAAAGTCTAATTCTGTTTGTCGCAGTTTTTCAATATGTGCTGTATGTTTGCCTTTTGAAAAACCAATAATAAATAAATTGCAAAACAGCATTAAAAGCAAAGCGTTCTTCATGATAAAATTTCAATAAAGATAAGTATATATTGATAGAAACTGTAAAAGTAGAACTCAAAACGAAATTATTTTGTATCCAAAATTTAAACTGTATTTTTATGTGATGATAAAATTTCAGCGCAGCACTATTGAAACGGAACGCTTGCTATTGAAGCCGTATGATGTCAAATTATATAAAGATGTTTATCGGTTGATTCACAAAAACAAACCACGTTTAATACATAGTTTTCCTAACTTACTTGGTGCAACAGAAACGGAAATTGCCACCAAAGATTATGTGCAGCAAAAGATCTTTGATTGGAATAATAACAAGGCGTATGGTTTAATGTTGTTTGATAAATCAACTCAACAATTAATTGGACATTTTAATTTGAAAGACATTGACTGGAAAAAAAACCAATGCGAACTCGCTTATTTTATTGATGTGGATTATGAAAAACAAGGTTTAATTACCGAAGCGATGAAGATGCTTTTAAAAATAGGTTTTGAGAAAATTAATTTCAACCGCATATTTGCGCGCATTGTAACAACGAATACGGCATCGCAAAAAGTAGTGGAAAAAGCTGGTTTAAAATTTGAAGGCGCTTTTTATCAGGATTACAAAACCTACGATAATCAAATTGTAGATACCTATTGTTATGGTATTTCTAAAGAAGAGTTTGAACGAATGCATCAAAAAACAGCAGTCTGATAATTTATTATTTGCATTGCTTATAACGATGGCAATCCAATATATGATCGTTCACCAAACCGGTTGCCTGCATGTGTGCATATAAGGTTGTTGAACCTAAAAATTTGAAGCCGCGTTTTTTCATATCTTTTGCCAAAGCATCCGATTCTGTTGATGTTGCAGGCACTGTTCTCAAACTTAAATGATTATTAACTATTGGTTTTCCACCAACAAAACTCCAGATATAATTACTGAACGAACCGAATTCTTTTTGCACTTCTAAAAAGCGTTGTGCATTGTTTACGGTTGCTTCAATTTTTGCACGGTTGCGAATTATGCTTGCATCTAACATTAATTCTTCAACTTTTGATTGCGGAAATTTCGCAACTTTTTTATAATCAAAATTGGCAAATGCTTTACGATAGCCATCTCTGCGTTGCAAAATTGTCCACCAACTTAAACCGGCTTGTGCACTTTCCAATACTAAAAATTCAAATTGTTTTTGATCATCGCGAACAGGAAAACCCCATTCTTCATCGTGATATTGTTCGTATAAAGGTTTGCCAACGCACCAGCTACAACGAATTTTTTCTTTTGCCATTTTTAAAAGTTATTAGACAAATTTACACGAATTATTCAGAACTTTACAGTGATGAAAGAAATCACATCAGTACAAAATCCATTGATAAAAAAAATCCTGCAACTACAGGAAAAATCAAAGTTGCGCACGGAAGAAAACCTGTTTATTATTGATGGCTGGAAAGAAACACAAATGGCAATTGCCAATAATTTTGAAATAGAAACAATCTTATTTCGCAAAGGTTTCGGTTTGAATTTCGATGAATTGGATTCGGAAAGAACAGTTGAGATTTCTGAAGCAATTTTTGAAAAGATTGCCTACCGTGGCAACACATCGAAAGTAGTTGCTATTGCTAAACAAAAGCCACATCATTTAGATTTTATTTCATTCGCAAATCCAACGGACAAGCATTTAATATTGGTGATTGATGGCGTCGAAAAACCAGGCAATTTGGGTGCATTGTTGCGTGTTGCAGATGCAGCAAATGTTACGGCAGTTATTTGTTGTGATACGAAAACCGATGTTTATAATCCAAATGTGATTCGTTCGAGTGTTGGTTGTGTTTTTTCGCAACAGATCGCTATTGCATCAAAAGAAGAAACGTTACAATTCTTGAAGAACCACAACGTCTCTGTCTTCACTACATCTTTAAAATCATCTAAAAATTATTTAGACTGTGATTATAAAAATTCAACAGCATTTGTGTTAGGTGCCGAATCTATTGGTGTTGACGCATTTTGGGAAAATCATTCTACACAAAATATTATTATTCCAATGCGCGGACAAAACGATTCTTTAAATGTTTCCAATACGGCTGCTATTATTTTGTTTGAAGTATTAAGACAAAGAAGCTAAACAATATTATGAATGCAGAATTATTAGATGATGATATTCGTTTACCAAATGATGATTCATATTTATCGCATGAATATGCTTCGTTGAAATACAGACTGTCTGCATTTATAATTGATATGATTATTTTAGGTGTGTTGCTAAAATCATTTTCTGTTATTTTTGGGTCAATAATAGTTTCTTCCAATTGGACACTTTTAGGAATAGCATCTGCAATTTTTTATATGTTTATGGTTCCGTTAGAAGTATCCAAAATGAATGGCAGTTTAGGAAAACATGCTTTTAAGTTGAATATTTTTAATGACAGATTTAATAAAATAAGTATCACGCAATCTTTTTTAAGAACAACATTCAAAATAGTTTTGGTTTGGATTTATTTTTTCTATGAAACTTTTCCTGAACCAATATCTTATCTGCTGGTTAGGTACAACCTTGATTTATTTAGTATTCTTCCGTTTCTGAGATATATTCTTTTAGCAACTGGTTTTGTTTATTTCGCCTATACTCTTATGTCAATAAATAAAGACCCAAAGCATCAAAGTTGGTATGATAAAATAGCAGGAACAGTTGTGTTAAGAGAAATAAAAAAGACAGAAGAAGCAGAAAGAAACTAAGTCATCTTTTCTTCAAAGAATTTCCAGATCTTTTCATCAGGAACAGCCGCTGTAATTTCTACAGGTTCATTTTGTACAGGATGCGTAAATATTATTTTTCGCGCGTGTAAATGAATGCTTCTTGTATTCTCATTCGGTCTTTCAAACCCATATTTCACATCACCTTTTATTGGCGAACCAATTTTAGATAATTGCGCACGTATCTGGTGAAACCGACCAGTTTCTAAATGTATTTCTAATAAATGATAATGATCAGAACTTGCAAGTAATTTATAATGCAGTACACATTTTTTAGCATGCGCAACTTCTTTATCGTACAACTTTGCCTTGCGTTGTTTTTCGTCTTTTAAATGATAATGAATCAACGTTCCTGCATCTTCTTTCGGCTTGTTTTTTACAACAGCCCAATAGGTTTTTTGTATTTCTTTGGTTTGAAATAAAGCGTTTAATCTTGTCAAACTTTTGCTGGTTCGTGCAAACAAAACGACACCGGAAACAGGTCGGTCGATACGATGCACGACACCTAAAAAAACTTCGCCAGGTTTTTGGTATTTTTCTTTAATGTAATCTTTTACAAAATCACCAAGCGGTTTGTCGCCGGTTTCATCGCTTTGCACAATGTCGCCACTACGTTTGTTCACCGCAATAATATGATTATCTTCGTATAAAATTTCCAACATAAAAACTTTTCCAAAGTTAACGTAAATTCGTAAAATGAACCGACAACCAGTTATTATTTTAGGTATGCATCGCAGCGGAACAACGATGATTACTAAGATGCTGGAAAATTTGGGTTTGTTTGTTGGCGCTGAAAAAGAAATCAATCACGAAGCCATTTTTTTTTGGGAAATCAATAATTGGATTTTCGATCTGCATACGTCAACCGCAGAAAAACCATATAACATGCGTTTTAGAAATCCATCATGCGATAAAGTTGTTCTTGAATCGCTGGATTATTTTTTGCAATCCAGCAGACGAAAAAAATACCTTGGCAATTTTACTACAAAATACAAAAACATAAAAGATGTTGATTTTCCATTTGGTTGGAAAGATCCGAAAAATACATTTACCATTGATTTCTGGAAACACATTTTTCCAAATCCAAAGATCATTCATATCTACAGAAATCCGATTGATTCAGTGTCCAGTTATATTGAACGCGATCTTATAAAATACAATCAGTTTGATTGGACTTGGAAAAAAAAGTTAAAGCGCGATTTTTTGATCAGCAATAATTTTCATCGCAATTTTCGTTTAACAACAATTCAAGAAGGATTCGATCTTTGGCAGGAATATGTAGAAAAAGCGGCTTCTTTGAAACATGAATTTCCGGATTACTTGGAAATAAAGTATGAAGATTTTTTAGCGAATCCGTTTGAGTTGCTTAAACAATTAGCACAATTTTCAGATTTAAATAGCAATGAAGAAAAAGTAAAAAACGAAATAAAAGATATTAAAAAAGACAGAGCATTTGCATTTGTAAACAATGCCGAATATTACAACATATATCAGCAATTAAAAGACAATACAATAATGCAGCAGCTTGGCTACGGTAATTTATAATGAGCACGGGAAATAGCAATGAAACACAAGTTATAGTAGATGTACTTTTAGCAACGTACAATGGCGAACAGTTTTTAGTACAACAAATAAATAGTGTGCTTGCACAAACTTTTCACGATTTCCGGATTTTAATTCGAGATGATGGTTCAACAGATAATACCATAAAAATTCTGCAACAATACCAAAGTAAATATCCGGAAAAAATAAAGCTCATTGAAGATAATTTAGGAAACATTGGTGTTACGCAAAACTTTAACATGCTGATGCAGCAAAGTAGCGCAAACTATATGTGTTTTTGCGATCAGGATGATATATGGAATCCTGATAAAATCGAAATATCATTACTTGAAATACAGAAAATAGAAAATGACAATTCAGATATTCCGTGCATGGTTTACAGTGATATGCAGATTATCAATGAACAAAACACTCTGATCAATGCATCCGTTTGGAAATCGCACAAAACCAAACCATCGTTTTTTGTATTGAACAGATTGTTGATTTACAATATTCCTTTTGGCTGTACAATGATGTTCAACAAAGCATTCAAAATGCTTGTAAAATCAATACCGAAAGAAGCTATTTTGCATGACCACTGGCTGGCATTGACCGCTGTAACAATGGCAAAGTATAGAGCCATTGCGCAACCATTGATGCAGTTGCGCAACCATGAGAAAAGTGTTACAAGAGCCAGCCAGTCAACAATAAAAAAATTGCAAAAAAATCTGGTTAATTTATTTACTAAGAAAGAACACCGTTTTTGGTTGGATATACGAATTAAACAGGCAAAAAAACTGAAAGAACAATATTATTCGCAGCTTTCAAAAAAAGACAATGCAATTCTGAATGATTTTATTGCGTTGGAACATCAAAACGGATTGAGCAGGAAAATAAATTATGTCAAAAACAGTTTCTACAAACCGGATTTAGTACAAACGATACGAATGATTTTAAAAGCGTAATTATTCTACTTTCTCACCAATATACTTTCCGTCTTTCGTTTTCATTTCAGTTGTTACCGGTTTGTTTGTTATGGTATTTATAAAATATCTGGCTGATTTTCTTAAATATGTAATCTTTCGTTTTAAATCAGAACTTTGCCACTGTTCGAGGTTTGGATTGGGTGTTGCCATTGTTGCCGGTTTCGGAACCACACCACCTGCATTTTTTGCGCCTAACTGCGTGTATTTGCTTGGAAAATAATGCGCAGTGATTGACTTTCTGCTAAAGCTAGCGTCTTGATTTTCAAATGAACCATGTATTGTTAACGAATGCCAGAAGATAACATCGCCTTTTTGGATCGGGCAAGCCAAACGTTCAATCTTGTTTTCGTTCATGTATTTTGCAACCGCATTTACATAGCCATCATTATGGTCTGCATCTCTGCTTGAAATCGTTGACAAATGTGTTTTCGGACAAACATAAAACGGACCGGCTTTCGGGTCGATATCTTCAACAGCTATCCAAACACCAACCACACCACCAATCGGATCCGTGTCTAAATAATAATGATCCTGATGCGCAACGGTTCCTGTTGATTTGTCGAAAAACATAGATTGCCAAAGCGTTTGTTTTTGTTCTGCTGTAATTGCCGTTAATATATCTGTAATATTTTTTTGTGTTATAATATCAAATATTCCGGAAGAAAAGGAGTCACAGAAAACCATTTCATGCGGATTCCAAAGCGAATGTTCAATAAACCCTTGTTGATTTACATATAATTTTTCAGGACGATTCGTGTCTTGCGCGCGGACAATATAATTTGATTTTTGTTTCAATTCATTATAACCAATCAAAAAACGATCAATTAATGCTTTACTGATCAATCCTTTAACAATAGCATATCCGTTCTCATGATAATAACTGGCAATTTCTTCTTTCGCATCCGGTGAAAAAGTGTGTAACATGTACGATTTTTAATGGTAAAATTATACATTTTTCTGCCATTTTTTGAGTTTAATTCAACGACAAATCTTATAAAATATTCAATCAGAATGTTTTTTTAAAACGGAATTCAAAAATAAAACATATCTTTGCAACATGACAATTAGAAAAAATAGTTTTTGTTTCTGCTGCTTTACCAACAAAAGCAAGTGGAAGAAATCTGTTTAGTAAGATATAATAAACTAAAAATTTTAAACCGCTTGCAATAACGCAAGCGGTTTTTTATTGATGTCTGATAAACCTAATGGATAGGTATTGGTCTGCAAAACCAACAGAGTGCGTTCGATTCGCACATCAGACTCAAAAAGGATAAGTAGCAAAGTTGGTCTATGCGCCGGACTGAAAATCCGGAGAAACAGGTTCAATTCCTGTCTTATCCACGAAATAATCTTATTTTTACTAAAAAAACAAAACATCAAAGAAATGAAATTCGCAACAAAAGTAATTCACGCAGGCATCGAACCGGATGCAACTTCAGGTGCTATCATGACGCCGATTTTCCAAACGTCAACGTATGTTCAGGATGCACCTGGTGTGCATAAAGGTTTTGAATATGCGCGCTTGCACAATCCAACGCGAAATGTGTTACAGAATCAATTAGCTGCATTGGAAAACGGCAATCACGGCATTTGTTTTTCAAGTGGTTTAGGTGCGACTGATGCAATTGCGAAATTATTTAACAGCGGCGATCATATCATTTCCTGCAACGATTTATATGGTGGAACTTATCGCATTTTCACTAAAGTTTTCGGTCGCTTTGGAATGAATTTTTCGTTTGTTGATATGACCGATATTTCCAATATTGAAAACGCGATCAATGCAAATACAAAATTAATCTGGATAGAAACACCAACCAATCCGATGTTGAATATTGTGGATATTGCTGCGGTTTGCGAACTGGCAAAAAAACATAACATTTTGGTTTGTGTGGACAATACTTTTGCATCACCTTATTTGCAAACGCCTTTAGATTTAGGCGCTGACATCGTTATTCATTCAGCAACCAAATATTTAGGCGGCCACAGCGATGTGATTCATGGTGCAATTGTAGTGAAAGATAAAGCGTTAGCGGATCAATTGTATTTTCTGCAAAATGCCTGTGGCGCTGTACCTGGTCCGCAGGATTGCTTTTTGATTTTGCGTGGTATCAAGACATTGCATATTCGTGTGCAACGCGCCTGCGAAAACGCTGAAAAAATTGCTGCCTATTTAAAATCAAATCCAAAAGTTGGCAGCGTCAATTATCCGGGTTTTACGGAACACAAAGGCCATGAAATCGCAAAAAAACAAATGAAATTGTTTGGTGCAATGGTTTCGTTTTCTTTAAAAGATGATAGTTTGGACGCAGCAAACAAAGTATTATCCAACACCAAATTATTTTCATTGGCAGAATCACTGGGTGGCGTTGAATCATTGATTGGTCATCCTGCAACGATGACGCATGGTAGCATTCCGTTGGAAGAACGCAAAAAAACCGGCGTTGTTGATTCGTTGATTCGATTAAGTATTGGTATTGAAGATGCAGATGATTTAATTGAAGATTTGAAAAACGCAATTGGCTAAAATGCAGTATAGAATTTATATCATCGTTTTGTTGTTGTTTGTTTTTGCAAAGAAAATAAACGGACAAAATACTGCTGCAGATTCTTTATTTAATGCAAAACAATGGGAAAATGCAATAATAGCATACACTAATTATTTGCAGACAAATCCAAAAGACAGACCTGGTTTTCAATGGAACAGAATTGGTCAATGTTATTATAATTTAAATCAAACAGATAAAGCGATTGATGCATATAAAAAAGCGGTTGCATATAATGGAAACTCAACAATCATGTACAATATTGCTTGTGCTTATAACAAATTAGCGCAAAAAGACAGCGCATTAACTTGGTTGGATAAAAGTGCAACGGCAGGTTTCACGCAGTATAAAAATACTTTGGATGATGAAGATTTAAAGAGCTTGCACGATGACACAAAATTTAAAACGATTATCGACAAGATGAAAAAAGCGGTTTCGCCATGTTCGTTTCAACCGGAATCGCAGCAGTTTAATTTTTGGATTGGCGAATGGAAAGTATATAACCAGCAAGGACAACAATCTGGTACCAGTAAAATTGAACAGATTTTAAATGAATGTGTGATTTTGGAAAACTGGACAGATTATTTCGGCAACAAAGGAAAGAGTTTTAATTTTTATAATTCAGAAACGAAACAATGGCAGCAAACCTGGGTCGATGATAAAGGTAGCGTTACAGAATTTATCAATGGAAAATATATCGACAACGCTATGCGTTTTCAGTCATCACGACCAATCATGAGCAATGGTAAAAAAGGAATTCGTCGGCTGACTTTCTTTAAGATAAGTGATAATGAAGTTCGTCAATTCGGCGAAGTATCAACCGATAAAGGCAAAACCTGGAAAACGGAATACGATTTAAAATACATTCGAGAAAAATGATCGATCAGCAAACTATAGATATTCTTCATTTTTATCACGATAAATACAACAAAAAAGATTTTATTCAAAACGATCCGATTTCGATTCCGCATCGTTTTACCAAAAAGCAAGACATAGAAATTGCCGGTTTGTTTGCTGCAACGCTGGCTTGGGGCAACCGTGCGTCCATCATCAACAGTTGTAATAAATTAATGACATTGATGCACAATCAGCCGCATGATTTTATTTTGAATCATTCGCAAAAAGAACTGAAACCATTTACAACTTTTGTACATCGCACATTCAACGCTACCGATTTGTTGTATTTTATTGCTTTTCTGAAATCACATTATTCGCAAAATGATTCTTTGGAAAATTTATTTCTGAATGAAAGTGTTGAACAAGGTTTGTTAAACTTTAAAAAAACATTTTTTTCATTAGAAAATTTTCCAATGAGAACACAAAAACATATTTCATCACCACAAACAAAATCTACATGTAAGCGATTAAATATGTATCTGCGTTGGATGGTTCGTAATGATAAAAGAGGTGTAGATTTTGGTATTTGGAAAAAAATAAAAGCACATCAGTTGCAGATTCCATTGGATGTTCATGTAGAAAATTATGCAAGACAATTGAATTTAATTGAAAGAAAACAACGCGATTGGTTGACAGTTTGCGAATTAACGAGTAACTTAAGATTAATTGACGCGAAAGATCCGGTGCGTTTTGATTTTGCCTTGTTCGGAATGGGCATTGAAAAAGTTGTTTTGTAAGATGTTATGGAAAATCAACAAAAAATACAAGAGTACACGCTTCAGTTGTTGGAAGAAAATGATATTTCGTTTTCTTCTTTTGAAGCATTTCGAAAATTTATTATCGAAAAAATTAATTATTGGATATTGAATGATTTTGATCATTTAATGTATATGCTTTACAGAATCGATGTGCATGAAGACAAAGTGCGCCGTTTGCTGAAAGAACATCAAGGTGAAAACGCTGCGGAAATTATCGCCGATCTAATTATTGAAAGACAACATCAAAAAATCGAGTCGCGAAAACTGTTTAAATTCTCTGCCGAAAATATTGCCGAAGAAGATGTGTGGTAACTACAAGCCAACATCCAAAATATCAGTCTGTCCTTTATAAAAATCATCCTGAATTTCGCCAACTAATTCGGTATCAAAGATAGCAGGTCGCTCACTGATTTCGTGATAGGCAATCACATCATTTGCGAAATAATGAACCACCATACTTTTGCGTGTTTGTTCTTTGTTGAGCATCGGTTCGCCGCCATGCATCAGGTTGGCATGCCAGATAAAAACATCGCCTTTCTTTGCTAAAAGTATTTTCTTTTCCAACGGATTTTCAGCAATAATCTGCTTCACTTTTGCTTCATATTTTTTGTTTGCATCATTGTCTAATAACCAGTAATTACTGCTGTTTTTGTAATCTTCATTCGTAATATACGGTAATTGATGCGAGCCGGGAAAATAGGATAACGGACCTTGATCTATCGAAATATCTTCCAGCGCAAACCAAGCAGCAATCAAATAACCTTGCGGAAAAGTGCTCATGTGTATCGAGTCGGAATGTGCTTGTTGTTCGCTGCCTTTTAAAAAATTAATCGTTTGAAACGGCAGCACTTTTTTATCTAAAATAAAATTCAGAACATCCAGCAAACGCTTTTCTTTAATGACTTTTCTAATGGTATAAGATTGTTTGTAAGCATTAAAAATTTTCCGGTTGGTGTAATTAAAATCAACTTCTTTCTTCTCTAATAAATCATCAATTTCGGCATTGATAGCGTCAGCAGTTTCATTGTCTAAGAAATTTTCCCAAATCAAAAATCCATTTTTATTCCACTTTAAAAGTTGTTGTTCTATGTTTTCCGGAAAGTGGCAAAACAACGGATGATTCTGAATATCCTTCTCGCTGATAATACCATCCATCCATGGACGCTTCGCTTTCTTATTGATAAAATCTTTGTGTGAAATGCTATCGTAAACCGATTTTTTCAAATCAAAATACGGATACAAATGCTTGTTGTGTTTCAGGCCATTGCGATGCCATAGATTGTATAAATAATGCACCAGTCGAAGATTTCGAATAAAACCGGTATATTTTTGCAGCCACCTTTGCATTTCTATTTATAAAGATAAATGTTTAATTTTAAGTATGGCAAAAGCAGTCAAAAAATCAAAAGAAAATAAGAAAACGATTTCCAAAAAAAACGTTCCGGTCAATAAAGACGAACAAAATATAGCAGTTGACCAAATAGTAGATTACACCAGAGATAGCTTAATGCCGGAATTGGAAGAATTGGTAAAAAAGAACCCAAACCGATTGATCGGTTGTGGCGGTTAAAGAAAGAAAAAATCTGTACGGCTTTCGCCGTCAGTATTTTTATAACATATAAATAAGAAAAGCGATATTTGAATGATGGCTAAGAATAAAGCAAAAGCAGCGCACCAACCGAAAGTTATTACAGCTTCCAATTCTACAAAAAATACACCAACGATTTTACCGGAAAAATCAAACCGCTTTTATTTTTTATTATCAGCGCTTGTTGTTGCGATAATTACATTGCTGGTTTTTCTTCCATCATTTTCATTACAGTTTGTCAATTGGGACGATCCGTATAACTTAACAGAAAACCCAACATTAAAAACATTTGCTACACAATGGAATTGGCAAAGTGTGAAAACAATTTTTACTTCTGATATTATTGGAAACTACAATCCGTTGCCGATTTTTACGTTTGCCGTAGAAAAATACTTCTTCGCTAACGATCCGCTTTTAAATCCGTTCATCTTTCATTTCGATAATGTGTTGTTGCATGTTGGTTGTACATTACTCGTGTTTTTGATCTTCACCCAATTAGGAATGAACCGTGTCGCAGCTATTATTGGCGCGTTGTTATTTGGCATTCATCCAATGCGTGTTGAATCGGTCGCGTGGATTACAGAACGAAAAGATGTGCTATATGGCTTGTTTTTCCTGGCATCTACTGTAACCTATATTTTATTTCTGCAAAAAGAAGACGCCAAAAAGAAGTGGTATTTACTGACAATTTTATTATCTGTGTTTGCTTATTTCTCAAAAGTACAAGCCGTTACGCTGCCATTAACCATGGTTGCTATTGATTTTTATTTGAAAAGAAAATGGCTGGATCCAAAAGTATTAATACTTGAAAAATTACCATGGTGGATCTTGTCGTTAACTTTTGGTTTGATCAATATTTATTTTCTGAAACAGGAAAATTCACTCAATTCTTCCGACACAGTTGTGCATCATACTTTTATTGATAAGCTTGCCATTGGCGCATATTCATATGTTATCTATCTTATCAAATGGATCTATCCATACAAGATGTCACCACTTTATCCGTATTCGCCGGAAGTGCCTGTTGCTGCTTATGTTTGTTTGGCTGTAGTGCCTTTTTTTATTATAGGTTTGCTGTATTGGAGTGTTAAAAATCAAAAAAACAATTTAATATTCGGCTGGGCATTTTTCACATTCAATGTCATGTTCTTATTACAGATCATCGGCGCCGGACAAGGTTTCTTAGCAGATCGTTTTACCTACATTGCTTATATTGGTTTGTTCTTTTTACTGGCTAAGTTGTATGATTGGATAAAAGAAATAAAACCATCGTATGTGCTGATTATGCAAATTGGATTTGGTGTTTATCTTTCGTTGTTCGCTTATCTAACCATGCAGCAAATTAAGATATGGCAAAATGGCGGCACGATGTGGGAACATGTAAAGAAATATTATCCGAACAGTCCTGTTGTTTGGAAAAATCTGGCCAACTATTATCGTGATCAAGAAAAAAACAGAGACAAAGCCATAGAAAATTATGCGCAGGCAATAGTATTAGAACCAAAGAATGCATATACGTATAACGATCTGGCAAAAGCTTATATGGACAAAGCATTTTCACTAGATGCTTCAGCAAACACACAGCGCAGTGAGTTGCTCACATTGGCGATGCAAAACTATAATATTGCTGTTACTAAAGATTCTATCAACCATTTTCCAGACAAAAAAACAAGCGGCGAAATTTTAGTCAATCGTGGTGTGGCGTATGCAGTTGCCGGAAACACTGAATTAGCATTAAAAGATTTGACTGAAGGCCTGACATTGAATCCGACAAATTTAAATGGCTATCTGAATCGTGGTTTGTTGTATTATAACGTCAAACAATATGACTTGTCGTTAAAAGACAGAGACGCATATATCAACTTGAATCCGGATAATGCCGACATCTATTACGAGCGCGGAATCTGTAAGGTCAGTTTGGGAAAAAATGCAGACGCAATTGCAGATTTCGATAAAGCGATTGCATTAAATCCATCCGTTGGTATTTATTATTTTGGCCGCGCAACAGCCAATCAACAACTTGGCAATGATTCTGCGGCAAAAACCGATGCGCAAAAAGCACAGCAATTAGGAACTGCCGTTCCTGCTGATTTACTGAATTAAGATTAAGAGAAATAAAAAAGCGGTTGAATTTATCAACCGCTTTGCTCTCCCTGCTGGACTTGAACCAGCGACCCTCTGATTAACAGTCAGATGCTCTAACCAACTGAGCTAAGGAAGAATATTTTTATTTGGAGTGCAAATGTAGGTCATTAAAAATAAATATGCAATATTTGCACAAAAATTATTTTATGAGTCTTTTAGTTGTAGGAACAGTAGCATTCGATGCCATCGAAACTCCTTTTGGAAAAGTGGACCGCATTACCGGCGGCTCCGGAAACTATATTTGCCAGTCGGCTGGCCATTTTACCAATAATATGCAATTGGTAAGCGTGATTGGTGATGATTTCGACCAAAATGAACTGGAATATCTTAAATCTATTGGTACCGATATCGAAGGCATCCAGGTAAAACAAGGTGAAAAATCGTTCTTTTGGAGCGGAAAATACCACATGGATTTAAATCGTCGCGATACGCTAGTGACAGATTTAAACGTTTTAGCGGCTTTCGATCCAATTTTACCTGAAAAATATAAAACATCAGAATTCTTAATTTTAGGAAACATTGATCCTACTTTACAGGCAAAAGTAATTTCACAAATGACTGAGCGTCCTAAGCTGATTGCGATGGATACGATGAATTTCTGGATGGATATTGCTTTAGAACCATTGAAAACCGTGTTGAAAATGGTTGACTTATTGATTGTAAACGAAGAGGAAGCGCGCCAGTTAACACAAGAACATTCGTTAGTAAAAGCTGCGAACAAAATCATCGAAATGGGACCAAAATTCTTAATTATTAAGAAAGGCGAGCATGGTGCTTTATTATTCCATGGCAACCGCGTGTTCTTTGCGCCGGCATTACCATTAGAAGATGTATTCGATCCGACAGGTGCCGGCGACACATTCGCTGGTGGTTTCATGGGTTACTTAGCAAAAACAAAAGACTTATCGTTCGAAAATATGAAACGCGCCGTAATTTATGGTTCGGCGATGGCGAGTTTCTGCGTAGAGAAATTCGGACCGGAGCGCCTGAAAGAAGTAACAGCAGTTGAGATTGAAGAACGCGTACAGGTATTTATAGATTTGGTGGATTTTGACATCATCTTACAATAAAAATGTAAAAGCAAAGCCGGAAAATAAGTTTCCGGCTTTTTTAATTATTACACTATGCAACATTTTATTTTTGATCTCGATGGCACGATTTCCAATCCGGAAACAGGCATTTTGAATGGCTACAAATATACGTTCAACAAATTACAGATGCAGATTCCGCCGCATGCCGAACTGCGTCAGCTAATCGGGCCGCCGCTGCGCAATGTGTTTCGCGATATGTATGGTTTTTCAGAAGATGACACCAATCATGCAATTAACACTTACCGCGAATACTACAATCATCAGGGTGGTTTGTTTGAGAATAACTTGTTTGACGGAATGAATCATTTATTTGATACCTTGAACCAGCAAAATAAAACCTTGCATGTGGCTACATTTAAAGGCGCTGCGGTCGATATTATTTTAAAGCATTTTAATATTGCGCAGCATTTCAAGCATGTGTTGTTTTACAATGAAGCATCGAATATGATCACGAAAGAAAAAATGATCGAGCATATTATGGAGCAAGAAAACACGATGGATAAAAACGAAGTGGTGATGATCGGTGATCGCAAGCACGACCTGCTGGCAGCAAAAGCAGTTGGCGTAAAAAGCGTGGGTGTGTTGTATGGCTTTGGTACTTTAGAAGAAATCAATGCCTGCGAACCGGATTTTATCGCGAAAGATGTGGAGGAACTGCATGAAATTCTACATAGTTTATAACTGAAAAGATTAATAAACCGGACACAGGACAAAGTGGCATAGACAGAATAGCTAATTTAGTGGACAGAATATTGGATGAATCAGACACAAGACAAGATGTCACAGACACAATACAGGATTGAACGAACACAATATAAAAGTGAATGGACATAACGCAGGAATGAATAGACATAACGTTGGAATCAACGAACATAACACAGGATTGATTGGACACCACACAAAGTGAAGCAGACAGCTTGTTTTTAAAGTTAGACTTCTTGCGAAATTCAAAAAATCTCACGCGCACGCGTCATGGCGAGGCACGAAGCCATCTTATTTGAATGGCAAAGAGATTGCTTCACTGCGTTCACAATGACGCGCGATGCGCAGAATAGTAAATTTCGCAAGAGGTCTATTATCAAAAAGCAGCACATAAAAAAACCGCATCAACAAGATGCGGCTTTCAAATTTTATAAAAAGGAATCTATTTTGCTTTTACATTTACAGAAACACGGCGGTTTTGCGCTCTGCCTTCCGCTGTTGCGTTGTCGCCAACCGGCCACTCTTGTCCGTAACCTTTAGTACCAACGATAGAACTTTTAGGTGCGCCCAATTTCACTAATTGAGCAGCCACAGCATCTGCACGCTTTTGCGATAAAGTAGTATTTTGAGCTGCATCGCCTGAATTGTCTGTGTAGCCGCCAATTTTAAACTGCGCCTTCGGAAACGCTTTTACAATCGCCACTAAGTTTTTCAATTGCGCTGCAGATTCAGGTGTGGTTTCAGTGCCGCCGGTTTTAAAACGCACGTTTGTAAAATCGAACCAGTTGCCATTTAGAGTATCCAACGCTTCGCCGCCAGATAAAAACGCAACCAATTTCGCTTCCGTAGAATTTGCGCCTGCCGATATTGTGCTTCCATTGTTTGGCAATTGAATTTTTATCGTTGCTCCATTATCATACAACCATTCGCCGGTTGCAGAATCTATTTTTCCGGCAATCACAATTGGCGCAGTAACTACAGTATCTTTGACTGTAACACTGGCAGAATCAGGCGTGGTTACGGCAACATCTACCGGTTTTTTATTGCAGCTTTTAGTAAAAAATAAAACGGCTGCTATTGCGATAGAAATTAATAATAATGGCAATAACCACTTCATCAAACCACCTGTTGTGTCGGTAGTTTCTTCGGCAGCTTCCTGTGTTTTTGTTGCAGTGGTATTTGTTGCTGCAGTTGTTTCCGCCATATTGCTAGCCGCGATACTGAACCATTCAGAACTATTCTTTCCGATTTCAGCTAAGCTGAACAAACCTAATACATTTGCAAAACCGTTTGGCGCTTTTGCAAGGACATTGTCTTTTTGACTAAACAATAAACCGGTTAAACCATTTGCATCTTGTCCGGCAGTTTGTTTTCCAATCAATCCTAATAAGACCGGCGTAACTAATTTTAATAATTTGGTTGCGCTGCTGGTTTGTATGTTGCTGCTGTTGCTGATGACGTTTGCCAAGCCGCTGACACCGGTTTCACCAAAGATAAATGTAAGCGCAGTGCTTCCGTTCTTGATGATAGTATCTGTAGCTGCGCCGCCGTTGAAAATGTGCAGTACATTATTTAAGATAGTGCCATCGTGTTTGCCATCTGCTAAAAGTTGCAGGATGCTTTTCGCGCCTTCTTCGTCTGATGCTTTTTGTAATAAACCACCTAATAAAGATGGTACGATATTTCCTACGGCTGCCGTTGTGTTCTTTTCATTCTCACCGATAAAAGTACTTGCTTTAGAAATTACTTCAGGCGTGATATAGCCGTTCATCAATTCAATTAGATTCAATGCCATTTTTAAATGCTGTGTTTTTTAATTAATAGATTTCAAAGGTACATAGAATTATATGCAGTGTTTTTGTAGTACATTAAAATTGATAATAATTAACATTTGTAATATAAAAAGGATGTGTGCCGGCATTTAAGTACACTGATTTGCATGTATAATTTTTTAAATGATTTTTGTATTTTTAGTGAAATAATAAAATATCATGCGAGAATATTTTTTAACGCAAAGCAGTACATTGCCTTTAGTGATTTCCGGTGAGAACGAAGAACAGCAAAAACCTGCGTTGATAGATTGGATCGAAAGCAATAAAACGGAACTGGAAAAAAAGCTGACAACGTATGGCGCTATATTATTCAGAGGTTTTGATATACAGACGCCACAGGACTTTGAAGATGTTGCTAAAAGTTTTGATGCAGATTTGAAGAACGATTATTTAGGAACATCGCCACGTGATAAAAAAACGGATTATGTTTTTTCTGCCAGCGAATTGCCGCCGCATTATCCAATCATGCAGCACTGCGAAATGAGTTTTTTGCCATCTGCGCCTCGTCGTTTGTTTTTTTACTGTAACATAGAACCTGAATATGGCGGCGAAACACCTATCTGTGATTTCAGGAAAGTGTATAATGATCTGGATCCGAAGATCAGGCAGGAATTTGAAGACAAAGGCGTGAAACATATTCGTAATTATTCTTCACCTAATGATAAAAGTAAAAACGCGTTTCAGCTTAAAAACTGGAATGATCTGTTTCATACAACAGATAAAAATATGATTGCAGAAAAAAGCAAACTGCATGATATGCAAATTGAATGGAAAGCCAATGATGGTTTGCGAGTAACGAATAAAAATGCAGCAACTAAAACGCATCCGGTTACCGGTGAGAAAGTCTGGTTCAATCATACGCAGGTTTTTCATTTGGCTGCTGCTTCGCTGGAATATCATAAAATACACAAGCGACAAAAACGCTGGGAAACTTTTAAGACAAGTATGCTGCTGGAAGTGATGACGTTTTATAAAAAACTGACTAAAAATCCGAAAGAGCAAAGCATGCATGTTACATTTGGCGATGACTCACAAATTCCGGATGATTATGTAGAACATATCATTGATGTAATCTGGAAAAACATGTCTATTAATGCATGGAAAAAAGGCGATATTATTTGTATTGATAATTTTTCTACATCACACGGACGCTTGCCATACTATGGACCACGCGAAGTAATGGTAAGCTGGACTTCGTAAAACAAATGATACATTTATAACACCAACACAAGCAGCATGTCATCATTAGATCAGGTACAAATAAATGCAGACAGCGATGGATTGATTGTCCTGAAAATTTGCCTGGCGTTTATTTTATTTTCGTTAGCTATCGATATCAAGAAAGAAGATTTTAAAACGCTGTATTCGAATCCGAAGTCAGTGCTGATTGGTTGTTTGTCGCAAATTATTGTATTACCGTTGTTCACTTTTGTTTTGGTGCTTATATTAAAACCGCCAACTTCCATTGCTTTAGGTATGATGCTGGTTGCTGCTTGTCCGTGCGGAAATATGTCAACGTACATGTCTTATTTGGCGAAAGGTTTTATACCACTATCTATTACAATAACAGCTATTTCTACATTGAGTGCGAGTTTTACAACACCGTTTAATTTTTATTTTTACGCATCACATTACGCACCTGCAAAAGCATTCTTGCAGGAAATTCATATTTCGTTCTGGTCATTATTAAGTTCAATATTGTTGTTACTCGTATTGCCTTTAATTGCCGGCATTTCGTTAAAAGCGTACTTTCCTGCTTTCGTTAATAAAATATCTAAATCCATAAAAATACTGGCGCTGGTTTTCTTTTTAGCTTTTTTAATTGGCGCATTTGCAAAAAACAGAATAGTATTTATAGAACATTTGCCTGAAATTTTTGGAATCGTTTGTTTACAGAATTTTTTAGCTTTTATTATTGGATATTTCTTGCCGAAATTATTTCGCTTACCGGAAACACATTGTAGAAGTATATCTATAGAAACCGGTATTCACAACTCAGGTTTAGGTTTAATTTTAGTAATGACATTCTTTAACGGCAATGGCGGAATGGCACTCATTGCTGCCTGGTGGGGCATTTGGCACATCATTACCGGCGGTATTTTTGCACTGTATTGGAACAGAAAAACAATACCTGCCAGCTAAGCAGTTTGTGGCTTCAGAATTGTTTTTTGCGGTGGATTTTTTCTTTTGACGGGTACCTTTTTCGGAACGATTATTTTTTCTTTATCTGCTAAGATGAAAAGCGCCATGTAATAAAATGGCAATGATGGAATCTTGTAACGTACCAATGCTCCAAAATTAAAACTCGTAAATCCAACCGAAAAAGCAAACATGATAGAAAAGATGAGGCAGAACTGTACTTCCGGATTTAATAAAATGAGCCGGATAATTCGAAGAAAACCTGCTTTGTATAATAGCCGGATTGTGAAGAATAAAGAAATTAAACCTTCCAATGCGGCAGGAATCAGAATTGGTTTCTTGGCTTCCCACAAATATGGCCGGAAGAGCGCCACATTCACCGCTTTTGGAAATACTTTTATAATGCCTTCAATAGAATAATCTATTTCGCCGAGAGTATAAAACGAGCCGCCTTGTTTTTGCGATGAAAATACCAGCCAGTTTTGAGTATCTTTTGCTGTTCGCACCAACGAGTTGATTTCATATTGTTTTGCATTCTTTGAGATATAGCTAAACACCAAAATGGACACAATAATACCAAAAGCAATTAACGCAGGTGTGACGACAGTTCTGATTATAACGCTATTAATTGTTTTTCTTGCGTGTAAGAATAACCACAATAAAAGCGGTGGAAAATAGGATAACAGGATATATACCTTTATTTCATTAATAATAAGCACACAGAGTAGCACGATCAGGGATCTTCCGATAATGCGTGTGTTCTTAAATACAATGTTGTAAAGATGATAGGTCAATAATCCGAGTGCGCCGAGGCATAACGGATCTTTCATTAAACCGGAACCCCAAAAACAGACCGACGGCAAGAATAAGCAGGAAAGTGCCATTTCTTTATGCAAATGCGGATAAAGTCCGTAAAATAACTTGAATAGTTTCCAGCAGCCATAAAAACAAAATAAAGAAAATACAAATGAAACAAGAATATAGGAATTTAACAAAAAGAAGCAAAGCACTGTCGCCAATCGGATTACAAGACGTGCGCTGTTGTTTTCAAAATAATAACCTTCGCCAATTCCAAAAACATAATCGGCATTGAAAGCATTAAATTTTGGACTGAACATTAAATTGAAGAAAATCGAGAAATTCTCACCGGCAAAATCCTTTAATTTCATTGCGTAGCGATAGTACACGGTCGTATCGCCTGCTTTATAATAGTATTGATAAATCAGCGCAATTACAACCGAAGAAAACAGCCTGATTGCTAAAGCGCTGACAAAATAGCGTTTGTAAACAAAATCGGTTTTGTATTGTATCCTATTTCTTGCAAATAAGATGATTATGGCAAAAGCAATCGGCCCTAAAATTAAATCATTCAGGAAAAGCACTTGCGTTTCATCATAATGAGAAAACCAATTTTGCATAGATAAAAATAGTGTTTTGCTATACTAATTTACAAATTTGAATAGATTTTAAATGTCAGATTGCATTTTTTGAATCGAAGTACAATAAACAAGCATTTGTATTCATTTAATTAATTTGGCGATGTGTATAATAATGTTGTTTTAATCTTTGCAAATCTAAAGGACAGATAATCTAAATTTTGTTATTCCGTAGGAATAAACGGTTTATAGATATAGTTACACCTAAAACCCAGCTCCGTAGGAGCGCGTTACACAGGTCGCTCCTACGGAGCTTATCGAGAATTGTCTCTTTTGTCTATAAACAGCTTGTCCTTACAGGACAAGCAATTACTTCCAAAATATTTATAATGGAAAAATCAATCATTTATATTTATAACAACATTATTCTACAACATTATCATTAATTTCAATTCAAAGATTAGCAACATTCAAACTGAAAAGTATGTTTGTTTTGCAATTTACGCTTTCTTAAAATTATCTTAATCGAAAATAGTTGGATTATTTTTATTGATTTGGCATATTTGTATAACAAAATCAAAAAATTCTTAACATTTTTAAAAAATCAAACATGGCAGTAGCTTCAAAATTAGAGTACATTTGGCTGGATGGTTATAAACCGACACAAAGTTTGCGTAGCAAAACACGCATTGAGAGAGATTTTAGCGGAAAATTAGAAGATTGCCCAACGTGGTGCTTCGATGGTTCTTCTACAGAACAAGCTCCTGGTGGTTCATCAGATTTGTTGTTAAAACCTGTTTTTATTACTGTGGATCCAGCTCGTAAGAATGGCTATCTGGTAATGTGTGAAGTATTAAACTCTGACAGCACGCCACATGAATCAAACGGAAGAGCTACCATTGAAGACGACGACAATGATTTCTGGTTTGGTTTTGAACAGGAATATTTTATTTGGGATTTGAAAAAAGATAAACCAATCGGCTGGTCTGATTTCACACCATCTGGCGAACCTGGTCCACAAGGACCATACTACTGTTCAGTTGGCGGAGGCAAAGCGGTTGGAAGATATATCGTTGAAGAACATTTAGATCTTTGTTTGGAAGCTGGTTTGAATGTAGAAGGTATCAACGCAGAAGTTGCCATTGGTCAATGGGAATTTCAGGTATTCTCAAAAGGTGCTAAAGCAGCCGGCGACCAAACCTGGATTGCACGTTATTTAATGGAAAGAGTAGCTGAAAAATACGGCTATGGCATTAACTGGCACTGCAAACCATTGGGCGATACTGACTGGAACGGTTCCGGTATGCACGCAAATTTCTCAAACAATGTATTGCGTACTTGTGGCAGCAAAGAAACTTATGAAACAATTTGTAATTCATTTGCACCATTTGTGAAAGAACATATTGATGTATATGGTGCTGATAACCACATGCGTTTAACAGGCAAACACGAAACACAATCTATTGATAAATTCTCATTTGGTGTTTCTGATCGTGGTGCATCTATCCGTATTCCAATTGCAACCGTTGAAAAAGGTTGGAAAGGATGGTTGGAAGACCGCAGACCAAATTCGGCTGCTGATCCATACAAAGTTGCGGCACGTATCATCAAAACAGTGAAAACTGCGAACGTGTAAATTAAATCATAACGCTATTATTAAAAAACGCCTTCCATTTGGAAGGCGTTTGTATTTAGTCAGTTTGATTATGCTGTTATCTTTTTGTTTTTAAATTCAGGTATTAACATGAAAATGAAAAAAGAAATAATACCACCTGTAAATAAATTAAAAGACAAATAACTTAGTATTGGATTGCCGCATCTCATTGGTGTCGGAAAAGCATATCTTATAAATAGCGTTGATAAAAATAAAACCTCAATAATGGTAAATAAAAAGCATCCTGTTTTTATATACCATTTTCTGTTGACCGAAAAATAAGCCAATAAAATACTTATAATAGTATTTATAGTAATGATAAGGTATGAGTATTTCATTTTAATTGTTCTTGAAAAAAAGTACTCATTCGTTCAAATGCTTGCCGACCTTTTTCATTATTAAAAAACAAATGTGGAATGCCATGTGGTAAATTATACCAATGTGTCTCGAGGTTTCCATTCAATTCTTTTTCGAGTTGTTTCACACGCCAGACAGGACAGAAACCATCTACATACACAAAATGACCTTGCACTTTTTTATCAATCAATGAAGAACAACTTTTTGGAATACCGCTGCCTTTTAAACCAAATGAATGATGAAAAACCACCGGTGCTTTCACTTCCGGACGAATGGCCGCATGCAATACAAAACCACCGGTCAGGCATTGTCCGACCACGCCTATATTATTTTCATCAACAGTTGAGAATTCTTTGAACTGATCTAAGATCTCAAAAAATTCTGCTAGTGGTGCGTTGCCGGTTGGTTCATTATTTCTAACTAAAGAATTCATAAAGAACTGCACGCAATACTTTTGTAACGATGAGCCGCCACTATATAAATCAGGAATCAACACATTGTAATCGCCTTCTGTACTTAAGATTTTAGCACACTTATGTGTCGTTTTTTGTATGCCTGTCAAATCCGGTAAAAATATAATTCCAGGTCGTTTTTCATTAGATGATGCTTCGTATAAATAAGCATCCATGGTTCTGTTTAATAATGGTAATTGTATTTGTTGCATAAAGAAAGATACACTATTTTTTCAAAAAAGCTGATGTTATTTCGTTCAATCTTTTTACTTTCTCTTCAAAGCTGCCTTTGATAGTGTTTCTGTATTCGCTAAGATTTACAATTAAGTCGTTGATATTTTCCGGCAAAATGTCTTCAAAAAATTCACGCAATCTTTTGGATAAAGTTGGTGATTGACCATTCGTAGAGATCGCAATTTTCAGATCGCCTTTGGTCACGATAGAACCTAAATAAAAATCGCATAACTCAGGCGTGTCGGCAACATTGATTAAAATATTTTTTGCTTTTGCTGCATGATAAATACTTTCATTTAAAACTCTATCAGCCGTTGCAGCAATAATTAATTGCTTGTTTTCTATATCTGCTATTTCAAATGATTTTTCTAATAAAACTATTGACTGTTGACCATTGACCATTGACTTGATTTCAACAGAAATTTCTTTTGCAACTAAAGTAATATTTGCATTTGGTGAATTTTTTAAGATAAATGATACTTTTTCTGTGCCCACAAATCCACCACCAACAATTAGAATATTGAAGTTTTCGGTTTTGAGAAATATCGGATAAAGTGTGTTCATATTTGTCGATGGTCATTTGTCAATAGTCAATGGTTTTTGTTTGAGTCAGTCGGTTCTTCAACAACTTCGCCAATAATTATTATGGCTGGTGAAGTGATGTTTTCCTGCACAACTTTTTCTTGTATGTTTAATAAATTTCCACTTACTATTTTTTCGTTTCGTAAAGTTCCGTTTTGAATTATAGCAATCGGATAATTATATGTTTTATGTTTTTTAAAAACTGAGACGATTTCTTCTAACTTACCAATACCCATTAGAATAACAACAGTTGCTGTTGATTGTGCTGCGAGTTCAATGTCTTCTGATAATTTGCCGCATGAAGTGGTGCCTGTGGTGATCCAAACGCTTTCTGTAATGCCACGTTTGGTTAAAGGAATTTTTTGTAAAGTTGCTAATGACGTTGCGCTCGAAATGCCTGGAATTACGAATGTTTCGATGCCGTGTTGTTCTGCATATTCTATTTCTTCTTGTCCACGACCAAAGATAAACGGATCGCCGCCTTTTAAACGTACAACAACACCATGCTGATTAGCATTTTCTACAATCAGGCGATTGATTTCATCCTGTTTCATATAATGAGTGCCGGCGCGTTTACCGCAAAAAATATGAATGGCATTGGGTGCGTGTTGCAACAATTCTTCGCTTACTAGTGCATCATACATCACCACATTGGCTTGCTGCAACGCTTTGATTCCTTTAAGAGAAATCAATTCCGGATCACCAGGACCAGCACCAACGAGTATGAGTTTTTTTGTCAAAGAAAAATCATTTATTCAGAAAATTCTTAGATGTCTTGTCTGTGATTAATTTTATAATCAGGCAAATGCCAGCGATTACTTTTACCATCATTGAAACAGTTAAAGGATAGTTTGCCCATGAAAAGTGCATGATTTTTGCCCAAGCACCAAAGAAACCTATCACGAAACCCAACACTAAAACAGAAATAATATGTTTATACCTGAGAAAAGGTTTCTTCTCATCATCTCTGTCCAATAAAATGTCTTTTTCACTCATAAAGTAAAATTATGCTTTATAGTTGCTTTCTACAACCACTTTATTTGCATTCAAAGAAGATTCACGGTGCGAAATTACTTTTTGCAAAAATTGTTGAAATTGTTCTACATAAGCTTTCGCAAAATCTTGTTCCGGTTCATTTTGATTAATAGTCAAAACCGTGTTTTCCAAACCATCTTCTATCTTGAATTCACCTGTATTTACTAAGTGTTCATCAAAATCTTTCAGAATTTTTATTTGCGTATTACATTCAATGTCTTTACTTAGCAACAATGCTTTTGCGCCGATAATAAAACCGGTGTATGCATAGTAAATAGCTTCCGGAAATTTATTTTTTGATAAATTCTCTTTAGCGTCTATCAATTTATTTTCAGCGTCTTTAATAATACTTCCAACCAAATCAAACATCACGCCGGCACATTCGCCAACACCAATTTCAGGAACAAAATTTTCTACACCATCATAATCAATAAAATCATCATCTACATATAAATCTACATTTGCCAATGGTTTTAAAATAGTATAGAAATAATTCTTGCCTTGTCGTCTATAATAATCATTAAAGTATTCGCCATCGTTGCTGTTGGTTTCAAAATCATTTAAAATAATGCGCAGCATTTCAGGTGTTCTTTTTGTTGGAAGTTTTACAATCTTATCGCCAACAAAACCAACACCATTTACATCTACGCCACCACCAAGTACCACTTGCATCGCAGGTGCTACACGTTCGCCCACTTTAATAGAACTTCCGTGTAAGCCAATATTTGCAGCCATGTGTTGTCCGCAAGAGTTCATGCAACCACTGATTTTTATCTTAATTTCTGAATCAAAAATCAAATGATAAAATTCATCTTGAATCACATCTTCCAAAATTTTCCCAAGTGTCATGCTATTTGTTACACCAAGATTGCAAGTATCAGTTCCCGGACAAGTTGTTACATCGCCAATCGTATCAAAACCAGGATTTGCGAAACCTAATTCGTTCAATGTTTTATAAAAATAAGGCAATGATGCTGCGCGCACAAATTTCAGCAACATACCCTGATTCATCGTGATACGCATATCTTCAGATGCATAGTTTTGTGCTAAATCAGCAATGATTCTTGCCTGATCCGGCTTCACATCGCCTTTCGTAACTTTCAATGCAACCGCATAAAATCCTTTTTGTTTTTGCTCGAATACGTTTACTTTCAACCAATCTTCATAACGTTGTTTATCATCAATTTCAACTTGCGGTGCAATATTATTATGTGTTGGTTCGCCTACATCCACTTTTGTGGTATCAATCTTGAATGACTTTACTTTATTGGCTTTACGCTCCAATTCTACCAATTCCATAAATTTTTCCAAACCCATTTCTTTCAGCAAAAATTTCATGCGCGCTTTATGACGGCGCACACGTTCACCATATCTGTCGAACACACGCAAAGCAGCTTCCATGAAAGGAATGATCTGATCTTCATGTAAAAACTCGTATGCAGTTTGTGCCAATATTGCCTGCGCACCTAAGCCGCCTCCAATGACCACTTTGAAACCACGCTCATTATCTTTTATTCTCGGAATGAAACCAAAATCGTGTAAAAAAGTATAGGCAGAATCTTTATCAGAAGACGAAAACGCCGGTTTTATTTTTCGACCCATATCCTGGCAAATCGGATTGCGCAGGAAGAACTCGAATGCAGCTTGTGCATACGGCGAAACATCAAACAATTCATCCGGATCGATACCTGCTTTTGCTGATGCTGTGATATTGCGAACGGTGTTGCCGCATGCTTCGCGACCTGTTGCGCCAACATCTTCCAAACCAGCCCAAATAGCAGGCGCATCCGTTACTTTTACATAATGCAATTGAATGTTTTGACGTGTGGTTAAATGCAAATTGGAGCTAGCATATTGTTCTGATAATTCAGCAACACGCACCAATTGTTTTGGTGTGATTTTTCCAAACGGAAATTTGGTGCGAAACATCTGTACGCCGAGTTGTCGTTGACCATATACACCACGCGTTAAACGAAACGCTTTGAATTTATCTTCAGGAATTTCACCATTTTGAAAGGAATTAATTTTTTGCTGCAATTCAAAAATGTCTTTTGCTGCTTCCGGTGAAATGTTTTTGGTAATCGTTACTGACATAATTTTCTTTTAATGAAAACGCCTATCTTTTATATAGACAGGCGTTTAATTTTTTATAATAAACCAACCTATCCGACTACTGTGGACAAGAGCAACAACAGTTGTATAAGTTGATAATTAGTTGCATTTGAAATTAAAATTAGTAATAAATAATGAAAGAAGTGGGTTGTTAATGATTTTTTAATTGTCTATACTGCTTATTTTGATGGATTCGATTTTTTAATGACTCCTATTGTAATATTCGCTAAGAATAAAAATTGAAAAAAACATAAGATTATTGTACAGATAGAAATTACTTTATTTATTATTGCATAATTTTCAAATTCATTATATGAATAATATTTTCTTGGTGATTCAGGTGAAAATGGAAATAGAATAGATGCTATGTAGAAAATATACAAAAAAAGGACTGTTGTCAAAATAATATGTATCCAGGTTAATTTTTTTGACCAAAGTTTATTTTGAAATAGCATATATAAACCAAAAAGGATGAAGAAAATAAATGTAATGCCAATATAAATTTGTTGTTGCGCAATTACAATAAAAAGATCATGCAATTGAATATCTGTTGTTTCATTTGTTGGAATTAAAGAAAGTGCAAAAAATAATATTGCAGGAATTAATAACAGCAAAAATGGTTTTTCTTTAATCTTATCAATCATGAAAATCAGCTTAATCTGTGCAATCAGCAATATTACTCATTCTCTGCCACCACTTCTTGCACTTCTGGAACGAAGCGTTTCAATAGATTTTCGATTCCGTTTTTAAGTGTTACAGTTGACGACGGACAACCACTGCAAGAACCTTGGAGCTGCAGTGTTAATTTTCCTTCTTCAAATTTTACGAAAGAAATATTGCCGCCGTCCATTTCTACGGCAGGTTTCACGTATTTGTCGAGTGCGCCTTTGATGCGGATTTCTACATCACTGTCGTCATCATTAATTGCATTAGAAGCAGTTTTGCTTGGCTTAACGTAATTCTCAGACAAAATAGTTTTGCTATCGTCAATATATCTTTTCAAAAAATCTTTGATTGGAATCATGATTTCTGTCCAAAGCAAATCATCTGTTTTAGAAATCGTTACAAAGTTATTGCTGATGAAAACATTTGTAACACCATCAAACTCAAACAATGCTTTTGCCAAAGGCGCTTCATGTGTTTCTTCGATGGATTGAAACTCAACGGCATCATTTAATAATAGCGCTTTGTTGGTTACAAATTTCAAGGTGTTCGGATTTGGCGTTGATTCTGTATAGATCATTACCGGTATTTTTGTTGTTGGTTCCATTTTATAATAACATTTAATATAGAGTTTAGTTTATTTATTTCACGCAAAGACGCAAAGAACACAAAGTGCTTAATGTTGTTTATGTGTAATCGTGGCTGTTGCTTGTGCGGTTGGCAAAATAAAAATTTCTTCAATGTTGACATGCGCCGGTTGTGTTGCCATGAAGTAAATGCTATTTGCCACATCTTCTGCTTTTAATGGCTGATAACCATCGTACACAGCACTTGCTTTTTCTTCATCGCCTTTGAAACGCACTAAAGAAAACTCTGTTTCTGCAGCACCAGGACTGATCACTGACACTTTAATGTTATGTGCTACCAAATCAATTCTTGCGCTGCGCGAAATAGCACGCACTGCATGTTTGGTGCCGCAATACACATTGCCGCCGCCATAGCTTTCCCAGCCAGCCAACGATGAAACATTGATAATGTGTCCTTGATTTCTGGCAATCATTAATGGCGCAACTTCGCGTGTCATGTATAGTAAACCTTTTACGTTGGTGTCTATCATTTGTTCCCAATCATCGTAATTGCCATCCTGAATTGGTCCGCGGCCGGCAGCCAAACCTGCATTATTTAACAATACGTCGATATCTTTCCAATTGTCTTTTAATGATGCTATTGCAGTTTTTACTTCGTCTAATTTTCTTACATCAAAGCATAAGCTCAATACATCAACATTGTAAGTTGATTTTAATTCTTGCTCTAATTTATCCAGGCGTTCTTTTCTTCTTCCGGTAATAATGAGATTCCAGTTGTTTTGAGCAAATAACTTTGCTGTTGCTTCGCCAAAACCTGCTGTTGCGCCAGTAATTAAGATTGTTTTCATTTATTGCAAAAGTACGAATTAACTTACTATTTTTAATTCAAACAAATATTATGACCATACAACAAGCGCAACAAACCATCGATAAATGGATCAACACAACCGGTGTTCGTTATTTTAATGAATTGACAAACATGGCAATTTTGACGGAAGAAGTTGGTGAAGTGGCGCGCATTATCGCCAGAAAATATGGCGAACAATCTTTTAAAGAATCGGATAAAGACAAAGATCTTGGCGATGAATTGGCTGATGTGTTATTTGTGCTGATGTGTATTGCCAATCAAACCGGTATTGATTTGACAGAAGCGCTCCAAAAAAACCTGGACAAGAAAACAAAAAGAGACAACGAAAGGCATCAAAATAATGAAAAGTTGAAATAAATTCGCTACATTTATTATCTAAATCAAACATTATGAGTTTATTAAAAAAATTATTACTTGGCTTATTGGTGCTTATTGTAGCAGCAGTTATCAGCACTTTCTTTATGGATGACAACTTTCGAGTAAGTCATACTGAAGTTATTAAAGCAACGCCGGAAGCTGTTTTTAACCAGATAAACACAATCAAAAACTGGAATAACTGGTCGTACTGGAATACGCTGGATCCGGAAATGAAGACAACATACAATGATATTCCGTCTGGCGTTGGCGCAAGCGATTCGTGGAAAAGTGAGAAAAAAGACGTAGGAAATGGTACTATGACGATCTCACAATCAGAGCCAAATACGTATATCGCAATTGATTTAAATTTTGAAGGCGAAGGCAAAGCGTTTTCAGAATATATGCTGAAACCGGTTGAGGCAGGCACCGAGTTGACTATCGGTTTTAATATGGAAACAAAAGGCGTTTTTATGAAACTGATGTCCAGATTGCTGATGAAACGAGGTATGACAAAGGCATTTGCAGCAAATGCAGCAGCATTAAATAAGTATTTACAGGCAAATCCTACAGTAACACCACCACCTGCGCCACTTGCAGATTCATCTGTTGGCAAAACTGATACTACTAAAAAATAGAAAATTCGGTAATTTTGACATAATTATATTTTAAATTCGGACTTTTTGTCCGAATTTTTTATTTATGTCTGTTGATTTGACTGAAAAATGGTACTGGTACACGGTTTGCAAAATGTGTATTGTAAAAATTTTATCACCATTAAAATAAAACAATATGAGAACTTTAGTAAAAGCACAATGTGGCGTACCAGCAAGCAACCGATTTTTCTTTGATGATTTATTCGGTAAAGATGTATTTGATTTCAATCCGAACTTTTTTGCAAAACCACACGGAACAACGCCTGCCGTGAATGTAAAAGAAGACGAAACCAAATTTTTATTGGAAGTAGCAGCACCAGGTTTGCAAAAAGAAAATTTCAAAGTAGAATTGGAAGACAATTTATTGACGATTTCTGCGGAACAAAAAACCGAAAACACAGAAACGGATGAAAAAACAAAATTCACACGCAAAGAATTTTCGTATTCAACATTCAAAAGAAGTTTTTCGTTAGACGAAGAAACAGTGGACGCGGAAAACATCGAAGCGAAATATGAAAACGGAATATTGAACATTTCGATTCCGAAAAAAGTAAAAACAGAAGCAGAAAAGAAATCAAAATTGATTTCAATTCTTTAATCTGCAAAATGATTTGATTTAAAAAAGTTAGGAACTAAAAATGCATCGCGAAAGCGATGCATTTTTAGTTAGATATGAGTAAATGCTTTACATAGCATTGATCTTCTTTTTCAGTTTTGCTGCGTTGTCAGAATCAAGCGGCAGCAATTCGTTATACATCAGGTTCGCATTTGTTTTATCACCTTGATTTACATAAACCAACCCTAAATAATAACGCGCCAAAGATGCTTTGCTGTTTTTAGCAATTGCATTTTTTAACGTAGTGATTGCTTTCGTATTGTCGTTGAGTTTGTAATAAGCATATCCTAATTCGATCAATGCTTCATTGTAGCTGCCATCAATTTTTATACATTTCGATAAAGCGATTTTTGCTTTGGAATAAAGTTCTTTTTCATTGTAACACCAACCTAAGTGATAATAGGCAGTAGCATCTTCGTTTTCATACTCATCGCCTTTTTCATACCATTCAATCGCATCATCTATTTTTTTCGGATCAGAATTGTAGTAAATATCGCCGATATTAAAGTAGTAAGTGCTCTTGTTGGGTTCTACGTCAATCGCTTTTTTGTAGTAATAGATAGCATCACTGTTGTTTTTTTGTTTAGAGTAACAATAACCTAATTCATTATATGTTTCAGCTACGTTTGGATCAAGGTCGATTGACTTTAATAGTTTTTTTTCAGCAGTTTCATATTCCTCATTTTCATTGTAAATATAACCCATTGAATAATAAACATCGGCATTGTCTTCATCCAGCAGCAAATATTTTTTATAGTAAACCAATGCGTCATCGTATTTCTCATTTTTTTTGTATGAATCACCTAAACCTTTAATTGCGGTTTTATTATCAGGATTAAGTGCATAAGCAGACTCATATTCTCCGATCGCTTTTTTATAAAACCCTTTTTGTCGGTATGCGTAACCGGATTCATTGTATAATCGTTCATCTTTAGAATCTAACAACAAACCTTTATTCACATAAATTAAAGCACTGTCATACACTTTTAGTTCATTGTAAGTCCATGCAATCTGGTAAACAGTTTCTTCCTTTTTTGCATTGAGTTTATATGCTTTTAAGTAAGCCCTGAGAGAACCTCTGTAGTCTTGATCTTCATGTAGTTTTTTGCCTTTATCGATCCATGTTTTCTCTTCATTGCCGGTTTGCGCGAAAATGCTGATGGTGTTGAATAAGAATAGAATGGCTAATGTTCTGTTTTTCATATTTTTTATAGTTTAGTTCGCTTAAAGATAAATCTTCTGCTAAAATACTGCCAAAAAAAATGCAATTTCTTAGTATATTGTCAGCAGAACTTACTTACTAACCAATAATTTAAGGAAATGACGATTCAAACACCATTAGAAAAACTATACCAGTGGACTGCAAAAAATCCGGAAAAAACATTTTTGCGACAACCGTTTAAAGGCGAGTGGCTGCATTACAGTTGGAAACGCGCTGATGATGAAATTCGCAGAATGGCGGCGTATCTGCGTTCGTTGAATTTGCCACCACAAAGTAAGATTGCGATTATTTCCAAAAACTGCGCGCATTGGATCATGAGTGATTTGGCGATTATGATGGCAGGTCATATTTCCGTGCCGTTGTATCCTACAATTCCTGCAGATCTGATTCGTTATTGCTTAGAGCATTGCGAAGCAAAAGTAGCATTCATTGGTAAGTTGGACGACTGGAGCAAACAGCGCAGCGGTTTATCTGATAGCGTGAAAGGAATTTCATTTCCGTTATACACAGAAGAAGGTTACGAAAACTGGGACGACATCATCAAAAACAACCAGCCATATACCGAAAATTATCTTCCAAACGGAACAGATATTTCAACCATTATTTATACATCAGGTACTACAGGTTTGCCAAAAGGCGTAGTGCATACCGTGCACTCATTTTCGTATGCAGTGTGCTGGGCATTTACAGTAATCGATGATTTGACAGATAAAGAAAGATTTTTTTCTTACTTACCATTATCACATATTGCAGAGCGAATGCTGGTAGAAATGGGCGGCTTATATTCAGGTGCAACGATCTCTTTCGCCGAATCTTTAGACTTATTTGCTGCGAATCTAAAAGATACGAAACCAACTATATTCTTAGCGGTTCCGCGTATCTGGACAAAATTCCAATTGGGTATTTTAGGAAAAATGCCGCAATCGAGATTGAATCTTTTATTGAAAATTCCAATCATCAATGGCATCATAAAAAAGAAAATAAAAGAAGGTTTAGGTTTGGAACACGCAAGATATTTGTTAACAGGTGCCGCGCCGTTGCCTGTCGCTACGATGAACTGGTTTGAAACGATAGATTTTGTTATTTATGAAGCATACGCGATGACAGAAAACTGCGCGTATTCACATCTTAACAGAAAAGGTGCAAGAAAACCGGGTTATGCCGGTGTTGCCATGCCGAACTGCGATGTTCGTATTTCGGAAGAAGGCGAAGTTCAGGTAAAAAGCGATGCTAATATGTTGGGTTATTATAAAGAACCTGAAAAAACAAAAGAAACTTTTACGGAAGATGGTTTCCTGAAAACCGGCGATGAAGGCAAGATCGATGCAGATGGTTTCCTGAGAATTACCGGAAGAATCAAAGATATTTTTAAAACAGACAAAGGCAAATATGTGGCGCCGGCGCCGATAGAACTGGAATTATCTAAAAATACATATATAGAGCAGGTGTGTGTAGTTGGTGCTAATTTGCCGCAAACCATGGCGTTGGTGGTGCTTTCTGCCGATGCGAAAAAAGAAGACAAAGACCAGTTGTGCAGCAGCCTGGAATCTACCGTAAGTGAAATAAACAAATCGCTGGACAAGCACGAAAAAATTAAAAAAGTAGTAGTAATGCGTGACGAATGGACAGTGGACAACAACATGATTACACCGACTTTGAAAGTGAAACGCAATATCTTAGAAAAAGAAAAGCAGCCATACTACGAAAAATGGTATGCTGACGCGAGCAATGTAGTTTGGGAAAGTTAGAGTTAATTAGTGATTTTTTTTATACTAAAATCTTGTAATTCAATAATTTTATATTGTGTTTTCTCTTTCTCAACGATACCTTTTAGTACAACATTCTTATTTTCAGCATGAGCATCGATTGCTAATTTATATTCTTCAGAGTTAAGAGAAACAGATACAACTTTCTCTACATTTTTTATTAATGCTAATACTTTTATTGAGTTGTTTTCACTTTCAACATCTTTAGATTTTAATTCAACTACTTTTCCATAGAATTCATCTTCAAATCTGTTGTTGATTTTTTCTTTAATTGTTTTTGTAAACGATTGTAAACTTCTGATGTTCTCCTTGTTTAAACCACTTACAGAAGATGTTAGATTTTTTTTAGAACGCTTTAATGTAAAATCTATATCACTTAGCTTTGTTTCATTGTAAAACTCTCTAATATCATCTATGAGATTTATATTTATATTTTCTCTGTTTTCTTTTAAAAAAGATTCTTCGAGTGAATTTGGATTATTATTTAATAGATTAGAATTTACAAAGCTAAGGACAGATAACAGTTTGCTATTCACATCATGACCTTTTATTGATTCTTCAAAAATGTTTTTTTCTTTTATAAACTCTTCATTTGGAAGTTCAATTTTTGTAATGACACTTCCTGCTAAATTTTTTATAAATCTGCAATGGTAAAGGTATCTTTCGGCTTCTTCAATAGAAGAGTCTAAAATTTGGGTTTCTTTTTTTACAGTAAAAGATGCAACGTCTTTTAGCATTTTTTCAATTCTATCATTTATTTTATTGAACCTAGGAAAAGAAGGCTTTCCTTCAAGTGCAGATTCATCGTGATATCTAAATGTAAAAATTTCTTTTGATTCAATTAAAATTGAATGTAAATCATCAACATCTTCTTTATATATTTCAGATAGTATTTCAGTTGTTTTTTCTGCACTATCAATATAATCTTTTGAGTTTATATTCTTAGGTATGTATAAAAAATAATTTTTTTCAAATCCTAAATCAATAGGTGGTTCATATTTGAAAGACCTATTAAACTCACCAACTTTCTTCCATTTCTTATTTGTTAAGAATTCTGATAGGTTGAAAGAGATGTTCTTGGCAGATATCATTTTATGAACATTGATTTTCAAAGAGTTCGACAAACGATTCTTTTGTTAATAGATTTTGTTTTTCTATTCTTATTGTTACTGTAGAAGTGTTATTTGTTAAAGTATCATCTTCTGGAATGTACCAATAAGCACTTTTTCTTAAAATTAAGTTATTTTCATCAACTTCTAACCATTCAGATTGATTTTCAGGAAGCAAAATAACAATCAAGACAAGCGGTTTACTATTGTTTTTTCTTGAAATTAAATCATTGTATGTTTTGCTCTCTAAATTGTATGAAATAAAAATATCATTTTCAGTTATAGATTTTATAGTTGTAGATTTTGCCTGTATCTTTAATTCTCGACCAGTGTCAAAATACCTATGGCGTCCATTTTCAATTCTAATACCTTGTTCTTTGATGCTAATATCTGTACCATAATCTTTTTTAGGAACAACAGTATCAAAACCATTGAAATTAGCAATACATTCTATTAATCGGATTGATAATTCTTCTTTTATATCTTGTACAGTCATTAGATATTATTGAAAACAAAAATAGATAAATATATCTAATTTCTTACACCTTATTCAGCGCATCTACATACGCTTTTGCGGTTGCATAGATTACATCGGTGTCGTTTCCGAAACCATAATAAAAAACACCTTCTTTTGATATTTGTATATGTACTTTTCCGGTGTCGTCGCTGCCACCAGTGATGGCCTGCACCAAATACTCTTCCAAACGAACAGGTTCGTTCACTATTTTATCAATGGCTTTCAATGTAGCATCTACCGGACCGCAGCCATCTGCAATTTCTACCGTGCGCTTACCGTTTTTCAGTAATGCAACAGTCGCTGTTGCCTGGTGGCGCTTGCCGCAATGCACTTCTAAATAATCAATCTCATAAATCTTTCCTTCACGGCTCTGGCCCATCATTTCTAACAAGTCTTCATCATAAATTTCTTTTTTCTGATCAGCAACATCCAGAAATTTTTTATACGTTTCATCGAGTTGTTGCTGATCCATTTCAAAACCAATTTTTTCCAAACGATGTTTCAAAGCTGCACGACCACTTCTTGCCGTCAACACAATTAATGACTCAGGCACACCAACATCATGCGGATTGATGATCTCGTAATTCTCACGATTCTTCAATACGCCATCCTGGTGAATACCTGACGAATGTGAAAACGCGTTTCTGCCAACGATCGCTTTGTTCGGCTGCACAGGCATGCGCATCAATCGCGTAATTAAGCGCGAAGTCGGATATATTTTTTTGACGTTGATATCACATTGAAAATTCAAATTCGATTCATGCGATTTCAGTACCATCGCAATTTCTTCCAGTGACGTATTGCCTGCGCGCTCACCGATTCCGTTCATTGTCACTTCCACTTGTCGCGCGCCGTTTTGCAGCGCCGCCATCGAATTTGCCGTTGCCATTCCTAAATCATTATGGCAATGCGCCGACAAAATTGCTTTATCAATATTCGGAACATTGTTCATTAAATAAGCGATTTTCGCGCCGTATTGTTCCGGCAAACAATAACCGGTCGTGTCAGGAATATTAACCACGGTAGCACCTGCAGCAATTACGGTTTCCACCATTTTGGCTAAAAACTCCAAATCAGCACGGCCTGCATCTTCGCAAAAAAATTCCACATCATCTACATAATTTCTGGCATATTTGGTTGCCCAAGCCGCTTTCTCTAAAATATTCTCACGCGTTGTTTTTAATTTATTTTTGATATGAATATCAGACGAACCGATGCCGGTGTGAATACGACCACGCTTCGCATGTTTCAGTGCTTCGGCAGCGCAGTCAATATCAGCCGCAACTGCGCGTGTAAGTGCGCAGATTGTTGGATTGAAAACATTTTTAGTGATCTCGACTACTGAATTAAAATCACCAGGTGACGAGATCGGGAAACCTGCTTCGAGCACATCAACACCTAAAGATTCCAATGCCAGCGCCACTTCAATTTTTTCAATCGTGTTTAACTGGCAGCCAGGAACCTGCTCGCCGTCTCTTAGCGTGGTGTCGAAAATAAAAATCTTGTTGCTCATTTGTAAAATATGTTATCGTCGTTACAACGAAGTGGAAAAAATATCAATCAATTAAATGTACAAAACAAATGCATGCATACAATTAGCAAACGATTAAGATTAGTTTAAATGATAAGCCGTTTATTTTTTATAGCTTTGATAATTAGTTATAAGAAACATTATGCGCAAAAGAGCAATCGTTGAATTTTCTGCAGTGATACATAAATCTGCAGTCATGGATAATACCTATGTTCCTGTTCCGTTTGATGTCGAAAAAACATTTGGCAAAAAACGGCTGAAAGCAAAGATCTGGTACGATAAAGTGTTGTATCGCGGCTTGCTGGCAAAGTATGCCGGCGAATATAATCTGATGATTAATAAAGAAATTAGAGCGAAGATCGGCAAAGAAGCTGGTGATACTGTGAATATAAAAATAGAAGAAGACACCGAAGAACGAACGCTTGAAATTCCTGAAGTGATGAATAATTTCTTCAAAAAAGAGAAAGCATTAAAAACAATTTTCGACAAGCTGGCTTACACACATCAGAAAGAATTTATGGTTTGGATATCATCGGCAAAACGAGAAGAAACCTTACAAAACCGGTTGGTTAAATTCAAACAGATGCTGCTGGAAAAACCTAAGAAATAATCGATTAAAAGTTCATGTTTATTTTTTTCATTATATCATTTTTATTGACCATTTTTTATATTGGCATTATGCTGACGTATAAGAACGAATGGAATGATATAGAAGAAACAAATGAACTTGCTGAAAACGTGAAAACATCAATAACTGTTATTGTTCCGGCACGCAATGAAGCAAAAACAATTTCAATTTTATTGCATGATATTTTAGCACAAAACTATCCGAAAGAGTTGTTTGATGTGGTGGTGATTGACGATCATTCGGAAGATGAAACATTTGAAATTAGTTTGCAGTTTGCAAAGAATAATTCGCAAATAAAAGTGTATAAATTAAACGAACTTATACCAACTTTTGAAACAACAACAGCTTATAAAAAACGTGCGATCGAAGCAGCAGTAAACTTAGCAAAAGGTGATTTGATCATTACAACAGATGCCGATTGCCGTGTGCAAAAAAACTGGCTACGCAGCATCGCAACGTTATATGAAAAACAACACGCAAAACTCATCGCTGCGCCGGTTTGCTTTCAGAATGAGCAATCATATTTTCAAAAATTTCAAAGTTTGGATTTCTGCGGAATGCAGGCAATTACTGGCGCTTCGCTCAATATGGAAATCTTCAATATGGCAAATGGTGCGAATTTAGCATATGAAAAAAAAGCATTTTTAGAAGTAAACGGTTATCAGGATATCGACGAAAAAGCAAGCGGCGATGATATGTTATTGGTCTATAAGATCGCACAAAAATATCCTGAACATATTCGCTTTTTGAAAGATAAAAACGCAATCGTTTATACGCATCCAACAACAACCGTTTCTGAATTTCTGCAACAACGTTTTCGGTGGACATCAAAGTCAACTTCGTACCAGGACAAACGCATCACATGGATTTTGGGTTTAGTCTATTTGTTTGTTTTCAGTATCTGGATGAACGCGTTTTATTTTTTCGGAAGATTGGCTTACACATCCATTTTTCCGGATCACACCGTGTATGGTTTATTAGGTTTTTTAAATTCGACTCTATTTTTTATTTTGTTTATTTTTCAGGTATTCTGCAAAAGTGTAGTTGATTATTTTTTCCTGAAAAGCGCATCATCTTTTTTTAACCGATTGGATTTGATGAAAACATTTTTCATCAGCGAGGTGCTGCATATCTGGTATATACCTTTTGTCGGGACTTTTGGCAATATTTTGAACTATAAATGGAAAGGCCGAGAATTAAAATAATAATTTTTTTGAGGCAAAAAACGGCTGATTATGAACAATTAGCGTTGTAAAATGGTTTTACGCGCGCCAAAATGGCTGTAAATAGCAACATAAACGCTTAAAAAATGTGAATTTTTACCATTTAAGCATTAATAAAACCTTATAAGCCAACACCAAATTTCGATATTCAACGTTAAAACTGTATCTTCGTACCTCTTAAAAATACACTCTTTTGAAGAAGGGCACTATCATATTTTGTCTAATAACAGCGTTTCTAAGCGCATCAAAATCAGCATTTTCACAGGAAAATGAAGTTGGTGGTTGGATAGGAACAGCCGTTTATTTAGGCGATTTAAATCCAACGGTTTCATTTAAAAATGCTCGTTGGGCTGCCGGTGCTTTCTTCCGATACAATATTGACAACCGAATGTCGATAAAAGCAGGTGCAAATTATGGCTTTTTAGATGCTGCTGACAGACGTATCAAACGCTATCCGTATTTGCAGGCGCGCAACCTTGATTTTAAATCGCAGGTAGCAGAATTTGCGATCACTTATGAGATTAATTTCTTTAAATATTCAACGTTTGAAAGAAATACAAAACGCTGGACTCCATACTTGTTTGGCGGTATCAGTATGTTTTATTTCAGTCCATATACTAAGTATGACGGTGACAAGATCAAATTGGAGAAAGTAGGCACCGAAGGACAAAAAACACCGAATCGTCCAAATAAAAACCGTGGCTACAATTCTTATTCTTTTGGTATTCCTTATGGCGGAGGCTTCAAAATAGCACTTACTCAAAATTGGGCGTTGAATGTGGAGGCGAGTACGCGTTTTACATTTACTGATTTTATTGATGATGTGAGCGGAAGTTATGCAGAACCTGAAGACGTAAATTATTTTATAAATGGCAGCGGTGCCAACATCGCACCGTTTTTAGCAGATAAATCCAATCCAAAAATCGGCATACCGGGAAAACAACGCGGTACAAGCAGTGAAAAAGATCGTTTTATGATGATTGGCATTGGAATCACCTATACATTTATCAATTTAAAATGTCCTAAAGTTCTGAATTAATTGAGCAGCGAAAACGAAATATCATATAAAGAAAAAGTAGATAAAACGCGATTGCCTGAGCATATTGCCATTATTATGGATGGCAATGGCCGTTGGGCAAAAGCACAAGGAAAACATCGCATTTTCGGACATAAGAATGGTGTGAAAGCTGTGCGCGAAGTAACGGAAGGTTGTGCTGAATTAGGTGTGAAGTATCTGACTTTATATGCTTTTTCTACTGAAAACTGGAATCGTCCAAAAACAGAAGTTTCGGCTTTGATGCAATTATTGTTTTTAACGATTGGCAAAGAAATCAAAACCTTACAAAAGAACAATATCCGATTAAATGCAATTGGTCATATTCATAATTTACCGGAATCAAACCAAAAAGCATTGAAAGAAGTAATCGAAGCGACTAAGAATAATACCAGAATGACTTTAACTTTGGCGTTGAGCTATGGTTCAAAAGAAGAAATTACAGAAGCAGCCAAAACACTGGCGCAGCAATACAAAGCAGGCAAAATTTCGTTGGAAGATATAAATGCAGAAAACATTAGTCAGCAATTATACACCAAAGGAATTCCTGATCCTGAATTGATGATTCGCACCAGCGGCGAACATCGCATCAGCAATTTTTTATTGTGGCAACTGGCTTATTCTGAATTATATTTTACTGAAAAATTCTGGCCGGAATTTAACCGAAACGATTTATTTAAAGCAATATACGATTACCAGAATCGCGAACGCAGATTTGGAATGACAAGCGAACAGATTAGTGAACAATTAACTTCGAACAACTAAATGAGAATTTTTAAACAACAATTACCAACCATTTTATTTCTTTGTTCCTGGTCGATTGTCGCCAATTTGAATACGTACGCACAAGGTGTAACTATCAAATCCATTAAATCATCAGAAAAACCGGCAAACACAGTAACGGATGCTGATGAAAATGTGGTTGATTCTGCTGCCGCATTGGTTGCAGATTCTGCATCTGTTGCTATTGATTCTGCTGCTGCTGCGATGGAAGCTGAAGCTGCACGTATCGCTGATTCTACGCGTCTTGCGAATGCAGATCCAACATTTAAAGAACCCAAAAAATATAATATTGCTGCGTTGGAAATCACCGGAACCAATTTCCTCGATAAAAATATTATTCGTTCATTAACCGGTTTAAAAGTAGGTGAAAAAATTACAGTGCCTGGCGATGAAATCACTAAATGTATCAAAAGCTTGTGGAAACAAGGTTTGTTTGGTGATGTAAAGATTATTGCGAATAAATTTGAAGGCGACAATGTATATCTGACCGTTGATGTATTGGAAAGACCGCGTTTAAGCACCATCACGCTTAAAGGTTTGAAAAAAAGTGAAACGGAAGATCTGATGAAAAAGTTAGAAGTAATGAAAGGCAAACCGCTGACAGATGCTTTAAAGCTAAACATCAGAAATACAATTATTGATCAGTTTGAAGATAAGTCGTATTTAAATCCAACAATTAATATTACAGAAGATAAAGATAAAACATTGGTAAATTCTGCTGCGCTGTTGGTGAATGTAAACAAAGGAAACAAAGTAAGAATTGACAATATTGATTTCATAGGTCGTGTGAACGGTGATTTGACAAAAATGCGCAAATCAATGAAAGGAACGAAAGAACGTTCCAAAGTGGAAATCAATTTGCACGATGGCAGAAGCAAAAAACAAAAAGCAAAAGACGCTGCTTATACGTTGATCAACTTAAATTCTAATTCTGTAAAAGATTTCTTTTTAGAAAGATTCAGATTGAATTTCAAAGGTTCAAAATTCAACGAAACAAAGTATGAAGAAGACAAACAGGCGTTGATCGATTATTACAATGCGATCGGTTATCGCGATGCGAAAATAACTTCAGATCAGGTTATTAAACAGGAAGATGGAAATGTCAGCATCAAAATAAATGTGGATGAAGGACACAAATATTATTTCAGAAACATCCAATGGAAAGGAAATTCTAAATTTTCTACAGAGCAGTTAGCGCGTGTTTTGGCTATTAAAAAAGGCGATCCGTATAATGTAAGCTTATTACAAAAACGTCTTACACAAGACCCGGATGGCGGCGACGTGAGTTCTTTGTATTATGACGATGGTTACTTGTTCTTCAACATCAATCCGGTGGAAATGGCTGTTGAAAATGACTCTATTGATTTAGAGATTCGTATCAACGAAGGCCCGCAGGCAACCATCAAAAATGTAATTATCGAAGGCAACGATAAAACGAATGAACATGTTATTCGCCGTGAATTATATACTGTTCCCGGAAATAAATTCAGCCGTTCTGAATTGATTCGTTCTCAACGCCAGATCGCACAATTAGGTTTCTTCGATCCGCAGGAAACAAAAGTAGAACCGATTCCAAATCCGGTTGACGGAACCGTTGATATCAAATATGTTGTTAAAGAAAAATCAGCCGATCAGGTTGAATTATCAGCAGGTTACGGCGGCAGACAAGGCGGTCTGATCGGTACTTTAGGTTTAAAATTCAACAATTTCTCACTTAGAAATATTATCAATAAAAAAGCATGGTCGCCATTGCCTTCCGGTGACGGACAACAGCTTACTATCAGAATTGAAAGTAATGGTAAACGTTACCAAAACTATAATTTCTCATTTACTGAACCTTGGTTAGGTGGCAAAAAACCGAATGCATTCACGGTTGCCGCATTCCGTTCTCGTGTGCAAAATTTAGATCCTGATACCAGAAAAGTGCTGGGAAAACAAATCACAACAGGTCTTTCGGTTTCTTTAGGAACACGTTTGAAAAAACCGGACGATTTTTTCATCGTACAAGCTGGTGTAAACTATTATGGCTATCAGTTGAAAAATTACTTAGGTTATTATGTAAACAATACACCGTTAGATTCCGGTAACTTCAACAACTTTAACTTTAAGCTGACGCTTGCAAGAAACTCTATCAACCAACCAACTTTTCCAACCGGCGGCGCAAGAGTTGAGTTGTCTTGCCAGTTTACACCACCATACTCTTTATTCAGAAAAGACAATAATTTTGATGGCAAAACTTTAGCGGAAAAATACAAAATGCTGGAATATTATAAGTTTAAATTCACTGTTGACTGGTATCAGAAATTAACGAAAAGCGCCGACAAACCATTAGTGTTACGTGCTGCCGCAAAATTTGGTTTCTTAGGTGCATATAATAAAAACTTAGGTATTACACCATTTGAGCGATTTGAAGTTGGCGGAAACGGTATTCCTTCTTCTGTAACATTATTTGGTACAGACATCATCGCGCATCGTGGTTATGAAGGTGCGTATTCAACAACAGGTGGCGATCCTATTTATAACAAATTCTTATTAGAATTAAGATATCCGTTCTCATTGAATCCATCTGCAACGATTTATGGTGTAATGTTCTTTGAAGCAGCGAATACTTACAAAACATTTAAAGATTATAATCCGTTTAAGTTGAAGAAAAGTGTTGGCCTTGGTTTGCGTGCCATCTTACCAATGTTCGGCTTAATTGGTATTGACTATGGCATACGTTTTGATAACGCTAATGGTAGTCCGATCAAGAGCACCAATGGATTCTTTGATTATATCGGTAAAAACGGTAATATCTCATTCATACTTGGCTTTGAACCGGAATAACGAAAACATATAAATTAATACTTATGAAGAAAATTATTTTATCAATAGCACTTTTAGTTGCAGTCGTAGTCTCTGCAAATGCACAACGATTCGCGTACGTTGACACGAAGTATATTTTAGAAAAATTAACAGATTACAAAGCAGCACAGCAAAAACTGGACGATCAGGCAGCAGCTTGGCAAAAAGAAATTGATACGAAGAATGAAGCATTGAAAAAAATGTACACAAAATACCAAGCTGAAGAATTTTTATTATCGGCTGATCTAAAGAAACAACGTGAAGATGAAATCGTAGAAGCAGAAGATGAATTGAAAGATCTGCAAAAAAACAGATTTGGATATAACGGTGATTTATTCAAAAAACGCCAGGAATTAATTCAGCCGATACAAGATAAAGTGTTCGATGCTATTCAGAAACTGGCTCAAATGCGCGCATATGATTTTATTTTTGATAAAGCATCCGGAAGCACATCTATGCTTTACACTAATCCAACGTATGATGTAAGTGAAGAAGTATTGAAAAAATTAGGCATGTAAATTGTATTATTGCAATAAATAAAATTTAAATAATCAAAAACCAATCATTAGATACTGCAGTAAGAAAACAGAAATGAAGCGTTTATTATGCAGTGAAAACAATTAAAAAAACAATTAAACAAGTACAAATGAAAAAAATTTCTATCCTATTCGTAGCAATAATTGCATTAGCGGCAAGTTCATACGCACAGAAAGTAAACAAATTCGGTTATCTTAATTCATTGGAATTATTGTCATTAATGCCGGAAAAAGCAAAAGCAGATTCTATCATTGATAAATATGGCGCAGACTTAGACGCATTAGGACAACAAATGTACCAGGAATATCAAAAGAAAGCACAAAAAGCACAAACTGATGTAGAAAAAGGATTGTTAACGGATGAGCAAAAAGAATTGATTGGAAAAGAATTGGCTGACATGGAAAAACGCATCCAGGATTTCCAACAATCATCTCAACAAAAAATTCAGGACAAACAAGACAAAACATACGCACCTGTTTTACAAAAAGTAAACGAAGCGATCAAAGCGGTAGCAAAAGCAAACGGTTATACATATATCTTTGATGCAAGCGCAGGAAGTTTATTATATGTAGATGAGTCTGACAACATTTTACCATTGTTGAAAGCATACATGAAATTGCCTGAACCAAAAGTAGTTGCTCCAAAAACAGGTGCAGCTCCAAAATAATTTTTTAAATAAATATACCTGAAAGCCGCTGAATTTTCAACATTCAGTGGCTTTTGTTTTTTAAATAGTTGCTGATTAAATTAATATTTACCATCTTTAAGAAACAAACTTAACCTATGAAATATTTTTGTATTGTTATTCTGACTTTATATATACACGAATTTTCTTTTGCACAAAATTGTATGGAAGGTTTATCAGATAAAAATGTTATCATATTAAAAAATGATAATAGCATTAGAAAATTTGTTGTGCTGAAAAATAACAAAACAGAATTTGTATTTATAAAAAATAAACAGCAAAAGACAAATGCAAGTTACTTGAATTCGGTTCAAAGTAAATCGCTTTGTGTTTGGAAAGAGAAAAAATTTAACCGAAATAAACGAACAATTATTGCAACAGTAACCTTAGGAATAATTTTTACTATTCCTATTCTGGCAGTTATACCAAGTTGGAATAATAGAGAGCCATTTGGAGCAATATTTACTACTATGAGTTTAGTACCTATCGCTGCTACCTTTAATTTTACAGCAATTGGACTTGGCATAAAACGTGCTGTTATAATGAAAAGGTCAAGAAAAAATGTTTTGAATTGTAGTTTTTAAATGTTCATTCAATATTTTTTGTCAGTTCAAAAATTAGTTTCCATTGATGTTCAATAGTATTTTTTAGAAATTTTATTTCATTTTGCATGCTTTGTATGAGCGCATTCTCTTGTTGCTCATTTAAAACGTTGTTTTCAATTTTATTTACATAATGTAAATTTGTTTCTTCAAAATTTTCAATAAAAGAAACAGAAACATTTAGTGCCGCCGCAATATCCTGTAAGGTGTATTTATTTATGATTCCTGTACGTTCAAAATAAGACACCAAAGGTCTTGTCTTTCCTATCTTTTTAGCTAATTCTTCCTGAGTAATACCTTTTAAGGTTCTAATTTTTTTTAGCTGGCTACCAATATGATTTTTACCACTTTTCACATATAAAGCAAAAAATTATTTCATTTACATGATGAAAATTATTTGACTTTATGAAAATTATAAATTATCTTTATAATGTAATTATAATGGCTATCTTTATAATTAAAATTAATACTTTATGAAAACAGTTAAAGCTCTTTATTTATTTATTTCAATCTGTATCATAACGCTCTTTTGGGCATGTCAAGAAAAAGGTATGAGTAATAGGATTCGCTATACATATTCATTTTCAATTGTAGATTCAAATTATAATAATCTGGTTGGAGACACTCAACACCCTAATAGATACTACCAGGATTCAATTAAATTCTATTCAAAAAATGGAAGCGTCTTAAGAACTAATTTCCCAAATAATGTTCAAATTGGGTCATCTGGTTATATTTATGGAGTAATTTCTCAATCTAACACAATAGATGAATATATTATAAAATATAATTCAAATATTATTGAGAATGACACATTAAGTATTATGTATGGTAATGACAATGTTTTGGTAAAAAGAAATAGCCAATCAATATTAAATAAAAATAATATTTCACAAACAACTGAAATCCATTTTGACATCATAAAATAACAAACATGAAAAAAATACTTACAATTTTGATACTCTTAAGTATCACATTAAGATCTTATGCATCTGTTGATTCATGTGGCGTTGAAGATGCCGACTCTGTAACAATGACTACTTTCCCTTGGTTTGGGAATAATGCATTTTTGACAAATTTAGTTGACAGTATAAAAAATGCAAATACGTGTACTAATTGCAGAACAACAAACGATGGCATTGGCAATTTTGTTTATCAAATTCCAGTAAGAGTGATTTTATATTATGATGCAAGCCACAGAGCATTAAATGACGATGAAGTACAATGGTACATTAATGCCGTAAATCAGATATATAAACAGAATGGATTTAAAGTACAACTCTATTTAGATAAATGTGGCCCATTTAGAAAAAATAGTTCGTTATATGCTTATGCAAGTAATTGGGCACAAATGTTATCTACAGCTTTAAATGTGGAACGGGAAAATAATAAATTAAATGTAACTTTAATACATGGTTGGAATTTAGGTAATGGTATTGGCCCATACCCTTGGATGCAAGATAAATATGGATGTGCTATTATTGCAAATGGCACAAGCCCTTTTGCAGATCTATCTAATGCTCAAATTGTAGCAAGTTCAATTGCGCATGAAATTGGACATACAATTGGATTATTACATACATTTAACAGAAATAACCCAAATAGAGCTAATTGCTTTCAAGAATGTGTAAGTAGAACAAGGACACAAGAAGGGTATTGCGCTTTTACTCAAGGAAGTCTTAAATGCGAAGTAAATGGAGATTGTTTGTGTGATACGCATGCTGATATTATGAATTTATCTAGTGGCCCAAATGGTTATGACGGAGCATTTGCTAATTGTAATAATCTAACATACGATGTTTCCGCCAGTAATACTTTATCCAACAACAGAAAATATGATAATTACGGCGATCAATGGTACAAACCAGGCACATGGTATGGTGTTCCTTTTGCAAATGCAATGCAAAATTTAATGTCATATTGGGGTTGTAATTACAACCAAATTACAAAAATGCAACAAGGAGTTATGTATCATTATATAGGAAAAACAAATAGTTCTATGAAATATAATGATGATGTTGATTTTTATGAAAATGATAATTTCCACCAGCCAAATGTTTTTTCTTCCATTACTACTTTTAATCCAGAATCTTATTGCAATCTTGCCAGTATCAACAGCAAACAATACCACACTTTCCACCATTCTGCTGGTACCGCTTGCGATGTAGATTGGGTTTATTTCCAACCTTTTCAATGGGACATAACTAAGCCTGTGCCAACAAGTAAACCTTACATAATTCAGACACAGGAAGTAACAGGCAAGCCAAAACCAGATACAAAGATTACATTATATGCTGTATTATTGGATAATTCATTAGTTCAATTATCACAACACGATAATAATTCAGTTACTGATCTATTTTCTAAAATCACACAAACATTGCCTTATTCATACAATATTTCAGGAGTAGGTACAGTGTATGTAAATAATTATGCTATTAAAATTGAAAACAACATCACCAACACTTCAGACACTCGCAGCAAAGGTCATTATTATCTGCGTGTGGATGAGTGTTTTGATAAAACGGGTGTTAATATAGTTGGCGATGCCACTATTTGTATTTCTAAACCATATTCTGTTAGCGGCGCCTTACCTGTTGGTGCAACAGTTGCCTGGTCTGTAATTCCTGCCGGTGCTGTTACTTTTGTTAATACAGGAAATAATACAGTTGCAACAAAAGCAACGAATGGAAATGCTACTATAAAAGCAACGATCACGGCTTGTGGCGTTACCTATGAATTAACCAAACCAGTTGGTTTAGGTGTCCCATTTACATTATACAATGCTGGTGGCTGTAATTTTCAGGAAGCTGTAATGGAAACGGCACAAGATGACGGTCCTTGCAATACGCAATGTTATTCACCTGGTGGTCCAAACATTACCTGGTGTTTGCCTGTAGCATATAATGCAAGCAACATCTCTGTACAAAAGGTATTGTCTTTCCCTTTAAATTATAATTATTGGTCTGCAACCGGAAATGAAATTAGCTTATTTTTCAAGGCAGCCAGCCAGTCTGTTGAATTTAAACGAACACTGACCAATGTTTGTGGAAGCATTGACCAGTATTATTGTTTTGGCAGCACAACAACACAGTGTCCTTCGCAAATGATGATGATGACAGCCACAAGCAATCAAACAGTAAAAGCGTACCCAAATCCAACAGCTATAGGAAGTACAATAACAATAGAGTTGTTTTTAGAAGAACAGCCAATTGATTTTGAAAATGCTACTATTCAATTAGTGGATAAATCAAATAAAGTAGTATTAGAAAAAGTTGGTAAAAAAGTGCTGAAAGAAAAATTAGATATACAATCTGTAAGCAGCGGAACCTATTACGTTACTGTTACAAACGCAAATGGTGTTGTAAGCACAGAATTAATAATAAACAACGGACAATAATTATTCTTTCTAAAAAATGTAGAAAAGGTTCAATGCTATTAAATAGTATTGAACCTTTTGTTTTTTAAATAAGATTACAGAACTTCGTTTAATTAATTAAACAATTAAAAAGCATTTTGACAACAGAATAAAAGTGGTTATCAGCTCTCAAAATAATACTTTGCTTCTTTGCTTCTTTGCGTGAAACGACATGAATACCAACGCACAACAAGCCATCGGCTTATTTGATTCAGGAATTGGCGGCCTAACGGTTGCCAATGCTTTGTTAAAAGAATTACCGAACGAATCACTGATTTATTTTGGCGATACTGCACATCTGCCGTACGGTGATAAATCGGCTGATACGATTCGTTATTTCACGAAAACGATCGGAAGTTTTTTATTATCGAAAGAATGCAAGATTATTGTAATTGCTTGCAATACGGCGTCATCTGTTGCGTATGAAATGTTGCAAAATTTAGCAGGCGACAAAGCGCATGTGTTTTCTGTAATTGAAGCTGTTGTTGATGAAGTGATCAAAAAGAAATACAAAAAAGTAGGCGTGATTGGTACTTTAGGAACGATTAATTCCAATGCATACAAAACAAAAATAAATGCGAAAGATGCAAATGTACAAGTACATCAGGTGGCAACGCCATTGCTTGCGCCGATGATAGAATCCGGTTTTGTTGATGGTCAGATTTCGCATTTGGTAATTGAAGAATATTTGAACGCGCCTGAACTGCAAGACATCGATACATTGATATTAGCATGTACGCATTATCCGTTGATCAAAAAAGAGATTGAAGATTTGTATGCAGCTAAAAATAAAAAAATAGATGTGCTGGCAACGAATGAAATTGTGGCGAAACACATCAAACATTTTATGATTGAGAATGGTTTGGTCAATTATGAAAAGAAAGGAAAGAATACTTTTTATGTTTCTGATTATACCGAAAGCTTTGAAAAAACCACACAACTTTTTTACAAAGAACCGATTGATTTAATTCATTTGCCGTTGTTTAAGTAAGCAGCTTATCCAACTCATTTTCCAATATTTTCAAATTGGTTTTATATCGCGTGAAACCATCAATAAAATCTAATTGTTTCAGCGCTTCTTCTATATTTAAAGTGTTTTGTTTGCAAACAACAGCATACTTTTTTTGCGCTAACGTTTCTGCTAAATATTCCTGTTCGGTTTGTCCTTCAGTTGGTATGAAAATCGCTTTCTTACCAAGCACAGCCAGGTCCATTACTGTTGAATAACCGGAACGGCAGATAATTGTTTTTGCTTTTTGTAAGGCAACAAATAAATCGTTGGTGTTTAAATAATTGATGGTTGTGACATTGTTTTCTGTTTCAATTTTTTGTTCAGATGTTTTTCCTTTCACCAAAAAAACTTTTGATGCTATTGTTTGCAATTTTTTCTTTAATTCATTTTCTAAAAAAGTGCGTTGTGGTTCCGGTCCGGAAAGCACGACTAAAATCTCGAAATCCAATTCGCTGATAAATGATTTTTCTGCAACATAATTTGCAAAACGACTTTGAATGTCAATGTAAGTATGCGGAATTTTAAATGCAATATCATGCGATAATTTTCCGGAAAGATTGTTTTTGTTTTCTGCATCAGGAATCCAGACAACATCGAATTTATGAATTTGACGCAGATGCAATTTTAAAAAAACAGGATTCATAAAACGCATGGAATTCGGTGCCTGCAGCGCAATCTGGTGGCAGATAAAAATGCTTTTTACTTTTGCATTTCGCACACCATAACGATTGTCAGAAATGATCAGATCAATATTTTCTTTCGCAAGAATAGCTTCAATGGCTTTGTTTTCTTTCGCTATTGTTTTTAAAACTTTTGACGTTTGCAGCAACGCATGCACCGATGCATTTTTTCCACTTGGATACGAAATATTATAACCGGGCAATTCGTAAAAAGTAAGTTCAGGATATTGTTCTTTCAGCAGATAAAAAGAATCGCCATTGCCTGCAATTAGTACGCGATGCTTTTTTTTGAGCAACAAATCGATCATCGGCATGCAGCGTGTTGCATGACCCAAGCCCCAATCGAGTGGCGCGATTAAAACAGTTTTATGTAATGCGGCAGAAATAGTATTGTTCCTTTTTTAGTTTATTTTTTCTAATTGTTCCAGCAGCCATTTTTTTTCAGAGCATGGCTTACTTTCTTCAATGATTTTTTTTGCGATTTCTTTTTTCTTTTTTAAATAAGCGCGCTGACTCGCCGTCATTGTTTTTAAAGAGATCAAACGCTTGGTCAATTTAGCGATATTGATGTAATTATTTTTATAAACGGCATCTAATTTTTTTCGTTTCAGCAATGCGAGAATACTACCAATCAGATATTCGAGCGGTTCCATGTAATTTAGTTCAAAATAAATTTTCAGAAGAATATTTTTCGCTGCAAGATTCAGTAATAAATCATCGTAGTCTGCTTTCTGTAAGAGTTTAATTGCCACGTCATAATTTTTGCGCTCGTATTCCAAAAACGCTTTGTTATAACTAAAAGAACTTTCCTGGTATCTTTCTTCCAGCAAGCCGATATAATCTTTAATAAATTTTTCCGTCCATTTGTATTCTTTCAAGCGAATACCAACCGTTACAATATTTTTATAGGTGAAGCGCGACAAAAAACCTTTTTCTAAAAACGCACCGCTCTTAATGCCTATTTTATTGATGTCAAACGATTTTCGCGCGTAGCCATCTTTGCCCATATTGTTCATCTGTATGCAATAATTATTTGCATAAATAAGAATATCGCGCGCTTCTATTTTTGGAAACAAATGTAAATTGGTATTGATCAAATTCAATAATTTCTCAAAATTTTCTTCATGATTATTCAATTTCAATAACTGAAAAATATAATAATAAATAGCGATTGCAGGTATTTCCAAGAGCTTTTGATTATTTTGAATATAAGTCAATATTTCAGCAAAAAAACCGTAGTCATATTTTTTCTGATGCACTTGTTCGTGCGAAAGCAACATGCATGCTTGTTTCATTTTTTCCGATATAAAATAAATATCAAAATTAGAAGTGAGTTTTTGAAAATCGTATTCGGCGGTTCTTGTCAGGTTGCGTTTCTCATTATAACGTTCTGTTTCAATGTCAAAATAGCGTTCGTAAAATTTTGAATGCTTGAATGGATACGTCTCCATTATTTTGATGGTGTCTTCATACGTTTTATAAAAATTCTTGTGCTGATTTAACTGATTATAAGCATCCATTAATTTTACTTTCTGCAAAAACGGATCTTCTTCAATTTGCTCAAGAATTAAAAATTTTTCAATGAGTTTAAATAAATAACTCATGTACAAACGCAATTGCTGGTCGTTATAAGATTGCTTTGGATGTATCTTTTTATAAATACTTTCTTTGCTAGGAAAATCAGCATTTTTTTCAATACATTCATTCAGTATTTTATACAATAATGCAACTTCTTCCTGGCAACTCTGATAGGTTGACTGCACAAATTTTTCAAGACTTCTGCGTTTCCATTTGTTTAGCGCTAACAATATGTTGTAAACTTTGCTGTTTTCCATTTATTTATATCTTGTTGTTTTGCAATTAGATAAGAAATGTAATACATTTATTCTGATTTACAAAGCAAATAATTTGTATTATCTTAAACAGATAATTTTAGTTACTTTTAAAAGTTAGAATGGTAAGCTGATACATACGTTTTTGTCTTAAATAAATTGCCGAAATGAAAAAATTATACTGTTGTTTGTTTGTTCTGTTAAGTATTTGCATGCATAATAGTTTTGCAAATTCCGGCTTCGTGAAACCACTTTTTGGTCTTGAGCCAATACAACTTGCAGAAACAAATAACAAAGGCGCCGTATTGCTGACGCGTTCTTATATTGGTTATGTCGGCTTTGATTATTTGCAGGCAACCGATTCATTAGGCAATGTGGTTTGGCTTACTAATATTTTTTCTATTCAGGATACATCAGTACTGAATGGCGTTGACCTGGTAAAAGCATTTGACGGAAACAGTTGGATCATCTCGCATTTTAAAAATCCGAATCATACATTGCAACAAAAAATAACGAAGATCGTAAATGGAAACATTGTCAGCACGCAAGCACTGAATACGCCGGATTCGCTGCAGCCATTGCCATTGCGCAGTTATGCGGTTACCGATGACAATGGGATTTTGCAAGTGCTGGCAAATCCGACAAACACACAGTTTTATTTACAAAAAATAGATGCGCAGTCGCAGGTTATTTTTACAAAACCGATCAGTAAAACCAATTTCAACAATACTTTGGATACAGTTAGTTCGTTAAACTTTATGTATCAGATACGTATTTTAAAACAAAACAGTAATCGTTTTTTTATTACAGGTTTGGGCTGGAACGCTACTGTTTCCAAGTTTGAAGTTTTTCAAACGATTGCAGATTCTTCCGGAAATTTTTTGCAGTATAATCATTTTGCATTGCCTGAAATTCCTTTACTAAACGATGCACATGTTTTTCTGTATAATGAGCAAATATTGAACAGCGGAAAGATGCGTACGGCAATCGCGCAAATTAAACCAACACAGCCATTAAGTACTTACTTTATACATGATTTAGATGTGAACAATGCAACAGAAAACTTAAGCTATTCTTTTCAGGATTCGAGTACTTTGCTGCAATTGCCGATTCGTTTAACGATAGATAAAGCAGGCAATTTATTTACGTTTAAAGGCAATTCGCTTTCAAAGAAAAACAGCAACGGACAATTGTTGTGGAACAGAATTATTTTTCCGGACAGAAAGATCGGTGTTGGTGAAGATGTTGGCGATTATGTATTGTTCAATAATATGCAGATACTGGCAGACAGCTCATTTTATTTGATTGGCAGAATCGGAAAGAAATTTGATAATGGATTTAATTTGGTATTAGGTGTGTTGGTGAAAACGAATAAAAACGGAGTGATCTATGAGCGTTTAATAAAAGGCAATGTGTTTGTAGATGCCAATAAAAACTGTACGTTTGACGATGAAGCAGGATTTAAAGAGGTGTTGATAGAAGCTAAGAATGCAAACAGTGTTTTCTATAATGTAACAGACAGTGCAGGCAATTACAGTATTCCTGTTGATAACGGAATTTATGAAGTGAAACCATATTTGCCGAACAATACTTACTGGAATGCCTGTGTTTCATCGGTTGCTGTTAATACCTTAACGGATACAACGAAAGTTAATTTTGCCTTTCAAAAAAATGTGGAATGTCCGTTTATGAATGTAGATATTTCTACACCGTATTTGAGAAGGTGTTTTGAAAATACCTATCAAATAAAATATAGCAATAATGGAACTGCAATTGCTGAAAATGCTTTTATTAAAGTGGCGTTAGATACCAATTTGCACATGATTTCTTCAACGATTCCATGGAGTTCAGTGAATGGAAACGTATATACATTTCCACTTGGAAACATAGATGAGCAAGAGGTTGGCAGCTTCAGTTTTCAGGCATATTTGGCTTGCGATAACGCTACCGTTTTAGGACAAACACATTGTGTGCAAGCAAGTATCTTTCCGGATTCGTTGTGTGTTACACCGGATGCGCGTTGGGACAAATCGAATATTGTTGTGAGCGGAAGATGTGTTGGCGATTCAGTAGAATTGATTATAAAAAACACTGGCGCAGGCAATATGACCAATCCGAAAAAATACTATGTGTTAGAAGGTGATTTTTTACGAACGGCACCGCAGAATTTTCAATTGAACAGTAATGAAGAAATTCATTTAACTGTTGCTGCAAGCGGAAATACAGTTACGCTCACTGCACAGCAGCCGGATTATTATCCATATCCTGGAAATGCGACTATTAGTATTGAAGGTTGTAATGGTGATCTGCAGCCAGGCGTTGTCAATCATTTTTTGCAGGATAATTCTTCGCCATTTATCAATACGTTTTGCGCGCAGAATATCGGTTCGTATGATCCTAATTTTAAAGCGGCAACACCGGTTGGTATTGATAGTTTGCATTATGTCACCAACAAAACACCGATCAAATATATTGTGCATTTTCAGAATGTAGGCACAGATACGGCATTCACGGTTTTGGTGGAAGATTCTATTTCGCCGTTGTTGGATGTTACTACACTGAAAATGGGCGCAAGCTCGCATGTATATACTTACCAAATAGCGCAAGACGGTGTGCTGAAAGTTACGTTTACCAATATTATGTTACCTGATTCAGGTGCCAATTCATTAGCGTCTAATGGTTTCTTCGCATTTACTGTTTTACCTAAAAATGATTTGGCGGATAATACTGTTTTCACGAATACAGCGAATGTATATTTCGATTTTAATACGGCTGTTTCTACCAACCAGGTTTTTCATACCATTCGTGAAAATTTGTATCGCGTGTTGTTGTCTGTGCAGGATAACAATGCGCAGCACATTAAAGTAAACTGCTTCCCAAATCCATTTAAAGACAACATTACGTTTGATATTGATGACAATAAAAATTTGCAACAACAGTATCGGTTCATATTGTATGATTTGAACGGAAAAATCATTTTTACTTCAACTATGAAAAACAAACAAGCAATGTATTTACCAAATCTTGCTGCTAATACATACCTGTTTACTATTTCCGACAATGATAAAGTAATTGTTTCCGGAAAAATGATGAAAGAATAGTAAAAATGTTAAAATAATTTGACTTATAAATGTTTGTAAAAAAACTATCGGTTGCGAGTATCTTCGCCCCAACTGAGTTTCTCTCGTAGTGTTTTCAGGTAAGAGCTTTCCGGCATGCGCACTAATTTCAAATGGAACGGCGCTTTTTTTACGGCCAACTGATGTGTAGTATCTGCATGTTTGGAGCGCGAATCAATAGAGCATAAAAAATTGTTGCTTCTGCATTCTACTTCAAAAGAGAGAATTGTATTGTCAGGAATAATAATTGGTCGTGCGTTCAGGTTATGCGGCGCAACCGGCGTAATCACAAAAGTACCTGACGCAGGAAACATGATTGGTCCGCCGCAACTTAACGAATAGGCAGTAGAGCCGGTTGGTGTTGCAATGATCAAACCATCTGCCCAGAAAGAATTCAGAAAATCGCCGTTTAAATAAACATGCACTACGATCATCGAAGACGAATCGGTTTTGTGAATCGTAAAATCATTTAAACCAAAATTGATATCGCCAAAAACAGGTTTATTGCTTTCTACGCAAATCAATGCTCTGTCTTCAATCGTGTATGTATTTTGTTGAATTGATTCAACCAGCATCGCAATTTCTTCTTTATGAATATCAGCCAAAAAACCCAAACGACCCATGTTGATGCCGGCTACCGGAATTTCGCTGTTGCGCACTAATTGCAAAGTATCTAAAAGTGTTCCATCGCCGCCAAGTGCCAGCAACAGATCGAGTTTGTTTTTTACATCGTTGTGATTTTTGAATGTATGGATCTTTTGTTTCGGCAATTGTTTTTTGATGGCTTTGTAATACTCATCGTACATCAACACATTGATATCGTTTTTATGCAGTTGCTGCAACAACTCCAAAACATACCTGGTATGGTCTTCTTTAAAAACTCTGCTGTAAATTCCAATCGTCATAATGGTACTTCAAAATGCACATAGAAACCGTGTTCAAGATATCGGTTAACACTGTATTCTAAACGCAATAATCTATCGTTGAAAGTTAATAAATTTAAACCGATGCCGTAGCCAAATTGCCATTTATTTTTCATTTTATTGTTTTCCAGGAAGTAATGATCCCAAACATAACCTGCGTCGAAATATGTGGTAAGGAAAATGTTGAACGGTAAAAAAGTCAGCGTTGAGTTGAGTAATACTTTATTTTTTTCTTTTACCTTTTTAAAATCTTTTAATTTAAAACTAAACAAGCGCACGCGATATTCATTCTTAAATAACAACGAATGCTGACCATCCAATACATAGACTTCATAACCGCGAATACTATTTTCGCCATAACCTAATGATTTCACCGGCTGCAAATTATAAGGTTGTTTTAATGGCCACGATGTTTGAAAACGCAGTGACGCAGCTAAAGAAAATCTTTTTTGCTTGTTCCAAGATTTGTATTGGCTGAACTGGAAACCTAAGGTTGTCATTTTGGTTTTTAAAAAACCTAAACCATAATTCGTAAAATTAGCTTTGAAGTACCAGCCTTCTGTAGGAAAAGCAGGCAGATTGCGGTAGTCTGCTTCGTATTGATAACCGATCTTAAAGTATTGCTGTTTCTTATTTCCATCTAACAAATATTGCGGATTGGCCTGCAACACAATATCGCTGATAGCTGTGATTCCATAGCCGGCGCTGAAAAAATGCGTATCATGTATTTTTTTACGATAAGAAATAACCGGTTCAATTTCCAGTTTTTGTAACTGTATAGGTTTGCCAATTTCCAGATAATTCAACACATCGTTGGTCGTATTGAACGCAACGCGCTTACTGCGCAACATGCGCAAAAAAATGGAAAGTCCTACCATTTCTTTTCTTCGATTGAATTGCGGAATAGAATAACCAAGATCCAGTTTCTGCGCGAAACCCAAACTGAATGCAGTGTACAAAACATCGTTTCTTCCGGAAACATTGTTCCAGCTTATTTGCAAACCATACTGCAAACGTTTAAAATCATGGTGGTATTGTCGCCACCATTCTGCAGCATTCCTGTCTGCAAACTGAATAATCGGTAGCGGAATGATTGCCCAGCGTTCTTTTACCGTAATAGCAAGGTCTAAGCTGTCGTCTTCCCAATTTTTGATGTTGATCGAAACATCTTTAAAGATCTTTGTATTGAAAATATTGATCTTGTTCTGAAGCAATATTGCATCCATTTCTTTTGCCGGAAATGAATCATTTTCGTGAATGGTCATTTCGCGTTTAATTACAAACGGACGCGTTTTTTTGTTGCCTGTAATGCTGATATTTCTGACTTTAACATATTGTACATTACCTTGCGCTTTGATAAAACAAAAAGGACAAAGAACAAGAGATAAGAATAATATTGTTTTGGTTTTAATATTCACTGCCGCAAAAATACGGTAAAATAATAGCTAATTTGATGTGCGAAATGTAAGCAAATGTGAATATTATGATTTAACATCGCTCAGAAAAGCACTGATATCATTTATCCATTCGTTTTTATATTGAATCAAATAATTCTCATGAGTTGCATTCGGATAGATTTTTAATGTCTTTTTGCCACCAAGATTTTTATAGATTTCATCTGTTTCAGATCGGCTTACTTCTGCATCTTTTCCGCCTTGCAGTAATAATGTCGGACAATTTATTGTTTTTGCATATTGCTGTGGATTGTGTGAGAAAGCCCAGAAATTATTTTGTAAACCACCATAAAACAATAAAATTCCTGCCATTGGAAATGATGGCACATGCATCAGTTTAAAACGCGCGCAAGTAGTTTTATACATTGAACCGAACGGACATTCCAGAATAATTGCGCTTGGATGAATGTGATACTGATCGATAGATTTCATAATAGCTGCTGCACCCATTGATGTGCCAAATAAAATGATGTTGTTTTCTTTTTGCTGCTTTAAATAATCAAAACAAGTTTTTACATCTTGTGCTTCTTTGAAACCGATAGTTGTCTGATTGCCTTCAGAACCACCACAACCAATAAAATCAACCAGCAGAACGCCATAACCTAGCTTTATAAACTCATCGGCTTTATCCAGCATCATCGATTTAGAAGCAGCATAACCATGAAAAATTGCTACAGTTCCTTTACTGTCTGGCGTTTTAATTTCCCAGCATTCTATTTTTTTGCTGCTTTGTAAATAGATAGTTTTATAAGCTTGTAACGGAAATTCTTTATTAAGCGGTTTTGGGTTATTTACACTGAAAATCAATGTTTTTATCTTTTCAGCAGCAGATAATTTTTTAGCATTTCTTGTTCTTTCTGTAGCAGATGCAGAAAAGTGCGTGAATTTATACGCATGAAAAAATGCTGCGATATTTATAACAAGAAATAATAAAATAAAAGATCGTAGTGTATATTTTTTGAGCATCGCTAAAAATAAAGAATCCCGCTTCGGCAGCAGGATTAATATTTGTTAAACAGCCATAATGTTTGTTAATGTTTATTCATACAAAAAAGTATGCTTCACTTGTTTGGAATTAAAAATGTAGAAACTCCAAATGACAACATAAGTTACAGGTCGCAACATGCTTAAAATATTTGGTTTGCTGCCTACCATTGGTACAATGAGAAATTGGTCCGTGATCAAAAAAAGCAAATAATAAGCAAGATAAATTTTAAACATCAGGATGAAACGTTTTTTCTTGTTGAAATACAGATAAAGCAAATAAAGTTGAATTGCAACAAGTATCACAATCATTGTAAACTCCAATCCTATCCAAATCTTATAAGCGGGAATGATCAGATTAATATTAGTTATTAAAGGCCAATAATTTCTGCCATTAAGTATAATGGATATTAATGCCGAAAGTATTATCGAAAAACCTAAAAATGCAAGCCATCCGTTTAATCCATGCAAATTTTTGTCATAATCGTTTGCATTTGGATATTCTTCTTCTTTTACGTTTAAAGAGTCATCTAGTATGTCCTGTTCCATTGTAATTAATGCAATAAGCCTTGTTTTGCTAAATATTCTGCAATTTGAACAGCGTTTGTTGCAGCACCTTTACGCAAATTATCAGCTACGATCCACATGTTTAGTGTCTTTGGCTGTGTTTCATCGCGACGCAATCTGCCAACAAAAACTTCGTCTCTGCCATGCGCATTCATCGGCATTGGATATATAAAATTAGCCACGTCATCTTCTACGATTACACCTTCTGATTTTTCTAAAATAGAACGCACCTCTGCTAAATCAAACTCGTTTTCGAACTCAACGTTTACGCTTTCGCTGTGGCCGCCCATAACCGGAATACGGATTGTTGTGGCCGTAACTTTAATGCTGTCATCGCGCATAATTTTGCAGGTTTCTTTCACCATTTTCATTTCCTCTTTGGTATAGCCGTTTTCTAGAAACACATCGATTTGCGGAATCACATTCAAATCAATTTTATATTTATAAGCCATTTCGCCTTCCACATGATTACGTTCATTCATCAATTGGTCAACTGCTTTTTTGCCGGTTCCTGTTACAGATTGATAAGTAGAAACGACCACGCGTTTGATTTTATATTTTAAATGCAATGGATTCAATGCAACTACCATTTGTATGGTTGAACAATTCGGATTTGCAATGATCTTATCGTCTTTAGTTAATGCATCGGCATTGATTTCAGGAACTACTAATTTTTTAGTTGGATCCATGCGCCAGGCAGATGAATTATCGATCACGGTGATGCCTGCTTCTGCAAATTTCGGTGCCCATTCCAATGATGTTGAGCCACCTGCAGAAAACAACGCTAGATCTGGCTTCATTTCGATGCAAGTTGCAGGTGTTACAACAGTATATTCGTTTCCCTTAAATGTAATTTTCTTGCCTGCTGATCGTTCTGATGCAACCGGAATTAATTCAGTTACCGGAAAATTTCTTTCTGTTAATACTTTTAACATTTCGCCACCAACTAAACCTGTGGAACCTACTACTGCTACTTTCATTTTTTCTCTTTTTTAAATTTTGTTAATACTCTAATTCTGTTTATCTTACAAAAATAAGCAATAGTACAACGGCGTATTTTTAATTTAACATTACCAATACAACCGTTTTAGTTTTTAATTCGACATAGATTTATAGATATTTGTCATCATTTGCAGTGAAAACTCTTTTTACCTACATATTAGTCTTTTTTTCGGTTTCTGTGTTTGCTCAGTTTGAAGAACATTTTACCGATGGCGGCTTTAACCAAAATCCGCATTGGGATTCCTTAGCACCATTACAGTTTCGCGTTTTTAATGAGGTTTTATATACAACCGGCGATGCAACCGGTGGGAAATCGGGTTTGGTAACTATTGATACCGTTGGTCCAAGTGCAGAGTGGAGTATCTATATTCGTTTGGGTTTTCAACCAACGGATTCAGATCATGTCCGAATTGCGTTGGTTTCAGATCAACATGATGTTCGTGGTGATTTTAATGGCTATTTCGTGCGTATCGGACAGAACGGCACGAATGACGGACTGGATTTCTACAGAAAAGACAGTACAACAGATGTTTTGATAAAAAGTATGTATGAAGGTCAGTTTGCAAACGGCGCAGACGGCAATTTAAAAGTGGTAAAAAACAATTTAGGTAAATGGGTTTTTTACTGGAAACCAAGCAGCCAAGCTGATTATATTACACTCGATAGTGCGCAAGAGCGTACACACACAACATCTGCTTATTTTGGCATTATTTGTACATATACAAATACATCTAAAGATAGCTTTGCATTCGATGATGTCTATTCTATCCGAATGCCACTACTGCCTGAAGATACAACGCCGCCATTTGTTGACAGTGTTGCATTAATTAATAGCCAGGCAATAGATGTTTATTTTAATGAAATGGTAGATATAGCAACGGCACAATCGGTTATCAATTATTCGTTATCTACGATTGGAAACCCAGCTAGTGTGGTAATTGATGCAAATAATAACCGGTTGGCACATTTGCATTTTAGTACAAAATTATTGTCGAAAACAACTTATACGCTTACTACACAAAATGTAAAAGACTCGGTCGGAAATGCAATGAATACAGCAAGTTTAGATTTATTGCAGACACCGTATTTCCCAATTCCTGGCGATGTGCTCGCGAGTGAAATTATGATAAAACCAGTTGGTTCATTATTGCCAAACAAACAATACATTGAGTTTAAAAATAAAACATCAGAAGTTATTCGTTTAAAAGATTGTTTAGTAAATAATCAATCTTTATTGGATGGTTATTTACAACCGAATGGTTATGTAATTGTATGTGATGCTAATGATACTGTTGCATTCAAACCAATTGCTAATACGGTTGGAATTGTTGGGTTTACTCCGTTGCAAAATGATGGTTTTGTTTCTATTCGTTCTGATGATAATACATTGATTGATACGCTGGATTACAGAGATGATTTTTACCAGGACATCGGTAAGCAAACAGGTGGCTGGTCGATGGAATTGGTCGAGAATGGTTATTCTTCCGGTTGTTCTAAAGAATTGTTCTGGCGTGCATCCAGCAATGCCAATGGCGGAACACCTGCAAATCCAAACGATATTATTTCGTTTCTTACGCAAGTACATGCTACCGATTCATTGATCAATGCAAATACTGTTGAAGTTAATTTTCATGCACCGATGGACAGTAATGAAGTGATGAATATTGATAACTACAGGTGGAGCAACGGCGTAACGGTGCAGTCTGTCAGCATTAGCGGAACAAGAATTACAAAAGCAAGACTTACACTGTCAGCACCATTAGACAGTAATATTATTTATACGCTGATTGTTCCTTCATTCGCCGGCTGCGCGGGTTTTGTACACATAGATGATACATTTGAACATGCTATTACACGTGAGCCAAATCCAAATGAATTGATTATAAACGAAGTTTTATTTGAACCAAATTCGAATGTTGCGCAATTTGTTGAGATCTACAATAAATCAAACAGCTTATTTAAAGTAAAGGATTTGATGTTATCGCAAGAAGATATCACGACCGGTGCCGAGTTGAATACAACAGATATTACAAGTGCAAAAGGATATATTTTTCCGCAGGATTATCTGGTCTTAAGCAAAGATAAAAACGCAGTAAAAACAGCTTATGCAGAAGCAGTTCTTTCTAAGTTTATCAACCTGACAATTCCTGAATTTAATACGAAAGAAGATATTGTAGTATTGAAGAATAAATCGGAGCAAATGCTGGACAAATTGCATTATAACAGGAAGTGGCATTTTCCTTTATTGCGAACAACAGTTGGTGTTTCTTTAGAAAAAACAGCGTTTAATTTGCCGACACAAGTGCAAAGATATTGGCATTCGGCTGCAGAAGACGTTGGGTTTGCAACGCCTGGTTATCTGAATTCGGAAGATACCTATGAATTACTGGATGATGTACATATCATTCCGGAAGTGTTCTCGCCGGACGGCGACGGCATTGATGACATCACTACTATTACCTATAGTTTTGACGATGACGGAAGCGTTGTAAATGCTTATTTATACAATTCAGACGGCAGAATGGTCAATCATTTGGTACGCAATGAAACGATTCAGAAAGAAGGTTATTTTACCTGGAATGGCAATAATGAAAGCGAAAATAAAAATGAAATTGGCATTTATTTCCTGGTTTTTGAACGCATCAAAACAGATGGTAAAAAGCTCGTGTATAAACGAAAATGCGTACTCGCAGGCAAGCTAAATTAATTTTATTCTTTCACTTATTTGGCATAATTTTAGTGTACTTTTACACCACAAAAACTATTGACGATCATGGATGATGGCTATATGCTGAAGATCACTTCAACTAAAAAAACACTCTTATTAATTTTCTTGTTTTCAGGATTTTTGTTCGCTTGTAAAAATAAAAAACGCGAAGCAGAAAAGATAGAACAAACTATTGAAGCACCAAAAGATGAGCTGGAATTTCAACAAAAAATTGCTACGGTTTTAGGCGAATATATTCCAACGTTAAAAACAATTCAAAACGATACATCCAAATATTTGAGCTGGCACGAACCGGTTAAAGAAGTTTATGCAGCCAATCAATACAAGGCAATTTGGGTAAGCAAAGATGTGCTTTCGCCAAAAGGAAAAGAGATGTATGATTACCTTAGTAAAGCTGAATTTCTGGGTTTGAATAAAGAATTATACGATTTTGAAAGCATTCATAAATTAGTGGATTCACTGACAAAGATACTGCCTGCTGTTGATTTTAATTTATCCAAACAAGTTGAAGTTGGCTTAACGCGTTCGTTTTTTCAAATGGCTTTGCATATTGATAAAGGTATGTTCGGTGATACAACAAAAGGCATTAACTCTAATTTTTGGATACCTAAAAAGAAATACGAAGAGCTTTTTGCAAAAGCCGCAACAGATTCTGTTTCTAAGGTGTTGTCTTCTTTAGAACCTGATAATCCGATGTACAACCGATACATGGCTGCATTAAAAAAATTCGTTTCTAAAAACAATATTTCTGATAATCCGATTCATATTCGCGATGTAAAATTTGATTCGATTGGCGCTGTAAACGATGCGAAGAAAGCATTGGTATATCATCATTATTTAGAAGATTCATTAAAACAAATAGATTCGTGTTATAAAGTAGCGTTGAAAAAATTTCAAAAAGACAATAACCTGAATGCTGATGGAAATATTGGCGCAAATACTATAAAAGCGCTGGAAAGAGACAATTCAGCGAAGTTCCAATTGCTGGCAATTAATGCAGACAGATGGCGCAAAGAACACATTATCGAGTTGCCGAAGAAATATGTTTGGGTAAATTTGCCATCCTATAAATTAAAGATCATAGAAGAAGATACGCTGCGTTTGGAAAAGAAAGTCGTGATTGGAAAATCAAATAATAAAAACGAAACGCCAATTTTAGAAAGTGCGATCAATCAGATCGTGTTGTGGCCGACATGGAGTGTTCCGCAAAGTATTGTAAAACATGAAATGAAAAGTTTCAAAGGTTTTTCCGTTACAAAAACCGGTTCTTATACGCAAGTAGTGCAGCCACCAGGACCGCGCAATGCATTAGGTTGTGTGAAGATTTTATTTCCAAACAAGTATTCGGTGTATATTCATGATACACCATCAAAATCAACGTTTGGCGCAGACTTGCGTGCGGCAAGTCATGGTTGCGTGCGCTGCCAGGAACCGTTGGAAGTGGCAGCCAACCTGATCATGATGTCGGAAAATGATTCGATGAAAATTGATTATGATTCGTTAAAAGTATTGAAAGATCTGAGAATTGCTACGCGTACATTCAAACTTAAAAAATCGATTCCTGTTTATTTCAGATATTTTACGGCAGAAGCTGATTTTAATGGTGATGTGAAGTTCTATAACGATGTATATGGTCGCGATAAAGAGATGATTGCATACATTTTTAAAAATAAAAAACCGCATGTAATTTCTAAAGACGAACAACGTTACCTGGATTCTATTGCAGTTGTAAAAAAGAAAAAAGCAGATTCGTTGTTAGCAGAAGCAAAACTGAAAAAAGAACAGGAAAAACTACTGACACCAAATGTTAATAATATAACGGTTACTACTACAAATTTGCAGGATTCAAATAAAGTAATGAAGAAAGATTCTTTATAAGAATTATTCGGTCAAATCACACACTGCATCAGCTAAATATGTTTCATTATAATTTCTGATAAATGCAGAGTGTTTTTGGTAGTTTTTATTTGGATGATAAATAAAGAAGCAAGAGCCACCTTTTATTAAGTTAATGATTTTCGCATTTTTTTCTATCGGCAATGCCGGACAACCTTGGCTTCTGCCTAATTTACCATTATTTGCAATAAAATCTTTGCTTACATAATCAGCTCCATGCACCACAACACCTCTGTCGCGCGCGTTGTCATTGATGCCTGGTTCTTGTCCGTCCAGCTTTAATGAAAAACCATTTTTGCCATCGTAGGTTTCACTTGCAATATAGAAACCTAAACTGCTTGCATACGATTCTGAACTGTTAGAGAAATTGGTTGCCCAGATTTCGCCGCTGTTTCTGCCATGCGCGCACAAACTTTTTGCTATTATTTTCTTTGTTTTTAAGTTGATAACGAACAAACGTTCTTCTGTAGATGGTTTGCTGAAATCAACAATGGTAATGATGTCTTTTTTCGCTATTTTTCCTTCTTTGTCCAATTGCATATAACCAGCCAGCGCATATTTCAATGCGTCTTCAGAAATAATAGAAAAACAACTCAGATAATCTTGTAAAGTGTTTTGCGTATTTTCAACAGGTTCTGCCAGATCAAATAATTCATTTTGAGCAACAGGTGCATATACATCAGCAGTTATGTCGCTGATGTTGGTGTTACCATAAGTTGACATGTTGTTTAATGGAAAAAATACAACCAACCAAATCAAAAAGATGGATCTTTTTTGCATGAAAATTCTCTTAAATATTGTTTACGTTTGTAAAGTTGGCTTCTATAAGTTGCGTTTATAGTGTTCTTCGTTCTGTAAAAGTATAGCTGACTGCCTGAAATGCAGAAATATTGCGCGGAATAATTCTTAAAATTTTGTTAAACAAAGATTTTTTATGAGTTTTTTAAGAACCAATTTGATACAGGTCAAACATCTTATTCGCTAAAGCATTTAATTATGCTGTAAATAATTCCAATTACGATTAATAAAAACCCAATTTTCTTCAATTTGGAAATGGTCTTTTCGCGTGTTTCGCCGGTTGATTTGGTAAATAACGATGGACGCAGCAGCAACATAATGCCAATTACAAATGGAATAATTGCGTCAATATATTTTACCAGAATTATCATTCTATTTTGAAATAAAGATAGTACAAGATTTACATGCTGCAACCTTCAAAAAAAGATTTTTGCAACAACCAATAAGTAGAAAAATCCAAGTGGTATTTTCCTGAAAACAAAAAGCGTAACTGCATTCTGAAATAGAAATAAATAATGTTCAAAAAAGCCCAAACAGATTTTTGTTTGCGCAGATAATACACATGGTTTCGTGTAATTAAGTGAATGTAAAAATTATTGAACTTAAATTTTTTCGCATTGCCTTTTTTCATGTTCGACAAACCGCCAACCTTATGGTATAATTTTTCAAACGGATAATAATATAAAGTGTGTGTTTTTTGTTTGTAAATGCGGTAAAAAAAATCGGTGTCATCGTAATACGCGAAATATTTTTCATCCATCAAACCAATATCATTAATCACTTCTTTTTTCAATAAAACACAACAGGTTGGTGCATAATCCATTTTTTCAATCGTATCAAATTGTCCAACATCTTCTTGCTGAATGCCAATATGATTGGTCATACAACAATTGATTGCTTTGAACTTCGTGCCAGACCACCAAATCAAATTGGTTTCAGGATAATACAGCATCTTCGGCGCCACCAAACTACCGTTCAATTTTGCTAACTGTTGCGATAAATTCTGCAATAACGTGTTTGAAAATTCAACATCATTATTGATCAACAAAAGCTCATCGCAGCCATCTTGCAATGCTTGCTGAATACCCTGATTATTGCCTGCAGCAACACCAACATTGGTATTGTTTTTTATGATGGTAATTCTCGGATCGCTATATTTATCAAGGATTTTCAGCGTATCATCGGCAGAAATATTATCGATGATGTATAAAATAAAATTATTGTGTGTTTGATTTAAAACGCATTGCATGAACGGCTCAATCACTTTTGCGCTGTTATAAGTAATAGTAATGATGCCGATTTTTTTGCTCATGGAAATTTATTTCAGCAAACCTTTCGCTTTCATTTCTGCTAATGATTGTTCGTAGTTGTCTGCCGATGTCTTTTGATTTTCAACCCATTTGCAAAATAAACCAATGCCTTCTTCAAACGAAACTTTTGGTTCAAAACCGAGTTTGGTTTTTATCAAATCTAAATCAGCAAAGTTGTGACGAATATCGCCTTTGCGATATTGTCCGGTGATTTCCAACGAGATTTTGATGTTGTAATTTTTCATCAGCATTTGCGCAACTTCTAAAACGGTAGTTGCTTTTCCGGTTCCAACATTGAACGATAAAAAATCAGCTTCTTGATTTTCAATCGCTAAAACAGTAGCGTTTATTACATCATCGATGAAAACAAAGTCGCGGCTTTCTTTTCCGTCTTCAAAAATATGGATAGATTTTTGTTGCTGAATGCGTGTCGAAAAAATAGACAAAATTCCGGTGTATGGATTCGATAAAGATTGTCCTGGACCAAAAACATTTTGATAACGCAAAGCCACGCACGGAATATGCAACGATTTACACGAAATCATCAGCGCTTGTTCCTGATGGTATTTTGTCAAACCATAAATCGAATTCGGCTGCACTTTGCTTTGTTCATCGGTTGCACAAGCAGTTAAAAACTCATCTTCCTTTTCAGGATTTCTGAGTTCAAAAATGCCGTTTTGCAGATCGTTTTCGTTTCGGTTATTTGGATAAAAATATTGTTTAGAGTGTTCAGAAAGATATTTGCCTTCACCGTAAATTGCACGCGAACTCGCTACCACAATTTTTTCAATGCTGTGGTTTGAATTCGTCAATAAATCCAGTAAAATAGAAGTACCGATCACATTGACTTGTGTGTAACGTTCGATTTCATACATACTTTGACCAGTTCCGGTTTCTGCAGCCAAATGCACGATAATGTGTTGGTTTTCTAAAGCAGTTTGCCAATCATTTTTATTGGTAACATCGCCTTTAATGAAACGCACTTTGTTTTTTATAGATTGATATAAAGGTGAAGTTTCATCCGGATTTTCACCATGAATTTGCGGATGCAGATTATCCAAAACAGTAACAGTATAACCTTTTGCCAAGAGTTGCAAAGATAAATTAGAGCCAATAAAACCGGCACCGCCTGTGATAAGAATGTTTTTCATTGTTTACGACAACAAAATAAGAAAATTTAGCGGAAGATTTTGATGGAATTAATCAGCCAACAAATTAATCACCAAACCGGATTTTAGCTTTGGTTCGAACCACGTTGACTTTGGCGGCATGATATTTCCGGAATCAGCAATAGCAATCAACTGATCTAATGAAACAGGATAGAATGCAAATGCAATCTTCATTTCACCTGAATCCACGCGCTTTTGCAATTCTTCCAAGCCGCGAATGCCACCAACAAAATCAATGCGTTTGTCGGTGCGCTGATCTTTGATATCCAATATTTCATCTAAGATATATTTTGATAAAATCGTTACATCCAAAACGCCGATCGGATCGTTTTCATCGTAGGTGTTTTTATGTGCTGTCAGCTTGTACCAATTACCATTTACATACATCGAAAACTCGTGCAGTTGCGTTGGTTTATAAATTTTTGCACCGATCTTTTCTATATCAAAATGCAATTTTATTTTTTCAATCAATTCATCAACTGACAAATTATTTGTGTCTTTTATCAAACGGTTATAATCCTGAATTTGCAACTGATTGCTTGGAAATAAACACGATAAAAAGAAATTGAATGGCTCATTTCCTGTGTAATTTGGATGTTCTTCGCGCAACTGCTTGCCTACTTTTGCTGAAGCAGCAGAACGATGATGTCCGTCAGCAATATAACTTGCAGGCACTTTCTCATGAAATAATTCTACCAATTTTGCGATGATATTTTCATTGTCGATTTTCCATAATTGATGACGCACATTTTGCGAATCGGTGAAATCATTTTCCGTTTCATGATGTTCGCAATAATGCTGAATGATCGCGTCAATTTCATCTACACTTTTATACGTTAAAAAAACCATGCCTGGCTGCGCCATCTTGGTTTTCATGTGTTTGATACGATCGTTTTCTTTTGCAACCAAAGTCAGTTCGTGTTTTTTTATGTTGTCATTAAAATAATCATCAATCGAACTGCCTGCCACCAAACCGGTTTGTGTTCTGCCATCCATCGTTTGTGCATAGATATATAAACAAGGCGATTCATCACGAATCAAAATTCCATCTTTAATAAAACCATCAAAAATTTCTTTTCCTTTTTGATAGACTTCATCAGCATATTGATCAATAGAATACTCAAAATTGATTTCAGGTTTTGATATTCTTAAAAAAGAAAACGGATTGTCTTTTGCTTCTTCTTTTGCTTCTTCAGAATTTAAAACATCATACGGTTTCGCTGCAACTTTGTCAACAATATCTTTGCGCGGTCGAAGACCTTTGAACGGACGAATAGTGATCATTTTTTAGAGTATAGATTTGAGCTGCAAGATACCAAATTTTACAATAAACTTTCTGCAACAGAAACTAATGCGCCGGCTGTGTAACCAATAAAAGCCAGCCAGCTTATCTTTTTCAGATACCAAATGAAGCTGATTTTTTCCAAACCCATTACGGCAACGCCTGCCGCAGAACCGATGATCAAAATGCTGCCACCGGTTCCAGCACAGTAAGCAGTAAAATGCCATAAATGATCGTCTGTTGGAAAAGTGTACATGCCTTGCATGGCTGCGAGCAACGGTACATTATCAATAACGGCCGATAAAATTCCAATGCAGTAAATAATAACATTATGATTGCCGATATGCTTATCTAAAGCAACTGCTAAATGATGCAATATGCCTGCATTTTCTAACGCGCTGACCGCAGCTAAGATTCCAAAAAAGAATAATATACTTGGAACATCTGCTTTACTGAGTGCATTATAAACAGAAAATTCTTTTTTGCTTTGGTCGTCTTTTTCTTTATGAATAATGTCTGTAATCAGCCATAATACACCAACACCAAACAACATACCCATGAATGGCGGCAAATGCGTGATGGTTTTAAAAATTGGAACAAATAGTAATGCACCGATACCAACACACAAAATGGCAATACGAATCCAAAGCGGATTTTGATATTCTTCATCGTCTTGTTTCGATATTATGTTTCCTTTCAGCATAAATGTTACAACAAATAAAGGAACTATCAAACTGACTGCACTTGCCAGGAAAATCTCTTTCATGATAGATAAGGCAGTGATTTGTCCTTTTATCCAAAGCATGGTGGTGGTGATGTCGCCGATTGGCGACCATGCGCCGCCTGCGTTTGCTGCAATAATAACGATGCCTGCAAACAGCATGCGTTCTTCTTTATCATCGATCAGTTTTTTTAAAATGGACATCATTACAATGGCTGTTGTCAGATTGTCTAAAACTGCTGAAAGAAAAAAAGAAAGCCAAGCAATGATCCAGATTAATGTGCGTTTGTTGGTTGTGGTAATTTTTGAAACAATGATCTGAAAACCTTCGTGTTGGTCAATGATTTCAACAATGGTCATTGCACCAAGCAGAAACAATAGAATGCCTGCAATTTCCGGTAAACTGTTGTGAGAAAAAGTATGCGCGATTTCTTCGGCATTGCCATGGAACGCTAATAATGTCCATAAACCAACGCCTGTGATTAAAGCTGCTGCTGCTTTATCGAATCCAAGCTTGTGTTCAAAGATGATAGCGATATAGCCAAGTACAAATAATATGATCAGTATGATTTCTAAAGACATCGCTTAAAAATAAGTATTCTTTTGTGAAATTAACCTTATTTAATTCGATATCAATATAGCGAATCTAATTGACCGTCTTGTCTTTTTTATCTTTCTTCGCGCTCTTTTTTGCCTGTATTTTTTCTTTTAATTTTTTCTTGGTTTTTATAGAAGCAGTCGCATCTTGCTGAATACCGAACTTCTGAAATGAACCATCTGTAAATGCATTTAACGCTCGAACATAAATAGGATTTTGAATGTTCGTAACCTGATAATAAGCACTGCTATTAAATAGATCCTGAGCAATCAACCCTTTTAATTGATTAGTAATTGTCGGAATGCTTCTGGTATAATTTTCAGCAGAATCCGGTTCTGCTTTTTTGGTTTTGCCAAATGCAAAAAACTGATTCAGCAAAGTAGAGTCCACATTAAAATTATTGACAAACGCTGTTGCAGTCGGATATTTTTTTTGCAGCTCACTGCGATTGTTATTTACATATACTAACACAAACTGGTTGAACGAACCGGTGCGTACTAATTTGCCATAAAATTTTGAGCTCCAGCTTGTATCTAATCCAACAAAAATATCCGGTGTGACGCCGCCGCCGCCGTAAACAATACGTTTGTTGTTCGTGTAATATTTTGTAGAATCTGTAATCTTTACTTTTGATGAGTCGAACAGTTCGCCGCTTTCATAACGATCTTCTAAATCTTCATGATATTTGTCGAGTCCTTTTGCATAAGATTTTTGGATGTTGCGACCACTTGGTGTATAGTAGTGAGCCATCGTTAAACGAACAACAGACATATCAGGCAATGAATATCCTTTTTGCACCAACCCTTTGCCGTAAGTTCTGCGGCCAACAATTAATCCACGATCCCAATCTTGTACTGCACCGGAAACAATTTCAGAAGCCGAAGCTGTATTTTGATCGACCATAATTACTAAATCGCCTTTTTCAAAATTGCCTTCTTTGGTTGCATTTAAATCAATGCGCGGCTGCGAACGACCGGAAGAATATACTACTAATTTACCATCCGGTAAAAATAAATCCGATAGTGCATGTGCCTGGTTTAGGTAGCCGCCGCCGTTTGAAGTTAAATCTAAAATAATTTTTTTGGCGCCTAATTTTTTAAGTGAGTCAATAGCTGCCTGTGTTTCTTCAGTAGCTGTAGCTGAAAAACGTTCTAATTTTACATAACCGATTTCCGGTGTTGCCATGTATTGCGCGCCAATAGCGTAAATCGGAATTTTGTCTCTGATGATTTCAAATGATAATAATTCCGGTTCGCCGTAACGTTTTATTTTGATAATAACTTTAGTTCCTTTTTTACCACGCAAATATTTAAAAACGCCGTCATTAGTAATGCCAACGCCTGCTACTTTTGAAGTATCTACAAAAATTAATTTATCGCCATCTTGCACACCAACTTTTTGCGATGGACCACCAGCAATAACATGCACTACTTGTATGGTATCCTGATAAATTTGAAATTGAATACCAACACCTTCAAAATTTCCTTCTAACGGTTCGTTGGCTTTTTTAATTTCTTCGGCATTCATATAAACAGAATGCGGATCAAGTTTTTTCAATATTTCGGTAATACCGATTTCTACCAATGAATCTACATTTGGATCTTCAACATAATAATTGTCTAACAGATTTAAAAATGTAGCCATTTTCTGCTGATACATTTGTGCATAAGAAAAGTAGGCAGTAAACAGTAAACAGTATGCAGTAAGAAATAGTCTATACATCATATCAATAAAAGAGAATGTTGTTTTAAAAGTAGCTTTTTTTGTAAAAATAAAGATGTTATTAAACCTTATTTTTTTTGCGATAGCGAATATTCAGCAGCTCAACAATGAAAGAGAATGCAACTGAAATGTATATAAACGTTTTTTCTACTTCTTTGCCAAAACCTTCCATAATTAACGTAACACCGATCATGATCAGGAACGACAATGCAAGTATTTGTAAACTTGGATATTTGTTTACGATTGCGCTAACCGGTTGTGTGAATTTCATCATCACTAACATAGATAAAATGACAGCTACGATCATTACAGGAATATCTTTTACAATACCGATTGCTGTTAAAATAGAATCGAATGAGAAAACCAAATTGAGTAATGCGATCTGAATCAGAACTGCAGCAAACGCATTTTTAGTGTCTTTAGTAGAAACATTAAATTCGTCATCATCGCCGGTAATTTTGTGATGAATTTCGGTTGTCGACTTATATATCAGGAAGATACCACCAAGAATTAAAATGATTCCTTTTCCGGTCAGTTCAAATCCAAAACTTTCCGGTAATATATTTTTATTCAAACCTAAAATCCATCCTAAGAAAAACAATAAAATGATACGAAGAATCAAAGCAAGCAGCAAACCCAAATTTTGTCCGCGTTTACGTTCTTCCGGTTTTAATTTTTGTGTAACGATGGAAATAAAAATAATATTGTCAACGCCTAAAATGATTTCCAGAAAAGTGAGTGTCAGTAAACTAATCCATGTAGATGTATGTAGAAAGATGCCTAAATCAAAATTCATAATTAAATTTTACGAATGCAAAGATACATTTTGAAGTGATAAATTTAGAATGCAAAATAAAAAGGAAAAGTTCCGAAGAACACAAAAAACTAACGAAGAACGATTGTTCTCAAAAATTGTATTGTTTCGTAAGCATTCTATTTTGTAATGATTCCTAAGATTAGAATTAACAACAAAATCAAGAAATACTTGAGCGATTGTACACTTGCAGTCATAGGCAGTTGTTCTTTCATTTTTAAGTTTGGTTTTTGTATATGTAATTTAAATAAACATGAACATATTGTCAATAGAATTAATGTAATTTAACCAAATATGAACACTGTTGAAATGTGGATAAACTGCGAATAATTAAAATAAAAAGAAAGAAAAAAGTGTGAAGTCTTTATGAAACTAACTTCGGTCGATATTTTTGAATTGCAGATCGTGCTCGTAATAAAAAATGTCCCAATGACCATTGGCATATTCTAACGCAGTTAAATTTTCGACCCAGTCGCCGCTGTTTAAATAGATGGCTTTGCCTAAATCGCTGGATACTTCGCGGTTTTGCGGCTTGTGTATGTGACCGCAAATGATATAATCGTATTTATTTTCGATACCGATTTCGATAGCAACATCTTCAAAATCCTGCACTTTACTTTTCACTACAGATTTCACTTTGTCTTTAATGTATTTTGAAATCAGGATTTTGTCTTTGCCATATTTCATGCGTACATTGTTGATAATACGATTCAGCCGGAAAATATGATCGTAAGTTCTGCCGCCGAGTTTTGCCAGCCAGCGCGCCGAACCGCCAACAGATAAATCATATTTATCACCGTGAAAAATCCAGTGTTTTTTGCCGTCAATTTCTAAAATAATTTCATCGCGCAATTGCAATGTATCAAAACGATAACCACTGAAATTACGCATGTGGTCGTCGTGATTTCCTGTGATATAGTAAACAGGAATTCCCTGCCGTGCCATATCCAGCACCAAAAAAACATTTTCAATATGTTCCTGCGGAAAATAACCGGCGTTGAAATTCCAGATGTCGAGCCAATCGCCGTTAATGATTAAAATAGTTGGATCGATGCTACGCAGATATTTATTCAATTCGGCAGCATGGCAAGCGCGCGTACCTAAGTGAATATCTGAAATAATGCATATTTCTATTTTGCGTTTTCCTTCCGACATAATTTATCTAAATGTAAGAAGGATTTATTAAAAGAAAAAAGTTCGTGAAAAATGTAATTGTTAAACAATCACAAATTCACGAACTTTTCAAAAAGTATTCAATTAAGTATAATACTGAAACCTAATTTTTTACAATTATTTGTTCGGTTTGTACGCCTTTTTTATTGATGACACGCACATAATAAGTTCCATTACTCAATGCAGGAATTTCCAAACTTTCTTTGGCAATATTATTTCCTTGTTTTTGTAATATGATATTATCGTTTGCATCTACTAATTGTATAGTTGCATTTTCAAAATCGAATTTATTAACCTTATCATTTGATAATAACTCTAATGAAATTGAATTATTTACGGATGTTGGATTTGGATAAACTTTTAGTGATTGTGTTGAACTATTTGTTGGTGCTTTTAAACTCGTGCATATGTGGTATTGCTACCAAAACAATAATATTGGTCAATACTTCCACACACATTTGTAATGGTTCGTTTTAATTCTATAGACTGATTCGCTGCTTTAAAAAATAAAGAAATATCATTATTATTTGCAGACCAAAAGCTATAATTGGCTGGAAATGACAATATTTTAGTCCATGAAACTCCAGTTGCATTATAGGCAGTTGGAACACACCATGTTTTATTGGGACCGCCTGGATTGTAACATTGAACGTTGCAAGGACCGTCATCTGGTGCCGTTTCCATTATGGCTTCTTGAAAGCCACAGCCATTTACACTATACTGCGTGTATGGAAGTCCTAGTGTTATGCTTTTATTTTTTATTAAGGTCGAGTTGCAAATATTTAGAGTTGCAGTTAATGTTATTACAACACTTGGATTGCCGATTTTGGTTAAAGTTATCGAATTTCCATTTATTGCTTGATTCACTATACCTAATGGAGTTACATTCCATGTAACAGTATATCCTGGTGGAGCGTTTGCAATATACGTTTGTGTTGTTCCACAAATTCCATTTGCCCCACTAATAGTTACTGGCGAACCGCCAGCCATTTCCATCGCTTTTGCCACAGCAGCACAAGCATTTAGTCTGCCGTAGCCAAATGTATTATCAAAACCAGCAGCTCCCATATCTACTGCTGTTTGTTGTAAAACAGTTCTTACTTGTGTTTCTGTTAAATTTGGATTTACTGATAACATTAACGCAGCAACACCAGATACTTGAGGTGCTGCTGCTGAAGTGCCACCAAAAGTTGATGTATAATTTGTAGTGTAATAGCCTAAATTACCCATTCTATCTATTGTTCTCAAGTCACCTGTTAACCCATTTCCTATATCGCCAGAAGGAGCAACCAAATCCATTGAAGATCCAGTATTGCTATAAGTCCAAATATTTCCATTTTTATTTATTGCACCAACAGTGATTACATTATTTACATTACTTGGGAAAAAACCACTATTACTATAGCCATTACCTGAACCAGCAACTACCACACATCCTTTTCCATTTCTTCCTAAAGTTATTGCATTTGTTATTGCATTTGTTATTGCGTCTGAACTTTGTGTAGAAAATTGCATGCTGAGTATATCAGAAGATGCATTATTCCATGCCCAGTTTATTCCATCTGCCATTTGTATTTGGGTTTCGTAACCTGTTACTATATTAACTGATGTCATTTTACACAGAGGCGCAATTCCTGCAACTCCTGTATTATTATCTTTAATTGCACCAATAATACCTGCCACACATTGACCATGTCCATTTTTGAGATCTGGGCAACAAACTGGAAGTCCTGTTGTGCCTCCAAATCCACTTGGAGTAAAACCGGTAATTATATTACTGCTTAATAAATCTTCGTGATTTTCAAATCCATTGTCTAATACAGCTATTTTTATATTTGAAGATCCATTTGTAATAGACCAAGCTCCTTCTGCATTAATATCTATACCTGCTGTACCGCCAAATTGTCCGGTGTTTTTTAAATAGTACTGGTCATTATAATAAGTGTCATTTGAACACAAAAACGACTCAGTCCAAAAATTTGGATGACAATATTTGACATATCCTGTTTCGTAAATTTGATTAGCATAATTAAATAAATCCATACACTCGGATACTTCAGCAACAACAACGCCATATTTATTTACGCTTTTTATCTTTATTTTATCTTGTTTAAATAAGGAAGTAATTTTATCTAAAGTAAATCCTTCATTTAGCTCAAATAGGATTTCATTAGTTGGTATTAAAGTTATATTCTTATCAGTTCTGATTTTATACCAAACGTATGCCACATTGGTATTTCTTTTTAGTATATCAAATTCAAATTTTACATCTTTGATTTCACTAACTTCATATAATTTAAGCAGATTTCTATTAGGTATGGCGAGTTTAGATGTATTGCTAAGTAATGCAGAAATAGAATCATCTATTGAATTTGGATAAAATAATACATTTAACTTTGTAGTATCAATTTCTACAATATTTTTTTGCTGATTTGAATAATAAAATGTTTCAGAAGCATAAATGCTAACAAAAACTATTACAAAGCAATTAGTAAGAATTATTTTTTTCATAAGATTTGGTTTATTGGTTTAAATAAACTTGTGTTAGTATTACTTGATAATATGCAACGCTTAAATCACATGTAAATTCTCGATCATTTACAGTTCTGTCTCTAAACCCAAATTTAATTCTTTTACCAATTATCTTATATTCATTGGGCAGATTACTTGCTGCACAGGAACTGTCTAATTCAGGAAATCTTTTTAAAATATTTTCAGAGGGCAGATTGTCAATGTTATCAAATTTAATTAGATATGGAATATTAGGTGTGGTATCATTAATAGGAGGTGTGTCATAACATCCATTTGCTAATCCAACTACGGTGCCAGTGTAAAGAGTTTCTCTTTTGTTTTTTTTACATCCAATAAATAAGATAATTAAGGTTGTAATTAGTAAAATTGATCTAAGTTTCATAAGAAGATTTTTTTTGAATTATAAAAAGTAACGTAAAATCATCGGAACTATTTTGCTGAACATTTGTATTTACTAAGCAAAATTTGATTGTTTAGTAAATATATACAAAATAAATTGTATTGTAAATATAAATCCGTTTCATTTTTTCATTTTTAACATATAGTAAATTTTGTTAATTTATAAATAAATTCAATTGCATCATAAAAATTTAGACAATCAGAATAATTTTTCCAAGAAATAAAAAAAACTCGTGAAATTTATTTTCACGAGTTTCAAAAAATATTCAATAAAATACCGCTTACGCAGCTTTCAATTTCTCTTTGATTTTTGCTTCAATTTCATCCATCATCGCAGGATTGTCCAGCAATAATTGTTTCACGGCATCGCGGCCTTGACCTACTTTTTGTCCTTCGTAGCTATACCACGCGCCGCTTTTTTGTAAGATGCCTAATTCAGCGCCCATATCAACAACTTCGCCTTCTTTTGAAATTCCTTTACCAAAGAAAATATCAAACTCTGTTACTTTGAATGGTGGTGCCAATTTATTTTTCACCACTTTTACTTTTGTTTGGTTGCCAATAACATTATTTTCTTTGTCTTTGATTTGTCCGGTACGACGAATATCCAAACGGATAGACGCATAGAATTTTAAGGCATTTCCACCGGTTGTTGTTTCCGGCGAACCAAACATCACACCAATTTTGTCGCGCAACTGGTTAATGAAAATACAACTGCAATCTGTTTTGCTGATAGCACCTGTAAGTTTTCGCATTGCCTGGCTCATTAAACGTGCATGCAAGCCCATTTTGCTGTCGCCCATTTCGCCTTCAATTTCGCTGCGCGGAACCAAAGCGGCTACCGAATCGACAACTACCAAATCAACAGCAGCAGAACGAATTAACTGTTCCGCAATATCTAAACCTTGCTCGCCGTCGTCCGGTTGGCAGATATATAAATTGTCTGTATCAACGCCTAATGCTTCCGCATATTTTTTATCGAAAGCATGTTCTGCATCTATGATTGCACAAATGCCGCCTTTTTTCTGTGTTTGCGCAATAGCGTGAATAGCCAATGTTGTTTTACCGGATGATTCAGGTCCATAAATTTCGATAATTCTGCCACGCGGAAAGCCGCCGATGCCCAACGCTAAGTCTAATCCTAATGAACCAGATGATATGACTTCTGATTCTACGATGTTGTTATCGCCTAGTTTCATTACGGTTCCTTTTCCGTATTGTTTGTCTAATTTTTCTAACGTCAGTAAAAGCGCTTTTGCTTTTTCGTCATTCTTTTTTTCTTCTTTAACTTCTTTACTCATGATTTTATTTTATACAGTTAACAAATTTATACTATTAAGATACAGAAACATGACATTTTCCATAAAAGTTAGAAAATATTTTTTCACAAAACACGGAACTTGATTTATCTTTTTGATTTTCAATATATTACAAAAAATGTTAAATAAAAACTTTTAGCAATTATCTCGGAATAGTGTTTCATTTTCTGCAATTTCTGAAGTAAATTAGCGAACTGAATTTTGACAGGCAAATACGCTTAACTGAAAATCGGTATTTTTTATTCCACTGCAACGATGCAGCTTTAAATCGCTACTTTTACCAGTAGTTTCCTAAGTGTGTGATGTTGTTGTGAATAATTTATACAAGCCATAACATGAAAAAGAAAATTACCAATTTTTATGTTTCCATTCACGCTATAGGTGATCTGCTTATATTGAATATAGCATACATAATTGGCCATTATTTCAGCTTTAGAAATTATGAGCAGATCTTTGATACAAAATATCTGCAGCTTTGGATTTATCTAAACATCATCTACCTTTTTTCAGCACAGCTTTCAGGTACATTTGACATGTACAGAAACACAAGGTTTTTTACATTACTGGCTGCAATCATACGATTGTTTTTCTTGCAAATTGTTTTAGCATTTTCGTATATCGTTGTCTTTAAAGACTTTAATGAAACATTTAAGCTTTCGCGCGAAGTATTGATGGTCATGTATCTTACTTCGTTCTGCATGACCACTATCTGGCGATTCGGCTTTATAAAAACGGTTCGTATTTATCGTGCGCGTGGTTTCAACAACCGAAAAGTAATGATTATCGGTGCCGGCGACACCGCTCAGGAATTTAAAAGAATGTTGGAACATAAAATTGAGTATGGTTACCAGTTTTTGGGTTTTTTTGATGACGAACCACAAAAATATGATAAAGAAACACAGAAGCATATTTTAGGAAATATTAACGATGCAAAGCAATTTGCGTTAGATAATAAAATAGATGAGGTCTTTTGCGCATTGCCATACAAAGAAGAAGAAAAAACGCGTCAGCTGATTGAGTTTGGCGACGAAAACCTGATTCGCGTTAAGATCGTTCCGGATCTGTCGCGCTTTCTGACACATCATTTAAATAAAGTCGAAATTGAATATTACGGACAAATTCCGGTAATGACACTGCGCAACGAGCCGCTGGAAAACATCGTGAACAGAATTGTTAAACGCTTATTCGATATTGGTTTCTCTGTATTTGTGATTGTTTTTATTTTGTCGTGGTTTGTTCCGTTGATGGCGATTATTATCAAGATAACGTCAAAAGGTCCGGTTTTCTTTATACAGGAACGTTCAGGCATCAAAAATTTAGCATTTCGCGTAATAAAATTCAGAACGATGTACATTAATAGTGATGCACATTACAAACAGGCAACGCGTTTCGACCAGCGCATCACACCGATCGGCAAATTCTTACGCAAAACTAATTTGGATGAATTACCACAATTCATTAATGTATTCTTCGGACAAATGTCTGTTATCGGTCCGCGACCGCACATGTTGAGACACACTCAGGAATATTCAAAAATTATTGATAAATTTATGGTTCGTCATTTTGTAAAACCAGGCATTACCGGTTGGGCACAAGTGAACGGATATCGCGGTGAAACCAGAGAAGTAACGGATATGGAAGGACGCGTGCGTGCTGATGTATGGTATATCGAAAACTGGAGCTTTGCGCTCGATCTGAAAATTATTATTATGACTATTATCAATATGCTACGCGGTGAAGAAAATGCTTTCTAAAAACAACACTATCATTTTATTTTTTTTATTGATTTCGTTGTCTGTTTCAGCGCAGCAGGAAAATTTATACCTCAACAGAAATATGATGCTGGGTTATGAAAAGAGCTTGAATGCATATGATAAAGCATCTTTTCATTCTGCTGTAAAACCCTATAACGCAGCCGAAGTATATCAGTTCGTTTATCCTGATACCGTGCAACACTACGAACGTGTAGAACATACCAATTGGGTGAGTAAGGCAATAAACGTTATCGGTTTCGAAGATTTATTAGCGTTTGATGAACATGGTTATACAAAACATTATGGCAAAAAACTCGCGCGCGATTCTGTGTTTTATAACGATTTGATCTATGATGAAGGATACAAAGACCGCAAATTTTATGTTGCTGTGAATCCTGTTTTCAATGTTGGTTTTGGATATGACTTTGGCGCTAAGAAAGTTATTTCCTACAACATGAAAGGTCTGGAACTGAAAGCGAACATCGGTAAAAAAGTATCTATTTATACTTCTTTTTTCAATACAGTAGCGAAGTTTCCATTGTATGTAAACATCTATAAACTGCAAACCGGCGCGGTGCCCGGCGAAGGCAATGTGCGTGGCACAAAAGCAGGCCTCGACTTTTCGAGCATCACGGCATATATTTCGTATTCACCGGTAAAACAATTCAATTTGCAGGTAGGAAACGGCAAGCATTTTATCGGCGATGGCTACCGTTCGCTGTTCCTGTCAGACAATGCCTACACGTATCCGTACTTGCAGTTAACGATGAACGCATGGAGATTTAAATACACATCTATCTATGCTGAACTCGTAAACAATATTGCTAATTTCAATGATTTCGGACAAGGATATCCGCGCAAGCTGGCAACGTTCAATTATTTAAGTATTGATGCTGCAAAATTTTTACAACTCGGACTTTTTGAAGGTATCACTTGGCGCAGAACCACTGAAAAAGGCAACAACTTCTTCGATTATAATTTCATCAATCCGATACTTGGCGTGCGCGCGTTCCAGAAAAAGATAAGACCGAATACAACACAGGTTTATGGTATCAATGCAAAAATCACTTGTCCGAAATATGTAGTCATTTACGGACAATTTATGTTCAACAAATACGGCAAGCAAGGTACTTCCGACCGTAGAATGGGCTGGCAGGCAGGCGTGAAATACTTTGATGTCGGCGGTGTTAAAAATTTAAATTTTCAGGCGGAATACAACGCTGTTCGTCCGTATTCGTATCAAGGCGAAGACAGCGCAACCGGTTACTATCATTATAATCAATCGTTAGGACATCCGATGGGCGCGAACTTCCACGAGATATTAGTGATGCTCAACTATCAGTACAAACGATTCTATGCGTCGTATAAAATGTCTTATACCATGACGGCTACCGATTCTACGCTGAACAGTAATTTCGGAAACAATGTATTTGATATCGCAGCGAATGCAAGCACTACATCCGGCGTGAAGTTCAAGAACGGATTGCCTTACACCGTTTTAGATAATGAGATCAGGTTTGGTTATATCGTTAATCCAAAACTCAACATGACGATTGAAGCACGCATGCAGTTCAGAAGCTACAACACCAATATACCCGGAACCGGTACTCTAAAAACGAACGGCATCATGTTGAGTTTCGCTACCAATATCTTCAACCGCTACTACGATTTGCCGGTTTTGTTTTAGCAAATCAGCACTAATAGCGTTCTGAATCAATTACTTTATTTAGTATTAATAAAGGTTAATTCACATTTATAAACAATAAAAATCGTATTTTTGCCTTCCGATAAAGTCGGAACATTTTTAGATGATAATCAAACGATATGCGTAAAATTCTTTTAAGTTTAGTTATACTTTTAACTGCTGTTGCTGCTGTGCACGCTCAGGACACCACTTTCACCAAACCAAATATTTCAAAAAAAGTGAAAGATCGTATCGGAAAATCAAAAGACCGTTTGGTGATTGATTTGTGTATGATGAATGCGAATATCAAAAAGGACAACGTATTTGTGCCGAAAGATTTTAAACTGCAAGGTTTCAACCGCGGTATCAACGTATATTTTATGTATGGTTTCGGATTAGGCAAAAAGAAAAATTTCTCTATCGCGCCCGGTATCGGTTTTGCTAACGAAAACTACTATTTCAAAAAATACCGCTTAGCATGGCACAAAGATTCAATCACGCGCTTTGTACCGTTCGGCGATTCTATTTCAAGCAAAATTTCGAGTTTAGGTTTAACGTATTTAGATATTCCGATCGAAGTGCGCTACATCTCGAAACCAAGTCCGAAAACCGGCATGAGCTGGAAACTGGCGGCAGGTTTCAAAATTGGATTTTTGATTGGCAGCAAATGGAAATACAAAGGCGAAGACTGGGAAGCGAACGACGGCGAAAGCATCAAAACGCGTGATTTTAAAGTAGGCAACATGAGCAAATTCCGTTATGGCGTTACGCTGCGCGGCGGCTACGGACCAGTGAGTTTGTTTGGCTACTACTCTTTGTCCAACATATTTGTAAAAAATAAAGGACCTCAATTCAATCCGATCGTATTCGGTATTTCGTTGAATGGTTTATAGAAAATAACCACAGTATATTACAGTACATAGAAAAGCGTTCAGCAATGAACGCTTTTTTTGTTGTCATGCTGGCTGTCATGCTGAGCTTGTCGAAGCATCGTAGCACACATCGGTTGGCAGTCCTTCGATAAACTCAGGATGACATGGATGGTGCTGTTTATAATGGTTGGTGTTATGCTGAGTTAATTATTCCTGTAACAATGATTCCGTTCTTAGTCCATATCTGTAATCCTATATCATCAAACTCGTAAACATATTGTGGTATATTATCATCTTCAAAATCAAGCACATCAATTTCTCCATAATATTTTAAATTGGAGTATGAAATAAAATCCTCGATTTTCATACTTATGATGTTTTTTTCTATATAGTATAATTCTTTTCTGCAAATAATAAAATCTATAATCTTAGTATCGTTTCTCACATTCAATGAAATTCCTATCTCAAATAAATCATAAGTATCTAATCCAATATTGTCCTCATCAGGATAATAACTAAATGCGTAATGTGATATATAATTATCAATCGTATCGCCTAAGATAAAATTTCCAACACTTTTAAACGGAACGAAATTTAACTTCATAATTTATTATTAGCTAGAAAATTCACCAATCTACTCAGACACTTCATCTTTCAACCAAGCAACCAATCCGATTCCATCAGCAGCGGTTTATTTTTATAAAATAGTCATTATTCTATATATTAAAGCTATTCAATTCTTTTCAGATTTTGATAGATTTTAATAAAAAGGTGTTGGTTTTTAATGAACAGCGAGCCAAACCAACCGTGATAACTTTTCTACAGACCAAGAAATCAGTAAATTTTAATAAGAAATGGATAAATGACATAAAGTAGCCGATAAATTTTGAAACTTATCTTCATCTCAATTGAATTTATCTTCATCTTATTAAAACTTAAAGACTTCTCATTAAGATTTATTGATTGCTCATAACAACTTATTTTTATCTCAATGTAATTTATTCATATCTCATTAAAACTTAACAGTTTCTCATTAAAATTTATTGATTACTCATTAATATTTACCTTCTGCTCATTAATATTTAATCATTGCTCAATGAAAATTATTGTCTTCTCAATGAATTTTTAATGTTTCCGGTCAGAAAAAATAGTCTAATTGGTTTGGAAATACTGTTTATAAATACTAATATTATATCTGTATATTAAACCAAATTACTATGAACGTTAAAAAAGAGCCAAAACGGCTGTATCATTTCGACGATGCTACGCTCATCACCCTTTCAAAATCTAAAATTGCGTTTATGCGCCGCGACCTCGCAGAGCTGGCGCAGTTTGGCGTCACGGCCGTTGAACTGGACGACTTGGATGCGCAAACCGATGTTTTTGAAGAGTTTCCGACCGATATTGAACTCGAAGGCGACCAGATGGATGTCACCGAGCGCAAGAACGCGAAGGCAGAAGCCATTCGCGAAGCGGTGGCGTCGGTGATGCTGCGTGTGCAGAATAAGTTTGGCTTCGGTTCGGCGCGCTACAAGAGTTTCGGCACCAAAGATTTGGCGAAGCGCGATGACGCGAACCTGCTGATTGCCGCCTTGCGCGTGGTGGACCGCGCTGCTTTTTACCTTGCCGACCTGGCAGCATACGGACTGGCAATGCCTGAACTGAACGCGCTGTCGGCACTTTGCGATGAATTTAAATTATTATTGATTGAGCACAACAAAAAGACCGGCGACCGCAGCATTGCGCAGGAAGACCGCGTGCTGATGGGCAACGCGCTGTTTGAGGAACTGAAAAAATATTGCCGCTCGGCGAAGAGCCGCTGGCGCACAAAAAGCGAAGCGCGCTACAATGATTATATTATTTACAACACGCCAAGCGGCCAACACGAAGAAGGCGAGGAAGAGGTGGAGGAATAGTCCTTCGACAAGCTCAGGATGACAAGGTTGCTGTCATGCTGAGCTTGTCGAAGCATCGAAGCATCAAACTGCATTACTGATAGAACAACGCTACTATAAAAGGTATAGTGACAATGATGGCAATGATCAATGCTTTCCATATCTTTTTTATTTCGTAGTTGCGTTCATCCGGAAAGTATTTTTTTTGGAGCACTTCTGCCAACGTAAAACCGCCGGCAAAATTACAGGCATACGTAAGCGCCGAGCCGGTATGCTGCACATTGTCAATGATTACAATAGACAAAACAGTAAACAATACAGAACCTGCCAGAATAATATACGCTTCTTTTTTCCTGTTAATATTTAAGAGGTTTTGCATCAGCAGCACACCGCCGAAAACAGTGGTGAAAAATACTGAGAAACCCAGTATTGCTCTCTTGGAATAAATACGCGGCTTATTTACATTAAAAAGATCGGAGTTGTCGTCTAAAATATTATTTTCCATAGTAGTGTTTTTTACTCTTTTCTTTCGCCGATTTGCTGACGCCACATTGCATAATACAAACCTTTTTCTTCAATCAATTGCTGATGGCTGCCGGTTTCGATAATTTTGCCTTTTTCTAACACAAAAATTTTATCAGCGTGCATAATCGTAGAAAGTCGGTGCGCGATCATTACTGTAATATGTTCTTTTTTAGAAATCACTTGCTTGATGGTTTCCGTAATTTCGTTTTCCGTAATAGAATCCAGCGCCGAAGTCGCTTCGTCAAAAACAATCAGTGTAGGATTTCGCAGCAACGCACGCGCAATCGACAAGCGTTGTTTTTCACCACCGGAAATTTTCATACCACCTTCACCAATCACCGAATAAATACCGTTCTCACTGCGCGCCAGCAAATTCTGGCAAGCCGCTTTGTTCATCACTTCTATAATTTGCTCGTCGGTCGCTTCCGGATTGACGAACAATAAATTCTCGCGAATCGTGCCGGCAAACAATTGTGTGTCCTGCGTTACAAAACCGATCTGCGTGCGCAGCTCATCAATATCAATATTCGCCGAATCGATGTTGTTGTACAGAATCTTTCCTTCTTGTGGTTGATACAAACCAACCAGCAACTTCACCAGCGTCGTTTTGCCCGAACCTGACGGACCGACAAACGCAATAGTATCACCTTTTTTAATATCGAACGAAATGTTTTCTACCGCTTTGCTTTTCGCCGTGCGATGCTGAAAATCTACTTCCTGGAACGATAAATTTTCAATCGTGTCTAAATGAATAGCAACCGTTGGTTTCTGCTCAATTGGTGTGTGCATCAGTTTTTCAAAATTCTTCAACGATGCTTCCGCTTCGCGGTAACTCAAAATCACATTGCCCATTTCCTGTAAAGGATTGAAGACAAAGAACGAATAAAACTGCAGCGTCATCAATTGTCCAACATCAATCTCGTTTTTAAAAATTAAATACAATAACGAAAACAAAATGCTTTGTCGCAGGAAATTCACCAGTGTGCCTTGTATGAAAGCAATGCTTCGAATCTTTTTCACTTTCGTCAGTTCGAGTTCTAATATTTTTTGTGTGGCATCATTCAAGCGCACTACTTCCTGGTTGGTTAAACCTAAACTTTTGATCAATTCAATATTGCGTAAACTTTCTGTAGTTGCTCCAGCCAACACGTTTGTTTGTTGCGTAATTTTTGCTTGTACCAGTTTAATTTTTTTCGATAAAATATTGATGGCAAAGCCCAAGACAAAAGAAGCCACAAAATAAAAACCAATAATAGCAAACGAAGTCTGTGGTTTGTAGGTAATCAGTGCATAAACGATAACGAACACAATGCCGACAATGGCAAAGAAAAATACATTGATAAAGTTCTGCATGAACTTTTCAGAATCCAGACGCACTTTTTGCAAGATATTTAAGGTTTCGCCGCTGCGCTGATCTTCAAATTCCTGGAAAGGCAATTGTAAAGAATGTTTCAATCCGTCGGTATAGATTCTTGCGCCGAAACGTTGAATAACCACGTTCATAAAATAATCCTGAAATGCTTTCGCGATACGGCTGACCATGGCAACACCAATCGCGCAGCCGACTAAAAACAACGTGCCTGTGACATAAGAATGTGGTGTATGGTCTTTAGGTTTAGTAGCATAACCATCAATGATCTTTCCTAAAATGTACGGATCTAACAACGAAAAACATTGATTGATAATGGCTAACACAAAAGTCAGGGCAACAAACCATTTATATCTGGAAAGATAATAGAGTAAAATTTTCATGACTACAAATGTACGATGAAAAGCAGATTGTTGTATGGACAAATATGATAAGCTAAAACTATCTGTCAATAGTTAATGTCTTTTTAACTCAACAAATAATTCTGCGTTTGCGCGCGGTGCAACAGAATTTTTCGCTGTCTTCATTTGAATGATCTGAAAATGCGGCTGAAACAGTTTTTTATATTCTTTTAAGCTGCCACCAAATGGTGGATTGCTTTCAAATTCTTTATTGAATAATAAACCGGCTAAAATTCCGGTTGGTTTTAGCAAGGTTTGCATCTTCTCTGCATATTCTTTCCGGCGTGATTTTTCCAAAGCACAAAAAAATGTCTGCTCGATAATGAAATCATATTGTCCGCTGTGCATAAAAAAATCACCGCAAATGACCGTTAATTGCTTGCCTGCAAACTTTTTATATTTCTTTATAATTTGATTGCAAAGCGTTGGAGAAATATCAATAACGGTAATGTTATTGAACCCATTTTTCAGTAAATATTCGGCTTCATAAGCATTGCCACAACCTGGAATTAAAATAGATTTATTTTTACAAGCGAACGCATCGAAGTATGCTTTCAAAGGTGGCGAAACCGCTTTTAAATCCCAACCGGTATCTTTAGTTTTCCAGCGTTCGTCCCAAAATTTCTGATCTAATTGTGCTGTTGCATCTGCAGTGCTGCATTTTAATTCGCTCATAAAAAAATCTCTTTTACAATGATATAAATTCCAATGGCTAAAACCATAATACTAAACATTTTCTTCAATATATCGCCTTCTATTTTTTCTGATAATCGGATTCCGATAAGCATTCCGAAAATGGCTATAGTTGAAAATAGTAATACGATGTGCCAGTTAATCTGTGTGTGCAAATCACCAATAAAACCAAATAATGAATTGGCGGTAATAATAATCAATGAAGTTCCTGTTGCTCGCTTCATGCAATGGTTCTTTAACAAAATTAGAACGGGAACTATTAAAAAACCGCCACCTGCGCCAAGCAAGCCGGTGAGCATACCAACAAATACTGCTGCGACAGATGTTTTGAAATGATTGTCATTTGTTGGTGTCTTTGCAAAGCAATCTACATCTTGCTGCTGCGCACTTTTAAACATAGAAAATGATGCAAATAACATCACTACAGCAAATAAGATCAGTAAAAAAATATCTTTAGTGAAATGAAAATTTTCAAACTGGAAAAGTTCATTTGGTATCAATGGTAAAATTATTTTTCTCGTCAGAAATAAACTGATCAAAGAAGGAATAGAAAAGTATAATGCTGTATTTAGATCGACCAATTGTTCCTGGTATTTCTTGTAAGCGCCAATAAATGCTGTTGTTCCGACGATGAACATGGAATAATGCGTGGCTTCCTGCATATTGGTAATATGAAATAAATACACCAAGATTGGTACCGCTAAAATAGTGCCACCACTGCCAACCAAGCCAAGCGACAAGCCGATGAAGAGCGCTAATGTATATCCGATAATTTCCAACAATATTCTTAATAGAATTATTGTAAATTTACGCTTTGTAGTTGGATTTTTACGCAACATATGTTACACAATACGGTATTTCATACAATTGGTTTAATGAGCGGCAGTTCGTTAGATGGACTGGATTTGTGTTATGTCAGATTTCAGAATTATGATTTGAGATTTGAGTATGAGATCATTTATGCTGATTGCATTGAATATACGAATGAATTCAAAGAACGTTTGCGCAATGCACCAAATTTATCAGCATTTGAATTTGCAAAATTGCATACTGAAGTTGGAAAATATTTTGGTGAACTAACAAACGATTTTATCCATAAAAATAAAATAGAAGCAATAGATTTTATTTGTTCGCACGGACAAACTATTTTTCATCAGCCGAATTTGGGTTTTACCACGCAAATTGGCTGCGGCGCGCAGATTGCTGCACAAACGAATACAAAGGTAGTTTGTGATTTGCGTACATCAGACGTTGCTAACGGCGGACAAGGCGCGCCGATCGTGCCAATTGCAGAGAAATATTTATTTGCCGATTACAAAGTATTTTTAAATATTGGCGGCATCGCGAATATTGCGTTTCATAAAAGTGAAAGTGAGCATGAAAGTGAAAGTGTTATTGCATATGATGTTTGTGCGGCAAATACGTTGTTGAATTATTTCGCCAAACAAAAAGGATTGGAATATGATAAAGATGGAAATTTAGCAAGAAGTGGAAAAATAAACAATGAACTTTTACACGCATTAAACAATATTGATTTTTGTAACCAAGCTGCGCCAAAATCATTAGGCAGCGAACATATTTTTGATGATTGGATTCCATTATTTGATAAACATGAAATTTCTATTGAAGATAAACTTGCTACTGCTGTTGAACACATTGCTATGCAAGTTGGTAGTTCAATTGAATCTCAAAGCTCAGAGCTCAAATCTCAAATTCTGATTACCGGTGGCGGCGCATTCAATTCATTTTTAACAGAACGCATACAATATCATACATCATTAAAAGTAATTGTTCCTGAAAGTTCAACGATACAATACAAAGAAGCGTTCGCAATGGCATTTATTGGTTTGCTGCGCATTTTGGAAATTCCGAATTGCTTATCATCTGTAACCGGCGCGAAAAAAGATATGATCGGCGGCGCGGTGTATTTGCCTTAACAAATAACATCTTTACAACACAAAACCTTACAACTTTTATCTTATTACTTATTACTTTTACCACATGATTCTCGTAACAGGCGCATCGGGTTTTTTAGGTGGCGAATTGGTGAAACAGCTCGTAGCAAATGGTGAATCTGTGAGAATTATCAAACGCAAAAATTCTTCTCTTTCTTATTTGCAAAGCATCATTCACAAAATTGATGTTGTAGAAGCCGATATTTTAGATGTACCTTCTTTAGAAATCGCTTTTGATGGTATCGAAAAAATTTATCATAGTGCTGCTGTTATCGGTTATGACAGTTCGTATTACGATGCGATGTACAAAACCAATATTGAAGGCACGGCAAATGTGGTGAATGTTGCGCTGACAAAAAAAGTCAAAAAGATCTTGCATGTAAGTTCGATTGCCGCCATTGGCGGCAAACCCAATGAATTGATCGATGAAAATACAAAATGGGAAAAGAACGAATGGACTACGCATTACGGCATCACAAAAATGTTGGCGGAACGCGAAATCTATCGAGGCATTGCTGAAGGTTTGGAAGCGGTAATTGTAAATCCTGGAATTATTATTGGTGTTGGCAATGATGAACATAAGAGTTTAATTCAGTTGTTCAAACGAATTGCTACTAACAAAATGCCTTTTTACACCAACGGAACAAACGGTTTTGTTGATGTGGAAGATGTGGCGAAAGCATCTATTTTATTAATGAACAGCAATGTAAACAACGAACGTTTTATTTTAATCAATGAGAATGTTTCTTTTAAAAATTATTTTGAAAAGATCGCAAGTTCAGTGCATGTAAAACCACCTAAAAAAGCATTAAGCAAAACAAGTGGTAACCTTTTTGTGTTTCTGGATTGGTTGTCTTCCAAACTCAGCGGAAAAAAAAGAGGACTGACTCAAGAAAATTTAAAAGTGTCGTTGGAAAATTTTAAATATTCAAACTATAAAATAAAACAACAACTTAATTTTGAATTTATACCAATTGATGAAACAATCCAAAAAGTTGCGAATCAGTTAAACAAATAAAAATGGATTTCTTTAAAGCAGAAAATAAAAATAAAATTCTTGGCATTTGGTACATGATTGGTGTCGGTATGCTGCTCGGTCAAATTATTTTAGGCGGTATCACACGTTTAACAGGTAGTGGTTTATCAATTACAGAATGGAAAGCCATTTTAGGTTTTTTGCCACCAATGAATGAACAAGATTGGAATTTGGCTTTTATAAAATATCAGCAATTCGGACAATATAAATTGCTAAATACTTCAATGACGGTTTCCGAGTTTAAACACATCTATTTTTGGGAATGGTTTCATCGCTTGTGGGCAAGATTGATTGGTGTTGCAGCCATTGTGCCGTTGATTTATTTTATGTTTAAAAAAATCGTAAACAAAGAAGACAGCATCAAAATTTTAATTGCGATCGCACTTGGCGCCGTTGCCGGAACGGTTGGCTGGATCATGGTGCAAAGCGGCTTGAATCAAAATAGTGTTTTGGTGAATCCTGTCAATTTAATGTCGCATATTTTGGTAGCCACTATTATTGTTGCGTATGTTTTGCGCATTGGTTTGGAATATTTGTATCCTAAAGAAATAAAACCATTCGATAAAAACAACAGACTATTTTTCACCATATTGATTGTGTTAGTGTTTATTCAAATCGGATTAGGTTCGTTAGTTGCCGGTTCGAAAGCTGCTTTGGTTTGCACATCGTGGCCATTGATGAATGGTTCGTATTTTCCTAACTATTTTGGCATTGAAGAAACGGACGTAAAATTATTATTGCAATTTCTACACAGAAATGTAGCATACTTTATTTTCTTTTATGTGACCTTTATCTTCTTCAAAACTAAAAATGTTGCCGCGCAATTCCAGTTTCATCGTACGCGCTGGCTGTTGTTAAGCATGGTGTTGTTACAAGTGTTATTAGGAATTTTTACGTTGTTATACACAGCAGGAAAAATACCGGTTGTATTAGGTGTTTCGCATCAGATTGGTGCTTTTTTGTTATTGATATTTTCTATTGAAGCACATTATTTTATTAAATACAGAGCGAAATAAATGCAGCTTAAAATTTCTTCCATTACGAACTTGACCGATGCGCGTTATTTCAGTGCAATTGGTGCGCAGTATTTAGGTTTTAGTTTTGATGTATTGAATGAAAATAATATATCGATTGCAAAAGCAAAAGAGATTGTCGGCTGGCTGCATGAACCAGTAATCATTGGTGAATTCGGCGTGCATCAAACCAAAGAAGAAATACAATTCGTTGCAGAAGAAATGCCATTGAATGAAATTCAGATTCCGTTTTCGCATGCACAAAAAGAGGAATTGGATTTTGATAAATTTTTAGTGTTGGATGATTGGTCATTAGACATTAGTCATTGGTCATCCGATTATTTTGTAATAAAAATAAAGCATCAGTTACTTAACGAGATTTCTCGCAAAGCACGAAATGACGATGCAGGTATTTCCGAAAATTTGAATTCATTACAGCAATTCATCAAAAACAATAAAGTATTTATCGAAACTGATTTTACTAAAGAAAACATTTTGCCGATTATTGAAAATTTAAATCCGTTTGGCATACAAATCACTTGCAGAAAAGAAGAAAAAGCCGGTTTGAGTTTTGTCGATGAATATGCTGAAATAGTAGAATTGATAGGTTTTTAATAATTATAAGATTGCTTCACTTCGTTCGCAATGACGGTTTGTCCAATCAATTTAGAATGTGTAATTTTACATTCACTAATTCAACTACATGTACGAAATTCCATTTCACAAAAATTCTATAGAAAACAAACACTTTTTAGTAACCGGCGCTGCCGGATTTATTGGCTCTAACATTACAGAATATTTATTACTACATGGCGCAAAAGTGCGCGTGTTTGATAATTTAGCTACCGGAAATATTGAAAATTTAACCGAGTTTAAATCCAATCCGAACTTTGAATTTTTTGAAGGCGATTTGCGAAATGTAGATGATTGCGCTACTGCATGTAAAAATATTGATGCGGTTTGTCACCAGGCAGCCATCGGTTCGGTGCCGCGTTCTATCAAAGATCCGATCACATCGAACGATGTAAATGTTGGCGGTTTTGTGAATATGCTGACCGCTGCGAAAGATGCAGGCATCAAGCGTTTTGTATATGCGTCTTCATCTTCTGTTTATGGCGATGAACCTAATTTGCCTAAAAAAGAAGAGCGCATCGGCAATCCATTGTCGCCATATGCAGTAACAAAATTTACGAATGAAGTATATGCCAATGTGTTTGCAAGATGTTATAATTTAGAGTTAATCGGTTTGCGTTATTTCAATATTTTCGGACCGAAGCAAGATCCGAATGGTGTATATGCTGCTGTGATGCCTTTGTTTATTAAAGCATTGCTCAATAACGAAGCGCCTTATATTAATGGTGATGGCGAACAGTCGCGCGACTTTACGTTTGTGCATAATGCAGTGCAGGCAAATGTGTTGGCATTAACAACAGATAATCAAGCAGCATACAACCAGGCATATAATATTGCATTTGGACAACGATTTACGATTAACCAAATGTATGATGCGATTTGTTCGTATTTACAAAAAGATATAAAAGCAATATATCGCGAGCCGCGAGATGGCGATATTCGTGATTCATTAGCTGATATTTCAAAAGCACAGCAATTATTAGGTTATCAGCCGCACTATTCGTTCGAGCAAGGTTTGCCGTTGACGATAGAATATTTCAAAAAAATATTCAGATAATTCTTTAATTTTAGTTTACAATACAATCAGCACATGAAGAAATTTACGGTCAATATTCCAGATGATAAAGTAGAAGCATTTGAAACGTTTATGAAGCAGTTGCTGAATATTTCTATTTTAAAAGAAGATGAAAAACTAATGGTAGAAGAATGGCAGCGCGATACCATTGTAAAAGACGAAAACACCAATGATTATATCAGCAGCGACGAGATTGAAAAAACATCGTTTAGCAGAGAAAAGTAATATTTTATGACATTCAGTTTCGATACATCAGATGTGTTTGTAATGCAAGCAATCAACTCTGGTAACGGACTATTTTCAAGTGGTGTAACTCTGGATGAGATTATTGAGTTTGTTGATGCTACAAACAAGTCTATATTGCGTCTTGATGAATTAAATGAAGCATTAGCTAAGCTATTGACGATTGGATTTATTAAGATTCATCAACCAAAATTTTATGTAACGGATATTTTTAAAAAAGAAAAACGAAAACATTGTAAACGAACGTCTGACAGATTTAAAGAATTTGATGAAATAAAAAAGATGTTGTCGCTTTATGAAAAGAATGACTACTATGAATTAATACAACAAAGAATTAGTGAAGACGAATATGATATTGCATTAAAAACCTATCGAATAAAACACAGGTAATAATTTAACAGCAATAGGATACAAGATTATTTATTGTTCAGCCACAACGCCAGACTTTCTTCTTCTTTTTTGCGCATCATTTCTATGTCAGTTTTTTTCTTGTCTTTGTAACCACACAAATGCAGCAAGCCGTGCGCCATTACGCGCAGCAGTTCGTTTTCAAAAGTAGTATTGAATTTTTGCGCGTTGGCTTCTACGCGTTCAACTGAAATAAAAATATCACTTTCAATCTTTCCTTTTATTTCCGAGTTATCGAATGTGATGATGTCTGTATAAGTATCGTGATTTAAGTATTCGATGTTAATCTTCAGTAATTCTTCATCCGTCATGAAAATGTAATTCAACTCTTTGATGCTGAATTTTTCTTTTTCCGCAATCGCTTTCATCCACGACTTCAGCAGAATCGATTTAAAGAATTTCGGTTTTTTAACAGTATTAAAATGAAAGGAAATCAAACAGGAAAGAATAAATTAAGAAAGAAAAAATTTCATAATCACACAACTTCCGTTATCGCGGAAATTTACTTCATCCGCTAATTTCTTCATTAAGAAAACACCGCGACCATCAGGTTGCTCGCGAAATTCAGGCGCCGTTGGATCCGGTAATTTATCAGGTGAAAAACCATTGCCTTCATCTTTGATAGAAACACGTAAAGCACAGTCGCTACGATAAGCAGCAATTTCTACATGTTTTTTAGCATCTAAATTATTGCCATGCTCAATGGCATTAGTCACTGCTTCCACAGATGCAAGCAGCATGTTACCATATTGTTCATCGTTGATACTGAATTGTATGCGCAATGAATCCATCAAATTTTCGACTTTAGAAATATTTTCAAGACGTGAGTCGATTTTCAATTTTGCAATTTCTTCCATTCCAGAATTTTAATTAACAATACAAATTGTTCTTTTTTTGATAGCCAGAGAACAGGTGATTTTGAATGGAGTTTTTATGTTAAACGAGTTGTAAACAAAGAACTTCTAAATCTCATAGATGCAAGTTTAAACAATTAGTTAACAAGTCGCAAGTACTTTTCTACTAAATTTTTGTAAAAAGGTGTCAAATTTGGTGGAACTGTCTTGAAAAGTTCTAATGCAGACTTGCGTTTTTGTATGTATTCTTCTAAAGATGGTGGTAATTTTCGAGGAATTTCATCAGTTGTTTTTGATTGTCGCTTCTCTTCTTCGTCTTGTTCGCGTTGTGCTTTGTCAAATTCTAACAGTCTGGTTTCTATTTCTTTGTGTCGTTTTAACGTTTCGTTGGTCAGTTTTTTTGTAACCAGATCTTTTTCTACATCATCCATTTTCTGCATCATATCATCGATTCCTGAAGCATCTTTTTCTTGCTGACTCATTTTTTCTTTCATTTTTCGCAACGCTTCGCGCACTGCGGCCTGTTTTTGCACGGCTTCGGCAAAATCTTTGCCCATTTTCTTCGGATCTTTTCCTTGTTGCATGCCATCTTGCATTTGTTTCAGTTGTTCGCCTAAACTTTTCTGTAAGTCGCCCGGTTTTGGCGTAGGTTTTTTGCCTTTTCCTTTGCCGCCAGGTTTATTGCAACTTCCATCGCCTGGTTGTCCTTTTTGATTTTGTTGTTGTTGCAAATTATCCAGCGATTCGCTTAACATCAACGCCAGATTATTCGTTGAAGTCATTACCATTTGTTGTGCAACGCCGGTTTGCGCTCTGTTGCGAGCTTCCAGGTTATCCAACGCTTTTTTCATTTCGCGGTTCAGCTTATACATTTCATCGGAAATAAATGTTTGCAATTGAAACTGACGTTTGCCAAGCGATTGCAAGCTGTCGCCAATCATTTTCGCATCATCGCGCAAGTCATATTGTTTCTGCATGATCTGCGTATATTTCGGACTTTCGGTTTCTGTCTTTTTCAGATCGGTCATCAGTTGTTCCTGTTCGAACGAAAGTTTTACCAGGTTTTCCAGTAGCTGACGAATGAGTTTAATGTCTTCCGCTGCCTGGTCAGCTTGCATCTGATCCAGTTTTTGCTGCATTTTCTGCGCCATTTTTTTCATTTTTTGCGACGCACTTTTCTGTGATTTTGATGCTTTGTCGTTTTGTTTTTTATCGAGTTCGTCCGAACTTTTTTCCATTTCTTCTTTAATATCTTCAGCGTCTTCTTTGTTATCTTTTGTGTCTATTTTTTCATCGTTTTCTTTGTTCAGTTTTTCGAGTTGTTCCAGGTTTTCTTTCACAGCGTCCATTTTTTTATTCAGATCTTCCTGTTTTTGCTGAATCTCTGCATTTTTTTGTTCACCGTTTTTTTCCGTTTGTTCGCTTAATTTTTGTTGTTCTTCAGAAAGCTGATTTAATTTATCGATTGTTTCCTGTGCTTTTTGTTCGAGTTGCAATTGTTTGAACAAATCCTGCATTTTGTCGAGTTCTTGTTTCAGGTTTTCGTTGCTCATCTGCATTTTATCTAAATTCTCGAACGTGTTATTTTTTTCCATTTTCTGCAAAATATCTTCGATCTGTTTCATCAGATCTTTCATTTCATCGCTCAACATATCATTCATCATTTCCTGCAGTTTTTCTTGCTTTTTCAGAATTTCATCATCTACATTTTTGATCTCGTCCTGATTTTTTAAATTTTCCTGGTATTTGTCTTTTATTTGTTCCAGTTCTTGCGCCAATTGCTGATGTTTTTGCTGAATCTGTTCCAATTGCTTTTTGTCTTCCCAACTTAATGTCGTTTTTGCCAGCAATTTCTGCTTCATTTCTTTAATTTCAGCAGCCAATTCTTGCGCATCTTTCATTGCCGAGCTCAAATCATCTTTGATGTCTTCATTGTTTTGAAACTCTTGTTTTTCTAATTGCTGAATGGTTGGTTTATCAAAATTATACACTTGTGATTTGGTAGATTTTGGTCCGGAAACACCATCATTATCGAAGATTTCAAAATAGTAATCCATTTTATCGCCAGGACGAATATTGTATTTTTCAAAATCCATTGGAAAATTAAAGTCAGAAATAGATGTATTATTCAGCGGCAAATTTTGTTTTTTGTTTTCAATAATTTTTCCTTTTTCATCTTTAATCGTGTAATGAAATTCCAGTTTTGTCAAACCATAATCATCGGAAACAGCACCTAAAAACAAAGCGAAATCTTTGTTCAACGTATCCTGAATTTTCTCAACATTGATCGATGGAAAATTATCAGGCGTTGCTGCGATGGTAAACGAAACCGAATCACCTTTATCTACTTCACTATTCGAAACCAAAATCGTGTAACGTGTATCTTTGATGATTTTTTTGTTGAAATTGAATTTGTCTTTTCCGTTTGCAGTCGCGTTATATTGTTGCCCATCCATAAAAATTTTGATCACATCTGTTCCTGATGTTTCAAAATTCCAGTTAACAGAAGTTCCTGTAGGCACGACTAAATCGCCGGTATTCTTTAATGTTTCCGGTTTTTTGTTAGTGTAAGATGGATAATTTAATTGTGTCGCAAAATTAGCGATCATCGGTTTTTTCAACACGCGAATCTTATATGCATCGCTGTTAAAATCTGCTGCGGAAAAATAAAACGGAACATCTTTTTGCAGATTGGTAAAACGATATTTAAATTTATCAGGAGCGGTCTTTTCCATCTTGTACGACTTACCATCTTCATAAATAAATACTTCATTCGGTACTGTTTTTCCATTGATGGTGAGTTTCACTTCGATGTCTTCATATTGCAACGCTTTGAGATTTTTGTTTTCCAACACAAAATCAAATGGCGCTTTTTTTGCAAACACCATATTTGGATTGGCTAAACGTTGATTGCTTTCTTTGAAAACATTTGGCGCAATCAAAAAAATGGCAAGTATAGCAATGATTGGTGGCAACACATATTTCAGATACTTTTTATTTTCACCCAATTGTATGGCATTTGAAAACGGAACCAGTTTTATAGTATCGATTTTTTGACTGATTGACGCTTCGATCAGTTCTTTATTATATGCGTTTTGCGATTGGTTTTTCAGTTGTAAAATATTCAGCAACTTATCTTTTACATTCTGGAAATGTGTGCCGATAATTTGCGCAGCTTGTTCGTGCGAAATGGTTTCACCTAATTTTAAGAAATGAAATAAAGGCAATAAGATCCAAACACATAAAGTGGAAAGTGTGCCAAGAACGAATGTGCCTAAAATAATTTTGCGAACAACTGGAGAAAAATACAATTTGTATTCAAACAAACTTGCGAATAGATAATACGCAAATACCAACGCAAGAAACAAAAGTGTTCCTTTGATGAGTTTATTCAGATAATATTTCCGAATAAATTCATCCAGTTTACCAAGCAGTAATTCGTAATTATTGTTCATCGTTGACGAAAGCTAAATATAAACTTCGTGCGCGAAAAATGAAAGTTATTTTAGTTTAAATTCTAATAGACAATGCGAATGATATCATCTTTCACTTCGAATGAAGCATTTGGCATTTTGGATTTAATGACATGCTCAAATTCTGCTAACGGCGGATAGCCAACTGCTCCAATAAAGCAGCGTGCGTCGTCAATTAAAATAATGTGTTTGTGTGATGATGCAAAAATGGTATCGATTTCTGCATAAATTGGGCAACCTGTTTCGCCAAAACCAGTGTCGCCGCCGGAAAAATGACCATCTAACCAGAATAAAGCAGGTGCTTTCAGTTGTTGAACTAATTCAGGTAATTTGGTTGAACTATCACCTAACAGCAATTTTATTTTAGAATTATTTTTGAAACGGTTTTTCGCGAGTTCATGAATAAAATCAACAATTTCTATCGAATATAACGTTTCAAAATTTGACTGAACTGCTTCCAGCATATCACCTAAAAAAGTGCCTGTTTCGATGAATGTATTTACATTGTATTTCTTGCCATATTCTTTGATCGTATCTTGTTTTACAGCATGTGGCGGCGGAACCGGTTTGCCTGCTGCATTCCATTTTGAATAACGATAAGCATGAACTGCCGAATAAATTCCGCTTTTCAAAAATTGTGGCAACGCTGTAAAAATATTTCTATAAAAATATCTTTTTTGTATAGCGTTTTGTTCAACAGATTCTAAGGTCATAAAAAAAATTAAAAAGGGAAATTTGATATTTTATTTTTTAAATGGCACAAAATATACTTCAGAAAAATCGCGCTGTTCCATCGCATTTTGCGGACAATTGCGCACATACGGCTGCAACAGACGTGTGTCAATATCATAATAATTTGGCAGCACGACAGCATCATCAATTACTTGTTGATCGGCTTTAGCATATAAAATATTGCGTTGCTGTTCATCAACAGTTGCTATGGCTTGATCAAATAGAACATCAAATGCTTTGTTTTTGTACCGAAACGAATTTATGTATGTTTTCTGATTGATGTCGTCAGGAACATATTTGCTGTGAAATAAATTCAGGAAATTCTCCGCATCCGGATAATCGGCTTGCCAGCCCAAACGATAAAAATCAGTCTTTGCCGTTTCAACAGCTTCGGTATGTTGTGCCCAAGGAACCATCAATAATTCTATTTCAATACCTAATGTTTCTTCAATCATTTTCTTTATCGCTTCTGCAACCTGCGAATTACGCGAGCCGCCGGAATTCAATTCTAAAGTAACTTTCGGAAAACCTTTGCCTTTTGGAAAACCTGCTTGTGCTAAATACATTTGCGCCTTCGCCGGATCGTAATTAAAACCTTTCACCTGTTTTGAATCGTAAGTGCCTGTTCCTGGCGGCACAATACCGTAAATAGCAGGAAAACCGGTGCCTTTCAAAGTATATTCGCATAATTTCGCTCTGTCATACGCATAGCAAAATGCTTTACGCACATTCACGTCATGAAATATTTTTCCCTGATGCTGAAAACCATAATACTGCAAAGACATGGTTGGCATAAATTGCAATACAAATTTCGCATATTCAGGTCTTAACCGATGTTTGGCATCCATGATTTCTTCTATCATTTCTAATGGAAATTTATAAACCATATCGCTGTTGCCTTTTTTAAATTCCATCAATTCATTCTTCTTCTCTTTGATATAAGAAATACGAATGGCATCTAAGTAAGGCAGTTGATTTCCAAATTCATCTTTTGCCCAATAATTCGGATTTCTTGCCAAAAATGAAATTTGATTATCCTGATTTAATTTTAAATAAAAAGGACCGGTTCCAACGCAGTGTTCGCGCATATCAGCGCCATATTTTTCAAACGCTTCGTGTGGATATATTTTACCAAAAATTAAAGCAAGACGAGCCAAAAAAACAGCATACGGTTTTTCCAATTCTATTTCAATCGTATAATCGTCAATAACGCGAACACCGGAAACACCGGTTGGCGGAATTATTTTTTTTTCGGTCAGCGAATCGTATTCATTGGCGCCTTTTACCACATCTTTAAAGATCCAAAAACCTTGGTTGTCTGCCGGATTGTGATAGCATAATCTATCGAAACAAAATTTTACATCTTGTGCTTTAAATGCTCTGCCTTTTCCATTTGGAAAACATTCATCATCATGAAAAAAAACACCTTTGCGCAGATAAAAAGTATATTTTGTTTTGGATGCATCGATTGTCCAGCGTTCTGCCAAAGCAGGAATAACAGCTAAAGTGCTGTCATCAAAAGTGACCAAACCTTCATAAATCTGATCCAACATTCGGTGCGCCGTAACTTCTGTGATGTTTAATGGATACAGTGATTTGAAATATTCTTCTTCGTTGTAGCGAAATGTTCCACCATAATATCTTCCGCCTTTTGCAGGACGCAGTTTAAATTCGCGTTCCTGCTGGCTGCCACATGATAGAATAAAAAGAGAAACAAAAAGAAGAATCAGTCGGTTCATATACTCATTTGATGTGCTAAAATACAACTATTTTACCGTACAAATTGGTAAAATAATTTTTATAAATAAATTAAAACGAGATTTTTGCGTTATCTTAGAACCTAATTTTAATCGTTGAAAATATACTTATGAAAAATGCAATCTTAGTGCTGTTTTTATTTATTGGTTTGGCTGCTTTTTCAAAACCAAAAATGGTACATTCTGTCGCTGATTTTGAAAAATTATACAACGACAAAACCTATCCGTTCAATAAATTGTCAGACACAACTTTTCAGCGTTTGAAAAGCACTATTCAATTTGATGAAATAGGTAATTTCAGAGGTTTCAGTTATGTAAGCGGTTTATGGAAAGAACTGACCTATGAAGAATATTTGGTATTTAATTATCTTATTCTTGGAATTAAGGACGGTATTAGGCAAGAAGATAAGACTGATTATGAAACACGAAGAAACCGATAAGAATCAGATTTCAATGCCTGCATATTCGTTCAGCACTTCATCTAAAATCGAAAAAATTTCGTTTTTATTATTGGTTGTCACCAAACGATTTCTGAATGGTTTAATGTTCGGCAAACCTTTTAAATAATTAGAATAATGTGGTCGCATTTCCAGCACACCAAGTGCAACGCCTTTCCATTCAATGGATTTTTGTAAATGCGTTTTTACGATCTCAATTTTTTCTTCAATTGATGGATCAGCAATAATTTCGCCATTAAAAAGATATGCTTTTACTTGATTAAAGATCCACGGCGAACCAATTGCAGCACGACCAATCATAATGCCGTCAACACCGTATTTATTTTTGTATTCCAGTGCTTTTTGCGGTGAATCGATATCACCGTTTCCAAAAATCGGAATCTGCATTCTTTGATTATTTTTCACTTCAGCAATCAACGTCCAGTCTGCTTCGCCTTTGTACATTTGCTTGCGCGTGCGTCCGTGAATACTTAATGCTTTGATGCCAATATCTTGCAAACGTTCAGCAACTTCTACAATATTTTTAGTGTTGTCGTCCCAACCTAAACGCGTTTTCACGGTTACCGGCAAATTCGTTGCTTTCACCACTTGTTCCGTTAATCGAACCATTTTCGGAATGTCTTGTAAGATGCCTGCGCCAGCCATTTTGCAAACTACTTTATTGACCGGACAACCATAATTAATATCAATTAAATTCGGTTTTGCTTGTTCTACTATTTGCGCTGACTGAACCATGGCATCTTCTTCACCGCCAAAAATTTGAATACCGATAGGTTGTTCATAATCGTAAATATCGAGTTTTTGCATGCTTTTGTGCGCATGACGAATCAGGCCTTCTGACGAAATAAATTCCGTGTACATTAAATCAGCACCGTATTTTTTGCACACATAACGAAACGGCGGATCGCTCACGTCTTCCATTGGCGCCAATAACAGCGGAAATTCTCCTAATTCTATGTCGGCTATTTTTACCATGTTGAAGTTATACGATATAAGATATCTGTTACATGTTTAATTTATTACAAAAACTTATAACCAATAACTTATGACTAATCACTATTTTTACGGCAAAGATACGACTTATGCCAGAAAATATATTAGATAGTGATTTTAACAAATCAACGACAGAACTGTATGGCATCAATAAATACAGCTATTTTTCGCAGCTTTTGGTTTGGATTGGTGTTTTTTGTGCATGTTTTCTGGTTGCACAAATAATTAGCGGTTTAGTTTTGGTCATATTTTACGGAGCCAAAATTACTGACATGACAAGTCTCGTAAGTGGAAATGAAAACTTAAATGGTTTGCGGTTAGCACAAATGGTTGCTACAGTTGGTGGTTTTTTTATGCCTGCTTTGATATTCAGTAAATTAAAAAAAATACAAATTTTATCGTACTCGAATGCAGATAGAGTGTTTCCGATAATTGGTTTATTATTGATTCCTGCAATTGTCTATACATTTTATCCGATCATAAATTTATCGTTCTTTATCAATAAAGTTTCACCTTGGAATAATTGGATGAGTAGTTCACAAGAAGAATATAAAATTGTGGTAGATGCTTTAATGAAAGATAAAACAGTTTTTGTTTTTATACTCAATTTTATAACAATTGCAATTTTGCCGGCCATCTGTGAAGAATGGATCTTCAGAGGAACGTTGCAAAAATTCTTTGCAGAAAAGATGAATGTTCATTTGGCGATATTTTTTGCGTCTGTAGTTTTTAGTTTAATACATTTTGAGTTTTCAGGGTTTCTGCCACGCATCATTTTAGGTATGTTACTTGGTTATGTGTTTTATTTTTCAGGGAGTTTATGGGCAAGTATTTTTTTACATGCAGTCAACAATGGCACGCAAGTGGTGCTGATGTATTTAAACAATGCAGGAATTTATAAATCAGATATGGACAATCCGGAAATGCCAAAAACATGGGAATTGATTGTTTACACGATTGTCTTTTCTATGCTGATGTATGCTTTCTATTATTTCTGTAAGAAGAAAAAAAGCGTAACTTTGTAGTTTAATTGATGAGTTTAAGAATCTGTGAGTTTAAGAATTTTATTTAATTCATTTACTCTAAAACTCATAAATTCCTAAACTTAAAAAATGAACGATATACTTTTACGAGCTACTACTGGATTTTTTTTTCTAATAGTGATGATTGGTGGTGTGGTGTTGCACGAATATTCTTACTTGGTTTTATTTTCATTATTAGTAGTATTGTGTATCAGTGAATATCACGCAATCATTCATGATTTATTGACTTCTACCGAAAACTGGAAAACAACCTATAAAATCATTAACACCATTTTTAGTGTCATTATTTTCGGAATTGTTTTTTTAGTAGCTAAAAAAAGTATTCCGTTGATCTCTTTATCATTGTTATGTGGTTTTCCGCTAACATGGCTCGTCATAGAAATGTACACTAAAAGCGAGCGACCATTTTATAATGTTTGCTTAAATTCAATGGCCATTTTTTATTTAGCAATTCCGTTGTCATCAGCAAGTTTATTAGCGTTTAACGCAGGTGAATACAGTTGGCACTATTTATTGGCAATCATGATTTTTGCCTGGAGCAATGATTCTTTCGCCTATTTAGCCGGACGATTTTTAGGCAAACATAAATTGTTTGAGCGCATTTCACCAAAGAAAACCTGGGAAGGTTTTTTCGGCGGCACACTTGGCGCTTTAGGATTTGCTTACATTGTATCTTTGTTATTTCCGCGCTGGACAGGACATGATGTTAGTTTTACGACTTACGCTATACTTTCCGTAATTACCAGTATCACCAGTACTTACGGTGATTTAGCAGAAAGCATGATAAAACGCAACTTACAAATTAAAGACACAGGAAACGTTTTGCCTGGTCACGGCGGTTTTTTAGATCGTTTTGACGGTTTAATTTTTTCGCTACCGGCTTGTACGTTGTTTCTTACATTCTTTATAAAATTTATAAAATAAAAACCGACACTTTCGCGTCGGTCAATGGATACTAATACTGAGAAAACCACCTTTCGGTTATATTTTTACACGACTACTTTATTGTTCATCATCTTTCTTAAATTCATTAACGCATAGCGCATTCTGCCAAGTGCTGTATTTAAGTTAGTACCTGTCATTTCTGCTATTTCCTTAAAACTCATTTCTGCATAATGGCGTAAAATAACTACTTCTTTTTGGTCTTCCGGCAAGAGATTGATCATGTCTTTAACCTGCAAAATAGCTTGTTGTTTAATCAACGCATCTTCTTTGTTTTCTTCCGCAAATGAAATATAGTTTAATAACGCTGCACCATCTGCATTTATTGTATTTGGCTGGCGTTTTTGTTTTCTGAAATGATCCATGCATAGGTTATGCGCGATCATCATTGTCCATGGCAAAAATTTGCCTTCATCATTGTATTTGCCTTTGCGCAAACTATCAATAACCTTACAAAAAGTATCCTGAAAAATGTCTTCGGAAATTGTTTTGTTTTTAATACGCATGTTTATAAACGTAAAAACTTTACGTTTATGTTTTTCTAACAAAAATGCCAGAGCATTTTCATCACCATTTACATATCTTTGGATAAGTTCATTATCCGTTTGAACATTGTGATACATGTGTCAATTGTTTTGCGTGTTAAACCATTTGCCGTAGTCATGTAAAGTTTGTTCAAGCGTTGATGTTATTTTTTGTGAATGAATTATTAACCAATTTTACTAAAACAAAATAAGATTTTCCTTGTATTAACAGTATTTAACGCAAAAAGTGTTCCAATAGTATGTCAACAGTTAAAAAATTAACAAAAGAAGCAAATAAAATAATCATAAAAGGTGCGCGAACACACAATTTAAAAAATATTGATGTGGAAATTCCACGAAATAAGCTGGTTGTGGTCACCGGAGTTTCCGGTTCAGGCAAGTCATCGCTAACTATTGATACATTGTATGCAGAAGGACAACGCCGTTATGTGGAATCTTTATCATCGTATGCGCGGCAATTTTTAGGCAGAATGGACAAACCGGATGTTGATTACATCAAAGGTCTTTCGCCGGCCATCGCGATCGAACAAAAAACGACAACTGGCACTACGCGTTCTACAGTTGGTACTCTAACAGAAATTTATGATTACTTGCGATTATTATATGCAAAGATCGGTAAAACCTATTCGCCAATATCGAACAAACAAGTAATAAAACAAGAGGTTTCGGATGTGATTGATTTTATAAAAACGTTAGAAGCAACTACTAAAATACAAGTGCTTGCACCAGTAAAAGAAATCACAAAAAGCAAACTGGATTCGTTGCAGCAGGATGGAATTCAGCGTTTATTGTTAGATAATGATGTTATAAAAATTGATGAGATTTCTGATAAAGAAATCACTTCATTCAACAAGAAAAAAGAGAAATTTATTTTAATAGACAGAGCAACTGCAGAAGCTTCAGAAGAAAATTTAAATCGTTTGGCAGATTCTGTAAGCCTTGCTTTTTCAGAAAGTGATGGCGTTTGCGTGATTGATATTCCAAATCAAAAGCAACAGGTGTTTAGTAACAAATTCGAGTTAGATGGAATTACGTTTGAAACACCGTCTGTGCAGTTTTTTAATTTTAATTCACCGTATGGCGCCTGCACCAAATGCGAAGGTTTCGGAACTATTTTAGGTATCGATCACGACTTAGTAATTCCAAATAAGAATTTATCTGTTTATGAAGATGCTGTAGTTTGCTGGAAAGGCGAAGTGATGAGTTTATGGAAAAAGCAACTGATCAAAGGTGCTGCCAAATGTGATTTTCCGATTCATAAACCAATTATTGATTTGACGAAAGAACAATACAAAACGTTGTGGAATGGCAACGAACATTTTCTTGGCATCAATGCGTTTTTTAAAGATGTAGAATCGCAAACGTATAAAATTCAATACCGTGTGATGCTGGCAAAATATCGAGGCAGAACGGTCTGCGATTTATGCAACGGCAATCGTTTGCGCCACGATGCTGAATATGTGAAAGTCGGAAATAAATCACTCGGCGATTTGCTGCAAATGACCATCAAACATTTGTATGACCATTTTCAAAACTTAAAAACAGATAAAAAAGAAACCGAAATTGCGAACCGGATTTTAACCGAAATCAATAACCGTCTGCAGTTTATGGTTGATGTTGGTTTGGAATATTTAAATCTCAATCGTTTTTCCAATACACTTTCCGGCGGCGAATCACAACGCATTAATTTAACACGAACGCTTGGCAGCAATCTTACAGGTTCTTTGTATATTTTGGATGAGCCAAGCGTTGGTTTGCATCCACACGATACAGGTCGATTAATCAATATTTTAAAATACCTGCGCGATTTAGGAAATACGGTAATTGTAGTCGAGCATGAAGAAGAAGCGATTCGTGCGGCTGATTATTTAATTGATGTCGGACCATATGCTGGCATGCTTGGTGGCGAAATTGTGTTTGCAGGAAATGCATCTGATATCATTAAAAATCCGAAGAGTTTAACAACGCAGTATTTAACCGGAAAATTGGAAATTGAAGTACCGAAAATTCGTCGCAAGCCGATTAATTTTATCACGATAAAAGGTGCGCAGCAAAATAATTTAAAAAATATTACGGTTAATATACCATTGAACGCATTGTCCGTAATTACTGGTGTTTCCGGCTCAGGCAAGACCACTTTGATCAAACAAATTCTGTATCCATATTTAAAAATGCAGCTCGAAGCGTTTGGTATAAAACCGGGTGTGTTTAAAGAAATTACCGGTTATAAAAACAAGCTGAAAAAAGTAGAATTTGTCGATCAAAATCCGATCGGAAAAAGTTCGCGCAGCAATCCTGTTACCTACATAAAAGCGTATGACGCGATTCGCGAATTATTTGCAACTCAATCGCTTTCAAAAATTCGCGGCTACCAGGCAAAACATTTTTCGTTCAATGTAGAAGGTGGTCGCTGCGATGCCTGCGAAGGCGAAGGCGAACAAACGGTAGAAATGCAGTTCTTGGCTGATGTACATTTGGTGTGCGAAGTGTGCAACGGCAAGCGCTTTAAGCAGGAAATTTTAGAAGTGCAGTACAAGCAAAAAAGTATTTCTGATATATTGGATATGACGGTTGATGAAGCGATTGATTTTTTTGCAGAAAAGAAAGATGTAGTACAAAGATTGAAACCGCTGCAGGATGTTGGTTTAGGTTATGTGCATCTCGGACAAAGCAGTTCGACGTTGAGTGGCGGCGAAGCGCAGCGCGTGAAGCTGGCATCTTTTTTAACAAAAGGTGTTGCAAAAGAACCGGTGTTGTTTATTTTTGATGAACCGACCACCGGTTTGCATTTTCACGACATCAACAAGTTGCTGAAAGCATTCAATGCGCTGATAGAAATTGGTCATACTGTTGTTGTGGTAGAGCATAATATTGATGTGATCAAATGTGCGGACTGGATTGTTGATTTAGGACCGAAAGGCGGCGAAGAAGGTGGTAACTTAGTGTTTGAAGGCACACCTGAAAATTTAATTAAGAATAAAGAATCACTGACGGCAAGATATTTGAAAGAGAAATTAAAATAAATACTCATTTTCCGCAACTTAATTATCAAAAATCGCAATTTAATTACTGATTATCACAATATGATTATCAAAAATCGCAATTTATATATTGGAAACTGAAATTTAATTACCAATAAACGCAATAGTATTATCAATTTCCGCAATTTAATTATGGAGACTCGCAATTTATGTATTAAAAACTGCAATTAAATTGACAAAAACCGCAATTCTATTAGCAAAAACCGCAATTCTATTAGCAAAGAATGCAATTTGATTATCAAAAATCGCAAATGATTTGTGATAAATTAATAGAAAGAAATCTGATCGAAATTAAAACTTCAATTCATCCAAAGAAATAGGTTGCTGTATTTTAAGTTCGCCTTTTTTGTTGTACACTTCCAGAGAAATTTTAAACGGTGTGCTGTTCCAGTCAATATTAATCATGCCAAAGTTCAGATCACGCGTTGCGTTTCCAACGCGGTACCTGTTTGGTTTAGGTACATCTTCTACCTGGTTCAAACCGCTTGATGTCATATCATATAATGGATACAAACCTGCCGGTTGTTGCCTGCTTAATTCTGCGTAATGCACGTCGCCGCTAACCATGAATATACCTTCTGCGCGAGTTTCTCTTATCAGATTAAAAAAGCGATTCAATTCGTGCGGATAGTTGGTCCATGATTCATAACCATTGTGCTCGTGCAGCATTTGCGTGCTGGTCATTACAATGCGTATTTTTGCCGGTTTTAATAATTCTTGTCTTAACCAGGCCCATTCTTCTGTGCCTAAAAAGTGTTTTGTAGTATCTGTTGTTGGCGAGATGGGTTCGCCGCTGAATACATCTAAAAACCAGCGCGTATCTAAAACAATTACTTGTAATTTATGTGCTTCGTCGCCAAAAAAATAAGAATTGTAAACTCCAGGATGATTCCATCTGTCAGAGCCAGCCGATTCATTAAAGAAAGTAAGCAACAGCTTTTTGGAATCTTCTTTATGCAGATAAGTATTGCCCATGTTATTGCCGCCGTAATCGTGGTCGTCCCAAACGCCAATCATCGGAATAGCCGTTTTTAAACGTTTGAATGATGCATTTGCATTCACAATTCCATATTGTAACGCCAGCCAAACAGAATCCGGTTGACCAATCAATGCATCGCCGTACATGTTGTCGCCAAGTGCTAAATAAAGATCAGGTTGTTTTTTTAAGATGGTATCAAAAATACTCAAGTCGCCTAATTGCACACAGCACGAACCGAATGCTATGCGGCTTGGCGGTAAGGTAACCGGCGTATTGTTTTTAATACAAGCGGTCGATATTAAAATAAATAAGGTGTAAAAGATTGATTTTTTCATGAACAGGAATTGTTCACTAAAGATACAAAATTTGAACAGAATAAATGACAGTCTTTATGATTAATTCAGGCGAACATAGTTCAAATATTATTAACCAGTTTTTTCTGTATTAAGGTAAAAATAAATACTACAGAACCATAAGCAATAGTTTGTTTTAAAGGTGTAAAAAAATATTTTACATACCATGGTTCATAAGACAACCACATTGAAGGTGAAAAATCGGTTTTGATATATGAAAGAGCGAAACCGATTATCTCATCAAAATATGCTATAAATAACGTGAAAACGCTAATGACAATCGTTGCTGTTTTATTTACACGAATTTTTTTGAACCAGAAAATTTGTTTTATAAGAATAACACTAAAGGCAACAGAAATAAATAATTCCCAAGAACCATACGCTCTTTTTGCAAAAGAATATTGTTCATACATGTTTCCACTATACCATGCGCTCAAAATTTCTAAAATGATATAAATGGATGGCAAACTTAAAATGACACAAATAAAATTGGATGTATTTAGAATATTTTCATCTGTCTTTATCCTTTTCCAAAATATAATTAAGTACAAAAGACTAAAATATGGATAGCCGGTTACTAAATAACTTAAACTATTGGTTAGCATAATTATCAAACTTCTACGAAATTATTCTTTGCTACTTCGCCTAAGAAAGTGCCTGCTTCGGTCATCGTGCGTTTGCCGGTTTCAAAATCCACACTAACCAAGCCAAAACGGTAATATTGTCCAATGTTCCATTCGTGGTTGTCCATCGTGCTCCAGTGAAAATAACCTAAAATCGGAATGCCATCTTGCTGCGCCTGATAAACATGGCCTAAATATTCTTTGATACTTTCTTTGCGCACTTTCGGATCATGCGTACAGATGCCGCTTTCCGTAATGATGATCGGTTTTTTTGTTTTTTTCCAATATCGATGAAATACTTCATAAAAACCTTTCGGATCAATTTCCCACATCAAATCGGTGCGTCTTCCTAATTTTTTTAATTCTTCCGTGTGATTCATATTGTCTAACGGCAACGGACGAAACGACATTTTTGCGTAATAACTCAAACCTTGAAAATCCTGTTTTAGGAAATGATTGTGGCAGTAATCCATGAACCACCAGTCGAATATTTTTGCAATGATTTGTCCGGGAAAAACTTCGCCGACAAACTTAACTGTATTGAATGAGATGCCAACTGGAACAGTCGATTTCTTTTTAATAATATCATACGCTTCTTCGTGCGCTCTGCTGATTTCTTTCAAAACTTTGCGCGCTAAAAGCAATCTTCCTTTTTTAAATGGCGGAAACTCGCCGGTAAGCCAGCCGTTGGAAACATAAACATTCGGTTCGTTGAACGTGTTCCAGGTATCTACTAAATGACCAAACGTATCAACGGTTTTTTGTACAAAATCCAGCCACATTTTTCGGTTGCCTTCTTTTTCCCAACTGCCTTCTTTTTCAAACCATGTTGGATTGGTGAAATGATGCAGCACCAGCATAATATGCTTGCCACGGCGTTTCAGTTCTTCCATAAATTTCAAATAAGCATCTACTTCTTTTTGGTCAAATTCTGCAAAAGGTGCTTTCTGTAATTTTGCCCAATCGTGACTCATTCGGTAAGCATTGCCAAGCTGACAAATATATTCCAGGTCTTCATCGCGGTGCAGATCATGCATCGAGCATTTATCGAATGTAGAACCATCTTTGCATTTCAAACCTTTCCAGTTGTTATCAGATGCGGTTTCAATTTGATAGGCAGCAGTAGAAGTGCCCCAAATAAATTTGTCCGGAAATTGCAGTTTCATGTGGTAGTCGTAAGTTGTGAGTAATAAGTTGTAAGTACAAGGCAATGAAACTTAAATAAGACTCACAACTTATGACTTACGACTATAAATATAAGAAACTATTTTGCGTTAAAATATTTTTATATTAGTAGAATTAAAAATGGCGGAAAATCAATCCATACAGCACCGCATTCGTGTTTTAAGAAAAAAAGATTTTCTTGAAATTCGGATTCCGTTGAAAAAAAATACAACGGCTTTGATTGCATTGATATTGGCAACGGCATCGTGGATAGTTGCATTATTTATTATTATTCGTGTTACTTTGTCCGTGCATCATTTTTGGATAAAAGCAGCTTTGGTTTTAGCGATTGGTGGTTGGTTCGCACTTGGAATGGCTGGTGCTTCTACATTTATCTGGTTGTTTTTTGGACGAGAACGTATTATTATTTCTAAAGAATATTTAGTGACGGACAAACCATTAGTTTTTTTTTACAGAAGAAATTTTTATGACATAGCTGACATTTCTAACATTCATGTTGATGTCGAATTATTTAAAGTCAACAGGAATGGTGAATGGAAAGATGAGCAAAGAACCGTTATAAAATTTGATACACCGGAAAAACAAGTAACTTTTGCCCGCGGCATTGACAAAACGGAAGCGGAAAATATTTTGCTGGAAATGGCAAAATCTACTTTCTTGTCAAAAGCACAATTTGCAGCCGAACAAAAAATTTAGTTCAGAAATTTTTCTTTAATTTTTGCAGCTACTTCGTAAATGCTGATAGCTAATAATGTGTATAGAAACGGATACAACGGAAAATTGTAACGATTTTCAAAATATTGCAAAACATAGATAATTACAAAGAAAGTACAGGCAATTGCGAAAACGGAAATCAAATAAATATCAAAATACTTTCTGATGTAAAACAGTAAAAATAGAATAACTGAAAATGATAAAACACTAATCAGATAAAGCAATGTTTTGATAGCTATTTTGAAATAATTTCCCTGATAATTATCCAGGAATGTCAGTGAAGTTGAATTGCTTTGGAAGATTACACTTTTAGCAAATAACAATGGTGTAACAACGTAATAATCCAATGCAGATTTTTTGATGAAATTAGATTTTAAGGCACGCATTTCTTTTGTTACCAGTACATTTACAGAATCAAATTCTCTGGTATATTCAGGTTGATTCTTGTACTTATAATACTGAAACAGATCGCACAGTGCTGTATGTATTATCGCTTTGTCATTGCCGATAAATGCGCGTGACGGCAAGTTGTTAACGATGGAATCTATTTTTGTTTTTTTGAAAAGTGAATCATTGCCATGCAGATTTGCAATCATCAGATTCGATACATTTTCGGAAGAATAATTGGCCGGATTTATCCAACAGGAAATCCAGTTGCGGAAATACACATTCGGCATTCCGTAGTCCATCGGATCGCCATAATATTTTTCAAGCGGAATAATCTCGCCATTAGTTACTTTGTAATTTCGGATAGTCCATGGTGCAAACAAAGTAGCTGCGCCAATTGAGAAAAAGATTCCGGAAAGAATACTGTTTTTGAAATTCCATTTATTAAAATAAAAAACTGCGAACAAACATGATACTGATAAGAAGATAATTGGCGGTCTGCACAATGCACCAAGTGCCAGGAAAAATCCAGCGAATAACCAGTTCTTTTTGGATGGATTTATTTTGCATAAGGACAATGCAAATAAAAAATAACAAACCAGTTCAGAACTTAAAGATTCCGTATTTGTGAAAAATGCATTAAGCGCAACACATGGTTGCAACGCGTATAACAGAGCAGCTATTATTCCGATTTTTTTATTTCCGGTAAAATTATAAACAGCAAAAAACAACAGCACAACTGCCAGTGCAAGCAGGAATGTTTGTGTGTAACGAATATAAACATAGCTTCCTTTTTCGCCGAACAATAAATAATGAGCACCATAAAATAATGGATACACAGGTGTTCTGCGTACTTCATAGCGATATTTTGTAGTATCAACCGTAAATTTTCCTGTTGCCAGATAATTTTTTACATGATTGAGATACCAGTAATTATCAATAGAATAAACTGTGACATCGTAAGCTAAACTGCGAGCATTTAAGCATTTGTTTGTTGGGTTTGCTTTTCTTATAGAATGTACATTTAATACATTCATTGAAACAGAATAAACAACAGAAACAAAAAATAAGAGTAGCGCAGTTTTATAAAGCTTTTGATCCATTCGGTTATGCGTTATAGAAAGATAAAACGGCTTTAGAAATATTTTGTACTTGTTCTATTTTTAATTCATAGAAGAACGGCAGACGAACTAGTCCATCAGTATAATAATCAGATAAAGGCAGATTGATGCCATCATTTTTGTCTGCATAAAACGGACTTTTGTGCAAACTTAAATAATGAAAAACACTATGAATATCATTTGATTTTAAATGCGCAATTAATGCATCGCGTTGTTCAACATCTTTGCAAACCAAATAAAACATATGTGCGTTATTGGTAGCAAAATCAGGAATAAAAGGCAATTGAACTTTATCTTTCAATGGCGCTAAATTTTCCATGTAGCAGTTCCAGATCGCTTTTCGTTTTTCCTGAATACGTTCCAGGTTTTCTAATTGTGCAAATAAAAATGCAGCAATTATATCTGATGGCAAATATGACGAACCAACATCAACCCAATTGTATTTGTCAACTTCGCCACGGAAAAACTTACTTCTGTTCGTGCCTTTTTCACGAATGATTTCGGCACGTTCAATAAATTGCGGATCATTAATAACCAGCATACCACCTTCGCCTGAAATAATATTTTTTGTTTCATGAAACGAAAACGCCGACAAATGCGCGATGCTGCCAAGCGGTTTTTCTTTATAATAACTATCAATTGCCTGCGCTGCATCTTCAATAACAAACAGGTTGTGTTTTTTTGCTAAATCCATGATGACATCCATATCACAAGCAACGCCTGCATAATGCACCACAACAATCGCTTTCGTCTTTGGTGTGATCAATTGTTCGATAGCATGTTCGTCAATTCCTGGGTGATCTTTTCTGCTTTCAGCAAAAATGATTTTTGCGCCGCGTAATACAAATGCGTTTGCTGTAGAAACAAAAGTAAATGACGGCATAATCACTTCATCGCCTTCTTTGATATTGATAAGAATAGCAGCCATTTCCAGCGCATCTGTGCAGGAAGTGGTCAGCAAAACTTTTTTGAAATGAAAATTTTCTTCAAAAAAGGCGTGACATTTTTTAGTGAATGAGCCATCGCCGGAAATTTTTCCGGACTCAACTGCCTGCTGAATATATTGTGTTTCTTTTCCGGATAAAAAGGGTTTGTTAAAAGGTATATGCATATTATTTATTCCAATAATGATAGATATGAATAGTTTCGTCGATAGTGAAACCACATTTCTCATACAGACTGCACGCTTGTTTGTTGTCGCCTTGTGTGGTTACTTTTAAGATGTCAAAGTTATGGTTTTTGGCGACAAATTCAGCGGCTTCCATGAGTTTTTTGCCAATGCCTTTTCCTCTGGCGCGTTCGTGTACGGCAATTAAACCAACATGTGCTTCATTATTTTTTTGCTGTATGGTAATAAAACCATCCGGATCTTTTTCATCACCATAAACTAATACATCAAAAGCGATTTCTCGGCTGCATGATTTTTTGATCCATTCTAAATACAATCTGTCATAAAAAGAAGCATCAAAATTTCTGTCAATTTTAAACCGTGAATAAACACCACTTTGCAAAGCAAGGTCAATTAAATTTTGACTGGCAGTTTTAGCAGTATATTCTTTAATATTATCATCTAACAAGACCGATGTTGTTTCTTTCGTATAAATTACTTTTCTGTCAACAAGTGCAGCGTTTGTACTTTTTATTTCATCTAATGTTGCAGCATCCGGATATTCAAAAATATAGATCAGGTCAAAACTATTTTTCTGCGCATCAAAATCAGACAGCGAAAAGCAATTTGGATTTATTTTACCAATTTTCAGGTTAAAAAATTCAGAATCCCATTTTAGTGGTTCTATAGTCATTTAGTTTTTTTTCAATGATGTAGATCGGCCTGTTTTTTACGCCTTCAAATGTTTTGCCAATATATAAACCGAGTATTCCTAAAATTAAAATTATTAAACCGGACAAAAACCAGATGGATATAATTAAACTCGTGTAGCCAGGCACTAAGATCTGATGCGTAATGTTTAAATATAAATAGTAAAAACCGGTTAATAAAGTGAAAAACGAAATGAAAAATCCCATTTTGATCACTAAGCGAATCGGTTTGTCGGAATAAGCTAATATGACATCCAATGCCAGTTTGAACATTCTTGAAAAATTATAGCCGCTTTTGCCCGTTTGTCTTTCCTGATGTTCAACGTCGAGTGTTGTTTTTGAAAAACCAACCCATAAAATCATTGACGGAAAAAAGCGGATCGATTCTCGAAGTGAACAAACAGCTTCAATTACTTTTTTATTATAAATTCCATAATTGGCAACAGTATGGTCGATGTTGGTACCTGTAAGCCAGCCAAGCGTTTTCCAGAATAATTTCGAAAACGTTTTTTTGACGAATGTATCTTTACGGTTGATGCGTCGTGCCAAAACCACGTCAAAACCTTCTTTTGTTTTATTATATAGGTTTGGAATTTCTGAAGGCGCATCCTGAAAATCACAATCCATTACGATGATCCATTCGCCTTTTGCATTGTCTAAACCAGCAGTAATCGCGTAATGTTGTCCGAAATTTCTGCTGAGTTTAATGCCTTTCACTTTTGGATGTGTGTTGCAAATGGCTTCGATCTTTTTCCATGAATTATCCGGACTGAAATCATCTACAAAAACTATTTCGTAATCATTGGTAATCGGCAAAATATATTTCTCGAGTTCAGCTACAAATTCTTCAAGATGCAAAGCTGCATTATAGATCGGCGAAACGACAGAAAGATGCATGGTATAAAAATAAAATAAAATACGGAAATGCAGAAATTTGCAAATTCCGAAAAGAAATGGCAAAAATAAGTTAATAATAATAGAATTACCTAAAAAACAGGGTGATTTAAAGAGAATAACACATTTTCAGCTATATTTGATTTTCAAACTGTCGCAAAACAGAATCTGCTGCGGTTTGAACATAGATAGAGCATGACTACTTATTTTTTCCCATCTACCGATGAAATTGGTAATATAAACATCTTTTCCTGGAGTGATTTGATTATTGCACCGGCTTATGTTTATGTTGTTTATAAGATTCTGTTTTCCATTTATGAAAAAAAATACAAGCATCTTTCTTACGGGAAATATTTTTTAACGGCAATGCAAGTTAAACTTGCCTGCGCCGTCATTTATTGGGCAGTAAATAAATTCTATTATAAAGGTGGTGATACGTTTGTGTATTATTGGCACATTATCAAACTGAGGCAGTTGCTCTTCGAAGACCCAACATTGGTTTATAATGTGTTCTTCAATAATTCAGATTTTCACACAAAACTATACATGCAATCTTATTTTGTAAACTACGGATTATATATATATGATAAAAGTTCTTATATTGTTATTTTGGTCGGATATATTGTAAGCTTTTTTACGTTCTTTTCTTATATTAATACATCTGTAATATTATCGGTTTTTGCCTTATTTGGTTGTTGGCGGCTCTTTAAAATGTTCAGAGAAATGTATCCGCATCTCGAACGCGAAATGGCTATAGCAACGCTCTTTATTCCATCTGTTATGTATTGGGGTTGTGGTATCATGAAAGACTCAATATGCGTTGGATTCCTCGGAATATTAACATATTCTACTTATCAGATATTTTTCAAGCGTGAAAAGATCTTTGTTAATCTATTGTATGTTTCAATGGCTGTTTTCAGCTTAATAAAAATTAAGGTGTATATCATTCTCGCATTCGGTCCGGCATTGGCAGTTTGGATTTTTTCAAGATATAGAGCAAATATTAAGAGTCCTATCATCAAAGCGATTGTTACACCAATATTTGTTATAGTTGGTGGAGGTGCTGGTTTTTTGGTACTCTCATTAATGGGTTCTTATGCAGAAAGATATGCTTTGGATGAAATGATGCGCACTGCGAAAGACACACAAAACTGGCTGGTTACTTCATCTCAGATGTCTGGTGGTTCGTTTTATACTCTTGGTGATATTGATTACAGTGCTATCGGATTGTTGAAAATATTTCCAAAAGCTATTAATGTTGCGCTATTTCGACCTTATATTTGGGAAGCCAGGAAAATAATGTTGGTTCCTGCAGCTATCGAAGGTATTTTCACTATGTTTCTTACAGTTAGATTATTATTCAGAACAGGATTTTTCCGTTTTATTAAAATGGTAGCGGCGAATGCAGAAGTGCAGTTTTGTCTCATATTTTCGATTATTTTCGCTTTTGCCGTCGGATTTACGAGTTTTAACTTTGGCGCATTAGCGCGCTATAAAATTCCGTTTATGCCTTTTTATTACATTGCGTTGTTCATATTGTCTGATTCTCAGAAAAATGACGAAATTTTAATAGCAAAAAATAAGAAGTAATGCTTATTTTTGCACTCCAAATAATTTTAGTAATACAACATCTTTATTTATAGAGATAAATCATTAATAATCACATGAATATAGCAGTAGTCGGAACAGGATATGTAGGTTTGGTAACAGGAACTTGCCTTTCAGAAACAGGCAATAACGTAATTTGCGTAGATATTGATGCCAATAAAGTAGCAAAATTACAAGCAGGTCAAATTCCAATTTTTGAACCTGGCTTAGATGTCCTTTTTCAACGAAATATTAAAGAAGGAAGATTACATTTTACGACAAACCTTGAAGAAGCCATTCAAGATACAACATTGATTTTCTTAGCATTGCCAACACCACCAGGCGAAGATGGTGCAGCCGACCTAAAATATGTTTTAGGTGTTGCAGATCATTTAGGTAAAATAATTAAAGATTATAAAGTAATCATCAATAAAAGCACAGTTCCGGTTGGTACTGCAGAAAAGACGGCTGCTGCCATTGCAAAAAATGCTACCGTGGAGTTTGATGTTGTTTCTAATCCAGAGTTCTTACGCGAAGGTGTTGCAGTTGATGATTTTATGAAACCGGACAGAGTTGTTGTTGGAACACGTTCAGAAAGAGCGCGTAAATTAATGGAAGAATTGTACAAGCCGTTTGTTCGTCAGGGAAATCCAATCTATTTTATGGATGAACGTAGCTCAGAAATGACAAAATATGCGGCGAATTCATACTTAGCAACACGTATTTCTTTTATGAATGAATTAGCAAATCTTTGTGAAAAAACAGGTGCTGATGTGGAAACAGTTCGCATGGGTATGGGCAGTGATGCTCGTATCGGCAAACGCTTTTTGTTTCCAGGGATTGGTTATGGCGGAAGTTGTTTTCCAAAAGATGTGCAGGCATTAGCTAAAACTGCAGATGACAATAACTACGATTTCAAAATTTTGAAAGCGGTTATGACTGTTAATGAAAAGCAGAAACATGTTTTAGTGGAAAAGATTGTCAATCATTATGGTAATGATCTTACAGGTAAAAAAATTGCAATTTGGGGTTTGGCTTTCAAACCAAATACAGATGATATTCGTGAAGCACCGGCTTTGTATATTATTGAAGATTTGTTGAATGCAGGTGCAGAAGTTGTAGCTTACGATCCGGAAGGCATGCCAAATGTACAGCAACATTTTTCAGATTTGCCTGAAGACAAAAAAGCTAGATTACATTTCGCAGATAAAAATTACGATGCATTGAATGGTGCAGATTTCTTGGCTATTTTAACAGAATGGACAGAATTCAGAACACCGGATTTTGCTAAAGTAAAATCTATGTTGAAAGAACCGGTAATTTTTGATGGCAGAAATCTGTACGATTTAGAAACGATGCAAAATGCCGGTTTTTATTACAACAGCATCGGCAGAAAAACAATAACTTTATAATTTTCTCACTTCGCAATACGCAAACACATGTCTAGTCAGGATAAAAAAAGAATATTAATTACAGGTGCTGCAGGTTTTCTGGGCTCGCATCTTTGCGACCGTTTTTTGGCAGAAGGTTACCATGTTATTGGCATGGATAACTTGATTACAGGAAATATTAAAAATATTGAGCATCTTTTTCCATCTAAAGATTTTGAATATTATCATCATGATGTAAGTCGTTTTGTGCATGTGCCTGGAAAATTAGATTATATATTACATTTTGCTTCACCAGCTTCGCCGATTGATTATTTAAAAATGCCGATCCAAACCTTAAAAGTGGGTTCTTTAGGAACACATAATTTATTAGGTTTGGCGAAAGAGAAAAAAGCACGTATGCTAATCGCTTCTACTTCTGAAGTATATGGTGATCCAACAGTGCATCCACAACCGGAAGAATATTGGGGCAATGTCAATCCGGTTGGACCACGTGGCGTTTACGACGAAGCAAAACGCTTTCAGGAAGCAATCACAATGGCTTATCATAATTTTCATGGCGTTGAAACAAGAATCATCAGGATATTCAATACTTACGGACCAAGAATGCGCTTAGATGACGGTCGTGCATTGCCGGCATTTATGAGTCAGGCGTTGAATGGTGAAGACTTAACGATGTTTGGTGACGGTTCACAAACACGTTCATTTTGTTATGTTTCTGATTTAGTAGAAGGTATTTACAGATTGTTACTGAGTGATTACCATTTGCCTGTAAACATTGGCAATCCACAAGAAATTACCTTGTTGCAGTTCGCAGAAGAAATACTGAAATTAATAGATACCAAATCAAAAATTGTGTATTTGCCGTTGCCAAAAGACGATCCGAAACAACGCAAACCGGATATCACTAAAGCCAAATCTATTTTAGGTTGGGAACCGAAAGTAGAACGCGCAGAAGGTTTGAAAATTACATTGGAATATTTCAAAAAAGAATTGGGTAAATAAACTCAATGAGCGATTCATTATTTATACGAGCTGCCAGAAAAGGTTATCATACTTTGTTTGGAAGCTATAGAGAATTTAAAGAAAAGCAAGATTATTTTGGTATTCCAATTACTGATGAAGAAACCGGCAATCAAAAAATAGCAGAACTATTAGCTACTGAAAAGCCGGCATTGATATGTAGGTATGGCTCTACTGAAATGTTTGCAATAAGTAATTATTTTGAAATAAAACAGAGCAAAGAAGCATCAGCATTAGCAAAAATTGTTAAAAAAATTAGAGGCGAGTCTGAAGTGTGGAGGCCGATAGTAAAACGTGAAATGGAATTTATTTCAGGTTTCTTTCCAACTACTGATGAAAATTTAGAAAGATTTGCTGAGTTATATCTTAAAATAACACCAACGATAGATATTTTAGGCGTTTGGCATAATTACTATGAAGATGTCATTGTTAAAAATTATTGTCCAAATGCAACATTAGTTCCACTCAGAAGTCTGGAGCCATATTATTACAGCAATCCATGGAGCAACTTATTAAAGGACAAAAAAGTGCTGTTTATTCATCCGTTTAAAGACAGTATTGAAAAACAATTTTTAGTTCGTGAGAATTTATTTCAAAACAAAAAAGTATTGCCATCATTTGAATTACGCACTGTAAAAGCAATTCAAACCAGTGCTAATTCTAAATCTGAGTTTGCATCATGGTTTGATGCGATGGATTTTTTACAGGATCAGATTCAGAAAACGGATTTTGATATTGCTTTAGTTGGTGCAGGCACTTATGGTCTGCCATTGGCTGCCTTCGTAAAAAGTATAGGAAAACAAGCCGTTCACATGGGTGGCGCTACTCAATTGATGATGGGTATTAAAGGCAACAGATGGGACAATGATCCAATAATTAGTAAACTCTATAATGAATATTGGACGCGTCCATTTCATTACGAGACACCAAAAGAATCTAAAAAAGTAGAAGGTGGCAGTTATTGGTAATTATTGAAACCAACTCGCATATTTTACATAATTATTCGCAATGCGTTCATTCTGGTCTTTGAAAACGTCTTCTGTTAATTGCTTTACTTTTTTTGCCGGAACACCTGCATAAATACTACCTGCTTCTACACGCGTATTTTCCAAAACCACTGCACCTGCAGCAATCAGCGCATTTTTTTCGATGTAGCAATTATCCATCACGATTGCGCCCATTCCAATCAATACATTGTCTTCAATCGTGCAGCCATGCACCAAAGCATTATGTCCGATTGATACATTGTTACCAATTACAACTTTTGTTTTTTCGTAAGTACAATGCAAAATTGCGCCGTCTTGTATATTTACTTTATTGCCAATTTTTATAGAATTTACATCGCCACGAACCACAGCATTAAACCAAATACTGCAATCATCACCAATTTCTACATCACCAACAATAGTAGAGTTTGGCGCCAAAAAATTATTCTGACCGAATTTAGGTGAAAAACCTCTGCAATCTAGAACTAAAGCCATATGTTATATTTCATTAAACCCAAAATAATTCGTTAAAAATAACGTTCTATTTTGTATTTTTATATTACAATGTTAAACGGAAACAACAATAAGATCAAAGTAATTCCATTGTCGGCAATAGTTATGTCATGTATGTTGCTGGTTTCTTCTTGTTCTTCATCTAAAAAATGCACTTGCCCAACATTTGGCACTAATAAGAAACATGCACAACTTATTTTTGTGAAACAAAAAGAAAAATCAATCTAATCGCGCGAACCGATATACACGCCAATTAATATTACAAACAAACCGGCTAAATGCAGCGGCATGATCTTTTCATTGTCAAATAAGCCAACTACAATAGATACAAACGGAATAATATAAGTTGTCATAGTTGCAAACAATGCAGATGTTCTTTGTATCAGAATATTAAAGAAAACCAGCGCATAACCAGTTCCGAAAAAACCTAGTAATAACAAATATTTCAAGCTGTTCCAGCTTTCCAATGGATGCTGTTGTATGTGATGGAAAGCGCCTGTATAATAAAGATAAAACAGGCAAAATGGCGCAACAAAACTATATTGCAATAATGCTATTACAATAGGATTCTCATCCTGAAAATAACGCTTGAAAATATTTGCATTCAGACCATAACTGATGGTTGCAAGCAAAGGCATCATGATATAAATATTAATTGATGAAACGCTTTGCTTTGATAAAACAATAATCAGCGCGCCGATAAATCCAACAACAACACCAATGATTTTATTTTGCGTCAGCGCAACGCCAAAAAACAAACTGCCTAACAATAAAGCAAATAAAGGCGTTGTAGAGTTCATTATTCCGGTTAAACTGCTGTCCAAAGAAGTTTCTGCTTTGCAGAACAAAATTGCCGGAATTAAATTGCCAAACAAACCTAACAACGGAATGTATTTCCATTTCGAAAATGAGACTTTTATTTTTTTTGCATGAATGATGATCAATGGAAGCAAAGCGATAAAAGCAATGCTCATACGAAAAGCAGCTACTTGAATGGGTTCAAAAACTTCTAATCCTTTTTTGATGAAAAAGAACGAAAAACCCCAAATTATTGATAAAACAAAAAAATTAATCCAGTCTTTTGCCTGTATTGATTTATTAACGTTTCCAGGTTTTATAAAACTGTCATCTAATCTATTTTCATCCATTGTCGGCATGCTTCGCAAAGATAAATAATTATAACCGACTTCGATGGAATAACAATTTTCGGATAACGTATTTTTGGCAAACAATTTGTATATTTAAGTTCATGAAACGATTATTCATATTACTGGTAACTTATTTTTTTTTACTGATAACGATACATGCACAAGATATCAAAACGGTGAAAATTGAGGAATTGAAAAAAGAATACATAAAAACAAATGATACAACCTATATTATCAATTTTTTTGCCACTTGGTGTGGTCCATGCGTACAGGAAATGCCTGTGATCAATAAATTCTATCAAACCGCAAAAACGCAGAAAATACAATTGATTTTTGTGAGTTTAGATGGCGGAATTGCACCGGCGAAATTGCAGAAATTTATTAAAAAGCAAAAAATGGAAGCGCCTGTTTTTATATTAAATGAAAGCAGCGATTTTTCCTGGTTGCCGTATATCGATAAACGCTGGCAAGGCAGCATTCCTGCAACCATGATAGTGAATGCAGAAAAGAAAGTAAAAGCGTTTTTTGAAACACCAATGGAAAACGGACAACTTGAATTTTACTTGAAAAAATTGGGTTTGTAATTTCTTTATAACTATTTTCTGCAGTTAGTTGTTGTCGCTTATAACTAAATTATACCTTTGCAAATAACATGGCAATTTTTGAACGCGTTTTAGGTGGAACTATCTTTTATGATTTCTGGACACAAGTCCAGCAGTACTTATTCGCTGAAAAACGATTCGTACAATTAATTACATTAAAGCCAATAGAGATTTACAAAACAGAAACAGAGCTTGAAATTGATGAAGCAAAAATAAAATTGTTTATTCAAAGCAAAGTGGAAAATCTGGTGCAGCGCAGACTTGAACGCACTTTCAACTTGTTGACCTTAAATCTTTCTAAAAACGAAAAAACAGCATCTGTATATAATTTTGATGTGGTCATAAATGCACAAATGCAATACGAAGAAGTTTCAAAATTCTTTAATTTTCATTTCGGAAACCAACGCTATGAGATCGAGAAAGATTATTATTATCTGGATATTGAGAATTTTAAATTCGGAAATAAAAATACGAAAGCAATAGTTGAATTACCGTTTGTGCTGGATGCGAAATGGTTATTCATAAAGCGCAAAATGACCGGAAAGGCAATATTTTCTGGCTCTGTAAATTTTCATCAGCCGAAATTTAATGTAAAAACACGCAACTTAGATTATGTGCTGGAAACGAAAAGCACGATCTTAAAAATCATTGATTGGTTTTATCACGGGCAATTAATTGATTTCTTGCAGAATTTCTTACAATATAATTTTAAGGACGACCTGGAATTGGCAAAAGTAGAAGCACAAAAGCAAATCGATTCTTTTCAAAATCAAACCAATTGGATAAATGGTGTCCTTAATGATGTGGATCTTGAACGCATCACCATTGAGAACGATGGCGTACATGCGGTTTTTTTAGCGGAAGGCAAATTGCATTTTTTACGGTAGTTATTTTTCCATTTACTAAAAATAAAAAAATCGTACATTGTATTCCGAAACTTCGGAACGTTAAATCGTACATCAAAATATGTGTGGAATTGCAGGTGCTTATTCGTTTAAAAATAAAATCATACAAGAACAATGGTTGCAAAATGCGGCAACTTCACTCAATAAACGCGGTCCGGACAATCAGAGTTTTGTAACGATTGGTCCGTGTTCATTGGTGCATGCGCGGCTCAGTATTATAGATACTTCAGAAAGTGCCAATCAACCTATTTACGATTCAACAGGCAGATATTCGATTATTTTTAACGGCGAGATTTTCAATTATCAAACGATAAGAAAAGAATTGGAGCAAAAGCATGTTCCATTTAAAACACAATCGGATACCGAGGTTTTGTTATACGCATATATTCATTTCGGCGAATCTTTTTTGCATAAATTAAACGGCTTTTTTGCGTTTGCTATCTACGATAAACAAGACGAAAAATTGTTTATTGCCTGCGATCGTTTTGGTATCAAGCCATTGTATTATTACAAAGATGAAGATTATTTTTTCTTTGGTTCTGAATTAAAAAACATCACGCAGTTTCCTGTAAAAAAAGACATCAATTGGAGTTCGGTTGCTACTTATTTTCAGTTGAACTATATTCCTGGTAAAAATTCTATATTCAAAAATATTCAGAGACTTGAACCTGGAAATTCAATTATCGTTCATCGTTCATCATGCATCATTAATAAATGGTACACGATTCCATACAATGCACTGGAAGCTGAACAAAATCAACTATCATACACCGACCAAAAGAAAAAACTCGTAGAGCTTATGGACGATTCTGTACGCTTGCGTATGATTGCAGATGTGCCGCTTGGCGCGTTTCTTTCCGGTGGAATTGATTCGTCTGTTGTTACGGCAATGGCGGCTCGGCATACGCAGCATTTGAATACTTTTTCCATCGGTTTTGAAGGAAATGCTTTTTTTGACGAAACGCCTTACGCCAATTTGGTAGCAAAACATTTTAATACAAATCACACGGTTTTTAAATTAAAGAATGAAGATCTGTTTGAAAGTTTGAATGAGTTACTGGATTACACAGATGAACCATTTGCAGATTCTTCAGGTTTGCTCGTAAATATTCTTTCAAAGTTTACACGCAAGCATGTAACAGTTGCTTTAAGCGGCGATGCCGGCGATGAATTATTTGCCGGTTACAACAAACATTATGGCGAATGGCAAATGCGCAATGGTGGCTGGAAAACGAATTTAATACATCTAATGCAGCCGGTTTGGAATGTTTTACCAAAATCGCGCAGTGGCGGAATTGCCAATAAAATAAGACAATTAGAGCGATTTTCAAACGGAATGGATTTGTCGCCTGCTGAACGCTGGTGGCGTTGGTGTTGTATTAATGATTTGGATTTTGTTGACAAATTGCTGCATGATAAAGTAGATGCTGCAATGTCCGAAATTATTGAAACACGTCAGTACTTTTCTTCTAAAGTGCAGTTTGACGGAACATTGAATGATGATTTGTTAGCAGATGTAGGCATGGTGTTGCCGTATGATATGTTGGTAAAAGTGGACAGAATGAGTATGCGCAATTCGCTTGAAGTACGTGTGCCATTTTTAGATTATAGAATTGTTGAATTTGCATTTTCGTTGCCGGTTGCTTCTAAAATAAATGGCAATATGAAAAAGAAAATTGTACAGGATGCGTTTAAAGAAGTCTTGCCGAAAGAATTATTTAATCGCCCGAAAAAAGGATTTGAAGTACCATTATTGCAATGGTTCAAAACAGATTTAAAACATAAAATTCTGAATGACTGGCTAAGTGATGATTATATACAACAGCAAGGTGTTTTTAATCTGGAAATGATACAGCAATTAAAATTACAAATGCTTTCCAATAATCCTGGTGATGTGCATGCACAAATTTGGGCGCTCATTATATTCCAGAATTTCTGGCGAAAATATATGGAATAATCTTTCACACTACAGTATTAAATTTTAGTTTCTTTTATGTTTTAAACGCGTTTTTTTAAAGTACGCCTGTTGTATAATTCTTGAATTTATAATGTGCAGTATAAACACACAAACACTTAGAAATACCTTTGCTAAAAGTGTATTTTATGTGTAAATTTTTCCAATCAATCTTATTGTTTCTTCTTTTAAATCTTTGTGCAATAATCACATTTGCTCAACCTACAAGTGCCAACAGAATGTATGTTGATTCTACTTTAGCACCATTTTATCATGGTGTGGCTTCAGGCGATGCGACCAATAATTCTGTATATATCTGGACACGTCTGACAACCGATGAATCTTCAGCAACAGTTTCGTGGCGCATTGCAACAGACACATCAATGACCAATATTATTCAGTCCGGAACAAGCGTTGCAAATGCAGATAAAGATTATTGTATAAAAGTGAATGTTACAGGATTGGAACCCAATACATTTTATTTTTATGAATTTACATTTAACAATAAAAATTCATTGCGCGGTCGCACAAAAACATTGCCGGCAGATAATGTAAACCAGGTACGTTTTGCAATAGTTTCCTGTTCAAGTTTTCCGCATGGCTATTTTAATGTATATCAGGCATTGAGCCAGCGAAATGATATTGATGCAGTCATTCATTTAGGTGATTATATTTATGAATATGGTAAAGACGAATATGGAACTGTGCGTGTGCCTGAACCGGAAAACGAAATCCTGAATTTATCCGATTACAGGATTCGTCATAGTATGTATAAATTAGATTCTATGTTAATGCGTTTGCATCAGCAGTTTCCGTTCTATACCATTTGGGACGACCATGAATTTGCGGATAATTCATTTACAACCGGCGCTGAAAACCACACACCGGCTACAGAAGGAAACTGGCAAACGCGAAAACTGGCTGCCATTGAATCATACAATGAATGGATGCCAATCAAAAACATAGACACGATTCCACAAATAACCTTATACAGAAAATTCAGTATTGGTAATTTATTAGACTTATTTTTTATTGATACACGCATAACAGCAAGAAAAGAACAAACGTTCACGGCATCTATAACAGGTGTTGACGATTCTACGCATTATTTACTTGGACCAACACAGTTTGCGTGGTTAGAAAATGGTATAAAAAACTCAACAGCGACCTGGAAAGTAATTGCTAACCAGGTGATGGTTGCGCCGTTTAAAGTTTTTAATGTTGCTTTTAATTCAGATCAATGGGACGGCTATCCGTCTGAACGAAAACGTTTCTTCAAAATGATTAATGACGACTCCATTAATAATTTAGTGATACTTACCGGTGATATTCATTCTGCTTGGGCAAATGATCTGCCGTTTGGAAGAACAGCATATAACGGCAATACAGGTAAAGGTTCGGCTGGTGTGGAATTTGTAACAACAGCAGTTACTTCACCAGGAATTCCATTAACCGGAATTTTAGGAAATATCACGCAGGATGCGTTTGCGATATTAGTGAAAAACAATAACGCGCATGTAAAACATAATAATTTTGTTCGTCGTGGTTTTAATATTATTGATATTACACCACAAAAATGCCAAAGTGATTTTTACAACATTGAAACGATTGAAACAATCAATAAAAACTATGCCTATCAGGTAAGTTATTTTACGCAAAAAGATTCCAATCATTTACAAAAAGCTACGATTCCAACGACAAATGGCGGTTTGAATCCAACCAAAGCACCACGTGATCCGCGTTTAAATATTACAACAGGAATAAAAAATAAGTCGAATAATATTGAAATAACTGGCGTTTATCCAAATCCGTTTATCAATACAACAGGCATCCAGTTTTCAACAGTAAAAAATTCTGAACTAACTGTATATATATACAATCAGCTCGGACAATTAGTATTTACTAAAACATTAGGCAATCGGCCAAAAGGTGTTTATTTTGAAAAATTCGATATTGGCGATTTGCCAAACGGAACCTATTATTTAAGCTTGTATAATGGCGAAGATATGATTACACGCAGCATTGTGAAAGCAGAATAAAACTAATCAAAAATTGAAGTTGTTGAAACTTCTATTTGGTTTACGCTAAAAAAATTATCTTTGAACGGCATGTTCAGAAAGTTAAACATTGGCGTTGTCGCAAACACTGCATTTAATATTTTCAATTTCAGGTTGGAATTAATTAAAGCACTAAAAAACGCAGGACACCGTGTTGTTGCCATTGCACCAAAAGATAATTATGTTGATCTGCTGCTTGAAAATAATATCGAATTTATAGCACTCAAAAAATTATCGCGCAAAGGAACCAATCCGGTAAATGATTTGATGCTGGTAAATGAATTGCGCACTATCTACAAAAAAAATCGGTTAGATGTAGTTTTGCAGTACACGATAAAGCCGAATATATATGGAACATTGGCCGCAAAGTTGTCCGGTACAAAAACCATTTGTACCGTTACCGGTTTAGGTTATACTTTTTTGAATAAAAACCTGACTGCAAAAATTGCGCATCAATTGTATCGTTTTGCTTTCAAAAATTCGAATAAAGTATTGTTCCAAAACACAGATGATCTGCAGGTTTTCGTTGATTTTAATTTAGTCGATAAAGCAAAATGCGATATCATTCCTGGTTCCGGAATTGATGTAGAAAAGTTTCATCCAGATTTTTGCCAAAATCGCTTCGTGCCTCGTGATGACACAACACGTTTTTTAATGATTGGAAGATTATTAAAAGACAAAGGTATTTTTGAATACATAGAAGCAGCGCAATTGGTAAAAAAGCAGTTTCCGCAAACAGCGTTTCATGTGCTTGGTGAAATTGACACGCAAAATCCATCAGCTATAAAAAAAGAACAACTCGATAATTGGATAAAAGACAACGTTATTGTTTACCACGAACATACTAAAGATACACGTCCGTTTATTTGCGCAGCCGATTGTGTGGTGCTGCCATCGTATCGCGAAGGCATGCCTCGAGTAATTTTGGAAGGTATGGCAATGGGCAAGCCGTGTATTACTACCGATGCGCCTGGTTGTAAAGACTCCATAATTGATGGTGAAAGCGGATTTTTATGCAAAACTGCCGACAGTCGTTCATTAGCAGATGTTTTACAGAAATTTGTTTCGCTAAATAAGAAAAATAAACAAGAATTAAGCATAAATGCCAGAAAACGAGCTGAAAACATATTTTCGAGTGTAAATATTAATGCCAGATATCTTGATTTGCTTCAAAAACTTTAGCATATTTTAACCTTTTTTAATAAATTGTTACTAACTTTGGTGTGAACTAAATTATGCAGAATCACTTACTATTTCTGAATGTACTTCTAAGCAAGATTTGGAGTTTACTAACAGATGTGCCACATGGAACTTCTTTTAAAATGGTAGCTGCTCTGGTTTCAGCTTTTGTACTTACATACACGTTCATTCCTTCTATTATTAAAGTTGCTATAATCAAGCACTTATACGATTCACCGGACGATGACCGCAAATCGCATGATGAAATTATACCAACGCTTGGTGGAATTGGTATTTTTGGCGGCTTTGTGATTGGATTTTGTCTTTTTGCAACATTTGACTTAAAAGCTCCTGAATTGAAATATATTATTGCTGCACTAAGTTTCACGTTTATGTTAGGCGCAAAAGATGATATTGTAGCGCTGGTGGCAAACAAGAAATTTATAGGTCAAATTTTTGCAGCATCGATTATTGTTATTTTAGGTGGTATTCGAATTACAAGTTTATACGGCTTATTCGGCGTTACATATATTGGCGATACGTTTAGCATTATTTTATCTATCGTTACCATCATTTTTATTATCAACGCATTTAATCTAATTGATGGAATTAACTTGTTGGCTGGTAGTATCAGCGTGGTTATTTCTTTTTCATTTGGTGCTTGGTTCTATTTTTATGGTTTCAATGATTATGCAATATTAGCAGCTGCAATGAGTGGCGCGGTTTTGGCATTTTTACGATATAATATTACGCCTGCAAAAATATTTATGGGTGATTCAGGCAGTTTGTCTATTGGTTTACTTGCCGCGGTTTTGGCTATACAGTTTATTGAAAAAAATGAGATTGTATTGCATCAGCATATAAATGCAGGTCTTTTTATCACGGCAGCACCAGCTATGGCAATTGCAGTTTTAATTATTCCGATTTATGATGCTTTTCGAGTATTCACTATGCGATTGATAAGAAGAAGATCGCCTTTTTTAGCAGACAGAAATCATATTCATCACCGTTTATTGGATCTTGGTTTTACACATGTGCAATCTACTTTTATCTTGGTTATTGTAAATATATTATTTGTCATTGTTGCCTATTTCTTACAGCATTTTGGCAATCTTGTGCTAATGTGCATAGAATTGGCGGTTGCCGTATTGCTTACTGTCGTGTTGTTTGCTTTTGACACTAAAAAAAAAATAAAACCGGTTAAGAAAAGTAACATCACACAAGAAACCGAGATCAATATGTCTATGAAAATGGACTTGAGCTAATCCAAAAACTATACTTTAATGTTATGCTGTTGGATAATTGAACACAGTTCACTAACCATCATTGCAGTCGCGCCCCACAAAACCTTGCCGTTCAGATCATAGTATGGAGCCATTAAATTAAAACCCAATGCATTTTTGATCGTTTTTTCTTTAACAATTCCACTTTTAAAAAAATGCGATAATGGAATTTCTAAGATACCGGCAACTTCATTCTTTTCTAATGCCATTCTTGGAATTTCCTGCAGAACACCAACATACGGATACACCATGAAATTGCTTGCAAATACAAAAACTTCGGTAAGGTTTCCTAAAACTTGAATGTGTTTGCTTTCTATGCCAACTTCTTCATATGTTTCGCGCAGAGCAGCATGTAAATTACTGGCATCGCTTTTCTCAATTCTTCCGCCGGGAAATGCGATTTGTCCGCTATGCACGCCATCATATTCCGGTCGCTCAATAAAGAGTAAATGTGGTTTGTTTTCTATTGGATAGATCAATGCCATTACAGCACCTTCTTTTGGTTTTAAGATGGATGGCGCATCAATATTCCTGTTTATTTTCAAGTAAGGTTTTAATAATGCTTGTCCTGCTTTTCCCGGAAGCGGTTGCTTAAATGCTTCTGATAAATAGGCTGTGAAATCCTGAAACATGCACTAAAAATAAAAAAATTATTATAATGGTGTTTTTTTAAAGAAATAGTGTCGTTAAAGTGAAAGAAATCTGTTAAATAGATGAAGCTTCATATACAATATTCACTTAAAATACATAAATTTGATTTTCTGTATTTTAATAACAAAAAAAATGAAAAAATTATTTACTGTAATTTGTATTACTGCATTTCTTTTCGGCTGTAATAAAGACACAAACAAGTTGCCAACTGTTGAAGGAAACTTAACCAAAATAGCTTTTGGCTCGTGTAGTTATCAGTATTCAGAAGGCAAAGTTATTTTTGATAAAATACTGAAGCAAAAACCACAATTGTATATTGCCGGCGGCGATAATGTTTATGCTGATATAGTTGCGCTTGCACCTGGCGATTCTGCCTACATTGAAAAAAGCTATAAAGACTTATTCTATGGTTCTCCGGAATGGGTAAAATTACGTCAGGAAGTACCTATGATTGCAACTTGGGACGACCATGATACCGGTTTGAATGACGGTGTTAGCGATAATCCGGTGAAAGCGTATGGTAAAGCATCATTCTTTAAATGGTGGCAAATTGCTGAAACCGACGAGCGCCATAACAGACCAGATGGCGGAATTTATGGAAGCTATTACTATGGTGATGATGCGCATAAAGTACAAGTGATAATGCTGGATTTAAGATGGAACCACACACCATATAAAACGGCTGGCCCAGGCGCGGCACTTAGCGGTTATGATACGTTAATGTCTCCAAGCGCAACAATATTAGGCGAAACACAATGGACTTGGTTAGAAGGCGAGTTAAGAAAACCGGCGAAAGTAAGAATTGTGATGTCTTCATTACAATTCAATTCGCTATATAGCGGTGGCGAAAATTGGGCTGTTTTGCCTTTAGAAAAGCAAAAAATGTATGATCTGATTAAGAGTACGCAAGCAAATGGTGTTTTCTTCCTGAGTGGTGATGTGCATTATGCAGAATTTACCAAAACACAACCCGCTGGTATGTATCCTATTTACGATTTTACTTCGAGCGGTATCACACATTACGAAGGCAGTGTTCCTTCTACTAACAATGCAATTCGTGCAGGCCAGGCATATCGAGGTAGAAATTATGGCATCATTAATATTGATTGGAATGCAACACCGGTTGCTATTAAAGTGGAAATATTTGGTCAATATGACGATGTTCCACGCATTTCAAGAACTGTAACATTAGACGAATTAAAATTCTAATCAATAATTAATTATTATAATACACAAAAGAGCAGCGTTTAATCCTGCTCTTTTTTTATTTTTGAGCTATGGATATTTTTGAACAAATTGCGTCATTGCAAAGTGAAGTCAACGCGACACAGATTGGTAATGCAGATGATGCCGAAAAGTTTCGTATTCGTTTTTTAGGAACGAAAAATATTTTAAAAGATATTTTTAGTGAAATTAAGAATGTACCTAATGAACGCAAGAAAGAATTTGGTCAGGTCATAAACGCGGTAAAACAAGCTGCAGAAGAAAAATATGCAATTGCTAAAGAATCATTTGAAAATAATACTTCATCTGCTGCACAAAATATCGATTTGACCTTGCCTGGTGATGTTGTCACTATCGGCTCGCGTCATCCGATTCAGTTAGTAAAAAATCAGATTGTAGAAATTTTTAAACGATTGGGTTTTGCTGTTCAGGAAGACAGAGAAATCGAAGATGACTGGCATAATTTTACGGCATTAAACATGCCTGAAGATCATCCTGCGCGCGATATGCAAGACACGTTCTTCATTAATATCAATCCGGATATTGTGCTGCGTACACATACATCATCTGTGCAAGTGCGCACCATGGAAAACCAAAAACCACCGATTCGTATTTTGTCACCAGGTCGTGTTTTTCGTAATGAAACGATTTCAGCGCGCGCGCATTGTTTCTTTCACCAAGTAGAAGGTTTATATATTGACGAAAATGTTTCATTTGCAGATTTGCTGCAAACACTCGATTTCTTTGTGAAAGAGATGTTCGGACAAGATGTAAAAATCAAATTGCGTCCATCTTATTTTCCATTTACAGAACCAAGTGCCGAAGTAGATGTGACTTGTTTTATTTGTGGAGGCAGCGGTTGCAATGTATGCAAGCAAACAGGTTGGGTCGAAATTTTAGGTTGTGGTATGGTCGATCCGAAAGTATTGGAAAACTGTAATATTGATCCAAAGAAATACAGTGGTTTTGCTTTTGGAATGGGTGTTGAGCGTATTACGATGCTGAAATATCAAATCAAAGATTTACGTTTATTTTCTGAAAATGATGTTCGTTTCTTAGAGCAATTTAAATCCGTTTTGTAACAGATTTTTTTGATATTTACACGATATGATTTTAATAGACGATGTTTTAATTAGTGATGATGTAATTGATGTGCAGTTTGTGTGTAATATCAAAAAGTGTAAAGGTATTTGTTGTGTAGAAGGCGACAGCGGTGCACCGGTAGAAAAATCAGAGACTAAAATTCTTAAAAAAATCTATCCGAAAATAAAAAAATATTTACTGCCTGAAGGCATCAAAGCAATAGAAGAACAAGGCACTTTCGTTGATGAACCGGATGATGAATACACACCTTTTGCAACACCTTTAATTGATGGCGGTGCTTGCGCGTATGTCAATTATGAAAAGGATGGAACGATAAGTTGTGCTATTGAAAAAGCATGGAAAGATGGCGCAACCGATTTTAGAAAACCAATCAGTTGTCATCTGTATCCAATTCGTATTAAACAAATGGAAACTGTAACAGCAGTAAATTATGACGTTTGGGACATTTGCGGCGATGCATGCAAATTGGGTAAAAGTCTGAAAGTGCCTGTTTATGTTTTTTTGAAAGATGCGCTGATACGCAAATTCGGCGAAGAATTTTACATTACGTTAGAACATGCTGCGACACAGCAATAATCTTTACATAGTTTCAGGAATAATGCCTAACAGCATTGCTGCTATAATTACAGCATATAATACTAAACCAATAATAGTAACTAAGCCATAAAAGCGAAACACCGAACGTAAGCGTTTGAAACAGTTTTCCAATGCATTTGAATCGGAAGAATTTGCTGCTATTTTAGCTTGTTTAGCAAATTGTAATAAGCGAATAGATGGATAAAATAATAACAAGCCAATTAGCAGACAACCAAATATGGAGCCAATCATGTAACCAACCTGATAACTGCTTGTTTCCTGAAAATTCTTTGAACCTGAAGCAACAACACCGAGATTAACGATTAGCACCATAATTGCAGCTACTGCTAAAATTACAGCGAAAATAAGACTAACGATTGATAAAAACTTTGCCCATTTTGCTGTTTGTGATAAAAAATCCTTTGCATTCGAATTGAATGACAATGCTGTTATACTATTTATATTGCTGTCTAATAATTGTTCATTTTCCATAATGTATTTTATAAAAATTAATAATTTTCATCAGGATCCTTTTGTTCGGAAATAATATGAATTCCATTGCTGGTACCAATTCGTTCTACACCAATCTCAATATATTTTAATGCGGTTTCATAATCTCGAATGCCGCCGCTTGCCTTGATTTTTATATAGTTTTGAGCAATTGATTTCATTAATACAACATCTTCAATCGTTGCGCCATTTGTACCAAAACCGGTAGATGTTTTTACGAAATCAGCGCCTGCATTTATGCAAAGTTGAGTTGCGGTCTTTTTCTCTTCATCCGTTAAATAACACGTTTCAATGATTACTTTTAAGATGTTATTACCGATTGCATTTTTTATTTTTCTTATTTCGGACTCGACCAAATCATACTTTTTACCTTTTAAGAAACCAATATTCATCACCATATCAATCTCACTGGCGCCAGTTATTACAGCACTTTTAGCTTCATTTATTTTTGTCAACATATCCATAGCGCCTAACGGAAAACCAATAACAGCAGCAATCTTTACTGTGGATTGTTTCAAGATTGTATTACATAACTCAACATAACAACCATTTACACATACTGCACAAAATTTATATTCTATTGCTTCTTTGCATAATTGAATAATATCAGCTTCTGTTACCGTTGCTTTTAATAATGTGTGATCAATGTATTTTGACAGATCTTTCATTTACACAAAATAACAAAAAATCTTGCGACTCATGGCTTGCGACTCATGACTAAATACTATTTTTACAACATGACAGATATTTTAGTAATCGGTTCAGGTATCGCCGGATTAAGTTTCGCGTTAAAGACAGCACAACAATTTCCAGATAAAAAAATTTTAGTGTTGACCAAAGCAAGTGAAGATGAAAGCAACACCAAATATGCACAAGGTGGCATTGCCGTTGTTACCGATTTTGATAAAGATAATTTTGAAAAACATATTGAAGATACCTTAATTGCCGGCGATGGCTTGTGTAATGAAAAGATCGTTGACATTGTTATTCGCGAAGGAAGACAACGTGTAGATGAGTTGATAAATTGGGGCACGAATTTCGATAAGGGCGATGAAGGTGATTACAAACTTGGTAAAGAAGGCGGTCACTCTGAATTTCGTGTGCTGCATTATAAAGACATCACCGGCTGGGAAATTGAACGAGCTTTATTGGAACAAGTACATCAGACAAAAAATATTGAAATATCACAACATCATTTTGTAATTGATCTACTGACGCAGCATCATTTAGGAAAAATCATTACACGCGTTACCACAAATATTCAGTGTTATGGTGCCTATGTTTTAAATCGCGAAACGAATCAAATTGAAAAAATTGAAAGTAAAATTGTCGTGCTCGCAACCGGTGGTTTCGGACAAATTTATCGTGCAACAACAAATCCAAATATCGCAACAGGCGATGGTATTGCGATGGTGTATCGTGCGAAAGGGCGTGTGGCGAATTTAGAATTTGTGCAGTTTCATCCAACAGCGTTATATGAACCTGGTGTGAGCCCGAATTTTTTAATTACGGAAGCAGTGCGTGGCGATGGTGCTATTTTACGCACTAAAAAAGGTGATGATTTAATGGCAAACTATGACAAACGCGGCTCTTTAGCACCGCGTGATATTGTGGCGCGTGCCATAGATAATGAAATGAAAAAAAGCGGTGAAGATCACATGTACTTGGATTGCCGTCACATGGACAAAGAAAATTTTCTGCATCATTTTCCGAATATTTATGAGAAATGTAAATCAATTGGAATCGATGTATTTAAAGATATGATACCGGTTGTTCCGGCTGCACATTATGCTTGTGGTGGAATTAACGTCGATGAATTTGGAAGAACGTCGATAAAAAATTTATACGCATGCGGTGAATGCAGCAATACCGGTTTGCATGGCGCAAATCGTTTGGCAAGCAATTCTTTATTAGAAGCTGTTGTGTTTGCACACAGAATATTTTTAGACGTTTGCGAAAAACTACCAGCGATAGAATTTCCAACAGAGCTGTTTCCTGAATGGAACGCTGACGGAACGACGGATCCAAAAGAAATGGTCATCATCACACAAAGCATCAAAGAACTCAAAGATATTATGAGTAATTATGTTGGTATTGTGCGCAATAATGGTCGTCTGAAACGTGCGCAGGAACGCTTGTATTTACTGTTTAAAGAAACGGAAGAATTATACGAAACCACTACGATTTCGCCACAATTGTTAGAGTTGCGCAATATGATTACGATCGGATATTTAATTACGAGAAGTGCGATGCTGCGCAAAGAAAGCCGTGGTTTGCATTATACAACCGATTATCCAAATCATGCAAAAGATGCTGAAGAAACGATGTTGTAGAAAATTGCTACAACAATTGAAAACACAAATACTTTATGGTTAATCCATTTTTTAAATGCATTTTTTCGTAGTACGTTTGGATGTTGTGCAATTCTTCATTTTTATTCAATGCATACACATCGTTGTAGTCTTTCAAAATGACAGAAGGAAAATCAGCTAAAACTTCTTTCGTGTAATTGTATAACAAATCGCTGTCGGTTTTTAGATGAATCAAACCATCTTTTTTCAAAAACTGTTTATAGATTTCTAAGAATTTTTTCGAAGTTAATCTCTTTTTGTGATCGCCATCGCGCGGAAACGGATCTGAAAATGTGATCCATATTTCATCCACTTCATCTTGCACAAAATAGGTATTCAAATGATCAATCTGATCACGAATAAAACATACATTTTGCAGGTTTTCCAGATTCACAATTCGAACAGCGCTCCAGATTCTGTTGCCTTTTATATCAACACCAATAAAGTTTTTTTCAGGAAATAATTTTGCCAGACCAATCGTGTAATCGCCTTTTCCGCAAGCTAATTCTAATGTGATTGGTGCATCGTTTTTAAAAAAATCAGTTTTCCATTTACCTTTCAGCGCAGGATTTTTTTCAAACACATTATGCATGTTTGCCAGTTCTGCAAATTTGACAAGTTTTGGTTTGTTCGCCACGAATTTTTTTTGCGAAAATAGGATTTTTAATTTTTAAGGTTTATAAAAACTTTGAAGATTATTTGATAAGATTAAAATTCTGCGGGCTGGTGCTGCTTAGAGTAATTCAGAATTTTTTGGATACTGTCATTGCTCGGCGAATCACCGCCATCTTCGTCAATTTTGTTCTTTACATGGCGTAGTTGTGCGAATTCCTGCTCCAGCGAACTATCATTTTTCAAAGCATTTTCAATGGCTGTTGCTTCGCTTTCATTTGTTTCTTTGTAAAGATGTTTAACAAGAGTTTCGCGTGTAAAATTTTGTTGCATAAGATTTATTTTTCTTAGTAAACGTAATTTACTACATTTTATTTTATATGACAACCATTTTTCTGATGTTTTTTGATTTTTAGATTAAAAAACATCTGCTAATCGCCGCCACCGGTTCCTTTGAACTGATCATCTTTGAATCGAAAAAGTACATTAAAAGTGGTCAGACTACCATAAATTCTGGTAATGTATTGCTGTAATTCCACTTTTTCGCCATCAGACAGTTTTGACGCATTTATTTTTTGTTCCATCACACGCAAACGATCACGCGTCATCACAATTTTATGAAAAAATCCTTCAATCGGAATTTCTTTAGATTGTAATGATTTATCTTTTGGCTGCATAATTAAGTTGCCACCTTCCCATTTTTCAGCAATTTTACAATCTTCAATCGGCTCGGTCAATGGTTCGATAAGATCTTGCAACACTTTTTTGATATCATCTAATGAAACAGCATTTTGGTCTTTTTCTACCATTTTTATCAATACCAAACCATCAAAACGCTTTGAAATCTCTTTTTCGCCGTGTTCAGCGCCAAAATAAATGTTATAGGTATATTCATCGCTGTCGTCAATCACAATTCCATTGCCGTATTTCGGATGCTCTATTTTTGTTCCTAAAGTTAAATTTGTCATACTTAAATTTTGACGAAAATAGAAAAGCGATTTTATATTTCCAATTTTTACCGAATACTAATCAGAACGTATCGAATACTAAATACAATAATGGTTATGTATTATGTGATTTAACTTGTGTCAGATTTAATTACTTAACTAAAAAATAAACTTATGAAGAACCAATATTTTAAAATTATCATGTGCTGCTTGATAATTATCGCAAGTACTGCATGTAAAAAAGAAAAGCTATCTACAAAATGTTACATCAGTTCCATAAAGACAAATACAGATTCCATTGCATTTACTTATAATCAGAATAATAAAGTTTCAAATATTAAAAGTTATTTCAGTAGCTACCTTATAAATATGGATTTTGTGGACGAAGGCATCTACCATAAACAAATAGTAAATACAGGTACTGCGTCATTACCTAATTATACAATAAACTATAGACTGAATGCTAAAGGTTTTGTTGAATCATATGAACACACTGCTTATAGTTCTCCATATACTTATTTAAATAGTGCTTCAAATGTGTATGACAATGAAGGTCATCTTATTTGGTCAAAGATGACAACATTGAGAGATGGATTACCTTATGTTATTTGGAGAGATTCAATGATTTACAGTAATGGTAATCTTACTGAATATTATAATTTTTATGGAAATACTTTGCATAGAAAAGCTATAATTAGTTATTCAACCATTGAAAACACTATTGGTTTTTATGCTAATAATGATTTTTCTATTACAAGTATAGTTGGTTTCAGCAGATATTATGAAGATGAACGTCCATATATCTGCCATCTTTTAGGAAATGGCAGTAAAAATTTAGCATCAAGTGCCGTTGTTACGTTTCCATCAAGCCCGTCTTTAAACAGAACTTACTCATATTTTTATACTTTTGACAGCCAACAACGAATCTCTTCTGAAACAATGGCTGCGTCACCGACAGCATTAGGATTTCCGAAAAAAAGCAGCTTCTATTATAGCTGCAGATAAATAACTGCATAAATTTATCAGATAACAAAAACCAAAAAACTATGAAAAACTTTATTTTAAAAACCATTGCATGTATTGCAATCCTGTCAGGTGCCATCAGTTGTAAAAAAGAAACAGCCGTCACAAGAGACACCATCAGACCTAAAGCAGCACTGACCATTAGCGGAAATGGTTTAAACAAAACCTTTTATTCAGACAGCAGCTACACTTACGGACAGTTAAATTTGAAACCAAACGCCAAATATCATTTTATATTAAGTGGTGTTGATACCGGCGGCTTGCGCACACTGGAATTCAATTCGCTGAATGAACTAACCTATGAAGCATTGGCAAGCACGCCGCATATATATACAACAAGAACTTCCGCTATTTCCAGAATGTTTACCGTTACAGGCGATGCTTCAAATCCATATGTTAGCTTTTTAATATCAGGCGATATCATTACACAAAATGTAGATCAGAATGAAGACGTGTTTTTTTCAATCAGTGGCTTTTCCAGAGATTATGCAGGCCTGACAGGTAATGTCGATATTCCTTGTGCTACAACATATACGCCTGTTGGTGGTTATGGTTGGGTCGGATTCTAATAATTAATTTATAATCTTAAAAATTAGAGTTATGAAAAATTTAGTGAATTTTAAAAAAGCATAATTATTGTACTTCTTCAGTCATGTTCTTTGCTTGCAAAATAATAAATTAAATCACTAATAAAAAGCTGCTTCACAGAAGCAGCTTTTTATTTTGTCATTTCTGAAATTTTATTCAACAACCAATCTTTATCTGAGCAAGCATTGTCTTTATTAATTTCTTCTTTTAGTGTAGTAAGCTTTGCTTTTTCATTTGCCGGTAAATTGATTAGCTTGTTGATGTATTTATAAAAATTTTTGTTGCGCTCTCTGAATGGTTCTGTAATTTCTTTAGTCGTATAAACGTATTTTTTGAAAGCGTTTATAGTGCTGTCCATTACATCAAAATAACGCTTTTCATTTATTTTACTAAGTTCAAAATAGAGTTTGATGTATAAGCGTTTGGAATCGATTTTATAGAAAATGTCTTTGTATTTAGCCGTGTTTAACAGCACTAACGCGTCTTCTAACTTATTCTGATGAAATAGAATGGTTGCTTTGTTATAATTATAGACATCTTCTTTTTCGGTTTCATCTAAAAAAGAATGAAAACGTTCAATAAAATTGATGGCTCGCTCAAATTGTTTATCGTGCGTGGCAACGGAAATATAATTCTTTACTATAGCTGCAGAAATTGTATTGTTAGCTTCTAGAATGATGTTTTGTTCTTCTAAAAAATCATACCAAACCAACAGTTCGTTATTAAAGTAAGCTTCTTTTTGGTTAATTTTTCGGATACAATAATCAATGATAATGGTGACGATTAATTTCAATTCATTTTTTGAAATTCCGGAAAACTTTTGAAAAATTGCTTCTTTGTTTTGAAAGTAATACGCTTCTTTTTGTTCAATAATTAATTGATGTAATGATTGATAAAATGTAGCCAAACTACTTAGCTCTTTTTCTTTTGTTACATCGTTATACAAATTAGTAAAACAAAGTGTGTCTAATTTATATTGCTGACTAATGACAAAATCATTCAATGTATTTTGTGCTTCTTGGTAGTTTGCATACCTGGTGTTGTATTTTAGTTGGTAATGCAAATTCAGCCAAGCCAGCTTATAGCTGAAAGCCAGAATTTCCATATTTTCCGGCTCTTTAGAGATTATTTCTTTGGTGTTTTTATAGGTTGACTCAAAAAACTTTGTCAGGTCATTTTCCAAATAAAACTGTAACAAATAAAATTGGTTTTCGAGTTGATTGTTTTTGGCATACGAATAAGCAATAAATTCTTCCGTTATTTTTAATAAATCGGACATACTATTCAGCATGCGTTTTTCATCATACGTTTTTGTTGGAAATAAGTATTTGTGTGCTTTCTTTTTTTCTAATTTTTTAGAGTCAAAATTGGGAAATTCATTACTGATTAATTCGAACAGTTTTATGGTTGCATTTTCTCGTTTTGATTTATAGATATTAATGTACTGACTAAAATTGTTTATCTTAGTTTCGTCAAACTTTCTAAAAACATCTAATAGCTTTGAATTATACATTATTATTAATTAAAACAAAATAAATGACAGATGAAATGAGCATGAGTAAATTTGTACACCAAACGAAATGTTTATGATGCGAATTCCATCTGCACAACTAAAAACAATAAATTTAAACAGATGAAAAATAAGCACTTTTTAATTCTGATTATAATAGTAGCAGTTCTTTTTAACTACAGTTGCAAAAAAGAAGTAGTAAAAACCGTAAGCACTTCTAAAAGTTTACAATTACTGCGATTTTACAATGAAAAACAAATCAGTGGTAAATATAAAGTAACTATAAACTGGACCGATTTAGATTCTGCGCTGAATTCTTCTTATGGATTGAAATTGTATGACCTGAATAATCAGCAAACATTTAATGACAGCACTGTAACTGCCAGAACTATTGCCTTAAACAATGTGGATGAAAGCCATCCTTATGCATTACGAATTATATCTAATCCGAAATTAGACAGCACAAAACTGAGGTTCAAAATTACTATGGGAAATGTAGATATTACCGTTTTCGACAGATGGTAAGTATTGTTCTTCGGTCGAGTAAAATCTACTTTTTAAGTAAATAATAATTTTTACAAATTACACATTATCAATGTATTACACTGTTTTAATCAACTTTAAGACAGTGTTTTTTATGCATTTAAATCTGATAATCTGCTTCAAAAGTAATTTTTTATGGGTTTTCATGGATGCAATTTTGTATAGTCAATAACGACAACCAATTATTCATCAAAAATTTAAACATCATGAAATCACAGATTCACAAACTCAAAAATTTGATTACAAAGAAAAGGAGTAAAAATTTAAGAATGATCGCACTTATCGCAATGATAATTTTTGCTGTAAGTTGCAAAAAAGAAAAACAAACAGATGTCATCTGTAAGCTATCAGCTTTAAAAATGGGTGATGACTCGACTCATATCAGCTATAATACATCAAACAAAGTCAGCAGCATCAAAGCCATAACAGTTGACGATGAAATAAACATGAATTTTGTAAATGAAGGTATATTTCACAAACAAACAATTACCGAGAATGGCTCAACAACACCAGCATATACTATTTATTATTCGCTAAACACTAATGGTTATATTGATCGTTATCAACTAACTGTTACGAATGCTGCTTCTGTTTATGTGAATTATTTTCGTTGTAAATATGATGCAGAAGGACACTTAATATTACAAGAAATCAAAGTAACCAAAAGTGGCTTTCCATTTTCCTACAAAAAAGACTCTTGTGTATATGAAAGTGGCAACCTAACCAGGTTATATAGATTCCGCAGTTTAGTTGGTGATACTATTACTGCTCCGCTTTATTCTACTACGTTAGTCAATTATACAACTCAGCAAAATACAGCCGGCTTATACATTAATCAATTATTAGCACCTAGTGGTGTTGAAGGAACGAGCATATTCTACCTGGCTAACTTTCCTTACATATCTCATTTATACGGAAAAGGAAGTAGAAATTTGCCGTTAAACAGCACGACCACTTTTAGTTCAGGTACAAGCGGATATTCTTTAAACTATGAATATACTACTTCAAACAATTTAGTACGTTCACAAACCATCAATAGAACACCAACGGCTGCCGGTTTTCCTAAAATCAATAAATTTTATTACGAATGCAATTAACCAAAATTAATAATCTATTAAAAAAATAACCATGAACAATCCAATCACAAAAATCGCAATCTGCATCTTGATAGTATTATCAGCGATTGCCTGCAAAAAAAAGAATTCAATAAATCCAAACTTGCCAATTGCTAACTTCACCATTGTAAACGATACAATACCTTATGGCATCGGCTCTAATTTAGTGTTTGATTTCACCAATACATCAACCAATGCAACGAGTTATCGTTGGGATTTTGGTGGTGGTTACAGCTCTACAACAACCAATGGTCATATTGCCTACACAACTGCAGATTTAAGTAATTTCTTTTCAGTAAATGCAATTCCTAGTGGCAATATTTATCATTCAAATACTGTGAAGTTAATTGCTAAAAAAGGGAATGATTCGACTGTAATTACTAAAATTATTGTGGTAAGAGAAGAGCTTTAAAAAATTGCTCAATAATTTAATACAATTTAATTTAAAACATTATTTTTAATCTAGTAAAAAAAATAACATGAAAAATCAATTCAATGTAACATTAGCTTTAATCATTACATTAACATCTCTGCAAGGTTGCAAAAAAGATAGCAATTCAAACAATCCAACTGGACAAGAAATTTTAACCATGAAAGTCAATGGTGTTGATTGGGTTGGTGATGATAATCTAGCTGGATATATACAAACCACAAATAACAAAGCATATATTGGTGGAAGAAAATCAGCTACTGATGAAACTTTAATTATCAGCAATATTCCTGTAACTGGTCTTGGTACCTATCCAATAATTCCAACACCAGGACAAGGTATAACATTTTTAAAAGACGGTGTTTCTCCTAAACAATATCGAGTAACTACTACTTTTCCTAAATCAAGAGCTTCGTTTACAATTACAAAACTAAACGGTGGATCTGTATTAAACAACATTGAAGGTACATTTTCTGGTGCATTATATTACAGTGCAACGGATTCTGTAGTAATTACAAATGGCATTTTTAAGTTTAATTAATTTAAAAACTGAATTGGTTCGTTTAAAAGAAAGATATTAGAATATAGACAAAAATCATTTATTATACTTAATTAAACCTACAAACGCTTCATTACGAAGCGTTTTTTATATGTAAAATTACTTAAATCATGATTATAGTTTTAAAGATGGAATTGATGCTTAGTGATATTAATTTCTGTGAAAACCTGAGTAATCTGTGAGCAACTCAAATTATTTGAAAGAAATTTTGGCTTAAATGCTACAATAAAACTCTACTTTTTATTTTTATAGAAATATTAGTTAAAATATTGAAAATCAATATTTTATATTTTAAACAAAACTGTATTTATACTCAAAAATACAGTGCTGAAAATCGATAATTGGCTCAAAAAGTAATTTTTTACGGATGAGTATTGATACATCTTTGTATTGTCAATAAAGACAACCAATTATTCATCATTAAAAATTAAACAACATGAAATTACAAATCACAAAAATCGCAATCTGCATCTTAGTTGTTTTATCAGCTATAGCTTGCAAAAAAGAAGAAACAGTAACACCGAACACATCATTAGATCAGTATTTAATCATGCAAGTAAATGGAAGAAACTGGTCGTCCAGCAACGGCACTTTAGGCACTTATATGGCTGACATTGTTGATGCTGCAACTATTACTGGTATGTCAAATGATACATCAATAATGGTATCATTAAAAGGTGCTGATTCTGTGGCATCGTATAACGTAAAACAAAGAGGTTTGTTTCGTTATCTAAGCTTACAAGGCGATTATCAATTAAAATCTACCAGCACCAAAGGACACATGACTATCAACATCACTAACCGAGTAGATGATCCGAAAAGCGATTTGGATAAAATCACAGCAACATTTTCAGGTGTTATTTATAACATCTACAATGCAAACGATTCCGTAATAATTACAAACGGACAACTTGGCTTTAAATAAATCAAAATAAATAAATAATCAATCACAAAATAATTAAAAGACAATACTCATGACAACAACAACACTAACATTCAGAAATTTGATTACAAAGAGTATGAATACAAAACAAATTTCAAAAATCGTATGCGCAATAATGGTAGTATTTTCAATGATTGCCTGCAAAAAAGAAGGTCCTGTAACCAGAGATTCTATTGCACCAAAATCAACACTACTTATAAACGGTGGTGGCTTTAGTAAAACGTATTATTCTGACAGCGATTATACTTATGGACAATTAAATCTAAAACCAAATACTACATACAATTTCACGTTAACAGGCGCAGACGCAGGTGCGATTCGTTTGTTGGAAATTCAGTTGCCTTTGGAATTTACTTTTGGAACAATCACCAGCGTTACAGCATATACTGAACGCAATACAACACTGTCAAAAATATTTAGCGTTACCGGAACAGAGTCTGATCCATACACCAGCTTTATCATTTCAGGAAGTTTTACTACGAGTAGCGATAACGGCGATTTGGCATTTAGTATTTTCACCGGTGCAAGAGACTATGGAAATTTAGTTGCGCCAATTCGCGTTTCTTGTTTAGTATCATCGCAACCACCTTATGGTTACGGCTGGATTTCCATTTATTAATCAATTAGAAAATATAAAATCATCCTGTTTATTTTTGATGAATTGGTTCCTTTGGATGAAAACTGTCTTGTCTTTGATGAGGCAGTTTTTTTTATTTCTCCGAAATTCGTAAAATCTTTAAGAAAAATAAATGGTTCGTGTTTGCTTAAATTACAAAACTGATTTCCTTAAAGCCAAATTTTTCTTCCGAAATTTCGGAACCGTTTTTAGTTTCTACAACTAAATTTCCAAATGCATCGACATCAATAATTTTTCCTTCAAAGACTTCATTGTCTTTTTTGTAAAATGCAGTTTCATTATAACGAAACAAATGTTCCAAATATTCATTTTTCAGGCGTTCATACTTTTGTTCTTTCAATAACAAAAAATATTTTTCAATTGATGCTAAAAGCTGGTTTAAAAATTCATTCTTATTCAGTTCTTCTTTTAATATCAAACTCAAACTTGTTGCATTAATCGATTTTGGAAAATTTTGCTGGTTTACATTCAGTCCAATTCCGATGACAGAATATTTTAAATGCATGCCAACAATCGTATTTTCTATCAAAATGCCGGCTATTTTCTTGTTTTCCACGTAAATATCATTCGGCCATTTTATTAAAGTAGTAAGCAGTTTTTTAGTAGGCAGTAAGCAGTTTTTTTCAACAGACTGCATGCTTAGCATACTGCTTACTGCAAACTTAACACCTAAAGAAATTGCCCTATTCAGCCAAAACTGTTCCGTTGCTTTTAAGAAGTTGGTTTGGTAAATAATAGAAAAAGTAAGGTTTTTTTGTGCTTCGCTCTGCCAAATATTGCCTGTTTGTCCACGTCCGGCAAACTGTTCGTCTGCTAAAATGACAGTTCCGTCAATTGGACTGCTTTTTGCTATCATGTCTTTAGCATAATTATTAGTAGAATCTACTTTTGGCAAATGTTTCAGAACTTTTCCCGTAAATAAAGTGTTGCTTATAATAATTTCCAAAATTTAGTAGCTTTGAGTGAAATTAAAAATAAAAATCATTTGGAAAAATTAAAAGTCAGAAAAACAGTTAAGAAAGAGCAAACACCGAACTTGACAGATCTAGTGGTTTCACTTATTCAGGATAAAAAAGGAAATGGCATTGTGAGTTTGGATCTGCGTGAAATTCCTGAAGCAATTACCGATTATTTTGTGATTTGTCATGCAGAATCGAATACACAGGTTCGTGCAATTACTGATTATGTAGAAGAAGAAGTACGCAAGCAAACATCTTTAAAAGCATTTCATGTGGAAGGTCGCGCGAATGCAGAATGGTGTTTAATAGATTTTGGCGATGTGATTGTTCATATTTTCCAAACTGAAAAAAGAGAATTCTATCAATTGGAAGAATTATGGAATGATGCAAAATTTCAACATTACACAAACTAAATGTATATTATTGAACAAAACGTTTGATTTTCAATTAAATAAAAAAATAAACTTACAACTAAAATACAAACATGGATTTTTTACCCGAAAACGAGGAGCCAAAAAAGAAAAAAGGAGGTTTTAACAGCTATTGGTTATTTGCAATTTTGATCATTGCTTTATTGGCAATTCAATATTTGTCAATGGGTTTGAACATAAAGAAACAAACTACAGAAGATGAATTTTTTAGAAAATTTTTGCCTTCAGGCGATGTTGCGCAAATAGCAATCGTAAACAAAGACCGCGAAGATGCGCGCGTAGAGATTTATATCAAAGCAGATTCTCTGAATACCAAAAAACAATATGCTGAACTAAAAGAAAATAAAATGGGTATTGCGAGTAAAGGGCCGCAATTTTCATTTGAACTGACTTCGGCAGAATCATTTAAAGACAAACTGGATGCCATTCAGGCAAACATGCCTTTAGAGAAATTGATAAAAGTGAAGAATGAAACACAGAAAGGTGTGTTGGAAGTATTGTTTTCGCCGTTCATTCTTTTTATTTTGTTGATAGCGGTTTGGTTTTTCTTAATGCGTAAAGCAACCGGTGGCATGGGCGGTCCTGGCGGACAAATCTTTAACATCGGAAAGTCAAAAGCGAACTTGTACGACAAAGACATGAAAGTGAATGTTACTTTTGATGATGTTGCCGGTTTGGATGAAGCAAAAGAAGAAGTAAAAGAAGTGGTTGACTTCTTAAAGAATCCGAAAAAATATACAGCACTTGGTGCGAAAATACCAAAAGGTGTTTTATTGGTTGGTCCTCCGGGAACCGGTAAAACATTATTGGCAAAAGCAATGGCTGGCGAAGCACAAGTTCCGTTCTTTTCTATTTCAGGTTCTGATTTCGTAGAAATGTTTGTCGGTGTTGGTGCATCGCGTGTGCGCGATTTGTTTAAACAAGCTCGCGAGAAAGCGCCTTGTATCATCTTCATTGATGAGATTGATGCAGTAGGTCGTGCGCGTGGTAAAAATATGATGCAAAGCAATGATGAACGTGAAAGCACATTAAACCAATTGTTGGTTGAAATGGATGGTTTCAGTGGCGACAAAGGTATTATCATGTTAGCTGCAACGAATAGACCTGATGTGCTGGATTCTGCACTATTGCGTCCTGGACGTTTTGACAGACAAATTTCTATAGATAAACCGGATCAAAAAGGTCGCGAGCAAATATTTAAAGTGCATTTGAAAAAACTGACAAAACTGGGACCAGATGTAACGCCTGAGAAATTATCTTCTTTAACACCGGGTTTTGCTGGTGCCGAGATAGCAAATGTATGTAATGAAGCCGCATTAGTGGCTGCGCGCAAAGAAAAAACACAGGTTGAAGTAGAAGATTTCAACGAAGCAATTGACAGAAGTATTGGTGGTTTGGAAAAGAAAAATAAAATCATTTCACCACATGAAAAAGAAATCATTGCTTACCATGAAGCCGGTCATGCAATTTGCGGTTGGTATTTAGAACACGCACATCCATTGTTGAAAGTTACCATCATTCCGCGTGGTATTGCTGCTTTAGGTTATGCGCAATATTTGCCGAAAGAACAATACTTATATAGAACAGAACAATTGATGGATGAAATTTGTATGACACTCGGTGGTCGTGCTGCCGAAGAAATCGTTTTCAATAAAATTTCTACCGGTGCACAAAACGATTTACAACGCATTACTCAGTTATCATATGCAATGGTAACCGTATATGGCATGAATGAAAAAGTAGGTAATGTTTCATTTTACGATCCACATCAAGATACCACATTTACCAAGCCATATTCGGATGAAACAGCTAAAGTAATTGATGATGAAGTACGTAAATTAATAGATACAGCTTATCAGCGAACATTGGCTTTATTGACAGAAAAACGTGAGCAATTAAATAAGATCGCGAAAGCGCTATTGGAAAAAGAAATTTTATTTAAATCAGATTTAGAAGAATTGATTGGCAAGCGCCTGTTTGACGAAGAGCCGGTACCGGTTGCAATTTCGATAGATTAATTCATTTCAAAAAATATAAAAAAGAGAGCATCATTCCAAATGATGCTCTCTTTTTGTACTTTAGTATATGTCAAAAAATATCATTTACAGAATTTATGGAATTTCATTTATACTGACGCTTATAATGTTGTTTGTATTTATGTATTTGAATAATCACTTAAATGGCAGTTATTGGCAAACCTTTCAGCAAAGCAAATCGGCATTGAATGCAGAATATTGCGAGTTAGACCAAAGCACACATTTCTTTCGTCAAACGATGAACACTTATTCCAATCTAATGTATTTTTTTCTTGGAATGATTGCTTTTTTAATCGGTTTATATGATCATAAAAGCAATCAGGAGGCAGATCAAAATTTAGTGCAGCAATTCCCGGCAATTTCTATTTTTTTTGGCTGCTGCCTGATGTATCTGTGTCTTGGAAGCGCGTTCTTTCATGCTTCACTTACCTGGATTGGTCAGCGCGTGGATATGAATGGCACATACAGTATTTGCATCACGCTGATTGGCCTTGGTTGTTATAGATTTTTTGCAAAAGAACGAATGCCGGTATTATTGCAACTTGTAATCATTGGTTCTTTATTATTGATTGTACTGATTTTTATCGAAATACATTTATTAGTTAGCAGTACTATTTTATTGCCATTGCTGATAATGTTGCTTGTAATAGGCGCAATCTTAAATTATGTTCGAAGCAAAGAAAGTTATAACATACAACTGGCAATACTGAGTTTGTTGTTAGTGATAGTTGCATTTATAATACGTACTGCTGATGTAAAAAGAATAGTATGTAATCCGACTTCACTTTATCAAGGTCATGCGTTGTGGCATTTTTTTACAGGAATGGGCGCTTTTATGCTGTATTGGTTTTATAGAAGTGAGAAGGCGTAATTATTTACAATCACCTTTGTCTTTTATTCGCTGGTAAAAAATTTCGTACTGTGGAAGAATGTTAGAGATATCAAACTTCTGTGCCTGTGCGAAAGCATTTTGTTTAAACTGAGCTAATTTATGCTCGTCTTTCAGTAATGCTAAAGTTTTATCAGCCATACCTTGTACATCACCAACGTTTAGTAAAAAACCAGTTTCACCATCAATATTTACTTCAGGAATACCGCCTGCATTGCTCGATACTACAGGCACTTCGCAAGCCATGGCTTCTAATGCAGCTAAACCAAAACTTTCGCTTTCTGATGGTAATAAAAACACATCTGCAATCGCCAGCAATTCTTCTACTGCTTCTTGTTTTCCTAAAAAACGGACATCCATCGTAGTACATAAACTGCGCGCTAATGTTTCTGCATGTTGTCGTTCCGGACCATCGCCTATCATTAATAATTTAGAAGGAATTTCTTTCGATACTTTGCAAAATACATTGATCACATCTTCTACTCTTTTGACTTTCCTAAAGTTAGATGTGTGCAGTAAAATTTTTTCGCCGTTTGGTGAAATCGCTTTTTTGAAATGTTCTTTATTGGTTTTTTTAAACCGTGAAAAGTCGATGAAATTCGGAATCACTTCTATTTCATTTTTTATATCGAAATGCGCGAACGTATCTTGACGCAAACTTTCAGAAACAGCCGTCACACCGCACGATTGATTAATCGAATAAGTAACAACCGGTTCGTAGGTTGCATCACGGCCAACGAGTGTAATGTCTGTTCCGTGTAAAGTTGTAATTACAGGCACACTGATACCTTTCTGCAATAAAATTTGTCGAGCCATGTAAGCCGCTGATGCATGTGGAATGGCGTAATGCACATGAAAAATATCGAGCTTTGCATTGATCGCAACATCTACTAATTTGCTTGCCAGTGCGGTTTCATACGGTGCGTAATCAAACAACGGATAGTCGTTTAAACGCACTTCATGGAAGAAAATATTTTCATTGAATGTATCTAATAAACGAGCAGGTTCTTTATAGGTAATAAAATGTACTTTGTGTCCTTTTTGTGCCAAACCTTTACCTAATTCAGTAGCAATAACACCGCTTCCGCCAAACGTTGGATAACAAACAATTCCGATATTCATGATTGCAAATGTAGTAATGAAATAATTAAATAAGGTAATAATTATTTCAATTGCTCATTCATTTTTAAACCACATTGTAAAAACAAAATATAATTTTCCGGTTTTGATGAAAACTGATATGCTACCGGTTGGTTCAATAATTGTTCTTTTGTGTTTAATAATACATATTGCGGCTGCGAATTAGTATTAAAATGTTTCGCCTGAAAATCACTCCATTTTTGACCAACAGTTTTAATGGTGCGTTCTCTGCCATTGGCTGATGAATTGTACCACTCGTTTTCAGGTAGCGCTGTTTTGTCATCGACATATAGAGAAATGATCACGTATTTTTTCATTTCTTCAATCACTTTTTCATCTGTCCACACCGCATCTTCAATCTTACGGCAATTTACACAACCAAAACCTGTGAAGTCTAATAAAACAGGCATCTTGTGCTCTTTTGCATATGCTAAACCTTCATCGTAATTTTTGAAATGAATAAATTTTTCTTCGTTCTTATCTTTGAAATTGTATGATGTTGGCGGAATGATACCGCTTAATAAATTGATCGGTTTGTAGTTGATCAAAGCATATATTAAATAACCAGTAAACAATAAAGTCAACACGCCAAAACCTTTCACAAAATTCGATGATTTGCTTTTGGAAAAAATACCCAAACAATAAATCGACATTGCACCAAATATTATTATCCAAATTAGCATAAATGGTTCGAAACGCAAGATACCGTAATTCATGGTCATATCAACAGTTGATAAAAATTTGAACGCTAATGCTAATTCAATAAAACCTAAAATTACTTTTATGGTGCCCATCCAACCACCTGATTTTGGAAGCGATTGCAGCCATTGCGGAAATAAAGCAAACAATGTAAATGGCAATGCCAATGCCAACGAAAAACCAAACATACCTAACAATGGTTTCAATGGTATGTAATTAAATAAAGTTGGTCCGCCACCGGTTGCTGCCTGCACTAACAACGTTCCGATAATTGGTCCTGTGCATGAGAACGAAACCAATGCTAACGTAAATGCCATGAAAAAGATGCCTAGGTTGCCACCTTTGCTGGACATCGAATCTGTTTTATTTGCCCACGAAGAAGGCAATGTAATCTCAAACGCACCGAAGAAAGAAATGGCAAAAACGACAAAAACGACAAAGAATAACAGATTGAACCAAATGTTGGTGGACATGGCATTTAGTGCGTCAGAACCGAAAATACCGGTGATTAAAATACCAAGTAACACATAAATTATTATGATGGATGCACCATATATCATTGCTTTTTTTAAACCTTGTTTTTGATCTTTGCCGCCTTTTGTAAAGAACGAAACGGTTAACGGAATCATTGGAAATACGCATGGTGTAAGTAGTGCAATCAAACCACCTAAGAAACCGGCGATGAAGATCCACCAATACGATTTATCGGTATTTTCTGCTTTTACGGAACAAGAATTGTCAGCGAATGTAAAGTCAAATTTTGAACTCGTCGTTACTGTTTTTGCAATTGTATTAATTCCTTGAATGATTAAAGAAGCAGTTGTGTCAATTAATTTTTTTTTTACAGAATCATTGGTGTTCTGAATTGGTTCTGTTTTTGTTCCATCAAACTTTATTTCAAATTTTTCCGGACCAAATAAAATGCATGATTCTTTGCAAATTTGTCCGTCAAATGTGCCTTTTAAAACTGCTTTCGGATTTTTGATTTTTACTTTTTGTGTAAATGTTATTTTATCTTCTAATGAAGTTACATAGACACCAAATAGTTTATCAAATTCTTTGTGCACTTTTCCCGTTTCTTTTACTTTTCCGATAAGTTCAATGTCCTGATTTTGTTCAAAAGTGAAAACAGTCGGCAGAGGTCCGCCTTCTTCTGTAAACTGAGAAAAGATATGCCATCCATCTTCCAAAATGCAAATAATTTTTACATCAAATTCATTATCCGAAATCTTCACAACTTCGCTTTTCCAGGTAAAGTGCTGTTCAAATTCAGCATTAGCAATCTTAGGTGTTGCAGATGTACAAGCTGTTATCAGAAAAAACAGAAGAAATGAATAGTGATTTTTAATACAATTACTCAACATCAATTTTATGCATTTACTAAATTCAATAAACTTTCAAATAATTTTCTGCCGTCTGTGTTGCCTAACACTTCTTCTGAACAACGTTCTGGATGCGGCATCATGCCAAAAACATTTCTATTGACATTACAAATGCCTGCAATGTTTTCTATAGAACCATTTGGATTAGACGTGTCATTTATATTGCCGTCAGCATCGCAATATCTGAATAATATCTGGTCGTTTTGTTTTAATTCATTTAGCGTTTTTTCATCAGCATAATATCTGCCTTCACCATGCGCAATCGGAATATTCAACGCTTCATTTAAATCTAAATTTCTGGTAATTGCGCTACTGTTCGTTTGTGGTATTAAATATTGGTTTTGGCAAATAAATTTTTGATGATCATTCATCAATAATGCGCCAGGCAATAAATGACTTTCGCACAATACCTGAAAACCATTGCAAATTCCAAAGACATAACCGCCATTATTTGCGTGCTCGATCACTTTTTCCATGATTGGTGAGAAACGCGCGATAGCACCACAACGTAAATAATCGCCATACGAAAAACCACCAGGAATCATGATGCAATCTGCTGTGGTTAGATCTTGCAATGAGGTGTCTTTGTGCCATAAAATACGCGTTTCACATTGCATTACTTCTTTGCAAACGTGAATGATATCTGCATCGCAATTAGAACCAGGAAAGATAACAACGCCAAACTTCATAGAATTTGAGATTTATGTGTACTTATTTACGAAATTATTTAAAAAACTTTACAATATTGGTAACAATTGTTACCGTTATAAAGATAATATTCAAAATTTCACCAAGACGTTTTTTACGAATTCTTAACATAAACAAAGTAAGAAAAACGGAAACAGGAATAAATAAGATCGACAAAATTGATTCATCTGCATTGCGCGCAAATGTGAGTGTTATCACCAAGCCAATAAAAAACAGAATCAGCATATTTACATTTTTTCGTCTTTTGAAACCGGTTGAAAACATGATTCCGCGCAAGCTCACAAATGCAAAACATAAATAAACCGCCGTTAAGATTAAAAGAATAATGTTGTATGTGTCTTTTTTGAACTGAAATAAATAAAAAATTCTTAGTGAAAGATCATCGATATTCAATGAAACATCCGCAACATAGCTGATGCCAATGGCAAAATAAAACACGAACAAAATACCAAACAGCAACATGATATATTCGCTGATTCGAAATGATTTAAGTGCATATAACATCAAAAATAAAAACGGAATCAACAATATAAAATGAACATTTACTAATGCTAAGCACGCACCGATCAAGCCCAAATTAAAACTTTCTAATTTCGCACTTTCGCGGCTGTTGATATTCAACGCAATTTGAAAAAGAAAAAGCAATAAAAACGAAGTTGCCATGTAAATGCTGAATTGATTGAATTCAGGAAGAATTGCTGTGACAATAGCAAACATAACTGCAGGAATCAACGAATTGCTTTCGTGAAAATCAGCTTGATTGAACAGATAATTAAACCAAAGTGCTTGTGCTAATAAGCAAAGTTGTGCCAGGCAAACATTTAAAAAAGCAGAACTGGGAAAGAATAAGCCAATGTCAGTCCACCAGCTTTGTACAGGCATGATCGGCAGAATTTGTAAGTGCAAAAAATAAGGCAGTTTGATGCCGATAAAAAATGCTACAAACAATATAAAACTAAATGGTTGCTGTACTTTGAAATAGGATAACACGCAGGTGATTTACGCGTACAATTTACGGCGTACAATTTGATTATTCAAGACGCGATGCTAATTTTAATGAAATCAAAATGCTCAATACTGAAACAATACAAATTGAAGATTGCGTTTTTGCTCGCTCGGAAAAATGATCGTATTGCCATCTAACTGTTTGGCTTTTGTCGGCACCAGTACCAGGTTTTGCTTTTCGCTGTTTAGCACACTTTGGCGTTTTAGTAAGCCATTCGGATTGACATTGTATTCTGCAAAATTTCCTGAGTTGTAGAAATCTTCATTATATAAGAACTTCAAAACGTTATTCGCTTCAAAAAAAGCAAAAGACGAATAATAACCTTCATCATTTTCTGATAATTGCGATTTCGGCATATTTGCCTGCCAGTCTACAGAGCCATCAATGTTTACAGAAAAAGCACTGATGTCATAATAATGATTTTGGTCGATGTAGCGCACAGAAGAACTGTACGGCGCCGGATTGTAGTAAAAACTGTTATTATTGATATTGTTGCGTTCTACTTTAGTGAATTTATATTCACCTTCAGTTATCAAAATAAAACCGCCGTCGCTTCTCGGAACAATGCGTTTCGGTTTAATGAGCGAAGCTTTATCTTGCCATGCTTTAAAGTCATAATTCTGTGATTTCATCAACACATCTTCATTGAATGTGATCTTTGAATTCTGCAATTCGTTGTTATTTCTGAAGTCAATTATTTTGCTAACGATGCCAATATCATTTCTGCTTGTGGTATTTTGATAACATGCGCTGATGTAAATAATGTCGCGTTTAGCGCTGACTTCGCTGATGATATTTTTGTATTGGTAATTTGGATTCGATAAGTCTAATTCGCCAATCGTTTTTGATTTTGAATTGAACGTAAAAATAGTGTATTTGCTGAACTCATAATCGCTGTTGCTCCAGCCGTTTTTGTGTCCAACAATACCAACAACATTACCTTGATTATTTACTTTCATCGATTTTAATGCAACATCGTTCGGATTGATGTTTGCCAAAGTAAAAATGTTCTTACTCAACGACAACATATTTTGATTATATAGCTGAAACTTAATAAAATAAGAGGTTTTGGCCTGTAAAATATTAAAAACAACAAATGTCGATTTGTCCGGTGATGTTTTAACATAAAATGTTTTTGAGTTGCCTACATTCATCATCGGAATCGAATCTAATACTAACACTTCATTTGATATCGTTAGTTTATCATCTATTTCTTTTACTTTCAGATATTGATAAGTTTCGCTGTTGGTTGTATAAAAAACCAAGATTTTATTCGGTAATAAAACAAAACTTTCCAATGCAATTCCTTTTCCGTTAAAAGGCAGGTCTCTTCGGTTCGTTACTTTTAAATTGTCATCATACGTTACCAGTTCACTTTCATTTGTGCCGAAATAATGAACAACGATTCCAAAATTAGTTTTGCCGACAATCTCATAATCATTAAAACGACTTGCTACTTTTTCTGAAATAGATCTTGTTATATTCTGCGCTTGTAAGTAGGTAGTAAACAGTATGCAGTATGCAATAATGAATATGGAAATTAGAAAATTAGAAAATTGGGAAATGCTCTTTGTTAAAACAAATTTCAATGCATTGTTTATTTTTATTATGTCATTTTCAAATGGTTTCATTTTCAAATTTTGAAATTAAATTTATTTTTTCTGTCTTGGATCTAAAGCATCTGTCAAACCTTCACCAATTAAGTTAAACAATGTAACGGTTAAGAAAATAGCAAAACCCGGAAAGATGGCTACCCATAATTGCGATTTTCCGCCTTGCGCTAATGATAACAATTTTCCCCAAGTTAATGTTTCAGGAGGAATTCCTAAGCCGATAAATGATAAAAATGATTCTGTTAGAATAGCAGCCGCAATTCCAAATGCAATGGTAATTAAAACCGGTGACAACGCATTTGGAATCGCATGTTTTAACAAGATGCGCCATCTTGGAAATCCTAAAGCTTCTGATGCTTCAATATATTCCAAACTTCTGATTTTTAACAATTCCGCTCTGATGAAGCGCGCAATTTCTGTCCACGATGTTAATCCAATCACCACCATTACTAAAAAAATACTTGGTTTTGAAATAGCGACAATCGCAATAATTAAAAATAAACGCGGAATCGATACTAATATTTCAATCATGCGTTGTACGATGATATCTATAGGAATGCTTGTTTTTACCGCTAAGAAAGGAATTTTATTCAATACTCTTGAAATTAAATAGCCGATAGCTAATGCAATTACAATAATAAAAATGCCTAAGAAAAGTTTGTGGAACGCATTTGCATAAAAGAAGCCAAAGAACAACGCAATAATTCCCATAATGAAAGCGCCGCGCGATATGCGAATGCCTGTGTCGCCGAAGAAACCAGCCAACGAACCAAGCAAAATGCCAATAAAACTGGCTATCGACATAGATATCAAACCGATGATAAATGCGATGCGTGTTCCGTGAATCAGTGCTGATAAAATATCTCTGCCAATGCCTTCGGTGCCAAGCCAGTGCCGCCAGCGTATAGATGGCACATCTTGTTTGCCAAATGGCGAAACGAATCCGAAATTCAAAATATCTTGTGATGTCGGTGAATACGGAATTGGTGCGCGTAAGGCAAAATCAAATTTAGTGTCCGACCATATGATATTGTTGAGTTCCGGCGGAAATTGTCCAAGTTTTAATTTTACAGCGTATTCTTTAAAAACAGGAAAATAGGTTTTGCCTTGATAAGTGCAAACTATCGGTTTTTCATTGGCTAAAAAATCGGCAAAAATAGCAACAAATAACATGAATAGAACGATGTAAAAAGAAAACAACGCGCGTTTGTTTTTCTTAAACTGCCGTTTCACATACGACCAATAATCTTGTTTAATTTCTTTATTCGTACTCAATTTCTTATTTTTTATTGTATGAAATTCTAGGATCCACGATAGCATATAAAATATCTGCCACTAAATATCCAACCAAAGTCAGAATAGCAGAAAACATTACAATAGTGTAAACAACAGGATAGTTTCTGGCTACCAATGCTTCAAAAGCAGTTTTGCCCATGCCCGGAATTGAAAAGATTAATTCTAATGCAACTGCGCCACTGATGGCTAAAGGAAATACATTTGCGAACAACGTAATAATAGGTAATAATGAATTTTTGATCGCATGTTTCCATAATACTTTTTCTTCATCTAAACCTTTTGCTCGTGCGGTGCGTACATAATCTTGCGAGAGCGAATTCACCATCGCGCCGCGCATTTGCCTTGAAATGAATGCCAAACCGCCGTATGTATAACAAATAATTGGCAATGTCAGGTGATAAATATAAACTGTAAATTTATGCCAGAACGACATGCCTTCCGTTGCCTGCGGTACGCCAAAAGACGGAAAGATATTGAAGAAATCACCACCACCAAAAAACATAATTAATAAAGTAGCGACCCAGAAACTTGGCAATGAGTACAAAATAAATAACGTAGTCGAAATAGTTTGGTCTTTCATTTTTCCTTTGTTAGCAGCAGACGTGATACCTAAAGGAATTGCGATTAAATAAGTAAAAAAGATTGAAATAATGCTCAATAAAACCGTCCAGCGAATGGCTTCCCAAATCACTGTTTTTACCGGTTGCTCATCCTGATAAGAAATACCAAAATCGCCTTTCATAAATTTTGTGATCCATTGATGATACTGATTTTGCGTGCCATACCAATGAATGGCAGGAATCAGATTTTGATTTGGCGTGGCATATTTCACCATGTCATCGAATGATTTTTTTGTAGTTGCTAAAGATGCTGATAAAGTAGTCAACGATGCTGCAGAATCTATTTCCGAATGAATATTATTAAAAGCGATTTTAATGGGATTTTCTTCCGGCTCCAAATATAATTTTTGGATTTCCTGTTTTATCACAATCAATGCATCTGCATTTAAAGAATCACTTTGTACATTTCCGGCACTAATTTCAAGGTCTTTGATAGATTTGTAATAAGCATTTATCTGTTTCCAGTTGCCATATTTCTCTATCAGTTTGGCTAAATTTTCACGCTGGAATTTCTTTGGAATTGTGTACAGGTCTTTCGGTGTTGCCTGATTGGAAATACTGAAATAAAAAGTCGGCAGATCCAAACCCAACTGGTGTCGTTTTGCGATGTATGCTTTTTCTACTACCTGTGCTTTTGCCGCACTGCCCATTTCACTGTTTGAATTCAGCATTTGCTCAACAGGATCGCCGGGAACGCTGGTGCTTAAAAAGAATGTCAGCAACGATATGGCAAATAACGTTGGTATAAAAAGCAGTATTCGTTTAAAAATATATTTTAGCATATTCGTTGTATCAGCTTAAAATTTAGTCTTCTATTTTGTATCCTTTTTTTACTTTAAAACCGGCGAACCATACACCAGGATACACACCTGAACCTTCATGTATATTCTCAAATCGCTTATTGATGCAGTTTCTGTATTTCTGCACATATAAATAGATTTGTGGTATTTCCTCGTGTTCTACTACCTGCCACTGGAAAAGCAACTCTTTGCGTTTTGCATCATCCATTTCTACTCGAATATCATCTAATAATTTATCGGTTTTAGCATTTCCAAAACTGCCATAGTTAGAACCGCCATTCGCGCCTGAAGTGTGAAACAATTGTTTATTATCATCTGCGCCAGGACTCGCGATCCATGCCTGATACCAAAGCTGCAAATTATGTTTTTTCAATTCATCCTGATACAATGACCAATCCATTGCTTTTATGTTCAATTTGATACCAACCTGGTAAAAAGAACGCTGCATCAATAAACCAACCATTTCACGCAAAGAATTTCCGCTGTTGTAAGTAAAAGTGATATCGAAATCGGTTTTTTGTCCATCAATAACTTTATCTATTATACCGTCACCGTCTGTGTCTTTCCAACCGGCTTCTTTAAGCAACTTGCTTGCTTCATTAATATCATATGGATAAAACTTTATTGCAGGATTGATCAGGTCTTTTTTCATTGGCAAAATAACGCTGTTGATTCTAACACCTTTGCCATATAAAACTTTGTTAACTATCTGGTCAACATTCGTCAGGTAGCATAATGCTTTTCTAACTTTAAGATCTCGTAATATCTTGTCTTTTTGGTTTAAGCAGATAATTTGGTAACCCAGTTGAGCTGGTTCTACTTTATAAAAATTCTTTCTGAATTTTGGCGAGTTATCTAAGTCAACATAATCTTTCACTGGCGTCACATAAATAAAATCTATCTTTTCATTCTTTAATGCAGTCAATGCAGTTGGATAGCTATTGATTGTTACAAAAACCAAACGTTTCGGATAGGCCTCAAAATACTGGTTGATCTTATTCATCTTGTCGCCCCACCAGTTCTTCTTTCTTTCCAATACCATTTGTTGACCGGTTTCCCAGCTTTTAAATCTATACGCACCTGATCCTTGTACAAATTCCGGATCGCGCATGGTTTTCTGAGAATTGAAGAAATCAGAAAACTCTTTCACGTTTTCATCATCCGAACATTTTGGATTTTCAACTGCCAATTCAGAAATGCTGTATTTTCTTAATAAATGTTTAGCATCGTAAACATATTCAGGCAGAATTTTCAATTCGTAACCGGTTCCTTCTACTACGCCAATATTTTTAGAACACACAACCGTATATTTTCTTGGATTATCAGCATAGGTTCTGATATCTTTTACAAAATCGATAGACGGTTTTACATTATCTGAATTTACTTTTGGACAAAGAACGGCTTTGTAAGAAAAAAGTACATCATCTACCGTGATTGGTTTGCCATTGTCCCAAGTCGCTTCCGGACGAATTTCGTAGGTCAATTCAATATTATCACCGATATTTTTAATTTCAGGCAGCGCTACAGCCAATACAGGAACCAGTTTCATGCTTACATTTTCAAACGCCAGCATGCTTTGCATAATATTCAATACCATGTAGTTCTTAGAAGTAGCATCCGAAACGGTAAATGGATTTAAACCTTTTGCATCTGAGAGGCAATGGATCACCAGCTCATCTTTATAAACACTGCTTGAAGAACTTTTACTGTTTGTGAAAGCACTTATGATGACAATAATCAAGAATAAAGACAGTACAGTATATAGCGTTTTTTTAATAGACATGAAAAAATTGGATTGTATTACAAATGTAATAGATTTTAGATATAATTGTATGTATGCAAAAAGTAATTATACCATTGGTGTCGGTTTGACTGAAAATGGCAGATTAATGAACTATTTTATACTCTTTCTTTACTTTAAAACCGGCAAGCCATGCACCAGGATATCCTGCCGATCCAAGGTGTTTGTTTTCAAAACGTTTATGAATACAGTTTCTGTATTTCTGAACATACAGATATACATAAGGCACCTGGTCATGTTCTAGTTGCTGCCATTGGTAATACAGTTCCTTTCGTTTTGCAGAGTCCATTTCTATTCGAATGTCATCTAATAATTTATCAGTTTTAGCATTTCCAAAACATCCGTAATTGAGACCGCCATTTGCAGAAGTGGTGTGCAATATTTGTTTATTATCATCCAAACCCGGTGTGAGTGACCACGATACATACCACAACTGGATTTTGTGTTTCTTTAATTCTTCCTGATAAAGTGACCATTCCAAAGGATTCAACGTAAGTGCAATACCTGCCTGAAAAAAGGTACGCTGCATAAGCAAACCAAGTATTTCTCTTAATGGATTTGTATTATAAGCAAAGCTAAGTTCGAGGTTTGTTTTTTTACCGTCAATTATTTTATCTAAAGTACCGTCGCCGTCTGTGTCTTTCCAGCCAGCTTCTTTTAGTAATTGCTTAGCTTTCTCTATATCATAAGGATATGGCTTAATTCCAGGATTGAGAATATCTGTTTTCATTGGTAAGACTGACCCATTGGTTCTTAAACCATAGTTAAGCAATACTTTATCGATTATTTGATCTACGTTTATCAAGTAACACAGTGCTTTTCTTACTTTCAGGTCTTTCAGAATTTTGTCTTGATGGTTAATACCAATACCTGCGTATGCCAGCATTTCCGGTTCTGATTTGTAAAAATTCTTTCTGAATTTTGGAGAATTATCTAAGTCTTTATATTCTTTTGCTGACGACACCACCATAAAATCCAGCTTCTCATCTTTCAGCGCTGTCAATGCTGTGCTGCTGCTAGTTATTGTTGCAAACTCAATTCGTTTTGGATATGCTTCAAAGTATTGGTTGATTTCTTTCATCCGGTCGCCCCACCAATTTTGCTTTCTTTCCAACACCAGTTTTTTACCGGTTTCCCAACTTGTAAAAGTATATGCTCCTGAACCTTTCACGAAGTTCGTATCGCGCATGGTTTGTTTGGAATTAAAGAAATTAGAAAACTCTTTTATGGCTGCATCGTCTGCGCAGACTGGTTTCTTAACTACCAATTCAGGAATACTATATTTTCTTAATAAGTGTTTTGCATCATAAATATATTCCGGCAGAATCGTGACTTCGTAACCTGTATTTTCTAATACACCAATATTTTTAGAGCAAACTACTGTATATTTTCTTGAATTGCCAGGATAGGTTCTGATGTCTTTTACAAAATCTACTGCTGATTTCATATTATCAGAATTCACTCTTGGACAAAAGATAGCTTTATAGGAAAACAAAACATCATTAATAGTTATAGGTGTGCCGTTGTCCCAAACTGCTTCCGGCCTTATTTCATAAGTAACTTCTATCAGGTCGCCTATATTTTTTATTTTCGGCATTCCTACAGCTAACACAGGCACCAGTTTAAAGGAATTATAGTCAAATGCAAGCATGCTTTGCATAATATTTAGCATCATATATCCTTTGGCACTTGCATCTGAAACAGTAACAGGATTTAAACCTTTGGGATCTGCTATTAAATGTACAGTCAGTTGATCTTTATAAACTGTCGTTTTATCAGGATGATTAATAACAGCACTTGCAACTACAATTGCCGAAAAAATAAACAATATGCTATAGATAGTGTTCTTAATAGACATGGAAATAAGGCATTTCATAACAAATATAACATATTACACATAATTGTATAGCATGAAAAAAGTAATCATATCAGGTGGAACAGGTTTGGTGGGTAAGCATTTATCACGATTATTGTTATCCAAAGGTTACCAGGTAAATATTCTATGCAGGTCGCCTGCAAAACGCAATGAATATAAGTGGAAAATTGAAGAAAACTACATCGATGAAAAAGTATTTGAAGATGCTTTTGCAATTATTCACTTAGCAGGTGCCGGTATTGCGGACAAGCGCTGGACTGACGAGCGCAAGCAGGAGATCATTGACAGCAGAGTAAAATCAACGCAGCTACTTCGCAATTATCTGTCAACAGGAAAGCACACAATTCAAACTTTCATTTCAGCTTCAGCTGTTGGCTATTATGGCGACAGAGGAAGTGAATTACTAACGGAAGAATCATCCAACGGAACCGGTTTCCTGGCAGAAGTGTGTGAGCTTTGGGAAAACGAAGCAGACAAAATCGCATCGCTTAAAATTGCAGTAAGCAAAATAAGAATAGGAATTGTTTTAAGCAAAGACGGTGGCGCATTGCCAAAGTTAGATTTTCCGATAAAATTTGGTATCGGCGCATACATAGGCGATGGCAAACAATTCGTTCCCTGGATTCATATCGACGACCTTTGTCATATTTTTATACATCTGTTAGAGCATCCGAATCTGAGCAGCACATACAATGCCTGTGCGCCTGACATAAAAACCAACAAGCAAATGAGTCAAACCATTGCGCAGGTGTTGCATCGTCCGTTTATTCCGTTTCCAGCACCTGAATTTGTTATTAGAACCGTGCTTGGCGAAATGGCCACTATGTTATTGATGAGTGATAACTGTTCTTGTCAAAAAATAATTAATGCAGGTTTTGTTTTTCAATTTCCAACCTTAGAAACCGCTTTGGAAAACATCTACAATAAATAATTCCTCGTTGTTGTCATGCTAAACTTGTCGAAGTACCAACGCATCGAATAATTGCGAGGCGCCAAGCAATCTGAATGCTTTTCGTAATAATCAGTGAAATCAGTGCAATCTATGAGAAAGTAAATATCACCAAATTAAACTTATCATTGGTATGCTGTTGATACTAAACAATTTACTATATTCACGCAACTAAAATACAATTCAATGCACAAGTCTATTTTATTATCATTGATTTTATTGGTAGCAATTACTTTCCAGTCGTGCAACAGCGAAAGCAAGAAAGCAGGCGATACCAACGGCTTTTCTTACGACGAAAAAATTCAAAAAGAATTCCAGGAAAAACTGATGCTGGTAGAAGATGGCGGCACGGTCGAATTTCCGGAAGGAAAATTTTTGTTTAAAAAGGCATTATCGATGGAAGGCAAAAAGAATGTAACCATCAAAGGTGCCGGCACGCAAAAAACGATTCTGTCTTTCTTAAATCAAACCGAAGGTGCCGAAGGCCTTTTAGTTACTAATTGTTCAAATGTAACATTGGAAGGTTTTACGGTGCAAGATGCAAAAGGCGATAACATAAAACTAAAAGGATGCGATGGCGTGCATATCCATCACATGAATTCCACCTGGACAACCGGCGCCGATACTTCTAATGGCAACTATGGTTATTATCCGGTTGAATGCAAAAATGTACTGATGGAATACAACGAAGTTTCTTATTGCGCAGATGCAGGCGTGTACATCGGTCAGTCAACAAATGTTACTATTCATCACTGTTATGCACATCATAACGTTGCTGGCATCGAAATTGAAAACTGCATCAACTCAGATATTTATAAAAATAAAGCGGAAAACAACGCAGGCGGAATCTTAGTATTTGATTTGCCGAAACTGTTTCAAGGCAACGGCAGGAACGCCAAAGTTTGGGATAATGATTGTATCAATAATAATTTCCAAAACTTTGGAAAACCAGGCAGCATCGTAGCGTCTATTCCGCCAGGTTCAGGCATGATTATTATGGCAACGGATAGTGTCGATGTGTTCAATAATCGTATCACCGACAACAAAACCGTTGGTATTGCTTGCGTAAGCTATTACATGACGGGCAAACAATTAAACGATTCTACTTACGGACCATACTGCACGACCATTTCAATTCACGACAATAAATTCCAAAGAAAACTGGCTGTGCCTGATTTATCTACTGATTTAGGTAAATTACTGACAGCAACATTTAAAGGTTCTTTGGATATTTTTGTGGATGGTTCTGCCGATCCGAAGATTAGAGATAAAGACGGACAACTGCCTGAAGGCAAAAAGATTTGCATTAGAAATAACGGTGATGTAAAATTCGGAAATCTCAACGCGTGGAAAACACATGGTCGCGAAGACATCATGGACTTCAAAGATACTGACATCACTAAATTCGATTGCAGCTACACAGGCATTAATGGCAATGGATTAAAACCGGAAGAAGTTAAGTAAAATTTAAAAATGAAAAAACTAACCGCAATACTCGTCTTAATTTCTTTTTCCAGTTTAATCATTTTCAATCAATGCAAAACAACAGATGGAAAAGTAACAGTAGATATAAATGCGAAGCCATTTGAAAAATTATCAGAGTACCATTTCTTCAAAGGAACGATGAAAGACCTCGTTCCTAATGATAAGGTGTTGCCTTATGATTTAATTACTGCGCTATTCACAGATTACGCGCACAAAACACGCTTTGTTTGGATGCCTGCCGGAACAACTGCAAAATATAATAAAGACGAAGTGCTCGATTTTCCTGTCGGAACAGTTTTGATAAAAAATTTCTTTTACGAAAATGATGAAACAAATACATCAAAAGGCAGGCGTATTTTGGAAACACGTTTGCTCGTAAAGCGCACCGATAAATGGGATGCCTTGGATTACGTTTGGAACGATGAACAAACCGAAGCGACATTAGAAATCACCGGTGCTAGTAAAAGTGTCGATTTTATTGACCTGCATGGAAAGAAGATGCACATTGATTATTCTGCGCCGAATAAAAATCAATGCAAGAATTGCCACAATCAAAATAATGTGCTGGTACCAATCGGGCCGAAAGTGCGTAACCTGAACAAAGAGTTTAAATACGCAGACGGCAGCAAAAATCAATTAGACAAATGGACAGAAGTTGGTTATTTAACCGGTTATAAAAGAGAAGAAAACCTGACCAATAAATTGGCAAATGCTTTCGATCCGGCTTCCGGCACGCTCGAAGAACGCGCAAAATCATACTTGGAAATCAATTGCGCGCATTGCCACCGCAAAGAAGGCAGCGCCAACACCACAGGTTTATATTTATTGCTAAGCGAAAAAAATCCGGAAAGTTGGGGCACGATGAAAAGTCCTGTGGCAGCCGGTCGTGCTAGTGGCAATAATTTGTACGATGTGGTTCCAGGCAAACCGGATTCATCTATCTTAGTGTATAGAATGAGTGAAAATGATCCTGAAATCCGCATGCCTGAATTAGGACGAAGTGTACAACATGTAGAGGCAGTGGAGCTTATCAGGCAATGGATTACAGAAATGAAATAATATTTCTATTAACGCGTTGTGCGATTAAGCGAGAGCAAATTTAAGATGATTAATTGGTTTATTGTTTACTTTATTTATGAATTGCAAAGCAGTTAAAGCACAGAGTTTAGATTTAATTCTGGTAAGCAATCCGATGAATGATTTAGCATAGTTTCTTTTAATCATAAATTGGTCACATAGTTGAGCGAATAGAGTTTCAATTCTTTTTCTACATTTTCTGAATATTACTGGATAATTTTGATAGTTATCCTGATTGTTTCTCATTGGTGTTTGTAGTTGGATATTACACGATTCAAATAAATCTAATTGATGAGTGGAAGATAAAAAACCTCTATCACCAAGCAGGGTTGCATTGTTCATGCCGGTATATTTTATAGTATCTAAGAAATGTACATCGTGTACGCTGGCTTTGCTAATATTCATTGACATGTACGAGCCATTAAGTGTTGTGCACAGATGTAATTTATATCCATAGAAATACGATTTACTCACGGCAGAATAGCCTTTATTAGGAGCGGTTTCAAAATCATCTTTACAGATGGTTGAACTTTTTTCACGAGCTATTTGTGCCACTGGTATTGGAATAGAATCTACTATAAAAACGTCTTCGAATTCATTAAAAGGTTTGGCTATTTTATCATTTAAAAGTTGAATAAAATATTGTAATCTTCTTCTGCGTTTATTATAGTTAGAACGGTCGATTAATTGAGGAAAAGCTGATGCATATTCTACTTTCATTTTCTTCCAAAATAGATTTTCAGAATCAATACTTAACGACTCTGAACAGATAGCCAATGCCACTATTTCAGCATCCGACATTTTTGGTGTTTTAGGATAAAATTGAAAGTTATTTGTCTGTTCATAGAAATATTCTGCTAAGAATTGTTTGGAAAGATTAAAAAATTTGTCGAAATTTGTTTTGATGTTGTGCATAGTAAGTATTTGATGTTCAAACAATTACATGCAAAAATCATGCTAAACACATGATGCACAACATCTTTTTTATATTATCTTTTAATCGCACAACACGTTAATAATAAATTTATTATAAACCAAGGAGAGTTGAAGCAAGATGGATTTGGCAACAATAATTACGATTATCAATATTACTTAAGAAAAAAGAAGTCAAATAATGACAATGCTTATTTTTTTGCCTATGGTAATGACGGCTCTGTTTTGAGTTGCATTCTAAAAATCGATTCCTTAGGCAATATTAATACTCACATCATTCAAGGCAATGTTTTTGCCGACCAAAATGGCAATTGTATAAAAAATGCCACAGATAATAATTTACCACAGATTACAGTTACAGCACAAAACAATAACAATACAGCTTACACTTCTTCTGATAACAATGGTAATTACTCAATCGGTGTTGGTGATTCAGGTTTATATACGGTTACAGCACAACCAAATATCAATTATCCATTATTTACATAAGGCAATTGCGGAGTGCAAACGTCGTATGCGTATTTAGATAGTTTTACTATTGACACCATCAACCTGAATTTAAAACCAACCATTTTGTGTCCAAATATGTATGTAGATATTTCTACACCAATGTTACGCCGTTGCTTTTCTAATATTTATACCGTTAATTATAAAAACAATGGAACTATCGCATCACCCAATACTTATATCGATGTTGCATTAGATAGGTTTTTAACCGTCAATTCTGCATCCATTCCTTATACTAATTTAGGCAACAATGTATTGCGTTTCAATATTGGTAATGTCGATTATTTATCGTCAGGAAGATTTACCATTGATGTCACGGTTAGCTGCGATTCTACCATACTTGGTCAAACGCACTGTGTCGAAGCGCATATCTATCCGGATACAGTTTGTGCTGTTGCAGGTTATACTGGTCCAGTAATTTCGGCATCAGCGCAATGTAAGCACGATTCCGTTGAATTTAAATTGCGTAACAGGGGTGGCAATATGCAAAACCAAAAACGGTATATCGTTATCGAAGATAATCTGAACCGCATGAACGGAACGTTCCAGCTCAATACAGGACAACAAAAAATAGTAACTATAGCAACAGATAGCGGCAGAACGTATGGCATCATTGCCGAACAAGATGATGCATTTCCAAATAGCTTAGGTGATAAATTTGCAAGCGCATTTATTGAAGGTTGCAACCCAATAAACGGTACTTTTCATACTGGTTTTATGACACAATATCCTGAATACGATGGTGAGCCATTCAGAAGTATAGATTGCCAACAAAATCGCGGTTCGTTTGATCCAAACGATAAAACCAGCTATCCAAATGGTGTTGCTGCGAATCATTATATCGAAAAAAATACCGCTATCGATTATAAAATCAATTTCCAAAACACCGGAAATGATACCGCGTTTAAAGTAGTTATTATTGATACGATTTCAAAATATTTAGATATCAATACAATTGAACCTGGCACGAGTTCACATCGTTACACATACATGCGAACTGATAGCAATACCATTAAATTTATTTTTGACAGCATTAAGCTAGTTGATAGTAATAAGAATGAAAAACTATCGCATGGTTTTGTAAAATTCAGGATTCAGCAAAAAACAAACAATCCGAACGGAACAAAAATCTATAACACAGCAGAAATCTATTTCGATTACAATGCACCAATCTTCACCAACAAAACCATGCATACCATTGGTGATGTGTATGTGCGCATCATCAGCCAGACAATTAATTCGGCTTATTCCAAAGCAGATCTAAAAGTCTATCCGAATCCGTTCAGAGATAAGACAACCATTGAACTGCAGAATATAGAACTACAGAAAACGAAATTAATATTGATAGATATTACAGGCAAAGAAATATTGCAGCAACAATCTGACAATAACCAATATGAAATAAATGGCAATGATTTGGCAAAAGGGTTTTATTTATTCAGGATACAAAATGATAAAACAGAAATTGCCAACGGCAAACTCATCGTTCAGTAGTTTAGATATAGTATTTAAGTTTTCAAAGCGTGGTTTCGGAATTCCGGAACCATACTTTTTTATGGTATGACAAATAAATTCTTCATCCAACATAAAAATCCGCGCCATTATGATTTAATACTCTAAATTATTTCTAATTTCGTTTCCTAAAATTAAAAATCATGTATCAGGATCTATCACCAAAAGAATTTTTACAGGCATACGAATCAAACGATAATAAAATATTAGTGGATGTGCGCACGCCATTGGAAATTGAAGAAGCCAGCATCGACGGACATATTGCCATCAATTTCCAATCACCGGATTTTCCTTCAAAAATTTTAGAATTAGATAAAGACAAAACATTGTTCATTTATTGCAGAAGCGGCAACCGCAGCGGACAGGCATGTAAATTTTTAGCATCTAAAGGTTACGACAAATTAGTGAACCTGAAAGGCGGCATGATGGCTTGGTTAGATACTGATTTTGAATAATTCTTAACCACATAGATACATAGTATTTTGTTTAAAGCATACTAGTCCATTCAAATTACATGGAATTATAGTAAAACATAGTAATTCATCGAAGATGAATCTTATGTTTTGCTATGGACATACTAATAAATTCTACAAGACGATTAATAGTAATATTTTCTATGTATCTATGTGGTTTAATGTAATGTGTTTAAGCAATAAATATGGAAACTTCTATTGTACAAAAAACAAACGTCCTCTTTTTTACAACGCCTGCTGAACTGCGCGAATGGTTTCAGAAAAATCATTTGACGCTGGAGGAAGCATGGATCGGCTTTTACAATATAAAATCTAAAAAGCAAGGTATTAACTGGAAAGAACTGGTTGACGAAGCATTGTGTTTCGGCTGGATCGACGGCATCCGCAAAAAACTGGATGAAGACAGCTACTGCAACCGCATCACGCCGCGACGAAAAAGCAGCAACTGGAGCGACATCAACATCAAACGCATACAGGAATTGATGCAAGCCGGCCTGGTGAGCGAGCAAGGCAAACACGTATTTCTCAACAGAGATCTGCGCAAACAAAAAACGGCTTCTTTTGAACAGGAAACCGTAGAATTTCCGGCAGCATATCTCAAAAAATTCAAAGGCAATCAATCGGCGTGGAATTATTTCAGCAAGCGCACAAAAACATATCAGAAGCAGGCAACCTGGTATGTGATCAGCGCGAAACAGGAAGAAACGCGACTGCGGCGGCTGGAAATGCTGATGCAGGACAGCGAAAACAGCATTGACATCAAACCTTTGCGCCGTCCGGACAAAAAATCTCAGTAAAAATCTTTCAAAAAATCACAGTTTTTGCATTTTATTTTTGACGATTATTCAATTAATAATTAATTTTGTTGATAAAACTGTAATTTTCTACTTAATTTATTGAATTATTTGCATAAAATAGATTGTTTTATTAATTTTGTCATATCAAAGTTCTTTATAACGGTCGCAATTTTACTTACGATTGATTACTTTTGGCTTTTAACTAATATTGTGAGGTGATGAAATTTGGCAGCCATGCCCTCTTGTCTCGGGGGTGAGGATCACGAAATAAAGTTAGAGTAGAGCACTTCAATGTGCAGGGGTTGACCACCAACTTTTGCTCTTTTCCTAATCGCCTTGTGTAGGTTCAAGTCCTACCTTCACAGCAACAAAATCCGAATCAGCAATGGTTCGGATTTTTTATTTGGTTTTGTACTCGTATAAATAAGTAGAAGTGGGTTTGGTTAAATCGTTTTGGTAATACTCCATCTTATAAGCAAGATTTCTTTTATCATAATAGTATAAATCTTTCAAATAGGGTACTTTTCCTTTTGAATTGAAAGATTGCCTGGAAATCAGGTTTCCATTTTTGTCATATGTATAAGTTCTTCTGAACCAAACTGCTTTTTTCTGAAGTTCAATATATTCAATTATAAATCCTTTCTTGTTGTATCTCTCGACATAAACATTGGGCTCCGGCTTCTGATTATGAAAATACCTGATGGTATCTCCTGAATATTGAACGGTTACCGTATCAAATATATCCGAGAATACGGTGTCTTTAATATAATAAGAGGAATCTCGAGAATCTAACATCGTTACTGTCATTAATCCTTCATTAACTTGCATATCCTTTCTATAAGAATAATATTTGGAAAGCCGTCCAATTGAATCGTATTTATTAATCGAGGAACTAATTAGAGAGCTATCATGTCCAAATCCAAACCATGAAACTTGTTTTCCATTTTCATAATTTGAACTCCAAAACCAAATTATGCAGGAGTCACAATGATATTCCTTTATCAATTGTCCTAAAGAGTCGTAAACAAATTTATTGGATATAACATTTCCATTATCATCGAAATTAATACTATCTACAATTGATTTGTTGCGAAAAATCTCAGTAGTCTTTTGTGATTTAATTTTGTTAATTCTATAATTTTCCTTTACACGAGCCGCTATTTTTGTTTCGTTTTGTGAAAACAAAAAAGCAGGAATTAATATAGAAATACTTAAAAAGAATGTTTTCATAAATATCACCAATACTCAAATATACAACTCTATTGCTTTCAACTACCTTGCAGCGCTTTGAATAAAATTTCTTTTTACATAAAACCGTGCTTAACCACCTTGTACGACGTGGCTGACCACGTCTTTAGCGTCAATTACCACGTTATCCAACGTTGTTAATCAAGCTTTTTCAGCCAAAAGTGGGAATTTACTGTCAAATCTCTCTTTCTAAACATTCGATAAGTTCATCAAAGAAATTTTCCTAATTATCTTAAGCTAATTCACGTTTGGCAAAATGCATCTACTTTTAAATAAAATAAAAAGTATGATAGCTGCTGCACCAAAACTAAAAGTCCGCAATGTTCAGTTCAACTTCGATAAAGTGCCGAAGCACTGGATTCTGAGAAGCGCGATTGCAACGCATTTCGTCAACAGCATGCATGTGGTGTTTCCGGAAGGCGAGAAATTTTTCGTGCGCAGTGTGCGCAAGTTTGCCAAAGAAGTGAAAGACGAAAATCTGAAAAAAGAGATCAATAGTTTTTGCGGACAGGAAGGTGTGCATGCGCGCGAGCATCAGCGTTTTTGGGAAGTAATGGAAGAACAAAACCTGAAACCGGACTGGTTTGCGAGTTTTTTGAAGACCACCGCATTTTCCGGAAAATACAGTATTGAAAATATTACGGTAACCGCGTTGAATAAAGTGCAGCCGCGCCTAGGCGATAAGATGTCGCTGTCTATAACAACTGCTTTAGAACATTACACCGCTATTTTAGCGAACGCTTTATTTCATGAACCGATTGCAACAAATGAGAATATCGCGCCGCAAATGTTAGAGTTATTGCACTGGCACGCTTCGGAAGAAATTGAACACAAAGCAGTTTGTTTTGATGTATTGAAAGAAGTGGACGACAGTTATATTCTGCGCGTTTCAGGCATGGTGATGGCTACTGCAATGTTGTGGAGTTATTTGGGCATCGGTCAAATTTATTTTATTTCGCAGGACAAAGACAAGAGCATTATACGCATGCCGATAGAAAGTTTTATGTTGTTTAAGACCGTTGTATTTGGCGAAATAGGAAAAGGTTTATCTAAAAATCTGTTGAGTTATTTCAAACGCGATTTTCATCCGGATGATATCCAGGACAGATATTTAATTGAGAAATTCTTCAGCGATAAAACGTACGCGTAATTCTAACAATTAAAATCAATTGCAATTTGGAATAAGTTTTGATATATTTATTCCATGAAGCAATTCATCATCATTATTATCAGCGGTCTGTTTTTATCTGCATGTACGCAGGTGCCTGCCGGAAGTGGTGGCGGAAATCCATCGAACGGACAACGCATACAGGCCAAAGTGATCCGCGTGACCTGCGCTTCCACTGTTATACAAATTCTCGATGCGAACTATTACAGTTTAGGCGGTTCGTGGACAGTTGAAGGTACATCTACTACTTACGAGCATGTTGCAGTTGTTGCCAATAAATGCGAATTTCCCAATAACTTGACGGAAGGTGCTTTGTTTTATTTTAAACAAATTACTGAAGCAGAAGCCAGCAACGATTGCGCGGTTTGCATGATGTATGATTTTCCGCCGAGTAAAAGTGTATTTTTAAAAGTAGTTCCTTAATTCTTAAATCCGGTTTATGTATTCTAACAAAATTTTTGCAGGTGTTTTATTGTTTGGTTTGATCCTGATGTTGTCTTCTTTTAATATCCATAGTACGAATGAAAAGAAAGGTGGTTTCCGCAATTTGCAAGTGCTGCCAAAAGATATTTCACACGATGATATGGATAAGATTATGGATGCTTACTGTGAGTCGTTGAATGTAAAATGTAATTTCTGTCATGTGCGTGGTGATATGGCTTCTGATACCTTAGATGAAAAAAAGATAGCACGTAAGATGATCGTGATGACGAATGAGATCAACGATAAATATTTTGGCAAAGATTCAGGAACACTTGGCTGTATGACTTGTCACAATGGCAAGAAAAACCCTTCTGACGCTAAAGAGAAATAATAGAATCAGGATTTACAGAGTCAAGACTGATCAAAAACTTTTTACCACTTTTCTCCTTTCAGATCATTCAGAATTTTTAATTCTTCTACAGAAATAGTACCGTCTAAGTTGGCCACTTTTTCCATTTGCGCAATAATCTTATCTTTCTTCTTAGGATTTTCCGGCAAACGAATCACCAGTTGTTTGTTCTTCGCCATGGTCATTAAGCCATGCAGTTTATCGGCATTGTAGTTCCATTTTTTTGCCAGCGTATTGGCATAATCCAGTTCTTCCTGAGCAAATACACCATCGGCAGCCATCATCACCAACACATTGTTGAATGCATAATCGCGCACTTCGTATAGTTCGTCTAAGTCATCTACATTTTTATTCACCACCAGCGCCGGTGATGTTGATTTTTTAAAGGTTTCGTATTCATTCGCGCTCATCCAGTCGCTGATGATCCATTCGTATTTAGTGCTGTTGAGTTGTGCGTTGCAATATGTACAATTCACTTCTATCGTATCTTTTATCGGCGCGCCGCAGTTCGGGCAACTGTGCGCATACAATGAACCTTGCGGTTGTGCTGCATTTACATCACGGCTCATAATCAGCACTTCGTTTCTCGCTGTAATCTGATAATTAAATTCCGGTGAATTGGTATCGATGCGCAAGATCTTTTGCGAAGAACATTTCAACGCGACAACAATATTGTCTTTACCATTTTCTCTGTAATAATCAAAAGAAGTAACGTGATTTAAATACAAACGATTGAACACAAATTTCGGCTGCGATTTTATCTGCTTTTCTACTTTCTCGTATAAATTATCTGACACGAAACGTCTGGTGATTTCCGGTTTTTTCATCACTAATGCTGTCATCATCTGCATATAACCATTGCTGGCTTTATCTTCTAGTAACTGTAATGAAAAGTCTTGTTTTTCACCGATCTGTTCACGAATTTTTTTAGAGAATTTTCCTTGTTTCTCAAATTTAGAATTAGAATTATAATAATCGTCCGGTTGTGTGATTTCTGCCAATATCCAATCGTAATCGCCTAAATACGTGATTGTTGAACAGTAAGGACACTTAGCCGTTTCGCCGCCATCATCAGGAAGATTGCCTCCACAATTCGGGCAATTCGTAGTATGATACAGGTCTTTTTCTTTTACACCTGATTTTTTGATGAACGACCAGAAATCCAATGCCTGTAATGGTCCGCCGTCATTCAGCTTCGTAAATTTTTTCGATTCAAAAGCATCATACATCGAATACTGGATGCCAACATGCATAATATCGTACACACCATCGCTTTCTATATCGTCGATAAATACCTCATGAATATTGATGTTTGAAATCTTGTTGGTCTGTTCAATTTGTTTCATCATAATGAACTGCGTGTTGAAACGCTGGTACACGCCATCTGATATCCATTTGCGCACTTTGGATAAATCCTGGAACATCCACGCGTTTTGTATTTCGGTGAACGCTGTTCTTACTTTTTGTTTGAATTTCTCTTTATCGAAATCTGAGTTCTTTGCCAAAAACTCATTCGATATTTTGTCCTGGCGAGAACCATAAATCACTGAGCCATCTTTGCTGTTATAGCTTGGAATAGTATTCAAGCCACTTGACTGCTGCGATTTTTTATAGAAATAATAAATGGCTATGGCAATTATGACCAGCACAATGATATTAAAAGGAAAAGGCAAGCGCCATATAATCTCAAAGATGATGCGAATAATCCAAAAAATAATCTCGCCGCCGCCATCGCCGCTACTGCCGCCGCCACTTGAACTGCCGCCACCGCCACCGCCGGCTGCTGCAAAAACACCAACAGAAATCAACAATAAAACAAGTGTAGTAATTCTTTTCAGGTATCGGCTTTGCATAGATTGGTTTTGTGTATAAATATAAAAATTAAAAAATTAGTTCCTTTCTTAAAAAAATATAATAACTATTACTGCCTCAACACGAAACGCCAGGGCAGGTCTTTATCTTCTGCTGCGTAATCAATTCCAATGCGCGGTGTTATCAATATATGCTGTTCATTTATTTTTTGTCTGGAATCTTCCAGCCAGATTTTATCAGATGTTAATTCCATTCCATATTGTGTTTTTGTAATAGCCAATGCCTGGCAAACTTTTGCCGGTCCGTTGGTGAGATTCTTATCGGCCTTACTCATGTTTCTTCTTTTCAGAATTTCATCTATTCCAATCGTTGGTTGAATCGCACGAACTAAAACTGCCTGTGCAATATCTTTTTTTCCTGAAACGATATTGAACAAATAATGCATGCCGTAACAGAAATAAACATACGACAAACCACCTTGCTCAAACATGATCTTCGTGCGTTCGGTTTTGCGCTTGTTGTACGCATGACAACCTTTCTCGATTTCGCTGTACGCTTCGGTTTCTGTGATGATGCCGCCAGTTTTGATGCCATTGATATTTGTGATCAATACTTTTCCTAACAAGTCTTTTGCAAGAAAAACGACATCTTCATTCCGATAATAGCTAAGCGGCAGTTTCATAGCCATCAAAAATAATTGATTTTTATCGAAGTAGTATTTTAATAAAATAACCGATAACTTTACCACATGCAACAAGGCAAACTTTACTTAGTTCCAATCGTTTTAGCGGAAAATGCAACGCACACGATACCTGCATTTACCAAAGAAATCATTGAGCAAACAAATTTTTATATCGTTGAGAATTTAAAGACTGCGCGTCGTTTTATTAAATCTGTTTATAAAAAAAAAGATATTGATGCCTGTACTTTTTTAGAATTAGACAAACATGCTGATTATAAATTCGATGAGAATTTTCTGAGCGAGATTTTTAACGGAAATAATATCGCGCTGATGAGTGAAGCAGGCACGCCGTGTATCGCCGATCCTGGAAATAAAGTAGTTGCCGTTGCGCACGAAATGGAAATTGAGGTGATACCATTAAGTGGTCCGAGTTCTATTTTACTGGCGTTGATGGCAAGCGGCTTCAACGGACAGCAGTTTGCATTTAATGGTTATTTACCAATAGAAGCAAAAGAACGAAAAGACAAGATACTGCAAATGGAAAGTCACGCGAAAAGAAATAACACGCAGATTTTCATGGACACGCCATATCGCAATCAGAAATTACTGGAAGAATTAATTGCAGTATTGAAATTTGATACGATGTTGTGCATTGCTTGCAACATCACCGCAAAAGATGAGTTTATAAAAACGCTGCCGATGGCTGAATGGAAAAAACGAAGACCTGATCTCAATAAAAAACCGGCGATCTTTATTTTAGGAAAATGATAAAAAGAGTTTCTCACAGATTACACAGATTTGCACAGAAAATGAGATAACAAATCCTGTTAATCATTTAATCATGCAAATCACGATTCAGACAAAATTACAAGCTAAAACTTTCGCCGCACGAGCAAGTGCGCGATGCATTCGGATTGTTGAAGTAAAAACCTTTGCCGTTCAAACCTTCTGAGAAATCCAATTCTGTTCCTAATAAATATAAAATGCTTTTCGGATCAACCACTAATTTGATGCCTTTATCTTCAAATACTTCATCATTATTAGATAATTGATTATCGAATTTCATATCATATGATAAACCGCTGCAGCCGCCGCTGGTTACCGAAACGCGCACAAAATGATCCGGTGAAAGATGATCATCTTTCCTCATCTTTTCTACGCGCTCTTTTGCTTTTTGGGAAATGAATATCATATTTTAGTCGTAAGTCGTGAGTAATAAGTCGTAAGTCAATTATAATTTATAACGATAAAATCCAACATAAAGTTCAATTATGAAATTACATCAAACTTCGTGTAAGGTACTAATGCTTTTGGAATTTTGATGCCATTTTCCATTTGATGATTTTCTAACAAGCTTGCCACGATTCGTGGCAAAGCCAATGCACTGCCGTTCAATGTATGCGCCAATGCTTTCTTGTTTTCTGCATCTTTAGTGCGTAATTTCAAACGGTTTGCCTGGAATGTTTCAAAGTTAGATACTGAACTAACTTCTAACCAGCGTTCCTGTGCAGCAGAAAACACTTCAAAATCATAGGTTAAAGAAGAAGAGAACGTCATGTCGCCGCCGCACAAACGCAGAATTCTATATGGCAATTCCAACGCTTTTAACAAACTTTCTACATGTTTCAGCATTTCATCTAAAGCTGCGTAAGAGTTTTCCGGTTTTTCAATGCGAACAATTTCTACTTTATCGAATTGATGCAAACGATTCAAACCACGCACATCTTTGCCGTAGCTGCCTGCTTCGCGACGAAAACAAGGTGTGTAGCCAACATTTTTGATCGGTAAATGCTTTTCATCGATAATTTCATCGCGATATAAATTCGTGATCGGTACTTCGGCAGTCGGAATCAAATATAAATTATCTGTTGCGTCGTGATACATTTGTCCGTCTTTGTCAGGCAATTGTCCGGTGGCAAACGCAGAATCATAATTCACCATATGCGGCACTTGAACCTCATTATAACCGGCTTCTGTTGCTTTATCTAAGAAGAACGCGATCAATGCGCGCTGCAAAGCAGCGCCTTTTCCTTTATACACCGGAAAACCTGCACCTGTAATTTTATTGCCTAATTCAAAATCAATTAAGTCGTATTTCTTTGCAAGTTCCCAATGCGGAACAGCTTTATCATGTAATTTCGGAAATTCAGTTACTGAAAAAGTCACTTCATTTTCTTCCGGTGAAATGCCTTTCGGAACCAATGCATTCGGAAAATTTGGAAGCGTTACTAATTTCTCAAAAATTTGAGTTTCCAAAGCAGAAAACTGCGTTTCCAAAGCATCTGCTTGTGTTTTAATATCGGCAATTTTCAGTTTTGCCTGTTCGGCTTCATCTTTTTTGCCGTCTTTCATTAATATGCCAATTTCTTTCGAGATCGAATTACGTTGTGCCAAAAAATCATCTAATTTAGACTTGATCGATTTACGTTCATCATCTAAAGCAATAATTTCATCTACAAACTGAACATCTTTAAAACGCTTGTGCGCCAGACGTTCTTTGGCAAATGCGGTGTCTTTTCGTAATTGGTCTATAGTTAACATATAATAAATTGAACGGCAAATATAGATAAATCGCAAAAAATGCTGTTAAATACAGCATTAGCAATAGATTACTTTTTAAAAAAAACAGAAAAAGCTATTGATTTTGTGAAAATAATCGTTTATTTGCATTATCGACCAATATTTCCACGCGTTGTATTGAGTTTCAATAAAGCGAATTATATCCATTCATTTAATGTTTTCCAATTTCCAACTTAAATAGTTCGACGTATGTACGATATTTCCATATTAAACGATATGTTATTACCTGAATTGAAAGAAACAGCTGAAAAGTTGTTGATTCCAAAAGCGAAAATAGCAAAATCCAAAAAGCCAGAATTAATAGATCTTATTTTAAAAAAACAAGAAATGCAAGAAACTAACGAAGAAGATGCTGTTGTTGCAAACACTGAAACAGTAGAAGAAACGAAAGAAACACCTGAAACAAAAGAAAACGACACAAAACGCGAACGCACGCGAATTCCAAGAAAAGTAGTAGAGAAAGTGGTGCGTGCGAAAAAAGAAAATCCTTTTTCTGACAGAAATGCGTTAAATAAAGAATTAGCGAAGGAAAAAATTCATCAACCGAAACAGCATGTGGTCGAAAAACCGGTTGTTGAACAGGAAGAAACAAAAGAAAAAGAAGATTTTACACCTGAATACGAATCAAATAACAATAACGAAAACACGAATCAGCAAGAAGAAAGCGCAACTAATTTTCCGGTTCAGGAAGAAAGAGAGCGCAAACCTGAATTTAATGTTGACTTAGATGGTGTAATTTTAGGTGAAGGCGTTTTAGAAATCATTCCTGAAGGTTACGGTTTCTTACGTTCTTCAGATTATAATTATTTATCATCACCAGATGATGTGTATGTTTCACCATCACAAATTAAATTAATTGGCTTAAAAACAGGCGATACGATTGTTGGTGCGATTCGTCCGCCGAAAGAAGGTGAAAAATATTTTGCCTTGTTGCGTGTAGAATCGATCAATGGAAAAACACCACAGGAAATCCGCGACAGAATTCCTTTCGACTACTTGACACCTTTATTTCCAACAGAAAAATTAGATCTTTTCCAGGAATCCAATAATTATTCAACGCGTGTGGTAGATTTATTTACGCCGATTGGAAAAGGACAACGTGGTATGATTGTGGCGCAGCCAAAAACCGGTAAAACGATGCTGTTGAAAGACATCGCGAATTCCATTGCCAAAAATCATCCTGAAGTATATTTAATTATTTTGCTGATCGATGAGCGACCTGAAGAGGTGACTGATATGCAGCGCAGTGTAAACGCAGAAGTGGTAGCATCTACGTTTGACGAACCGGCTGACAGACATGTGAAAGTGGCAAGTATCGTATTGCAAAAAGCGAAACGTTTGGTAGAATGTGGTCACGATGTAGTGATTTTATTAGATTCCATCACACGTTTGGCGCGTGCTTACAATACGGTTGCGCCATCGTCAGGAAAAGTATTATCAGGTGGTGTGGAAGCGAATGCATTACACAAGCCAAAACAATTTTTCGGCGCAGCTAGAAATATCGAAAACGGCGGTTCGTTGACGATTATCGCAACTGCATTGACAGAAACTGGCTCGAAAATGGACGAAGTGATCTTCGAAGAGTTCAAAGGAACCGGAAATATGGAATTGCAATTGGAAAGAAAATTGTCGAACAAACGTATTTTCCCTGCAATTGATGTGATTGCTTCTTCTACAAGACGTGACGATTTGTTGCTGGACAAAGAAGCATTGCAGAAAATGTGGGTTTTACGCAACCATTTAGCTGATATGAACGCAGAAGAATCGATGAAATTCTTGTTGCAGCAGATGAAAGGCACGCGCAACAACGAAGAATTCTTGCTGACAATGAACAGATAAGAATCAGTTAATCAGCCAAAAACCTGATTTTTTCAGTTTTCCTAAAGGTTAAATTGTTGATTTTTAGAAGAAAAACAGCATTTTCAAATGTGCAAATGTTTAAAACTTCAAATTAAATCGTATCTTCGCAGTCCGAATTTTAGAAAAAAGTTACAATTCAACCATTCGTCATTCAAATAATTGAAATAAAATGAAATAAGCCAAAAAGGAAATCCGAATAAATATAGTAATACTTATTTGTTTGGCGATTCCATGGCTCATTTAAAAAAATAAATAAAAAACATTTCCATGAAAAGAACGTTTCAGCCATCGGTAAGAAAAAGAAAGAACAAACACGGTTTCCGTGAGCGTATGGCAACAAAAGGTGGCCGTGCTGTATTGAACGCGCGCAGAGCTAAAGGCAGAAAAAAATTATCTATTTCTGACGAAAGAAAAGGTAAATAATCACTGAGCAAGCCAGTCATATACGATTTACGTTCAGCAAAGATGAACGACTAAAAAGTAAAAAATTAATTGACGAACTTTTTAGCGATAAGACTTTTGTACAAAACTCAACTTTAAGAATTTATTATAAACCAATAAAATTGAATTGCGCCTTTCAGGCGCAATTTGCATTTGCCGTTTCCAAGAAACTATTTCCATTAGCGAAAGACCGAAACCGCATCAAACGGCTAATGCGCGAAAGCGTGCGTTTGCAAAAACCTGATTTTTATAACGCATTAACAGAAAAAAACAAACAATTGATTTTGTTGCTCAGTTATCATTCAAAAATAATGAGTGATTTTAAGACGGTTGATGAAAGCGTTAAGAAGTTGTTGAATAAAATAATAAAAGAACTTTTATGATTATAATTTTTTCAAAAAGATGAATCTGCTTAGACAAATACTCATCTTTCCATTTATACTTTTAATAAAAGCATATAAAGCAGTGCTTTCACCATATTTAGGCGCTAACAAATGCCGTTACCAACCATCTTGTTCTACTTATGCAATGGAAGCATTACAAAAACACGGCCTTTTCAAAGGTGGATATTTAGCCGTAAAACGCATTTTATCTTGCCATCCTTGGGGCGGCTCCGGCTACGATCCGGTTCCTTAAATATTTTTAACCATTTCTGTAAACTAATTTTAGTAGTTTTATTGTTCAGATATAAAATATCAATCCTAATTTTTACACATGAGAAAATTGTTCACTATTTTTTGTTTATGCCTGATCTTACATACACAAGCATCTGACAAAGACCGTTATTTCGAGATTGCCAAAAACATGGAAGTGTTTACGCAGCTTTATAAAGAATTGAATACTTATTACGTAGATGATGTTGACCCGAATAAATTAATGACAGATGGTATCAACAAAATGCTGGATGGCTTAGATCCATTTACGAACTATATTACCGGCGCTGACTTGGATGAATATCAACTGCAAACTACAGGAAAATATGGTGGTATCGGCGCTCGTATTTCAAAGATTGGCGACCTGGTTTACATCACAGATCCATATGAAGGTTTTCCGGCGCAAAAAGCAGGCTTGGAAGCAGGTGATGCAATTCTCGAAATTGATGGCAAAGTAGCTACAAAATATAATTCAGATGAAGTGAGCCAACTGCTAAAAGGCGAACCGGGAACAAAGATCACTTTAAAAGTACGCAAAGCAATCAGCAACCAGGAAAAAGTAATTTCATTCAATCGTGAAGAAATTAAAATAAGCAATGTTCCTTATTATGGCATGGTCAATAATTCAGTCGGTTATATCAAACTCGATATGTTTGCTGATGACGCAGCTTTGGAAGTTCAAAACGGCTTAAAAGAATTGAAGAAAAATCCAAATTTAAAAAGCGTAATATTGGATTTGCGTGGCAATGGTGGTGGCTTATTGAATGAAGCAATTAATATTTGCAATACGTTTGTAGATAAAGGCACGAACATCGTAAATACAAAAGGAAAAATTGCAGAAGCCAATATGAACTATACAACAACAGGCAAAGCAATAGACACTGATATTCCATTGGCAATTCTAACCGATGGCGGCTCAGCTTCTGCTTCAGAAATTGTTTCCGGTTCTATGCAGGATTTGGACAGAGGAATTATCATCGGACAAAACACGTATGGAAAAGGATTGGTGCAAATTACTAAACCGGTTGCTTATAAATCAAAATTAAAAGTAACTGTTTCCAAATATTATATACCAAGCGGTAGATGTATTCAACGTATTGATTATACGCATCGTGGCACTGATGGTGTTGCAAAAGCTTTAGCTGATTCATTGCGCCAGACATTTAAAACCAAGAATGGAAGAATTGTGAAAGACGGAGCTGGTATTGAGCCCGATATCAAAACCGAAGATGAAAAAGTAGCGCCAATTACGATCGCATTATTCACTAAAAATCACATTTTCGACTTTGCCAATAAATATAAATACGAACACAAAGATTTAAGAGACGGCGCGAAGTTCAGCTTAACAGATGAAGAATACAATGCATTCGTTGAATTTGTAAAAGGCAAAGAATATGATTATACCACTGCTACCGAAAATGATTTGAATGAGTTAAAAAAATCAACTAAAGAAGATGAACTTTCGGATGAAGTAACAAAAGCAATTACGGATCTGGAATCAAAAATAAAACACGACAAAAGCAAAGATATCATCAAATACAAAGCAGAAATCAAACGTTTATTAGATCAGGAGATTGTAAGCAGATATTTATTTGAAAAAGGACGAATCGCTAACAGTTTAAAAGATGATAAAGACGTACTAAAAGCGGTTGAAGTATTGAGTGACGCGGTAAAATATAAAGGCACACTTTCTGCGCAAAAATAAAACTGCATGGCAAATATATTATGTATTGAAACTGCCAATGCAATTACATCCATTGCAATTTCTGAACATGGAAAATGTGTACATGCAAAGCACATTTTAGAAAGTAATAAAGCTACTGACAATTTACACATACTGACTGAAGCATTACTGAAAGAAGCATCTTTATCATTTCAGCAAATCGATGCAATTGCAATAAGTTCCGGGCCTGGCTCCTACACAGGATTGCGCATTGCCGCTGCTGCTGCAAAAGGTTTTTGCTTTTCACTGAACATTCCTTTGATCGCTATTCCAACATTAGAATCTATGGTTGTTGGCGCGATCAATCGTTATCATTTAAACGGTTTTGATTTTTATTTTCCTATGATTGATGCGCGTAGAATGGAAGTATTCACAACAATCTTTTCAAAAGAAATAGAAATAGAAAAAACATTCAGTTCCTTGATCATTAATGATGATTTTAAAAATTTACTGAATTTTAACAAAAAATATTTAGTATTCGGAAACGGTGCGGCAAAAATAAAATCCATAATTGATTTTACTAATATAACGATCTTTGAAGGTTTTACACCAAGCTCGGAAGACCTTTGTTTATTAGCTTTTCAGCGTTATTTAAGATCACAATTTGAAGACATCGCTTACTTCGAACCGAATTATTATAAAGCATTTTATTCTACATATATTAAGTAAATATTTAATACTATTGTTTTTTTTGAATTATTTGCGTTTTTATATGCAACCATTCTGCATTAAAACAATTCTTAATATTTACAAGCAGTCACGTGCTTGTTTAAAAAGCTATGTAAACAATTATCAAAACAAAAAATTATGTCAGTAAACATGAACAGTATTGTGCAACCTGAACTAAAAATCGATTATCAGATTTTACGTAAATCTGTTATGGTGTTAAGAGCTGTAAATCACAAGTTGCGCCAGGAAATGATCAAGATCATCGAAGCAGAAGGAAAAATCACCGTAACAGAATTATACATCAGATTGCGCCTAGAGCAATCCGTTGCATCACAACATTTAGCATTATTACGACGTGCAGGCGTTGTAATTACAACAAGAGAAGGCAAATTTATTTATTACTCGGTAGATAAAAGCAGAATCAAAGAAATATCACGATTATTACAGGAATTAGTAAAATAATTTTCAGTTTAGAAAAGAATAATATATAAAAGCATTATTTTTTGTTAAAAAGTTAAATTTTATTGACAGATATCAATAATTGTTCATACAATATTGTGTCAAGTTATCAAAAATTTTATATATTTGTCCTGAACTAAACTACAAACTATTTTATGGAAAATTTTGAATTTCAAACCGAGAAAATCGAAAAAGCAGCAGAATTGCTGAAAGCAGTTGCTCATCAACTTCGATTAAAAATCATCAAATTAATTCACGACAAAAAAGAAGTGAACGTAAATGTTATTTACAACACGTTGAAAATTGAGCAATCAATTACTTCTCAGCACTTAAAAATCCTTAGAGGTGTTGATGTAGTTCAAACTCGTCGTGATGGCAAGAAAATCTATTACAAATTAAATTATGATAGATTATCTGCGATGAACAGAGGTATTGATTTATTTGAAGAATTTACAGCTGCTCGTAAAGTTGCTGCTAAAAAGAAAAAATAATTCAATAAGTTTTTTCAAAACAAGTACAAAACTATTATTTGTCGTATTTTCGATAAATAATAGTTTTTTTTATGTCCGATTTAGTAAATGAATTCAACGACTATCGTTCCAAAATGAATGAGGTCATCTTAGGTCAGAAAAACCTTACACTTAATCGATTTTTTAATCTCGATATGCATGCATACGCAGATGGCGCAATCGATGCAAAAACAAAAGAAATGCTCGGTTTGGTGGCATCTATGGTGTTGCGCTGTGATGATTGTATTAAATATCATTTAGGAAAATCATTCGAAGCTGGTGTTACCACAGAACAAGTGTATGAAGTGTTTGCTATTGCTAATTTAGTTGGCGGCAGCATTTGTATTCCACACACACGACGCGCAGCCGAATATTGGCAAGAACTGACTGGATCAAAATAACCAATTATTTGATTCTAACGATGCACTAATTTTAATGTCAAATTAAACTCATGAAGAAACTATATCTTTTCGATTCGTTTGCACTTATTTATCGTGCTTATTTTGCTTTTCAGAAAAATCCATTGATGAATTCCAAAGGACAAAATGTCTCTGTAATCACCGGATTTCTAAATACAATCTGGGAAATTAAAACCAAATATAATCCTACACATTATGCCATAGTTTTTGATGCACCTGAACAAACCGACCGACAAGCTGAACACGAATTTTATAAAGCGAACAGGCAGGAAACACCGGATGACATTATTTGGTCTGTACCTTATATAAAAGAAATCATAAAAGCCATGAATATGCCTGTAGTTGAATTAGCTGGCTACGAAGCAGATGATCTGATCGGAACACTTGCAGTAAAAGCTGCTGCTGAAGATGTAGAATGTTACATTGTTTCGCCGGACAAAGATCTCGGACAGGTTGCAAGTGATAAAATCTTTATTCATAAGCCACCATTCATGGGCAAACCTGCTGAAGTGCTTGGTGTGGAAGAGCTCAATAAAAAATGGGAAATCAACGATCCGAAACAAATCATTGATATACTCGGACTTTGGGGCGACGCTGTCGATAATATTCCTGGCGTAAAAGGTATTGGTGAAAAAGGTGCCAAAATGCTGATTCGTCAATTTGGTTCTATTGAAAATATTTATGAAAATATAAATGAAGTAAAAGGCGCTGTTAAAGATAAACTGATCGAACATAAAGAAATGGCGTTGATCTCGAAACAACTGGCAACTATTATTACTGATGCACCAATTGACTGGAACGAAAATGATTACATCTTAAAAGATTTCGACAAAGAAAAACTAACGCAAATTTTTACTGAATTAGAATTTAAAGCACTTGGTAAAAAAATAATTGGTGATGCTTACGATAAAACGGCAACATTAGTAAATACTACTGCTAAAGCAGCATCGCCAGCCAATAAAAATCAAATTGATTTATTTGGTGAACATACTAACGAAGTAGAAAACATTGAAGAAAATAATATTGTTTATGCTGCGCCTGGCGCAAATATTTCCAACACAGAACATCAATATTATTTAATAGATACCGAAGAAAAAATCCAGGATTTAATTTCAAAACTTGCTCAACAAAAACAGATTTGTTTCGATACGGAAACGACTTCTGTTGATGCTAATAATTGCGAACTGGTTGGTTTATCTTTTTGCATCGAACCAACTACTGCATATTACATTCCTGTTTCAGCAAACCAAAAAGAAGCGCAAAAGATTGTCGATTTATTTAAACCAATTTTAGAAAATGAGAACATCATCAAAATCGGACAAAATATAAAATACGATTGCTTAGTGTTGAAATGGTATAATGTGGAAGTAAAAGGAATTTTCTTCGACACGATGCTGGCGCATTATTTAATGGAACCGGACAATCGTCACGGCATGGATTATTTGTCGGAAACGTATCTGAAATACACACCCATTTCTATCACTGAATTAATTGGCAAAAAAGGTCCGAAGCAAGTCACTATGCGCGATGTGGAAATCGAAAAAGTAAAAGAATATGCTGCCGAAGATGCCGATATTACCTTGCAATTACACAATCGTTTCAAAAATGAAATTGACAATACACATTTGCATAAATTATTTTACGAAGTGGAAACACCACTGATTCCGGTCTTAACAGAAATGGAATACGAAGGTGTAAAAGTCGATACAGATTTCTTAAAAGTATATTCAGAAGAAATTGCAGATGAATTGCGCATTTTGCAAGACACCATTTTCGATCTGTCAGGCATGAGTTTTAATTTGGATTCGCCAAAGCAATTAGGTGAAATATTATTTGAAAAATTAAAAATTCCTTACGAAGGAAAAAAAACAAAAACAGGTCAATATTCTACAGATGAAGAAATGTTGCAAAAACTAACGGCGCAATATCCAATTGCTGAACATTTATTGAATTACAGAGAATATACTAAACTAAAATCAACGTATGTTGATGCGTTGCCAAGTTTGATTAATCCGAAAACGAATCGCTTGCATACAACCTTTAACCAGGCCATTGCAGCCACAGGAAGATTAAGTTCTGTCAATCCAAATTTGCAAAATATTCCAATTAAAACAGAACGTGGTAAAAAAATCCGACAGGCATTTGTTCCGCGCGATGAAAATCACACCATTCTTTCTGCTGATTATTCACAAATCGAATTGCGCATCGTAGCATCTATTAGCAAAGACGAAAATATGATAGAAGCATTTCGTCAGAATCTCGACATTCACACCGCTACAGCAGCCAATGTTTTCAATGTCGATTTAGATGCAGTAACTTCCGATATGCGACGCAAAGCAAAAATGGTCAACTTCGGAATCATTTATGGAATTTCTGCATTTGGCTTGGCGCAGCGCTTAGGCATTCCGCGCAAAGAAGCTGCTGAATTGATCGAAAATTATTTTATCAAATACAGCGGCATCAAAAATTATATGGATTCCACGATCAATTCCGCGCGCGAAAAAGGTTATGTAGAAACATTGCTAGGCAGAAGACGCTATCTGCGCGACATCAACGCCGGAAACTGGACCATTCGTGGCTTCGCAGAACGAAATGCGATCAATGCGCCGATTCAAGGAACAGCTGCCGATATGATAAAAGTGGCCATGATTAATATTCAAAAGCAACTAAAACACTACAAAATGCAATCTAAGATGATATTGCAAGTACATGATGAATTATTATTTGATGCGCACCTTTCGGAAAAGACAGATTTGGCTGAGATGGTGAGAAAAGAAATGCAAAATGCCTTACCTTTGCAGGTACCGATTGATGTTTCTGCAGGTTTTGGAAATAACTGGCTCGAAGCGCATTAATGGATTAAAACACTAAAATATAGATGAAGAATTTTGGTTTATTTATTTTAATAGTTTTTATAAACATTGCATTTGCAAAAAAATGGGACGCTGCGTATATCAGCAAATTACTGGCTGATGGACAAATTGATAAAGTAATTGATTTCTACGAAAAAAGATATAATGGTGACGACCGCGATCCGCAAGATGCTTTCAGAATTGCTGATTTGTATGTAAAGAAAAAAGATTATGAGTCTGCAATTGTTTGGTATGAAAAGGAAAAACAATTAATGAAATCATCTAAAGTAAATTTACTGAACTACGCAAACACTTATCGTTTAAATGGCGAATATCAGAAAGCATTGGATGGCTACTTAATGTATGCTGCAGAAACCGGCGATGCTTCAAAAGTAATGGATTACGCATATCAATGCGAAAAGTTAGTGCGCGCAACAGCTATGCAAAATACATTTAAACTAGACAACTATGCTTATAATACTGCTGATGACGAACGCAATGTTTCTGTAATTCGAAACAACATGATTTACAATGTTTATGAGAAAGGCAGCGATATTCCAACTAATAATTTAAAACAATCTGTTCGTAATTTCGACAATTTTGATGAACCAATAAATGTCTTAACCGTAAAACAGCCAAACTACCTGATCACCAGTGTTTCCTATTCGCGTGATGGAAATAAAGTTGTTTTTTCTGCATTGATGCCAAATCCTAAAGACAAACGATATGCAAAAAATGAAAGCATTTTTATTGCTGATAATTTAGGTGGAAACTGGTTGAATATAAAAGCATTTCCGTTTAATTCAGATGCCTATTCGTTTAAAAATCCGGCGTTTAACAGTGAAGGAACTGTGATTTATTTTTCATCGAATCAAACTGGTGGCAATGGTGGTTTTGACATTTGGGAATCATCTTTAGAAAAAGATAAATGGACAAAACCCAAAAATTTAGGCAAGTTGATCAACACAAAAATGGATGAGATCAATCCATTTTTAATGCAAGACAAAACAGATAACACGTTATATTTTTCGTCAAATCGCGAAGGTGGTTTCGGTGGCTTTGATATTTATAAATCAAAAGTTATTGATAACGTATGGCAGGAAGTGCAAATGCAACCGGCGCCGGTCAATTCAGCAAGCGATGACATCAGCATCATTTACGATGATGACATCAAAACAGGTTATTTCTCTTCTGACAGAAAAGGTGGAAAAGGTGGTTTTGATGTGTATCGTTTTTTACCGTTTAATTTAAATCTGAAAATTGAGACCGTTGAAGAAACAGTACTCAAACCTATTGATTATGCTTTCGTACAGTTATTTGACGGCAACAATAAAATTGAAGAAGCGATCACGGATGGAACAGGCAATACTGTTTTTTCTGTTGGCAGAGACAAGAACTATACGATCATCGCATCAAAAGATGGCTACAAGCAAACTACTTTTCAGGTTTCTACATTAGGTAAATTAAGTGGTGATTCTGTCGAAGCAGTTGCGCAACTGGCAATCGACAAAACATACAATCCGAAAACAACAACCAGCACTATTTCTCCGCAAAATTATATTGTATTTGTTGGAAAATTAATTGACGCATCAACCAACAAACCGGCAACGAAAGCAAAGATGCGCATGGTAAATTATACGACAAGCAGAATGCGTGATTTAGATATTGATGAAAAAGGCATGTTCCAGATCAAATTAATGCTCAATAATAATTATAAGATCATTATTGAAAACGGCAGCAATAAGGTTACTGATGAAGTAACCACTTTCGGCTTATCTGTCGGACAAACTAAGATCAAAGATTATTTGCTGAACGGAAATAAGTTTAAAATGCTGGAAAATAAAATATACGATGCAGAAAATCTTCCGACAAAAACTAAAGAGCTTTATTCTATAAAAGATGATCAAAATAAAGGAGTTTATTACACTGTAACAAAGATGGATACTGCGACAAGAATTTTTACAAATAATTCTCAAAAACCGGATCAGTACTATAAGATACAATTAGGCAATTATGCTGAATCCAATAAAGAATTCAAAGAATTTGCGCAATTCGGAACGATTGAAAAGTCGCTTTCTTCAGATAAAGAATACATTTATCGTTTGGGCGATTTCTATTCTTTAGATGACGCACGTTTAAGTTTAGAATTTGCCAAAACAAAAGGATATAATTTGGCATTCATTTTGCAATACAACAAAGAAAAATTATCCAAAATCATTAAATAAAAACAAAACACAAATGAAGAATTATGTAAACAAATTAGTAGTTTTTGCAATATTAGTTGTTGCATCGTTTTCAACTGCAAAAGCACAAACAACTTTTGTAGTAAACGAAGTGCGTCAATTCATGAGTAAAGGCGAGCAAAATGGCTTTGAAGTGATTTTAAATGGCACAAGTGCAGATGACGCAAAAGATGCTTTGGAAAAATGGGCAAAAAAATTCAAAGCAAAAGTTGAATCCAGTAAAAAAAATCCGGAAATATTCATTGACAATGCTACAATATCTACCGTGTCTGCTAATACCGTTGATATGTATGCGATGGTAGTTCCGATCGACAAAGGTTCTAAAGTAACTATTTTTGTTGATTTAGGTGGAGCTTTCATTTCATCAGCGGCTTACGGCTCACAATATTCAGCAATGGAAGCTGTATTGAAAAAATTTGCGAAAGACCGTGCAATCGATGCTGTTGAAGACCAGATCAAAGCAGAAGAAAAAGTATTAAAAACATTAAATGGCGACTTAAAAGATTTGGTAAAAGACAAAGCTGATGCCGTAAAAGACATCGAAAAAGCGAAAAAATTAATTCAGGAAAAAGAAGCTGCCATTCAGAAAAATGACGCTGACCAAGCAGCTAAACAACAACAGATTTCTATACAGCAACAAATCATCGAAACCGTTAAAACAAAGCGCGCTTCTTTGAATTATTAATAAAATACGCTAATTTTGTACAACAGTTTGCATGTATGTGCAAACTGTTTTTATTTAAATTATTTATTCATTTTTAAAAACGATTGCCATAATGTTATTCTTATATAATGAAGAATTTCTTATGACTTATTACTTACCACTTACGACTTTAACATGAACACACGATTAGTTTTATGGGGCGAGATCGGCACCGATCGCACAGCGTTAGTTGCAATTAACCTTGACGAAGCAACCGCAAAAATTCACATTTACGCATTTCCAAAAGAAGAAGTAACCAAAGACATCCAGGACAAATTATTTGTGGAATGGAAAAACGGCGGCGAATACGAATTTCCTGAATCAGCATTACACTGGGAAATGGATGCCAACAGCGACAGCATTTTACCGGAAAATGTAAAAGTTGATCGTCCGGAAATTGTATTGCAATCGCAGCACAAATGGAGCAAAAAATTAATGAGTTCCAAGATCAATCAGCTATTAGAAGACGAAACAAAATTACTGGAAGAAAAAGCATCTTCCGTTGCAGAATATGATCAGACATTATGGGACAAAACTAAAGCGCAATGGGAAAAAATTTCATCTTATCAGAAAAAAAATGAAATCACTTGGGAACAAACCACTGCATTAAAAGAAAAAATAAACAGCGTTTTTGATGCGCTGAAAGCAGTGAAAAGAATCAACAGTGAAAATGATGATCAGGCAAGCGCTGTTTTGGTAAAAAGTTTAACCAAACGTATTGATGAATTGCAAAGTAAATTGATTTATTCTGATCAATGGAAATTTATTTTTGATGAATTGAAAAAAATTCAGGCAGAATTAAAAGATGCAGCCATCAAATGGAATCAGAAACGTAGTTTATACAACAGCGTAAACACTATTTACGATGACCTGAAAAAATACAGAGCTACTGAAATTATTACTAAATCGCAAACACGTATCAACCAGCTAAAACAAATCTTAGACGGCTTGAAAGATTCGATCGCACGCGATGATGAGAATTTTAAAATGCAGGTAGAAAAGATGCAGCATTATACACGTGGTAAAATTGCAGAAAGCGAAATCAAAACGCGATTCAGTTATATCTTAGAGCGCGTGGAAGAAAAAAAGAAAAAAGCAGAAGGCATCAAACAAACTATTGAGCAATTGAAAAGTGAAATTGCTAAAGAGAAGCAACAACAACAGGAGCGCGAACAGGAAAAGATAAAACGCGAAGAAGAAGCAATTGCAAAACACGAAGAAGCAAAACAAAAAGCTACTGCGAAAAAAGAAGCCGCTGAAACATTGGAATCCAATTCAGAAATTAAAACTACAGAAGCGGAAGCGCCTGAAAACGTTGACAAAACCAATACCATTGAAGAAAATGAAGAAGCAGTTTTTAATGAAGTTTCTGCTGATACCGAAAAAGAAAATGAAACAACAGTTGAAATTACAACTGATGAAATAAAATAAAGACAATTGGTTTTATTATAAAAATCCGAACGCACAATCATTCGGATTTTTTATTTCCGCACTTTAATAACAATATGTAAATTCCAAAACAATTTATTTTTTTTATCTTACATAGAAATTCTGACAACTACATGTCGCACGACCACAATCATACACATATTTCTTTCGATCCGAGTAAGATGAAAAATGCTTTTTACATTGGCATCGTATTGAATTTGTTGTTTGTTTTGGTTGAAGTAATTTATGGCTTCAGTATCGATTCTCTTTCGTTAATTTCCGATGCAGGACACAATTTTTTAGATGTTTTAAGTTTGATTTTGTCGTTGTTTTCTTTTTGGTTATGTCAGCAAAAGCCAACGAAGAATTTTACCTATGGGTTCAAAAAATCAGGAATTTTAATTGCCTTATTTAATGCGTCTGTATTATTGGTTTCCATTGGATTTATTTTGTACAATGCAATTCTTCGTTTCCAAAATCCAGTTGAAATGCCAGGCATCACAATGTCCGTAATTGCTGGCATTGGCGTACTTATCAACGGAATTTCAGCATATTTTTTTTTACAAAACAAGGAAAAAGACATCAATATAAAATCGGCATATCTGCATTTACTTTCCGATGCGGTTTTGTCGCTCGGCATTGTTATTGGCGGCATTGTTATTTACTATACAAACTGGCATTTGATCGATCCGATTTTGAGTATTTTGATTTGTATCGTTTTGTTCTTCAGCATCTGGAATTTATTTAAAACCAGCTTACGTTTAAGTTTAGATGGTGTTCCGAATAATATCAGCGAAGATAAAATTCAAGACATAATATTAAAGTTTTCTCAGATTAAACAAATTAACAGATTAAATATTTGGGCGCTGAGTACAACAGAAAACGCAATTGTTTTGGAATTGGTTTTACACGAGAATGCAGATATTTTGACAACTCAAAAATTAAATAAGGAAATAAAACATGCTTTGCTGCATGAAAATATTCATCAATCTACCATTGAATTTGTAATTTAAAAAACCAAAAAATGCGCTTATGCAATTACAAAAAACAGTATGCTTTCTTTTATTGCTGCTTCTTTTTGCTAATGAAAGCAATGCGCAAAACCATTATTGGGCACAGCAATACGGCGCAGAAAATACACTGTTAAGCGGTGCCGTAATTGCCGGCGTGCGTGACAACAGTGCCATGTACTACAACCCTGGAGCATTAGGTTTTATTGATGTTCCGAAGATAAGTGTAAGCGCAACAGCTTATGGTGTTGATTTAATTAATTTAAAAAATGGAGCCGGCACCAACTTAGATTTGCGTTCTAATAAATTAGTGATCTATCCACAGATTGCATCAGGTTCACTTTCGATCAATAAGAATCCAAAATTCAAAATGGTGTATGGAACGATGATACGTTACAGAACCGCACTGCATTTTGAACAACAAAATACCGGCAATTATGATGTTTTCAAAGGTTTGCCTGGTGACGAATTTTATGATGCGCATGTTGAATATGATTTTAACAGTACAGGAAACTGGGTTGGTGGCGCATTTGCCTATAGAATCAATGAGCATTGTTCGATTGGCTATACGCAGTTTTTCAGCTATTTGAATTTACAATACCGTCAAAGCTTGAATGTTACATCAGACAACAGACTTCGTAATATTTATTTTGTTTCGGCTAATAACAGCAACCTAAATTTCACCATCAATAATATAAATGCCATTGAAAAAATTGGGTTCGCTTACCAGAAAAAAATAAAAAACAGAGACAGTTTATATTTTAAATTTGGATTGACGGTAACCATGCCATCTCTAAAAATATGGAGCAAAAGCAAAGTCTATCAATCGTTGGAATTGAACAATATTGGCGATGGAACAATTTCATCTTTAGATAGTATTAATTCCGTTTCCAGCATTTTAAACAACTCTAATTCTAATATCAAAACAAATTATAAAGAAGCTGCTTCAGTTGGTATTGGAATGGAATTTGAAGGCAAAAAGTTCAGGATGTGTTTGGCTGCAGAATATTTTATTGCGGTTAAAGAATACAATTTAATAAAAGATAATTCATTAACAGTGAAACGACCTGTGGTCAATAACTCGCCGGAATATATTACTGATTTCATGACCGTTCGTCAATCAAACAACCACATTGTAAACATTGCAATCGGCGCTGAATATAAATTTCGCGACAGAATAAAGAAAAACCAACGTACCGTTGCCTGGAGTTTAATAGCCGGAGCTCGTACTGACTTCAACAATCACGATATTCGTTATAAAAAAGTAAAAGAAGAGAAAGGTTCGCAGGAAGCTTTCAATCCTGACAACTGGCGTTATGTACATTTTTCATTAGGCGCAAGTTTCGACAGAAAAACAGACAAACTAAGTTTCGGCGTTGATTATGGCTTAGGCATTACTAATCGCACGTTGCAGGCAGTAAACATTAGCGAACCGGATGCACAGAATTTCTTATTAGGCATCAAACAGAATACGGTAATACCAAAAATTCATTCTATCAGTTTAGTAATGGGCTATACGTATAAGTTTAATAAAACCGACAAGATCATGAAGATGCGTCCACTGTAATTTTAATCCAAATAATACAAACGTTTTACGCGAACAGAAATATGCGTCAGCAATTCATAAGCAATGGTTCCGATTTTTTTTGCTTGTTGAATAATAGAAATCGTTGAACCGTAAATTTCCACTTCATCGCCTTCATGAATTTCATCGATATGCGTCACATCAATCATACACATATCCATGCAAATGTTTCCAATAATTTTTGCGCGTTGTCCTGCAACCAGCACTTCACCAACGCCATTGCCAAAACGCCTGTCGTAGCCGTCTGCATAACCAATTGCCAGCACAGCAATCTTTATATCTTTATCAGCAACACCTTTGCGCGAATAGCCAATCGTTTCGCCTTGTTTCACGTTTTTTAATTGTGAGATTCTTGTTTTTAATTTTCCGATCGGTAATAATTTTTCCTGAAACTGATTCGATGCATCAACACCATACAAGCCAATACCTAAACGCACGAAATCAAACTGCGCATTTGGAAAACGAAAAATTCCGGCAGAATTCAATACATGTTTTTTGATTGGATAATCGAATGGCGAAATTATTTTTCGCGATAAATTATTAAATGTATCGATTTGCTGATTCGTAAAATCATCGAACTGCGCATCTTCACTTCCTGCTAAATGCGAAAAAACAGTTTCAATTTTCAGTTGCGGATTTTGTTGTAAAACCGAAATCAATTCATCAATATCATTTGCCGGAAAACCTAAACGATTCATACCTGTTTCAATTTTTAAATGAATGTTGAATTGTTCAGATCGCTTTAAAAGTTGTGAACTGTTCTTTAGAAAATCAATTAACTGATGCAGAATTTGCAGCGAATAAATTTCCGGCTCTAAATTAAATTCCTGCATTCTGTCAAAATCTTTCGCGTCAGGATTCATTACCATAATTGGCGTTTGTATGCCATTCTTGCGCAGCACAACACCTTCGTCAGCATATGCAACAGCCAAATAGCTTACGTTTTGTTTTTCCAGCAAGCTCGCAATTTCAACATTGCCACTTCCATACGAAAACGCTTTCACCATAGCAATCACACCACAATCTTTATGCAGAAAACTGCGATATACATTTAAGTTATTAACCAACGCATTTAAGTTAATTTCTAAAACGGTTTCGTGTGTTTGACCAATTAACTGTGCTGTAATTTTTTCAAACTCAAACTTGCGCGCACCTTTTAATAAGATAAATTCGTTCTCAAATTTTAAGATAGAAAACTGCGCTAATAATTTTTCTGTGGTTTCAAAAATATACCATTCTTTCACTTTACCGTTTAATGATTCAATCGCGCGCATGAATGATTTTCCAACACCAATTAATTTTTCAAATTTATACTGAACAATAAAATCCTGTAGCTTTTGAATAAATACATTCTCAGGCAAACCTGATTCTTCAAACTCAGAAATGATCAGCGTTTTTTTCTTGTTCGTGTCTTGTTGTTTTAGAAAATCCAACGCAATTTGCAAAGAATGTAAATCTGCCGAATACGAATCATCAATGATCGTACAATTATTGATGCCATATTTCAATTCCAAACGCATCGGCAAGTTGCGCAGCGATAAAATCTTTTCCTGAATATTGTTTAGATCATATCCTAATTGCAACAGTGTAACCACGCAATGCAGACAATTTTCTATCGAAGCATCATCCGTAAAAGGAATTTTTAATGTTGCAGGTTGGAAATTAAATGAGGAACCATAACCACTTTTGATGCTGAAAAAAGAGTATGCTCCTTTTCTTTCTATAAAATTAATAATAATAACCGAATCGATATTTACGCTCCAAGAAATTGATTTCAATGTTGGTTTTTCTTTTACCATTTTTCCTACCGCATCATAAATGTATGGGTCATCATAACAAGCAATCAATAATGCCGAGCTATTAAACAATTTTAGTTTTTCATTTAATTTTTCTTGTTTCGATGAAAAACCGGCATCGTGTGCAGTACCAATGTTTGTTAGTATTCCAATCGTTGGCTGAATCATCTTTTGCAGATTTTCCATTTCATCGGTCGTAGAAATCCCTGCTTCAAAAATGGCTAATTCATTATCGCTTTCCATATTCAAAACGGACAAGGCAACACCAATTTGCGAGTTATAACTTTTCGGACTTTTCACTACATTTTTATCTGCTGAAAGCAACTGATACAACCATTCTTTTACAATTGTTTTACCATTGCTGCCTGTAATTCCGATTACAGGAATATTGAATTGCTGACGATGATAAATGGCTAATTGCTGCAATGCTTGCAGCGTATCATCAACTAAAATAAAATTCGCATCGGCATAATTTTCTATCGCTATTTTTTTAGAAACCACAAAATTGCGAATGCCTTTTTTATACGCAGTTTCGATATATTGATGACCATCATTGCGTGCCACTAAACAAAAAAATATGCTTTGGTTTGCTGATGAAATTTGTCGCGTGTCAATACAAATTTGTGAAATTAAAGTATCTGTATTTCCCTGAAGGAAACTGCCATTTATAATGTTATTGATTTGAGAGATTTGGTATTTCATGCTTTGAATTGCGTGCTATTTCCAGCCAATATACAACTTATCGTCTTCAATTTTAAATTGATAATTTGGAAGTTTATAATTGTTGCCATCAGTGCTTCTGCCTGTTCTGATGTCAAATTTATAACCATGCAACGGACAAGTCACTGTACCTTTTTTGTTGCAGTGTCCATGATGCAACGATGCGCTCGCATGCGGACAACGGTTGCTGATACCGAAGATGCCGTCTTCCAATTTTACCACGCAAATATCTTTATGGTCAAAATGAAATTTAGCGGTTTGTTGTAATTTCAGTTGTTCAAATGCTGATTTTGCTTCATCGGAAAGTGGTTGCCATTGCATGCTGCAAAAGTACGTTATACCATCAAACTTTCCTGTAAAGCTGCTGTAATATTTTTTAAACCTTGTTGTAATTCTTCGTTTTCCGGATAGCCGAAACCAATGCGCATGTAGTTGTCATCTTGCTCGAACCAATGACCTGCGCCGACAAATGTTGCGTATTTTTCGTACAGAACTTTATAGAATTTTGGCAAGTCAACTTTATGTTCTTTCTTTATTCTCGGAAAACAAACCACGCCTGTTTTTGGTTCGCACCATTCTAAAAATGATTGTTCGTTTTCCATCCAGTTTTTTAGGATAGAAAAGTTATGGCGAATATGTTCGTGCGTATTTTGCAAGTAACTTTCCTTTGACAAAATATGCAACGCAATCTCTTCATCCATCACGGAATTGGTAATGATGATCTGTTCTTTTGCTGCAAGAAAATCATGTTGAAGCTGTTCATTTTTTGTAATCAGCCAGCCGGTGCGAATGCCAGGTACGCCGTGTGCTTTTGACAACGAACAAACGGAAATAACATTGGATGAATGATTCGCATAATATGGAACCAAATCGGTTTGAAAGTTTAAATAGCGATACGTTTCATCTACCAAAACCATAATGTTTTTTTCTTCGGCAAGCGCGATAATTGCTTTGATCAATTCATCATTGAAAACAATACCTGTAGGATTGTGCGGCGATGTGATGCTAATGAGTTTTGTATTTGGCCTTATTGCATTTATAATATCATCGATATTGAACTGAAAACCATTTTCAAATTTCAGATCGATGAAAGAAATTTCGCAATTTACGGCACGCGGTGTTTCAATATTGGTTGCGTAATTCGGACGAAGAACGATTAGATGATCATTTTTGCTGAGTAAGGTTGTTGTGATGATAAACAACGCTGTTGCGGCACTTGGGCAAACCAATACATTATCTGAATTTAAATTATTTTCATGTTTTATGATTGCTTGTCGCAATTCTTTTTTGCCGCGATGTTCGCCATAGCATAGGAAAACATCATTTACATTCAAGTTCAAATCTTTGAAATAAATATCGCGCACAGAGCTTTCGGCAAGATTGTATTTTATGGTAGCATAACCCATTTCTTCCGGCGACTCTACTTCTATCGGCATTCGTTTGTATTGCATGATTTAGTCGTAAGTATTTAATTGTTATTTAAGTAAGTAATAAAATCTTGACGGTTAATCCAAGACAAGATTACATTTGGAAAATGCAAATTTGGATAGTCTGCTTTTAAATTTTTTATAGAAAAATAATTTGTAACGTATGGAATAAATTTATTTATAATGTTGTCTGTAATTTCAATAATATTAGATCCATTAATTACCATTGGTAAATTTACTTCTGTATTTTTTTGAATTAATTCATTATACAAATCACCGTATCTTATTTCAAAATTGCATTTTGTATGGCAAACCGGGATTCTGGTCTTAGGTGAAAAACATCTAAAGAAAACGCCAAAAGTTATATAAACACTATTCTCGAAGAAGCTTGATTTTTGCACATCAATTGAATAAACAACAGAATTTATTTCTTTAAACAAGATATCCTTCTTTAAAACAAAATCCGTTTTCTTCTCAATCTCTTCAAATAATATCAATTGATAATTCATTAATATCTAATTCTTATTTCCTGTAATGTTTGCAACGCTGCAATCAAATGCTGAAAGATTACTGTCGTATGTATTCAGTACATTTTCTATAATGGGTGATTTGTATGCATTGAGATTGAAGAATTTTACATCGCCATTGTTTCTGAAACAGGATTTATATTGTGCTTGTAAGGTGCCGTCTTTATTGCTCATTTCTTTTGAATAGTTTCCATCATAGATAATATCAGCAGGACCTTTTGACATGGCTAAAACCAGTTTTCCTAAATCATGTGTGAGATCAGGAACTAATAATGCTTTGCGCTTAAATGTATTATTGTGAATGGAAACAGATGTTGCGTAAGGCGTGTATAAAGAATCGGTAAATTTACGTCCAACCGCATAATAGCTTACCGCGCAGCAACCAAACGTTTTATGGTTTATGAATTGATTATTAAAAACTTCAACGCTGTCGTACGCCATGATGATGATGCCGCTGCCCGGCGGAATATCTGACACATAGCTGCCTGGTTTTGCAAAATTTTGAAAATTATTTTCTTCGGCTTTATTATTATAGATACGACAGTTTTTTCCATTCTTCATCGGCAAACCGGGCAAGTCATAAATTACAAAACCACCTGTATTGTGATGCGAATAATTATCATGCACGTTTACATCAATGCAATTTTCAATTTCGATTCCACACACATTATGATGCGCTACACAATTACGAACGGTAACATTGTATGATTGTCCGACATAAACACCAGCATCTGCGCAGTAGGAAACTTCGCATTTTTCAATCAGCACACCATGACACTCGACAGGATAATAGCCATAGTTTCCGTTCATGGAATCAACGCCGGTAGTCCATGTAGAATTTAAATTACGCATAGTGCAATTGGTACATGCTTTTAGTTTGATGTTATCGCCTTTTGCATCTTGTATCGTAAAATCTTGTAGAGTAATATTTGTACAACCAGTTGCATTAATGCCTTCTGCGCCTTCAGTTTGTCCAAGAAAAGAAAGAATAGTTTTATCTCGACCTTTACCTTTTATCGTGATATTTTTTTTGCCTTCGATAGACAGCGCTTTACTTAAAAGGAAATTTCCTTCCGGCAATTCAATCGTTCCGCCGTCTTCTACCAGAATAAATTTTTCCTGAATTTCTTTTTGAATCTTGTCATCTCTTACAAACTGCCTGTTATTAGGTTTTTGTTTACACGAAATAAACAAAAATACAGCAGCAACAAATAGCATACAAAAATATCTCATCCGTTAATTTTTATTGAAGATAAGTAAATAATAGAAAACGTGTTGTGCGATTAAAAGATAATATAAAAAAGATGTTGTGCATCATGTGTTTAGCATGATTTTTGCATGTAATTGTTTGAACATCAAATACTTACTATGCACAACATCAAAACAAATTTCGACAAATTTTTTAATCTTTCCAAACAATTCTTAGCAGAATATTTCTATGAACAGACAAATAACTTTCAATTTTATCCTAAAACACCAAAAATGTCGGATGCTGAAATAGTGGCATTGGCTATCTGTTCAGAGTCGTTAAGTATTGATTCTGAAAATCTATTTTGGAAGAAAATGAAAGTAGAATATGCATCAGCTTTTCCTCAATTAATCGACCGTTCTAACTATAATAAACGCAGAAGAAGATTACAATATTTTATTCAACTTTTAAATGATAAAATAGCCAAACCTTTTAATGAATTCGAAGACGTTTTTATAGTAGATTCTATTCCAATACCAGTGGCACAAATAGCTCGTGAAAAAAGTTCAACCATCTGTAAAGATGATTTTGAAACCGCTCCTAATAAAGGCTATTCTGCCGTGAGTAAATCGTATTTCTATGGATATAAATTACATCTGTGCACAACACTTAATGGCTCGTACATGTCAATGAATATTAGCAAAGCCAGCGTACACGATGTACATTTCTTAGATACTATAAAATATACCGGCATGAACAATGCAACCCTGCTTGGTGATAGAGGTTTTTTATCTTCCACTCATCAATTAGATTTATTTGAATCGTGTAATATCCAACTACAAACACCAATGAGAAACAATCAGGATAACTATCAAAATTATCCAGTAATATTCAGAAAATGTAGAAAAAGAATTGAAACTCTATTCGCTCAACTATGTGACCAATTTATGATTAAAAGAAACTATGCTAAATCATTCATCGGATTGCTTACCAGAATTAAATCTAAACTCTGTGCTTTAACTGCTTTGCAATTCATAAATAAAGTAAACAATAAACCAATTAATCATCTTAAATTTGCTCTCGCTTAATCGCACAACGCGTTAGTTAAAATAAAAATCAGTTCCAAATAACTTATAACAAATAACTTATTACTTTTACTTAATGAATTTAAATACTTCAAAAAAACAAATCGCTGTTTTAGTTGATCCTGACAAGACGGATGCAAAGAAACTAGTAAAAACGATTCAAGCTGCTGAGTTGGCCAAAGTTGATTTTTATTTAGTTGGCGGAAGTTTGCTTGTAAAAAACAATTTAGATGAAATCATTGCTGTTATCAAAAAGAACTCAAAAAAGAAAGTCTATTTATTTCCGGGAAATCCATCTCAGATTTCTGACAAAGCAGACGGCATTTTATTATTAAGTTTAATTTCAGGAAGAAACGCTGAACTGTTAATTGGCAATCATGTTTTAGCTGCGCCAATGTTAAAACAATCAAAATTACACATCATTTCAACCGGTTATATTTTGGTGGAAAGCGGTACGCAAACCACTGTTTCTTATATTTCGAATACGACACCAATTCCAGCCAACAAACCTGAAATTGCTGCATGCACAGCACTGGCAGGCGAGCAATTAGGATTGAAAATAATTTATCTGGAAGCTGGAAGCGGCGCGCAAAATGCGGTATCATCAGAAACAATAAATACAGTAAGGAAACAAATTACTGTTCCGTTGATTGTTGGTGGTGGCATTAAAACAATTGCACAAATCGAAACTGCTTTTGCAGCTGGTGCAGATGTGGTGGTAATTGGCACTGCCATCGAAAAAGATATTGATTTTTTAGAGGCAGTAAAAAAGATAAGACGTTAATGAATTGCACATTTATAACAATCAATGACTAACTTGAAAGGCAGAATCATACAGACAACCGGCTCGTGGTACCAGGTTTTATTAGATGGTGAAATTATTTCTGCTCGATTAAAAGGAAAATTTAAACTGGAAGAACTGGATACGACCAATCCAATTGCTGTTGGTGATTTTGTTACATTAGAAAAAACAGATAAACACGAATTTATCATCAATGAAATTCATGCACGCAATAATTATATCATTCGTCAGTCGCCGCGCAACAAGCATCAGCGACACATCATTGCTTCAAATATCGATTTAGCATTATTGATTGTTACCATTGCGCAACCGCGTACTTCATTAGGTTTTATTGACCGTTTCATTGCAGCTGCCGAATCATTTCATATTCCGGTAAAAATCGTCATCAATAAAATAGATTTGATAGTTTCCGAAAAGGAAAAAGAAATCTACGAGTATCTGACTTTAATCTATCCACAAATTGGTTATGAAATATTTTCTGTTTCTGCAATAAATAAAAATGGAATTAGTGACTTAAAATCTGTTCTTCAAAATAAAACGATTCTAGTAGCCGGTCATTCAGGTGTTGGAAAATCAACCTTATTAAATTGCATCAATAAAGATTTGAATTTGAAAACGGGTAAAATATCAGAAAAATGGGGCAAAGGCATGCATACAACAACCTTTGCAACTATGTTCGAGATCTTGCCAAATTCTTTTATTATTGATACGCCAGGTATTAAAGAATTTATGTTGCTGCAAGTAGAACCGGAAGAAGTTTCAGGATATTTTATTGACATTAAAGCGTTTTCTGAAAATTGCCAATTCAATAATTGTCTGCATCAGAACGAGCCAAATTGTGCCGTTAAACAAGCCGTTGAAGATATGCAGATAGCGGCAACACGCTATGAAAATTATCTCAATATTATTCAAAACATTAAAGACATCAATTACTGGGAACGAAAATAATTTACTGATAGTATGCAAGACAGAAAGTGGATTTCACGCACAACCGCGCTGATAGGTGATGAAAAATTAAATAAACTCATCAAGAGCCATGTGCTGGTGGTTGGATTAGGTGGCATTGGTTCGTTTGCAGCCGAATTTATTGCACGTGCTGGTGTTGGCAAAATGACAATCGTTGATGGTGATGTGGTAGATCCGAGCAATAGAAACCGGCAGTTGCCTGCATTATCATCAACGCATGGTGTGAGCAAAGCCGACTGGATGGCCGAACGTATCAAAGACATCAATCCGGAAATTGAATTGAATATTATTAAAGAATTTTTATCACCGGAAAAAGCGTATGAAATTGTTTCGTTGTATGATTACGATTATATCATCGATGCGATTGACAGCATCACACCAAAACTAAATTTGCTGAAAGCAGCCTATCAGTTAAAGAAAAAAATCATTATGAGTGGTGGCGCCGGCGGCAAGCTGGATCCAACTAAATTAATTGTAAAGGATATTTCTGAAACTTTTAATTGTGTTTTTGTAAAAATGGTACGCAAGCGTTTGAAAAGAGAAAAAATTTATAAAGGTATCAATGTTGTTTTTTCTACTGAATTGCCTGACAGAAGATCATTGATCATGACAGATGGCGCGAATTATAAAAAGTCTGCGTATGGTACTATTTCGTATTTGCCGGCAGCATTTGGCGGTGTTTGCGCAAGTGTAGTAATCAGAGATTTGATCAATAGTTGATTGATATATCATTTAAATAAATTCCAATCATCCACAAAATCATCTTTTTCAAAAAGTGCAGTCCATTTTACAAATGTATCTTTAAATTCTTTATGTTCATCAGCCAAAATAGTTAAGTAATCTTTTTCAATAATTACTTCATCTTTATATTCAGAAAACATTCGAACACTTCCAATAAAATTGTATAATTGAATCATGTTGTAACGAATGATGGCTGCATTTTCCATGTATAAAATATACATTTCACAATCTAAACAACTGCATAATTTTACAGTGGTTTGATGGCTGTCAAACACATAGGTATCAATGGTTTGAGCATCTGCAAAAAAATTATCATCATCAACCGTTTCTTTTAATACTTCTAGTGTTTCTGTAATTTTTTCAATAATTTTTATCAGTTCTAACTGCACCTGATTTATCGGCTTCCAGTCGGTACCTTCTTTAATTAATTCTTGTTTATGTCGTTCATAGAATGATTGTTCGCGTGGCATATTATGGTTTAAACGTTTTCGTTTTTTCTATCACTTCGTTTTCTAAATTCTTCTTGTAATCGATTACTTTTTGTTGTAAATTTTTATCGTGCGTAGCAATAATTTGTGCTGCTAAAATGCCTGCATTTTTTGCGCCGTTAATGGCAACTGTAGCCACTGGCACACCACCAGGCATTTGCACAATCGACAACAATGAATCTAAACCATTTAATGATTTACTTTGTACCGGAACACCAATTACAGGCAATGGCGAAATAGCAGCAACCATACCTGGCAAATGTGCGGCGCCGCCGGCGCCTGCAATAATTACTTCAATACCTTGCTCGTGAGCAGTACGCGCAAACTCATACATGCGTTCAGGTGTGCGATGCGCGGAAACGATCGTGTATTCAAAATCAATTCCGAATTCCGTTAATACTTTTGCTGCTTCTTTCATAACAGGCGAGTCGCTGTCGGAACCCATTATTATGGCTACTTTTTTCATTTTTTATTTTTTTGTATCACGGAGTTTTCACAGAGAAAATTTTGTATTTATATAACTCTGTGTTTTCTCAGTGTAACTTTGTGATATAATTAATCAACGATTTCTATCGCTATTAAAGTTCGTACTTTTTCTGCTAATTGTATCAGCTCATTTCTGTCTGCATGCAGTATTGTAATATGACCTAATTTTCGGTTTGGCTTACTTTCCGCTTTGCCGTATAAATGCACATAAACACCTTTCATACTTAATAATTCATCAGCATGTTTTAGTCTGTATTTTCCTGCCTTGTCACCAACAATATTGACCATAGCACACGGCTGAATAATTTCTGTGTTGCCTAAAGGCAAATCCAACAACACGCGTAATAACTGTTCGTATTGCGATGTATAAAAACCTTCTATGGTATGATGCGCTGAATTGTGCGGTCGCGGCGCAATTTCATTGACAAAAATTTCATCTTTTTCTGACAAGAAGAATTCAACGGCGAACAAACCTGCGCTATTAAATGCATCAGCACATTGCAAAGCGATTTGCTGCGCTTGTTTTTCTATTGAATTGTCAACATTTGCAGGCGAAATTAAGAATGATACTAAATTACTTTCGGTAAATTCCATTTCAATCGCCGGATAAACTACATTGTTTCCATGTATATCACGCGCGACCAAAACCGCTAATTCTTTTTTACAAACCACAAATTCTTCTATCATCAATTCATCATCAAACGGAATGATATTAGAATTTTTTAGGATTGAATCTACATCACTAATAAAAACACCTTTACCGTCATAACCACCAGTACAAGATTTTACCGCGACTTTTTTAAAATCAGTTTGTGCTAATTTATCTTTTGCTTCTTCTTTAGTTGAAGCGATAAAAAATGGTGATGTTGGAATATTATTTTCTTTATAGAAAGTTTTTTGTTTGCCTTTGTCTTGTATGGTTTTCAACACCAACGGATTCGGAATAATCGTTTTTCCTTGCTCTTGTAATTCGATGAGTTTGTCTACGTGGATATGTTCAATTTCCCAAGTGAGCACATCGGAAATGTCTGCTAATTTTTGAATTTCTTCAGCATCTGTGATGCTGCCGATGATATGTTGTTTGGCCAAAGTGCTTGCAGGACAATTGGCGTCTCTGTCTAAAATATTTATTGGAATGGAAAGTTTCGATGCGTTCTCGATGAACATCTTGCCGAGTTGTCCGCCGCCGATAATGCCAATAGTTTTGTTGGTCTGCATCGACTGCAAAGATAGGTTTTTGTTCCGAAAATTCGGAATAGGATTTAAGAATTAAGATTTGAGATTTATTATTGCACGCAAAGGCGCAAAGAGCGCAAAGTTTATGTAGTTTCTCTGGTTATCCATTTTTCTACTGGTGGTGCTTTGTAGTTTTTTATCTTTTCCAGCAAGTCATTTATATCATCGCTGAACAAAAGCATTTCCTGATATTCTATTTTTAGAAATTGCTTATCAACCATAGTTTGTATTAATGCCAAGAGTGCATCATAAAATCCGTTTGTATTGAGTATAGCAATTGGTTTGCTGTGTAAGCCAAGCTGTGCCCAGGTCAGCATTTCAAACAATTCTTCCATCGTACCGAAGCCGCCAGGCAATGCAATCATCGCATCTGATAATTCATGCAACAATGTTTTGCGTTGATGCATCGTTTCTACGGTTATCATTTCAGTAATGCCATCGTGCGCGATTTCTTTTGCATTTAAAAAATGAGGAATGATGCCAATTACTTCACCATCGTTTTGCATCGCACCATTCGCAACCGCACCCATTAAACCAACTTTTCCGCCACCAAAAACCACGCTGATATTTTGTTGTGCTAATGTTTTTCCAACTAAATATGCTTGCTCTTCAAAAATTGCATCACTTCCAACATTTGCTCCGCAGTAAATGGTTATTTTTTTCATGGCCTGTACTATGATTTATAATGAAATTGATTTCAACAAAATACGATTACTATTTTATTTACTGCGAGATATATCAATAGCTTCTGACAAATAATCATCGCCTCTTGCGCCATATATGATGGTTATTATTTCAATTACATCATCATTAACAGTAAATATAATTTTGTAATTTTTACAAAGTGCAAACCTAATTGTCTGATCATTATTTTCAAACATCTTTTTATAAGCTAACGGACGAATGGCAATTTTATCTTTAATAGTGTGATGAATGGCATCAATTACATTGGCTGCTATTATTGGTCTGTAATCAACATAGGCAATGTAAAAATAGATTTCTTCTAAATTTACTAAAGCAAAATCACGAATAACTATTTTGTACTTTTTAGTTGTTCGCATTTTCTTGCCAAATCATCTAATGTTTTTAATGGTGTTGCTTGTGCTTCTTTGATTAATTGTGCAAACTCGCTTTTTGACAATTTCTTACCATCAATTGTATAATTTTTGGCACTATTGTTTTTAGATTTTTGAGATATTTGCGATGGTAAAGTCATAATCAAATATAAATAGAAATTGGAAATTATGCAACATGGCTGCACTATGATTTATTTTTGCATTGGAAGATGATTTTTTATTAAGAAACTATATGCAAACATCAGCACGATTATAAATTGTGTCATTGTATAATACAAACATTTCTCTCCAAGAAATTTTATATTGTACATCTAAATCATATTCTTTATCTATATTTTTTGATTGTCCTAGAAAACAATATTCAATAGTAATTTTTGTTTCAGGTTTGAACTCAGAAAACATCTTTTGTATAACTGTTATATCTTTTTTAAATGATTCATTTTGTATAGTTTGAAAAACTTGTTGTGCTTTAGCTTCAATAATAATAATTTTATTTTCACTAAATAAACACAAATCAAAAGTTCTTTTTTGTGGATAATCTGGCTTGTCTTTGATAGACTGATTAATACTCTTTAACCAATCTCTATAAAAACAAACTTCATATGCAATTTCCCATTCAATATCTATATCGTTTTTAATAGAATCATTTTTTTTATTCAGAAATTCTATAAATCTTTTAATATCTTTTTTGATATCAAAATATAAATGAGCACAAAACAATCTTTCTTCTCTTGATATATCAATCCAATTAGAGTTGTGTAAGTATGAAATCATTATCTTTATTTTCTTGTTCTACACAATCATACCAGCAGCAACCGTTTCATTGCTGGCTTCATCTACTAAAATAATACTTCCTGTATTTCTGTTTTTTCTGTAGCTGTCAAAAAATAAAGGAACGGTGGTGCGTATTGTAACACGGCCAATATCGTTCAAGCCGATTTCCACATCATCTTCTATACGTTGCAGCGTATTGATGTTTAGTTTGTATTTGGTTTCTTTTACAATACATTTGCATTCTTTTGATGTATGACGTAAAATATACTTGCCGCGCGGCACCATTTTCTTCTCATTCATCCAGCACAACATCACATCAAATTCCTGTTCAATTTGCGGCACATTGTTTTCGCGCACAATCATATCGCCGCGAGAAATATCAATTTCATCTTCTAAGGTAATCGTTACACTTTGCGGTGCAAATGCTTCCTGTAAATCGCCATCCATCGTAACAATCGATTTTATTTTGGAAGTGAAACCACTTGGCAGTGCTTTCACTTTATCTCCAACACGAAAAACACCGCCGGCGATTCTGCCTGCATAACCACGAAAATCATGATACTCATTTTTCATAGGTCGAACAACGTATTGCACCGGAAAGCGTGCATCGATATGATTTAAATCAGAACCGATATGAATGGTTTCCAATAAGTACATCAAAGTCGGTCCTTTGTACCAATCCATATTTTCCGAACGGTTCACTACATTGTCGCCAGCCAATGCGGAAATTGGCAAAAAGTGAACATCTTTAATATCCAATTTCGATGCAAATGCTTTATAATCATTAACAATTTTGCTAAACGTTTTTTCGTCCCAATCTACCAAATCCATTTTGTTGATGCACACAATAATATGCGGAATTTGCAACAGCGACGCGATGTAAGAATGACGATAGGTTTGCTCGATAATTCCTTTGCGCGCATCCACCAAAATGATCGCAAGATTTGCCGTTGACGCACCGGTTACCATGTTGCGCGTGTATTGTATATGACCTGGTGTATCAGCAATAATAAATTTTCTTTTGGGTGTAGAAAAGTATCTATACGCTACATCAATGGTGATGCCTTGTTCGCGCTCTGCACGCAAACCATCTGTCAATAAAGCCAAATTCACGTATTCTTCGCCACGTTTTTGAGAAGCAGCTTCAATCGCATCCATCTGATCCTGGAAAATAGATTTACTATCGTATAATAATCTTCCGATCAGGGTTGATTTGCCATCATCAACGCTGCCTGCTGTTGAGAAGCGTAAGAGTTCCATATCTAAATATGCTTTGCTGTCGAAATTTTCTACTTCTTCAATCACTGTTGTCATATATTATTTCTTTTGGATGTTATTAATGATAAAATAGGTTTATCTTTTAATTTCAAAAATGGTTTTTCAAAAAACTCGTAAGAAAGAACCGCTATAATTATTGTTCCGACATAAGAACAAACGTAAAAACTAATCATGTTGAACATATTATATTTTTTCAATAACACATAAGCCAAAGGTATCACCATAGAATGATACATATAGACGCCATAGGTTACTTGTCCGAAATAGGACAGAATTTTATTGTCTAAAATTGGAATTGGTTTTGCATAAACGATGATACAAAGAATTACATACATATATAAAACGCTTAAAATATCTTGTGTGAACAATCCAGAAACTAATAGAATCACAATTAATGTTGTCGCTATCCAGGCGCGTGGCACGGTACAATGTTGTTTTAATTGTTCCATGTTATGTATCACAAAATAAGCGCCGATGCCGCCAATACACATACAACTGATTCTGTTCAGATACATAACAAATACTGCAAATGAAGACAGTTTTGACAGAGCACCATTATGCAATATAAATTTGCTGATACCTAATGCCAATATACATAACGCATAAACAGAGAAATATACGATCAATACTTTCTGAATGCCTTTTCTTTCATTTTTGGAATTATTCAAAACGAATGGCCAAAACAAATAGAAAAATTCTTCTGTTCCGATACTCCAAGTAAATGTTGCATAGGTTGCAATCATATCAATAGTAGCAGCAAATGCGTAGGTAAATTGCGGCAAGAACAACATGCTTAATGTAAAATATCCATTCTCGCTTAATAACATTCCATGTTTGGTGGCGTGTTGCTGCACAAAGAAGAAGTCTTTATGTAGTTGTTGTAAAATATCCAAATTTGGCAATACTTTCCAATAGATAATGATCGTTAAATAATACAATGGCCAAATGCGCAATATTCTGCTTTTATAAAATTTACGATAGCTGATTGTCTCTTTCTTTGATTTTTCACTTAATAAAAAGTAAGTAATCAAGAAGCCGCTGATGACAAAAAAGAAAGACACTAAAACCGGACCGATGTCTCGTAATAGTTTTGATTTTTCCAATAACGTATGCTCAAAAATATAGCCGCGATATAATTCGACATGTATCAATATCACGATCAGCGCGAAGAAGAATCGCATGCTGTTTAGTGAGTAGAAATAATGTCGTTGTTGCTGCATTTGATTGTTTATTTCTTGTCGTCATTGCGAGGCACGAAGCAATCTGTTTTCATTTTGAGATTGCTTACGACTTCGTTCCTTGTCGTCGCAATGACGGTGCTCATTTTAGTTTGTAGTTTTCATTAAAAATAACCTTGTTTTTTTCTGTCTTCCATTGCTGCTTCACTGCGTTTGTCGTCTGCACGCGTGCCACGTTCTGTTGTGCGCGACGCTGCTACTTCTTGAATAATATCTTCCAATGTAGATGCTTCTGAAAATACGGCACCTGTACACGTAATGTCACCAACTGTACGGAAACGCACAATGCGTTCTTCGACAACTTCCGTATCTTTCTTCTGCATGTATTCGCTATCTGCATACCACACGCCATCGCGTTCAAATACTTTTCGTTTATGGGAAAAATATAAACTCGGCATTTCAATTTTTTCCTGGTAAATGTATTGCCAAACATCCATTTCTGTCCAATTGGAAATTGGGAACACGCGAAAATGTTCGCCAATATGTTTTCTTCCGTTAAAAATATTCCATAATTCAGGTCGCTGATTTTTTGGATCCCATTGACCAAATTCATCACGATGTGAAAAGAATCGTTCTTTAGCACGTGCTTTTTCTTCATCACGTCGAGCGCCACCCATTGCGCAATCGAATTTATTCTTTTCAATAGCTTCTAATAACGGAACTGTTTGGAGTGCATTGCGTGATGCATTATAACCTTTTTCTTCGCGCACCAAACCTTTATCTATTGCTTCTTGCACGGATGCTACTAATAAACGCAAACCATGTTTTTTTACTAAATTATCTCTGTAATCTAATGCTTCCTGGAAGTTGTGTCCAGTGTCCACATGTAATAAAGTAAAAGGAACACTTGCCGGATAGAATGCTTTTAATGCCAAATGTAAAACCACGATCGAGTCTTTTCCGCCTGAAAATAACAAACATGGATTTTCAAACTGCGCTGCTACTTCGCGCAACACAAATATAGATTCTGCTTCGAGTTCTTTAAGGTGATTTAAGTGATAGTCGTTCATATTTTTAGTATTTAGTAAGGTAGTATGCAATATGCAGTACTGCCTACTGCATAATCAAATACTGCCTACTGCTTTTTAATTTTTTGGATAAAATAATTATAAATCGTTTCAATACTTTCTTCAATGGTTTGTTCCGCTGTTTTGATTTCCAGTGCTGCATCTGTTGGTGCTTCGAAAGGTGCATCTAAACCGGTAAAATTTTTGATCTCGCCATTTAGTGCTTTTTTATATAAACCTTTTACGTCGCGTTTGGCACATTCATCAAAACTTGCATTGATATATACTTCGTAAAAATCCTGTTCGCCAATAATTGTTTTTGCTAAATCGCGAATATCTTTTGTTGGACTTACAAAACTATTAATAGTTACAATGCCTGTAGCTAAAAATAATTTGTTAATCTCAGCAATACGGCGAATATTTTCCGTTCTGTCTTCATCTGAAAAACCCAAATTATTGTTGATGCCTGAACGTATGTTATCGCCATCTAAAACAGTAACCAAAATACCGTTTTGATGCAATTTTTTTTCCAGACCTTGTGCTATGGTCGATTTTCCGGAACCGGACAAACCTGTCATCCAAATACAGATTGCTTTTTGGTGCAACAAATTTTCTTTGTCGCTGCGCTGAAGCAGTTGATTAAAAATTGTATGAATATTGGTTGCTTTTTCAGACATTGGATAACAAATATACGATAAAATCAGCCAAATTTCTTATAGTATATCGGTTTGATAGAGTAATAACAATTTATAAAAATAAAACAATCTGACGCTTTTAATCGTACAGATTAAATTTACAATGCAATTTCTACTTGTGTAGCCAGTAAATCTTCCAGGTTTTCTCTTCTGCGAATCAATTTTGCTTCGCCATTATGTATTAAAACTTCTGCTGGTCGGTAACGCGAATTATAGTTTGAAGCCATTGAATAGCCATAAGCACCTGCATTGTGCAACGCCAAAATATCGCCTTCTCGTACTTCATTGAGTTTTCGGTCCCAACCAAACGTATCGGTTTCACAAATGTAGCCAACCACCGTATAAATACGCTCTATTCCGTTTGGATTGGAAACATTGGTGATGTGATGATATGCATCGTACATCATTGGACGAATTAAATGGTTTTGTCCAGAATCAACGCCGGCAAAAACAGTTGCAGTTGTTTGTTTAATGACATTCGTTCGAACAAATAGGAAACCGCTTTCGCTTACTAAATATTTTCCGGGTTCGAAAACCAAGGTTAATTCTTTGCCATAATTTTTACAAAATTCCTGGAAACGGTCGCTGATCTTTGCGCCTAAATCTTCAATGTTTGTGGTGTTATCGTTTTCATGATATTTTACTTTAAAGCCACTTCCAAAATCTAAATATTCTAAGTCTTTAAAACTTTGAGCCGCTTCAAACAAAATATCAGCACCGCGCAGGAAGACATCAGCATCTAAAATATCAGAACCTGTGTGCATGTGCAAACCAACCACTTTTAAATTCGTTGACTTTACAACACGTTCCAAATGACGCAACTGATAAATAGAAATTCCGAATTTAGAATCGATATGACCTGTTGAAATTTTTTGATTTCCGCCGGCCATGATATGCGGATTGATACGAATACAAACCGGATATTTATCTTTATATAAATTACCGAATTGTTCTAAAATAGAAATATTGTCGATATTGATTTGCACACCAAAATCAACAGCTCTGTTTATTTCATCAATGTTTACGCAGTTTGGTGTGTACATAATATGTTGCGGCTCGAAACCTGCTTTTAAACCAAGCTGTACTTCCTGAATAGACACCGTATCTAAGCTGCCACCAAGATTTTTTATAAACCTTAAAATGCTAATATTATTTAATGCTTTGCAAGCATAATGAATATCCACCTTAGTTTTACCAAACGCGTTTTTCAATCGGTTATATTGGCGCTCAATAACTGCTGCGTCATATACATACAATGGCGTGTCGTATTTTTTACATAATTCAAGCACATTTACACCGCCAATCTCATATTGTCCGTTTACTAATTCCATTTTATTATTTTGAGAAATGCTAAGATAGGCATAAGTCGTAAGTCATAAGTCGTAAGTCGTAAGAACTTTAGATTAAATTAATCCCAAGGAATTGCCAATTGATAATTTCCTGAAGTATCGCAACCGGTTACTTCGCCGAGCATTTTATGCGATTGAAAGAAACGATACATCGGTTGTAATGACTTCCAAAAATCAGTTTGGTTTGGATATGCTTTGTGCAATTCTTTCAGATTATGCTCTTCCATTTTACAAGGAAAAATATGAATAGGAATTGCTGACATTTTATAGATTTCCTTGCAGATAAAATAAAGTTCTTCTATATACTTATCACCGATTGGAATGCAGCCGACAGTTTGGCTGCCACCATGAATGTAAATATCGCCGCCTACGTTTTGTTCGTTTTTATTACGAATGGAATCTGCAAAATTTGGATAATTGATTCTGAAAGAAAGATGGAATTTTGAATTTGGGTTGAATGTGTCAATCTGGTAAAAACCTTCCGGAATCTGTAGATCGCCTTCGCGTTGCTTTGGTCCGCAATTGCCTGATGTTGCCGTGAATTTATAGGTTTTTATCAGTCTGTACTGTATATCATCACTTGCCCAAAGTTCTAAGATTTGTTCCTGCTTGAAAGCACGCAAATAAATAGTTTTTGTTGGAAAATGAAATCCATTTTTAGAAAATAGCTGTATTACTGAGTGATTTGTCTTTACAGTATCATATACAGTATTTTGTGAAAGCATGTTGAATGAAATAAAACAGCAATAAATTAAGAAACGGAAATTCACTTGATCTACCTGTTTTCGCTTGCTTCCAGTTGTTCTTCCCTGTTTTTCAGTGAGCGTTCTCTATCATGGCGGCTCATGTACTTGTCTTCATTATCATCTGAATTATCGATACCGGTAATGATTTCTCTGCCATCTCCTGCAGGAACCGAAGTATAATTATATTCACTGCTCTTATCGGTGCGAAGCGGATCTTCACTTGGATTTAGTAGTGGTCTAAGACTCATTGGCGTTATTTCGTTTTTTTCGGCTTGCACTGCATCTACCGCATTCATTTCTGTCTGCTGTTTTAATTGCAATGCCTTTTGTTCAGCCATAGCATCCCAATTCCTACCTAAAGTATCTTTATCAGACAATACAATCTTAGTCGGATCGCTGGTATCATTTGCTATTGAATCCCAAAAAAAGAATCCGAAAATGAGTGCAATACCTAATATGGTTGGAATTTTATACATTTTTAAGCTGCTTTTGTAGTGCCAGACCAGCGTTTCAGTATAGGTACCAGCAATAATAGTACCAAACCTCCACCGAGCGACACATAAAATATTTTCATGAATACACCACTATATATACCTAAAGACTCGACTGCGGACACTGTAGTTGCACCACCTTCTGAAGGAATTGCCATTAAAGTACCGATTACACCTGCCAAATGTTGTCCAAGCGCGGAAGCTAAAAACCAAAAACCCATCATCATACCTGTATATTTGGTTGGTGATAGCTTTGTAATCATAGATAAACCTATTGGTGAAATACATAATTCGCCTGTTGTTAATAATAAATAACCTAAAGCGTACCAAAAAAAGCCAACTTGTCCGTTTAATGCCAATTTAGCACCAACTACGAACATGAAAAATCCAAGTCCTAATTGTACAAAAGATAAGGTAAATTTCATTGGAGTAGATGGTTCTTTGCCTCTTTTTCCTAAATTCAGCCATAACCATGCAAAAGGGAAACTCAATAAAATGATATAAAACGGATTGATGAAATTATTGATGGCTGCTGCTGGCATGCCGAATGTATTTACATTACGTTCTGTATATAAGTTCAATGAGCCACCGCCTTGTTCGTAAAATGCCCAAAACATGACAGAGAATGCCACCATCACAATGGCTGCCAGCATTTTATTTCTTGCTTCTTTTTCCTGCTGGAAAGCGATAAAAATCATTGCTAATGTTGCTGCAATACAAACAGGAAACATAATTTTTCCCATTATTGTATAGTTGTTAAACAACAAAATGAAGATTGGAATAATTACTAATGAAAATGCAAGTACCATTAATTGTTTTGACATCGCCACTTCCGGTCCTTTGCCTTCGTTTTCTTTCGGTGTTAAGCCAATTTCACCTAATGATTTTTGTCCGAATAAGAATGTGATCAAACCGAAAATCATAAAGATGCCAGCTAAACCGAAACCATAGTGCCAATTTATTTTTTGTCCAACATAACCGCAGATCAAGCCACCGATAGCAGCACCTAAATTTACACCCATGTAAAAGATAGAAAATGCGCCATCTCGTCTTGGGTCGCCATCGCGATACAAACGACCAACCATCGTTGAAATATTCGGTTTAAAGAATCCATTTCCTGAAATCAAGAACGCCATACCTGCAAAAAATGACCATTCTGTCGGAATTGCCAAAATCAAGTGACCGGCAGCCATTAAGGTTCCACCTAAAACGATCGCTTTTCTGTAACCAACAAATTTATCGGCAGCGATACCACCAAATAATGGCATCAAATACACCAAAGCCGTATATGTTCCGTAAATCAGGTTCGCTTTTGCATCTTCATAATGTAACTGATGCACCATAAACAACACCAGCAATGCACGCATTCCGTAAAACGAAAAACGTTCCCACATTTCTGTGAAAAACAATAATGCTAATTGTTTTGGATGTCCTTGCACTGCATCAGCAATGTACGTTTGTGAATCTACTTTCAGAATGTCATCGTCTAATAAACCTGTTTCGTTGCTCATATTTTGTTTTGTTGAACTGTAAAGATAATCAATAAATTAAAATTATTCTTCTCTGAAGAACTTAAATTGCAGTGCCGCAATGCCGCCAATCATAGCCGGAAACACCAAATTTATCAGCCAAAGCGTTATGGTGGTCGCTAAAATGCCTAAATTATTGTCGGTATATGGCGCCAGGAAGAAAACCGCCACGTTGCCGCGAAAGCCAATATCCAGTAAATCAATAGAAAAAGGATTGATGGTTTGGATGAAAAAAATAGCGCTGACCAATACAAAACCCAGCAAAACAGGTACTTGCACACCAAAGAATTTCAGCAGCAGCATAAATTGCAGACAATAAATACAATATCGGCTGAACGACAATAATTCGAGTTTTATCAAATCTGCATTGTTGTATTTATTAATGACATCAATATAATTTCGGATCTTTTGAAGTGCCTTTATTTTAGAAAATTTCGCGCTCACAAAATCCAAATTGAAATACGTCAGATGCGTAGCCACCAAAATCAGCAGAAAAAAGAAGACAAAAACGCCGTTCAGGTAAATATCATTCTTGCCTGCATAAAATGTATAGCACAAAAATCCGGCTGCGCCAAGACAAATATTGACCACAATTTGCGCGTAACTGCCTATTAACGTAGAAACTATTGCAGTGATTCGGTCTGTTTTGAGTGCCCAAACTCTGCCACCAAATTCACCGACACGGTTTGGCGTGAACATGGAAAACGTGATGCCGAACAAAATACCTTCGATCGCTTCGAGCCATGATAGTTCGTGCCATTTATTGATCAGGTATTTCCATTTTACGGTTTCGATCGACCAGTTCAGCAGCATCAGCAAAAACACCAGCATCAGCAAACTGTATTCGTCTTTGAATGTATTTCTGAAATGCGAGACTACTTTTTGCAGGTTTTCGTTGTGAATGATCTGTTTATACAAAACGACCAGCAAGCCGATGAAAATGAGCAGCTTAATGATGGTGTTTAACGTTTTGTTCTGAAAGAATTTGGTCATCAACGGAAAATCAAAAGACGAATTTCAAAGATAGTTTTTTTAATTTTTTTTTAGTGGTATGTTTATTCAAAAGATTGCTCGCTGCACTCGAAATGACGTCACTTATTGCTACTTTTACAACGTGGCGAACAAAAAACAAATTATTTTAGGCATTGACCCAGGCACGCAAGTGACTGGTTACGGCATTGTCGCGTCGGATGGTTTGACGATGGAATTGCTGGCAATCGGCAGCATTCATACCGAAAAATTTGACGATCATTACGACCGATTATGCTGCATCTATGATCGTGTTTTGGAAATCGTAGCTTCTTTTAAACCGGATGTTTTAGCGATTGAAGCGCCGTTTTTTGGAAAAAATGTGCAGTCGATGCTGAAATTAGGCCGCGCGCAAGGTATGGCAATTGCGGCTGCACTGAGCAAAAAAATTCCGATACAGGAATATTCGCCGAAGAAAGTGAAACAAAGCATTACCGGAAACGGAAACGCCGCGAAAGAACAAGTTGCTGCCATGCTTGGACATATTCTGAAAACGGATGCGTTGCCGAAGCAATTGGACGCAACTGACGGTTTGGCTGTCGCGGTTTGCCACCATTTTTCGATGATCGGCGTTCCGAAAGGTGGCAAAAAGTATTCCGGTTGGGAAGCTTTTGTGAAAGACAATCCGAAACGAGTGGCGAAAACCGCTAAATAACCAGCACTGCTTAACTTTAGGTATTTTTCTGAAATTGCTGATTTTTTGACTTCTGTTTAGAATAAATCTAAATAGAAAAACATAAATTTGTGTGTGCTTCATTTAGCCATCATACAAAATCAAATCAGCGAACACTTTTCCATGAAAAGAGGTTGTGACACTTGTGTTTTTAAGAAAAAATGCTGTAAAAAGCATAAAACCGGCAAACGCTGCAAATCTTGTCCGAAGAAAAAGGACAAAGATTAGAATCCAATTTTTTCACCAATATTATATTGATTTCTGTCGGCGCCGTTGCGCGAAATGAGTTCACCTAAAAAACCTGCGACGAATAATTGTGTTCCGACAATAATGGTTAAAATACCTAAGTAAAATATCGGCCGGTTTGTCATTCCAACAATACCGAAAACCGTTTTGGTGATGGTTAAATAAATCAAGATCAAAACACCTAAAAAGAAAGAAAGTGTTCCGAGTGTTCCGAATAAATGCATAGGTCGTTTGCCGAATCTGCCGACAAATGTGATGCTCATTAAATCTAAGAAACCGTTTACGAAACGTTCTAAGCCAAATTTGGTTTTGCCATATTTACGTTCCTGGTGTGCCACCGGTTTTTCGGTGATTTTATCGTAGCCACTCCATTTCGCGATTACTGGTATGTAGCGATGCATTTCGCCATACACTTCAATATTTTTTACGACTTCTTTTTTATATGCTTTCAAACCGCAGTTGAAATCATGCAAATTATGAATATCAGAAACATAGCGCGTAGCTGCATTGAATAATTTTGTTGGAATCGTTTTGGTCAATGGATCATAGCGTTTCTTTTTCCAGCCGGAAACTAAATCGAAACCATCAACCGTAATCATTTTGTATAACTCAGGAATTTCGTCCGGTGAGTCCTGCAAATCAGCATCCATTGTAATCACGACATCACCTTGTGCTGCTTCGAAACCAACCTGCAACGCCGCTGATTTTCCATAGTTGCGCTGAAAGTGAATGCCTTTTATGTTTGGATTTTTTTGAGAAGCATCTTTGATCACTTTCCACGAATTGTCTTTGCTGCCATCGTCCACCGCAATTACTTCGTAGGAAAAATTATTTTCTGTCATCACTTTTTCAATCCATGAAAATAATTCAGGCAACGATTCGTCTTCGTTAAATAATGGTATGACAATGGAAATGTTCAAATCTGTTTCAGAATTAAGATGTATGATTTACAAAAATAACTTTATTTATTTTCAGAAAAAAATTTTAATCTTTTTTAAAGATCATTGCAGCAGCTAAGGAAAACAACATACCGATGGCGCTGTATAACATCACCACCATAGCGAAGCCGCCTTTTGGCATGGTAGGTGTTTTAGTAATACTTGAAAACACACTGTAGAATGCGGAAACAAATAATGCAAGCACCAAACTTGCCATCCAGCCACCGAGAAAACCTTGCATATAACTTAGCTTGTCGCCTTGTACTTTTCGCGATAAGAATAATGTTAGTATGACAGTGAATGCGATAGCTGTTACCTGTAAAATCATAGCTTGTGGTCTGCCGTAAGGCATGTGTTTGATATATGCTAATGTAAAAAACGCGGCAAAGAAAAGAGTTGCCATGCCTGCGGAAATTAAGGTAATCAGGATGCCGCTTAATGCACCGCGCGGATTGCTATCTGATGGTTGTTCGCTCATTAGTTATTGATGATTAGTTTTCCTTTGGAGAAAACCGCTTTTACTTTTCCTTTTAGTGTTTGTCCGAAATACGGTGAGTTTTTTGATTTGGATTGGTTGTTTTGTTCAACGTACATCCATTCTTCATCGAAATTCAAAATTACAAAGTCTGGACTGTGATTCGTTTGATTATATTGATTTTTTTGATGGATGATTTTTCTTGGATTCGTTGATAATAATTCTATTAGTTTTTCTTTTGAAATTTCGTTGCTTAATTTTTTATTCAACAAACCAAAAGCCGTTTGCAAACCAATCATGCCGAAATGCGCATATTCAAACTCTACATTTTTTTCATCGATGTTTAATGGCGTGTGTTGTGTAGAAATGCAATCAATTGTTCCGTCTTTCAAACCATCGATCAATGCCTGTTGATCTTCCAAATTTCTCAACGGCGGAAACACTTTATAATTCGAATCAAAATTTTTGACATCGTTTTCATCGCTGATCAAATGATGCACAAAAACAGAACAAGTGATATTCAGTTTTTCTGCTTTCGCTTTGCGAATTAAATCAACACTTTCTTTAGTTGAAATTCCGACTATATGCAATTTGCCGCCTGCGTATTTCAGCAATTCAATATCGCGCTGAACGATAGAAAATTCAGACAAATTTGTGATGCCTTTCACACCCATTTTCACAGAAATTTCGCTTTCGTTGACCTGTCCGTCTCCAACCAATGTTTTATCAAACGGCAGCGTAATAATCAAACCATCAAACGGCTGCACATATTGCAACGCGCGCAACATAACGCCACTGTCTTTGAGCGCGTGCGGCACATCTGAAAAAGCGACCGCACCAGCGTGATGCATGTCGTACATTTCGGTTGGTGTTTTGCCGTCAAAGTTTTCCGTAACAGCGCCTATCGGTAAAATATTGATTGCTGTATCTTTTGATCTATTGATGATATATTCAACCTGTGCTTTGGTTTGTGTGATCGGATGATTGTCTGCAATCGCACAAATTGTTGTGAAACCACCTGCAATTGCTGCTTTTGCCACTGAATCGATATCTTCTCGGTACTCATTTCCTGGATCGTCGACACTAACATATACATCACAAAAACCTGTTGTTAAGAAAGAGTTGTTTGCATCAAAAACTTCGGCATCGTTTGCTGTTATTGACGCATTCATTTCTTTAATAATACCATTTTCAATTAACACATCCACTTTCTTTCCATTATGTTCTGAAGCTGCATTTAAAATGGTTGTATTTTTTATCAGGTATTTCATGGTTTTATTTTATTTCCAGAATCGTATCAACAAAATTTCGATGAGTAAAAATAACAGCGACAAAATTACGCAAACTTTCCAAAGTAACACACCATCTTTTATTTGTTTTACTTCGGCTGATAAATTTGCTTTCGCGTTATCTAAAATGATGTGATTTTTTTGATTAAATGTATTTTTAATTTCCGTTTTATCAGCAAATTTTAAATTCGATTCCGTGCGATCGAAATTGAACGCAGCAATTCCAAGTTCTGCATTATTGGAATTGATTGAATAATGACCATCGCTTTCCAACGTATTATTGACGCGCAGCAACACACTGTTTCCAACGCTTCTGTTTTCAGGAATGAATTCGTTTTTGCCGTTCGTTAATTTATAAACGCTTTCGCCGGTTGCGTTAGAATTCTTCAATTCAATCAGATTATCTTTTCCGATCGTGTAATACAATGGTTGTTTGTTTTTCTTGTAAACCGCAGCATTATAAATCATCGGCGCGAAAATAGCGTTGGCTTGCAAGGTAGAAAAATCAGCACTCAACGGCACGGCTTGCACATACACGAAACCATTGCCTGCATCAAATTTTGCCACCAACGGCGAACCCAAATTGGTTGATACTATATCGCGTGTATTGCTATTGGTATTCGATTGAATCGGATAGAATTTTGTAATTTTTGGTGTTTCTACATTCTTTGGTAAATTATTAAACACTGATTTAAAAATATCTTCCTGCAAATTTAGTTGAGTCACTTCGCCGGTTTTAGATTGTAAAGCACCAAAACTTCCTGCATTGTTATTCAACAAAAAAGCATTGTAAGAATTGACATCAGCATTCACACTTGGAATCACATACACATTTCCGCCATTTTCAATGTATTCTTTTAACGAAGATGCAATACCTGAACTGATTTCTGTTAGTTGATTTAAAATAATCAGCGAATAGTTTTTGAATGACGAATAATCGAGTTGTCCTTTGTTCGCTTTATCAAAAATAAAATGCACATCGTTGGTAAAAATAGATGTAATATTATTTGGTGTTTCAGCATCTTCAATCGATAACACTTTTTCACTTTGCGCCACCTTGTAAGCAAAATAAAAATGATCATCGAACGTGATTGGATAATCATTAAACGTAATTTCTGCTTTTTGCCAACCTGCTTGCGTTGCTGTGATATTGAACGAATCTGTAATCGAATTTTCCGCACCAATCGATACATCATCAATTGCTTTTACAGTGTTATTTATTTTAATGGAAACGCGCACTTTTTCTGCTGCTGTGTTGCCGGCATTTTTGATACGCACCAATAATTTATTGTTCGCATTGATTGTAAATAATGGCTGTTCGAACCAACAACTATCGACAAAAATATTTTTTTCGGCATCACTTTTCAATGGCAAGAAATGCGCAGTAAATGTAGTGTCTTCGCTTTTTGTCAGCATGTTTTTCTGAAAATCAGAAATAAAAAAACCTAACTTATTTTTCGCGTTTAACGATTGAAAAAGCGTTGCTTCTTTTTTAGAAATTTCATCAATGGTTTTAATATTCGGCGACAATTCTAGCTTATCAACTGCATCTAAAAAATCCTGCTTTTGCATCCAACGTTGATGCGTGCCTTCCAAATCGTTTGTCAATAATGAAAATTTATCGCCGGTATTGAATGCGTTCGCAATCTCTTTCGCTTTTGTTTTTGCGATCGACAAAGCCGCTTCGCCGCCATTTTTCAAACCCATCGAATACGAATTATCGACATACACGCAAACTGCCGAAGTGCCTTGGTTAAGCTTATTTTTATTGGAACCGATAAATGGCTGCGCGAATGCCAAAATCAAAAATAACAACGCCAATAATCTTGTTGCCAAGATCAAGCGTTTTTTCAATTTATCGATCGTGGATTTTTCTTCCTGAACTTGTTTTAAGAAACGAATGTCTGAGAAATATACTTTTTTGTATCGGCGAAAATAAAAAAGATGAATGATGATCGGAATTGCCAAAGCAAAAAGCGCGAACAAAAAGAATGGAAAAACAAAATTCATCTTATTGGTAAAGATAGCAATTTGTAAGAAGTAATTGGAATTGGTTAACAGTTTTTAAGATGCATCTTTAGTATAAATTGGATGCCAACACAATTTGATAAACATTAAATTTCGTATTATCTGTTTTAAAAACGATAATCCAATTATCGATTGCAATGCAACTAAAACCATTTGCTGCATAAATCTCATGCCTGCATAAAGCATATTTTATTGGCTTTGCGTATCTTTTTATTTTTTTAAGGAATTTATTTTTCCATCGATTTCCGGAACCTTTTGTGTTCATTCGTTCAACAAATACTGCAATATCTATTATTGTTTGCCTTGCGATAACACTATACTCTACTTGCAACAGATTTCTTTTTATAAATTTTTGCAATTTCTTTATCGACTTTTTTACTCAACATTTCTTCGCTGATAAAAGCATCATTTTCGTGTTCTTTAATTAATAAAGCAATTTCTTCATTGGTAAATTTCCGACCGATGCCGAAAGCCAAATCATGCGCAGTGAGTTTGCGAACAGGTTCTTTTGCCGTTATTTTATTTGTTGCCATAATCAAATTTATACATAAAGATTTGGAAATGCAAGTTGAATTAAACGATTGATGCTCTGATGCATAATATCACTTTAAATCAAATATAATTTAAAAAAAACTATGAATTTATGGTATCACTCCATCTCAAACTTGAAATTACGTTATCATAAATCTGACCAATTATTTCTTTCTTATTTGCTTTAAGAGACAACTTCGTGTTAATCAGTATTGCAATTCGTTTTAAATCCTTTGTAGAAAGCAATCCTAATTCCTTTTTAAAATTTTCTTTGTCTTTTATAGAAATAATTTCTTTCAATCTGTCATCAGTTAAATCAATCTTTGATTTCTTTTGCTCATTGTAAGGTGATGAAATGGATATTTGAATTCTTCCGCCAAACCTTTTTAATTTTTCTAAATCCTTTTCGCTAAAAAAATTATTAATGATAAATTTTACATTATCATCAATGTTAGAAACATTTCTTATAATAATGTTATACTTTGACATATTGTTCCATTCTATTTTTTATTATATTTATTAATTTTAACATAATTGCACTTACAGAATCTTGACTTGAAGTTGATCTTTTTAAATCATACCAAGCATCTTTGTTTTCGCCTTGACTTAAAAATCTTGCAATGTCATCTAATCTTGGAATTCTCTCAATAATTGTTTCATTTTTTAAAACAATCTTCTCTTTTGGAAACAAATATGATTTAATATTTCTCTCTAATTCATTTTGTGCACTTATTTGCAGATTTGTTCCTAAACTACTTACACCAGTTCTTTTAGTACAATTAATTATGGTTCCTAAAAAATCCGGTCTTTCATTTTTTGGAATTTCATTTACCCATTTTAACAATCTTGGCATTCCAAAAGTAGATATTTTATCAGGTATAGTGACAGTAAGAAAATAAGAACTACTTCTTAGCATTGCTTGTGTTAAATACATTTTGTTCGGTGGACAATCTATTATGATGTAATCATATTCAGTAAATGAATTTAATAGATTTCTGCAAAAAGTGTATAGCATCTCTGCTGATGCACCATTTTTTTCAATTTCTCGAATAATTAATTTATCCAGTTCATCAATATCAAATGAACCTTTAATGATACTGAGTGTATCAGGAAACTCAGGTGCCTTTTTAACGTAATCATTAAAAGAAGTATTTTTTATTTTTGACCAATTTTTTGGTTCTACTAAATAATAAATACTTTTCTTGTCATCTTCAAAATCACTTGGTTCAAAACCAACAGCTAAAGATAAACTGCATTGTGGATCTATATCTACTAAAAGTACCTTATTGTTTGTACTTGCTAAATAATAACCTAATAAAGTTGTAATTGTTGTTTTTCCAACACCGCCTTTATAGTTTGCAATGCAAATAGATTTTGGATGTTTTGTTATTGATACACTTTCGTATAACCTTTGTTTTATTTTCTCGTCAACCATGAACTATGAATTTGCACAAATATAAAATTATTTAATCAAAAATAATCAGCTAAATCGGCGCTACACTTCGTAATTAAAATTCACTTCGCAACCTTCGCTGCAGTTGGTGCAAATGTCGATTTCTTTTCTGCCTTTTACCAGTTTTACGCGAAAATCTTTATACAATTCGTTGTTCCAAATTTGCTGAAACGAATGCGTTTGCAAATCGCCTAATTGGTATTGCGCATCTTTATCAAAACAGCAAGGAACCACTTTGCCGTCCCAAGTAATGACACAACTGTGCCACAATTTCCAGCAGGAATTTTCTAAACTGTTTTTTATAGAATAAGTGCCGTCACTATTTTTTCTATAACGCGAATATTGTTCGTTTTCAGGAATCAGTTCGTTGCCGTTTTTGTAATCATACACTTGTGCAGTTTTTAGTATCACTTCATCAACGCCAATTTCTTTTGCTAATAATTTTAACTCATCTATCTGATGTTCGTTTGGCTTTACGACTAAAAACTGGAAGATAATGTATGGTGTTTTCGCGTTCAGTTGTTTTTTCCATTTAACCATATTTTTTGCGCCTTCAATTACTTTGTTTAATTGTCCGCCGACACGATAACTTTGGTACGTTTCCTGCGTCGTTCCATCAATAGAAATGATTAGTCTATCCAAACCACTTTCTATGGTTTTTTTTGCCATCGCGTCCGTCAGATAATGCGCGTTGGTTGAGGTTGCTGTATAAATCTTTTTACGTTGTGCATACGAAACCATCTCTAAAAAATTCTTGTGCAAATACGGTTCGCCTTGAAAATAAAATGTCAGATAAATTAGTTTATCAGCGATGTTATCAATTGTTTTTTTGAAAAAATCCTGTTCGAGCATACCTGTTTCGCGCGTGAACGAACGCAAACCGCTCGGGCATTCCGGACAACGCAAATTGCACGACGTTGTTGGCTCAAACGAAATAGAAAATGGCTGTCCAAGCTGGATTGGTTTTTTAGAATATTTAGTCAAATAGAACGATGCATAAACCAAACACATGTTCCAGACTCTTTTGAACGTGAGTTTGGAAAAAAAATTGAGCATATTTTGTGCTGATGCGTTCATTATGATAGAGCCAAGAATCAAGACACAAGATACAAGACATTATTTAATTAATAAATAGAACTAGAGTTTCCTGTAAGTAATTATAGATAGAGCTAACCCAACAAGTGCGATTACATAATAATATTTGTTCCAAAATGTAGGATATAATATATCTTTAGCTAAATAAAAATTATTATGATTGTGGTTTGTGTATATATCAATGGTGTCTAATTTCTGCAATTTTTTCCAATCTTCTTTTTTTGCAATGAATAAATCAATTTCTTCATTATCATTATCTTCATTTTTTAAATAAGATAATGAATCTGTAATAGTTTTTTGTTTTATTGATGGTGCAACTATACATCTTATAACAAGATGAAAATTTATACGTTTTGCTCTTGTAGGATTTACATATCTTGATGGTGCACTCATTGGTTCAATATCATAATCATCTACCTTGTCAAGAATAATTGCTTTTTCTTTATGACCAAATGCACGAATAGAATTAAAATTTCTAGTATCAATGTAAAATGCAATGCTAATAATTATACTTATAACTAGTATTGTTAAACTAAACACAATTTTAACTTTAGGCGGCATCTAATTATTTTGTACAGGAACTACTTCTGCTTTCGGAATCTGTTTTTTGAAATATCTTATTACAAAAAACAATAAAATTACAATTAGCACACAAACAATTCCTGCAATTATAAATGGAATAACGATACTAAAAATACTACCTATAATCGCTAAAACATGTTCTATTGTTGCGACAAACGGATTGGCAACACCTGCGGTTGCTGCTGTCGAAGTGGCGCGCGTTAAAGCTGTTCCTGCCTGAATAATACCTGCGCTGCCTCCACCGACGATGATACCTAAACCCCATTTTAACATCGGATCCAGATCAGGAATGATGGCTGAAGCTGTAAGTAGCGTTCCTGCAATCACCGATGCAGGCGTCATGATCGTATCTAAAATATTGTCGATGAATGGAATATAATAACCGCCAATTTCAAAAATAGTAGCGGCACCAAAACAAATCAGCGCAGGCGTGCTGCTCATCCATTGGAAACCAGCTCCTAAATGCAGCAATCCTAATTTTGTAGCAATACTGGCAGCCAATAACGGCACAAACACACGAAAACCACAACACGCACTCAAACCCAAACCCATGACCAAACTTAAAAGCACTTTATTTTGCGTAAAAAAATGCACTGTGTCTGTCGAAACATATTTTATTATCGTTGTATCCATAATTAAAACTACAATTTTTTGAATAAAACATCAAAAAACCGACCAAAATTCCATTCCTGTGTTATTGATGGATTAAGAAAATATCTGGTAAATAACGAAACAACATAATATGTTAGTCATTTTTTAAAATGGTGTATAAAAATCTTATTGTTGATTATTTTTTACTCTTGTTACGCTTTATATTTACAAAAAAATTGAAAATGGAATTAAGCGGAAAAGTTTTTAAAGTAAATCCTGTAGAATCAGGAGAAGGCAAGAATGGCACTTGGAAAAAACAACAAGTAGTTATTGAAATTGATAATGGAAAATATCCGAAAAAAGTGGCGATGACTTTTTGGGGCGACCTAACTAACAGCAGTTCTTTTGTTGAAGGAAATACTATTTCTGTAGAATTTGATATTGAAAGCAGAGAATACAATGATCGTTGGTACACAGATGTGAAAGCGTGGAGAATTAATACCAATAATCAAAACAACACAAGCAATAATAATTCAGCTTACAACAATAATAACAATCAGCAATCTGCACCGGCGCCAAAATTAGAAGATGTTCCTGCAACGCAAATTGACGATGATTTACCGTTTTAAGATTTGATAAAGTAAGATAAAAAACTGCTTAGAAATCTAAGCAGTTTTTTTATTTTCCATGCTTTATCCAAAGTAATCTTGCAGAATTGTTTTCAGCATGTCTGCAGTTAATGGTTTAGTTCTAAAACCTGTTATTTCACTCATCCTTTTCGCATTCTCCATATCTGCAGGATTTATAGAAGTTGACAGCATAATGATAACAACTTTTGCCTTCTGATCAATTCCAAGTTTACTATATTTAGTCAAAAATTCCCAACCATTCATTTTTGGCATATTGATATCTAAAAAGATAAGATCCGGAATTTGATTATCGCCGCTCAGGTATTCCAATGCTTCAAATCCGTTCGTAGCTACCTGAACATTATTTGCAGCATCGATCTCTTCTAGTACAATCCGATGAAAAAAATTATCGTCATCATCATCATCAATCAACATTATGCGATTTAATTTTTTTGTCATATAAAAATATTTTTTAGGATCGTAAAATAAAATGTACTTCCTTTGCCGATTTCAGAATCAACCCATATTTTTCCACCGTGCATTTCAACAATTTTTTTGCACTGTGCTAAGCCGATTCCTGTTCCTGCAAACTCACCTTTTCCATGCAATTTTTGAAAAATAATAAAAATCTTTTCGTAATAAATCTCTTCAATACCGATGCCATTATCCATTATGGAAAACTGCCAAACATCTGTATTTGGCTGTGCTGAAATAGTAATTTTTATTCGTGTATCCGCTTTCCTGTATTTAATTGCATTACTGATCAAATTTTGGAAAAGCGAGCGCAAATCGGCATAATATCCATCTATAGCCGGCAAGTCATCTATATGAATAAGTGCATTGCTTTCTTTAATGCTTACAGACAAATCTGTTAAAACAGCTTGTACTAACAAATTGCAATCTATGTTTGTCAATGTCTTATCATGTCCAATTCTTGAGTATTCTAAAACATCTCTGATAAGATCCTGCATTCTGACCGTTGCAGCAGTAACTGAGTTCAAATACTTATCACCGTCCGTGTCCAATTTTCCTTCGTATTTTTTCTGAAACAAACTAACATAATTGGAAATTGTGCGCAAAGGTTCCTGTAAATCATGTGAAGCTATATAAGCAAACTGGCCCAATTCTTTGTTGGAAAGCACCAGTTGTTCTGTCATCTGGTTTACCGCAGTAGCCACCTGACCAATCTCGTCCATAGAATACACAGTAGCACGTTCTTCCAAATCGCCTTTTGCGATTTTCCTGGTTGCACGGTTGATTTCATTGAGTGCTTTTGACATGCTATTGCTCACAGAAATAGTCAGCACCAAACCTGTAATTTCTACTGTTAATGCAACAGCGAATAATACTTTCAGAATCAGATTTTCCATCCATCTCGAACCTTCTTCCAATGTATAAGAAAAGTTATCTTCAAGCTTGGTAAGATGAAGATTGATCGGATCGAGTTCAGACATCAATGCTTCCAGCTTTTCCTGAGATGGTGCCGGCGAATTTATTTCCTGATGCAATTTTACACTGATTGGTATCAATTGCTGTATCACATCATCACCTTCACTCCAATAAACAATGGCATTCTTTATGTACGATATCTTATTGAATCTTCGTAATAACCTGATCATTCCATCAATATCATCAGGATGCACGCGACCTTGAATAAAACCTTTGCGCGCGGTATCCATATTCATTTTTTCTTTGAATAATTCCATGCGCGTGATGTGGTCGCCCATTGGAACTTCCATGAATTTTTGAAACGCCAAATAATCTGCTTCATCATGTGTACGATGATATTTTCCCAGTTGATAGATTGCATCTTTTTGTGCTTTAGACCATAAACTTTCTGCGCCGATCAATGCTCTGATAGAAGAAAGTGTGTGAATAGAAAACCAAAGTGTCAGTAATTCCATGACAATCAATACTGCCATTGTACCTACGATAAAGTACAATTTTTTAGAGATTGATATATCTTTTAATTTCAAGGGTATTTAAATGTATTGAAACAAATATACTCTATTAATTAGATTAAATTACTTGGCATTCCTGGTTTTTTAATTAAAGAATATCAGCGAAAAAATTACTGTAACTACAGCATTGAAATTATGTAACATTTGCATGAAATCATGTAATGCACTTGTTCGAGATTCGGTACAACTTTGCAATATAAGTTCTTCGTCATAACAATAATTAATAAAACTTTTTTTTGTTTTATTTTCTAATACAAGTTTAATAAGTTAGACGTTTGGTCAACTTTAGAGTGTTTTTTATGTTTACTGCTTCAATGATTGAAGCAGTTTTTTTATGCAAAACTCAATTAAACAGGCATATAGAAAGTAAATACAGCGCCTTTGTTAATTTCGCCGGAAGCTGCAATAAATCCGTTGTGATTTTCCGCTACTTTTTTACAAATTGCAAGACCAATGCCAGTTCCGCTGAATGATTTTTTATCATGCAGGCGTTGAAATAAATTGAAAATCTGTTTAGAATAATATTGTTCGAAACCAATGCCGTTATCAGTAACTGTTATCTGATAATATTTCTTATGCATTTTCGATTCCGGTATATCTTGTATTGAAACTCCATCTACTATAGATGATTCAATATTGATGACCAATGGAAGCATTGGGTTGCTGTATTTTACAGAATTATCTATCAGGTTAGAAAATAACTGCTTAAGCTGAAAAGAAATGCCATTCACCACAGGCAAATCTTTAAAATTAATAGTGATGTCTTTGTCTGCTTTTGCTTCATCAGCAATGATTTCATTTTTAATATTTTCGACAATCAGATTGATATCAGTAGGTTCGAAAGATTTTTCGCTAGCGTTTGTTCTTGAATATATAAGCAGATCTTCAATCAGGTTCTGCATCCGGTTAGCTACAGTTTGCATTCGCTTAAAATAATCAAGATTTTTTTCAGAAAGTTGCAATTCTTTATCATCAAAAATCTTAGAAATAAAGAGTTGTATTTTTCTCAACGGCTCCTGCAAATCATGACTGGCAATATAGTTAAATGAAGCCAGTTCGGTATTCGTGTTGGTTAATTCAGCGTTGCGTTCTTCCAGTTCTTTGCTAATTAGATACTGATCAGTAATATCATATTTAGTAACAATAATTACTTTTTTACCGTTTTCGTCAGTGATCAATCTACCAACTGATTTAAAATATCTCAATTCACCATCTTTGCGAATAATTCTGTAAACTGAGTCATTGGCAATGTTGTTTGTCAGCAGATCATTATTTTCTTTCAAAACTTTCGCCCTGTCATCCGGATGCACAAAATTGAGATATGCTTCGAAAGCAGGTTCAAACTCACCGGGTTTGCATCCTAACAGTACATACTGATTGTCTGAAAATATCTGTTTGTTGGTTTCCAAGTCCCATTGCCAGTGACTAATATTAGCAATTTCTTGCGCATGTTCAAACGAATCATTGATGAGTTTTAATTCGTTGGATACTTTATTAATTCGTTTAAAATCATTGTTGATAACATAAAATGAAATCAGAAATTTGAAAATAGAAAAAGTGAGTAAAAGCATCGCAAAATAAGGCATTTTGGTCAGTACACTTTTATGTTCTGCTTTTCTTTCTGAAAGTAATTTGTCTTCTGCTATAACCATGCTACTGATCTTTTGATGCAATGCATTTATTGACTCTGTTTCATTTTTGATTTTTGTTTTTACAGAAGCTGCGTCCATAGAAACAGCATTGAGTATTGTATTATTATCTTGTAAAACAGCTATTCTTTGATCTATCAGCGGTTTTATTTCCGAAAGATTTTTTTGCTGCATCGGATTATCTTTCGTTAGCAGATTTACTTTGTTATAAAGTGTATCTAATTTCGATTGGATAACACCAATTGGTTTTATAAATTCAGTATCATTTGTAATCGCATACGCTAATCTTTCTGTTTCTATATCATTTGAATATGAAATTATTTGTTCAAGCAATACTTTTACCTGATACGACTGCGTAAGCAGTTGTTCTGATTGCTCAAGCACTTTAATTTGTCTGAATGATAAAAAGCTGAAATAAAAAAGTACTGCCAAACCTACAATAAAAGAAAAAATACTGAAATTTCTTCTTCTCGAAATATACTTTTGGAACATACTAATAAGTTATATGCTTAATAGAAAAGTTTCTTTATTTAAACCGGAATTGTGAAACTGCCAGTTAATGCTGATGGTTTCTGATACTACTTTTTTAAGTGCACTAAAATCGTTGGGTTTTCTGATATAAACATTCGCGCCTTTTATCAGCGTTTCTTCTATATCACTTTCTGAGCCCGAAGTAGAATATATGGCAACGGTAAGATTTTTTAAGTTTTTGTCTTTCCTGATTTCCTCTAAACATTGAATGCCGTTTTTTCTTGGCATATTCAAATCCAAAAATACAATATCAGGATATTTAATGTCTGATTTATTGAGATATTCCATCAGTTCGATACCGTCATTAACAGTAGTAACAACCGTTTTGATTTTAATGTTTTCCAACGCTTCTTTAAAAAACAAGCGATCGTCTTCGTCATCATCAGCTAATAAGATATTTAATGGTTTGTTGCTCATATCAGGACTTATGTTTAATGCAGTTAAGGTATAATGTTGCTGTTTTCTTTTCTTAATTTAAGTATTCTTTGAAATGCTGATGGTGAAAGACCCGTTGTTTTTTTAAATTGTGTAGAAAGATGCGCAACACTACTGTAATTCAACTGAAAAGCAATCTCTGTTAAAGTATAGTTTTCGCTGGTGATCATTTGTTTGGCGCGCTCTATTTTTTGTAAGATAATGTAATTTTCAATAGAAGTGTATGTCATCTCGGAAAATAAATTGGATAAATAACCATAGCTGTGATTAAGCTGTTCTACCAGGTATGCTGATGTAGTGATATTTGGCAAATTGTCATCTTTCCATATCATATCCGTAATAAGATCTTTGATTTTTTGAACCAGCGCTACTTTTTGGTTATGAATGATTTCAATACCATAACTTCGGAATTTCGACTCTAATTCATTTAATCTTTCTTCCGAGAGGTGTTGCCTGATTTCAACATCATTTAATCCAATGATTTCATAATCAATACCTGACAGTTCAAGCTGCTCTTGTAAAACTGTTTTACAGATAAAGGAAACATCATATTTTATGCTGATATTCATTTCAAAAGCAGGTTAATTTGTATAAAGATAGGATTATTTATCTGCGCTGTATATACAATCAATAACAACAAATGTTATCGAAGAAGGTTCTGATACTGACAAAATAAAAGAACGCCTGTCGTCCTCTGACAATCAGGCGTTCGTGGTTTGGCACCTGTGATCCCGCTGGGATTCGAACCCAGGACCCATACATTAAAAGTGTATTGCTCTACCAGCTGAGCTACGGAATCATTGCTTTTTTACAAAAGCGAGTGCAAAGATAATTTATTTTAATGAATTGACAAGCATAAATTACACTTTTTGAACTATTAACGCTTATTTAAACATCAAACCTTTGACGGAAAGTGTAAATTTTTGCTCTGAAGTGCTGTCTTTTAGTGCATCAGCCAGAACAATTACCTGTTTTTCAGGACTGTTTATTGGTACACGGAATTTTTTGTCTTTAACGTCAAAAAGTATTTCATTTCCTGTAGAATCGTCTTTTATCGTGAACCAACAACCTTCGCTCATGCAGCTTTTTGCAATTTTTCCTTCTATCTGAACATTATTTACAACTGGCTCTGTTTTCAATCTTTCCACTACATTGTGTACAGAAACGGTGTTTCTCGGTTCAAATTTTTCACCTAAATTTTTACTAGTCGTTTGACAAGCCATTATGCTCATCAAAATAAGAATGGAACAGATTATTTTTTGCATCAGGTTATTTTTCTTCTTTCGCAATTTGTTTGCCGTTTTCAAAGGTAAGTATTTTTTCGAGTGTTCCTGTGGAATCATACACTTCTACTTTTCCATCATATGCTTCAAAGGCATCCGGACCTTCATTTACTTCTATTTTATGACCTTTTGCATATAATTTTCCATTCGGATAATATTCTTTAAATGGTCCGTTTATTTTATTTTCTGACACAGTAACTTCTTCTTTCACTACATTTTTATGGTCTCTAAAATAATTTTTCCATATACCATTTCCTGTGTTGTCTTTATACATCGCTTCTTGTTGCAGCGAACCATCTTCATAATAAGAAGTCAACTTTCCTTCCAGTTTATTATCGACATAATTTTCAACCTGCATCATTTTTCCGTTTGGATGAAACAATGTTCTCGTACCATTTAATTTTCCGTTCTTATAATTTGACGTTTCCAAAACCTTTCCATCGTCATAAAATTTAGTATAAACACCAACTTTTTCATCAGGATTATTTTTATTGACAAAATAGCTTTCTATTACAACACCATCTTTATTTTTTACTTCCACTTTCTTTTTATTGCTGCAAGATGAAACACTTATTAACACAAAAGCCAGAATAAGCATTTTTGCGCACACATTTAATTTATCTTTAACGGTATTCATAACTTTAAATATTTAATTTTGACGACAAATTTCGGAATTTTTATGGACGATATTAAACAAATTATTGAAAATGCGTGGAACGACAGAACTTTATTGCAAGAAACTGCTACTTTAAACGCAATCAATGAAGTGATAACGCAACTTGACCTTGGTAAATTGCGTGTCGCTGAAAAAATAAATGACAACTGGCAGGTAAACGACTGGGTCAAAAAAGCAGTGATTCTTTATTTTCCTACACAAAAAATGGAAACCATTGAAGTTGGTCCTTTTGAATTCCACGATAAAATTCCATTGAAAAGAAATTATGCTGAATTAGGTGTTCGCGTGGTGCCGCATGCCATTGCTCGTCGCGGTGCATTCTTGGAAAAAGGTGTCATCATGATGCCATCGTATGTAAATATCGGTGCGTATGTTGCAACCGGAACTATGGTAGATACTTGGGCAACCGTTGGAAGTTGCGCGCAGATCGGCAAAAACGTGCATTTAAGTGGCGGCGTAGGAATCGGCGGCGTACTGGAGCCAGTGCAAGCCGCTCCTGTAATCATAGAAGACGATTGTTTTATCGGTTCAAGATGTATTGTAGTAGAAGGCGTTCGAGTTGAGCAAGAAGCTGTACTAGGAGCAAATGTAGTATTAACCATGTCCACAAAAATCATCGATGTTTCAGGAAGCGAACCAAAAGAATATCGCGGTGTGGTGCCTGCAAGAAGTGTGGTAATTCCGGGAACGATTCCAAAAGAATTTCCTGCAGGAACTTACCAGGTGCCTTGCGCGTTAATCATCGGAAAAAGAAAAGAAAGCACAGACACGAAAACATCTTTGAATGATGCTTTGAGAGAATACGATTTATCAGTTTAACAATAGTCATTGGTCATTAGACATTGGTCATTAGAATATCAGATGAAACCAATAACTATTGACCCAATGACCAATAACTAATGACCAAATGACCATAGGTTTCGACGGAAAACGTTTATACGATAACAAAACAGGATTAGGAAATTATTCGCGAACGTTGTTCAATCGTTTGCTGCAGTTTTATCCGAATGAAGAATATAAAATTTTTGTTCATCAAAAATACTTCGAAGACAGTCCATACAAATACAAAGAATATGTGGACAGAACAGTCATTTCCGATGCGTTCAGTGCGGATCTTTGGCGGTTTAAAGGTGTGGAAGATGATGTAACAAAACATGGAATTAATATTTATCATGGCTTGAGCGCTGAAGTTCCGGATTTGCCGCAACCAATGAAAAAAGTGGTAACGATTCATGATGTCATCTTTCAAAAATTACCAAAAACATTTCCGTTTATCGATCGACAGATGTATGCTTACAAAACAAAAAAAGCATGTCATATTGCCGATGCAATTATTGCCGTAAGTGAACAAACGAAACATGATCTGATGGAATTATTTAAAGTTCCGGAAGAAAAAATTCATGTCGTTTATCCAACGTGGAACAAAGAATATGAATATGAATGTAATTATGTATTGAAAGATGAATATTTCGCACGTTATGGTTTGCCACGCGATTTCGTTTTGTTTGTCGGCGCATTGAATAAGCGAAAAAACTTCATCAATATTTTAAAAGCGATGACATTACCGGAAAATGCCGATAAACATTTGGTGGCTATTTCCAATGGCGGCGATGATTATCAGCATGCAGAAAATTTTATTTATGAACATGGTTTGGAAGGGCGCGTTTTCTTTCTGAAAGATTTACCTTGGTACGAATTGCCGATTATTTATCACATGTCGCAAGGTTTGGTATATCCAAGTCTGTACGAAGGTTTTGGTTTACCGATTTTGGAAGCATTGCGTTGTGGAAAGCCGGTCATCACCAGCAATATTTCTTCGATGCCTGAAGTTGGTGGCGATGCTTGTATTTTTGTGGATCCAATGAATGTGGAAGAAATTTCGGCTGCCATCAATTTTATTTATTACAATTTAGAATTAGCAGCTGAAATAAAGCAAAAATCAATTCATCAAGTTCAAAAATTCAATCCTGAAAAAATGACGGAAAAAATGATGCATGTTTACAAAAGTTTATAAAAAAATCCAGACACTGCTACTCAAAAAAGATTAACTTTAATAAAAAAATGTCACAAACAATAGATAAACAGATTTTTGAATACTTGCCTTTACTAGGAAATGAAGAAAAGAAATCTATATTAACTGTAATAAAATCTTTCTTGCATTTAAAACAAGACAATCAAATTAATATTGAACAGTACAATAAAGAAATTGACGAAGCATTGTTACAAATAAAAAATGGAGAATTTCTTTCGCAAGAAGATTTGGAAGAAGAGTCTAAAACATGGTAAGTAAAGTACGCAAAATTATTTGGGCAAAAAATGCTCGATTACAATTAAAAGAAATCATATCATTTATTAAAAAAGATTCCGTGCAAAATGCAGAAAATGTTAGAAATGAAATATTCAATTCTACTAAACAGATTCCTGCACATCCAACAAAATTTCCGGTTGATCAATACAAAAAGAACAATAAGGGAAATTTTAGAGCATACGAAATATTTCATTGCAGAATTTCTTACGAAATAACAGAAACTCAAATAAATATTGTAAGAGTTCGCAGCACATATCAAAATACAGAAAAATATTAAATTAGAATTATTCGCAACTTGGAATTGCTTAAATCATTATGAAAAAAAATCTCGATTATCATTTAATTCGCAGCATCAATCACTTGATTAATGGTCATGTATTATTGTATCCAACGGATACCATTTGGGGTTTGGGTTGCGATGCGACAAATGAAAAAGCAGTTGATAAAATTTTCGAGATCAAACAACGACCAAAAGAAAAAAGTTTAATTATTTTGGTCGATTCTATCGAAACGTTGGAAAAGCATGTAAATGTGACGAACGAAATTGAATCATTGATTTTTTCATTGAAAGTTCCAACAACTATCATTTATCCAAATCCGTTAGGTTTAGCCAAAAATGCAATTAACGAAGACAACACTGTTGCTATTCGCTTGGTTAAACATAAATTTTGTCAGCAATTAATTCATGAATTCGGCAAGCCAATCATCAGTACATCCGCTAATATTTCAGGTGAAAAAACGCCATTGGAATTTGGACAAATTGCTGCTGAAATAAAAGAAAAAGTAGATTTTATTGTAGAACGCAAATATGACACTTCAACCTACAAATCACCATCCAAACTCATTAAAATAAACGCAGACAACTCCATAGAGTATTTGCGATAATTTTCTAAATAAAAATATCACAGAGCTGCGCAGAGCTTTCACTGAGCATTTTGTTCTCAGTAAAAACCGTGCTACTCTGTGATAAAAAAAACTCGTTACTTATGTGTATTTTCGCAGTCACATGCAACTTCAATTTACAGACAGAGAAAACGACTTACTACAATTAGTAGCAACTGCTGCCGATGAACTCAACATCGAAGCATATGCGGTTGGTGGCTTTGTGCGTGATAAGATTTTAAACAGGAATTGCAAAGACATTGATATTGTTTGTGTCGGTTCAGGAATTGAGTTGGCGAAACGAATTGCAGAAAACATGCAACCGAAACCGCATGTTGCTTACTTTAAAAATTTCGGCACTGCGCAAATAAAACTACATGATATTGAATTGGAATTTGTTGGCGCGCGCAAAGAATCGTATCAGCGTGATTCGCGCAAACCAATCGTGGAAGATGGCACTTTGCAGGATGATATTTCAAGACGTGATTTTACGATCAATGCGTTGGCTGTTCATTTATCAAAAGAAAATTTTGGTCAAGTAATCGATGCGTTCAATGGTTTGGAAGATTTGAAAAACGGCATCATTCGCACACCATTAGATCCGAAAATTACGTTTGACGATGATCCGTTGCGTATGATGCGTGCCATTCGTTTTGCATCGCAATTAAATTTTAAGATAGAAGAAAAAACATACAATGCAATTGAACCGATTGCCGACAGATTAAAAATAATTTCACAGGAAAGAATTACAGACGAATTGAATAAAATCATTCTTTCAAAAACACCATCAATTGGTTTTAAACTGTTGTTCGACACAAAATTACTGCATCAGTTTTTTCCGGAAATGGTAAAACTACAAGGCGTTTCTGTAAAAGATAATTTAGGACACAAAGATAACTTTTATCATACGTTACAAGTGTTGGACAATTTATCGAAAAATACGAATGATCTTTGGCTGCGTTGGTCTGCTATTTTACATGATATTGCGAAACCGGCAACACAACGTTTTGAAGAAGGTCACGGCTGGACATTTCACGGTCATGAAGTCGTTGGCGCAAAATGGACACCGAAAATTTTCGCGCGTTTTAAATTACCGTTAGATGAAAAGATGCGTTTCGTACAAAAGATGGTTGCCTTGCATTTGCGTCCGATTTCTTTAAGCAAAGAAAACATTACCGATTCCGCTATTCGCAGAATTTTATTTGATGCAGGCGATGATTTAGAAAGTTTATTACTATTGTGCGAAGCTGACATTACTTCGAAGAATGAAACAAAAGTAAAACGCTATAAAGAGAATTTAAAACTTGTTCAGCAAAAGATAAAGGAAGTCGAAGAGCGCGATCACATTCGCAATTGGCAGCCGCCAATTACCGGTGAAATTATTATGCAAACATTCAACATCAAACCATCGCGCGAAGTTGGAATTATCAAAGATGCAATTAAAGATGCTATTTTAGATGGTATTATAAAAAATGATTACGAAGAAGCATATAATTTGATGATAGAAAAAGGAAAAGAAATTGGATTAACGATTAACAATGAATAAAGTAACAATGAATCGTAAATCGTTAATTGTAAATCGTAAATTCTTAATCATCATCGCCGGACCAACCGCAGTTGGAAAAACGTCAACAGCTATTCAGGTTGCAAAACATCTTGATACGGAAATTATTTCCGCAGATTCGCGACAAATTTTTCAGGAATTAAATATCGGTGTCGCGCGACCAAGCGAAGAAGAATTAGCCGAAGTGAAACATTATTTTATAGCAAATAAAAGTATTGAACAATATTTTTCTGCAGGCGAATATGAGCGTGAAGTAATTGCATTATTAGATGATTTATTTAAAACAAAAGACGTAGTGATACTTTGTGGCGGCACCGGTTTTTACATCAATGCTATCTTAAATGGTTTTGATGAAATTCCGCAAATTGATGAAAAGATTAGAGCAAACTTAAATCAACAATTCAAAGATTTTGGAATCAAACCTTTACAGCAACAACTAAAAGAATTAGACGAAGAAACATTTAACACAATCGATATTCACAATACGCAACGTGTGATTCGTGCGCTGGAAGTTTGTATCGGAACCGGCAATAAATTTTCATCGTATAAAAAGAAGAATGAAGTTGTCAGAAATTTTGTTCCGGTTAAAATTGGTTTGAATTTATCAAAAGAACAATTGCATTTAAATATCAATCATCGTGTTGATGAAATGATGCAGCATGGTTTTTTAGAAGAAGCAAAATCGGTTATGAATTATCGGGATCACAATGCATTGCAAACCGTTGGCTACAAAGAATTGTTTGATTTTATTGATGGGAAAACAACGTTAAATGAAGCTGTTGATTTGATCAAACTACATACGCGACAATATGCAAAACGCCAACTGACTTTCTTCAATAAGCACAATGATTACAAGTGGTTTGAGCCAAAACAAATCAAAGAACTAATACAATATATTTCCAACGCGATCAAAGCATAATAACTTGTCATACTAACTATTTGACTTTTTATTAATCTGAAAATCCGGCAAACTGACAACGTATTGATTACTTTTAAAGCAGCATGATTCGCAAAGCGACCACATATTATATAAATACATACAAAGGTTTGTCCAGAGAAATCTGGCTACTGGCGTTTGTGAATCTGGTCAATCGATGCGGCACCATGGTTGGTGCTTTTTTAATGATCTATTTAACATCACAAATTGGTTGCACGTTATCACAAGCAGGCATTGCTATTTCCTTATTTGGAATTGGTGCTATCTTCGGAAGCTTGTTAGGCGGCAAACTCACCGATGTTATTGGCTTTTACAAAGTACAAATAACAACATTAATTTTAGGTGGCTGCGTTTTTATTATACTCGGACAATTAAAAACCTACGAATCTATTTGCGTATGTACTTTTATCTTAGGATTTGTCAACGAAGCATTTCGTCCGGCAAATTCAGCAGCCATGGCATCATATTGCGATGATACCAATCGCATGCGTTCATTTTCATTAATGCGCTTAGCATTCAATTTAGGTTGGGCTGTTGGTGGTGGTTTAGGTGGTTTGCTGGCAAGCTATTCCTATCATTATTTATTTTGGGTAGATGGAATTACAAATATGGTGGCTGCTTTATTAATCTATTTTTTATTGCCGCCAAAAATCATTGAAAATACAAAAGATAAAATCAACGAAGTTGTAGAAAAAATATCGGCTTATAAAGATTCTGGTTTTTTAATTTTTGCTTTGGTTTCTTTATTATACATTATTAGCTTTTTCCAAATGATGAGCAATATGACTGCGTTCTTCAAGAATGAAATTCATTTTTCTGAAAAAACAATCGGGTTTTTGATGATGTGGAACGGCATTTTAATTGTACTAACCGAAATGTCTTTAGTCTATTATTTAGAAAGAAAATGGACAAAACGCAGTGCAGTTTTATTAGGCGTTTTATTTCATGTAATTGCCTATTTAATTCTGATCATTTTTCATGTCAATTTCTGGATTGCTTTTTTAAGTATTACATTCATTACATTAAGCGAAATGTTTGCGTTTCCGGTTATGGTTTCTTATTGGATGACGCGAAGCAATGCGAGTAATCGCGGACAATATGCTGGTGTTTGGACAATGACATGGTCGATTGCGCAAAGTGTCGGAACGCTTTCCGGCGCTGCTATTGCACAACATTTCGGTTTTACTGTATTATGGTGGTTCGTGGTTTTATTTTGCACTATCACTATCTTTTTTTATTCAAAACTGGTAAAAAATTAATGAAAAAGATCGGCTTGCTTTCGGATACGCATAATTATTTAGACGTACAAGTTTTCGACTATTTTAAGTTTGTTGATGAAATTTGGCATGCCGGTGATATTGGAACAAGCGCTGTAACTGATAAATTAAAAAACTTTAAACCATTGCGTGCCGTTTATGGTAATATTGACGGTCACGAACTGCGCGCAGAATTTCCGGAAGATCTAATTTTTGAGATGGAAGGTTGCAAAATTTTTATCACACATATTGCCGGCGCGGTTAGTGTATATAATCAACGCGTGCGAGAAATTATAAAACAAGAAAAGCCAACTATTTTAGTGTGTGGCCATTCACATATTTTAAAGATTATGCGCGATGAGAAATTCAATTTACTGCACATAAATCCGGGCGCGGCTGGCGTTCATGGATTTCATAAGATGAAAACCATTTTACGTTTTGAAATTGAAAATGGCAAGCCGCAAAAAATGGAATTGATCGAATTAGGTTTACGTGGAAAAATTCATTAATCACCGTTTTATTATTTCAACTTGATAAAAATAAAACAAGATTTATTTTCCGTTTTTGTTTCCATCTTTTTACTCATTTCTACTTAATTTTAAAAAAATAATTTATCTAACTTTATTCTTTTAAAAATTAAAAAATGGCAAAGCAAAACAAAAACTGGCACCAGGAACATATTGAAGAATCTACTTTTGGTCAAAAATTAGCGGATTCTGTCGCTTCAGGAATGGGTTCGTGGCGCTTCATAATTATACAAACCATATTTGTTGCAGCATGGATGAGTTTAAATGTTTTAGGATGCATCAAACATTGGGACGCCTATCCGTTTATTTTATTGAATTTATTATTTTCTACGCAGGCAGCCTATGCAGCACCAATTATCATGATGGCACAAAACAGGCAAAGTGACCGCGACCGTGCACAGGCACAAGATGATTATCAAACGAACTTAGATGCGAAACTGGAAATCGAAGCACTGCAAAAACATCTAAGTTTAATTGAAACGGAGAAACTGGATAAGATCATTGCGATGCTGGAAGAAATGAGAAATAGTACAAAATGAAGATTTAGTATTCTTCTCTTTTCATTAAAGAACCATCAGGGAAATAATAATTCCATGTACCGCATTTTTTGGAACAAGTAACTTCTTGCACACTTATGGTGTCTCTTAATGTAACAGGATCGATATAATAAATCGTATCTATGCATTTACTATAAGTAGTATATTGACCTTCCATTTTTAATTGTCCATTTTCATAATATTCGTATTCACTTAGCAACATTGGATTTTCAACATAATAGAAACCATCTATCATATATCTATACTTATCATCATAAGGATAGTTTTCTATTCTAAATAAATTACCACTTTCGTAAAAATATTTCCAAGTATTTATCTTGTGATCTTTTTTATAATTTCCACATGCTTTTAGTTTTCCGCTTTTATAATATTCATTCCAAAAATTAAACCTACTACATCTTTGGCTGCATGTGAAATTCAGGAATCCAGATTCAATAATATGATTTGAAGAATCAAAAATCTCTAAATGTCCATTTTTATATAACCTACATGTTGTAGATTTATTGTAAAGATTACGATAAACAATTACAGAATCATTATAATATATTTGTCTGCCATTGGAATCACAAGGAACGGAAATAAGATTATAATTGAATCCATTTGTTTGTGAATTACAAAAAGTGTAAGTTGTTATAAATATTATCAAAAACACTTGTTTCATAAATTAATAACGACATTCAAAAAAGAATATTTCACTTCACATTCAGCAGCACCAGCCACGCGTCTTTAATTTTATTATCAGAAAGCAATCGTTTCATTTCATTTATAGATTGATCTTTGTAATCAGAAATTAATTCTACTAATTCTGAGTCTTGCTGAATTTCTTCTTTATTCGGAATTTCTGCAATGCTTGCCAGTTTGCCTAATTCATTGCCTGTTAAAATATTTTCATCTTTTATCCATTGCGGAATAGCATCAACACCAACACCAAATGCTTTCAATGGTTTCGGTGTTTCAAAAATATCTTCTTTCGTAAAACGCACGTAATTATTATAACCTAAACGCGCAATCGGATCTAATAATTCCGGAATTACATTTCCATTTTCATCTAACAGATTTTCATTTACATGAATCATTATAACTTCACAAATCACTAAATTTCCTGAACCGCCTTTATCACCTAATTCTATTATTTGATTGACTTTACACTCAAATGCAACAGGCGCTTCCTTCACGCGCGGTGGCTTGACAAGTGTAGATTTTTCTTCCGTAAAACCACCTTTTACAAATTCATTTACATCACTTGGATATGCACCGCTAGTGACAGACAATTGCTCTACCATAGCATAGTTTGCTATATGAATGACGCATTCAGGAATTGCTTTTACATTGTGACAAGTATCTTTTTGTTTGCCTGTCAATGCACTTTTTGCCGCAGAAAAAATCAATATTGGCGGATCAGAACTGAACGCATTAAAGAAAGAAAAAGGGCTCAAATTCGCTTGTCCGTTTTGATTAATTGTACTTACAAAGGCAACAGGCCGCGGCACAACAGATGAAGTCAGAAAATTAGAAATTGCTTTTATGCCGATTTCATTTGGAATAATTGTTTTCATTGTTTTATTTTTTGTATCACAGAGTATGCAGCGTTTTTCACAGAGTATATTTAGCACATATTTTTCTGTGAATTTTCAGCATTCTCTGTGATAGTAATTAATCATCTAAAGCAATACGCAATCTACACTTATGTTTATTGTGTGCTTTCTTTTTATCAGGTTGAACTTTTGGCGCAAAACGTCCATCAAAGAAACCGTCTTTTAACTGCTTCTTTCGAATACTGGATTTTATTTGTTGGAGCGTTTTCTTTTTCATTTTATAAAACAAAATCTAAAGGCGTTGCGTAAATATTTTTTTCATGCGGAATTTGTGTCAATGCTTTTTCCAGCGTTGCTTCAATTTCAGGAATCGCATCAAATAAATCTTTGTAAGAATTGATAACATAATATCTGTCCTGATAATGATCTTTGTGATAGTGTTTTTGCATAATATCTTTCACATTGAATGGTAAACGATTTGCTTTATCGCCTAAACAAAAAATACTTTCGCCGCTCGATGATAAAATTCCGGCGCCATAAATACGCAGACCTTGTTCTTCCTTAATCAAACCAAACTCAACGGTAAACCAGTAAATCCTTCCAATCAACTCAATCGCTAAAGCATCGTCTATGTGCTTTAATGTTATTTTAGAAAGTTCCTGTAAGTAATCAACAAAAAATTGTTCGCTTAGCAAAGGCATATGTGCAAAGCAATCATGAAACATATCCGGTTCTTCGAGATAATCTAATTGTTCTAATTTGCGCAGCCATGTTGATGATGGAAATTTTTTGTTTGCTAATAATTCAAAAAAATCTTTATCAGGAATCAGGCCAGGCACGACTTCAATTTGCCAGCCGGTTGTATTTGCCAATACTTTATTGACATGATTAAAATCAGGAATTTTTTCAGCATTGAAATGCATTTCATTCATACCATCAATAAATACTTTCGATGCCATATTTTGTAATAATACATGCTGTCGTTGGTAAAGTAATTTCCAAACTAGAAAATCTTCATCAGTGTATTTGTCGTATTCCTGTTTTAATCCAAACATAATTTTATTTTATTATCGTATTTCGCACTTCGCCAAATCCAATTTGTTTATCACCTTTTTTACAAATACCAGTTAAGACTGTTGTATCGCCATCTTGCAGGAAAGTTCGTTGTTCATCACCAATGTTTATTGACTCTTTGCCATTCCATGTTAATTCCAACAAACTGCCAAAGCTTGATTTTTCTTTTCCGGAAATGGTTCCTGTTCCCAGTAAATCACCAATGCGCAAATTGCAGCCATTCACCGTGTGATGCGCAATTTGTTGTTCTGCTGTCCAGTATAAATATTTTGAATTCGTAACAGCAACCGTTGCTCTATTTTTTTTTTGTGTTTCAATTTCAAACATGATTTCTATGTCAAAATTTTTTCTGTTTGATTCTTGCAAATAAGGTAAAACTGTTTGCGTTTGTACTGGTGCGTCTGTTAGAAATTCTTTTAATGCTTCATAAGGAACTATCCAAGGTGAAATAGACGTTGCAAAATTCTTTCCTAAGAACGGACCGAGTGGCTGATATTCCCAGCGCTGAATATCGCGTGCCGAAAAATCATTTAATAATACGACGCCGAAAATATAATCTGTCGAATCATCAATATTTATTGGTGTTCCTAGCGCATTTTCTTTTCCGATAATAAATCCTAATTCGATTTCTATATCTAAAGTTTTGGATTCAGAATAAACAACTTCTTCGCCTTTTAGAACTTGTCCATAAGGTCGTTTTACATTTGTATTTGTTGTAATGACAGACGAACTTCTTCCATGATAAGCAATTGGCATGTGTTTCCAGTTTGGCAATAATGGTTCCATTGTTGGCCTAAACATTTTTCCTACATTGCTTGCATGTTCTTCAGAAGAATAAAAATCGGTGTAGTCACCAATCTTTACAGGCAGATGCATTACTGCTTCGCTTTGCTGATATAAAAAGTGCGAATAATGCTCATTAAAAAAATCGGATTCTTCAGTTATTAAATTTTGAATTTTTTTTCTTACAAACAGCCATGTTTCTTTTCCTAAAGCAATAAAGTCATTCAATGCATCTTTACAGAAAACATTCGTTTCTATCTTTTCTTCGAAGAATCTTAAGTCAAAAAGAACAGCAAGATCTATAATATAATTTCCAATGGCGATACCTGCACATGCTGATTTTGTTGGCGTTGAGAAGATACCATACGGTAAGTTGTGTATAGTAAAATGTTCGTTATTTTGTGTAAGTTCTTGTGTAGTCATCAACTTAAGTTTTCCTGTATTTTTTTTGTAATTCGTTCGATGTGTGCAACATCTTTTTCTGTCAAGCTATTCCAACCTTGTTTTCTGAATTCAACAATAATTGGCAATAATTTTTGAATCAATGCTTTACCTTTTTTACTTAATGAAATATTGAATCGGCGTCTGTCTTCTTTGCAACCTTCTCGTATAATCAGATCTTTTTTGACCAGCAATTCAATGATGCGTGTAATGGTTGGTGCATCTTTACAACAAAGTTCACACAAAGCTACTTGATTTTGTGTGCCGTGCTTATGCAGCTCTAATAAAACAACCCATTGATCGACAGTGATGTCAACGCCAATTTCATTGAACCTGCGTTGCAATGCCAGCTTTATTTTTTTTGCTGTCGATTCTAAAGTAAATCCGTAGTTAAAATCCATACTTATAACGTTCCTCTTTTCTCTTGTTCTCTTTCAATAGATTCGAATAATGCTTTGAAATTTCCTGCACCAAAACCTTTCGCTCCCATGCGTTGAATTATCTCAAAGAATAAAGTCGGTCGGTCTTCTACAGGTTTGGTAAAAATCTGTAACAAGTAGCCGTCTTCATCAGCATCTACTAGTATTGCGAGCTTTTCGAGCACAGCAATATCTTCTTTCATAATGTTCATGTGTTCGCCTAAACGCGCAGGAATTTCTTCGTAATACGTGTGTGGCGGCGCACTTAAAAATTCCACACCACGACTTCGCAATTGCGTAACCGTTGCAATAATATCATCTGTAGCTACTGCGATATGTTGCACGCCAGCGCCTTCATAAAAATCTAAATATTCTTCTATTTGCGATTTCTTTTTACCTTCTGCAGGTTCGTTAATCGGAAACTTAATTCTGCCGTTGCCATTGCTCATTACTTTGCTCATCAACGCAGAATATTCTGTATGAATTTGTTTATCATCAAACGATAAGAAGTTGACAAAACCCATTACGTCTTCGTACCATTTTACCCAAATATTCATCTCGTTCCAACCTACATTGCCAACCATGTGGTCAATGAATTTCAAGCCAACCGGTGTTGGATTGTAATCAGATTTCCATTCACGATAACCAGGCAAAAATGCACCGTTGTAATTTTTGCGTTCTACAAAAACATGCACGGTTTCGCCATAGGTATAAATGCCTGAACGTATGACTTCACCAAACTCATCTTTCTCTACAGTTGGCTGCATAAAAGGTTTTGCACCACGCTTTGTCGTTTCTTCAAATGATTTAGTTGCATCATCTACCCAAAGTGCAATCACTTTCACGCCGTCGCCATGCTTGGCTAAATGTGTGTTTAATGGCGAATCTGATGTTAATGGTGTAGTGAGTACTAATCGTATTTTATCTTGTTTCAACACATACGATGCTTTGTCGCGTACACCAGTTTCCAAACCTGCGTATGCTAAGGATTGAAAGCCAAATGCTGTTTTATAGAAGTGTGCAGCTTGCTTGGCATTGCCAACATAAAACTCTACATAGTCTGTTCCTAACAAAGGCAAAAAATCCTGCGCACCATCGAAGATTTTTTCCAGTCCATATTCTACGTTTTTTATTTCTGTTGACATATTTTATTAATTTGACGATTAGTTACTTTATTAAAACTATTTTTCCATCTGTTTTTATTATAAAATCATTCATTCTCATTCCCTTGCAATATAAGTCTCCACTTGAAAGTTCTTTTTGTGCTGTTGCAGGCCAAACATATCCATAATCTCCACCTTTAATGTTGAACCTATCAAATTTCTGAATTATTATTTTATCTGTTCTTGGATTTAGAGTTACTATAACATACTTTTCAAAGTATTCAATATTGTAAAGTAAATCCGCTCTTCTGCAAAAAATTACAAATTCATTTATATCTTTTAACTCTTCAGGAAATTGATACTTATTCTCTCCAAAGTTTAATAGGCTAATGTCTAATGAAAATTCTAATAATTTGTGAAGTGTTTTTAAATCAGTTATTGTAAATAATAGCTTCTCTTGTTCGTCAGATTTCCATTTTATCAATTTGCCATTATCTGAAATAAAAAATCTTTCCCAAAATTCTATTCTCGTGTCTTTATCGTCTTTGCATATTATTAATGATTTTGCCATTTTAGTTTTAGAATCATATTCTATCTCTACCTTATAGCTCCCTATTTTTTTCAACGATTTTTCAAAATCTGTTTGATAAAAAAAGTATGGGAAATAATATTGTTTCTCGCCAAATTTCTTAAATCCAAGTATTTTAAGAAGTTTTTTCATTATCTCATTCGCTAATTATCACATTATCTCATTACTCTAACCAACTTTTATAATATTTACCATCATCAATTTTCATCGCTTCTTCTGTTACCATTAATGGTCGGAAAGTATCAATCATTACCGCTAATTCGTGAGTATCTTTTTGTCCGATGCTGCGTTCCATCGCGCCTGGTGCCGGTCCGTGCGGAATACCTTTCGGATGCAAGGTAATATGACCTTGCTCAATATTATTTCTACTCATAAAATCTCCATCTACATAATATAATACTTCATCACTGTCAATATTGCTATGATTATAAGGTGCCGGAATTGCCAACGGATGATAATCATACAAGCGTGGAACAAAAGAACAAACTACCAATGCATTGGTTTCAAACGTTTGATGTACCGGCGGCGGCTGATGCACACGACCCGTTATCGGTTCAAAATCATGTATGCTGAAACCATACGGAAAATTATATCCATCATAGCCAACTACATCAAACGGATGTGTGGCATACACAAACTCATGCAACACATTTTGCTTTTTTATTTTGATGATGAAATCGCCTTTTTCATCGTATGTTTCTAATTGCGTTGGCAATTTAAAATCACGCTCGCAAAACGGTGCATGTTCCAGTAATTGTCCGGAATTATTTTTATAACGCTTCGGTGTATAAATCGGTGAGTAAGATTCCATATATAACAAACGATTGTCTTCAGAATTAAATTCAATCTGATAAATCATACCGCGAGGAATGATTAGATAATCGCCATACTCAAAAGGAATATTTCCCATAAAAGTGCGCAATGTTCCGCTGCCTTTATGAATGAAAAGCATTTCATCGGCATCGGCATTTTTATAAAAATAAGTAGTTAAAGATTTTCGAGGTGCTGCCAAACCAATAGTGCAATCGCTGTTCACTAATAATGCATTTCTGCTGTCTAAAAAATCGTCTTCTGGTTCGATTTGAAAACCTTGTAATAACAATGCTTTTATATTTTTACCAATCGCAATTTTCGGCGTAATATCTTTTGAAGAAAGAATTTCTTTTACCTGTGTAGGTCGGTGTATGTGATATAACAAAGACGAATGACCATGAAAACCTTCTGTTCCGAATAGTTGTTCGTAGTAGTATTTACCTTCATCACTTTTAAAAACCGTGTGACGTTTGTGTGGTATGTTTCCGAGTTGGTGATAGATCGGCATAATTATTTGTATTGAGTATTGAGTATTGAGTATTATGTATTGCGATTTTCTCTTTACGCATTACGTCGTACTCAATACGGTTAACTTAATTCTTCTATTGCAATTTGCAACGCATTTTTGGTTATGTAAATAGCTTGTTTGTCTTTTTCGTGTACTTTAACCAATGCATTATAAATCGTTTTAGAAACATCCTGAAAAATGGCATCGTCTGTAATTTTTACATTCTTATGCATCAGGTAAGCAAATACGCGTGCCATGCCGCAATTCGCAATAAAATCCGGTATTACAGCCAGCGAAGAATCTGCTTTATTTAATACTTTTCCATAAAAAATTTCAGGATCGTTAAATGGAACATTCGCACCGGAAGAAATCACTTCCACGCCGGCTTTCAACATGGCATCTAAATTATCTTCGCTTACAAAACGTGAACCTGCACACGGAACAAAAATATCGGCTTTAGTATTCCAGAATTCAGTTTGTGCTTTCTCAAAAGGCATTAAATCCGGATGTGTGAGTTTGTTATGTTTTCTGTCTAAAAATAACTTTTTGATCTGCTCAAAATCCAAACCATTCTCATCAATCAAAGCACCTGTGATGTCAATGATTCCGGTAATCTTCACACCTTGTTGTGCTAAAAAATAAGCAGCAGCAGCACCCACATTTCCAAAACCTTGTATGGTTGCAGTTTTGCCTTCTACGTTTTGGTTTTTGTAGATTTGATAATAATGCTTTACTGATTCAGCTACACCATAACCAGTGATCATATCTGCCACTAAATAACCGGCTTTTTTAGATGGCGTGTAGTCTTCATCTTCTATCAATTTAGAAACACCAACGCGCAACTGTCCTATTTTATTGATCTTGTCTCGTTCTTTCGGATGATAGTGACCTTCCACAATGCCTTGTTGTGGATGCCAGATGCCATATTCTTCCGTAATTGGAATCACTTCATGAATTTCATCTACATTCATATCGCCGCCTGTTCCATAATAACTTTTTAAGATTGGCGAGACTGCTTTAAACCAACGTTCTAAAACTTCTTTTTTTCTTGAATCAGTTGGATCGAAGTTGATGCCTGATTTCGCACCGCCGATATCCGGTCCTGAGACGGAAAATTTAATTTCCATAGTTTTTGCCAAAGAAACCACTTCGTGTTTAGTTAAACCTTTGCGCATACGAGTTCCGCCGCCGGCAGCACCGCCACGCAAAGAGTTAATTACCAACCAACCTTGTGCATCGGTTTTGGAATCATTCCATTCAAACACAATTTCAGGTGCTTTTTCTTCAAACGGTTTTATAAAATCAGAATTTTCAGACATGAGATTTAAGGTATAAGAATGTTAGATTTATTTTACTAAAGATAAAAAAATTAGTTGTTATGGCAACTATTTTCAAAAAAATATTTTTGTTGCTGGAATAATTACTTCACCTTAGAAATATCCTAAAAAAGTAAAAATAAAACAAGATATTTGTCGATATGTTTAAATGGATATTCTTACAGTTATTTAAATTAAAAGGCTGGAAACTAAACACTGATGTTATTCACAACTACAAGCAATCTGTTGTAATTGCTGCGCCTCACACTTCCAATTGGGACGGTGTGTTGATGGTTGCAGCTTTTGATATCATGAAATTGCCGGTAAAATTTACGCTTAAAAAAGAGTGGTTTCGTTTTCCGTTTGGCAATATTGCCCGAGCTTTAGGCGGCATTGCTATCGACAGAACACCTAAAAAACCAGGTGAAGCACGACCAAGTATGACGGAAGCCATTGCAAGTTTGTTTAAAACAAATCCAATTTTACATATTGCCTTTACACCTGAAGGCACGCGTTCAAAAAGAACAGAATGGAAAATGGGTTTTTACCATGCTGCAAAAATGGCAAATGTGCCGATTTTATTAGGTTATTTAGATTATAAAACTAAAATTGCCGGAATTGGCAAAGTGATTATTCCATCAGACGATATGGAAAAAGATTTAAGAGAAATTACTGCTTTTTATAAAGATATAACACCCTGTCATCCTGAAAAATTCAGTGTTGACTTGAGATATATTTAACTAGTAATGAGTTATAAGTAGTCAGTTGTAAGGAAAATATTTTATCTTTTTACTTATACCTTTGCACCGAAAAAATAGTTATGCTTAAAATAATTTCAAGAATATTATTGATAGGAAAAGGATGGATCTACAATGTAGATCTGATCAAACCAATTGATAAATGTGTACTGATTGTTGCACCACACACATCTGCATGGGACATGGCTATAGGTAAAGCAATTTTTACATTAGGAAAAATTCCGGCAAAAATTGCAGTGAAAAAAGAAGCGTTCTTCTGGCCATTGAATTGGCTGTTGCGTTACCTTGGCGCAATTCCAATTGACAGAACACCAAAAGATGGCAGTAAAGAACGTATTAGTTTGGTTGATGCAATGGCAAATTCCATCAAAAAAGAAAAAAGAATTTGTATGGTGATTACGCCGGAAGGCTCGCGCGGGAAACGCAAACAATGGAAAACCGGTTTTTATTATATCGCTGTAAAAGCAAATGTTCCGATCGCTTTGGCACATTTGGATTTTGATATTAAAGAAGGCGTTGTTGGAAAGATTTTATATCCAACCGGCGACATTGACAAAGACATGCGCGAGATCATGGATTATTATAAAGATAAAATCCATTTAGGAAAATATCCAAACCGTTGTGTAACGGACGAACGCTGGAGTTAGATCAAAACAGTTTTAACTGCTCAGGTTTTAAGAGTTGAAAGGTTTGTCTATGATATTCACAGCTTCCATATTGTTCTATTGCTTTGCGATGTTGAATAGTTGGATAACCTTTGTTTTTTTGCCATTGATAAATAGGAAATTCCAAACTCATTTGTTCCATAATTTCATCACGATAGGTTTTCGCCAGCACAGAAGCCGCTGCAATTTCTATATATTTTCCATCACCTTTAATAATAGTTTGATGCGCAATTTTTTTATATGGTTTAAAACGATTGCCATCAATAATTAGCAGATCAATCTTTCTATTCAGCTTTTCAATCGCCTGATGCATTGCCAAGTAGGTTGCCTGCAAAATATTTACTTCATCAATTTTGTAATTATCAATAATTCCAACACCAAAACTGATAGCATGTTGTTCTATGATTGGCCGCAATTCATTACGCTGCTGTTCTGTCAGTTGCTTGGAATCGTTCAAAAATTCATGTGTAAAATCTTTTGGCAAAATGACAGCCGCCGCAACTACAGGACCAGCCAAACAACCGCGACCAGCTTCATCAACGCCGCAAATAATTTTATCCGATGGAAAATGTTGTAGCATTTTATGAATTACAAGTCAAAACTACAAAAAAACGTTTTATCTTCATTTATCAACTCATTCATTCTATAATTCATTCATCAAAAAATGCGCGCTATCATTCAACGTGTAACTCATTGTTCTGTGACTATTGATCAACAACTAAAAAGTCAGATCGAAAATGGTTTATTGGTGTTGTTAGGCATCGAAGAAACCGATAACGAAACCGACATTGAATGGCTGGTAAAAAAAATCATTCAGATGCGGATTTTCTCTGATGAAAACGGCAAAATGAACCTGTCCGTGCAAGATATTGACGGTGAGATTTTAGTCGTGTCACAATTCACACTTTTTGCATCAACAAAAAAGGGCAACCGACCAGGTTTTACGCGTTCGGCAAAACCGGAAATCGCAATTCCACTCTATGAAAAATTTATCGGCGAAACAGAGAAAAACTTAAATAAAACCATAAAAACAGGAACATTTGGAGCCGACATGAACGTGCAAATTTTGAACGACGGACCTGTCACCATCATTTTAGACAGTAAGCATCCTGAATAGTCGAATTGTTATTTTTTCCATTCAAACAAGCGCAATTTTCATTTTTTTTTCACGTTCTATACACATACTTGTTGAAATTTAAATTTCGTGTTGGTATTGATGTTAATCAACTAAAAATCAATGCATAAATCATTATTCACATTTCCAATAAACAGCTTGTGGAAAAGTTAAAATAGAGTATTTAAAATGATTGAAGTAGCTTTAAAGAGTCGAAAGACATAAAGACACGAAAATCACCTTTTATATAATAAAAATTAAATTGTTTTTCGCTTTTTATTAAAAAAGAAAAAATACTAGCATGGAAATGACAAATGTGACAGAAAAGATTTTACAGCAGGCAGATAATAGATTTGTGCTATTTCCTATTAAATATGATGCGATTTGGGCAATGTATAAAAAACATCTGGCAGCGCATTGGGTGACGGAAGAAGTAGATTTAAGCCAGGATATTATTGATTGGGAAAAATTGAATGATAACGAGCGTTTCTTTGTTAAGAATGTATTGGCTTTTTTCGCGGCAAGCGATGGTATCGTAAATGAAAACCTGGTGGTGAATTTCATGCAGGATGTTACCATTCCGGAAGTGCGTTGCTTTTACGGTTTTCAGGTGGCTATCGAAAATATCCATTCAGAAATGTATTCCTTGTTGATCGATACCTTTATTAAAGACAACGACGAGAAAGATAAAATGTTCAACGCTATTGATACGTTGGATTGCGTGAAGAAAAAAGCAACCTGGGCTTTGAAATGGATCGATACAGCACCATCGTTCGCACACCGATTAGTGGCATTTGCAGCAGTTGAAGGTATTTTCTTCAGTGGCAGCTTTTGCTCTATCTATTGGTTAACTGACAGAGGCATGATGAAAGGTTTAGGAAAATCAAATGAGTTCATCAGTCGCGACGAAGGTATGCACTGCGATTTCGCTTGCTTATTATATTCTATGTTGGAAAATAAATTAAGCAAAGAAGATGTATATCAAATTATATGCGATGCCGTTGAGTGCGAAAAAATATTTGTAAAAGAATCATTACCTGTTTCATTAATTGGAATGAATGCAGACTTAATGTGCCAATATATCGAATTTGTTGCCGACAGATTACTGCTTTCGTTAGGGTATCCTAAAGTGTATAATGCGACAAACCCGTTTCCGTTCATGGACAAGATTTCTCAGCAAGGCAAAACAAATTTCTTTGAAGAAAGACCAACTGAATACGTTAAAGCAGGTGTTGAATCCGGCGAAAAAGTATTCTCGCTTTCCGAAGACTTTTAACCGATTACTTTTTTTTGAAAAAATATAAAACAATTAAACTATGTACGTTTTAAAACGCGATGGTCGCAAGGAACCTGTCCATTTTGACAAAATAACCGCACGTATCAACAAGCTTTCATTTGCTTTGAATTCTACTTTTGTGCAACCTCATCGCGTGGCTCAAAGCGTTATTCAGGGTTTGTATGATGGCGTTACGACAACAGAATTAGATGAGCTTGCTGCACGTACTAGTGCAAACATGACCGTTGTGCATCCTGATTATGCAGTTTTAGCAGCGCGTATCGCTGTTTCTAATTTACATAAGAATACGAAAAAAACATTTTCTCGAATCATTGAAGAATTATATCATTTCATCGATCCGAAAACAAATGAAAACGCTTCTTTGATTGCAGATGATGTATTTGAAATAATCATGGCAAACCGCGACAGACTAGATTCTGCAATCGTTCATCACCGTGATTATAATTATGATTATTTTGGTTTTAAAACATTAGAACGTTCATATCTTTTAAAATTAAACGGAAAAGTGGTTGAAAGACCACAACATATGTTGATGCGTGTGGCTGTTGGTATTCATAAGAATGATATTGATGCAGCCATCGAAACTTACGACTTGATGTCTGAAAAATGGTTTACACACGCAACACCAACGTTATTCAACGCAGGCACACCAAAACCACAATTGTCTTCTTGCTTCTTATTAACCATGAAAGACGATAGTATCACAGGTATTTACGAAACATTGACGCAATGCGCAAAAATTTCGCAATCTGCAGGTGGTATTGGCTTAAGCACACACAACATCAGAGCAAAAGGCAGCTATATCAAAGGCACCAACGGCGAAAGCAATGGCTTGGTTCCGATGTTACAGGTATTCAATTCAACAGCAAGATACGTAGATCAAGGTGGTGGCAAACGTAAAGGCGCTTTCGCTATTTATTTAGAGCCATGGCACGCAGATATTTTTGAGTTTTTGGAATTACGTCGTCCGCACGGAAAAGAAGAAATGAAAGCGCGTGATCTTTTCTTTGCACTTTGGATTCCGGATTTATTCATGAAACGCGTTCGTGAAAACGGCATGTGGTCATTGATGTGTCCAAGCGAATGTCCTGGTTTATGCGATACCTATGGCGATGAATTCGAAGCATTATATTTAAAATATGAAGCAGAAGGAAAAGCACGCAAGCAAGTAAAAGCACAGGAATTATGGTTCCATGTTTTAGACAGTCAAATCGAAACAGGAACACCATATATGTTGTACAAAGATCATGTCAACAGAAAATCGAATCAGAAAAATTTAGGTGTAATTCGTTCTTCAAACTTATGCACGGAAATCATGGAATACACTTCCAATGATGAAGTAGCGGTTTGTAATTTGGCTTCTATCAACTTAAGCCGATTTGTTGACGCTGAAAACAAGACCTTCGATTTCCAACGATTATATGAAATAACATACATCGTTACTAAAAACTTAAATAAAGTAATTGATGTGAATTATTATCCGGTAGAAGAAGCGCGCAGAAGCAACATGCGTCATCGTCCGGTTGGTTTAGGCGTTCAAGGTTTGGCTGATGCATTCCTGATGTTGCGTCATCCGTTTGAAAGCGAAGAAGCGCGCATCTTAAATAAAAATATCTTCGAAACCATTTATTTCGCAGCACTTTCTGCTTCCAAAGATATTGCAAAAACAGAAGGCGCATACGAAACATTTAAAGGTTCGCCAATCAGTAACGGCGTGTTTCAGTTCGATATGTGGAACGTAACACCAACCGATCGTTGGAACTGGAATGCATTGCGCGAAGAAATCATGCAGTATGGTGTACGCAACAGTTTGCTGGTTGCGCCAATGCCGACAGCTTCAACATCACAAATCTTAGGAAACAACGAATGCTTCGAACCATATACATCTAATATTTATACACGTCGTGTATTATCAGGTCAGTTTATGGTAGTGAACAAACATCTTTTAAAAGACTTGATTGAATTAGGTTTGTGGAGCGATGAAATGAAAAATGCAATCGTAGCAAACAATGGTTCTATTCAGGCGATTGAAGGCATTCCGCAAGACATTAAAGATTTATACAAAACAGCTTGGGAAATCAAACAAAAATCGATCATCGAAATGGCTGCAGACCGCGGCGCATTCATCGATCAAAGCCAAAGTTTGAACATCTTCATGGAAAGTCCGAATTACCAAAAATTGAATTCGGCACACTTCTACGCTTGGGACAAAGGTTTGAAAACAGGTATGTATTACTTGCGTTCTCGTCCGGCTGTTGATCCTATCAAATTTACAGTAGATGCGGAAAAAGCAAAACAAACGACTTCAACTGTGAAAGCAAATACTGTTGATATTGACAAAGTTGCTGCACCAATTTACGAAGGCGTTGCAACCGCACAACAGGAAATTTTCGCAGTTGCAGAACCACAAACACAGGAAAAATCAGTAGAAGAACGCGCAGCAGAATTCGGCATGACAGTAGAGGAATTTTTAGCAGCATCTAAAGTTTGTTCTACAGAAAATCCGGATGATTGCTTAATGTGCGGCTCATAAAAAAACAATTAACTAGCCAATTCTTGATAATGAATCCTGAACTTTACCGTTCAGGATTTTTTATTTCAATATATTTACGCTATCTTTACTCTATAAAATCAGTAGAGTATGCAGTTTTTACAGCAACCATTTCCTTGGTATATCGCAGGTCCGTTAATAACACTGAATCTATTTCTATTACTGTATTTAGGCCAAAGGTTCGGTTTATCTACATCTATGAAAACAGCTTGTGCAGCATTAGGTGCAGGCAGCAAAGTTCCATTCTTTAATTATGACTGGAAGAAAGAAACATGGCTGTTGGTATATGTATTAGGCACAGCCATTGGTGGATTCATCGCTTTTCAGTTTATGAATGGCGGCGAACCGGTAATTGTTTCTGAAAGCACAGCCACTGCTCTGCAACAATTGAATATCACACCAAACCAATCTTTTGAACCGGCAGAGATCTTCTCATTGCAAAATGTTTTGACATTAAAAGGTATTGCTATCCTGGTGGTTGGCGGCTTCCTGATTGGTTTTGGAACGCGTTGGGCAAATGGTTGTACATCAGGCCACGCTATTTCAGGCTTAAGTAACTTTCAATTGCCGTCATTAGTAGCTGTTATCGGTTTTTTTATCGGCGGCTTGATCATGACGCATTTATTACTTCCAATTATTTTCAAATAGAGATGAAATAAACAGAAGAGTTTTCCAATTAAACGAAAAATCATTATTTTATAAACAGAATTTATTGATATACAGAAAAATAAATATCGTAAATTTCAGCTATACTATTCAAACCATAAAACAAACAAATGAAATATTTCCGGTTTTTATTATTAGGCATTTTCTTCGGAATTGTATTGACAAAAGCGCAAGTCATCTCTTGGTTTCGCATTCATGAAATGTTTCGTTTCGAATCGTTCCACATGTATGGCATCATCGGCAGCGCTGTAGTACTCGGTATTATTACTATTCAAATCATCAGAAGAACCAATATACAAAACATTGAAGGCACCAGCATTATTATTGAAGACAAACCAAAGACATACAAAGCAAGCATTTTCGGTGGCATTTTATTCGGACTTGGCTGGGCTTTGGTAGGCGCTTGTCCGGGACCGATTTATGTATTGATCGGCGCCGGTTTTTACAGCTTTATTATCGTTTTGGCAAGCGCTATTTTCGGAACATTTTGTTATGGTTGGCTGAAAGAAAAACTGCCACATTAAGCAACACTCATTATTTTAAAACCTCAACAAACCATTCTTTATCTTTCAAATCTGCATTAGCTAAAAAATTTACTTTCAAGAATTTTCTATCGCTTTTTTTTGCCTGATCAATTTTTATCAATTGAAAAAACTGGTTAATAATTGCATTGAAAAAATCCTGGTGATAACCAATATCTTTTTGTCGTTTAATGTAATTTTTCAAACCAATTAACTGCGTTTGTAACAATTCAATCTCTTTAGTTTCGTACAACATTTTGAATAATAAATGTTTTGCATTTAAATGCCAAATCACATCTTTAAATTCTGTTTGCAGTAAAGTCGGCATGGCTTTTTTGTATTGTTTTTGTGCAAACCAAACCTTTGATAAATTAAATGCAACCGTATTCTCTTTGTAATCCAAATGTATATAATGCTGATAAGTATCAATAAATGCTATGGTTTTGCTGTATTCTTTTAACTTAATGCCGTTGGTTACAATATTCGAAAATGAAAAGCGACTGAGCTCATTGTTCTCTATTAAATATTTTTTTTCAATAGCATGCAAATACAAATCAAACAATTCTTTGATGTAAACAGTTTTACCTTTGTTGCTCATTTTTATGCAAAAATTGATGCATAATAAATACACATCTTTCAACTCTTTAGCAGTGAACTGTTTTTCATAATTATGGAGTTGATTTTTTATGTTTGCAAAATAAATTTCTTCTTGTGTACTAATCATTTTATAGATATGGTAATACAATTGCACAGAAGCAATATCGTTAAACTTTTTTTCTTCAATTAATTGCAAATAAAAATTCAACGCAGGTACATCATATTGGCTGTCGCTAATTTGCTGATGCGACAAAGCAATACAGGTCCAACGCAAGGTTTCGCTAATAGTAAAATGATGCAATGCATTAAATACTTCCTGGATGTTAAGTGTGGTAATGCGCTTGTTGTTAGACGCAATTTCATACTTTATTTTTTCCAGTTCAAATTGTTCTAAATGGTAAGTGCTGTCTAAATAATTCTGGTTTTTGAATTGCTTAGAAATGTCGTCTATAATAGCATTGGTATGCACAGGCAGATTTCGTTTTTGATAATTTGCCAACAATTGCAAAGAAGCTGCGTTGCGTTGTTGCAAAAAAGATTGATATGCTAAAAAATCTTCCACAACAGTTAACGCATAACTCATCACATAACGCAACTCTTTTGCATCGAATTTTTTGTTTGGAAAAATATGTGCAAATGCCTTTTCTTTTTTTACAGAAATTGGCGTGATGTGTCGTTTAGAATAAATGAAATTAAACAACAACGTTACTTTTTCGTGCCGGTTAGCAATTGGCGAACGATACCATTTATTAAAATATTGAATTTCTGTCGTAGAAAACGACAACAGAATTTCGATTAATTTACTTTCATACATAAAGAAGTGATAAATAAAAAGTAGTAATCTATAATTATAAAAGTAGGAAAATATTCTTACGTTTTATTATTTACTACTTATCGTTATTTACTATAAAAATACATCAAAAATCCGATTTTATATAAAAAATAGATTTCATTTTAATGAATGTAATAGCCAAATTTGATTTGTAAACAATATTAACAAGGAACTATTAAATTTATATTCAGATGAACAACATAAGAAAAACAACTACGCTATTTACATTGCTACTTTTATTGTATGGTGGTTGCTTTGCAGGCGGCTGGCAGAAGTATTTGCCAAATTATGGATTTAACTCATATAGTTACAATCAAAATACTAGGTTTATTTCTGATGATTATTTGCCAACAAAAGACGGTGGTGTATTGATATACGCATCTGAAAATGTTACTTATAGTTTTCATAAAATAATTAAGTTAGACAAATTTGGAAACGTACAATGGATAAAGACTGTAAATCAATATGAACAAATTAGAAATGACACATCAATTATTGAAATAATATATGAAGCTTCTGTTTCAGGAATAGAAAATGTACTTGAAATTTCAAATAACAGATATGTTGTCTTACATAATGGACCTTTGATTTACACAACTATCATAGGTCAACCAACACAAATTACTACCCAACATCAGTCATTACGCTATTTTACAATGCTGGATAAATATGGAAATTTAATAAGTAGAAAATTTGATACTATTGATGCTATTGATAACAGAAATAATAAGTCAACATTATATTTTGACTCGGTTGCAAATAATTATGTGCTATTTGAACTAAAAAACCAAAAAATATTATCTAAAAAAAACTACGATACCACATTTAATCTTCTTAACGAAACTACAATTAACATAGACACTACCGGCATTGGGGTTATTGGATTTTTAGAAAAATTCAACGATAAACTCTTTATGTCTTCTTATGCTTTTGGTAACAATAGTAATTTTATGGTTTTTGATTTGCAAGGTAATTTAAGCTATAAACAGAATTATCTGGCACATAAATCTATAGAAAATACTATTGCTGACTCTTTAGACAACTTATTTCCATGCACACGAATAGATATTGGTGATAACAGATTAACTGATTTCATTTTTGACAGCTTGAATCATTTACATCTTTTCAATTTAAGATATGTATATGACTGCGCAAACTATATTCCAATTTTTATACACATAGAATTAAATGAAACCGGCACAGTATTAAAAGTAAAATTAAATAATATAAACAATAAAATTGATTATATTTATCATGCAAATAGTCCAGTTAATACACCTTTTGCAACTGTAATACCAGCTCACAATCAATATTGCAACATATTAATAAATAAATTAGATATCCGATTAGATAATTATTATGTACTAAGGTATAACTTGGCGGAAGATGAAATTGTTAATAATAACGCGTTGTGCGATTAAGCGAGAGCAAATTTAAGATGATTAATTGGTTTATTGTTTACTTTATTTATGAATTGCAAAGCAGTTAAAGCACAGAGTTTAGATTTAATTCTGGTAAGCAATCCGATGAATGATTTAGCATAGTTTCTTTTAATCATAAATTGGTCACATAGTTGAGCGAATAGAGTTTCAATTCTTTTTCTACATTTTCTGAATATTACTGGATAATTTTGATAGTTATCCTGATTGTTTCTCATTGGTGTTTGTAGTTGGATATTACACGATTCAAATAAATCTAATTGATGAGTGGAAGATAAAAAACCTCTATCACCAAGCAGGGTTGCATTGTTCATGCCGGTATATTTTATAGTATCTAAGAAATGTACATCGTGTACGCTGGCTTTGCTAATATTCATTGACATGTACGAGCCATTAAGTGTTGTGCACAGATGTAATTTATATCCATAGAAATACGATTTACTCACGGCAGAATAGCCTTTATTAGGAGCGGTTTCAAAATCATCTTTACAGATGGTTGAACTTTTTTCACGAGCTATTTGTGCCACTGGTATTGGAATAGAATCTACTATAAAAACGTCTTCGAATTCATTAAAAGGTTTGGCTATTTTATCATTTAAAAGTTGAATAAAATATTGTAATCTTCTTCTGCGTTTATTATAGTTAGAACGGTCGATTAATTGAGGAAAAGCTGATGCATATTCTACTTTCATTTTCTTCCAAAATAGATTTTCAGAATCAATACTTAACGACTCTGAACAGATAGCCAATGCCACTATTTCAGCATCCGACATTTTTGGTGTTTTAGGATAAAATTGAAAGTTATTTGTCTGTTCATAGAAATATTCTGCTAAGAATTGTTTGGAAAGATTAAAAAATTTGTCGAAATTTGTTTTGATGTTGTGCATAGTAAGTATTTGATGTTCAAACAATTACATGCAAAAATCATGCTAAACACATGATGCACAACATCTTTTTTATATTATCTTTTAATCGCACAACACGTTTTAACTAATAACGTTTAACTAATAACGATATCTGTAACAATGCTTATTTTTACATCATAATTTTTTATTGTGCAAAATAAGATTTTGTTAGATGTTATTTCTGAAACGCTTTGGCTCATTATCGCTGCTGTTGCTGCTGTTATATTGATTTATCCGATTTATACTGAAATCAGTCAGGATTTTTTAATTTATTTGGGTTGGTCGCTTTTCCTGATTTTTACTTACATCAGAGGAATTTTATTCATGCAACGGTCAATTATTTTTCGCAATGTATTTGTAAAACTATTTTTGTTTGTATTAAATGTAGTATTAATGATCTTTGTGCTGAACCGCTATTATTCGTTCATACATGTTTTTGATGATTATAATTACACATTGCCTGCAACAGAATTTCAGCATATTAAATCAGGAACTGAAGTAGATGATTTATTGTACATCAAAAATCTTACGGTGTTTTCAGGTATTGTCGCAATGCTGGTAATTGTTCTAATGGAAATTCGTATTGTGCAGGCATTCTTCAAATACCGACAATTAGATCAATTTATTTAATACGGAATTACCTCAATATATTTTTCGTATTTTCGAATATAATGCTGGATCAGTTTTTTGCATTCGGTAAATTCCTGTTGCGGTTTTATGATGTTTTTTAATTCATTCGGATCATTAATATAAGCAGGTTCAAAAAAACCATGACCTTTGTATTCATTGTTCTCAATTTGTATCACACTGCGCTCAGAACCACCACGACCAACATCGATAATGAAACAATTTTTGTGCGGATAAACATAGCGTGACAACACATTCTGCAATCGTGAATTATATTGCAATGCGTTGTCGATTTTTTTGAAAGTTGGCTCCAAACGAAAACTCGTCAAAATAGAATGTAGCATTTTTTCTGCTTTGAATTTTGATGAAAATTTTAACAATGGATTTTCATCTTCATCTATCATTTTTACCATCAGTTTCTGAAAGCCATACATGTCTGTTTCGGAAAACAAGCCAAATTTATACGTGAAATTAGAAGCTGGTTTATTAAAAACCGGCTGCAGTCTTCTTATTTCCTGCGACTCTGTCAAACCGGCAATCAGTTCATTGCCTGTCAATGAAAATGTAATATCATAAATAGCTTCGTGTAAATTACGCTTTTGTTTGTCGGTAGTTTTTTTTGAAAAAAATGCAGAAATATAATCGCGTAAATTCTTGCTTTTATCAATGAATAATACATTACCTTCTTTATCGTGAAAATAAATAACACCAACTTCTTCAGGCAATATTTGTATTACATTTTTATTTAAATTTTTTGGCAGATATAATTTTGTGCCGTCTTCGTCTAACAACTCTTGCAACAAATTATGTTTGTCTGCCTCAATTAGTTTTTCTAACAATAAAGCCGTTGCAGCTGCGTCGCCGAATGCGCGATGCCGATTGTCAACAGGCAAACCTAAATCTCTGCAAAGATTGCCTAAGCTGTGCGATTTTATATGTGGAAATATTTTTCTGCTTAACTGAACCGTGCAAATATTTTTTTGCGTAAACGGAATATTCAATCGGCGGAATTCGCTTTTAATAAAATTATAATCAAACTTTGCGTTGTGCGCTACGAAGATTTTTCCATCTAATAATTCCAGTAACGTTTCTGCTACATCTTCAAATCTTGGTGCAGTGCGTACCATTGAATTGGTGATGCCTGTAAATGTAGAAATGAAGCCGCCAATCTCTTTTTCAGGATTGATCAATGTAGTGTATTCGCCGGTTTTGTGCTTGCCATCGTGCAATACAATTCCGATCTCGATAATGCGTTCCGAGTTGTGATTGCCACCTGTTGTTTCTAGATCGATTACTGCAAACATTTTATCTCAAATCCAATTCTGTATTATCGCCGATATTTAGACTTTGCGACGAGCCCCAAATTACCGAGTCGCTGCCAATTAATGAGTTGAATAAAACCACATCATTTAGCTTTGTGTAGCTTCCAATGATAGAATCGCGTACTATAGAATCATAAATTGAAGCGTTGTCGCCGATGGTTGCATTTGGACCAATGATAGAATTTTTGATAACTGCATTTTTACCAATATGTACTGGTTCTCTTATAATGCAATTTTCTACATTTTTTTTAGATATCGCTGATTTTTTTTTCTTTTTTAATAATAATGTATTGGTTTGAAGCAGCACTTCTTTTTGTCCGCAATCATACCAGTTGTCAACCTTAAAACCTTGCAGTTTCACACCGTGTTTCAGCATTTCCTGCAAACCATCTGTCAGCGTAAATTCATTATTTTGCCTGTTGCGAATGTTGTTTTTAATGTTGTGTTCGATGGCTTTGATTAACGCGTCAAATTCATTTATTTTATACAAACCAACCAATGCCATGTTCGATTTCGGAATCGTCGGTTTTTCTACAACACTGGTAATATTTCCATGTGTATCAAATTCTGCCACACCAAATTTTCGCGGATCTTGCACGCGCTTGATACCTAACGCTGAGCTTTCCAAAGCAACAAATTCTTTTAAATCAACTTCAATAATTGTATCGCCTAAAACGATAATGACTTCTTTCTTTTTTTTGACAATATCTTTCGTCAGCCATATCGCGTGCCCTAAACCTTCACGAATTTCCTGTGTAACATATTTTCGGTTAATGGTTGGATAATCTTTCTCAACATATTCTTTCACTTTTTCACCTAAATAACCAATTACAAAAACAAATTCCTGAATACCGATTTCCAATAACTGATCAATGATAAAACCTAAAATAGGTTTACCGGCAATTGGTATCAGTGATTTTGGTTGCGTGTAAGTGTGTGGACGCAAATTCGTGCCAACACCGGCAACAGGAATAATGGCTATCATGTAATCAAAGTTATGAGTTATTAGTGAAAAGTTATTAGTCTTGATAGAAATATTGCCACCAAAAAGTGATAGTTTATGATATAATAATACAAAATCTTATTGCTTATTACTTATTACTCACTACTAATTTCCTATTTTTACCATATGGAACGCGACAAAAAAATATTTAGTCTGATCAATGACGAATTAGACCGACAAATTAATGGTATTGAGCTTATTGCGTCAGAAAATTTTACCAGCAAACAGGTAATGGAAGCAATGGGCACTTGTTTAACCAATAAATATGCAGAAGGTTATCCGGGAAAACGTTACTACGGTGGCTGCGAATTTGTCGATCAGATTGAGCAAATTGCAATTGATAGGTTGTGCGAATTGTTTGGTGCTGAATATGCCAACGTGCAGCCACATTCAGGCGCGCAGGCAAATGCCGCAGTGTTTTTAGCGTGTTTGAAACCTGGTGATACGATTCTAGGATTCAATTTATCGCATGGCGGACATTTGTCGCATGGTTCACCAGTCAATTTTTCAGGAAAACATTTCAGGCCTGTATTTTATAATGTAGAACCTGAAACCGGAAGAATAGATATGGATAAAGTAGCGGCAATTGCTGCTCAGGAAAAGCCGAAACTGATTGTTTGCGGTGCTTCGGCGTATGCTCGCGATTGGGATTACAAACGTTTTCGTGAAATTGCTGACAGTGTCGGTGCGCTTTTATTAGCCGACATAGCACATCCGGCCGGTTTGATTGCTAAAGGAAAATTGAATAATCCGATGCCGCATTGTCATATTGTAACTTCTACAACACATAAAACATTGCGTGGACCTCGTGGTGGCGTTATTATGTTAGGCAAAGATTTTGAAAATCCGTTTGGCGAAAAAACACTGAAAGGCGAAACGAAAATGATGTCAACAATTTTAAATTCAGCGGTATTTCCTGGCATGCAAGGTGGTCCGTTGGAACATGTAATTGCCGCTAAAGCAGTTGCTTTTGGCGAATGTCTGACAGATGAATTTGATAAATATGCAGATCAGGTGATGCTGAATGCGCGTGTGATGGCAGACGAGTTCATAAAACGCGGATACAATCTGGTTTCTGGTGGAACTGATAACCATCTGATGTTAATAGATTTAAGAAATAAAAATATTTCTGGAAAAGATGCTGAAAAAGCACTTGGACTAGCAGATATTACGGTAAATAAAAACATGGTTCCATACGATGATAAGTCGCCATTAGTAACTTCAGGTATTAGAGTCGGTACACCGGCAATTACTACACGAGGTTTAAATGAGCACGATTGTGTACAAGTGGTGGATTGGATAGACACAATTGTGAATAACAGTACAAATATGACGATAATTGATAATATGAAGAACAACATAAATCAATTTATGTCACAATTTCCTTTATATTAACGACTTACGATTTAATTAGCTTCATTATTTTATTACAAACATGTAATTTATAAACAATTTTTAAACTAATTAATGTTAATTATAGGTTAATCAGATTTGTTTTTTTTGATAAGAATCAATTTTTTTTTGTTAAATCCTTGTAGAATCAATTTTTTCACCTATCTTTGGAATGTTAATAAAAGCTAATATTGTTAATGAGAGTTAAAAACAATGGCGGCAATAAAAAACACGTTATGGTAGCTTTACCTGAGACGTCTGGACATAAAAAACCTTACTAGCTTGAATTAAGTAATATTATCTAATAATACGGCATTGGTATATGTGTATTATATTGATAGATTATTGACTTTATGTACTAGAAATGTAAATTAGAAGTAAAGCAAATCCCACTTAGCTTTAATTCTAAAATCCCTAAATAATAATTATTTTCTGTTTCGATGAACAACGGTAGTCGTTGTTTAGTGAAATTAAATGTATTGTTGATTCAGTTCAAAATAATTCAATAGGGTAAAATGAAATACGATTTAACGCAAGCATCCAATAAGTTACTTTTCTGTGTAACGAATTCCCAAATAAATTTATTCACTTATCAAGTCTCAAAAATTATGAGAAAATGTTTATTGTCAGCAGTAACCATATTGTTACTCATTTCCCAATCCGTTTTACATGCGCAAAATCTTAAAGCAGTAAAAGAAGAAGACCTTGATAAGGCAGTGAAAGAAATGCTGAACAGCTATGATCAGAAGATCTATTTCTCTGAAAACCAAGGACAATGGCCTGCAAATGTAAAATTCAAAGCAGATTTTAAATATGGTCAGGCATTGGCAACACCTAAAGGTATGTTAATTGGTACTTACGATCCTGAATCTGTGAATGAAGCATACGAAAGAGCGGAACGTCTGGAAAAAGCACAACATGACGGTTTGGAATTCAATGAACCGGTTAAAGGTTACAAAGGACATGGCTGGTTGATGGAATTCGTCGATGCATCTGCTAACATGAAAATTGAGGCGAAAGACAAACACCCTGATTATTTCAACTATTTCATGGGAGACAATCAAAAAGAACATGGTACAAATATTTATAACTATCAGGAAGTTTGGTATAAAAATGTGTACGATAATGTAGATGTACGTTATTACCCATCTGAACAAGGTACTTTAGAATATGATATCATTTGCAAACCAGGTTTCGATAAAAATAAAATTGCTATCAAATTTGACGGCATTGATAATATATCTATAAATGAAGAAGGTGTTTTAAGTTTAAAAACAAGCGTTGGTGACGTAAATCTTCCAAAACCGGTAGTTTACCAGGTTGTAAGAGGCAGACGTGTTTCTGTAGATGCTAAATATGTATTAACAGGAAATAATTCTATCCGTTTTGAATTAGGAAATTACGATGCAACTTTACCATTAATCATTGACCCTATTGCATTGCGCTGGGCAACTTGGATTACAAATAACTCTGCTGGTGACAACCATGCACACGGTGTTTGGGTAGATCAGGTGGACGGTTCTATCTATACATTAGCACGTATCATTGGTTCAGGATTAATTACTCAAAATGCTTTCCAAAATGCAAGTGCCGGTAACTTAGATGTGGTAATTGGTAGATATACAGAACCTACTACAGTTGGCGGAGCTGGTGTGCGTGTATGGCAAACATATTTAGGTGGTAGCAGCGATGACAATCCATATGTTATTGAACAAGGTGCTGACAGAAATATTTATTTCACAGGTCCTACATCTAGTACAAACTATCCTCTTTTAGGTGGATCGGCATATAGCGGAACAAGTATTGACAATAGATCGCAAACGACTCAAAATATATTCATCACAAAAATCAATACGGCTGGTAACTCTATTAAAAGTGCTGTAATTGGTGGTAATAATACAGATCAAACATATGACTTAAGAACAACAGCGTCAGGTTCTGTATTGGTGTGCGGTTTAACAAGAAGTACAAACTTAGCAACTTTATATTCAGGTATTGGTGCCTCAAACACGAATAATGGCAACAATGATGTATTAGTATTTAAAATCAATTCAGATTTAAATACAATAGCATGGATGAGAAACTACGGTGGTTCAGGAAGTGATATTGCTTATATCATGTTGAATAATTTAAACGATGTGTATATAGGTGGTGCAACAGCATCTTCTAATTTTCCTCTAAGTAATTCACGAACAGGGCAAAATACATTAGGTGGCACACAAAGTGGTTTCTTACAAAAATTAGATACAACAGGTAACACGAGATGGAGCTCTTATTTTAAATCTGCGTCCGGAGCAAGTTCTTCTATATTATGTATGGAGTTCAATACAGCTAAAAATAAAATTTATTTCGGTGGTATCACAACTGGCTTAGATGCAAGCAATATCTCTGCTTCCGGTGTTTTAGATAACTCTATTGCCGGACAGGATTTCTTCGTAGCAAGAATGGATACAAGCCAGTTATTTAACTTCTCTACATACTTAGGTGGTGTTGGAAACGAAGTAAATATGATGGGCTTGAATACAGATGCCAACGACGATGTATATATCTTTGGATATACGCCAAGTACAGATTTCCCTGTTACATCTGATGCATTACAATCAACAAATTTGGGTAGTAATGATAAAACATTCACAAAACTTAAATCGACTTTAAACACTGTACTATATAGTACTTATTATGGTGGTACTAGTGATGACTATGACCCAATTGGTGAGCGTGGTATCAAGTTTTCTAACTGTCGTATTTATACAGTTGTGACAGCCCAGTCAAATAATATTCCTTTAACTCAAGGAGCTGTAACTACAAATAAAACAAGTTCGACTTCTATCTACGAGCCCAGTTTAGTAGTTTGGGCAAATCCGCCGGATTTCATTAATAATGCGATTACTCCAAATCAAACTATTTGTCCTGGAAATACACCTGGTGATGTAACTGGCTCTTTACCTTCTTATTTATTACCAACTATCTCAAGAAATGGATCAACTTCAAGTTATCCGGCATTAGGTGGTTCTAATACTTATCAATGGCAACAAAGTACAGACAGCTTGACATGGACAGATATTGCAGGTGCAACATCGCAAAATTTGTTGGGTTCATTGTTAGGTCCAATTACTCAAAAAATATTCTTGAGACGTGTTATCGGTGGTGATGCGTGTGTGATCGAGCAAGGATTAATATTATATATAAATACGTTAAGTGCCAAAAGCGCTCAATTCAATGCAACTTGCCCTGGTACTAACGATGGTAGGATAGAAATATATCCGCAAGATGGTTCTCCATCTTATACCTACTTATGGAATGATGGTGCCACAACAAAAGACAGAACAGGTTTGGCTGTTGGTAACTATTCAGTTACTATTACAGACGCAGCAGGATGTAAAGTTGTAAAATCGTTTACAATTACATATTTATATACTAAGCCGGATATTGTTGCAAGTGCAACACCTTCAGCAATTTGTCAGGGTAATAGTACTAAATTAAGATATTCACCAATAAATTCAGTAGAAACAGTTGTTGGTTGGTTTGGTAATTGTGCAGCAACAGGTCCAAATTTAGGTACAGACTCTACATTAACAGTGAGTCCTCTATCAACAACAACTTATAGTGTTGTTGTAGTAAATGGAAATGGTTGTAGAGATACTGCTTGTGTTACAGTTACTGTAAACACAAAACCCGATGTAACCGCAACTGCAACACAACCTTCTGTTTGTCGTACACAAAGTTCAAATTTAAGTTTCACTCCAAATACAGGAATAACAACAGTTAATTGGTATTTAGACGATGCGGCAGCAGGTTGCAATCCAACAGGTGCCAGTTTAAGTACAAACAGTACATATACAGTGGCACCGGCAGCTACAACTGCTTATAGTGTGATAGTACAAACAGCACAAGGTTGTAGAGATACGGCTTGTGTTACACTAACAATTTTAGATTGTTTCCCTGAAGCTGTGAGAGACTTCGCAACAACAAATGAAGATATACAAGTTACAATACCTGTGTTAGCAAACGATACGTTTGGTGGTAACGGACCAGGTACAGGTTCAATTACAATCACGGACAATGCGAATCATGGTACAGCGACAGTAGATAACGGCGGTACGCCGAATGATCCGACAGACGACAGAATAGTATATACACCGAATGCGAACTATAACGGTAATGACACATTGATCTACCAGATCTGTGACTCAGACGGCGACTGTGATACAGCAATAGTGTATATCACAATCAATCCCGTGAATGATTTACCGACAGCAGTTAGAGATTTGGCACAGGGAGCAGAAGACAGCACGATTACGATAGCAGTATTAACGAATGATACGTTTGGCGGAGATGGTCCTGGTACAGGTTCAATAACCATTACGGACAATGCGAATCATGGTACAGCGACAGTAGATAACGGCGGTACGCCGAATGATCCGACAGATGACAGAATAGTATATACACCGAATGCGAACTATAACGGTAATGACACATTGATCTACCAGATCTGTGATGGATATCCGACGCCGGGTGACTGTGACACGGCGATAGTATATATCAATGTATCACCGAGAAATGATTTACCGACAGCAGTTAGAGATTTGGCACAGGGAGCAGAAGACAGCACGATTACGATAGCAGTATTAACGAATGATACGTTTGGCGGAGATGGCCCAGGTACAGGTTCAATAACCATTACGGACAATGCGAATCATGGTACAGCGACAGTAGATAACGGCGGTACGCCGAATGATCCGACAGATGACAGAATAGTATATACACCGAATGCGAACTATAACGGTAATGACACATTGATCTACCAGATCTGTGATGGATATCCGACGCCAGGTGACTGTGATACGGCGATAGTATATATCAATGTATCACCGAGAAATGATTTACCGACAGCAGTTAGAGATTTGGCACAGGGAGCAGAAGACAGCACGATTACGATAGCAGTATTAACGAATGATACGTTTGGCGGAGATGGCCCAGGTACAGGTTCAATAACCATTACGGACAATGCGAATCATGGTACAGCGACAGTAGATAACGGCGGTACGCCGAATGATCCGACAGATGACAGAATAGTCTATACACCGAATTCGAACTATAACGGTAATGACACATTGATCTACCAGATCTGTGATGGATATCCGACGCCAGGTGACTGTGATACAGCAATAGTGTATATCACAATCAATCCCATGAATGATTTACCGACAGCAGTTAGAGATTTGGCACAGGGAGCAGAAGACAGCACGATTACGATAGCAGTATTAACGAATGATACGTTTGGCGGAGACGGGCCAGGTACAGGTTCAATAACCATTACGGATAATGCGAACCATGGCACAGCGACAGTAGATAACGGCGGTACGCCGAATGATCCGACAGATGACAGAATAGTATATACACCGAATTCGAACTATAACGGTAATGACACATTGATCTACCAGATCTGTGATGGATATCCGACGCCAGGTGACTGTGACACGGCGATAGTATATATCAATGTATCACCGAGAAATGATTTACCGACAGCAGTTAGAGATTTGGCACAGGGAGCAGAAGACAGCACGATTACGATAGCAGTATTAACGAATGATACGTTTGGCGGAGACGGGCCAGGTACAGGTTCAATAACCATTACGGACAATGCGAACCATGGTACAGCGACAGTAGATAACGGCGGTACGCCGAATGATCCGACAGATGACAGAATAGTCTATACACCGAATGCGAACTATAACGGTAATGACACATTGATCTACCAGATCTGTGATGGATATCCGACCCCGGGTGACTGTGATACGGCGATAGTGTATATCACAATCAATCCCATGAATGATTTACCGACAGCAGTTAGAGATTTGGCACAGGGAGCAGAAGACAGCACGATTACGATAGCAGTATTAACGAATGATATGTTTGGCGGAGATGGCCCAGGTACAGGTTCAATAACCATTACGGACAATGCGAATCATGGTACAGCGACAGTAGATAACGGCGGTACGCCGAATGATCCGACAGATGACAGAATAGTATATACACCGAATGCGAACTATAACGGTAATGACACATTGATCTACCAGATCTGTGATGGATATCCGACGCCAGGTGACTGTGATACGGCGATAGTATATATCAATGTATCACCGAGAAATGATTTACCGACAGCAGTTAGAGATTTGGCACAGGGAGCAGAAGACAGCACGATTACGATAGCAGTATTAACGAATGATACGTTTGGCGGAGATGGCCCAGGTACAGGTTCAATAACCATTACGGACAATGCGAATCATGGTACAGCGACAGTAGATAACGGCGGTACGCCGAATGATCCGACAGATGACAGAATAGTCTATACACCGAATTCGAACTATAACGGTAATGACACATTGATCTACCAGATCTGTGATGGATATCCGACGACAGCAGAGTGACTGTGATACAGCAATAGTGTATATATCAATCCATGAATGATTTACCGACAGACAGTAGATAGACGCCGATTTGACACATTGATCTACCAGATCTGTGATGGATATCCGACGCCAGGTGACTGTGACACAATAGTGTATATCACAATCAATCCCATGAATGATTTACCGACAGGTTAGAGATTTGGCACAGGAGCAGAAGACAGCGACAGCAGTTAGAGATTTGGCACGGATAGGGAGCAGAAGACAGCACGATTACGATATGCAGTATTAACGAATGATACGTTTGGCAGTTAGAGATTTGGAGGGAGCAGAAGACAGCACGATTACGATAGCAGTATTAACGAATGATACGTTTGGCGGAGACGGGCCAGGTACAGGTTCAATAACCATTACGGACAATGCGAACCATGGTACAGCGACAGTAGATAACGGCGGTACGCCGAATGATCCGACAGATGACAGAATAGTCTATACACCGAATGCGAACTATAACGGTAATGACACATTGATCTACCAGATCTGTGATGGATATCCGACGCCAGGTGACTGTGACACGGCGATAGTATATATCAATGTATCACCGAGAAATGATTTACCGACAGCAGTTAGAGATTTGGCTACAACAAATGAAGATACACCAGTGAAAATTCCGGTATTAGATAACGATACATTTGGCGGTGACGGACCAAGTACAGGAACAATAACTATTATTGATAGCACAAAACATGGTATAATAGTAGTAAATGATGGCGGTACGCCAAATAATCCGGCAGATGATTCAATTACATATACACCAAATCTAAACTATAATGGTAACGACACATTGATCTATCAAATTTGCGACTTTGATGGTGACTGTGATACAGCAATTGTATTTATAACATTAGATTTAGTGAATGATCCACCTGTTGCAAATAATGATTTCGATACAACTTGTGAAGACTACAAAACAATAGGTGATGTAACATTAAATGATGTTGATTTAGATGGACCGAGTAAAAATATTACCGTAGTAAGCGGACCAACACATGGTTCAATTATTTTAAACCTTAACGGTACTTATACTTACACACCGACATTAAATTATAATGGTAGAGATACTGTTGTATATAGCTATTGTGACTTAGGTTCTCCAAACTTATGCGATACAGCAACATTATACATTTTAATAACACCGGTCAATGATTCGGTCGCGAAAAATCAAACTGTACAATGTGATGGTTCTGGTAATACAGCACAATTAGCAGCTTGGTTGGCAAGTAATGGTGGTATAACAGCAATTGGTGATTCATGTTACAATTGTATATGGACAAATAATTTTACTGGTTTAAGTAATGGTTGCGGAAATACAGGTTTTGCTACTGTAACTTTCACTAATACATTTGAGTGTGATACGATAAGCACAAAAGCAACATTCACAATAATTGATACGATCAAACCGGCATTAACAACGGCAAGAGATACGATAGTACAATGCGACGGATCAGGCAATGCAGGTGCGTTGTCAGCATGGTTAGCAAATAATGGTGGAGCAACGGCGAGTGATATTTGCAGTGGTGTTATCTGGACAAACAACTTTGACAGTTTGACGAATGGTTGTGGTGCGACAGGAACAGCATTAGTAACATTTACAGCGACTGACTCATGCGGTAATGCAGATTCAACGACAGCAAGATTTACGATAGTAGATACGATCAAACCAAGTATTACGACAACGGCAAGAGATACGATAGTACAATGCGACGGATCAGGCAATGCAGGTGCGTTGTCAGCATGGTTAGCAAATAATGGTGGAGCAACGGCGAGTGATATTTGCAGTGGTGTTATCTGGACAAACAACTTTGACAGCTTGACGAATGGTTGTGGTGCGACAGGAACAGCATTAGTAACATTTACAGCGACCGACTCATGCGGTAATGCAGATTCCACGACAGCAAGATTTACGATAGTAGATACGATCAAACCAAGTATTACGACAACGGCAAGAGATACGATAGTACAATGCGACGGATCAGGCAATGCAGGTGCGTTGTCAGCATGGTTAGCAAATAATGGTGGAGCAACGGCGAGTGATATTTGCAGTGGTGTTATCTGGACAAACAACTTTGACAGCTTGACGAATGGTTGTGGTGCGACAGGAACAGCATTAGTAACATTTACAGCGACCGACTCATGCGGTAATGCAGATTCCACGACAGCAAGATTTACGATAGTAGATACGATCAAACCAAGTATTACGACAACGGCAAGAGATACGATAGTACAATGCGACGGATCAGGCAATGCAGGTGCGTTGTCAGCATGGTTAGCAAATAATGGTGGAGCAACGGCGAGTGATATTTGCAGTGGTGTTATCTGGACAAACAACTTTGACAGTTTGACGAATGGTTGTGGTGCGACAGGAACAGCATTAGTAACATTTACAGCGACTGACTCATGCGGTAATGCAGATTCAACGACAGCAAGATTTACGATAGTAGATACGATCAAACCAAGTATTACGACAACGGCAAGAGATACGATAGTACAATGCGACGGATCAGGCAATGCAGGTGCGTTGTCAGCATGGTTAGCAAATAATGGTGGAGCAACGGCGAGTGATATTTGCAGTGGTGTTATCTGGACAAACAACTTTGACAGCTTGACGAATGGTTGTGGTGCGACAGGAACAGCATTAGTAACATTTACAGCGACCGACTCATGCGGTAATGCAGATTCCACGACAGCAAGATTTACGATAGTAGATACGATCAAACCAAGTATTACGACAACGGCAAGAGATACGATAGTACAATGCGACGGATCAGGCAATGCAGGTGCGTTGTCAGCATGGTTAGCAAATAATGGTGGAGCAACGGCGAGTGATATTTGCAGTGGTGTTATCTGGACAAACAACTTTGACAGTTTGACGAATGGTTGTGGTGCGACAGGAACAGCATTAGTAACATTTACAGCGACTGACTCATGCGGTAATGCAGATTCAACGACAGCAAGATTTACGATAGTAGATACGATCAAACCAAGTATTACGACAACGGCAAGAGATACGATAGTACAATGCGACGGATCAGGCAATGCAGGTGCGTTGTCAGCATGGTTAGCAAATAATGGTGGAGCAACGGCGAGTGATATTTGCAGTGGTGTTATCTGGACAAACAACTTTGACAGCTTGACGAATGGTTGTGGTGCGACAGGAACAGCATTAGTAACATTTACAGCGACCGACTCATGCGGTAATGCAGATTCCACGACAGCAAGATTTACGATAGTAGATACGATCAAACCAAGTATTACGACAACGGCAAGAGATACGATAGTACAATGCGACGGATCAGGCAATGCAGGTGCGTTGTCAGCATGGTTAGCAAATAATGGTGGAGCAACGGCGAGTGATATTTGCAGTGGTGTTATCTGGACAAACAACTTTGACAGCTTGACGAATGGTTGTGGTGCGACAGGAACAGCATTAGTAACATTTACAGCGACCGACTCATGCGGAAACGCAGATTCAACGACAGCAAGATTTACGATAGTAGATACGATACGCCCTGATTTTGTAGAGCCATTACCTGGTGATTTAAATATTTGCGCGAACGTACCAAATCCGGTAATTCTTACTGCAACAGATAATTGTGGAACAGCAGTGGTTACATTTGCAGAGGTTATCGATTCAGCATCTGTAGCAAATACAATAATTTATACGCGTACTTGGACAGCAACAGACTTATGTAACAATACAAATACACATACACAAGTCATAACAGTTTCGCAAGTAATTCAAGTGACACTAGATAAAACAATTTGTGAAGGTCAAACGTACCAATTAGGTGTAAATGCATTTGGTTTAACAGGTGTTTATACAGATAAATTTACAAGCATCTTAGGTTGTGATAGTATTGTTACGCTGAACTTGACAGTAAATCCTGTAAAACATACAGATGTTGATGCAGTGATTTGTCAAGGCGAAAGTATAAATGTTGGCGGACAAGTATTTACTACAAGTCAGTCTGATAAAATAATTACACTATCTACAGCAGATGGTTGTGACAGCATTATCAAATTAAACGTAGTAGTTTTAAATGAAGATACAATCGTTTCTGATCGTGCAATCTGCGTTGGAGACTTTATAAGCATTGGTGGTAATATATACAACACAGCAGGTACATACTACTTGCCATTTGCGAATAACCAATGTTCAGGTACATTACAGTTAAATCTAACAACTAAACAACCAACTTCATCAACGGTGACACGCACAATCTGCGAAGGACAAGTAACTACAGTAGGTGGTCATGTATTTAATACAGCAGGAAATTATTCGGTTGTTATTCCAAATGCAGCTGGTTGTGATAGCAATATCTTAGTAACTGTAATAGTAACACCAAGACCTGAAACTATCATTGATAGCACAATTTGTTACGGACAAAATGTATTGATCAATGGTGTTCAATATAACACGACAGGTTCTTACACGATAACATTAACAAGTGCAGCAAACTGTGATAGTATTATAAAATTAAACTTAGTAGTATTACACAGTGGTGATACAACAACTGTAAACCAAACTATATGTCAAGGTGAAAGCACAACAGTTGGCGGACAAACATTCTCAACTGCAGGTACTTATTTCATTAACTCATCAAATCCGAGTTGTACGGATGTTACAAGATTGATTTTAACGGTTAATCCTAATTCAACAAGTACTTTAGATAAATTCATTTGCGAAGGTGAAGCGATAGTAATTGGCGGACAGACATTTACAACTGCAGGAACTTATACTATTACTTTACAAAACTCAACAGGTTGTGATAGCATTATAACATTAAACTTGAATGTATCACAAGGTGGTGCAAAAACACAGCTAGATACTACTATCTGTTATGGTGGAAGTGTTACTTATGCTGGACAAACATTTACTAAAACAGGTACTTATCAAATTGTTTATCCGGTTAATATTTGCAGAGATACAATCTTATTAAACTTAGTTGTAAATCCACAAATTGAAACAACAATAGATGAAACAATTTGTGAAGGACAAACATATACAATCGGAGGAAATAGTTATGGATTAACGGGCTTCTACACAGCGACATTGACAAGTGCAACTGGCTGTGATAGTATAGTACATGTTAACCTGACCGTGAATCCGGTAAAACGAACAAATGTTGACGCGGTAATTTGTCAAGGTGAAAGTGTTAATGTAGGCGGACAGGTTATTACAACAAGTGTAACAAACCAAATCATCACATTAGCAGCGGCAAATGGTTGTGACAGTATCATTACAGTAAATGTAGTAGTATTGAACAGCGATACAGTGGTTACGAACAGAACAATCTGTCAAGGTGGTGTTGTAGATATCGGCGGACACTTGTATAATACAGCAGGAACGCACTACATCGCATTCCAAAATGCACAATGTTCAGGTACGGTACAATTAAACTTAACAGTAAACGGACCAAGTACATCAACAGAAACAAGAACGATCTGTGATGGTGAAGTGGTAACTGTAGCAGGTCAGGTGTTCAGCACAGCAGGTACATTCACAGTTACAACAGCTAATTCATTGGGTTGTGATAGTATCATCACATTAACAGTTGTAGTAAATCCAAATTCTAACACAACAATAGACAGCACAATATGTGTTGGAAGCAGTGTAACGATAGGCGGTCAGACATTTGCTTCAACCGGAAATTATTCAGTTGCATTACAAAATACTGCTGGTTGCGATAGCACAGTATCATTGAATTTAATTGTAATTGCAAGTGGTGACACAACAGATGTAACACGAACAATTTGCGAAGGCGACAGCACTACTGTTGGTGGACAAACATTCACAACGGCTGGTACATATTACATAAATTCTACAAATCCAAACTGTACAAATGTAACAGCGTTGACGGTAGTAGTAAATGCAATATCAAGAACTACAGTTGATAAATCAATTTGCGTTGGTCAGGCAGTTACAGTTGGCGGACAAACATTCACAACATCTGGAACTTATACAGTTACTTTACAAAATTCAACTGGTTGTGATAGCATTGTAACATTGAACTTGAATGTTACACAAGGCGGAGATTATACAGAATTAGATACAACGATTTGCTTCGGCAACAGTGTAACATATGCAGGTCAAACATTTAGCAAAACAGGCAGATATCAAATCATCTATCCAAATGGTGATTGCAGAGATACGATCTTGTTAGTATTGACAGTGAATCCGGTTTACAATATTACCATAGACAGCACAATTTGCGAAGGCAATACAGTAACAGTCGGTGGAAATGCTTACGGCTTGACTGGAAACTATCAAGTACGCTTAACAAGTGCATCAGGTTGCGATAGTATTGTGAACCTGAACTTAACAGTAAATCCAATCAAACGCACAAATGTGGATGCTGTGATTTGCTTGGGTCAGAGTGTAACAGTTGGCGGACAAATTTATACTACAAGCCAAACAGGTACAATAATTACGTTGACAACTACTAAGGGTTGTGATAGTATCATAACATTGAACTTAACAGTCTTGAATAACGATACGATTGTTACAAACAGAACTATCTGCGATGGTGACTTTACAACCGTAGGAAATCAGGATTTCTATAGCGAAGGCACTTATTATATTCCATTCCAAAATGGTCAATGTACAGGAACAGTTCAATTGAACTTAACGGTGAATCCAAATACAGCATCTATCTTGAATCAGGAGATTTGCCAAGGCGATGTATTTGTGATAGCAGGACGAGTATATGCAACAGAAGGAACATATACTTTGGCAGTACCAAATTCATTAGGTTGTGATAGTATTATTACATTGAACTTAACAGTGAATCCAAAAGTAACAACGACTATAGATTCATCAATTTGCAGAGGTGATAGCGTAGTAATCGGTTCAAAAGCTTACAAAACAACAGGTACATTCACAACATTATTACAAACATCAAAAGGTTGTGATAGTACAGTTGTGTTGAACTTGATCGTGTTAGACAATGGCGATACAACTCGCTTAACAAGAACAATCTGTGATAATGACAGCGTAGTAGTTAATGGTCAAACATATACAACTGCTGGTGTTTACTATATTGATGTTGCTAATGCGAATTGTACAAATATCATCGAATTAACAGTTGTTGTAAAACCAACGTCATCAACTGTATTAGACAAAAATATTTGCGAAGGTGAATCGATAGTAGTTGGCGGACAAACATTCAATACAACAGGTACATACGTTGTTACTTTACAAAATTCAACAGGTTGTGATAGTATAGTAACATTGAACCTGAATGTATATGACGGCGGCGGTAAAACGCAATTAGATACAGCAATTTGCGAAGGCAGTGCTGTTACATACGCTGGACAAACATTCAGCAAAACAGGTACATACCAAATCGTTTATCCAAACGGAGTTTGCCGTGATACGATCTTGTTGAACTTAACAGTACATCCAACACAGGAAACAACAATAGATGAAACAATTTGTGAAGGACAAACATATACAATCGGAGGAAACAGTTATGGATTAACGGGCTTCTACACAGCGACATTGACAAGTGCAACTGGCTGTGATAGTATAGTACATGTTAACCTGACCGTGAATCCGGTAAAACGAACAAATGTTGACGCAGTAATTTGTCAAGGCGAAAGTGTTAATGTAGGCGGACAGGTTATTACAACAAGTGTAACAAACCAAATCATCACATTAGCAGCGGCAAATGGTTGTGACAGTATCATTACAGTAAATGTAGTGGTGTTGAACAGCGATACAGTGGTTACGAACAGAACAATTTGTCAAGGCGGTGTTGTAGATATCGGCGGACACTTGTATAATACAGCAGGAACGCACTACATCGCATTCCAAAATGCACAATGTTCAGGTACGGTACAATTAAACTTAACAGTAAACGGACCAAGTACATCAACAGAAACAAGAACGATCTGTGATGGTGAAGTAGTAACTGTAGCAGGTCAGGTGTTCAGCACAGCAGGTACATTCACAGTTACAACAGCTAATTCATTGGGTTGTGATAGTATCATTACATTAACAGTTAATGTAGCACCTGAATCGCCTGTGACCATAGACAGCACTGTATGTTTAGGCAGAACGGTAATAATCGGCGGACAGGTATTCGGTTCGACAGGAACATACACAATTAATTTACAAAATGCTGCTGGCTGTGACAGCACAGTGACGTTGAACTTAGTAGTATTAACAAGCAATGGCGATACAACTAAAGTAACACGAACAATTTGCGAAGGCGACAGCACTACTGTTAGTGGACAAACATTCACAACGGCTGGTACATATTATGTAAGTTCAACAACAGCAGGATGTACGAATCTGACAGAAGTAACAGTAGTTGTAAATGCAATATCAAGAACTACAGTTGATAAATCAATTTGTATCGGACAGGCAGTTACAGTTGGTGGACAAACATTCACAACATCTGGAACTTATACAGTTACTTTACAAAATTCAACTGGTTGCGATAGCATTGTAACATTGAACTTAAATGTTACACAAGGTGGAGATCATACAGAAGTGGATTCAACGATTTGCTTTGGCGGAAGCGTTACATATGCTGGACAAACATTCAGTACAACAGGCAGATACCAAATCATCTATCCAAACGGTGATTGCAGAGATACGATTTTGTTAGTATTGACAGTGAATCCGGTTTACAATATTACCATAGACAGCACAATTTGCGAAGGCAATACCGTTACTATAGGCAGCAATGCATATGGCTTGACTGGAAACTATCAAGTACGCTTAACAAGTGCGTCAGGTTGCGATAGTATTGTGAACCTGAACTTAACAGTAAATCCAATCAAACGTACAAATGTGGATGCTGTGATTTGCTTGGGTCAGAGTGTAACAGTTGGCGGACAAATTTATACTACAAGCCAAACAGGTACAATAATTACGTTGACAACTACTAAGGGTTGCGATAGTATCATTACATTGAACTTAACAGTATTAAATAATGATACGATAGTAAGTAACAGAACGATCTGTGAAGGCGACTTTACGCAAGTTGGTGATAGTATATTCACACAGGCAGGCACTTATTATATTCCATTCCAAAATGGTCAATGTACAGGAACAGTTCAATTGAACTTGACAGTGAATCCAAATACAGCATCTACTTTGAATCAGGAGATTTGCCAAGGTAATGTCTTTGTTATAGCAGGACAAGTCTATGCAACACAAGGAACATATACTTTGACAGTACCAAATTCATTAGGTTGTGATAGTATTATTACGTTGAACTTAACAGTGAATCCAAAAGTAACAACGACTATAGATTCATCAATTTGCAGAGGTGATAGCGTAGTAATTGGTACTAACATCTTTAAAACAACAGGTACATTTACAACATTATTACAAACATCAAAAGGTTGTGATAGTACAGTTGTGTTGAACTTGATTGTATTAGATAATGGTGATACTACTTTTGTTCCTAGAACGATATGCGATAATGACAGTGTTTTTATCAATGGTCAAGTATTTAAAACTGCTGGTACTTACTATATCAACGTAGCAAACGGCAGATGTACAAACATAATTGCATTAACTGTAACAGTGAAACCAACATCGCGTACAACAATAGACAAAGCAATTTGTCGTGGCGAATCGATAGTAGTTGGCGGACAAACATTCAATTCAACAGGTACATATACAGTAGTATTAACTAATTCTGTTGGTTGTGATAGTATTATTACATTGAACTTAGATGTTTCACAAGGCGGTAACCGTTCTCAATTAGATACAACAATTTGCGATGGCAGTGCTGTTACATACGCTGGACAAACATTCAGCAAAACAGGTACATACCAAATTATTTATCCAAACGGAGTTTGCCGTGATACGATCTTATTGAACTTGGTTGTTCTTCCAGTAAAAGAAGTAACTATAGACAGAGCAATTTGCGAAGGCAGCACATATCAGTTAGGAAATAACCAATATGGAGTGACTGGTTTCTATACAACGACAGTTCCAAGCTCAACAGGTTGCGATAGCATTATTCACTTGAACTTAACAGTAAATCCTGTAAAACGAACAAATGTTGATGCTGTTATTTGCCAAGGCGAAAGCATCAATGTTGGCGGACAAATCATTACAACAAGTGTAACTAACTTAGTAATTACAGTTCCGGCAGCTTCTGGTTGTGATAGCATTATCACAGTAAATACAATAGTATTGAAATCTGATACGATTGTAACGAACAGAACAATTTGCCAAGGCGACGTAGTGGATATCGGCGGTCACTTGTTCAACACGGCAGGTACACATTATATTACATTCCAAAACGGACAATGTACAGGCGTAGTTCAATTAAACTTGACTGTAAACGAACCGACAAGTTCAATCATCACACGTACAATTTGTGCGGGCGATGTTATAACAATAGGCGGACAGGTATTCAATACAGCAGGAACGTATTCGATTACTACTACTAATTCATTAGGTTGCGACAGCGTAATTAAGTTGACCTTGATTACAGCGCCTACATCAACCACAACTATAGATACTACTGTATGCTTAGGCAGAACAGTAATTGTTGGTGGACAAGTGTTTGGTTCAACCGGAAACTATACAGTAAATCTTACAAATGCTGCAGGTTGCGATAGCATTGTGAACTTACACTTAGTAGTGTTAGCAAGTGGTGATACAACATACACAACACGCACAATATGCGAAGGTGGAAGCACTACGGTTGGCGGACAAACATTCACAACGGCTGGTACATTCTACGTGAACTCTACGAGCGGCATCTGTACTAATGTTACTGCAGTAACAGTAATTGTAAATGCAATATCAAGAACTACAGTTGATAAATCAATTTGTATCGGGCAGGCAGTTACAGTTGGTGGACAAACATTCACAACAGCTGGAACTTATACAGTTACTTTACAAAATTCAACAGGTTGCGATAGTATCGTAACATTAAACTTGAATGTTTCACCAGGCGGCGACCATACACAAGTGGATACATCAATTTGCTTCGGCAACAGTGTAACATATGCAGGTCAAACATTTAGTACAACAGGCAGATACCAAATCATCTATCCAAACGGTGATTGCAGAGACACGATTTTATTGAATTTAATAGTAAATCCAATTCCGGAAGTTACTGTTGATAGTACAATTTGTGAAGGTAATGCTGTGGTGCTTGGAAACAATGTTTACAGCTTGTCAGGTAACTATACAGCTGTATTTACAAGTGCAGCAGGTTGCGATAGCATTGTACATTTGAACTTAACGGTAAGCGCAGTTAAACGTACTAATGTAGATGCTGTGATTTGCCAAGGCGAAAGCATCAATGTTGGTGGTCAGGTTATTACAACAAGTGTAACAAATTTAGTAATTACTATTCCGGCTGCAAGTGGTTGTGATAGCGTTATTACGGTAAATACAATAGTATTAAAATCTGATACGATTATAACAAACAGAACAATCTGTCAAGGTGGTGTAGTTGACATCGGCGGACATTTGTTTAATACAGCAGGCACACACTATATTACATTCCAAAACGGACAATGTACAGGTGTGGTACAATTAAACTTAACTGTAAATCAACAAACAACATCAGTAATAACCAGAACAATCTGTGAAGGTGGAATTACAATCGTTGGTGGTCAGGTATTCAGTACTGCAGGAACATATTCAGTAGTTGTTCCGAATTCATTAGGTTGCGACAGCTCAATCAAATTGACAGTAATTGTAACACCAAAATCAACTACTACTATTGACAGTACGATATGCTTAGGCAGCAGTGTAACAATCGGCGGACAAATATTTGTTTCAAGCGGTACTTACACAGCGACATTACAAAATGCAGCAGGTTGCGATAGCATAGTGACATTGAACTTGGTAGTATTGGCAAGCGGTGATACTACAGATGTAACACGAACAATTTGCGAAGGCGAAAGCACTACAGTTGGCGGACAAACATTCACAACTGCAGGTACATTCTATGTAAACTCAACAAGCAATAATTGTACAAATGTAACAGCAGTAACAGTGATTGTAAATGCGAAATCGAGAACAACAATTGATAAATCAATTTGCATTGGTCAGGCAGTTACAGTTGGCGGACAAACATTCACAACTACTGGTACATATACAGTTACATTACAGAATGCAACTGGTTGCGATAGTATCATAACATTGAACTTAAATGTTACTCAAGGTGGCGACCATGCTCAGGTAGATACTACTATTTGCTTCGGTGATAGTGTAACATATGCTGGTCAAACATTCAGTACAACAGGCAGATACCAAATCATTTATCCAAATGGTGATTGCAGAGATACTCTGTTATTAAACGTAACAGTAAATCCAACACCAAGCAGAACTATTGATTTAACTATTTGCCAAGGCGAAACAGTAACTGTTGGTGGTCAGGTATTCTCAGCACAGGGAACACATGTTGTGGTTGTACCATCTTCATTAGGTTGCGATAGCACAATTACGTTGAACTTAACAACAACGAAATGCTTAACAAACGATGTCGTTCGTGATACGAATCAGATCTACTCAGTTACTGAAGTTTGTATTCCTGTTGAACCAAGCATGACAGGTCATACAACAGCAATAATTGTAGGTTGTGGTGCATCACATAGCAATAATACCTACCAAACCAATGATTCGACAAATTGCATTAAAGTGACACGCGACAGTACTGTTGGTTATAACTTAGATACGATCTGTGTGGTAGTATGTGACACCGTAAAAGGTATCTGTGATACAACAACGGTGATATTCAGCAATACACCGAAAATTGATACGATAATCCGTACAATTTGTGATACATGCGGTACAGATACAATTTGTACTAAACAACCGGTAGGTATGACAATTACAACTGTAACAGTTGATAGATGTACGCAAACAACTACACCGTTAGTGATTGCAACAGTAGTACCAGGTACAACATGTATAGCGATACAACGCGATTCAACAGTTTCAGTGTCGGTAGGAAGCGATACGTTATGTGTAATTAAATGCGATACTAGCACGAGAATTTGTGATACTACGGTGCTCATAATAATAGTGCCACCAACGCATGATACGATACGCGATACATTACCGGTACGTGATACGATTATCTTATGTAACTACATAACACCGGCAGATACGAATGTTACAGTAACAGCGTGTGATGGTTCTACAAGTGGTACTTCAACTATGGGCCATTGGGAAATTGATCCTGTAACACATTGTTTACAATATAATTCATTCAGTAACATTGGAAATGATTCGACGATATGTATTGTTAAATGTGATACTGTGAAAAATAAATGTATTACAATACCGGTCATCATTACGATAATACCTGTAATAGATACGATACGAGATACAAATTATATTAAAACAGATACTATAAGATGTGTGCCGTTAGAAGGTGGATTTGGAACAATTGCAACAACTGATATTATACAAGATTGTGGTTCAATACATAGTAATAATACATACTCTGTTGATGGTGATGGTTGTATATTAATTTCCAGAGGTGATTCAGTCGGATTTAATTTAGACACTGTTTGTGTAGTAGTATGCAACACAAATGGAATCTGCGATACATCAAAAGTTATTATATCCAATATTACACCGAAAGACGATTGTGGCTTACCGACGGTAGTTACGTCGAATGGAGATGGTATCAATGATTACTTTTATATACCGTGTCCTACGCAGAGTGCTGTAGAGTTTGATGTGTTTAACCGCTGGGGCATTGAGGTTTACAGAAGTACGAATTATGGAGTGAACGGAGATTACTTCAATGGGACGTATAAAGGCTCACCGTTACCGGATGGCACGTACTACTATGTTATTAAGTATATTAACGACAAAGGCGAGCTGATCAATAAAGCGAGCTACTTAACGTTACACCGATAAAAAATGATCAAGGCAGAGCGCCGGCAGCAAAGAGGACTGCCGGCGCACAGGCCAAGGCAAACTAATAAAAAAAGTAAAAGCGATGATAAAAAGATCAGGCATCAAAGCACTCATGACTCTTATAGTATTAGGAGCGAGCATCATGTTAACGTACGGCCAGCAGGATCCGCAGTACACGCAGTTTATGTATAATAAGCTACCGCAGAATGCGGCGTATACGGGAGCGCGCGAAGTACTGAGCATAAGAATGCTGTACCGCACACAGTGGGCAGGCGGTAAGAATGGTGGTACGTATAAAGCGCCGCAGACGGCGAGCTTCACGATCCACAGTCCGCTGAAAAATGAGCACTTCGCACTGGGTTTTTTCTATACGAATGACCGTTTGGGGCAGGAGCACAAAAACCAGTTCGATGTGACATACGCCTACAGAGTAGCACTGGGCAAGAAAGTAAAATTAAGCATAGGCATCAATGCGGGCTTATTATGGTATAAATGGAATGCGTTAAATGAAGTAGGTAACGATCCGGGCGATCCTCTGTTAACACAAAATGTAAGCAGGATTTTACCGGATGTAGGCGCAGGTTTATATTTGTATCATCCGAACTTTTATGTAGGCGCTAGCGTACCGACCTTTATCAGAGGCGACTTGAACACGAAGAAAAGCATAGGTGAAGCAAAACGTACGGCGCATGTGGTGATCATGGCAGGCGGTGTAATACCAGCAGGCAAAGTATTAAAAATCCGTCCGCAGATCCAGTACAGATATATCGCCAATGCGGCGCAGCAAATACCACACACGCTGGACTTTAACCTGAGCTTATTGATCTACGACAGAGTCAATATCGGCGGCCAGTACAGAACCTCATTCGGCAATAAGAGCAATGAAGTGAAACTGACCAATCCGGACAGTTTTGATGCGATGATAGAAGTATGGCCGATGAAACAGTTGATGATCGGTTATGCATATGATTATACCTTGACCAAACTGGGCAACTACAACCGTGGTAGCCACGAGGTAATACTGGGATATGATTTTGCATTTGAGAAAAAACGAGTGATCACACCACGTTATTTCTAAGAGCAGAAATAGGAACAAAAAGAGAAAAGCAAGCAGACCCAACAGGGAAAGAAACAAAAAGAGAATAACTAGCACAACGAATAAAAAGTTATGAATACCAAATCAATATCCTTAAGAGTGAGCCGATTGTTGTTACTGGCAATAGCGTTCATGTTATCATTAAGCCACGTACACGGGCAGGACATCGAAGGCGGCGGCATCAACGGCACTGCAGTAGGCGGCCTGAGCAAGGCAGACAAGCTGTACCGTGACCTTGCGTATCATGAAGCGATACCGCTTTATGAGGCGTATATCAAGAAGCACGACAGTGCCAGAGCGATGGCACAGCTTGGAGATTGCTACCGTTTAACGTCTCGATACGATAAAGCGGAATATTGGTACAGCAAAGCGGTGGACAAAGGCGGCGTTGATGCCAAATATAAACTGTACCTGGCACAAATGCAGCAGGTGAACGGCAAGTATGAAGAAGCGGCAAAAATGTACGCGAGCTACAAACAGGCAGTACCTGAGGACAGACGCTCATCCAATGAGATGAAAGCCTGCGCGGATTACGGACAATACCTGCTTTCCAGAGATCGTTATACGGTAAAAGACCTTGACTTCAACAGTGCAGGTTATGATTTTGGAACAGCGCTTTATAATGACGGTATCATCTACTCATCTTCAAGAGACAGCGCAAGAGCAATCAGCCGCGAACACACATGGACGGGCACGCAGTTCTTCGATATGTTTTATGTAAAAGGCGAGAAGACAAAATTTGGTAAACCGCAACGTTTAAAAGGCGATGCAGCTACGAAATACCACGAAGCAATCCCTACGTTTACAACAGACTTTAAGAAAGTATATTTTACAAGAAATAACTACATCAACAACAAAACAAAAACGAGCTCGGACAAGATCATGAAGCTGAAGATCTACGAATCGGATGTTGACGGTCTGACCTGGAAGAACGACAAAGGCTTTGCGTTTAATAATGATGAGTACAGTGTAGGTCATCCTGCTTTATCACCGGATGGCAACACACTTTATTTTGTGAGCGATATGCCAGGCGGCTACGGCGCGACGGATTTATATGTAAGCAAGAAAGAAGGCGATGCATGGGGCACACCGAAGAACCTTGGACCGGACATCAATACAGAAGGACGTGAGATGTTCCCAAGTGTAGACAAAGACGGAGAATTATACTTTGCATCAGACGGTCATGGCGGTTTAGGCGGTCTGGATAACTTCAGAGTGAAGATTAATCCTAAGACAGGCAAGTTCGGAAAGATCAGAAATATCGGTTCACCGATCAACAGCAGCTACGATGACTTTGCAATGGTGTACGGTAAAGATAAAAGCTATGGTTACTTCACGTCAGACAGACCGGATGGTAAAGGATTGGATGATATCTACTCGTTTACAGACGATGGTATCTATCTGGAAGGTATTGTAGTGGATGCAAAAACAGGCGAGCCGATCTGCAACAGTAAAGTAGTGATGAACGCAAAACTGACGAGCGCAGAACAAGGCAGAACATCTACGGAATGCGATGGAGAATTTGAGTTTAATGTGATCAAAAATACAGACTACTGCTTTGTAGGCAGCGCAGACGGTTATACAACAAACAGCGATGTATGTGCAACGACCAAAGGAGTAACATCAGGTGGCAAAGTGTTTGTAAAAATACCATTGACCAAGTCATTAGGTTATGCGATGAGCGTACAGGTATTAGGCAAAACACCGCAAGGCGACAAACCATTACCGAATGCGAAGATCTTATTATCATCACAATGTGAAGGTTGGACAAAAGCGTTTACAACGGATGAGAACGGCAAGATCTGTGAAGTGGTAAGATGCGACTGTGATTATATTATAGTGGCGAATGCGACCGGATATTTACCGGGCAATAAGACGGTATTGAAAGATGACGGCATGTGTGTAATAGACCGTAAATGTGGTGTGAATCCAAGAGAAGAAACCATCACACTCGATAACCTGCCATGCGTTGGTTGCGATACGCCAACAATAGAGCTTAAAGATATTTATTATGACTTTGACAAATGGTTCATCAGAACGGAATCAGAACCGGAGCTGAACAAGTTATTGGGCTTCTTACAGGAGAATCCGGAGACGATTGTAGAGATTGGCTCACACACGGATGCACGTGCACCGTTTGACTATAACATCCGGTTATCGCAACGCAGAGCGCAGAGTGTGGTAGATTGGTTGGTACAGCGAGGCATCAGCCGTTCGAGACTGAAACCGAAAGGATATGGCGAGACACAGCCGAGAAACGGATGTACGGATGGAGTACAGTGTTCAGAGTACGAGCATCAGAGAAACCGAAGAACGGAGTTCAGAGTGATAGGCGGCAAGATCGGCGATGTTAAATCACTGGAACGCTTTGACATGCAGGTTGACCCTTGTAAAGTCTGTCCGTTCTAATTGAAACCGAATTATAACATAAAGAAGCAACTCAAATTGAGTTGCTTCTTTATTTATTTAACCATCTTATTTGTTAAAAAACTGTTAATTCATATTTCAAGAATTGAAAATTTACAGCGAAGTAGTGATTATTTAACTAATTTTAATGACCAAATGCTATTTATCTGTTAAATAGTATGAAACATATTGATTTAAACCCTTAAAATCCATTTTAAATAGCACAGCAAAATTCTGTACGGTAACAGTTTTAAACAACTGTGTATATGATTTTCTTGGCAAAAACATGACAATAGAGACTATTTTTGATAAAAGTCAATATATTTGTGTAAATTATCGCATAATATTTTGATAATTTTGAAAAAAATACTTGTACGCAACCAATTTAAATTAAATTACGACATAAATGATGAAACGCAGAACCTGTTTAATTATTGCATATAAATTTGTTATTGAACGTTAAAAAATAAAAATAGAGTTACTATCAAATTACTGGTAGTAACTTTTTTATGTGTATAGTTAAAAAATAGCGTAAGATTTTTAAAATAAGCGTATATGACGAGAATACAGTTTACAGATAAATATTTAAGCATGAAATACCCATTTAATAAAAGCAAACAAACTGATTGTAGAGATTCAGTAATTCTGCAAGCTGCTTTTAAAAACAAAAAAAATAGTCAGATGAAAAAAATCTTAATGACGTTGTTGGTAATGCTTGCACTATGCTTTACCAAAAATGAGATTAAAGCAGAAGGAACGGCAACAGTAGCGCCTAATCAAGCCAATCTAACAGCATTGGCATTATTACCGGATAGATTGTCCGGTTCATTCTTAGGTTGTTCTCAGGATAATAGAATCTATTTTAATATAAAAGATTTTACGACTGAAAATCTTTATTATGGATTTAACTGGCAGGACTATGGTGGTGGTGCAAGTATTAATAATATGTACATGCGTATTTTTAATCCAAGCGGAATTCAGGTCGGATCAACAATTCATTTGCCAAATGCAGCAGGTGCTGGATTTATTTCTACACATCCACAAGCTTTGGCTGGTCCAAATATTGGCGGGCTGGTACCAGCCGGTTATACTCCATTAACTTTTACACCTACGGTAAACGGAGATTATTGGATAGAGATTTTCCAGAGTGCTGATGGTGGTTTAACTCAGGACAACACTGCTGGTGTATGGAGTCAGTCATCTTATTTTGATTTAACAGTAGCAACAGCAACTAATACCAGATATAATGGTCGCATACATTGCGATAAATGGTCTTACGTAGCAATTCTACCATCTACAGGGTCTCCGGTTTTTGGTACAGCAATAACAGGTAGTTCCGAACCTGTTCATTATGCATATACACCAGACCAGGTTGTAATGAGATTAGACTTTGAAGTGGGTTTTGCTCCTATTGCTTATAACTTGGCGGTAAATAGTTATGGTGTAAGAGATAGTCAAAATAATTTTACTGTCACCAGAAGATCAATTAATTCAGCAAATTCACCATCATTAACGAATGGATACAAAATCTTTTTGAACATACCCGATTCTACACTATATCCATTTGCGGCAGTTCCGAATAATCCTACATTATTATCACCTTTAATGTTGGAATGTTCGCCACCATATAATATAAGATATACGATTCCACAAAATGGAGATGTTCAGTTATTATTTGATATAAATGGAGTTCCGGGATATCAGTCTGGAACCAGAGATAGATTAATTGAACAATTTAATAAAACAGCAGGGTTTAATACATATGCATGGGATGGATTAGACGGTTTAGGCGGAGTGGTAACATCTGGCACACCATTAACCATTGGTTCGGATTTATTAGTTGGGCGTTTTAATGTTCCGATTTACGATGCGGAATTAAATAAAGGTGGCTTTAAAATTACAACAGAAAGACCAATAGTAATTCCTAATACTAGAATCTTTTGGGATGATTCCACATCATTACCAAATGTAGGTGCTTCTTGCGGTTCAGCAACAGATAATCAAAATAACACAACAGGCAGAGGTATTAATAATAGTTTGATTGGCTCAGTAATTCCTGCTCACGCTTGGAGTGGTAATGGAAATGCAGCACAAGTTATTCCGGCACCGGCAGTAGGAACAAATGAAACGGATAATTTACAATGTTCAGATTTTGGTAATGTCAGAGTAATAAACTCTTGGGGCTGGGGTGTAAAAACATCTGCAACATTTAATCTTGCAATGGGTTGTGTTTCTTTATCGGGTACAGTATGGAATGACCTTAATAATAGTGCAGCAGGTACATTTTCAAATATATTTACAGTTGGAGAAACTGGTACAAACGGTGGCGGTTTATTTGCAGTCTTGGTTGATCCTGGAACAGGATTAGTATTAGCCAATGTACCTGTAAATGCGGATGGTACATATACTATTAATAATATTCCTGCTACAGGTGCTAACTTTCCTTTGTTATTATCTACAACAGCAGGAACAGTAGGTAGTTTGCCACCAACAGCAGGCATAAATAGTGGCTGGTCAAATACATCACCAGTTCAAAGAACAGTGTCAACATCAGGAATTAGTATTTCAGGATTAGATTTTGGTATTCTTCAAAATGTACCAACAGCTAATCGCGATTTGGCAACAACACTTGAAGATGCACCTGTAACAATTTCAGTATTGACAAATGACACGTTTGGTCCGGATGGTGCTGGTACTGGCGCTATAACTATTACGGATAATGCAAATCATGGTTCAGCAATAGTAAATGATAGTGGTACACCGAATGATCCGACAGATGATCAGATAGTTTATACACCAAATGCAAATTACAATGGCAATGATACCTTGATCTATCAGATTTGTGATGCAAACGGAGATTGTGATACAGCAGTAGTTTACATTACAATAAATCCTGTAAACGATCCACCTGTAGCAGTTAGAGATTTGTCTTCAACAAATGAAGATACACCTGTAACAATTCCGATTTTAACGAACGATACAGATATAGATGGCGGAATAGATAATACATCTGTTACGATAACCGACCAGCCAAATCATGGAAGTGTAATAGTAAATCCAGGCGGAACAATTACATATACACCAAATCCGAATTATAATGGTAATGATACCTTGATTTATCAGGTATGTGATTTAGGCACACCATTACCACGTTTATGTGATACAGTGATAGTGTATATTACAATCAATCCGGTAAATGATTTACCATTAGCGGAAGCAGATGATGCGACAGTACCTGAAGACGGCAGTGTAACGGTACCGGTATTGACGAATGATACATTTGGTGGTGACGGACCAAGCACAGGTACGATCACAGTAACCCAACAACCATCGAATGGAACGGCGACAGTAGATGATGGCGGTACACCGAATGATCCTACAGACGATCAGATCATCTATACACCAAATCCAGACTTTAATGGCAGTGATAATATTATCTATGAGATATGTGACAGCAATGGAGATTGCGATACAGCGATAGTAAGAGTAACGGTAACACCTGTAAATGACTTACCAATAGCGGAAGCAGATGATGCGACAGTACCTGAAGACGGCAGTGTAACAGTAGCAGTATTGACGAATGATACGTTTGGTGGAGACGGACCGAGTACAGGCACGATCACAGTAACCCAACAACCATCGTATGGAACGGCGACAGTGGATGATGGCGGTACGCCGAATGATCCAACAGACGATCAGATTATCTATATACCAAATCCAGACTTTAATGGCAGTGATAATATTATCTATGAGATCTGTGACAGCAATGGAGATTGTGATACAGCGATAGTAAGAGTAACGGTAACACCGGTAAATGACTTACCAATAGCGGAAGCAGATGATGCGACAGTACCTGAAGACGGCAGTGTTACGGTAGCAGTATTGACGAATGATACGTTTGGTGGTGACGGTCCATCAACAGGCACGATCACAGTAACCCAACAACCATCGAATGGAACGGCGACAGTAGATGATGGTGGTACGCCGAATGATCCTACAGACGATCAGATCATCTATACACCGAATGCGGACTATAACGGATCAGACCAGATTATCTACGAGATCTGTGACAGCAATGGCGATTGCGATACAGCGATCGTTAGAGTAACGGTAACACCGGTAAATGACTTACCATTAGCGGAAGCAGATGATGCGACAGTACCGGAAGACGGTAGTGTAACGGTATCGGTATTGACGAATGATACATTTGGTGGAGACGGGCCGAGCACAGGAACCGTAACGATAGTAACAGGACCAACTAACGGCACAGCGACAGTAGATGATGGCGGTACGCCTAATGATCCTACAGACGATCAGATCATCTATACACCAAATCCAGACTTTAATGGCAGTGATAATATTATCTATGAGATCTGTGACAGCAATGGAGATTGCGATACAGCGATAGTAAGAGTAACGGTAACACCTGTAAATGACTTACCATTAGCGGAAGCAGATGAGGCGACAGTACCTGAAGACGGCAGTGTAACGGTACCGGTATTGACGAATGATACATTTGGTGGCGACGGACCGAGCACAGGAACCATAACGATAGTAACAGGACCAACAAATGGCACATCAAGTGTGGACGATGGCGGTACGCCTAATGATCCGACAGATGATCAGATCATCTATACACCGAATCCAGACTTTAATGGCAGTGATAATATTATCTATGAGATCTGTGACAGCAATGGAGATTGTGATACAGCGATAGTAAGAGTAACGGTAACACCGGTAAATGACTTACCAATAGCGGAAGCAGATGATACGACAGTACCGGAAGACGGCAGTGTAACGGTATCGGTATTGACGAATGATACGTTTGGTGGCGACGGTCCATCAACAGGCACGATCACAGTTACCCAACAACCATCAAATGGAACAGCGACAGTAGACGATGGCGGTACGCCGAATGATCCGACAGATGATCAGATCATCTATACACCGAATGCGGACTATAATGGATCAGACCAGATTATCTACGAGATCTGTGACAGCAATGGAGATTGTGATACAGCGATAGTAAGAGTAACGGTAACACCGGTAAATGACTTACCAATAGCGGAAGCAGATGAAGCGACAGTACCTGAAGACGGTAGTGTAACGGTACCGGTATTGACGAATGATACATTTGGCGGTGACGGTCCGAGCACAGGCACGATCACAATTACTCAACAACCAACTAACGGAACAGCGACAGTAGATGATGGTGGCACACCGAATGATCCAACAGATGATCAGATCATCTATACACCGAATGCGGACTATAACGGAGCAGACCAGATTATCTACGAGATCTGTGACAGCAATGGAGATTGTGATACAGCGATTGTGAGAGTAACGGTAACACCTGTAAATGACTTACCAATAGCGGAAGCAGATGATGCGACAGTACCTGAAGACGGCAGTGTAACAGTAGCAGTATTGACGAATGATACGTTTGGTGGCGACGGACCGAGCACAGGAACCATAACGATAGTAACAGGACCAACAAATGGCACATCAAGTGTGGACGATGGCGGTACGCCTAATGATCCGACAGATGATCAGATCATCTATACACCGAATCCAGACTTTAATGGCAGTGATAATATTATCTATGAGATCTGTGACAGCAATGGAGATTGTGATACAGCGATAGTAAGAGTAACGGTAACACCGGTAAATGACTTACCATTAGCGGAAGCAGATGATACGACAGTACCGGAAGACGGCAGTGTAACGGTACCGGTATTGACGAATGATACGTTTGGTGGCGACGGTCCGAGCACAGGAACCATAACGATAGTAACAGGACCAACAAATGGCACATCAAGTGTGGATGATGGCGGTACACCGAATGATCCGACAGACGATCAGATCATCTATACACCGAATGCTGACTATAACGGAGCGGACAATATAATTTATGAGATTTGTGACAGCAATGGCGATTGTGATACAGCGATAGTAAGAGTAACGGTAACACCGGTAAATGACTTACCGACGGCGAATGCAAATACAGGAAGTACACCTGAAGATGCACCTGTCACGATACCAGTATTAAATAATGATACATTTGGCGGAGACGGTCCATCAACAGGCACGATCACAGTAACCCAACAACCATCGAATGGAACGGCGACAGTAGATGATGGCGGCACACCAACAGATCCTACAGATGATCAGGTTGTCTATACACCAAATACAGGATATAATGGATTAGACAGTTTGATCTATGAGATCTGTGATGCGAATGGCGATTGTGATACTGCATTAGTAGTAATAAATGTAGGCGGAGTAAATGATCCACCTGTGGTACCGGATACGATAGTAACAACACCAGAGGACACACCAATCAGCGTATGTTTACCAATTACAGATCCTGATTTTGGAGACAGTTGGACAGTAAGTGTATGTGGTGGACCGATCAACGGAACACTGACAAGTGGGCCGAGTGTAACAGGCACACAAGTATGTTTAACCTATGCACCGAATGCGAACTGGAATGGAACGGACAGCATATGTTTGATCACATGTGATCTGGGTGGTTTATGTGACACATCAAAAGTAACGATAGTAGTAACACCTGTAAATGACTTACCAATAGCGGAAGCAGATGAAGCGACAGTACCGGAAGACGGTAGTGTAACGGTATCGGTATTGACGAATGATACGTTTGGCGGCGACGGACCGAGCACAGGCACGATCACAGTAACCCAACAACCAACTAACGGAACAGCGACAGTAGATGATGGCGGAACGCCGAATGATCCGACAGACGATCAGATTATCTATATACCAAATCCAGACTTTAATGGCAGTGATAATATTATCTATGAGATCTGTGACAGCAATGGAGATTGTGATACAGCGATAGTAAGAGTAACGTTAACACCTGTAAATGACTTACCATTAGCTGAAGCAGATGATGCGACAGTACCGGAAGACGGCAGTGTAACGGTAGCAGTATTGACGAATGATACGTTTGGTGGCGATGGACCGAGTACAGGCACGATCACAATTACCCAACAACCATCAAATGGAACAGCGACAGTAGATGATAGCGGTACGCCGAATGATCCGACAGATGATCAGGTTGTCTATACACCGAATGCGGACTATAACGGATCAGACCAGATTATCTACGAGATCTGTGACAGCAATGGAGATTGTGATACAGCGATTGTGAGAGTAACGGTAACACCTGTAAATGACTTACCATTAGCGGAAGCAGATGAGGCGACAGTACCGGAAGACGGCAGTGTTACGGTAGCAGTATTGACGAATGATACGTTTGGTGGAGACGGACCGAGTACAGGCACGATCACAGTAACCCAACAACCATCGAATGGAACGGCGACAGTGGATGATGGCGGTACGCCGAATGATCCAACAGATGATCAGATCATCTATACACCAAATACAGGATATAATGGTTTAGACAGTTTGATCTATGAGATCTGTGATGCGAATGGCGATTGTGATACTGCATTAGTAGTAATAAATGTAGGCGGAGTAAATGATCCACCTGTGGTACCGGATACGATAGTAACTACACCAGAGGACACACCAATCAGCGTATGTTTACCAATTACAGATCCTGATTTTGGAGACAGTTGGACAGTAAGTGTATGTGGTGGACCGATCAACGGAACACTGACAAGTGGGCCGAATGTAACAGGCACACAAGTATGTTTAACCTATGCACCGAATGCGAACTGGAATGGAACGGACAGCATATGTTTGATCACATGTGATCTGGGTGGTTTATGTGACACATCAAAAGTAACGATAGTAGTAACACCTGTAAATGACTTACCAATAGCGGAAGCAGATGAAGCGACAGTACCGGAAGACGGTAGTGTAACGGTATCGGTATTGACGAATGATACGTTTGGCGGCGACGGACCGAGCACAGGCACGATCACAGTAACCCAACAACCAACTAACGGAACAGCGACAGTAGATGATGGCGGAACGCCGAATGATCCGACAGACGATCAGATTATCTATATACCAAATCCAGACTTTAATGGCAGTGATAATATTATCTATGAGATCTGTGACAGCAATGGAGATTGTGATACAGCGATAGTAAGAGTAACGTTAACACCTGTAAATGACTTACCATTAGCTGAAGCAGATGATGCGACAGTACCGGAAGACGGCAGTGTAACGGTAGCAGTATTGACGAATGATACGTTTGGTGGCGATGGACCGAGTACAGGCACGATCACAATTACCCAACAACCATCAAATGGAACAGCGACAGTAGATGATAGCGGTACGCCGAATGATCCGACAGATGATCAGGTTGTCTATACACCGAATGCGGACTATAACGGATCAGACCAGATTATCTACGAGATCTGTGACAGCAATGGAGATTGTGATACAGCGATTGTGAGAGTAACGGTAACACCTGTAAATGACTTACCATTAGCGGAAGCAGATGAGGCGACAGTACCGGAAGACGGCAGTGTTACGGTAGCAGTATTGACGAATGATACGTTTGGTGGAGACGGACCGAGTACAGGCACGATCACAGTAACCCAACAACCATCGAATGGAACGGCGACAGTGGATGATGGCGGTACGCCGAATGATCCAACAGATGATCAGATCATCTATACACCAAATACAGGATATAATGGTTTAGACAGTTTGATCTATGAGATCTGTGATGCGAATGGCGATTGTGATACTGCATTAGTAGTAATAAATGTAGGCGGAGTAAATGATCCACCTGTGGTACCGGATACGATAGTAACTACACCAGAGGACACACCAATCAGCGTATGTTTACCAATTACAGATCCTGATTTTGGAGACAGTTGGACAGTAAGTGTATGTGGTGGACCGATCAACGGAACACTGACAAGTGGGCCGAATGTAACAGGCACACAAGTATGTTTAACCTATGCACCGAATGCGAACTGGAATGGAACGGACAGCATATGTTTGATCACATGTGATCTGGGTGGTTTATGTGACACATCAAAAGTAACGATAGTAGTAACACCTGTAAATGACTTACCAATAGCGGAAGCAGATGATGCGACAGTACCGGAAGACGGCAGTGTAACGGTACCGGTATTGACGAATGATACGTTTGGTGGCGACGGTCCGAGCACAGGAACCATAACGATAGTAACAGGACCAACAAATGGCACATCAAGTGTGGATGATGGCGGTACACCGAATGATCCGACAGACGATCAGATCATCTATACACCGAATGCTGACTATAACGGAGCGGACAATATAATTTATGAGATTTGTGACAGCAATGGCGATTGTGATACAGCGATAGTAAGAGTAACGGTAACACCGGTAAATGACTTACCGACGGCGAATGCAAATACAGGAAGTACACCTGAAGATGCACCTGTCACGATACCAGTATTAAATAATGATACATTTGGCGGAGACGGTCCATCAACAGGCACGATCACAGTAACCCAACAACCATCGAATGGAACGGCGACAGTAGATGATGGCGGCACACCAACAGATCCTACAGATGATCAGGTTGTCTATACACCAAATACAGGATATAATGGATTAGACAGTTTGATCTATGAGATCTGTGATGCGAATGGCGATTGTGATACTGCATTAGTAGTAATAAATGTAGGCGGAGTAAATGATCCACCTGTGGTACCGGATACGATAGTAACAACACCAGAGGACACACCAATCAGCGTATGTTTACCAATTACAGATCCTGATTTTGGAGACAGTTGGACAGTAAGTGTATGTGGTGGACCGATCAACGGAACACTGACAAGTGGGCCGAGTGTAACAGGCACACAAGTATGTTTAACCTATGCACCGAATGCGAACTGGAATGGAACGGACAGCATATGTTTGATCACATGTGATCTGGGTGGTTTATGTGACACATCAAAAGTAACGATAGTAGTAACACCTGTAAATGACTTACCAATAGCGGAAGCAGATGATGCGACAGTACCTGAAGACGGCAGTGTAACAGTAGCAGTATTGACGAATGATACGTTTGGCGGCGACGGACCGAGCACAGGCACGATCACAGTAACCCAACAACCATCTAATGGAACGGCGACAGTAGATGATGGCGGTACGCCGAATGATCCGACAGATGATCAGATCATCTATACACCGAATCCAGACTTTAATGGCAGTGATAATATTATCTATGAGATCTGTGACAGCAATGGAGATTGTGATACAGCGATAGTAAGAGTAACGGTAACACCGGTAAATGACTTACCATTAGCGGAAGCAGATGATACGACAGTACCGGAAGACGGCAGTGTAACGGTACCGGTATTGACGAATGATACGTTTGGTGGCGACGGTCCGAGCACAGGAACCATAACGATAGTAACAGGACCAACAAATGGCACATCAAGTGTGGATGATGGCGGTACACCGAATGATCCGACAGACGATCAGATCATCTATACACCGAATGCTGACTATAACGGAGCGGACAATATAATTTATGAGATTTGTGACAGCAATGGCGATTGTGATACAGCGATAGTAAGAGTAACGGTAACACCGGTAAATGACTTACCGACGGCGAATGCAAATACAGGAAGTACACCTGAAGATGCACCTGTCACGATACCAGTATTAAATAATGATACATTTGGCGGAGACGGTCCATCAACAGGCACGATCACAGTAACCCAACAACCATCGAATGGAACGGCGACAGTAGATGATGGCGGCACACCAACAGATCCTACAGATGATCAGGTTGTCTATACACCAAATACAGGATATAATGGATTAGACAGTTTGATCTATGAGATCTGTGATGCGAATGGCGATTGTGATACTGCATTAGTAGTAATAAATGTAGGCGGAGTAAATGATCCACCTGTGGTACCGGATACGATAGTAACAACACCAGAAGATACACCAATCACCGTATGTTTACCAATTACAGATCCTGATTTTGGAGACAGTTGGACAGTAAGTGTATGTGGTGGACCGATCAACGGAACACTGACAAGTGGGCCGAGTGTAACAGGCGCACAAGTATGTTTAACCTATGCACCGAATGCGAACTGGAATGGAACGGACAGCATATGTTTGATCACATGTGATCTGGGTGGTTTATGTGACACATCAAAAGTAACGATAGTAGTACCACCTGTAAATGATCCACCTGTAGTACCAGATACAACGGTAACGGTACCAGAAGACAGTACGATCACCGTATGTTTACCAATTACAGACATTGACGTAAACGATACGCATATATCGACGGTAGCATGCGGACCAAACCATGGTACAATCAGTGGACCTGTAGTAAGCGGTAACAGTGTATGTGTAACCTATACACCAAATGCGAACTACAATGGAACAGACAGTATTTGTGTGGTAGTATGTGACAATGGCGGCTTATGCGATACAGGCATTATCCATATTATCATACCACCTGTAAATGATCCACCAGTGGTACCAGATACAACGGTAACGGTACCAGAAGACAGTACGATCACCGTATGTTTACCGATTACAGACATTGATGTAAACGATACGCATACAGCGACAGTAGCATGCGGACCAAACCATGGTACAATCAGCGGACCTGTAGTAAGCGGTAACAGTGTATGTGTAACCTATACGCCAAATCCGAACTACAATGGAACAGACAGTATTTGTGTGGTAGTATGTGACAATGGTGGCTTATGCGATACTGGCATTATCCATATCATCATACCACCTGTAAATGATCCACCTGTAGTACCAGATACAACGGTAACGGTACCTGAAGACAGTACAATCACCGTATGTTTACCTATCATAGATATCGATGGCCAACCACCATTTACAGTAACAAACTTAAATTGTACATCTAACGGTACAGGAACTCCTGTAATAAATGGAACTAGTGTATGTGTAACATACACACCAAATCCAGATTACAATGGTACGGATAGTGTATGTTTTGTAGTGTGCGATTCAGCAGGATTATGTGATACAGCTAAAGTTGTTATTATAATTATACCTACACCTGAAGATACAACCAGAGATACGGTACCTGTTAGAGAAATCATAACAATTTGTGATCTTTTACCGGCTGATCCAACTCATATTAAAGTAACTGGTTGCGATGGTCAGACAGTAAATGAGACAACAGATTTAGGTACATGGTCGATTGATCCAGTAACAAAATGCCTGGTTTATACAGCAGGACCTGTAAAAGGCAATGATACATTATGTATAAAAGTTTGTGATACCTTAAGAGATATATGTAAAGATATTCCGGTCATAATAACTATTACAGGTTTACCACCGATTGCTGTTAATGATACTGTAGTTACTGAAGTAAATACACCTGTTATAATACCGGTATTAAATAATGATATTAAAACAGACGATGATCCATTGACATTGTGTGGCACCTCAATTAGTGATGTTATTGTAACACCACCGGTAAATGGTACTGTAATAATAAACAATGACGGCACAATTACCTATACTCCAAATAATGGTTCTACTGCGTCAGATAGCTTCCAGTACAAAATATGTGATCCGGAAGGAACCAGCATTGCATGGGTATTTATCAGTATTCCGGACGATTGTGGCTTACCGACGGTAGTTACGTCGAATGGAGATGGTATCAATGATTACTTTTATATACCGTGTCCTACGCAGAGTGCTGTAGAGTTTGATGTGTTTAACCGCTGGGGCATTGAGGTTTACAGAAGTACGAATTATGGAGTGAACGGAGATTACTTCAATGGGACGTATAAAGGCTCACCGTTACCGGATGGCACGTACTACTATGTTATTAAGTATATTAACGACAAAGGCGAGCTGATCAATAAAGCGAGCTACTTAACGTTACACCGATAAAAAATGATCAAGGCAGAGCGCCGGCAGCAAAGAGGACTGCCGGCGCACAGGCCAAGGCAAACTAATAAAAAAAGTAAAAGCGATGATAAAAAGATCAGGCATCAAAGCACTCATGACTCTTATAGTATTAGGAGCGAGCATCATGTTAACGTACGGCCAGCAGGATCCGCAGTACACGCAGTTTATGTATAATAAGCTACCGCAGAATGCGGCGTATACGGGAGCGCGCGAAGTACTGAGCATAAGAATGCTGTACCGCACACAGTGGGCAGGCGGTAAGAATGGTGGTACGTATAAAGCGCCGCAGACGGCGAGCTTCACGATCCACAGTCCGCTGAAAAATGAGCACTTCGCACTGGGTTTTTTCTATACGAATGACCGTTTGGGGCAGGAGCACAAAAACCAGTTCGATGTGACATACGCCTACAGAGTAGCACTGGGCAAGAAAGTAAAATTAAGCATAGGCATCAATGCGGGCTTATTATGGTATAAATGGAATGCGTTAAATGAAGTAGGTAACGATCCGGGCGATCCTCTGTTAACACAAAATGTAAGCAGGATTTTACCGGATGTAGGCGCAGGTTTATATTTGTATCATCCGAACTTTTATGTAGGCGCTAGCGTACCGACCTTTATCAGAGGCGACTTGAACACGAAGAAAAGCATAGGTGAAGCAAAACGTACGGCGCATGTGGTGATCATGGCAGGCGGTGTAATACCAGCAGGCAAAGTATTAAAAATCCGTCCGCAGATCCAGTACAGATATATCGCCAATGCGGCGCAGCAAATACCACACACGCTGGACTTTAACCTGAGCTTATTGATCTACGACAGAGTCAATATCGGCGGCCAGTACAGAACCTCATTCGGCAATAAGAGCAATGAAGTGAAACTGACCAATCCGGACAGTTTTGATGCGATGATAGAAGTATGGCCGATGAAACAGTTGATGATCGGTTATGCATATGATTATACCTTGACCAAACTGGGCAACTACAACCGTGGTAGCCACGAGGTAATACTGGGATATGATTTTGCATTTGAGAAAAAACGAGTGATCACACCACGTTATTTCTAAGAGCAGAAATAGGAACAAAAAGAGAAAAGCAAGCAGACCCAACAGGGAAAGAAACAAAAAGAGAATAACTAGCACAACGAATAAAAAGTTATGAATACCAAATCAATATCCTTAAGAGTGAGCCGATTGTTGTTACTGGCAATAGCGTTCATGTTATCATTAAGCCACGTACACGGGCAGGACATCGAAGGCGGCGGCATCAACGGCACTGCAGTAGGCGGCCTGAGCAAGGCAGACAAGCTGTACCGTGACCTTGCGTATCATGAAGCGATACCGCTTTATGAGGCGTATATCAAGAAGCACGACAGTGCCAGAGCGATGGCACAGCTTGGAGATTGCTACCGTTTAACGTCTCGATACGATAAAGCGGAATATTGGTACAGCAAAGCGGTGGACAAAGGCGGCGTTGATGCCAAATATAAACTGTACCTGGCACAAATGCAGCAGGTGAACGGCAAGTATGAAGAAGCGGCAAAAATGTACGCGAGCTACAAACAGGCAGTACCTGAGGACAGACGCTCATCCAATGAGATGAAAGCCTGCGCGGATTACGGACAATACCTGCTTTCCAGAGATCGTTATACGGTAAAAGACCTTGACTTCAACAGTGCAGGTTATGATTTTGGAACAGCGCTTTATAATGACGGTATCATCTACTCATCTTCAAGAGACAGCGCAAGAGCAATCAGCCGCGAACACACATGGACGGGCACGCAGTTCTTCGATATGTTTTATGTAAAAGGCGAGAAGACAAAATTTGGTAAACCGCAACGTTTAAAAGGCGATGCAGCTACGAAATACCACGAAGCAATCCCTACGTTTACAACAGACTTTAAGAAAGTATATTTTACAAGAAATAACTACATCAACAACAAAACAAAAACGAGCTCGGACAAGATCATGAAGCTGAAGATCTACGAATCGGATGTTGACGGTCTGACCTGGAAGAACGACAAAGGCTTTGCGTTTAATAATGATGAGTACAGTGTAGGTCATCCTGCTTTATCACCGGATGGCAACACACTTTATTTTGTGAGCGATATGCCAGGCGGCTACGGCGCGACGGATTTATATGTAAGCAAGAAAGAAGGCGATGCATGGGGCACACCGAAGAACCTTGGACCGGACATCAATACAGAAGGACGTGAGATGTTCCCAAGTGTAGACAAAGACGGAGAATTATACTTTGCATCAGACGGTCATGGCGGTTTAGGCGGTCTGGATAACTTCAGAGTGAAGATTAATCCTAAGACAGGCAAGTTCGGAAAGATCAGAAATATCGGTTCACCGATCAACAGCAGCTACGATGACTTTGCAATGGTGTACGGTAAAGATAAAAGCTATGGTTACTTCACGTCAGACAGACCGGATGGTAAAGGATTGGATGATATCTACTCGTTTACAGACGATGGTATCTATCTGGAAGGTATTGTAGTGGATGCAAAAACAGGCGAGCCGATCTGCAACAGTAAAGTAGTGATGAACGCAAAACTGACGAGCGCAGAACAAGGCAGAACATCTACGGAATGCGATGGAGAATTTGAGTTTAATGTGATCAAAAATACAGACTACTGCTTTGTAGGCAGCGCAGACGGTTATACAACAAACAGCGATGTATGTGCAACGACCAAAGGAGTAACATCAGGTGGCAAAGTGTTTGTAAAAATACCATTGACCAAGTCATTAGGTTATGCGATGAGCGTACAGGTATTAGGCAAAACACCGCAAGGCGACAAACCATTACCGAATGCGAAGATCTTATTATCATCACAATGTGAAGGTTGGACAAAAGCGTTTACAACGGATGAGAACGGCAAGATCTGTGAAGTGGTAAGATGCGACTGTGATTATATTATAGTGGCGAATGCGACCGGATATTTACCGGGCAATAAGACGGTATTGAAAGATGACGGCATGTGTGTAATAGACCGTAAATGTGGTGTGAATCCAAGAGAAGAAACCATCACACTCGATAACCTGCCATGCGTTGGTTGCGATACGCCAACAATAGAGCTTAAAGATATTTATTATGACTTTGACAAATGGTTCATCAGAACGGAATCAGAACCGGAGCTGAACAAGTTATTGGGCTTCTTACAGGAGAATCCGGAGACGATTGTAGAGATTGGCTCACACACGGATGCACGTGCACCGTTTGACTATAACATCCGGTTATCGCAACGCAGAGCGCAGAGTGTGGTAGATTGGTTGGTACAGCGAGGCATCAGCCGTTCGAGACTGAAACCGAAAGGATATGGCGAGACACAGCCGAGAAACGGATGTACGGATGGAGTACAGTGTTCAGAGTACGAGCATCAGAGAAACCGAAGAACGGAGTTCAGAGTGATAGGCGGCAAGATCGGCGATGTTAAATCACTGGAACGCTTTGACATGCAGGTTGACCCTTGTAAAGTCTGTCCGTTCTAATTGAAACCGAATTATAACATAAAGAAGCAACTCAAAACGAGTTGCTTCTTTATTTAAATCAACAGTGCGAAAAATATTTTTTCAAAAATTTATGGAATTCGAGCTTCTCATGTATCTCAATAGAAAAGATACATAATGAAAGAACAGTTATTTCACTTTATCTGGCAGTATAAATTATACAATACCAAAGATTTGACGACAACTGATGGCAGCCATTTGCAAATACTGGATGTCGGAAAGCATAATAAAGACGGCGGCCCTGATTTTTTAAATGCGAAAATAAAAATCGATGATGTTGTTCTGATTGGAAATATTGAATTGCACATTCATGCTTCAGATTGGAAACTGCATAGACATAGCAATGATAAAAAATATCAGAATGTGATATTGCATGTGGTTTATTTTAATGATGATAAAGAAATAACCAATTTTCCAACGCTTGAGTTAAACGGACGCATTTCGTCAATTCTGCTAGATAAATATGAACGTTTGCATATTTCTAAACAGGATTTGATTTGTAAAAGCATGTTGCATGAAATTGATGATTTTACCATTGAAAGCTGGAAAGAACGATTAATTGTTAATCGCATGGAACGCAAGTCAGACTTAATTTTGGAAGCGTTGAAACAATGTGGTAACGATTGGGAAAATACTTTATATCATTTAATGGGAAAATATTTTGGCAGCCATATCAATTTCTATGCGTTCGAATTATTGACAAAAAGTATCGACTACAGAATACTGTTGAAACATAAAGATGATATTTTTCAATTGGAGGCCTTGTTGTTTGGTGTCGCCGGATTTTTGAATAAAGATTTTGTAGAAACATATCCGAGAGCATTAAAAAAGGAATTTCAGTTTTTAAAACATAAATACAATCTGAAAGAAATGCAGGAATACCACTGGCAGTTCTTGCGTATTCGTCCATCTTCATTTCCTACTATTCGAATTGCATTATTCGCGCAACTCATACAGAAAATGCCATTGTTTTCTATTGTTATAACTTCAAGAAGCATTGGTGAAGTATTGGACAAAATAGAAGTTTCAGAATACTGGAAGTCACACTATGTGTTTGATAAGTTAAGCAAGTATAGAAATAAATCGTTAGGTGAAGATTTTAAAGACATGTTACACATTAATGTATTTGCACCTGTTTTATTTGCTTATGCAAAGCAATATACAGATATTGAACTGGCAGAAAGTGCGATCAGTAGTTTGCAAAAAAACAAAGCAGAATACAATGTCAAAACAGCGCATTTTTCATCAGTAAATCTGCCAATAAAAACAAGTTATGATTCGCAGGCGATGATAGAATTGTACGATAATTATTGTATCCGGAAACGATGCTTAGAATGCAGGATCGGAAATAAAATATTACGCAAAGCAACTTAAATATACTGACTAAAAGTATTGCATTTTTCTGATTTCATCTTTACCTTTAAATCATGTTAGAAAAACCATTCGGCTTATTTCAAACTAAAAGCGCACGCGATGTCATCGAACGCAGTGTATATGGCGTATGTTCTTATTTAGGCAGAAAATTATCGATGCCGACTAAAAAGATACGCTTGTTTTTTATCTACACTTCTTTCATCGCGTTGGGTTCGCCAATCATTATTTACCTGATACTTACATTCGTATTGAATCTGCGTTACATGATCAATAACAAACGCAATCCGGTTTGGGACATTTAGCTGTGAAAAAGCAAACAGAACATATTGAACTTTCTCAGGAACAGATCATCCAAAAATTAGAATCGTTTTGTTCATATCGCGAGCGATGTGTTGCCGAAGTCAACCAGAAATTATACCAGTTGAAAGCCGATGCGAATGATTACGATTTTTACATCAATTATTTAAAAGAAAATAATTTTCTGAACGAAACACGTTTTGCAAATTCGTTCGCACGTGGAAAAAATTCCATCAAAAAATGGGGCCGCAAAAAAATATTGATGGAATTAAAATCAAAAAAGATCAGCGATTCAACCATACGGCAATCTTTAGAACAAATCGATGAAGGCATGTATTTAATAAAATTGCAGGATATACTGGAAAAGAAAAATCGAACAACAAAAGAAACGGATGCTTATAAACGCAAGCAAAAACTGATTCAATTTGCGTTACAAAAAGGATATGAAACAGAAATTATTTTCGAAGCGTTGAAAAGCATATCAATCTAGTTGTTTACTTTTATAAAATGAAAAGACAAACATATACGGAAGGTTCGCCTTGGGAACCTATTGTTGGTTACGCACGCGCAGTAAAGATCGGCAACATCATAGAAATATCAGGAACAACAGCAACGGTGAACGGCGAAGTAGTTGGCAAAAACGATGTGTATGAACAAACCAAATGCATCTTACAGAAGTTTGAGAAAGTGTTGGCAACATTCGGCGCGTCAATGAAGGATGTGGTTCGTACACGTATCTTCTGTACCGATATTTCTCAATGGGAAAAAATAGGAAAAGCGCATGGCGAATTTTTTGGTGAAATTAAACCAACCACAGGTATGTACCAGATTTCAAAACTGATTAGTGATGATTTATTGGTAGAAATTGAAGCGACAGCTATTGTGCAATAACAAAAATCTTAAACAATTCTTAAATAGAAGGTTTAGTTAGCGGATTGTTTGATTTTATTAGAACTATTTTTTACTTTTAGAGTATGAGACAGAAATTTTTACCTATTTATTTGTTTGTTATTATCAGTGCCGGAATGGTTTCTTGTAAAGACAGAGGCATTGGCTGCGAACAAGACAAATACAATGATTGGAAAAAGATTGAAGCGATGAGAAAGCAACAAACAAAAAGTCCGCACGATCCTTCAAAAGGAAGTAAAAAAAAGGTGAAAGCCAAAGTATATGGCAACGGTGTTGTGCCATAACAGCAGCAGTTTTCTTTATTACAATACATGTTTAAAAAATACCGGCAGCAAGTTTTTATTTTAATTGGAGTAGTGCTTGCTGCTTTGCTTTTTGTATTCAATCCGTTGCAGGTAGATGTAAAAGCAGCCAAAGTGTTTTCTATCGCTTTTCTCGTTATTTTCCTGTGGATCACAGAAGCATTGCCGATGGCGGTAACTGCTATGCTGCCGCTGATCTTGTTTCCGATAACAGATGTGATGTCTGCAAAAGAAACCGCAAAATCCTATGGCGATACCATTATCTTTTTATTTATGGGCGGCTTCTTTCTCGGTTTGGCAATAGAAAAGTGGAACCTGCATAAACGCATTGCTTTAAATATTGTACGACTTTCAGGAACCAACGGTAACAGCATTATCTTAGGTTTTATTATGGCAACAGGCGGCATCAGTATGTGGTTGAGCAACACGGCAACTACTATGATGTTATTTCCAATCGCTTCATCTGTTATTTTAGTAATGAAAGAAAATAACACCAAAGGCAATCAGCACAACTTTGCTATTGCATTGATGCTGGTGATTGCATACGCGTCTAATTTAGGCGGCATCGCTACAATTATCGGCACGCCACCTAATGTGGCTTATGTTGGTTTTATAAAAGATAAGTTGCATCATTCTATTAATTTTTTCGACTGGATAAAGTTATGTATGCCTTTGTCTGTGTTGTTATTATTGATGTTATACCTGGTTGTAACAAAGTTTTTATATCCGAACGAAATGGAAAAGAGCGAAGCAACGGCGAATTATATTCAACAGGAATTAAAAACATTAGGTAAGATCTCGAAAACGGAAAAGCGTGTATTGTTCATATTCTCTTTCACTGCTTTTTTATGGATAACGCAAGGCATCATCAATAAATTATTTGCCATAAAATTAGATGATGCAATCATTGCAATCATTGGTGCAACGTTATTGTTTGCCACACCATCCGGAACAACGCACGAAGACAATACATCAATACCTATTTTAGTTTGGAAAGATACGCAGAAAATGGCCTGGGGAATTTTGATCTTGTTTGGCGGCGGTTTGGCGTTGGCAAAAGGATTAGAAGAAGCAGGTTTAATTCAATTGCTTGGAAATATACTCGCAGACATTGCACCTGAAAATTTGTTTCTGTTGATACTGCTAATTACCACGTTTTCTGTCTTCATCAGCGAAGTAATGAGTAATGTCGCACAGGTTATTATTTTCTCACCGGTAGTTACAGCGCTCGCAATTTCGCTACACATAAATCCATTGTATCTCGGTATTCCAATGTGTTTAGGTGCCAGTTGTGCAGGCATGTTGCCGATGGGAACACCGCCTAATGCGATTGCATTTTCGAGCGGACAAATTGCGCTGAAAGATATGTTGAAAACAGGATTTATAATGAACATCATCAGTATATTATTCATCAGTGTAGCTTGTTATTTTTTATTGCCGCTGCTAATGGAATTGATGTAATTATAATTTCGATCTGTAAAAGACAAATTCTTCTGTCCATTCTTTTTCATTGTTGTGCATACGAAGTTTAACTACTAATTTATTTTTTATGCGTTGATAGGTCATGCCGTTAAAATAGGCAGTTTGGTTTTCTGCTTTTATTAATTTAAATATTGTCCAATCGTCTTTGTTTTCCCAAGGTGATAAATCAGCGCTAAAGTGTTTGAGTTTTACAGCAAGTGTGCCATCGTTCTCCTGGATGATATGCATGTATTCTGTAAATTGTAATTTTCCTTTTTCATAAAAACGAAAAATTCCTTGCATGCTGCTATCACCGGAAGGCATCCATAGTTCATCGCAATTGCCGCCTAAACCTGTGCCTTTCCAATTACCTGCAAGCCACGATAATTTTGTCAGTGCTGTTTTTTGCTGCGTCAAACCATCTTTAAGTTGCAATATTTCCTGTGCTTGTAAAATGTTGCAGAAAGCAAGCCATAAAAGAAGAGCGATTAATTTATTCATAGATTAAATTTAAACAGTTTTTCATACATCAAACAATAGGTTATTTGTACTGCATATTAAAGAATGGAACGTTGTATTTTGGATGCTCACCTAATTCAATCGTGCCCCATGCAAAATCGGTTTGTGTGCCGGTCAGATTTGCCAGCCAGGTTTCATAACTTTCTTCAAAACCTGCATCGCAGGTGAAACCGAAACTAATGCTTTTAAGTTTTTTCATGTCGAAATGAATATCGAAATGGAACAATTTATTTTCTGCTTTGAATCGTGAAATGATGATATACTGAAACAGGTTATAGCGGTCTTCGTGCACATATTCAAAGGTATGCTGTTTCAATAATTCCACCAGCTCATCGTAATTAGCATTTGGCTGAATTGTCAGCGTGGAAGACAACTGAATATGACCGTTTGCTGTATTTATGAATGCCATCCTTAGAAAGTTAAACAGATTTTTTCATACAAACACTATTCTCCATGTTTTCGTATTGTCCGTAATTAGGTATCACGGTGTAGCCGGATTTCTGATAAAACTTTACCGCTTCAATTTGTCGTTTTCCGGTTTCTAAAACGGTATAATGATAACCTGATTCGGCAGCCCATATTTCCAGTTCGTTTAAAACAGCAGCAGCGACACCTTTGCCTCGAAACTCAGGCAATACAAACATGCGCTTTACTTCTACACTTTCGTCGTCGTAATGTTTAAACGCGCCGCAACCGACAGCAATTTCGTCGTGATAAACAATTACTACATGCTGAAGCATATCAATTTTATTATACTGCGCATAAAAAGAGTGTTCTTCGCCGTCAATTATGGCAAGATAAGCATCTAATTGCCTTACTAGCGATTGGAAATCTTTATCATTTGAATTGGTCCTTTTGATACTGCGCATGCTTAAAATTAACAATAGATTTGAATATTTTATAAAGAACAAAATCCCTGTAAAATCTATAAAACTTTATGAGCTTGACATAAAATTTTATGCTGAAGACATAAAATTTTATCAAAAGAACTTAAAATTTTAAGTGTATGACATAAAATTTTACAGACAAGAGATGATTTTTTAAGTAATAGACATAAAATTTTATCATTTTTTGTTAAAAGTGGGAATTTTATACTTTATTTGATACTAAAGTGGGAAAATGAAGAATTTGAAAAATGAAGCATTTTGCAGGCATGTGTGTATTATAGTTGAATCAATATAAAACGTCATAAATTGGAATAAATAAAAAGTTCATTTGGTGTATATCCATGTACCTTTGTTGGTTTGTAACCAACAAACTACTGTCCGAATTCTTTGTAGTTCGTTGGTCAGAGACCAACGACGGCGTGAGATATTTTCAGGCAATCTTTAAATGTTGATAGTCATTCTTTTAAGGTTATTAGCTGATTTTATGTGCCTTTGTTGGTTTGTAACCAACAAACTACTGTCTGAATTGTATTATAATTTAATCATTTTCATTTGTTAAAAAATCCCAGTTCTTTTCATTGGCAATGTAATATGACGCACTGCTATATTTATAGTCTTCTGCTAAAATGCATATTCCTGCTTTCACAGGATTATTATGAATGTAATCTAATTTCTGATTAAAAACGGATTCGCTTCTTAACTCAATACTTAATGAGTTACGCTGCCAAACCTGATATTTTCGGTCTTTCAAATTTACTTCAACAGCCGTTGTTATTCTTTTATCTTCCTGTTGAAGATTGATTAAGATTTGTTTTGCTGTGTGTTTCAGAAAATCCCGCTGCACATCTGCACGTTTATTACCTGGTCTTATCCGCCATATCAAATGAAAATGATTATCCATCAACACAAAGGCATGTACATTTATTTTATTTTGTTGAACAAGGTATCGTAAGGAATCTATAATAATATCTTTTTCTTTCGTTCTTTTTATTAACGGCAGCCATTCATAACAAGTTACGGTAATAAATTCAGGAAAATGCTCTTCATACATTTTACCAATTTAATGGTTTTGAATGATATTTTCGGTAGGTAGTTTGTTGGTTACAAACCAACAAAGGCGAAGTAATAAATTCAGGAAAATGCTCATCATACATTTTACCAATTTAATGGTTTTGAATAATGTTTTCGGTATGCAGTTTGTTGGTTACAAACCAACAAAGGCGAAGAGTTTAGGAGTTTTTCTGGTGGTGTGGACATCAATCAATAGATAAAAACTGTACCTGTGATTTTGTCATAGAAATCAAAGGCGAAGGAAGATCAAATTTGAATAAGTTCATCCTTATTGGCAGTTATAAACTCTATGAAGTTGTGGTCTCTGTTTTTTAAATTGTCATACCATTTTTCTTCAACAGATTCCAGTTTATCATGTAGTTCTTGACTATACTGTTTTTCGCCTTCTTCGAGTTCTGGTGGATAGGTTTGTTTTAGAAAATACTTTTTATACTTATCAAATATTTTTGATAATTCTTCATAGTTAGAAAAATCAGAATCATTTTTTGAAAGTTTCAAGGATTGTAAATAGCCAGTGTTATATTCTCCAAAACTTTCCAAAAGAATAGAATGAACTCCGCTATTATTTATCATGCCATCAACTATATAGTAGTAGGATATTGCTTTCTGTGTTTCATTTAATTTTTTTTCTTTCTTATCAAAAATAAATTCTTGATAATACCCAAGTACTTTCATTAAAACACTATGGTCTTCAGGAAATGTATTGTATTCTTCTTTACTTAGTTTTATTTTTTCAATTTTAGATTGTCCAAAAGAAAAGAAATTCATAAAAATATAAATTAGTAAGGTTGACAGATTTTTCATTTATCTAAATATATGAAGAAGAATACAATTTTGTTTAACTAATCTTACTCCAAAAATTACTTGCTCTTTTCTGGTGTTGCAGGAAATATTTCAGCGTTGCATTTTCTTCTTTTTCCAGTGCAGCATCTTCTTCCAACAATGCAATGGCTGCTTTTCTGGCTTCTTCAATAATCGGTCCGTCGGTAGCTAAGTTCGCTAACTTCAGATCAATGTTGCCGCTTTGCTGTGTGCCTTCCAGGTTTCCCGGACCACGCAATTCCAAATCTACTTCAGAAATCTTAAAACCATCATTGGTATCGCACATCGTTTTGATGCGCTTCTTTCCGTCAGCCGTCAGTTTGTGTGTCGTCATCAAAATACAAAACGATTGTTCCGCGCCACGACCAACACGACCGCGTAACTGATGCAATTGCGATAAGCCAAAACGTTCCGCATTTTCTATGATCATCACGCTGGCATTCGGTACATTTACACCAACTTCTATCACGGTGGTCGCCACCATAATTTGTGTCTGTCCTTTTACGAAGCGCTGCATTTCAAAATCTTTCGCATCCGGTTTCATTTTTCCATGCACAATACTCACGTTATAATCAGGCAGCGGAAACGAACGGCAAATGCTTTCAAATCCCTGCATCAGATCATTTAAATCCATCTTTTCACTTTCTTCAATCAATGGATAAACAATATAGATTTGCCTGCCTTTTTTAATTTCATCTCTGATAAAATCAAACACTGCAATACGTTGTGTTTCGTAGCGATGCACTGTTTTGATAGGTTTTCTGCCTGGCGGCAATTCATCCAGAACAGACACATCCAGGTCGCCGTATAAAGTCATCGCTAATGTTCGTGGAATTGGCGTTGCTGTCATCACTAAAATATGCGGTGGCACAGAATTCTTTTTCCAGAGTTTTGCGCGCTGCGCCACACCAAAACGATGTTGTTCATCAATCACTACAATACCTAGATTTTTAAATTGTACCGTGTCTTCTATCAATGCGTGTGTGCCGATGAGTATATGAATGTCGCCACTTTCAATGCCGCTTAAAATTTGCCTGCGTTCTTTTGCTTTGGACGAACCTGTCAGCAATGCAATGTTGACGCCGATGCTGTCGCACATTTCTTTTAAACCAACGAAATGTTGTTGTGCTAAAATTTCGGTTGGTGCCATCAGCGCTGCCTGGTAATTATTATCAATTGCCATCAGCATGGAAAGCAAGGCAACAATCGTTTTTCCGGAACCGACATCGCCTTGCAGCAAGCGGTTCATTTGTATATTGGAAAGTGTGTCTTTGCGGATTTCTTTCAGCACTCTTTTCTGTGCATTCGTTAATTCAAACGGTAAAGCACTTTCATAAAAGCGTTTGAAATAGTTATCTACTTTTTCAAAAAATATACCGCGTTCTCTTTTGCGAATAATTTTGAGTTGTAATAAATTCAGTTGAATGATAAATAATTCTTCGAACTTCAAGCGTTTCAATGCATCATTTTGCAACGACAAGTTTTGCGGCACATGAATGTTTTTTATCGCATCAAACCGTGACAGTAATTTATATTTCGACAAAATAGTTTTTGGCAGATTTTCTACAATATGTTCTGGTTTTAATTGCGCGATCAAAGTCGTCAATAGTTTGGAAATACCTTTGCTGTCCAAACCTTTAGTCTTCATTTTTTCAGATGTATTGTACATTGCGCGAAATGTTCCTGCTTCTTCAGATGTGTAGGTGGACAGTTTTTCTAATTCAGGATGTGTGATATTTAATTTACCATTGAACCAGCTTGGCTTGCCGTATAAAACATAAGTTTCTTTGGTGTCTAGACTATTAATAATCCATTTAATTCCCTGAAACCATACCAATTCTATTTCGCCATCATTATCATAAAAAACAGCCGTCAAACGCTTGCCACGACCTTCGCCGATTTCGCGAATATCACGCACTTTTCCTTTTAACTGAATATAAGTTTGTGTGTTGTCGATATGCTGTGTAGAATAAAATTGTGTTCTGTCAATGTAACGATATGGATATAGTTTCAGCAAATCACCGAACGTAAAGATTTGTGCTTCTTTTTTTAAAATATCAGCACGTTCCGGACCAACACCTTTCAGGTATTCAATTGGTGTAGCAAGAAAAGTTTTACTGGCTGATTGCATTATGACAAAGATAAATAATAAAATCTCAAACAGATTTGCTTAAAACGATATGAATAGCTAACTTTACTTTAAGATGCAACTCCAAAATGCAAAATATGAATTGCTGAATGAGCAACAACAACAGGAAGTAGAAAACTTCATTAATAATTTATTACAAAAAAAAGAAGCGATGAAAGCCGGTTTTGATGCTTTTAAGTATAAAAAGAAAGTATTGAAAGTATCGGTTTGGTCTGAAAATGAAATTTCCGTTTTTGAAAAGAATAATAAACTATTTAAAAAATGGACTCCAACGGCGTGGTAATTGATACTTCTGTTATTATCGAATTTCTTCGTGCAAAAGATAAAAAGAATACACTGCTGTATTCGATTCCAAATGATAAAATTATCTGCATTACAGCAATAAGTGTTTACGAATTATATATCGGTGCAACGGATCAAATAAAATGGAAAGATGTAAAATTGCTAACAGATGATCTGTTGCAATTGTCATTTGATAAAAATGTTAGTATTGAAGCAGCAAAAATCTACCATCAGTTGAGAACAGATAATAAAATGATTGAGTTTAGAGATATTTTTATTGCCGCTACCTGTAAAGTAAATAAATTTCCATTGTTAACGCTTAACAAGAAACATTTTAACCGAATAAAGTCATTGAAAGTGCTTTAACAAAATCCTGTGAATCCTGTTGTATATTGCCACGATGTGTTTGTCTATAAAAACAAATTTAATAAAGCCATTTTATTTCTTATTTTTATAAAATGGAAAAAAGAATAAGCGCATTTACGGATGATGCATTAGGCACGATGGACGCAACAGCATTAGCTGAAGCAATTGCAACTAAAAAAGTATCCGTACAGGAAGTAACGGAAGCAGCGATAGCGCGTGCTGAAAAAGTAAATCCGACCTTAGGTGCGATTGTTGTTAAAATGTATGATGATGCACGACATACCGAAAAGCTGAATACTAACGGGCCTTTTTATGGTGTGCCGACTTTTGTAAAAGACAATGATTTCATCAAAGGTTACCCAACGCAAAAAGGAACAGGTGCTTTTGTTTCCAAAATTGCTAGAAAAAATAGTAAATACGTTAACCAGTTTTTTTCCAGTGGTGTCAATTGTTTAGGTAAAACTACGTTGCCTGAATTTGGATTTATATGCAGCACGGAAAATGAACGCTGGCATGTTACGCGCAATCCTTGGAATATTGATTATACAACAGGTGGTTCGTCTTCCGGTTCCGGCGCGATGGTAGCCAGCGGTGTGGTGCCGATTGCAACAGCCAATGATGGCGCAGGTTCAACACGTATTCCTGCTTCGTGCTGTGGTTTAGTTGGTTTAAAACCAACACGCAAACGCTTGTTTTATATGGAAGGCACAGAAACCTTACCTGTAAATATAGTGTATCAAGGTGTGTTGACACGAAGCGTGCGAGATACTGCTGCATTTTATGCTGCTGCTGAAAAATTTCATCGCAATACAAACTTGCCGGAAATCGGACATGTAAAAGAACCTTTAAAAAAGCGCTTACGCATTGCATTTTTTGAAAATGTGCCTGAAGGAAAACAAGGACACAATGATGAAGATACGAATCGTGTGCAATTAGAAACCGCGAAATTACTAGAGTCGCTTGGCCATCATGTAGAAATGATAAAAGTGCCGTTAGATATTGAAGCATTGACTTTGCATTACCTGACTTACTATGGTTTTTTGTCATACATGTCAATTAATTTCGGACGACTGACACATGGTGCGAAAGTAGATAAATCAGTGTTGGAGCCATTTACATTAGGTTTAGCTGATACGTTCGCAAAACGAAAATTAAAATTATTCAGCAGCATCAATACATTGGTAAAATCAGCAAAAAATACAGAAGCTGATTTGCAGCAAAAATATGATGTCATCATGACCAGTGTAACTACAAAGTGTACACCTGAGATCGGTTATTTTTCACCAAAATTACCGTATGATGAGATCGCATGGCGCGGCGCTGATTTTGCTACTTACTTGCCATTGTTTAATATTTCCGGTTCGCCGGCTATTTCATTGCCATTAGGAACTTCATTGAATGGTATGCCTGTTGGTGTGCAGTTTGTCTCACCATTTGGACAAGATAAATTATTGTTGGAATTAGCTTTGGAACTGGAAGCAGCTCAACCTTGGAAATTTATTTATAACAGTTGATTATTTCCACTGCAAACTTTCGATGATGTGTTCTACGTCTTTGCGAAAGTATTCTACAGCTGGCGCAATGGAATCTGCGTTTGGCGCTGCATAAAAATACAATGAACCACGCAGAAAATTCTTGGTGCTGTCTGTAAGATAGAACTGAACGCCGCTTGCTGCGTTGCCGCCAACATCATACAAAATTCCGGAAACATGCGGATGCTTTCCACGAACAGGCGTTTCGTCTATGTAGTCCGCTTTTACAGTATGTTTGAATGTAAGTTTATAGCTGTCTTTAATTAATTTATCTAATGGATTAGTTGCGTCAATTTTTGTGTAGCTTAAATAAATCTTTGCTTTGTAATCCGGAAAAATGATATTGAACCAACATGGATGATTGTGCAGTTCTTCTACATCATTGGAATCTTTTTGAATTGCGCCATACGTTGGAAACTCAAATGAAAAAGGGCATTCATCGCAAGTATAACTCGTCATTTTTCGTTCCGTCGGAAAATCAATTCTGAAATAAGCAGGTCGCTTTGGCGTGTAACTGGGTTCACAAGAAGAAAATACAATGAACAATGAACAATGAACAATGAACAATGAGAATCGTCTAATTTTTTTCATTTTTCGTAATCTTTTTAATTGCTAATCGAACATCATTAATTGTTAATCGTAATCTTCACTCTGATTACTCTGGTTATGTCAGCTTCTAAAATCAAAAACGTATAATTCTTAAATTTCAGTTCATCGCCTTCTACAGGAATTTCCGTATTTAATTCTAAGATCAAACCGGCTAAAGAGTCGGCATCGCCGCGTACATCTTCAAATGTATTGACCGGTATTTCCAATACTTTGCAAACATCATTCAATGCAGTCTTTCCTTCAAAAATAAAATTATTGGTATCGATTTTTTTAAAATCAATTTCGCTGGCATCATCAAATTCATCTTTGATATCACCAATTACTTCTTCCAGAATATCTTCCAGCGTAACCAAACCTGAACTGCCACCATATTCATCTACAACGATTGCCATGTGTACACGTTTCGTTTGAAAGTCTTCCAGCAAGTCATCGATCTTTTTATTTTCAGGAACGAAAAAAACAGGTTTTACAATTTCGATCCACGCAAAGTTATCATCAGCATTTAAGTGTCTCAGTAAATCTTTAGTGTATAAAATTCCGACAATCTTGTCAATATCATCTTTGAAAACAGGAATACGCGAATAACCTGATTCCTGTACAACTTTTAGTAGTTCTGAAAAAGAAGTATCATGGTCGATTGCTACCATATCCATGCGCGAACACATGATTTGTGATACGGTAATGTTGCCGAACTTTACAATACTTTTCAGGATTTTAGTATCGTTGCGTTCGGTTTCGTCTTTGCTTTTTGAAGTGGTAATATCAATCGCGTCATCAATATCTTGTGCAGTTACGTTATTGCCCGAACCTTCCAGTCGCTTTTCAAAAAAATTAGAAGTAGAAATAAGCGCTCTTACAAAAGGTGAAAAAAGTGTATCAAAAAAATTAATCGGATGTATAATCAGGCGCGATACTTTATAATAATTTTGCGTAGCGTATAACTTCGGAACCACTTCGGCAAACAAAACAATAATAAATGTTTCAAAAGATATTTTAACGATGAACAGCATGGTATGATGGCTTTCGATAAAATGCGGCTGCAGGCATTGTTCCAATAAATTCTCAAACAGCAAAACAATGGCTAACGTAAATAAAGTAGTAGATAAGACGAATGTTGCTAAAAACCGTTTTGGTTTCTTTATGAAATGCAATATTAATTTGTCGGAATTGTCATCGCTTTTCTCCAACTGTGTAACTTCCTCATAGCTGAACATGAAGATGGCCACTTCTATAGCGCACATTAATGCAGTAAAAGTAAGCAACACTAAGATTGCAATGCTTTCGTAAATAATTCCGCTGCTAAATGGCTGGAAAATCTCGTTCCATGGAATTGACATCAAAAAAATAAAGCAGTATCGTATGGGTATTTCGTCCAAGGTTTTTGTAATTAAATGATTGCACTAAAATGGTAAGTCATCGTCAAAAGTTGGCTCAGTAATAGTTTCAGATGAAGTGGTTTCATTGGATTTATTATCGCCATTTGTATGTTGCGTTGCTGCACTTGCTTCTTTTTTATCTAATAACTGGAAATTTTCTACAACGATCTCAGTAGTGTATCTTTTATGATTTTCTTTGTCTTCCCAAGAGCGTGTTCTCAATTTTCCTTCCACAAAGATAGTATTTCCTTTCTTTAAAATGCGCTCTGCTCGTTCAGCAACACCACGCCACATCACAATATTGTGCCATTCGGTTTGTTCCGTGTATGAACCATCTTGATTTTTGTAGGATTCGTTAGTAGCAAGTGGGAAATTACAAACTGTGGTTGTAGCATTTATCTTTCTTACTTCAGGATCTTTTCCTAATCGTCCGATTAAAATTACTTTATTAACACTCATAGCATTCCAATTAAGTTACGAAAATAAAAAATTTGACATAAGTCAATTATAATTGCTAATCTAAGATATAAAAATTAATCTATTTTCCAAATAAGTACGGACGATTTTTGGGAAAGCATAGTTTAAAATATCCTGTTTTTTAATTTTTAAGTAAGATTTGTCCGGATTTGGCAGTTTTGTAAAATAAAATTCGTGAAAATAACCATGTATATATTGATGCGAAAGCGTTTGCTTGAAGTGAAAGGTTTGATTGTTAGCAGGTAATAAATTGTTATTTTTACCTTTTAATATTTTATATAAAAGAGCAGAAGCGTCTTCTGTTGCCTGTTCCGTTTCAATCATCGGAAATTCAAACAATCCTTTCCAAATGTCATCTTCATTGCGTTGCCGCAGATAGATATTATCATTATCATACAAGACATAATAATGAAAATGGCGTTCGGTTTTAATTAATTTTTTGGATTTGACAGGCAGTAAATCGATCTTATTTTTAACTAAAGCAACACATTCTGAACTAAACGGACATTGATTGCAAAGCGGTTGTTTCGGCTTGCAAACCAACGCACCGAAATCCATAATTGCCTGATTATAAGTTGATGCGTTGATTTTATCTAATAAATCGTCAGCCAGTTTCTGAAAAGTAAATTTTCCTATAGTTGTATCAGTTGGTGTTTCAATACCGAAAACGCGCGACAGTACACGATATACATTACCATCAACTACTGCATGTGGTAAATTATAAGCAAACGAAGCAATTGCTGCTGCCGTATAAACTCCAATTCCTTTAAGTTTTAATATTTCTTCGTGTGTTTCCGGAAATTTTCCTTTATGTAGCTCAACTACTTGTTTTGCCGCAACATGCAGATTCCGCGCGCGCGAATAATAACCTAAACCTTCCCAAAGTTTCAGCACATCATCCAACGGAGCTGCTGCCAGTTTTTTTATGGTTGGATATTGTTTTACAAATGCTAAGTAGTACGGCGTGCCTTGTTCCACGCGCGTTTGCTGCATAATAATTTCAGAAAGCCATATTTTATACGCATCATTGGTTTTTTTCCATGGCAAATTCCTTGTGTCCGGATCAAACCATTCTAATAATTTTTTGGAAAAACTGGATTGCATGAGTTCAAAAATAGAACATTCACAGAACTTTTAATTTCTTTACATTAAAAAAACTCTAATTTCGTGTGTATTAGTAAATTAGATAAGAAAAAATTTGCATTTTTGCAATTCAATTAATCCAACATGAGAAAAGCAGACATTATCACCACGATTTCAGAAAAAACAGGCGTTCCTAAAGTAGATGTATTAGTAGCAATGGAAGCATTTTTCAAAGAAGTAAAAGATACTTTAGCAGAAGGCGAAAATTTATATGTACGCGGTTTCGGTAGCTTTATCGTAAAAACGCGCAAAGCTAAAATCGGCCGTAATATCAAGAAAAATATTGCAATCGAAATTCCTGAGCATCAAATACCTGCATTCAAACCGTCAAAAGTTTTCGTAGAGCAGATTAAAGAAGCAAGCGTTAAAAAAGCAGCTAATAAATAAGATTTTAAGATTGTGCAGAAAGGTCAGCTCATTTTAGGTTTTGGTACGTTGATATTGGCTTTGGCACTTTACTTTGGCGGCAAAACAGTCCAGAAAAAAGATATTCAACAGAACATTCCAAAAACTGAAGCCGTTTCTTTCGATCAATATACAGAACAGCAGATTGCAAAACTGAACGGTTCTACTAAAGATTCAGCAGAAAAATTCCTGTCACAGATCAAAGCGGCCGACAAAAACGATACGGCAACAAAGCAAATCTATTTGGCAGCATCCAGATTCTGGAAAAATGCCGGAAATGAAGCACTTGGAACGTATTACTTTTTCCAGTTTGCACAAATAGATAACACAAAAGATGTATTGGAAAATGCCGGCGATGCTTTAGTAAGTGCATATAAAAGTGGTTCAGACTCAATTATTTCAAATAATTTACTTACCTTTGCGCTCCGTTCTTACGAGCAAGCCGTTGGAAAAGACGGAAGCGATATAGAATTGCAGATAAAGTTGGCTGATGTGTATGTACAAGGTTCTCAGGAACCTATGAAAGGAATCGGAATCTTACGACATTTAGCAGACAGCTTGCCGGATAATATACCGGTTGCATTGGCTTTAGGCAGATTGTCTATCCAGTCAGGTCAGTTCGATAAAGCGAAAGAGCGGTTTAAAAAAGTGCTGCAGTTGGAGCCACAAAATACGGAAGCATTGTATTTTATGGCAATAACAGAAGCGCAGCTCGGACATGACGAAGAAGCCATTCGCTTATTTGAAATGTGTAAAGAGTTAGTGAATAAAGAAGATTTTAACAAAGAAATAGACGAAATCGTCAACAGTTTAAAAAATAAAAAAGTTTAATTATGCCTTGCGGAAAAAAAAGAAAGCGTCATAAAATTGCGACGCACAAAAGAAAGAAAAGACTAAGAAAGAACCGTCACAAGAAGAAATAGTCAATGGTCAATGGTCAGTAGTCAATAGTATCTTACTAAATAGAAACCAATGACTAATGTCTAATGACTAATAAACCAAGTTAACATGATAAAAGAATTAGTAGTACATGCTAATTCCAAAGGTGTTGAAATTGCGCTTCTTGAGAACAAAAAATTAGTCGAATACCATCTCGATGCTTACGATAAAGAAGGTTTTGGTGCAGGTGATATTTACTTAGGACGAGTAAAGAAATTAAATCCTGGCTTAAATGCAGCTTTTATTGATATTGGGCACGATAAAGATGCTTTTATACATTATTCTGATTTAAGTCCATACATTCGCTCTGTTCGCAGGTTCAGTTCGGATGCTTTCAAAGGCGAACAATCACACTTGTTGGATACTTTTCAGCTTGAGCCGCATATTCAAAAAGACGGCAAGATAGATGATGTCCTTGAAAAAGGCGATATTTTGGTTTTCCAGATTTCCAAAGAAGCTATTTCTACCAAAGGACCACGACTCACTTGCGAGTTGTCTATTGCAGGTCGTTATGTCGTATTGGTTCCGTTTACCAATTCCATCGGAATTTCTAAAAAAATTGATAAACCGGAAGAACGTGAACGCTTGCTGGATTTGATGCATAAGATAAGACCGAAAAATTTTGGTTTTGTAGTTAGAACAAATGCTATCGGTTTAGGTAAAGACGAATTGAAACACGATGTCGATAATCTGTTGAATAAATGGAAAGTGATGACTGATAATATGCGTTATCAAAATCCACCGAAAGTGTTGCTGAAAGAAATGAATAAAACATTTTCGATTGTACGCGATTTGATGAATGACAGTTTTTCAAAAATCATTACAGATAATTCAACATTACACGGCGATTTAAAAGCATATTTAAAAGAACATTCACCGGAACATGCTTCTATCCTGGAAAAATATGATGAAGCGACACCATTGTTTGAAAAGTTTGAAGTCAGCCGCCAGGTAAAAACAGCTTTTGGAAAAACAGTAACACTCAAAAGCGGCGCCTATCTAATTTTGGAACATACAGAAGCATTGCATGTAATAGATGTCAACAGCGGTCCGAAAGTGAAGAAAGATGTAGAGCAAGATACACATGCATTCAATATAAATGTGGAGGCCGCACAGGAAGCCGCAAGACAGTTGCGTTTGCGTGATATCGGCGGAATTATTGTGATTGATTTTATTGATATGAAATCAACGGAATACAAACACAAGTTGTACGATGTGATGCAGGAAGCCATGAAAACAGACAAAGCGCGACATGTAATCTTGCATGTCAGTAAATTTGGATTGATGGAAATTACACGCCAGCGCATGAAAGAGCAGATCGTTGTTGATACACGCGAACCATTGTTAAATGCAAACAGCAAATACAAAGTTGATCAGCCATTGCAAATTATTGATAACATCAAATCGGAGCTGCATCATCTGAAAACACATAAAGAAAATAATTTCCTGTTGTATGTGCATCCGTTTATTTATTCATTCTTAAAACAAGATACTTTTTCGTTCAGAATGAAATGGTATTCCAGAATAAAAAAATGGGTTCGACTGATTCAGGATTCATCACTTAGTTTAGGTGAATATAAGATTGTTACAAAGAACGGCGAAGCTGCGTGATCTGAGCTACATCTACTTATTGGAAATCGGCCTTGTAATATATTTCTTTAAACCGGATTTTGGTTAATATATTTGTACATGCTTTCGCAACGACAACTTTTTTTACAACATGTAGCACAGACATCGGACGCGCCTTTGGCTTTGGAAATTGAAAAAGCAGAAGGTGTTTATCTGTATGATGTTTCCGGTAAAAAGTACATCGATCTGATTTCAGGAATTGGTGTGAGTGCACTTGGTCATTGTCATCCGAAAATTGTGGAGGCAGTGCAAGTACAAGCTGCAAAGTACGCACATACATTAGTCTATGGTGAATTTATACAAGCACCGCAAGTACAATTGGCAAAATATGTAGATGATCTTTTGCCGCAAAATTTAAATTCAGTTTATTTTACGAATTCAGGAACGGAAGCGACAGAAGGCGCGATGAAGTTAGCAAAGCGTTTCACTGGCAGAACTGAAATTATTTCGTGTTATAATTCCTATCACGGAAGCACACAAGGCGCGTTGAGTTTAAATGGCGATGAATATTTTAAATCCAATTATCGTCCATTATTGCCTGACACTCGACAAATTCGGTACAATAATTTTGACGATATAAATCTGATAACAAAAAAAACTGCTGCCATATTTTTGGAACCGGTACAAGCAGAAGCCGGTGTCATTGTTCCGTCAAAAGGTTATTTACAAGCTGTAAGAAATCGCTGCGATGAAACTGGCACTTTATTAGTATTTGATGAAATACAAACCGGTTGTGGCAGAACAGGAACTTTTTTTCGTTTTGAAGCAGAAAACGTAATTCCTGATATTTTGTTACTGGCAAAAGGTTTTGGCGGTGGCTTGCCGTTAGGTTGTTTTATTTCCGATAAGAAGATCATGCAGGTGTTGACGAACAATCCGGTGCTTGGACATATCACTACATTTGGCGGAAATGCGATATGCTGTGCAGCTTCATTGGCGTGTTTGCAGGAAATCGAAGAGCAGAAATTATACGCATCTGTAGAACAAAAAGCGAATTTGTTTTTAGAATTATTACAACATCATTCCATTCAAGAAATTACGCATTGTGGTTTAATGATGGCTGTTCACTTAGATAATTTTACCAACCTGAGAAAAGTGATCGATATTTGTCTGGAAAATGGTTTGGTCACCGATTGGTTTTTATTTGCTGATAATTGTATGCGCATAGCACCACCATTAATTATTACAGAAAATGAAATAAAACAAGCTTGTACTATTATTTTAAATGCATTAGATAAAATTTATTGAACTATGCAAAAATAGTAAGGTAAACCATTTTTGAAATAATTAGCATCATCATTACGAATATACTTTACAAGATGCCATTGATGAAAAATAATTGCATATTCAATAATTCTTGAAACTCTTAATTTTTACTGGAAAAAGACAATTAGACTAGTAAACACTAAGAATAAATTTACTACAATAAAATACAAGAAATACACCAAAAAACTTTTTACAAATGTTTTTCTTTTACTTTCGTTAAATATGTTTAACAGCGAAATAAATAAATACACAAAAATTCCAACTAAAGCCCAACCAAATACATTTACATCAAATACTACAGAAACGATGGATGCTAATAATATGGCTAATAAAATAATGGTGTGGAAATGAAATCCAAAGATTAAATGTTCGGTAAAATACATTTGTTTTTTACGATAAAATAATTTCATGATTAACGCAAAAAACGGAAATAATAAAAAGATCCAGTAGTGCAATTTATGCATAAATTTTTCGGTGTATTCTTTAATAAATTCTTTGTTTGAAGTGTTTTTATTTTTTATTAAAAATAAAACGAGTTTCTTCTTAAGCCAACTGTCTTTTTGAATAACAGGAAGTGAATCTTGTATTCTTATATATTCTTCTTCTGTCAGATTAATAGTTTTTTTATCTAGTTCTGTAGTGTTAGAATCCGTATCGCCAAAATCAACATTAATGAATCCATTGTTAAATTCTAATCGATCTATAGAATCTGTATTTGCATTTACGCTATCTCGTATTTGATGAATTACTTCTGTAAGCGTTTTGCTTTTTTTATTTTCTTTCTTTTTGATATTATACGGAAGTACAGATTGAACCAAAAAAAACAAAAAAGATGTAAATACAAACAACTGTATTGGACGAACATAATCTACACGTTTGCCTTTTAGATATTCCATTGTAAGAAATCCAGGTTTGCTAAATAAGTATTTAACAGTTCTAAAAAATTTGGAATCAAAATGCGTAATATCGCCAATTACATGCTGTAATTGATGCATAAATGTCTCTTTAGTTTCGATATTTTCCTGACCACAATGCGAACAAAAGCGCTCCGGAACTTCAGAACCGCAATTCAGGCAATTTTTTTCGGTACGCAAATTGTTTGACATATCTACTTTATCTACACAAAAGTATTAAATTTACTGCTAGTAATTATGAAAAATTATATTGCATTCTCATTTGTCATCTTGCTATTAAATGTTGGTTTTTCACAATCCAATTCTAAAACAAACGCAAAGAAAACAACTGTAAATAAAACCGCAACAAAAAAAACTCTGACTTTAAAAACGGAAAAATTACCAACGCAAATATTTTTAGATATCATTAATACGACACAGGCATTTGTCATTAATCACCAGACAAAATTTGAGCATGTTGATGTGCCGAAATCAAAGTACAATTTATTCTTAAGCTATATAAAAGATTCTGCAGTTGTTGAAATTCCTACAGCAAAAACATTAGTGTATTATGGTTTTACGCTGCAAAACGGAAAAATAATCAATGGTGATATTTATTGGAATGACACTAAAAGTTATATCGTTTTTAAAGTAGATGATAAACGGTACGTCAATTATTTTACGAAAGACGGTGCCACACAATTAAAAACAATTTTCAAATTATAAGCTTGCGAAAATCCTTTTTGTTCAATGTCTTTTTTATGGTGTTTGTCAATTTTCTGATAAAACCATTTTGGGTTTTCGGCATTGACAGAACGGTGCAAAATCGACTTGGTGAAGCTGATTATGGTTTGTATTTCGCCATTTTTAATTTCACGTATTTATTTCAAATCCTACTGGATTTTGGTTTCCAAAATTATAACAATCGAGAAGTCGCTGCCGATAATTCTAAGATAGATGAGTTGCTGCCAACTATCTTTTCATTTAAGATGTTGTTACTGGTTGCATATCTTTTTTTATGCATTGTAATTGCCTATCCGTTAGGTTATTTATCGAAGCCATTTATCTGGATTATTTTATGTAATCAAATTTTATTATCATTCAATATTTACTTGCGTTCCAATATTTCTGCGCATCAGCTTTTTATAAAAGATGCATTACTTTCAGTATTGGATAAATTATTGATGATTATTTTTTGCGCCGTTTTAATTTGGGGAAATTTTGCTTCATTAAAATTGACAATTTTTAATTTCGCTTTGACGCAGTTAGCTGCTTATTTTATTACATTTTTAGTGTGTTTGTTTTTCTCTTTACAATTAACTAATAAACTAAGTTTTAATTTTAATGCGCAACAATTCAAGACTATAGCAAAAGCAACGCTTCCATATGCAGTGGTTTATTTTTTAATGACAACCTATTACCGAATTGACGGCGTGATGTTGGAAAAACTGCAAGGTGCAAATGGCGCATACGAAACAGGTATTTATGCGCAAGGTTATAGAATTATGGAGTCGCTGAATAATATTGGTTATTTACTGGCAAATATTTTATTGCCGTTGTTTGCTTACAGAATCGCGAATAAGCTGGATGTAAAGCCGATTTTAAAGTCAGGTTTTAATATTATTTTTTGTATTGCGGTTTCCATTGTTGTCGGTTTATTTTATTATCGTTTTGAAATTATGGATACATTGTATAAATCTTCCGATACGGTTTATACTTCTGATGTTTTCGGTTATCTGTTGCTGAATTTTTTTCCGGTTGCGTTGTTATATGTTATTGGTACATTGTTGACAGCCAACCAGAATTTTAAAATTATGATTTACACATTGATTGCTGCTGTGTTATTGAATATTGGACTCAATTTTTATTTAATAAAAAATTTTGGTGCTAAAGGCGCTGGGCAAGCGACTTTAATTACACAGTTATTTATGCTCATTTGTTATAGCGTTTACTGCTTCAGGATTTTTGAAATAAAAATTGGCCTTAAGTATATCGCGCGGTTGTTGGCTTTTGTCGCTTTGTGTTTTGTCGATATTTATTTGATTCAGTCGATCAATGCAAGTACAGTTTTTAAAACGTTCTTATTGCAAATTGTGCTTTATTTTATGTTTGTACCATTCAATGTTTACATCACAGGATTGATTACTTTAGATACATTGAAACTAAAAGTTGGTGTTGCTGAAACAGAATAAAAAATAAAAAATATTATTGCATCAGTGCATTTGAAAACGCCAATAATTTCTCTTCATTCCATCTTGCAGCCATCAATTGAATACCAATCGGTAAATTGTTTTTCGTTTGATATAAAGGTAATGAAATAGCAGGAATGCCGGCAATATTGGCTTGCACTGTGAAGATATCACCTAAAAAAGATGTAATCGGATCGGACACAGCGCCAATTTTATAAGCCGGTGTTGGCGCTGTTGGACAAACAATAAAATCTGCTTCTTCTAAGGTTTGTTTGGTTTTTTCGGCAACGATTCTTCGTACTTTTTGTGCTTTCGAATAATACGCATCATAATAACCGGCGCTCAAAACAAATGTGCCGCACATAATTCTGCGCTGTACTTCTTTGCCAAATCCTTGCGAGCGCGTGAGTTTATAGGTTTGGTCTAAATCGGTGGCGCCTTTTGCATGATAACCAAATCGCACGCCATCAAAACGTGATAAGTTGGATGATGCTTCCGCTGTTGTCAGAACATAATACGCAGGAACAATGTAGTCAAGTTCGTCAAATTCAATTGCATGAACTTCATGTCCGTCATTTTTTAATTTTCCTAAAAAAGTTAAACAAGCATCACGCACTTCTGCATCGATGCTTTCATGTTCAACCACATTTTTGTAGTAAGCAATTTTATATTTTTGATCTGAATTCAGATGTTCAGAATAATTCGGAACCGGCTTTAGTGAACAAGTCGCATCATAATCATCGCCACCAGAAATGACTTCGAGAATTAATGCTGCATCTTCAATATTATGTGTGAATGGACCAATCTGATCGAACGAAGAACCATAAGCAACTAAACCATATCTCGAAACTCTTCCGTAAGTTGGCTTCAAGCCAACAATACCGCAAAAACTTGCCGGTTGGCGAATAGAGCCACCGGTGTCGGAACCTAAAGCAGCCATACATAAATCAGCGGCAACCGCAGCAGCAGCGCCACCTGACGAACCGCCGGAAACTAATGAATTGTCCACCGGATTTTTTACAGCGCCGTAAAAAGAATTTTCATTACTGCCACCCATTGCAAATTCATCACAGTTGGTGCGGCCAATGATAATAGCATCTTCAGCAATTAATCTATCAGTTACAGTTGCAGAATACGGTGATTTAAAATTATCTAAAATTTTAGAACTCGCCGTGGAAATATGATCTTTGTAAACGATATTATCTTTAATTGAAATGACTAATCCAAACAGTTTTCCAAGTGATTGACCAGATGCAATTTTAGCATCGATCTTTTGCGCAGCAACAATCGCACTTTCTTCAAATGTTTCTACAAAAGCGTTTAAATGCTGGTTTTGTTGAATCTGTTGAATGTAAAATCGTGTAACGGATTCGCAGGTAGTTTGTTTGTTTAACACATCTTCCTGCAGTTTCTTGAGCGACCTGTACACGTATGAAATAGAATTAAGATAGGTTATTTGTTTTCAGACAATTTTTTAGTTTCGTCTTCTTTCATGCCTTTGTCAAACTCATCTTGTAAGTTAGCTTTTGCAGCATTGAATTCACGCACACCTTTACCGATACCACGCATTAATTCAGGAATTTTTTTACCACCAAAAAGAAAAACGACTACTAATAATATGATTAACCATTCGCCGCCACCAGGCATACTGAATAACAATAAATTTGTCATATTGAATTATTTATACCGCAAAGTTAATACAATTTGAGGTGATTTGTGCCTGATTTTACTGAATTGATTGTTATTATTGCTTAAAATCAAACATCTTCATCTTTGAATTTATCAATTTCTCTTCTATCTTTTTTGGTTGGTCTGCCGGTGCCTTTATCGCGTACTTCAAAGAACACAGCAGGAAATCTCAATTTGTCTTTTTCTTCCGGTGGTGTCAGGTCTTCATAACATTCGGCAGCTAAAGGTGCTCCAACGCGTTTTTCTATTAATTTTAACACTTTCAGGATGAGTTTTTCGCCTTGTTTGTTGATATGCACAATTTGACCTGCTTTTATCATGTAAGATGCTTTCACGCTTTCGCCGTCAATCTTTACTTTGCCTGCGGCACAGGTGTCACTTGCCAATGTTCTGGTTTTGAAGATCCGGATTGCCCAAAGCCATTTATCAATGCGTATTTTTTGAATTTCAGACATTTTTTGGTACAGTATTTGAAATACAGCTAATGTATTAAACAATTTTTATAATTTTGTATCATGAGAAGGATAATGTTACTGACATTTTTATCTGTTTTAATTATAGTTGGATTTGCGAAAAAACCACCTAAGAAATCAAAAGTAAAACCTATTACTACATGGGTTGAGCCGCCAAAGCCAAAAGTGATTTACGGCAACTGGATCTGGTTTGAAACAGATTGCTGTGGCGTCCGACATGGTATTTCGAATCCGCAAAATACAAATGACGATATTGAACTGGAAATTAATAACAATAACTCGTTCATAGAAATTCACACCAAAAAGAATTCATTGCCGCGTTCAGGAAATATTATTCTGTTTAAAGAAAATAATGTTGATATGGTTCAGTTTAATGATGAACGTCCTGCGCAATATTTTCTATCTGCAAACAGCGATACATTAACACTAAGCTGGAAACACTTAGAGTTGCAAACAGAAAGATATATTCGCAAAAAATAAACAGGATATGCGCTTATATTTTCCGATCCTCTTTTTTATTTTATTTTCTTTAAAGATCGGTTATAATATATTTATCGGAAAAGAGTCATTAAAACAACAAAAAGAATTTATAGTATTCTTATTGCTTTTTTGTGCTGTTTGGTTCGGAATATATCTATTGGTTTTTGAGTAACGATGCTATCATTTTCAATACTTCATCTATCTCGTCTTTTGTGGTATATTTTCCTAAGCTGAATCGTATAGATCGTTCAGCAGTTACTTTGTCCAAACCCATAGCTGTGAGTACATGTGATGGTAAATTTTCTGCTGATGTACATGCAGAACCGGTGGCTATGGCTAATTTATTTTTGGTTTGATGAATAAAATCAACTGCTTTAAACGGAAATGTAATATTAGATGTATTTGGCAAACGAGGTGCATTCTTGCCGTTAATTGTTATTTCGCTTTTAAATTTATCAAGCAACGTATTCTCAAAATAATCACGCAGGTTTTTTACTTCATCGTTATAAGAAATAATTTCACAAGCTTTGCCAAGACCAGCAATTGCAGGCACATTGAGCGTGCCGCTGCGAATATTGCGTTCGTGACCGCCGCCGTGTAAAAACGTTTCCAAGCTTACACGCGGATTTTTTCTTCTGAAATACAAAGCACCAATTCCTTTCGGTCCATAAAATTTATGTGCAGAAATACACATCAGATCAATGCCATCTTTTTGTACATCGATATTTATTTTTCCAATGGCTTGCGTTGCATCACAAAAGAAAATAGAATTTTTAGCATGCACGATTTTTGAAATAGCTTCAATATTTTGTAGTACACCGGTTTCATTATTGGCATACATTACAGCAACCAAAATAGTTTTATCTGTAATCAATCTTTCTAATTCATTCAAATCGATCAAGCCATCTGCATCCACTTTCAGATAAGTAATTTGAGCGCCTTTTTTTTCTAAATAAGCACAAGTATCCAACACTGCTTTGTGTTCAGTTTCAACAGTAATAATGTGATTGCCTTTTTGCTGATACAAATTGTAAACGCCTTTAATAGCAATATTAATGGCTTCTGTAGAACCTGACGTAAAAATTAATTCCTGTGTTTCACAATTTATGGTCTTTGCAATTTGAGTGCGTGCCTGCTCGACTGCATCTTTTGCCTGGATGCCAAACAAGTGTGTTGCGCTTGCAGCGTTGCCAAACTTTATAGAAAAATACGGAAGCATTTCCTGTAAAACCTGTTCATCAACCGGAGTTGTAGCGTTGTAGTCTAAATAAATCACATGGTAAAAATATAAAAAACTGTTGTTGAAATACTTTTTTCAACAACAGAAAAGAGTTAACAACTAAAGTTGTACGCTAACAGTCTTGAATGGTGCGTTGTAATAACGACATATTAATACCTTGCCTTGCCCAACGATCAATAATATTTTGTACTAATGTGCCATCCATTTGTGGTGTTCTGCTTAGAATCCACCATGTTGTTTTAGTTGGATCTGATACAACTGCATACGAATAGTCATCTGCAATTTCTACAATCCAATAATTGGATGATGTAGGTTGAACTCCAAAAAAACCTACACGTAATTTTGCGTTGCCTGAATTTGGTTCTACAGTTGCTTTCCCAACAATTTCTTGTGGAGTGCCATTTTGCGTAATTTGTTTGTTTACAACTTTTATTGAACCATCCGTATTTAAACTGTATTCGGCTGTAACACATTTTGCATTATAGGAAAAAAATTGAGGCAATGCTGCAATTTGGTACCATTTGCCTAAATACCTGTTTAAATCTATTTGGGTTGATGTTGCGCCAATAGGCACTAAGTTAGTAGGAATGCATCCTGACAATGCAACTACTAGAAGTACAGCTAATAATTTTTTCATTGTGTTTATTTAAATGGTTTGAACTATATTTATGCTTGAAACATCAATTAGATTACATTGTTTAGTTTATCCGGATAAATTTTAGATGAAAAAAAAATTGTTGATTTTTTTTACTTTTTGCATATAAAATTTCAAAACAAAATACTTGATGAAAAAAATCGATCATATAGGCATTGCCGTAAAAGATACAGAACAAGCTGTTGATTTATTTTCAAAGCTGTTTAACAGAAAACCGTTTCACCAGGAAACACTAGAAGCACAGCATTTGCAGGTTGCTTTTTTTGAACTGAATGATTCGAAAGTAGAGTTGATACAACCTGTTTCTGAAAAAAGTACGGTTCATAAATTTTTAGAAAGCAAAGGCGAAGGCATTCATCATGTTGCTTTTGAAGTCGATGATATTTATGCGGAAATGGAACGCTTAAAAAATGAAGGATTTCAGCCGTTAACAGAAAAGCCATACATTGGTGCATTGAATAAATTAGTATGTTTTTTTCATCCAAAAACTACGAATGGTGTGCTGGTTGAGTTGTGTCAGAAACAGAAATAAGTGCATTGTAGAAATTTTCGCAGGCATTTTTGTTGGTTGATACAAACAGAACAGGTTCTATCAATTCTAATTCCATTAATAAAAATTTACCATCATTCGTGACAACGCCATCAACTCTAGCATATAATAAGTTTTCTGGAATATTGTTTAATAATGCTGCTGCTTGTTCTAAAATAGCATCATCAGGTTGTATGACTTCTACAGAACCGCCGTATTGTAATTGTACACGGAAATCGCCTTGCTTTGCTTTTTTGTAAATAGCATGACTGAATTTTTTGTTAAAGAAAATCAACGACAATTCGCCTTTTGTGATAATTTCTTCTACAAACACCTGAACAATCATGTCGCTATGTTGTAAAAGTTCTGCAAAGCGTATTTCATCATTATCTACAGTTTCAATAGTAGTTGTCCATGTATTGTAAGCACCACCTGAAATAGTAGGTTTTACTACTGCTTTGCTCCAGTTGTTTTCTTGCATGATTTGTTTTAATGTGCTATTTTCATTTTTAGAACAAATAACATAAGCAGGCAATTGAACATCTTTCTGAGAAAAATCATCAAAATAATTTTTGTTTTGATTCCATTTTACAACAGATATAGGATTTAATACATTGCAATTAAGCGATGCTAATTTATCTAACCATTTATCAAACTCAATTGGTTGCTCAAAATAATTCCACATAGAACGCAGAATAATCCAGTCGAATTGCTGCCAATTTATGGAAGAGTTGTCCCAAGAAACCGGAATTACTTCAATATCTTTTTGTATCAGATATTGCTGCAATAACTGATCGTCTTCATACAGATCAGGAAATTTATGGTAAGTTACAAACGCTACTTGCATCATCATTTGGTTTTGATGATGCAAACTTAGAATAGTGCAGATATAAAAACATTACCATAAGGCAACAAATGCATGAGATGTTTATGTTTAGAAGCAAGAAGTAAGATGATAATAGTATTTTCCTATAAATCGGCTTTAACATGGCCTTTTCCGTATATGCCAGATGAAGAAAAATAGGAGCCACCAAAAATAAACCAATCCAGTTTTTCAAGATATTCAACAGCATTTTCAGGTTTTAATTTTTTAAGGTCTGGTTCTGAAATAATGCCTTTGTACCATCTGCCGGATCTGCTAAATGCCTCAAACTCGGCGAAATATCTGACCCATGTTGCACCACAATCATTACAGGTATGCAATGTTATATCAGCGTATCTGCCATTACGCGTGTCAACGCCAATATATGTTTCTGAAAAATTTTTCTTACTATCTAAGCTGTAACATGTGCATTTAATGTCAGGAATAGTATGCAGCCGTTCTGTAAATTGGATCATTAGAGTCTTTATTTCAGTCGTTCTAAAACACCTTTGCGTTTAATGATGTTTTTGTAATCCCATTGAATGGTTCTTGATTTTTCCAGCCAACGCTTTAAATCTTTTTTGTTTATTTCTGTAACAGAGTTATAAAAAACAGAAGCATCTTTAAATTTTTTGCCTTGTATATTTAATGTATCTTCATCAAAAGACAAACCACTCCAAAACATTAATCGGATACCATTTTTTTGTTTGCTATATCCAACGATTGGATTACCATCGAGAAACCAGACAGGATGTGCATGCCAAATCTTATTTTCTGCTTCAGGTAAGTGTTGGCTTATTTCTTTTGCCAAAAAATTACATATTACTGTATCTACAGGAGTTTGTGTATCATTGTAGTTTTGGATGTCTGTATTCATGTTAGTGCAATAGGATTGTGTTTACTTTCTCACCATTGCACGCTTAAACACAAACTTATTATTCATATTCAATGTAAACCATGCTAAAAAATAAGCTGTTAAAATAACAGATGGTATCAGCATGATATAAAACCAGCCGTTGAAGCTGATGTAGTACAATGAATTTAATCCGGCTAAGATGATGAGTAAGCGTGCATATTCTGCATATTTTACCCAATTTTTTTGTTCCATGATGGCGCCACAAATTACAGTAGAGATCATCACTAATAAATAACCTAATACTTTATAAAACATTGGTAGTTTGTCATAATGATATAAGTAAGAAACCAAGCCGATTATGATAAATAAAAACTGAACTAACACATACCAACTTAAGCCTTTATTGATCGGACTTGCATCAAAAGGTTTGTAGTCTTTGTCTATTTCAGGAACAGGAATCGTGCCGCCAGCATCTTCCGGCTGCCAGCCCGGTTTTGCAATAATATATTTCAGTTTATCTTTTACTGAAGAAAACCGTTTTGCATTTTTAAACATACTTACATAATATTCTACATTTGCCCACGCCGGATTCCATGAATTGATCGGTCGCGTAACACCATAGTTTGGCGTTTCTTCTTCTTCCTGGTAAGTACCGAATAATTTGTCCCAAATGATAAACATACCTGCATGGTTTTTATCGATATACTTTGGATTTCTGCCATGATGTACTCTGTGGTGCATCGGTGAATTAAAGATAGCTTCAAACCATTTCGGCATGCGCTTTACGACATCCGTATGTATCCAAAATTGATAGAAAGAATTGATGCTTAAGATGCTAAAGAATGTTGCCGGATCGACACCTAAAAAAGGAATCGGAAGAAAAATGAAGAATGCCAAAACAGCATGAATCCAAGACTGGCGCAAACCTACCGCTAAATTGTAATATTCACTTTGGTGATGCACGCCATGTGCGCCCCAAAAAATATTCATTTCATGACCAACGCGGTGTGCCCAATAAAAGAAGAAATCATAAGCGATCAAGCAAAATACAAAAGAAAACACACCAGACGGAATAGTGATAATGCGTGCATGATGATAAACCAGGTCATAAATCCAAACCAAAAAAACACCTACTATAACTTTAGAAACCACATGGCCAACACCAATGTTCAAATTGGTAATCGCATCGTTCATGTGATAATAATCTTTGTTTTTTTTGCGCATCGCAAAATATTCCAAAACTACCATTCCTAAAAAAACCGGTGTTGCTATAACATACACTAAACCATCGCTCATAATTAATTATTTAACCATTAAATTTACATAAGTAAACTCATTAACGAAATAGATTTCTTTATTTTAACAATACTTTAAGCAGCAAAAATGAACATTCTGCAATTTATTAAACAAAAGATAAGCGCGTATATACTTAAAAAGGCAACGCAAAACAAAACGATTGATATTGTTGAAGTACGAACGCAGGAAATTGGATTGACTTCGGTGATTACAGAAACGGATATTCGTATTAAAAATTCGTTTTTTTTGCCAATAACAATCTTGTCTATTGAAACAAAATTACTAAATCGCGATGGCGTGGAAATTGGCGCGATGAATTATAAACAACCACAGAAGCTGAAAGGAAACTCAGAGTTGATCTTGACTGCAACTTCCAGAATAAGTATTATTACTTCGATTTTTCAGGCGATATCACAGTTGTTTGCACATTCGATAAAGATGCGCAGTGTTGGTGTTTCTAAGATAAAAGTGTTTTGGTTTACTATAGAAATTCCTGTTGATGATTATTTTGAAGTGCATCCAAGTAAAGTAAAGATTGTGAAAGATCTAACGGAAGAAGAAAAAGCGGAACGAGCCATTAAACAAAAAGAACGCATGGAAAAACAAGCGATAGAAAAAGCGGTCCGTAAAGAAAAAATATTGCAGCGCAGGCATGGTGCAAACTATATTCCTAAAGAAGAGCGATTGATGATTAATAAAGATGAAAAAGGAACGATGAACGATGAACGATTAACGATGAATGATGAAGAAGCAATAAAAGAAACAACTACTATAGATATTATTTTAGACGATAATATTATTGAACAAATTCCGGAAATAAAAGAAAATGAGCACATAGAGAAAAACATTGCAATCAAAAATGACAATGGTAATTCGTAAAGAAAATATATTAAACTGAGTTAGCTTAATACGATTCCTGAATTACAACTTTAAATCTTCCATTAGTAAGATTTTTAACATTTGAGCCATTACTAACCTTTAAATTAAATTCACCGCGTGCAAAAAAGTATTTTTCACCAGCAAATGTTTCTTTATATACAATGCTAGTGTATTTTATATAATTACTAGGTAGTGAATTTTGATTATTATCTGTAGTATAATACACATTGTCAATATTTCCTTCAATTCCAGCCCAAGTTGAAGAGCTGTGATTACCTATACTTTCAACTGGTAATTTTGTACCCAGTACACTTCTGATATTTGATTCTGAAATATAATCTTGATTTGATTTTCCAAAATTAATTGTATAATATCTGAAATTTGTACCATTGCTGATAAATGATTGAACGGCTTCGCCGTCACCAGAAACAATCCCAGAGTTTGCACTTCCACCAATAGTTTTGGTTGTGCCATCTAATGTAAATATTATATATCCATTAGATGTATCTACAGTGTTATTATTGTTATTGTTGTTATTATTATTGTTATTTGATTCATTTTTGCTGCATGAGATAGAGAAAATGCATGTTAAAAGCAATAAATACGTAATTATTTTCATAATGTAATTTTTGAAAATATAATGTTTTTTTTAAAGTAAAGGTGTTAAAAAAAATATTAATTATCTATTTGCCAAATAAAATTTAAAATAAGTACAATTGCTGACGATGTCTTTATAATAAGCTGTTTGCGAATAATTGTCTTTCAATTTCTTAAACAACGGTCTTGTTGAATTGGTGTACAGTAAACTGTAATTTGAATAGTAACCATAATTGACGTTTTGTTTTGCAAAAAAGAGATCGAGTTCGCATTTAGATGCCTGAAAAACGGCATTCGCTTTGAGCTCTTTATTCGTTGAAAGTAGTTCTGCTTTCAGAAAATAATCCATTGGTTTTTGTGGATCATTTACACTGATGGTACCGGTTCCATCGTTATAATTATATGGTTTCCTAATGGTGTTTGGAATGGTATTGTAGCCATAAATGTATGACAAATAATAATTGCCGCCTTCGTAAAAATGCAGGTTACGATAAAAACCATTCAGCGATGTATTGTAATAAAAATTACCTAACAAATAATTTGCTTTTGCTGCCTGTTCATCTTTGTTAACCGCTAGTTTTTTTAATTGTAACAACGCTTCAACTAACTGTTGTTTGTTCATGTTTTTTGGAATGAAACTAAAATCTTTGTATGTACCATCTTTGAATGCAGCATTGATGTTGGACTCAAAATAAGTATGAATATTGCTGCTGAAAATTAAGCATGAAATATTACTATAACCATTAAAAGATGCTTCTTTTGATTTCAAGGCATCGTTCCAACTGTTGCTGTAATCAATCGGATCGATACAACTGTAGTTTGCCGGCACTTTTTTATACCAAATCAAAGCATTTTCCAAGTCATCTTTTTTGAAATAATACGAACCTTTCAATTCGTGCAAAGCATCCAGCGTAATTTTTTCAGTAATTAATTGTTTTTCAAAATTAGATTTATTTTTAGTTGAAACAAAACTAATCAGATCATTGATAATGTTAATATCCGGATTTCCATACAAACCATTCAATGTATTATGACATAAAAATGCTTTTGCTAAATTATTTTGTAAGATGTAATTGTGTCCTAAAATATCATACACAAACGCTTTCTGCTTTTCGTCTTTGTTTTTTAAAAAATGGGTATAAATTTTTTCTTCTGCCGTTGCGTCAATGGTTTTCAAACTGCCAATATAAGCACAAAATTCAGTTCTGTTTTTTTGTTCATTAATTGCATTATCAGAAGAATTTATTTTTTGCGCAGTTGTTTGTGATTTTGTATAATCGCCATTTAATAAATACAAATGCGCCAGATATGCCTGCCAGAAATCAATGCGCTTTAGCTTGTTTTCTTTGAGCATCGTTTCTGTAAATAAAATCACCTTTTGCAGATATACTTTTCCGGTAGCATCCATCAACGGAAATGTGATTTTTTCTGAGTATGCACTTGGAATCTGAAATGCAGTGTGTTCTAATTGCAGCAATGCACGGCACGCCATTAGTTCTAAGTGCGCGCTGTTTGGCGCAACCGCATAAATGTTTTTCATTTCCGATAAGCCATTAGAAAACTTATTAAAGCCACGCAATACATACAATGCAGCTTTTTCATTTGGAGTTTTGCATAATAAAATAGCTTTGTCAAAACTCATCTGATTGGAAATGCGAAAACTTGCATAACAAGGAATTTTTCTGTCTGTTGTATTGTTAAACACTTCTGCGAAAACACCACCTGCTTCGGCAAATTTTTTCTGATTATATAATGCGCCGCCTTTTTGTTCCAATGCGTAATAATAAATCAATGTTTTTTGTTTCAATGGCTCCACATATGTATTGAAATAACGAATGGCATCATCATTGAAACCGCCGTAATGCGATAAACGTACCAACTGATACGCAATGCGCAATTTGATGTCGTTGTTTTTTGTATTTGCATACAAAATATTTCCATCTTTTGCAGTTGACATAAATTGCGGTTTTGTCATTTTTTTTCTGGTGTAATACGAATTCCATTCGTTTTCATTTATTTCGTCAGATGCTGTAGCAAACGGTTCACATTTTTTTGCAAATATCAAATAGTTAATAGCTTCGATGCCTTTGTCTGTTAAGTATGCTTTTTGTTTGAGCGAATCATTGATGTTTTTTAGTGATTTTGAACTAATGATTTTTTGCAAATCGCTTGCCGAAGAATTATACACCAAATAACTTAAGTTACTTTCTGAAATTTGGTTGTCGAAATATTTCTTCCATTCTAAAATGTTATAATCAATTTGTACACTCGCTGATTGTGCTTCATCAAACATACCTGCTTCATAGAAAGTAGCATCGTACGTCAGAAAAAATGGCTGTAACGATTTGTCTGAAATTAATTCTTGATTGAATAAATTATAGAATGAGGCGTCTTCAGAAACCCAAGCGCATGCTTGTGTCTTTGTAGAAAAATATGCTAAAGCAATTAATACAAGAATGGATTTTTTAATCATAAAATAGATTTTAAATTCTGAACAGAATAATGCATTAAATTTGATGAATCTAACTGAAAAAAGATAACGTTTGGTTCCTTATTTTTTATTTTCTTGCGTAAAAAAGTAGTGCTTCTTGTCAGTTGTTCCTGAGAAATGCTTTCTGTTTTAATTTTAAAATCCTGGTACAAGTAATTTCCTTGCAAGTAATGATCTTTTTTTACCAAATAAAAATTTGGTTTTATAGCTTGATAGACAGAAGTGTCTTTTAAATCTTCGTTTCTTATTCCATTTAATAAGCGTTTTTCACCAACCTGGTTTTCAATAATTGCCCAACTATAAATTGGCAATGCAATGTCTAATGTAATCGGATAATTTTGTAATACTGCGCAATAATTTTCAGCGATATCATTTTCTAAAATAGAATTTTTATCTGTAAAATCTAATGGATTTGAAGTAGCGTAATACATGAGAACGCCTTGTTTTAAAGGTGGAACACCTGTTTGTTCTTTGTCTTTAATTTGATGCAAACGAATGGTGCAAGAATATTGATATTTTGGAAATTGTTTTTTGACCTGGTTTAAAAAATAAAAATAGTTGTTGCGTGTAGAAGTTGTCCAGTCGCAGTCAAACTGAATTTCCTGTAATTTATTATCAGAAATATTTGTGTATAAAAACTCGATTTGTCGGATGCAGTTTTTTGCCAGTTGTTCAATTTTTGCTTTGTCTAAATCTTTAAACGTTTCATTCGTTATAAAAACAACCGGAATTATTTGTTGCGATTTATTTTTTTGCTGAATTTGGATTTGACCTATTGGTTTAGGAGTGCCGTTTAAGATATCAATATCAAAAAAACGAACATATAATTTTTGAACATTTAGTTTGTCTAAATAAAGTTGCTCTGCAGCATCTATATTGTACGTTGTTTTCCAGAAATAAAAGGATGCTTGCTTTTTCGGACTTTCACATGAAAAAAAGAATAAAACACAAGAAAAGCAAACGATAATTTTCTTCATAAAGAACGAAAATACATTAATTTATGCAGAAACACAGTTGAGTAAAACATCAGTTATTGCACAATGCCATCACAATTGTCATCAATACCATTTCCAATAATTTCTGCAATAGGTAATACTTCGCCTACACAAGTGCCCCAAAGACCAGCGCTGCAATTTTGTGTGCCCGATCTACATCTGCCAACACCTGCTGTTCCGGCCGGTCCTGAATAACATGAACGTGTTAAACCTTCGTCAACTGTGCCATTACAGTTGTTGTCAATATTATCGCATACTTCCGTACTTGGCAAAACCTGACCTGTACATGTGCCCCATGTTCCTGCAGTACATACTTGAGTACCAGCACGACAAACACCTATGCCGGCAGTGCCGGCCGGTCCTGTGTAACAAGCTCTGGTTATTCCATCAACGGTACCATCGCAATCGTCATCTATTCCGTTGCATGTTTCTGCAGTTGGCGAACCTGCGGTTGCACTACAAACGATACCGGTGCCCGCACCATTGCACACCCAGACTCCTGTTCTTGTGCATGCGCCAACGCCAACGGAACATGCGGATCCTTTTAACGGCCAGGTTTCGTCAATAGAACTGTTGCAATTGTCATCTACACCATTGCATAATTCAGTTCTACCAGGGTTGATTAAATTATTGGCATCGTTACAATCTGTATTATTGGCAACATAACCAGATGGCGTAGAACACGCAGTTGTGAAAATAATTGGATTTCCGTATCCGTCACCATCTGCATCTCGGTAGTATGTGTTTAAAGGAATGCCGTTATCAACAACACCGTTACAATCATCATCAATACCATTACAGGTTTCAGTAGTAGGAGAGCCGGCTGTTGCACTACAAACCAAACCTGTACCTGCGCCATTACAAATCCAAATACCACTTCTTAAACAGGCACCTGTGCCAACAGTACAAACGCTGCCTTTTAGTGGAAATGCTTCATCAATTAAACCATCCTGATCATTGTCTTTATTGTCGCATAATTCCGGTGCACCAGGATAGATAGTTGGATCCTGATCGTTTCTGTCCAAGCTGTCAGAGACATAGCAAGGAAACGGTGCGCAGGCAAAAAGCGGTTCGCAGCGGTCACCATGTCCGTCACCGTCAGCATCTTTGTATATGTAGGTAAATAGATTACATTTCGGTGTAGCAATCCAATCGGTTCCGTTCCAAACCAGCACATCACCAACAGTGTTACCCATAATAATATTATTAAAATTATAAGTTGGATTGATTCTTTCCCATTTGCTTAATGGTTGATTATACATAAAAAGCGCAGTGCTGTCTGTATCAAAAACTAATAATGAATTTGCCGGAGATGCAATAGATAAGCGAAGTGCTGCTGTCATTCTTGGAATTAAAAGCCCTTTGTTGTTGCTAGCCACATCTAACATAGCACTATTGTTTGGAGCGGCGCCGGTTGAGTTAATTCCTACATTTTGAGCGGATGCCAAATGAAAGAATAGAACTATAAGAATGAAGTATATCGTTCTCATAATAAATGGTTTGCAGTAAAAATAAAGATTTTTTCTGAATAATTAAACATCAATCATTCATCATCTTCCACAGTTTATCTTTCAGTTCCTGAATGTTTTCACTTGCCATCGCAGAAAAGAAAACATGAGGAATTTTTTTTGGAAGTTCTTTTGCCAGCATTTTCTTCAATTCATCATCTAAAAGATCAGACTTAGAAATACCAATGATTCTTGGCTTATTTACTAATTCTTTGTTGTATAATTTTAGTTCTTTTGCTAGAATCTTGTATTCTTTTTTAATGTCATCACTATCAGCAGGAATCATGAACAGCAAGCAAGAATTACGTTCAATATGTCTTAAAAACCGAACACCCAAACCTTTGCCTTCGTGTGCACCTTCAATAATTCCTGGAATATCAGCCATGATAAAAGATCGGTCATCGCGATAAGGAACCACACCTAAATTTGGCACTAATGTAGTAAACGGATAATTCGCGATCTCAGGTTTTGCGGCACTTACAACTGATAACAAAGTGGATTTTCCGGCATTTGGAAAACCAACTAAACCAACATCAGCCAATACTTTCAACTCCAATACTTTCCATCCTTCTTCGCCTTCTTCGCCTGGTTGCGCATAGCGTGGTGCTTGTCGAGTAGGTGTTTTATAATGAGCGTTTCCTTGTCCGCCGCGACCACCTTTCATCCAAACTACTTCTTGTCCGTCTTCCAGAATTTCTACTTCTTTCTCAAATGTTTCGCCGTTTTTTGCGATCGTGCCTAAAGGCACTTCTATAATAATATCTTCAGCGCCTTTGCCGGAACGCTGACCGCCTTCTCCGTTTTTGCCATTGTCAGCATGAATATGTTTTTTGTATTTTAAATGCAGCAACGTCCAAAGTTGTTTGTTGCCTCTTAAAATAATGCTGCCGCCTTTTCCGCCATCGCCGCCGTCAGGTCCACCAAATTCGATATACTTTTCTCTATGAAAATGCACAGAACCTGCGCCGCCGTTTCCGGAACGGATAAATATTCTGACATAATCTATAAAGTTGCTGCCTTCCATTGTTCCTGCAAAGATAGAAATAAAAAAACCTTCAAGGTTTTAAAACCTTGAAGGTCTGTATAAAAATTCTCTTCTATTTTATTTTGTTGATTTCTGCTATTAACGCTTCAGAAATTTCATTGATACTTCCAACGCCATTTAGCGCCACAAATTTATTTACTTTTTTATAGTGTTCTGCTAATTGCGCCGTTTGTTTCAAATATACCTGGAAACGATTGCGAATGATGCTTTCATCCAAATCATCCGGACGCGGATTTTCAGATTGTTTTGCGCGTTCAATGATGCGATGCGTAATTTCATCTTCTTCTACTTCTAACGCTAACACTAAAGAAATTTCGGTTTTTTTCAGATCCAATAATTTGTCTAAAGCTTCTGCCTGTGGTTGTGTGCGTGGAAATCCGTCGAAAATAAAACCTTCTACTTTTCCTGCATATTCATCCAATTTATTAGACAACATACCGATGGTTACTTCATCAGGAACGAGTTCGCCTTTGTCCATGTATTTTTTTGCAACAACGCCAAGTGGTGTTTCGTTTTTCAATTCTGAACGGAATAAATCGCCTGTTGAAATGTGCAGCAAGTTGAATTCTTCTGCTAATTTTACTGCCTGAGTTCCTTTACCGCTTCCAGGAGGACCAAACAAAATTAAGTTTATCATTGGTGGTTTAAATTGTAAGCAACAAAGATACAATGGATTTAGGATTTAAGATTTAAGATTTAAGATTTATTTGTGTTTGATTACTTTTTGGTAATGTTTGATTAATAATGATTTGTGTTAAATCGACAAATTATTGAAATAAAAAATTACAAATAATGGAATTTTCTGAGAACGATTTGTGTTATACATATAAACTAAAGAAAATGAACAACACAACAGACGATTTCAAAAAAAATGACGATGCACTTTGGGCAATTGCTGAAAAACGAGCAAAATTTAAGCGTCATTTAACCATTTTTGCCATTGTGATGGCGTTTTTATGGGTTGCCAATGTGTTTACACTATTGATCTTTACGCATGGTTTAGGTTTGATGACATTGATCTGGAGTGCGGTCTTGGTGCATCAATATTGGAAAGCATATCATGACGATGATGATGAAACGATGACACAAAAAGAATTTGAGAAGTTAAAAAGAGAAAAAGGCGATATTAATTACAGAAGCAGCAATGAAATAAAAAACCTGTAAGGGCTTTTGCTATTCTGTAAACGGAAAGTGGTTTGCTTTAATGCATGCCTAATAAATCAGCGTACGGTGAAAAATCGTACGCTTTTTCATTTTTTGTTTGTGTGAAATAAGGTTCTTTGTAAATAATTTCGCTGACTAACTGCGATAATCGTGTTTCAAAATGCAGTAATAATTCAACAGGAATCGGTTCTTGATTATTCAGGTAAGTAATTCCGTTTTTCATTTTTTTTGCATGATGGTAGCCAACATAAATTTCTTTGCAATCAAATAACTTATAATACATCAGCGCATACAGAATGCCTTGAAACGTTGCGCTGTAATCTTTGTTCTTGAGAATAAAAAGCGTGTCTAAAAATTTATTTATGCTTTCTTCATTGTCCATATCCGGAAATTTCGGCAGTTCGATTTGTCCGGTTTTGTAATCAATAATACGAATCGCTTTTTCGTTAATTTTATCTACACGATCAATCGTTCCTCGGATAGTTGTAAAGCTGCCGTCTTCCAATTTTAGTTGGTTCCATTTAAGTTCTTCTTCCGTTTTTAGTACACATAATTTTCCAACAACTGCATCATTTTCTAAAATCTTTTGCGCTATACGTTCAATAATTTTTAATTGCAATTTATTTCCTGCTTGTGTAATTTCTTTTGGTAATTCTAAATCAATAATTGCCTGTTTGGTAATAGATTCTATGAATTCTATTTTAGCTAATGAACTGATTTTTTCTGCACTTAAAATAGTATTTAAGTATGGCTGATAAATTAATTCCACGATCTTATGTAAGATTTGCCCAAAAACAGCGGCATCTATTTCTTCTGATAATTCTTTCGGTTCTTTAATCTTTTCTACATATTTCAAATAAAACTGCAATGGACATTGAATATAAACTTTTAAAGATGTTGGCGAAAATTCACGAACGCGCAATACTTGAATAAGTTCCGGTGTTTTTTTGATTTGCAGTAACTGGTTTTCTGTTTTGATTGCATCATTTTTTTCTTCAGCAACACCAATATATTCTGTAATTGAGTTTTCTTTTGTATTTAATTCATGCTGTATTTGTCGAATAAAACGGCTTTTTTCGCTCGTATTGTCACCAGTTTGATTATTATAAATCAGGTGAATATTTTTCGCACGTTTTAATAAACGATAGAAATGATATGCATTGATGCCATCGAATTGTTCAAACGTCGGCAAGCCAAAACCTTTGCGCAAATTATATGGAATAAATGAATTGGTTTTGTTGGAGCCCGGAAGATTGTCATCATTCAATGATAAGACGAATAAGTTATCAAAATCCAGCATACGTGTTTCCAGAAAACCCATAATCTGAATATTACTTTTGGTGTCTGTTTCAAACGGCACTTTTATCGTTGCTAAAAATTGTTTGACTATAAATTGTAAAGCATTTTTATCCAAATCGATATTTTTTTCCTGCAAAGACCGAAGCAATGCATCTAATTGTTCGGTAATTTTTTCCTTGATTGCATAAAAATAAGTGTCGCTGTGATGTACAGATTCAATGATTTGTAAAACGTTTTTTAAAACATCAATCGATGTCTTGCAATCTTTTAAAATAGTTTCAGGAAAAAATTCTGCAAGCATTTCTGCAGACATATATGGAACAAAATAAGGCAATAGCTTGTCCAGTTTATCTTTGCCGTTGATATTATTCTTAAAATACAAATGATTCGATAAAGCAGCAATATCTTTGTGATAATAATCAGTTTCGGTTTTGCCGACACGCGCATTTGCATAAAAATTTAACAACGTAATAGTAAATAGATACAACTCACTTTCTGCAACCGAAAAACCCATAGTAATATTCATTTTGCCCGCGTCCAGATTATATAACAATGGATTCAGCATTTTTTCATCACATAAAACAATTGCTGTTTTAGTTTCTTCAATTATGGATTCATTTTTATGCTCACTTTTGTTAAAATATTGTGCAACAAATTGCGTTTGTCCTATAGATGAAGAAATGCCCGTGATAGTTATTTCTTTATTGCTTCGTAACGAATTGTCGATAATCCAATGATGATTTTCGCCTTGAAATTTTTGCTGATAACTACGCATAAAATTTCCGGCTTCGTGCAATTTGTTATTTAAGAAATGCACATCGGCGTCCCACCAAAATTCAGTTTTGTATTGTTGTTCAATTGTTTTAAAGATTTCTTCTTCGCAAACAGACAATGCATTAAAGCCACAAAAAGAAATTTTTGAATAAGGTAATTTTAATGCACCGGATGTTAAATGGTCGTACACATCACGGTAAGCCATACCTTCGTACGCAAAATTGTGTTGCTGTAATTTTTGTTTGAAGGCAATATACATTTCGCCAAGCAAACTCCATGTTTTTACAAAAGTATCCTTATAAATACTTTCTTTTTTTTGAGTAGATGTTGTTGCAATAAATTGTTCAATGTACTTTTTTGTTTCTTCTGAAATTGAAAATGTTTCATCAATTTCTTTATGCGCTTTTAATACAGAAAATAATCGCGCAGCATCCACTAAATATTTATCACATTCATCAAAATCTTTTAGTATCAAATTTCCCCAAGGAATGAATTTTTCCAATGGCTGATGAGTATTAGTCAATTCATTTTGTATCTGATAAATTTCCAGTAGCAAGTGCCAGTCATCCTTAATGATATAACTGGAGTAGTTGGTGATAAACTCTTGTATAGTCAGTGTTTCAGGAAGAATGAAATCCTGATCAGAGAATTTGTTTTTAAGGAAATCGGTAAAATATTTTGCGGCTCTTTTGGATGGGAAAATGTAGCACGAATTGTAAAGGTACGGCAAATTTTCTTTCGTAACTGTATCTGCGATCTGTTTTAAAAACGGCTCCATTTTGCTAAGATACAAAATTGAATGTTTATTGATACAGTCAAAGAATCGTTCACCAATCGTTCACATAAGTTTCTCTTAGTATTCGCGAAATTCTTCATAAATGACTCTTTAATCTGGCTATAAACCACGCAAGATTCACTGCGATTTTATGTACAAGTGATACTGCTGATATTACTTTGCATCATCAAACACACACCAAAATTCATACAGATGAAAACTATCAAAACAACAATCATTACAGCCATTCTGGTTGTGCTGTGCGCCACAGTATTTGCACAGAAAGGAAAAATCTCAGGATTAATTATTGACAAAAACACGCAGGAAACTTTAATAGGTGTAAATATCTCTATTGATAGTTCAACATTAGGTGCCACTTCCGATTTAGATGGAAAATTTGAAATTACAGATTTAACACCAGGCAGCTATACACTAGTGGTTTCGTATATCGGCTATGCAGATAAAAAAATAAGTAATGTTGAAGTGAAAGCAGATGCTACAACGGAAGTAAATGTAAGCATGGAAATTGGTACAAATGAATTAAATGAAGTAGAGATCGTAGATTTCAAGAAGACAAATACAGAAACTGCTGTTTTGCTTGAGATGAAAAACTCGAACCAAATTGCAAGCGGTGTTTCTTCACAGCAAATTACTAAAACAGCCGACAAAGATGCTGCTCAAGTAGTAAAAAGAATTCCTGGTGTTACTATACAAGGAAATTATATCAATATCAGAGGTTTGAATCAGCGATACAATAATGTATTGTTGCACAACGTAATTGCACCAAGTATTGAAACAGATATTAAATCATTTGCATTTGATATTATTCCATCAGCGCAATTAGATAGAATTATAGTTTTAAAAAGTCCGTCAGCAGAAGTTACCGGCGATTTCGCAGGCGGCATCGTAAAAATATTTACTAAAAGTTTACCGGATAGCAATTACATCAGTGTTTCATATAATACAACATTCAGAGTTGGAACTTCATTCAAACCATTTTACGCACAAAAAGGTAGTGCTTTATTTTACTTAGGTTATGATAATAAAAATAAACTGCCAAACAATTTCCCAAAAGATATTTCAGATGTAAGTAAATCAGAAATAGAAAGTGTTGGTGAAAGTTTAAATAATAACTGGACAGCAAAGAAAATGGCTGCAATTCCTGATCAAAGTATTGGTTTGACTTTTGGCGAACGCATTTCGAAAAACAAAGTTTTAATTGGTGTAATTACAGCAATCAATTATTCGCTTGCGAAACAAACTAATACCATACAAAGAGGCGATTACAATCAATATGATTTCACCAATAATAAACCGGATCCGGTTTACAGTTATACGGATATGCAATATACCAATACTGCTAGAATTGGCGTATTACACAACTGGGCTTTTAAAATTGGAAGCAAACACCTGATTGAATTCAAAAATTTATTCAATACAAACTCTTCTACTGTTTACACGAATCGTTCAGGTGATAACTACGCAAATGGTTTCAAAGTAAATAATTACGCATTGTACAATGTAAATAAAGGAATTTACGCGGTTGAATTAATGAGTAAACACAATATCAATGCGGATATTAATACGATTGATTGGGTAGCCGGTTATAGCAGAGCATACAAAAACGAACCAGATTTTAAACGCTATACAACATCCTATAATGATGCCACAAAGAAGTACGAAATATACGTTGATCCATCTGCAGTAAATGCCACGCAATTAGGCAGATTCTATTCTGATTTAACAGAAAATATTTATACAGTTGGTGTCAATTCAGTAAATAAATTTGGATATAGCGCAAAACGTAAAGTAGTAGCAACAATATCAGTTGGAACCAACTTAGAATACAAAAACAGAGATTTTTCTGCAAGAAATATTGGGTACAAAAGAGCACGTGCTGATGAGTTTGATTTTAACATCATACAAAACGGCATCGAAAATTTAATGACGAATGAAAACATCAACAATACAACAGGTATTAAAATTGGCGAACAAACTCGTGAAAATGACTCTTACAAAGCAAGTAATATTTTAAGTGGTACTTACGCAAATGCAGAAATAAATATCAAGCAAAAATTAAGAATTGTTACCGGATTCAGATTTGAATATTTCCAACAGAACTTAAACACACCATTAGGTTCTACTAAAATCAAAAACACAAAACTGTCTTATTTGCCTTCTGTAAACATTAGCTACACCATCATTCCTAAGTTGATATTCAGAGCAGCTTACGGTATGAGTGTAAATCGTCCTGAATTCAGAGAGATTGCGCCGTTTGCATTCGATGATTTTTATACAGGTTACGCAATCATTGGAAATCCTGATTTGAAAAATTGTACTATTCATAATGCAGATTTGAAATTGGAATATTATCCATCAAACGGCGAAATAATCAGTGCATCTTTCTTTTACAAAAAATTCTTAAATCCGATTGAATCTAAAGCAATTGTTGGTGCTGCGCGCGAATTTACATTCGTAAATGCGGCTTCTGCAAATGTATATGGTGCTGAGATCGAAATCAAGAAAAATTTCGCAGAAAGCAAAAATTCATTCTTCCAGCATTTTGGTGTGATGGCAAATGCAACATATGTTTTCAGTCGAATTAATTTAGGTAAAGAAGCAGTTGGACAAAGCAACAACAGACCATTGCAAGGACAAGCGCCATACAGTATCAATAGCGGATTGTTCTATGAAAACAAAGATTTGGGTTTGCAGGTAAACTTACTCTATAACGTAGTTGGAAAACGTATAGTGTATGTTGGTACTGATGATTATCCTGATATCTACGAAATGCCGCGACACACATTAGACTTCAATGCATCATACAGATTCAAAAAAGGAATTGAATTGAGCTTGAATTTAAAAGATTTAGTGAATCAGGATGTGGTATTGCTGCAAGATGGAAACGGTGATAAAAAATGGAACAAAAAATCGGATCAGATTTTTCAAAAATATAAACCGGGTCAAACGATTTCACTTGGTGTAAAATACACTTTCTAAATAAGAATTAAAATCAAACAAAAAAAATTAAAACAATCTTATGAAAACAATGAAAAATCATTTAAAAATGCAAAAATTAGTCAAACAATTACTGATCGTTTGCGTTGGATTAACATTAGCAGTGTCTTGTAAAAAAGACGGTGGTACAACAACCAAACCTACGCTTCCTGTTGCTGATCGTCCAATTAAAGATATCAGTGGCACCTTAACAGGAAATATTAATTGGTCAAAAGATACTGTATATAGATTGAATGGTTATGTAAATGTTGGTGTTGACACTATACAAGCAACCAATACACCACAAGCAACCGGCGTTTTGAACATTGAAGCAGGTACGGTTATTATTGGTCAAAAAGGTTCTACATCTGCAAAACCAGGTGCTTTGTTTATACACAGAGGCAGCAAAATTATCGCTATCGGAACATCTACAGATCCTATTATTTTTACATCTGCACAAGTAGATAAAGTTGCAGGAGATTGGGGTGGCATTGCTATCTGTGGAAGAGCAGCAAACAATTTACCTGGTGGCTACGGTACGTTAGAAGGTGGCGACGGAACACCTTTCTACGGTGGTGGTACTTCACCGGATAATGCTGATAATTCAGGTACTTTAAAATACGTTCGTATTGAGTATGCCGGTTACGCACCTTTAACAGATAAAGAATTGAACTCATTAACATTGGCAAGCGTTGGTTCAGGAACTACTATTTCTTATGTTCAATGTTCATTTGGTAAAGATGATGCATTTGAATGGTTCGGTGGTACAGTAAATGCAGATCATTTGATCGCTTTCAAAACACAGGATGATATGTTTGATACGGACAATGGATTCAGCGGTATTGTGCAGTTTGGTTTAGGTTATAGTTCACCAAATATTGCAGATATTTCAGGTTCTAACGGTTTTGAATCAGATAACGATGCAACAGGTTCAACGAATACACCAATTACTTCTGCTTCTTTCTATAACATCACTTTAGTTGGTCCAAAAAGCGATTCTAACAAAGTAATTGATGGTAACTTTAAAAGAGCTGCACACTTACGCAGAAACACTAAATTGAAAATCTATAATTCTATATTTTCAGGTTTTCCAACAGGTATCTTAATCGATGGCGCTTTAGCAGAAACTAATGCAACTGCCGGCGATTTGACTATTAAAAATTCTGTAAACATTGGCATTGACGGCTGGTCTGGTTACAAAGCATTTTCAGCAGCAGGTGCTTCAACGTATGATGTTGCAGCATGGTTTAATGATGCAGCAAAAAATAATGCAACAGCAGTTAAAATGAGTGATGCTGGCTTCAATACAGGCATTTACACTACTTCAGCGCCGGTTTTATCTGTTACTGCAGGTACAACTGTAAACTTATTAAATGGCGGTATTGGCGGCAGCTACGCTACATATCGTGGTGCTTTCAATGGCTCTGACAATTGGACTTCAGGTTGGGCAGAATTTAATCCTGATGATGTAGAATACGTAAAATAAAACAGTACACGTTTGCCGGTGTGTGTGAAAAACCGGCAATCGTTTTTCATCTGTGTGTGAACGCTGAAGCTGGTGAGCTTCGGCGTTCTTTTTTTTTATTTATTGTGTACATTTTTTATCCAAAAATCAATCCGGAACTGCTTGTTCACCAATATTAGGTAGCATTAGGTATTTTATTAGGTATTTGTTTTTATTTAGACTAAATATAAATAATATACAATAGATTTGCGTATTATTAAGAATGAATCTAAATAAGAATGAAAAAAATAACATTATTCAACGTATTATTACTCGTTTTCAGCATTGTAAATGCGCAAACTGCACCACAAAAGGATAAAGAATCTATCAAAAAATTATGCGGTTGTTTTGAAGTAGATTTTAAATACAAAGAAACTTTTGGTTATCTAAAAGATTATAAACTGAAAGATGCTTATTACAATGAAGCATTGGAATGGGTTTCTTACGAGCCGCAACCGGATAGTTCTGTAAAAATGCAGCATATTTTAATCTTGGATGAAACAATGATCATCAAACATTGGCGCGAAGACTGGAGCTATCAGAATAACACGATTTATAAATACAACAAAGATTATCAATGGAGCCGTGTTCAGCTAACACCTGAAAAAACAAAAGGCACCTGGACGCAAAAAGTGTTTGAAGTAGATGACAGACCGCAGTACGATGGTATCGCTACATTCAACTATTTTGACGGAAATATTCTATGGCAATCAAAAATGGATGCGCCATTACCGCGCCGCGAATATTCAAAACGTTCAGACTACAATGTTTTGAATCGTTTTAACAGGTTGTATATCACAGATTCCGGTTATTTACACGAACAAGACAATAAAAAAATTGCACGTCATGATAACGTGAATGACACGCTTATTGCTGAAGAAAAAGGATATAATATTTACAAAAAAGTAGAAGACAGCAAATGTAAGGCAGGCATCGATTGGTGGGAAAAAAATAAAATATTTTGGTTAGATGTGCGTGCTGTTTGGTCAGAGATTTTAGTTGCACAAAATGAATTAAAAGTAAACCGTTTGGTTGACGGAAAAGCATTGCACGAAAAATTATTTGCTTTGAATATTGAGTTGATAAGTGAAAAGAAATACGATTCTGCCAATGCGAAAAAAGAAATCCTGAAAGCGATAAATGAACATTTAATTTCCAAACTATAGTATTGAAATTTTAGATGTTGCGCATTTTTATCATATCGGTTTTTTGTACGGTTGCTGTGATTTCCAAAGCTCAAACCACGGACTCAAATGTGGAAGAAAATAAGATTAAATCAACTTCTATCGAAGAAATTGTGGTGACCGCCACTAAAACCGAAACAAAAATAGAAAACAGCACTGTGCCGTTAAGCGTTATCGCGAAGAAATACATAAAAGCGTCCGGCACAATTAAGTTGAGCGATATTTTACAGGAACAAACAGGTTTACAGTTATCCAATTTTTTAGGAACCGGTGTGCAGTTGCAAGGTTTGTCAGCAGAATATACATTGATATTGATTAATGGCGAACCGGTAATTGGCAAAAATGCTGGCGTTGTCGATTTGTCGCGCATTGTTGTCGGAAATATCAAACGCGTGGAAATTGTAAAAGGACCAGTTTCGTGTTTGTATGGCAGCGATGCAATCGGTGGTGTCATAAATATCATCACAGAAGACGCAAGCAAACTGTGCAATACAGTTGATTTTTCTATTCAATACAAAACGCCTGCAATACTGACGACTTCTTTGTTTACAGCTTTTTCAAAGAATAAGGTAACTTTTGAGAACACGCTGGTACATAATTTTTCCAACGGTTATCAGACGAATAAAAATACAATTTATAAAGAAGGAATTCCATACAATGATTTTACGATGACGAACAGAATTACGATTCGCGCAAACGATCATATTCAAACAGGCATTGGTTTCAAATACTATTTTTCAAAATTGCATAACCAGGACGAATACACAAATGACAGCAATGAAATAGTAGTAGCAAAACAAATTGATAAAATTCATGAGTTTAATTTTTCACCATTCTTCAGATACAACAAAAAAAATATTGTTTTCAATGTCAGAAGTTACAATTCATTTTATGTCAGCAACAGCAATATTTATGGAGAAAGTATCTCGACGGATTTGTACAAAGATCACTTTAAGCAACTATTGAATAAACTGGAAGCACAGGTAGATTATACAAAAAAAGGTCATTTATTTTCTGCAGGTGTTGGTGGTTTTTTTAATCTGGTAAAATCAAACAGAAATATTGATAAAATTACACAGCATCAGGAATTTATTTTTTTGCAATATCAATATGACTGGAAAAACAGGATCATCTTCAATGTCGGCAATCGTACTGATTTTCCTAATGATTTCAAGATACAATGGTTTTCGCCAAAAGCATCTGCTCGATTTAATGTCAATAAATATTTTGCGATTAAAATTTCAGGTGGTCGTGGTTATAAAGCTCCTGATATTCGTCAGCAATACTTGAATTTTACAAATACACTCGTTGGTTATTTTGTATTTGGTGCGAATGTAGCAGTGCAAAAATTAAAAGAACTGGAAAGCATCGGACAGATACAATCTTATTCAATTCCAAAAGAAAATATCAAAAACTTATTGCCGGAAAAATCGTGGTCGGCAAATGCAGAAGTAGAGATAAAACCAATTCCGGGAAAACTGATTATTTCAGCAAATTATTTTAGAAATCAGATCACTGATTTAATCGATGCGATTCCGACTGCAACAAGAAGCAACAACGCGCTCATCTATACTTATTTCAATTTAAATAAAGTATATACACAAGGTGTTGAAGCCAGCGTTACTTATCAGATTCTTAAAGAATTACAGGTTACTGCTGGTTATAATTTCGTAGAAGCGAAAGATGTTGATGTATTAAAAAAAATAGCAGATGGAAAAGTTTTTCGCCGCAATCCGGTAACCTTGGAAACAGTGCGCGTTACTAAGAAAGATTATGGTGGTTTGTTCGACAGAAGCAAGCATTCATTCAATATCAAGATTTATTACGAAAATAAAAAATATGCTTTCAATACTTATCTGCGTGTCATTTACCGAGGCAGATATGGCTGGAACGATATTAATGGAAATCAGATTTTAGATGTAGATGCAGAATATGCAAACGGTTATGCATTAATGAATTTTTCTTTTTCCAAAACTTTTAAAGACAAATATCATGTAATGGTTGGTCTTGATAATATGCTGAATATAAAACGACCGCAATACATTCCGACAATGAATGGCATTACCGGAATTGTCGGCCTTTCAATAAATTTTTTAAACACTAAATAATTTTACTCATGAAAAAACTTTTTATTATCGCACTGAGCGTTGTAGCATTGGTAAGCTGCAAAGAAGAAAATCCGGTTACGCCTGTTGAGACACCATTATCAGCCGTTATCGATTCTAACATTTTCGCAAACTATACAAACTATCAGTATTATAGCTTTGCTACTGGCGACACTGTTCCGTTTGCAGACTCCTTAACAACAAATTGGGACATCGCATTCAAAGGAACTACAGTATTGGTTAACAGCGGTACTAGTGGTCCTGGTATTGGTGGTGCAATCATCTTTGATACCTTGTTTTCAGAAGTAACTACAGCGCCAACTACAGGTTATGCGCAAGATGGTGTAACTAAAGCAATTCCAGCAGGTAGTGGCAATGGCTGGTACAATTACGATGGTGCTACATTCACGATTACACCTTTAGCCGGAAAAGTATTTGTTATTAAAACAGCTACAGGTAAATATGCAAAATTAGAATTCATCAGCTACTACAAAGACGCACCAGCTTTGCCGGATGGTTTAACGCATATTGCAAGATACTATACGATCAGATACATCTATCAGCCGGATGGTTCAACAAAATTGAATTAATAGACTTATTTAATTTATGAGCTCGAAGACGCATATTTTATGCGTCTCTTTTTCTTTTTTATAACATAAAAACAGCACCAAGAATACAAACTGTTTTCACAACGCGCAGCAATGTATGTGTTATCTTTGTAATGCACTTAGATAAAGTTCTTATTCATTCAGACCTGAATGTAATGTTAATGCTCGATGTTTACACATCGAGATTTTTTTTGTATTTTTAATACATGAAGAAACTAAGTAAAATTGTAGCAATCATTATTATTTTATTAGGAATCGGCTTCTTTGCGACTCAGAAAAAATCAATTCCTTTAGATGAGTTGAAAAAGAAATATTGCAATGCTGATTCTAAATTTATTGAAATTGATGACCTGAATGTGCATTATAAAATTGAAGGCGAAGGCAAGCCGGTTGTGCTCATTCATGGCACCGGTGCAGCATTGCAAACCTGGGACGGCTGGACAGATTCTTTGAAAAAATACTATAAAGTCGTTCGTATAGACATGCCAGCGTTTGGTATCACCGGACCACGTAAAGACAATGATTATTCTTCCAAAATGTACGTCGATTTTCTGGATAAATTTTTAACCAAAATTGGAATCGATACTTTTGCGCTTGCAGGCAACTCACTTGGCGGCGAGATTGCATGGAAATACACATACACACATCCTGAAAAAGTAAGTAAGTTAATTTTATTAGATCCGGCAGGATTTTATACCAAAGAAAAAGGCAATGGTGCCATCATTTTTAAATTGGCAAAAATAAAATGGCTGGCTGCGCTGATGAGTAAAATGGATACTAAAATTATTGTCAATCAAACACTAAAAGATGTTTATTTTGATGATACGAAAATAACAGCAGCAAAAAAACAATTGTATTACGATATGTCACTGCGCGAAGGCAACCGCGAAAGTTTTTCGGCTCGCGTACAGCAAATAGGCAAAGAGCTGATATTGGATATTTCTAAAATTAAAACACCAACATTGACAATTTGGGGCAAACAAGACGAATTATTAGATATTTCATTGATCGAAAACTTCAAAAAAATAGCAAATAACAAAATTATTGAATATGATAATTGCGGTCATTCACCGCAGGAAGAAATTCCGGCAATATCTTCTAACGATGCGATTTCCTTCTTAAATCAGTAAAATAAAAAAGCTGATTTTGTGTTTTTTGGTATGGTTATTGAATATCTTTGTCTAAATTATTTTTTTTATGAAAAAACTTCTTTCTTCTTTTTTAGCAGTCATTTTAGTTGCTTCTGTTGCACTTGCACAAACATCAAAGATAACAGTTGCCAATCTTACACCTGAATACAAAACAATTATTGACAACGTAAAAAAAGAGTGTAATTTAAATGCAGATCAGACTAAAAAATTTACTGCAGACTATGTTGACTTCATCAATAAAGCAAAAGAAAATGATGCAACTTATGCGAAGAATGAACAAAAACGCAATGACGAAAACTTACGCTTATTATATGGTGTAAGTTTGAAATTAAAAACATATTTAAGCACAGACCAGCAAGCTAAACTGGTTAAAATGATACAAGCTGGTAAATTAACGCCAAAAGCTGATGCAACGAACAGTACATCTAAAGTGGAACAAACACCTGCAAATGCAAACGGCATACCAACGCCATACACACCTGATTATGTAACAAATGCAAATGTAATTGCACCGCAATCTAATGTTACAGACTTGTTTACTCAGTTAAAAGATTATTTGAAAATTACACCTGAACAATATAAAAATGCATTGCCGGTTTTGAAAGATTACGACAAAAAAGTGATTGATATTAAAACACAAAATGCTAATAATGCTGATAAAATAAAACAAGAAACAGACAAAGTAAATACAGTCGCGGCTAAGAAATTAAAAGAAATTATTTCGCAGGAACAATTGAATGGCTTGGTGATTGCGATGAACATGCAGGAAAATATTTTGAATGGAAAAAATATCACACCGCAGCAAAAGTTGTTGATTGAAAAAGTGCGTAAAAACTATAAACTGAATGATGGACAAACAATGGTTGTAATCATCGTGATGGTGCAGGCAAAATTAAGAGGCGATGTGATCAATGCTACTACTAAAGACAATCCGGCTGAAGCAAAAGCGCAAACAATGCAACTGATGAAAGATTTGGATTCGCAGTTGGCAGCCGTTTTAGATACTGAACAATACGATAAACTGAAAACAGATATTGAAAAATTGGTAGAGAAAAAATAAAATTTTATTGATTTAAAAAATAAAAGCGTGCATTTTTTGTACGCTTTTTTTATGATACTTACTGAAATTCTTTTATGATTTTAGTAACTCTTTCTGCAGATTGCTGCCATGAAAAACGCGTTGCATTTGCTTTTCCTTTTTCAACTAAATCGAATCTTAATTTTTCGTTTTTTGTTAATTCAAGCATCGCGTCTGCTATTGCATCGATATTGGTTGGTTGTACCAAAAGTGCCGCATTTCCTGCTATTTCAGGCAATGCAGAAGTATTAGAAGTAATGACAGGAACACCTAAACTCATCGCTTCTATAATAGGAATTCCGAAACCTTCAAACAAACTCGGATATACTAATGCAAATGTGTTTTTCAGAATTTCCAGCAATTCATTTCGTTTGCAATTTTCCAGCCAGATCACATCGTTTTTAAACTGCATTTTTTGATAGTATTTTTCCAGTTCATCATTCATCCATGCTTTTCTGCCGATAATAACTAATGGATATGGTTGCTCGTTTTTTGTTTTAAAAACTTCAAATGCTTTTAATAAATTCAAGACATTTTTTCGCGGATGCACTGCGCCGATGAATAGAAAGTATTTAGTATTTAGTAAACAGTAGGCCGTAAGTGTTTCTGTTTGCGTACTGCTTACTATTGACTGCTTACTACTATCAAATCCATTATACACTACATCAATTTTGCTTTTATCAATTCCATATTTCGCAACAATATCGTTTTTAGTAAACTCAGAAACTGCTAAAATTTTGCTTGCTTTCGCACAAAATTTTGGCGTAAAATAGCGATAATAATTGCGCACTAAGAATGGCGTGTGTTCCGGAAAATGCTCAAAACCTAAATCATGGATCGTCAGAATTTGTGGAATATCTGTACTTAAAGAGCAATAACCATCCGGCGAAATAAACAGATCAATTTGATGCTTTTTTAGAATTTTCGGAATTGATTTTTCAAACCACCAATACCACAAAAACGGATGTCGCGCAGGTGGCGAAACAACAATTGGCGTTACATTTTTTGCAAAAATAAATTCGTCTGAAAATGGTCTGTCAAACAAAAAATAAAAATCATGTTCCGGCATTTGTTTTACCACACGTTTAAAGATTTCCTGTGTATAAATACCAATACCTTCGAGTTGGTAAGGCAACAAAAACCGTGTATTGACCGCAATTCTCATGTTTTACGCATTATGCACTTATAAACACTTATGCACAAGGTGTCGAAAGATAAGATTTTCAACGCATTTTATATTAATTTGAATTGTTTAACTTTGGGCAAAATTACACAGTATGAGGTTTGTTGTATCATCAGCACAATTATTAAAAAACTTGCAAAAAATCAGTGGCGTTATCAGTACGAATACTGTTTTGCCAATTTTAGAAGACTTTTTATTTGATATTGAGAAAAATAAATTATCGATCACCGCTACCGATTTAGATACAACTATGTCAGTTGATATGGATGTTGAATCGAAAGAAGATTTTAAAGTAGCGATTCCTGCAAGAATTTTGTTGGATAGTTTAAAAGCATTGCCGGAACAGCCAATCACCATTTCAGTAGATGAAACTACGAACGGAATTGAGATCACTACAGATAATGGTAAATATAAATTAAGCGGTGAAAACAGCGCAGATTTTCCGAAAGAACCGGTTGCTGAAGGCGTTGATGAAGTGTTGATTCCATCTTATGTATTGAACAAAGGTATAGTGAAAACTTTGTTTGCAGTAAGTAATGATGAATTGCGTCCGGCAATGACAGGCGTTTTGTTTCAGTTAGATGACAAAGGAATTACGTTTGTTGCAACTGATGCGCACAAATTAGTGAAGTATAATAAGAATGATATTTCCGGTGGAAATGCCTCATTCATTGTACCGAAAAAAGCATTGAATTTATTGAAGGCAGTGGTTCCGAATAATGAAACAGAAGTAGCTGTTCAATTCAATAAATCAAATGCATTTTTCAGCTTTGACAATATTAAATTAATCTGTCGTTTGATCGATGCGAAATATCCTGATTATAACGCGGTTATTCCAAAAGAAAATCCAAATTTATTGACTGTTTTAAAAGATGATTTACATGCATCTTTGCGCAGAACATCTATATTCTCTAATAAAACTACACATCAGGTAGTGTTAAAAATGGGTGGTTCTGAGTTGGCGGTTTCTGCACAGGATTTAGATTTCTCTAATGAAGCAGCAGAAAAAATAAACTGCGATTATAAAGGCAATGCAATGGAAATTGGCTTCAATGCAAAATTCTTATTAGAAATGTTATCAGCAATGGATAGCAATGAAATCAATATAGAATTATCAACGCCAAATCGTGCAGGAATTATTCGTCCGACAGAAAAAGATGAAACTGAAGATCTACTGATGTTGGTGATGCCTGTGATGTTGAATAACTAAAACAAATTTGTTTAGATATAATAACCAACCAAATCGAAAACAATTGGAACCATTAGCTTTGCTGATGGTTTTTTTATTCAAACCATCTGTAATGGCCAATGATTTGCCAGCTAAAAAGCACATTCGCTTTCTTTGTTCCGCTACCAATATTATGAATTACAACAGGAATATTTTCTTCATTTTTTTCATCGCAGATCATGCCAATGTGCAGCAAACCATTATCTAATTTCCAGGCAACTATATCGCCAACGTTGTAATCATCCGGATAATTGGTAATCGTCTTTGCTTTTCCTTTTCGCTCAAAAAATGTCATTAGATTCGGCACGCGCCTGTGATCTATATTTTTATCAGGCGCAGTTAAATTCCATTTGTTCGGATACGCAGAAAAAGATTTTTTCATGTCTTCATGAATTTCTTTTTGCAAATCAATTCCTGCATTTCTGAATGCACGCACAATTACATCGGCGCAAACACCGGTTGAAATATCGACATCGCCATTTGGATAATCTAATGTAACATAAGCCGGATTGTATGATTTCGTTTGTTTCGTCTGTGCTTCCAAACTTGCAACTAGTTTTTGGTTATTTGGTGAAATCGGTTCATCATTTTTTACAGTATTATTTTCAACAGTTATAAATCTGTTGTTGCTTTTACATGCAATAAAAGAAACTAAGATCAGCATAGAAAAGTAAAATTTTCGCACTATTGTCATTTTGACATGATAACGTATTTGCGAATAAAATAGTATGTTAAGAATCGCTAAGAATTATTTCAGCAAAATTGTTTTCGTGCTTTTTGCAGTATTATCTAAAGCAGATTTATTTTTACCGATCCAGAATTGTGAGCCGTTTCGTGAATGATAAGTAACAACACCATTGTTAAACTGAATAAAATATAAATGGCCACTCAAGATGCACCAGCCACTTTTCTTATTGGAAAAGAGTGCTTGTCCACCGGAAGCAACACTGTGTTTCATCGCAGAAGACCAATTGCTGAAAAATAAATACATGGAAAGATTTACTTGATTATTTTTTATGGTTGTGCTTTGAATAGAATTTTCATAAGCTAAATAATGATGTTCCTGATCTAATGCAATCGATATACTTTTATACGCTAAAAAACCGTTTTTAAAATCAGAATTAATTGGAATTGATTTATTGTAAAGTATGGGTTTGATTTCCGCTTTTGTATTCCATTTTAATTTATTTTCATAAGAAATGGTTTGTGTATCCAATTCATTCTTATTACCGCCGAGAATCAGATAGTGTACATCAAGCTGGTAATTAAATGTGTTGTTAAAAAACGGACATTCCAATGATTTGCAATCAACATTCAAAGCAGCAGTGATGGTAAAATGAATCTTATTCGCATGCGTGTCGTAAATGGGTTCGCTAATATCAATTTGCAACGATTGTGGTTTGTCTGCATCATCAACAGATACAATATCAAAACCATTTAAGATGCTTGTGTAAATATCTTTTTGCTGCAGATTTTTATTTGGTGTAAATAAAATATTCTTTTTTAGTTCAATTTTTTGACCTTCATTTCCTTTTAATTCAAACGTTTCTTTTCCGGCAAAAAATGAAATAGCATTTGATTCTACAATAGCATAACGCGAAGTAAAATAAGCAGAATCTTTTCCTAAACCGGTTGCGCTTGCGTGTGTAATTTCAGCATTTGTATTTGTTGAATCAGAAGATTGAGAGACGTAATCGCCTAAGCGATTTAAACGATGATTGTAAGTCCAGCGATGCTCGAAACCTTGCCAGACGACAAATGTTGTTTGAGAAAAACTACTTAAACAAAAAAGCAGGAACAATATAGAAAGTGAATACTTCAAGGTAATCACTTTAGGTTCATTTTTATTTTCCATCGCACTTGTTCAAAATGCTGAATTTGATCGTCAATGACTTCAATGCCTTCGCTTTCCAGTAATTCCTGCATCAAAGTCGGAAATTCAAAATGGTGCTTTCCGGTAAGCAAACCATTTCTGTTTACTACACGATGTGCCGGAACGCGCGGCGAAACATTGTGCGCATTATTCATAGCATAACCAACAGTTCGTGCCGATGCACGTGTACCGATAAATTCAGCGATATCGCCGTAGCTAACTACTTTTCCTTTTGGAATTTTGCGCACCACAGCATACACTTTTTCATAAAAATCATTCATAAAATGAATTTAGTGAAATATTTTTTTCAATGAAAATTAAATTTTCTATTGACATTTATCAAAAGTTGGATTAATTTTAAAACCTAAACCCATTTCAAAAAACCCTAAAATTCTTATCATGTTGTCTATTAAAAAAGTAGTGCTACAGGCGCTTGTGCTGTTTTCTGTAATGAGTTATGGTCAAAGCATTAAAAGTGGTTACCAGACTCAGACTTTTCCAGGAATTAATTATAAACCACAGAATATCAATTATCAATTAAGTAAGCAAAAACCATTTTTGATTACAATTGAACAACACCAAACTTCGATTCCAAAGTATTTTCAGTTCACTTGTGATGGCAACGCGGCAACTTTGACGGTACAAATAAATATCACGGATGGTGTAAATATTCAGACAATAACAAGAGAAGCGAAGATTGATACCAGCAACCATTTTTACGAAGTGTTGATCTTGCCACGCAATCGTAATGATATTACGTTAAATACCAGTTCTTATATTAAATCGGTGCTGATTGTAAACGATATTGATGAAGCTGTAAATTTGGAAACCTGTAATTTTTCGAATGTTTCTATCAGGAATGAAGTGAATATAAACCAGATATTTATGGTTGATTTAGATGCAGAAACGCCCAAAAGATATGTCGTATTTTGTAAAGAAAGCAAAACAATCAGTATGAATGTGTATAAAGCAAACGGCGATTTGGAAGAACGCTTGATGTACACTTTAAACACCGGTGAAAACTACCTTGATTTTTCATTGATGAAAAAAAACTTTGGTAAAAAAGTGATTCAATTAAGCGATGATTTGCTTAAAAAACCAACGAATAAGATTTCAGTGATGTTCTAAAATTAAAATTATTCAGGTTGCGTAACCTGTATTTCAGCGGCGGTTTCAGTGTTCTTTTCTTCAGTGAAAAATTTCTTTTGAAAGATCAAAATAATGAAAACACCAATAGTGATGCATGCATCGGAAATATTGAAAATAAAAGGAAAAAATTCAAACTTGTTACCACCAATTTTAGGAATCCACATCGGAATCTGAGCATCTGTAATGATTGGGAAATAGATCATATCTACTACACGACCATGAAACCATGATGCATAACCGCCATCTTTTGGCAGAAAAGTTGCTACATGACCAAAACTGTCAGAAAATATTCTTCCAAAAAAAATACTGTCAATTATATTGCCAACTGCGCCTGCTAAAATCAGCGACAATGCAAATATAAAACCATTGCTCGTTTTCTTATTTTTGATTTGTTGCGCTATATAATATGTGATGAAGCCAACTGCAATAATTCTGAAAAAAGTAAGTAAAAATTTTCCGAAACCGGCGCCGAAGCTCATACCGAAAGCCATACCTTCATTTTCTACAAAATGAATACGCGCCCAATTGCCGATATAGTTAAAAGACTCGCCATGTACCATGGTTAGTTTTACCCAAATTTTACTGACTTGGTCAATTAATAAAGAAAGAAAAACAGTTAATATCGCGATGGCTTTCTTGGACATGTTTGGAGTTAAATTTAAAAACCTATAAAGTTTCAGGATCTTGCGACGGAGAACTTTATAGGTTTATTGATAGAATTTTATTGCTTATTTTTTTTCCATTTTCTTTCCTTCAACGCTTAATGTAGCATGAGGAACAACCAGTAATCTTTCTTTCGGAATTAATTTTCCTGTTTCGCGGCAAATTCCATAAGATTTATTTTCGATACGAACCAGAGCACTTTCTAAATGTGAAATTAATTTCTGCATACGCACAACAATTTGATTCATATTTTCGCGCTCTGAAGTCATAGAACCGTCATCAATACTGGCAAACTGTGTTTCACTTTCTGATGTATTTTTGATCTGATCTACATAAAAATCGATTTCTTCTTTTGCCTTTGCTATTTTTTTCAGAATGACTTCTTTGAAAAGCGCCAGGTCAGCATCACTGTAACGAACTACAGATGACTGCATTGGTGATTTTGGCTCAGTATGTGTTTTAGGAACAGTTACGGTTTCTGTTTTTTGAACTGGCTTTGGCTCAGGTTTGGCAGCAGGTGTTTTTACAACTGGTTTTGGTGCAACAACAACTTTTTTTGTTTCAATCTTTGGCGTTGGCTTTGCTACTACTTTTTGTTCAACTTTCTTCGGTGCCGGTTTTGCAACAACTTTTGGCGCTGGTTTTGTTTTTACCGCAACAGCTTTTTTTACTGGTTTTGCCACAACTTTTGCAACAGCTTTTTTAACAGGTTTCGCAGGAACTTTGGCTGCTACTTTCTTTATTGGTGCTTTTGCTACAACTTTTGCCACTTTTTTTGGTGCCGCTTTTACTGATGCTTTCTTTACCGGTTTTGCAGGCGCTTTAACCACCGGTTTTTTAGCTACAGGTTTCGTCTTTGCTACAACTTTAGCCGCTGCTTTTTTCGCAACTGGTTTTACTACTTTCTTAGCTACCGGTTTTGCTTTCGCAACTGGTTTTTTCGCTACCGGTTTTGCCGCTGCTTTTTTTATCGGTTTTGCTGCCGGTTTTTTTGCTGCTACTTTCTTTGCTACTGCTTTTGCCGGTTTTGCTGCCACTTTTTTCTTTGCCATCTGACTACACTTTTTGAATGAGTAAATTTAAAATTTCGCCATTGATATCAAATTCTTTGGCGTTTTGAATATTATCTGCAAACAAGATGTCGTTTGCTAGTGTTTCGTTGCAAATATATTCTTTATAACTATCTAAAATAGCATTGAGAACCAATTGATTTTGCACATGCAAAACGATTTTGTCAGTAACTTCAAAATTGGCTTCTTTGCGTTCTGTTTGTATTTTATTGACAATTTCGCGCGCAAAACCTTCGTTTCTCAGCGTTTCAGTTATAGTAATATCCAATGCAACAGTTATGCCATTGTTTGTCGCAACCAACCAACCTTGGATATCATCTGACAAAATTTCCACTTCATCCAATAAAATTGGGAAAGTTTCATTTTCAACCTGAATATCAGTTGTTCCGTTTTGTTCCAATTGCTGAATCTGTTCTGCAGAGAATTGTTGGATGATATCAGCAGCCAGTTTCATTTTTCCGCCTAATTTTTTACCTAACAGCTTAAAATTCGGTTTTATTTTCTTAGAAATGATTCCGGATGTATCGCCGATGTACTCAATTTCTTTCACATTCACTTCTGATAAAATCAATTCTTTCACTTTATCAATCTGTGCTATAAAATCTTTGTCGATAGCAGGCACCAGTATTTTTTGTAATGGCTGACGTACTTTTATTTTTGTCTTTTTTCGCAATGATAAAACCAAAGAAGATATTTCCTGTGCCCATTCCATGCGTTGCTCTAAATTAGCATCAATTAATGTTGAATCGGATTCTATTAACAAAGAAGTGTGTATCGATTCTTTAGTTGCCAGTAAATTTTGCCATAACCAGTCGCTGAAAAAAGGTGCAATCGGACTCATTAATTGAACTACAACCTGTAAACATTCATGCAAGGTTTCAAAAGCTGCTTTTTTATCCTGAGAAAGCTCATTGTTCCAGAAACGTCTTCTGCACAAACGCACATACCAGTTGGATAAATGCTCGATTACAAAATCTTCTATTAAGCGCGCTGCTTTAGTTGGTTCATAATCGTTGTAAGATTCAGAAACTTCTTTGATTAATGAGTGTAATTTGGAAATTACCCAACGGTCAATTTCTGTACGTTCTGCTAATGGTGTTCTGTTGTTTTTATCAATCACAAAACCATCGATATTCGCATAAATAGCAAAGAAATTATAGGTATTATATAAAGTGCCAAATAATTTTCTGCCTGTTTCTGCCAATCCTTCTTCGTCAAACTTAAGATTGTCCCATGGTTGAGAATTAGAAATCATGTACCAGCGAGTTACATCAGCACCATATTTTTCAATAGTTTTGAATGGATCAACTGTGTTGCCTTTGGATTTAGACATTTTATTGCCGTTCTTATCTAAAACCAAGCCATTTGAAACCACATTTTTGTAAGCAACAGAATCAAACAACATGGTTGCAATGGCGTGCAATGTATAAAACCAGCCACGCGTCTGGTCAACACCTTCAGCAATAAAATCTGCCGGAAACGATTGTTTGAATGTTTCCTGGTTTTCAAAAGGAAAATGCCATTGCGCGTACGGCATTGCGCCGCTATCAAACCATACATCGATTAAATCGCTTTCGCGTTTCATCGGTTTGCCTGAAGCAGAAACTAAAATGATATCATCTACAAAAGGTTTATGTAAATCAAATTCTTTAGATAAAATAGATTTGTCTAATAAGCCAGCATCAATTGATTTTTGCATTTCCGTTTTTAATTCTTCTACAGAACCAATACAGATTTCTTCGTTTTTATCTTCGGTGCGCCAAATTGGTAAAGGTGTGCCCCAATATCTGCTGCGCGATAAATTCCAGTCGATTAAGTTTTCCAGCCATTGTCCAAAACGACCTGTTCCTGTACTTTCCGGCTTCCAGTTGATGGTTTTGTTCAGTTCTACCATACGTTCTTTAACAGACGTAACGCGCACAAACCAGGAATCTAATGGATAATAAATAACAGGCTTGTCGGTGCGCCAGCAATGCGGATATGAGTGCTCGTATTTTTCTATTTTGAATGCTCTGTTTTCTTGTTTCAGTTTAACAGAAATATCAATATCAACAGAAACGTAATTTGGTTCGTTTTTGTAATCTTTTACATATCTGCCTGAAAACTCACCAACACCGTCAATAAATTTTCCTTCCAAATCTACTAAAGTTAAAGCGCCAATACCATTTTCGCCAGCTACTTTCATGTCGTCTGCACCAAAGCTCGGCGCAATGTGAACAATACCTGTACCATCAGAAGTAGTTACAAAATCACCAGTAATTACGCGAAAAGCATCGCCGTTAATATTTTCTTTTTTATTGGCTTCAAAAGGTAATAGTTGTTCATAGCGAATGCCTGCTACATCTTTTCCTTTGAAAGAAACTAAGATTTGATAAGGTAAATTTTTACCATCGTTTTGGTAAGATGCAAAATCTTTGTTTTCATTTTCCGTTTGAAAATATTTATGCAACAGATCTTTAGCCAAAATCAAATTCACCTGAATATGTGTATATGGATTGAATGTTTTTACTAAAACATAGTCGATGTTTGCGCCAACCGCTAAAGCGGTATTTGAAGGCAATGTCCAAGGTGTGGTTGTCCATGCTAAGAAGTAATAATCTTCGTCTTTATTGCTGAATAAAGCACTTTCTGAAACAGATGCTGTAGTTATTTTAAATTGCGCAACAGCACTGGTATCTTTTACATCTTTGTAGCAACCTGGTAAATTTAATTCTGCAGAACTTAAACCTGTTCCGGCTGCCGGTGAATAAGGTTGTATTTTATAACCTTTGTATAATAAATCTTTTTTGTAGAATTCTTTTAAGATCCACCAGACGCTTTCGATATAATCATTTTCAAAAGTGATATAAGGATTTTCCAGATCTACCCAATATCCCATTTTTTGCGTGATGTCGTCCCAAATATCTTTGTACTTCATTACTTCTTCGCGACATTTTTTGTTGTATTCCGCGACAGAGATTTTTGAGCCAATATCTTTTTTAGTAATGCCTAAAGTCTTTTCTACAGCCAATTCAATAGGCAAGCCGTGCGTGTCCCAGCCGCCTTTACGTTTTACTTGGTAACCTTGCAAGGTTTTGAAACGGCAAAAAACATCTTTTATACTTCTTGCCAAAACGTGGTGAATACCTGGCAAGCCATTCGCGCTTGGCGGTCCTTCATAAAAGACGTATGGTGTTTTTCCTTCGCGTTCAGTTATGCTTTTTTCAAATGTATTATTAGCTGTCCAAAATGCTAATATTTCGGCTTCAACCTGTTGTTGTGAAAGATTTTTAAATTCGCTATATATTTTTGATGCTGACATAACCTTACTTCCTGAAAAATTTGCGCAAAGATATACAATTCAGCAATTTATTATAATTAATCTGCGTTAAGATATTGAAAAAGAAATCAATAGGAATGCAACGGATATTCTCAAATTAAAATCCTATTTTTGACAAAAGATACTTTTTGATTTGCTGGTTTTAAGCGATGAAATTCGGTTTTTAAGAAATTATATGCGATTTATTCTGAAAATATTGTGTTTGTTGCTTTTTTCAACTGCTTTTGCGCAAAAAGTCCCACTTGGAACATGGACAGCGCATATACCAATGCAAAATGCGACTTCTGTTTGCGAAAGTAAAAATTATGTTTACGCTGCTTGCCAGAATGGTGTTATTGGTGTAAATGTCGATAATGATTACCTGGAAAAATATACAAAAGTTTCCGGTTTGGCCGAAGTCTTCACCAGTGAAGTTGGATATGATACGACAACATCTACTTTGGTAATTACTTATCAAAATTCAAATATTGATTTGATAAATAATGGTAAAATAACGAACCTGCCATATTTAAAAAACGCGGCAATTACCGGCGATAAAAAGATATACTCTGTCTTTTGTACAAACGGCAAAGCTTATTTAGGTCTTGGTTATGGTTTAATGGTTCTTGATTTGGTTAAAAAAGAAATTTCGGAAACCTATACATTTAATAACGGTATCAGCACGATTCGTGTGAACAGTGTTTTCGCAGATGATAACCAGATATTTTGTGCTACATCGTATGGTATTCTTCGTGGCAGAATTGCAGATAATGTAAATCTTTTAAATTTTAATAACTGGACTCAATATTCAACCGGAATTCCACAGGATAACGCAACGGCGATTACTCAATATAATAATAAAATTTTTGCTGCTATTGATAATACCATTTATCAGTTTGACGGAACAGACTGGACTGTTTTCTTTTCAGAAGCCAATTGGAAAACTATGCATCTGAATAATTCATATGGACAACTCTTGATATCGCAACATAAAATTATCGGAGGCAATCTGAGCGATGTGCGAATTGGAAGATGGAACGGTACAGCATTTGATTTTTATACAACACAATTCTTTATCGGCTATCCATTGCAAATTTTACAAGATAAAAATGGTTCGCTTTGGCATGCAGATCTCTATCGCGGTTTAATACATCAGGAAGGATCCGGTTTTGCCGCTAAAGCGCCTAATGCGCCATTTTCATTGGCTTCGCGCGAAATGGCTTTTATGAATGGAACGATTTGGTCGTCGTCATCAGGTGTTAGAAATGGCTGGGCGCCAAGCGGTCAGGAAAGTAAATATATTTATGCATGTACAGATTATTACTGGACAAACTACACGCAATACACCAATCCTGTCTTAAATAATGTAAATGATATTGCTGTTGTACAACCATTGCCTGCAGAAAACAAAATTTTATTTGGCGCGGCAAACGGTTTTGGTTCCGGCGGAATCATTGAATTTTCAGCAAGCGATAACACGATGATTGCGCCTGATGGAATGCAGAATTTCCGTATTTCAAGTGCTGACTTAGATGCAAGCGGAAATGCATGGCTGACCAATGCTTATTCATCTTCTTCACCATTGATTTGCAGGAAAAGCGATGGAACATATACTTACTTTAATTCCAGTTATCTGGCTGGCGCATTAGTGAAATCTATTTTGGTAGATGATAATAACCAGATCTGGATTGGAAAAGAATCAGGCGATGGCGGCATTGTTGTGTTGAATTATGGAAATGATATTGATGATAAATCAGACGACCAATATTTCTTATTGGCTGCCGGTCGTGGTTTGGGAAATTTGCCTTCCAACAATGTAATATCGATGGCGAAAGATAAAGATGGTGTATTGTGGTTAGGCACGTCGCGCGGCATCGCTATCGTTTCGTGTTCCGGCTATGTGACCGATTATGCCTGTGAAGCGGAACAAATTTGTATCGACAGAAATGATGGCAGCGGTTTTTGTGATAATTTACTGGAAGATGAGATTATAAATTGCATTACAGTAGATGCAGCTAACCGAAAATGGATTGGTACGTTTAATGGTTTATTTCAGGTAAGTGCTGACGGCGAAAAAACCTTACATTATTTTAATGAAACGAATTCACCATTGCTTTCTAATAATGTTCGTTCGGTGACCATCAATCCGCAAAACGGTGATTTATTTATTGGTACTGAAAAAGGAATTTGCAGCTATCGCGCAGATGCAACCGTAACGGATGAAACTACAGAAAAACCATTTGTGTATCCAAATCCTGTTGCACACGATTACAGCGGACCGATTGCTATCAAAGGTATTCCAAATGATTGCAATGTAAAAATTATGGATATTTCCGGAAACCTGGTTTTCCAGACTACTGCACTTGGCGGACAGGCAATTTGGGACGGTAACTTAGTAAATGGCTCGCGCGCTGCAACAGGCGTGTATGTTGCTTTATGTGTCGGTTCTGATAAAAAAGAAAAAGTAAAATTGAAGTTTGTATTAATACATTAAAATTTTTTATAATATATTATCGAAACTAAATTTTCGATAATTTTGTTTAGATTTGGCATTCATATTTTTAACTTAAAAAAAAACTAAAAAATGGGTTTATTTTCATTTGTAAAAAGCATTGGCGAGAAAGTTTTCGGACATAAAGAAACGCCTGAAGAAAGAACACAAAAAGTGATCGATCATTTAAACAAATTTGGTTTATTGCAACCAACTGTTACAGTAAGTGTAGATGAGCACAAAGTAACTTTAAGCGGCACGGTAGATAGCTTAGACGCGCGCAAACGTTTAATTGCAACGGCTGCCAACATTGAAGGTGTTGAGTCGGTAGATGATCAATTGGTAGTGGTAATTAAAGAGCAGGTAGTTCCAGTTGAGCAGGTAGAAGCTGCACCTGAAAAGCAATTTTACCAAGTGAAAGCTGGCGATAACTTATCTAAGATTTCTAAAGAAGTGTATGGTGATGCGAATAAGTATAACGTTATTTTTGAAGCGAACAAACCGATGCTGACAGATCCTGATAAAATCTATCCTGGACAAACATTAGTAATTCCTGAATTAGCGTAATCGTTTAATTTCAGATAAATAAAAAATGCCTTCACTTTGTGGAGGCATTTTTATTGTTTTAGCTTCTCAAAAATTTTATACAAAACCAGCGTATCAGTCTGACAATATTTTTTAAGATAATTCAGCTTTTCAGGAATTTCATTTTTGTTTTCAAAGTAAAATAATTCGTTGTATAAAGACATTGCTTCTTCGCCATCTTTTACAGTGCTTTTTGCAAATTCATCTTCACCTAAAATAGCATTGCCAATAGCTTTTAATGAAAAACTGCCTTGTTGTTTCGGATGATAATAATGTAGTTCTTTAAATGGAATTTCGAAATCAACAATTCGTTTGATGCGCAGAAAGATTTCATCTTTATACTGTGGAAAATCATTGGCCAGTTTAAACAGCACACTTTTTTCCATTAATGTATTAAACACTAAAATTTGTCCTGTTTTTTTAGTAGCATCTAAAAAATGCCGAATAAATTTTTCACGTGCATCTTCACCAACTTCTGAAATATAATCAATGTGTATCAATTCTGAATCTGCACTTTCTTTGTAATGCAATGAATACAAAAAAGGAATACGCTGATATGGCTGTGTGCCTTTAAATAATGGTATTGCCGGCTGAAATGCTTCGACATCAAAAAAGTATAACGGATAATTTATATCATGTAAGAAAGCGGTTAGTTTTTCTTCTTGTTTATAAATTTGGTTTTGCTGATAGGTTTGTATGATTACTTTCTGGCGCTCATTCAGATCTTCTGTGATGATAATTTGATCGATCTTTTCAATGCCTTTTTCTACCAAATTATTTTTTTCCTGCATGGAAATTCCGGGCAAATACCAAACGGAATCTTTCTCAATAGTTGTCCAGCACAAACCTTGAAAATCGCATGGATATGGTTTGTTGCAATGCACGCCGATTGGCACTTCAGGCGCTTCCGGTAAGTTTAAAGTAGCAATTGCTTTTTCAATGGTTGCTTCAATAAATGGTATGCGTTCTTTTATTTCATTTAAAACAGTAGTAGATTTAAAAAACTGCTGCACATTCAGCGTTTCATCCAACACATAATCGCTGTTGATGTTTACTATAAAAAAATCTTCCAGTTCAACACCGCTTTTTGTTATTATGTAATATTGAATCGCTGCATCTTGCAAATAAGTGTTGGAAATACGCATCGAGCTTTTTACTTCGTGTGCGTACCATTTGCCATTTTCATACGTCAGCATATCAAGTGCGACTAAAATTCCATTGTGTTTAAAGCATGCTTCATAAATGACAGGAAACTGCTGACGTACCAATAACTTCGTGGCTGTGATGGATTCGTCATAGCTGTATGGATTTGGCGGTGAGCAATCTCTTCCGTTCGGAAATAACAAATGTGCTAACTTACCAACACGATGACCTCTGTCAAAAACCTGTTGTTGTGTGTAATTTGTTTTATCACGCAGATCATAATTTTTTTTATACAAATACAAAGATTTCGGACATTGAATACTGCGAATCAATGTTGATTTACTTAATGTATTTTTCGATTTACTCATTTATAAGTATCCAATTTCTTGTTGAAAAGAAGTATCTTAGTGTCAAATTTAAAATAAACAGATGAAGCTACGACAATTATTTTTTATCGTGCTGATAATATTATCAACGAACATTGTTTTTGCACAAAAAGGCGGAATTATCAGTGTTGGAGCAACACCAGGTTTGTCGTATATGTTGGCGCAAAATACCTATTACCTGAATGAAAATGCAAAAGAATTGGATTATAAACCAAAATTCAGTTATCATGTTTTTGTAGAAGGTGGTTATAATTTTAAAGAGCAGCATGGTGTCTTAGGTTTTGCAAGTTATTGCGTGGAAGGTCAAAAATATAAAGACGACTTTAAATGGAAACTCTATCCTGCTTTGATTGGTACGCATACAAAAAATGTAGATTTTAAATACATGGGTTTTGGTGTGTTGTATCGTTATTCACCAACTTTGCCCGGACAACGTGAACATATTCGCACCGGTGATTATCACTGGCGTATGAAAGTGGTTGCAGGTTTTGAAGTGGATGTCTTATTGAAAGCAAATATGACATACAATATTGATTTGAATAACAGTGGAAATATAGTGAATTATGGTTATCCGATTCCGCCAATTTATGGTGGTTACGGTGGTTATGAGCCGAATCCATCTTCTGATTACAAATCCTATTTCAGACCAGTACAAGGTGTTGGTGTCATTCGTTATGGATTTGATTATGTATTTAAAAACAACATGTTTATTGGTGTTGCGTTTGAGGCAAAAATTGGTTTAAATGACATCAATGCAAAAGCATATCGCGAACATCCAAAATACAAAGCGTCACGTAATTATTTCTTTGGTTTAAATTTGGAAGTTGGTTATGCAATGAATAAATACAAAAGTTTAATCAATCCGAACGGCACATACAATAAGAAAAAAGATGAACCGAAAGTGAAAGTAAAACATCAAGGCGGCGACAGAAACAGAGAAGTAGATACGGTTGACAGAAAAACAAAAAAACGTATCAAAAAAGGAGTGCAATAAGTGCAACAGAAAAATTAAATGTTAAGAAAAAAGGTTCGGAATATTCCGAACCTTTTTTATGAAATAATATTGACTTCAGCTTCCAGTAAAATATCAAATTTTTCTTTTACAGATTGTTGTACTTGCTGCGCGTGCTGCCAGATTTCATTGCCTGTCGCGTTTCCATAGTTTACAATCACCAATGCCTGTTTTGCATGATTGCCAGTATTTCCTATTTGTTTGCCTTTCCAGCCGCATTGTTCAATGAGCCAGCCAGCCGGAATTTTTATTTTGCCATTTGGTAAATCGTACTTTGGCATGTTTGGAAATTCTTGTTGTATTTTTTCTGCAATTGATTTCTCTACTTCTGGATTTTTGAAAAAGCTGCCGGCGTTTCCAAGTTCTTTTGGGTTCGGCAATTTGCTTTCGCGAATTTCAATAACAGCATCTGAAACATCTTTTATGGTTGGTGTTGCGATATTTTTTTCTGCTATTACCTTTTGAATATCACCATAAGCAATATTGACAATCGGTTTTTTAGATAATCTAAATGTTACTGAATAAATAAAATAATTTCCTTTCTCTTCTTTCTTAAAAATACTTTCGCGATAACCGAATTTGCAGTCTTCTTTAGTGAAGATTTTTGTTTCCGCAGTTTTGAGATCTATTGCTTCCAGTTCCATAAAAGTATCTTTTATTTCAGCGCCATAAGCACCAATATTCTGCATCGGCGCAGCACCAACGGTTCCCGGAATCAACGACAGATTTTCAAGTCCGCCGTAATTATTATTTACGCAATACAAAACCAAATCATGCCAAATTGTTCCTGATAAACTTTTGATCCAAACATGATCTTCATTTTCTTTTATTATCTCAATTCCAATTATCTCATTTTTTACAACAAAACCATCATAATCTGTACAAAATAAGATATTACTGCCGCTGCCAATAATCAAATGTTTTCTGTAATAAATGAACTGCCGTTTTATCAATTCAACAAGATCTTCTTTAGTTTGAACGGTGCAAAATATATCAGCTATTACGTCAATGCCAAAAGTATTAAATGATTTTAAAGAAAGATGCTCGAGAATTGCCATGTTATAATTTCGTGTGCAATTTACGATTTTAATAGAATAAATAAATATTGTAAAAATACTTTTGCCACATTCAGGAACGAAGTGGCAAAAGCTGTAGAAACATAAAAACCCAACAATTTTTCAGGGAAATTCTATGGTTATTGATGTGTAATTTAGAACATGCTCACTCTAAACTCATGAAAATTTTATAAGTGCAGTGGTAAGATGAATAAGTGCAAAAATGAGTTTACATTTGTGCGATCATTTCCAGCAGATGTTCTTTTTTGCGTTGCGAAACGGGTACTTCGTCATTATTTTCCATAATGAGATTACCACCGTCAGTTTTATTAAAACGCAAAATCTTTCGTGTATTGACTAAGTGTGAATGATGTGTGCGAACAAAACCAAATGGTTCGAGCATTTCTTCGTATTCTTTTAAATTTTTAGAGATCGTAATTTTCTTTCCGTCAGTAATAAAAAACTCAGTGTACGGACCTTCAGCGTGGCATCGAATAATGTCATCTACTTTTAAAAAGTAAATAGCGTCTTTGTCTTTTAATACAATTTTTTTGTGTTCCAGAGAAATTGCGTTCATGCTTTCATTGAGCACTTGTATCTGGTTTTTCAGGTCTTTATTCTTATGATGTATGATCGCTTTTTCAATGCTTGCAATCAAATCGTCTGTATCAATTGGTTTTAACAAAAAATCGATCGCGCTGAATTTAAAAGCATCTACTGCGTACTTGTTGTGTGCTGTAATAAAGATGAGTTGGAAATCATGATTGCCTAATTGTTTCAGCAAATCCAAACCTGTTCCGTCATTCATTTCTACATCGAGAAAAACAATATCAGGTTGAAACGTTTCTATAGCTTTCAATCCTGTGACAACACTAACGGCTTCATTGATTACAGGGATTTCCGGACAAAAATTTTCCAGTTGATTTCTTAAGCCAAGTCTGATTGGTGCTTCGTTGTCAATTATTAAAACTTTCATTGGTATAGATTAAAGGTAAAATTATTTTTACAGATGTGCCAATGCCATCTTTTCCTTTTTCAATTTTATAAGACGCGTCTGTTTTATGTTTTTTATTCAATAATAATAGTCTGTCTTTGACAATTTGTGTTGCACGCGATGGATATTCTTTTGCTTTCTTATCTGTAGTAAAACCGGAACCATTGTCATTAATTTCAACAATAAGATGATTGTTCTCAGAAATAATATTCAGTTCGATTAATCCGGTTTTATTATTTGTATCTAAACCATGCTCAATAGAATTTTCTATAAACGGCTGAATGATCATTGCAGGAATATACGTTTCGTCAGGTTCAATAGCTTCGTCAATATGTATATAATATTCAAATTTATCAGGAAAACGCAGCTTTTGTAAATCCAGATAATTCGTTAAATAATCTGTTTCCTGTTCAATTGTATTCATTTCTTTATAAGTGCTTTCCAAAGTTTCGCGCATAATTTTAGCATACTTGGAAAGATAGCGTGCCGCTTTAGAATCTTTGTTTTCCTGCATTGAGAATGTTTGCAGCGAATTCAATGTATTAAAGAAAAAATGCGGATTCATGCGCGCGCGATTCAATCGTTGTTCGATTTCCATATTTTCCTGTTTGCTGCGCAATGTTTTTTGTCGGTAAAAAATAATGATCAGTGAAATAGCTAATAATGCAGCAACGATTGTGGTTAAGTATATTTTATTACGCAACGTAGCGATCTGTTTCTTCTGACTTAATTCTTTAATCGTTTTTTCGTTTTCGGATTTATTATACTTTTGTTCTAACTCATTTATCTTTTCCGTTTTTTCAATCGTACGAATGCTGTCTCTGATGTTGATGAATTTCTCATGATACATTAATGCTGTGGAATAATTTCCTTGTAATTTTTCCAGTTCGTACATGCGTTCATAATTCGTTGCAAGACTTAACGGATCGTCTTCTAATGTTGCATACTTTAATGATGAATCAGCAAACTGCTTGGCTTTGTTATAATCTTTCAGTTCAATATAACCATCGCATTTTTTTGTAAAAATAGAATGCAACTGACGAAAATCTTTTGCCCTGTCTAAGTACAATAAACCACTGTCACAAAGCATCAGCATTTTAGTATAATTTTTTTCTAAATAAGCAACGCCGGCCAAAACGCTATATGTTTGTGCTGTTTCAAGTTGTTTCTTGATTTTTTTTGCTAATGCTAAATTCGGTTCTGCAATTTTTTTTATACTATCTAAAAACCGTTGCTCGCTGGTGATGTCATACCAAATACCAAAATGTCCTTGCATTTGAGTATATGCCTGCAAAATTAATTTAGGATCATTCTTTTGTTGTGCAAGAGCGAGTTGTTCATAATCATACTCAATCGCTTTTTGCGGTTGCTGCATTTTATTAAACAGAAATGCAATTCTTGATATGCTTTTGATTTGAAAGGTCGTGTCTTTTGTCTGTTCTGCCATTTCTTTTACTAAAAGAAATTGTTGTAAAGCAGCATCTGTTTTTTCCTTTTTTAAAAAATAATTTCCAATCTGGAAATGATATTTGATTTCAGTAGCACTACAATTTTTTTGTTTTGGTATCTGTTGAAGTATAGTCGCAATGCTATCTGCTTTATCTGTTTTATTTAACGTAACAAAAAGTTGAAGCTGATAACATAATTTTTCCTGTTGACAGATAGAAGATTTGACAGAAGTTTTTTCTAAAAGCAATTGAATAGCTTCATAATCTTTCTCAACAAAAAGATTTTCAATTTGATTAAAGGTTTTTTCATTTGCTATACATTTACAAGCATCGCTTTGTGCATTTGAATAATAAATGTGCACCAAAAGAAACCATAAAATAGAAATGACTGAACGCATATTTCGTTATTTCCGTAAATCTGATTCTAAGATACACTGCAATTGATTAGCATGTTCATCACTTATTAAAAAAGTAGCTTCACTTATTAATCTTGGCTGCAAATGATATGGTTCACATCTAATTTTAATTTGACAAAACCCAAAAGAGAACATTTCTCGATAACTAGTCTCTAAAATTCTTAATTACCATTTATGATAGTAAATCTACCAAATATGAAATCTGTTATTACAAGTGTGATGCTGCTTTTCTTGACAACATTAACATTTTCCCAGGAAATTCCGTGTGCTACTCAAGTAAGTGCAGCATATGCTGAAAATATGAAAAATCAAATGCCTGCTTTTGAAAAATACAAAATGACTTTTCAAAAGAATATGTCATCAACGAGCCGACTTTCTGCTTTTGGAAAGAAAAACAGCATTCCGATTAAAATACATATTCTTAGAAATGCTTCAGGCATAACATCTTTAGATACTGCCAATTTGCGAAAAGGATTGGATTATATGAATAAGTTGTTTCAAGGTTCCGGTTTGGAGTTTTATGTTTGTGGCGTTTACAATTATTATAACAACGCCACATTTTATGATTTAGATGAGACCGAATTTGAGACACTGAATACAACTTATGGAACACCAAACGTGATTAATATGTATTTGGTGAACTCGATTATTTTTGGCGGTGCAAGCGCACAAGGCGTGGCGCCGACACCAGGCGGTTCGCTTTGGATGATGGTTCGTAATAATGCGGATACAACAGTATATGCACATGAAATGGGTCATTTCTTTGGTTTGCTGCACACACATGGATATTCTAATAATGTAAGAACTGGCGAATTTGTTGATGGTTCTAATTGCAGCGAAACCGGTGATTATTTTTGTGATACGCCAGCCGATCCGATGTTGAGCACAGCTATTGTGAATGGCGCTAATGTGAATGCACAATGTTTATATTTCGGAAATTTAAAAGATGACCATAACCAGGTGTATGTACCTGATGCAACAAATATCATGAGTTACGCACCACATAAATGTGTTACACATTTTTCCAATGATCAGTTGGCATTTATGAATTGGGTTTATATAAACGAACGACAAAACCTGACTTGCACTTCTGTGAATGTCAATTTTAATAACACGAATGTAATGGCTTGTGACAGTCCGTATGTATATAATTTTGTAAAGCAAACAATTGGTGTTACCGGTTTACAATGGGACGTGAATGATGATGGTGTTACCGATTACACAACGAATAATCCAACGCATACCTATACTTCAAGTGGAATAAAATGGGTTTCGCTTTCGGGAACTGCCGGCGGAAAAACATACATGCGTTACAAGCCGATCGAATTTATTGTGCCGAATAAACTGCCGAAACTAAATGATTTTAATAATAGTACATCGCTACCTAACGGTTGGAAATTCTTCAATCCTGATAATGGCAGAAAATGGGATTTTGTAAATGTAATTGGCGCTGACGGACAGCGTTCGAATGCGTTGCGGTTCAGGAATTATTTTTATCGAGGTTATGAACAAATCGATGCAGTAACTACAAATGCGTATGATCTGCGAACGTATAAAAATGCGCGCTTGTCTTTTGATATTGCTTACGCACCACACAATGTCACAGATTCGTTCATGGTGTATATTTCAACTGATTGCGGTAATACTTATACAACACAAATTTTAAAACTAAATGGTCAGTCATTGCAAACACACGCAAAACAATTCAACGAATTTGTGCCAACCGAAAATGATTGGAAAAATGTAATGATATCGTTGAATAACTATGTCGGAAATTATGTGAGTTTTAAAATTGTGAATTGGAATATGAACGGAAATGATGTTTATATCGATAATGTTTTAGTAGAAGGTGGTGACAGCACATTAAATGAAATCGGCTTTGCAAAAACACAAATAAATACTTCAGAAAACAGCAACAATGGACAAGTTGCATGTCGCGGTTATAGAATAATTTCCGTTCCGGTTTTTATTTCATCAGCACCAACATCAGTGATAACAGTAAATGTTGCAACAAGCGGAACTGCCAGCAATAACTATGATTTTGAATTGTTGAATAATCAAGTTGTATTTCCAATTGGTCAAACTGCGAATCAATTTGTCAATGTAAAAATATATGATGATGCAGCATCAGAGAATTTAGAAACTATAATCCTGAGTTTAACGATTCAAGGCGCTAATGTTTATCGTACAACGAATAAAAATAGAAAAGTCACTATCAGCATAAAAGACAATGATCCAATAGATCCGACACAAAAAGTGTTTTCTAAAGTATTGTTGTTTGAAAATTTTGATTCATTAACAACCTTGATTCCGCCAGGTTGGAACACTTATGTGAATGGTGTTCAGGATTCTTTCGGTACTAATTGGTTATGTACTTCGTATTTTAATACATGGATTTATAATACAATTTTATATGACCATAACACTTCTTTAGATAGTACATATTACTTGTGTTTCGCACCTTTTTCTATAAATAGTTCAACCGGACAATTTGAACAATTGGTAACACCTGCTTACGATGTTTCTAATTATGATTCTATCACCTTGGAATTAGATCAGCATTTTCAAACGTATTTGCCGCCAAAAAATAATGCAACGTTTGTCTTTGAAGCATGGAACGGAACTTCATGGATAAATATTTACACGCGCAACGGACAACAAGGCAGCATTGGAAATTGGTACAATGCAGAGCATCTTACTTTTTCTTTGACTGGTTATTCAAATAATGACTTTAAAATTCGATTTGGTATGTCCAATAATTTGTATGCAAGATGGTATGTGATGGATAATGTGAAAATTACCGGATTTAAGACAAAAGCGAGAATTGCAAGCGCTATAAATTCTCAAACAACAGCATATCTTGGACCAAATGAGTTGGTGCATTTTTATGATAATGCGACAGGTGATATTATTGCGTCTGTACAGAATCAATCTTCATGGAATTATGGCTGTACATCAATAAATATTGACCGTTCTGGCAATGGTTCAGTTCCGTATTTGGAAATCAATCCTGCATATTTTGCTACACAAAAAACAGTATTGATCACGCCGGAATTCAATAATCCAAATGGTATATACGATATTTCGTTGTACTATAAAAATGCAGAAATAAATGGTTGGACAAGCGCGACGAATAATGTATTGACAGATTTAGATATCGTAAAATCAGGAAGTGCGATTGCAAATGTGTCACCTGCAAATCCGTATGCAAATGGCGCAACAAATTTTACGGCAACAAACATAACAAGACAAGCTTATCTTGCGAATGATTATAAAATCACCGGAAAATTTACGCAAGGTTTCTCTGGTTTTGCAGGCGTTCGAACTTCAGGTAATATTGCTTTGCCTGTTGAATTGAGTCAGCAGCTGAATGCTGAATATGTAATAAACAAAGGCAATGCGGTAACATGGACAACAGCACAGGAATTGAATTGTGATTATTTTGAAATTCAGCGTTCAAAAGATGCAATAAATTTTACAGCAATTGAACCATTAAAAGGACAAGGAACTTCTAAAACGAAACATGATTATTATTACTTAGATAACAGTTATTCAGCAGGAAAAAATTATTATCGATTTAAACAAGTTGATTACAATGGTAAATATACATTGTCTAATATTGTACTGGTCAATAATGATAAAAATGTTGTAAGTGATTTTCAAATTTTCCCAAATCCTGCAAAAGAAATTTTAATGCTTTCAATCAATAATAAAAACGCATCAACAACGATTCAAATTATAAATTCTTACGGACAAAAAATTAAAGAAATGATTTCAGTTAATGCTGATGCAATATCAATTGATGTGAGTACATTAAACTATGGTGTTTATTTTATTAATGTAATTTTTGATGATAAGACACAAACAAAATCATTTATAAAACAATAAAGAATCTAATTTCCTAATCTGTTTAAACCAGCTTTTGCTTCTGCGTTAATGCTATTGGTGTATTCATCTTTATCTAAGTCAAGTGCTTTTTTATAATAAGCAACAGCATTTGTTTTTTTCTTTTGTTGTTCAAAGATATTGCCGAGTTTAAGCGCTGCATTTGCTGCAAAATAATAATCGTATGTGCTGCCTTTTTCTATAGTTTGTAGATAAAATTTTATCGCTTCGGTGTCGTTATTCTGTTCATCAAAAATTCTCGCTTTTCTATAGTAATATTCAATCTGATCGCGACTGCGTGTTAATTTGGATGGCTGAACAATATTCATTATTTCTAATGCTTTGGTGTAATAAGCACCATCGCTCAACAAACGTGCTTTCAGTAAATTTACATTCGGAACATAATTTTGTTCAGCTTCTTTTTGCGCAGCTTTGTCTTCATCAGTCGGTGCGTCATTTACTTTTAAAATTTGCAGCATGTATTTTTTGTACAGATCAGGTTTGTCGTTCACCAAATAGAACCACGCCAATTTTTGGTACGCTTCTTTTTGATAAGATCGACCTTTATTATTTGCTAAAAACTTTTGAATATAAATTGCCACATCGTTATCTAATTTATTCAGTTTTGCTTTCGCTAAAATTAAATCCAATAAAGGAAATGCGTAAAAACTTTTGTCCGTTGGCTTTTTGGATAAGATGGAAATTACTTCGTCATTTTTTCCGGTGTGTGATGCAACAGTTGCCGCAATAAAATGATTCAGCAAATTATCTTGCAACGGAATTTCTGCTTTGTTGATCATATTCCATGCAGCAGCTTTGTTCTTTTGTAAATGCAATAACAGCAATGTATATTCAATGATCGCTTCTTCTTTAAATTGGAATGATGTGTCTTGAATTACGCTGTTCAATTCTTTTAAACCTTGATCGATGGAACCTTTTAAACCTAATAGTTTTGCGCCGAATTTGTAGTTGTCAGGTATGGCGCCAAAAATTGTGTGCAGCAAACCTAAGCTTTTAATAGTTGGTTTGAAATTTGGATATTTTTGTTGGTTTTCCTGCAATAAACCAAATGCTTTCTTGACTTCAAAAACCGCACTTAAGTTGTCGCCGAATTTTATCTTGCATAACGCAGACTGCAAATGAATATCAGCTTGCGTATATAAATAAAATGGTGAATTCTTGTTGGCACTTTTTAATTTATCAATTCTTGATGAGAATTTTGGCAACAACTGACTGTATAAAGTATTATTGTCATTGATGTATAATTTTAAGAAATCAGCATAATTTTCAATAAAATAAACTAAGTAGTTTTTTGGATTTTCTTTCTTTTCTTTTTCAATAAGTTGTAAACCTTCATCTATTTTCAATTTAAAAATAGACTGATATGCATGCTGGCAATTTGCATTGAAATCAAATGTTTGCGCACGCAATGAAAGCAAAGTCGTACACAAATAAATAAATATGAATTGTTTTTTGAGCATTGCTATAAAAATAGAGAAATTATAAGGTTTAAAAAAGTTATAACCTTAAAATGCAAGATGTTAAAAATCGTCATTTAACAAATAATAAAGAATTATACTGACTATTTTTGCAAAAATATAAGTTTATGAAACAACTCTGTTTTCTTTTGTTCGTTATTGGTTTTGCTCATTTTTCAAAAGCGCAGGATGATATTGTGCTTAATTTAGATTCTATAAAAAATATAAAAACTACGCGCTATTCAAGTATCAATGAAGTTGGCGTTGGTATTAATTTATCTTCAAAGATGATACAGAAATTTCCAGGCGAAACTAAGAAAACGAAATTAGATATTGAAAAACCGAGTTTTATGTTTCGTACAGTGCATGGCGCTTTGCTGAATCCGAAATTTTTTATTGGCGCAGGAACTGGCGTTGATTTTCGACCAAATACTACAAATGGCATTCAGTCGTATTATTTAACGTTTCCGTTCTTTGCAGAATTGCGTGAGTATTTTCTAAAAGGAAATTTTAATCTGTTTCTTTCTCAACGACTTGGCGGCGCTGTTTACATTGATTCTTATTTCAATAAAAATTTTAACAAAGGTACTTACTCAGGTGCCTTTGGTGAGTTTATGGTTGGCGGCAGATATGTGACACAAGGAAAAAACCTGGCAGTGCATTTTGGTGTTGGTTACCGATTGCAGCATTTGCAACGAAAAGTCGATACGCAAAGTATTGTAAGCGGACAACCGGTGCAAACCTATGCAAACACGCCTGAAATTACAATCAAACATTATGTGCCTGTGACGATTGGAATTACATTTTAAATAAATTCTATTTGTGATCTTTCGATCCAGCCGGATTTGTCGTTTGGTAATTTTATTTTCAGCCAGTTTTTATCGCTGTCTAAGATTTCTACTTTGGTGCCTGCCAATATTGCGGTTGCTGCATTCATCGATTCTACAGGTTTGCTTTTATAGAACGCGTTAGCTTGTGTAACGATAGCAAATCTATTCGTATTTTCATTTTGATGGCTTTCATAAGTAAACCATGCAAAAATAATTGCACCTAAAAAAGCAATAGTTCCGATTCTAAAAATCATCTTGTTTTTTCTAAAGAAAGTAATGATGAAACTTAAAATGCTGAGCCATAGAAACGTCAAAAATAAAATACTCCAGCCGTGCGAAGTATTGTTGTTTACTATATTTTTAAACCATTTAATGACGAAAAATTCTCTGCTGAATTCCATTTTAGCAAATACTTTGTTGTTCACTAATTTTAGATTGTGTTCTATATTTTCGTCAGTTGGTGCGAGCTTTTTTGCTTTCTCATAATACAAGATTGCTTTCGCATTTTGGTTTAAATGAAAGTAAGTGTTGCCTAAATTGTACAATGCTTTTACATTGTTTTTGTCTTTTTTAATAACTTCTAAATAACGCGTTTCCGCTAATTCGTATTGTTTGTTTTTGTATAATGTATTCGCTGTTTGAAAAATAGATTTAGTGTCTTGCGCTTGTAAATTGCCAAGTAAAAAGCAGAATGTAATAAGCATCAATATCTTTTTCATTAGCTTTTGCTTTTTAAATCTTCTTCAAAATCGATGATTAATTCGCGTGCTTTATCGAATGTCACCGGCATTTTGTTTTGTGCAATTTCCGGTGAAAACAATGCTTGCTCACAAGATTCCAGTGTTTCGTTTAATGCATCGATTTTATTTTGCGAAATATTTTTTGCTGTTAATTTTTCGGCAATATTTTCTTTAGAAAGCTGCGCTTGCGGTATGTATAATTTGTCGGATAAATATTCCCAAAGCGCACGAATCACTTCGTTATAAAATCCTTGTTCGTTTTTGTTTTGCATTAATTTTTTTGCAGTTGCTAATCGTCGTAATGCAATAGAATTTGCTTTCTTTCTGCGTAGTAATAATAATTCAGCATCAGAATATTCTTTGTTCCTAAAGATAAAACCAATCAACAATAATAACAAAGGCGATGTTGTCAGTAACCAAAATGAAGTGCTTCCGACAAAGGTATCACTTGGTTCAAATTGTTGTTTGATGCCATACATTCCTTTTGGTGCATCGTGTTTTTCACGTTTAAAAAAGTTGACAACATTTTGACTGATCGCTGCTTTTCCTTCCACAGTAATTTCAGTTTCCGGCAATGTGAATTTTACATAATCTGCTTTGTCAACATCAAAATAGGCGAACTCATATTTTGGTAGTTTGAATTTGCCGCCATCTTGCGGAACGATAATATATTCAAAGGTTTTGCTGCCTTGTACTACACTACCATTGTTTTTATAATCGTCTTTTATCTTTGGTTCGTATGCTTCAAATTCTTCCGGAAAAACTAATTTCGGCGCAGTAATTAATTTTAAATTTCCGGTACCTGTATAAGTTACTTTCAATGAAATCGGTTCACCAACTTTGCATTTGGTTTTATCGTATTGCGCGCTGAAAGAAAACTTACCGACAGCGCCGCTAAATGTAGAAGGTTTGTTTTTTTCGGGCAATGGTTTAATATCTAATGTAATGGCGTTGCTGTTGAAATTATAATCATAAGGTTGGTCGCCCATGTAACCAAAAAACGGATGATATTGCGGAATGCCAATGGTGCTTTGCAATTGCATTGGTGCAATATTTATTTTTCCGGCTTTTGTCGGAAATAAAGAAACACGTTTAAATTCACGTACATAATATTTTTTTCCTTCAAAAACCTCGATTGGTGGTTCTTCATTTGGATTGGGTTCGGGCAATTTATATTCTTCGCTTAGAAAGCCATTAAAATCAGGCATTTTCGTTGCTTGTAATCCATATATCTGTACTTTAAAATATAGTTTATAAGAAACAGAAAACTGATCGCCTTGATATAAATTAGTTTTACTTGGTATGACGCGCAAAAAAACATTTTTTTGTGCATAGCTTTGAATATCACTTTCTGAACTTTGCCGCTGTGGTTGCTGCAGTTGCCTGAATGCGTCAAACGGATCATAACTTTGTTGTGATTGCTGTGGTTGTTTTGAAGGCGCAGTAACTTTTATTGTAATAGTATTGGAATTTGTAGCAGTTCCATTTATAACTGCAGTAGCAGCACCAATAGTGAAATCGCCTTGCTTTTTGGGTCTTAACGTATAAGTAAGTGAAACAGATTTAGACATTTTTCCATTAACAATAGTCATATTCTGACTTTGTGAAGGACCAGCCAAAACATCAAAATTATCGAATCGTGGTGGCGAAAAATTTCCAACATCAGCATTGGAAATTTCATAAGTAACATCAAACGTATAGTTTTGCGGCACCTGGTTCATGTCAGCAGTTGCCGTAAAACGTTGTGCGCTTGAAAAGTTATAAGTTATAAGTAACAAGATAAACGCATAGAGTTTATAAGCATCAACATACTTATCACTTATTACGTTTAACTTATTACTTATCTTCATTACCAATCTTTTTGCACTTTACCTTTTATCGGTTTCCCTTTTTCTTTTGCCAGTTTTTGCTGTACTTTTCCTTCTTCTGCCTGCATCGCTTCCAATAATTTTTCAGCTTGTTCTTTGGTCATTTCACCTTGTTGTTCTTTTTGTTGTCCTTGCTGCTGCTCGTCTTTTTTATCTTGTCCTTGCTGATCTTTCTTGTCTTGTCCTTGTTGCTTGTCTTGCTGATTTTGTTTGTTTTGATCTTGCTTGTCGTCTTTCTTCTGGTCTTTATTATCTTTCTTATTGTCTTTATTATCTTTATCTTTTTTGTTGTCTTTTCCGCCACCGCCATTCTTTTTAATTTTAGATAAAGCCATCATTAAATTGTATTTCGCATCAGCATCTTTTGGATTTAGTTTTAAAGACACTTTATACGCTTTTGCGCTTTCTTCCCATTTTTCCTGTTTATAAAATGCGTTTCCTATGTTATAAAAACATTTTGCCTGAATGTCCGTATTCTTTGATAGTTTGGCTGCTGTTGTGTAAGCTTCTTTTGCTTTGTCTAATTCATTTAACTGAAATAACGCATCGCCTTGATTGAAATGCGCACGCACATCTTTCGGTTCTTTCTGTAATGCTTTACTATAACTTTCAGTCGCGTTATTGTATTTCTGGTTATTGTACTCTTTATTGCCTTGTCGCAATATTTTATTAGTGCTTTGTGCAGCAACATCATTTGCCTTACATATAAAATAGAGTACGATTCCGATTTTCAACAATAGCTTTAAAACAGAAAGCACAATAAACAATGTCTTGTATTTATTGATAAACTCTTTTATATGTTGAATTTTATTGCGCATTTTTAAAATCAAAAATTTTCTTTCTGTAAGTAATGAAAAAATCAACAGATAATAATAATAAAACGAACGATAAAAAATATTGAAACTGCTCGACAAAATCAGTAAATACTTTATCGTTGATGGTTTTAGTTTCCATTTTTGCAATGTCTTTAGATAACAGATCACCAACAATTTTAGTATTATCTAAAATGTAATAATTGCCATTGCCTGCTTTTGCTAATGCCTGCAACATATTTTCATTTAATTTGGAAATAATGGTTTCACCGTTTTCATCTTTTTTGTCGCCGGTTTTATTTCCGTTCTCGTCATAAACAGGAATGGTGCCGCCTTGTTTACTGCCAACTCCAATTGTAAATATCTTTGTGCCGTCACTTGCCAAAGATTCCGCTTTATCTATCGCGTTTTCTTCGTGATCTTCACCGTCTGTGATCACAAGGATTGCTTTATATTTTTTATCAGTTGCTTTAAAAGCATTTTCCGAAGTTTGCAGTGCGTCAGTAATAATGGTTCCTTGCGTTGGTACAGAATTCGTATTGATCGAACGCAGGTACAGCATCAATGAAGAATAATCAACTGTTAGTGGCATTTGCATATATGCATTGCCTGCAAAAATTACTAAACCAACTCTGTCGCCATCCAGTTTTTTCAATAATGTTTGAATAAGCAACTTCGATTTTTCTAAACGTGACGGAACAACATCTTGCGACAACATACTTTTAGAAACATCTAAAGCAATCATCACGTCTATGCCTTTGCGTTGAATCTTTTCCATCTTAGTACCCATTTGCGGTTGCGCTAAAGCCAGTATTAAAAAGAAAAGTACGACATTAAATAAAATGAATTTTATTAATGATTTTTTTTCATTTCGATCAGGCATCAATCGTTTGATCAAATCAATATTGCCGATTTTTTCGAGTTGTATTTTTGTTTGATGCTGAACATAAAAATATAATCCAACTGCTATTGGAATCAACAGCAACAACAATAAATATTCTTTATGTTCGAATCGAATCATTAACTCAAAATTGTTTTTAAATACGTTCTGCTTAAAATAAATTCAGCCATTAAGCAAATCAATGCTAAGAATGCAAATACATGAAAATGCTCACTTTTGCGATGAAAGTTACTGATCTTTATTTTTGATTTTTCTAATTTATCGATGGTTTGGTACACATTTTTTAACGAGCTGTTTCCTGTTGCTCTGAAATAATTTCCGCCTGTTTCACTTGAAATTTTACGCAATAAAGGTTCATCAATTTGCACCGGCATATTTTGATAAAATGTTTTACCGTTCTGATCTTTCACAGGATATGGTGCTTCACCATTTTTACCAACGCCAATCGTATAAACGCGAATGCCAAATTTCTTTGCGATTTCAATCGCTGTATAAGGATCGATGTAACCCATATTGTTCACACCATCAGTCATTAAAATAATCACTTTACTTTTTGACTTACTTTCTTTCAATCGCGCGACAGCCGTTGCCAAACCCATACCAATTGCCGTTCCGTCTTCCACCATGCCGCTGTGGATGTCTTTGAATAAATTCAACAACACAGTATGATCAATAGTTATCGGACATTGCGTAAAACTTTCGCCGGAAAAAATCACCAAACCAATTCTGTCATTTTTTCTTTCTTTAATAAAATCCATCGCCACTTTTTTTGCAGCTTCTAATCTGTCAGGTGTGAAATCACGTGCTAACATCGAACCTGAAATGTCCAATGATAAAACAATGTCAATACCTTGTGTGGAAATTTCTTTCTCTGATAAAGCACTTTGTGGTCGCGCTAAAGCAATTACTACAAATACAAAAGAAAATATTTTTAAGATGGGTAAAAGCTGTAACAGTTTTACTTTGAATGAAACCGGTTGTGATAAAACGCCGCCGTGTTGCGGAATATTGAATGTAGGAAAAAATGTATTCCGTTTATAATAGATCCAATACAACAAAAACGGCAATGCCAGCAACAACCAAAAGTATTGCGGATTTGCGAATGTGTATGGAAATAGATTAGTCATTGGTCAAAAGTCATTGGTTATTTTATGTACGTTATTAGTTTTGACATGTCTAGCAACTTATAACGAAGATTATTTAACGTTTATCTTTTTCTGTTTTTTGTTCTTCTACTTGTTTTGTTTTATTAATAAAGTCTTTTATTATCTTCATAGAGTTTTCGTTTTCAATAAAATCAGGTTGTGCTTTTGCAAATTTTACAAAATCACTTAATGTCAATACTTCATTTAGGTCTTTCTTGAATCCTTGTTTGATAATGCCTTTGTGCAATGATTCCATCAGTTCTTCGGTCGTTTTTTCCATTGCAGGAACTTTGTAGCGCAATTCGATATACGTTCGTGCAACATCGGTTAGACGCGAATAATATTCTTTGATATTTTGTTGCCAGACTTTTTCTTTCTCGAGTTTTTCCAATTCTTTGAAAGCCCAAACATGCGGTGGCAACAAATATTTTTCGTCAAGTGGTTTTTCTTTTTTCTTGCGTTCGATAAAATACCAGGTAATTAACGCAACCAAAACAGCTAATACTAAAGCACCAATGGCAAATGGTAAAATTTCCTGAAATGTCAATGGAATTTTCAGTGGTTCTTTGATTGGAATAATATCTTTTGAAGTGTCAATTTTCACACCGGAAACATGTACCAGAATTGCTTCAGAAGTAATGGTGTCAAGCGTTCCATTGTTATTCACTAAGAACTGAAACTGCGGCAACATAATTTGTCCGGTATCGAATACGATTAAATTGACTAATTGATGATATTGATTTTCGCCGCTTTTTTTTACGGTGTCAATTGGCGTGTAGTTTGCCACTTCGATCGTTTCAGAAATAGTATCTTTTAAGTTTGGAAATGTGACTTTATTGTTGGCTGCTGCGCTGACAAATAAATCGACAGGAACCCAATCGCCGATCAGATATTCTTTTTCTTTAATGGTTGCTGTTGCAGTTTGAGAGAAAGTGTAGTTAGTAATTAATATACAGTACGCAGTAAATAAAAAGATTGATTTGGAAATTTGAGAATGCGTTAATTTGAAAATGCAATGGCATATTCTCGGTAAATCAATACTGTTATTTTTCAAACTTTTTTTCATTTTCAAATTTTCAAACTCACACATTTTCAAATCAACTACGTTTTTTAAAGAAGTTCATTAATACATGTACATATGATTGTGCTGTATTGATCTTTAATTTATCGGCGCCAGCTTTCATAAAACTGTTGTCATAGTTTTTATCATAAAACTTAGCACGTTCTTTATAAATGCGTTGTGTTTCTTTATCATTTGTGTCAATCCATTTTGTTTCGTTGGTTTCTACATCTTGTACTTGTAATAAACCCACATTTGGTAATTCATTATCTAATTGGTCGTGAATTTTTACACCGATCACATCATGCTTCTTAGCAATATGGCGCAATTCATTTTCATAATTTTCGTCAATAAAATCGGACAAGACGAAAGCAATACTTTTGCGTTTCACCATGTTATTGAAATTCTCTAACGCTAATGAAATATCTGTTTTATTGCTTTTTGGTTCGAAGTTGATGATCTCGCGAATGATGCGCAATACATGTGATTTTCCTTTTTTCGGTGGAATGAATAATTCAATAGCATCGCTAAAAAATAAGACACCAACTTTATCATTATTTTGTATCGCAGAAAATGCCAATACGCCGGCAATTTCTGAAATGATCTCGTTTTTTAATTGTGTTTGCGTTCCGATAAAAGAAGATTTACTGACATCTATCAACAGCATGATTGTTAGTTCACGTTCTTCTTCAAATATTTTTACAAAAGGTGTTTTAAAACGAGCTGTAACATTCCAGTCAATATTTCTGACATCATCGCCGTATTGATATTCGCGCACTTCCGAAAACGACATGCCGCGACCTTTGAAAGCAGAATGATATTCGCCGGAAAAAATATGATTCGTCAAGCCCTTTGTCTTGATCTCTATTTTTCTGACTTTTTTGAGTAATTCTGAAACTTCCATAATAGTGATGGTGAAAGTGATAGTGAAAGTGTTATTTTTCTTTCGTTTTTTTTTCTAATGTGATAATTGTTTTCGTTAGTATTGCTATAATTTCCTCTAATAATTTTATTCTTTCGTTTATTATATTTTCATCCAATAAAAATTTTGATTTTTTAAACCAACCTTTTGATTCGGTTGCAGAACCTCGTGAGATTTTTAAATAGTGTGGATATTCTCTTTTTGAACCTCTACCGTAACCTTCTTCAATATTTGCTGAAATTGAACCAACAGAACGAATGAGTTGTTTGCAAATTTCTTTTCCTCTAAAATCATTTTTCATGATTTCAGTATCATTCCAAGTTAAATCCCAAATTTGATTTGATTTTGTATATGCTGAAAAATCTTCTAACATTGATATTGATTTATTTTAAAGAAAATCGTGATTTTAGTTCACCTTCACTGTCACTTTCACTATCACTTTTTCTAAGGAACTTCCACTCTGTTCAAAATCGTGTCGATGATATTTTCCTGTGTGATGTTTTCGGCTTCGGCTTCGTAAGTGATACCGATACGATGACGCAATACATCATGTGCCACTGCACGTACATCTTCAGGAATAACATAGCCGCGACGTTTGATAAATGCATACGATTTAGATGCCATCGCTAATGAAATGCTGGCACGCGGCGAACCACCATAACTTATTAAGTGTTTAAGATTGTCGATCTTATATTTCACCGGTTCGCGTGTAGCAAAAATGATATCTAAAATATACTTTTCGATTTTTTCATCCATATATACTTCACGCACAGTATCGCGTGCCTGCAATATTGTTTGTGCAGAAATTACCGGTTTAATATTTGGATTTTGTCCGGAAACATTTTGTCGCATGATGATGCGTTCGTCTTCAAATTCAGGATAGCCGATTTTTACTTTCAGCATAAAACGATCGACCTGCGCTTCCGGTAAATTATAGGTTCCTTCCTGTTCAATTGGATTCATGGTTGCCATTACTAAAAATGGTTCTTCCAGTTTGTAGGTTGTTTCGCCTAATGTTATATAGCGTTCCTGCATGGCTTGCAATAAAGCACTTTGCACTTTCGCCGGTGCACGGTTGATCTCATCTGCTAAAACAAAGTTGGAAAAGATCGGTCCTTTTTTTACTTCAAAATTTGATTTTGCCTGATTGTAAATCATCGTTCCTAAAATATCAGCCGGCAACAAATCCGGTGTGAACTGCACACGCGAAAATTTAGTGTCGATTGCATCAGAAAGTGATTTGATGGCTAATGTTTTTGCCAAACCAGGAACACCTTCCAGTAAAATGTGACCTTGTGAAAGCAACGCAATCATCAGGCGTTCGATCATGTATTTTTGTCCGACGATTGATTTTGAAATTTCCATGTTCAGCAAATCCACGAAAGCGCTGTTAAGTTGGATTTTTTCGTTCAATGCTTTAATGTCGATAGATTCCATATTTTTAATTTTTTATTACTGAAAGTATTAAACTTAAGGTTGATTTTGAGTGCTGCAAAAATATAACCAAACATACTTAATGCGATTGTTATATTGTTAAAAAATGTTAGTCTTTTACAATAATTAAGTTTTGATATAAAAACAAAAAACCACGCACATGCGTGGTTTTTCAATAAGTTATATTGAGTTATATTTTTTTGGCTTTTAGACCTTTAGCTTTGTAAAAATTCGGATTGTATGATAAACCTATTCCGATGATATCTCTGAATTGAGCTTTATAACCATAGATACCTGTTTTTTTATCTTTAATAACAACATCATTGTCGTAAATTAATTGCCAGAATACGCTTGCTGATAAGAATTTGTTTACTTTAAAACCAATCGTTGTTTGCCAGTCTACATCTATATTTCTTCTGTAATGTTGAGCTGATTCCTTAATAGAATAATTGGTTTCAGTTGTATTTAAACTATCCAAACTAAGCATTTGTCCACGTAGGTAATTTTTATAGACTTTTAATACGCTTGATACGCTGATGTTTTGTTTCCAGAATGTTTGCTTGTATTGAGCAATCAAAGTAGCACCAAATTCTTTTTTGATATGGGAAAACGGACTTAATGGATTTCCATAAGCACCGGTTAATGCGATGGCATCATCAGCAACATAGGTCATTTTTGCTGCTAATGGTGAAAAAAACAAAGAGAATTTATCATTTGGAACATAATCTAAACCAACTGCTGCCTCAAAAGTTAACGGTGAACCGCCTTTTGCAATTACAGAGTCAAATTTTGCAGTAGAAGGTCTTTGTACAAAAGATTTTGAAAATTGAGATTTTAGATCGACATATGCTGCAACATACAACGGTTTATATATTTTGTAACCATATTTGCTGAATAATTCCCAACGATCTGAATTTTTACTTACTTTAGGATCAGTTTCTTTAGAAATTTGTATACCGTATTCTGCGGCAACCCAGTTTTGCCAAAGGTGATTTCCTTTTTTCAAGTCAGCATATAATCTAAGATTAAATAAAAAAGCAATTGAGTTTGTTCCGCCAGCTGCCCAGTTTTTAAAACCTGCCTGATTGAAAGTGATGTTACCAGTTCCGCCGAACTTCCAACCTTGAAGCGTGTCTTCCATTTTTTTCTTTTCATCGGCAGATAATGCTTCGCCTTTAATTTGTTTTTCTACTTGTGCATATGTTGTGCTTAAAAAGCCAATTAATAATGCAAAAGCGATCATCATTTTCTTCATAAATTCTGTTTTTTTTAATAAATAATGTGTTACTTTTTTCTCGTTAACAGATATTGATTTTGCCTAATATCTTGTGCGTTTTATTGATGTGCAAAAATACGAGCAGGTTGTTTGACGTATTTAAAATTAATGTTATGAAATAGTTGTTATGGCAACTAATTAAAAGAAATTCAATGAAATAGTTGTTCCGGATCACAATTTCTCTTTTATGTACTCATATATTTTTGAGTAAAGATCAAAGCGGTCTTGCCTGCCGCCAATGCCATGTGCTTTATCCGGATAGATGTATAGCTGATATTCTTTATGTGCTTCGTTCAATGCATTTATTAGAAATAATGTATTTTGAAAATGAACATTATCATCAGCCATTCCATGCGCCAGAAATAAATTGCCTTTCATTTTTTTTGCCAGTGTATTTGGATTGTAATTGTAACCATCCGGATTTTCTGCAGGCGTACGCATGTATCGTTCTGTGTAGATGTTGTCGTATAATTTCCAGTCGGTAACAGGCGCAATTGATATGGCAGTTTTAAAAATTCCATTGCCTTCAAACAAACAGTTTGCTGCCATGAAACCGCCATAACTCCAACCGAAAATACCGATACGGTTTTTGTCGATATACGATAAATTGCCAAAATATTTTGCTGCTGCAATTTGATCTTCCGTTTCTTTTTTTCCAAGATTCAAGAAAATACTTTTTTTGAAAACAGCACCTTTTCCATCAGTTCCATGGTTGTCAACACAGGCAACGACATAACCTTGTTCCGCTAAGAAATTAAAGAACAGATCGCGGCTTGGCTGCCATTTATTTTCGACTTCCATATTATTTGGTCCACCATAAACAAACATCAGCAATGGATATTTTTTATGAATGTCTGTTTGCTTTGGCTGAATAATAAATGTGTTTAATGAATCATTGTTGATGAAGATTTTTATAAACGATTTTTGCGGAATATTGACTAAAGAATCCTGTAATTTTTGATTCTTTTCAATGATGGTTGTTTTCAAGTCTTTTGTTTGTACGATGCTGATTTGCGGCGGAATTGTTGATGAAGAAAAAGTTTGGATAAAGTAAGAATAATCAGTAAAAAATACAGCATTATTAGTTCCGTTTTGTGTACTTAATTTTGTTTTTTCTAAGGTTTGATAATTAACAGAATAAACTTGTTTCTCAATCTCGTTGCCTTCGTTACATAGATAATAGATTTTTTTAGTTTGTTCGTCAATGCCATATATTCCTAGTATTTCAAAGTTTCCTTCGGTAATTTGATGAATTAACTTTCCATTCGCATCGTAGTGATATAAATGATTATAGCCATCTTTTTCAGAACTAATTATAAAAGAATTATCCGATAAGAATTTCACTGTTTGTGGCAGATCAACATATTTGTCTGAACTTTCCAGATACAGTTGTCTTGTTTTCTTTGATTTGACATTATAGCCGACTAATTGCAATGAATCCTGATGGCGATTTAGCAACATATATACTACTTCATCGCCGGTTGCATTCCAGTAAATTCGCGGAATATATTCATACGAGAACGGAATTTTTATAGTCTGATTTTTTTTCTTTTTTACATCATATAAACAAACAGAAACCTTAGAGTTTTCTTCACCAACTTTTGGATATTTATATGAAAAATTAAAAGGGTACGATAAGTCATAATAATATGGAATCTGATATTCTTTCACATAGGTCTCATCAAATTTTAAATAAGCAATCTTAGTGCTTTGCGCATTCCATTCATACAAGCGTGTAGCTTCGAATTCTTCTTCATAAACCCAATCGCTTTTTCCGTTGATAATAGAATTCCACTTTCCGTCAAGTGTGACCTGAACTTCGGATCCATCTTCTAAATTCTTGTAATAAATATTGTTGGATTTGATAAATGCTATCTTTTTATCATCAGGCGAAAATTGTGGTAGAATTTGCTTGTCTGTGCTAAGCTCAGTTATCTTATTATTGTTATCAAAGATGTAGTATTTGCTGGCTGCGGTGCGTCGATATAAATATTCGGTCTCGCTTTGCAATAAGAAATATCGATCCGTATTTGAGATGGAAAAATTTTCCCAATTTGGCTGAGATCTTGAATTTATCATTAACAAATCTGTTAATTTTATAGTTTCTTTTTGTGTCGCATTTGCATCATAAAAAGAAATGCTTTGTCCATACTTTGTGTTTTCCAAAACAGCATATAGTGGTTTTTTGTGCAGAAAATGTATATCGTTTGCGACAACCGGCTCATATTTTCTATTCAAAAAAATGTTTTCAAGTGTTAATTGACAAAATCCTAATTTACAAGTAAATAAAATGAATAAAAATGCTGTTACATTTGTAATGAAAGCCGTCATACAACAAAAATACGATGTTCGGCTGATATTCATAAAAATAACTATATGCAAAAGATTTTATTTTTAGTGTTATGTTTTGCTTTTCTTGCCAATGGTAAATTATTGGCACAGGAAGAAAACTATCAATCGATAAAAGTAACAGACACTTTAAATGAAGTGCGCGACAGATATGATGAAAGAAAAGAAGAGCGAGCGGAAATTAAAAAACTGAGCAAGCAAGAAGAAAGCGCACGTACGGCAATGGAAAAAAAGAAAGAAATGCTGAATCGTTTCAGAATTGGCATCAATGATATTTCTATACAAATTGGCGCGATAACAACGTTGAGTATGTCTGCAACTGTTGGTTATATGGTTGTGAAAAACCGTTTGGAATTAGGTGCCGGTCCGTTGTTTTTATACCAGCGCGTTAAATACACAAATGGTTACACGGAAAGTAATTTTGTATATGGCGGCGCATTTTATGCACGTGGTTTTTTATATAAAGGCATCAATCTGGAAGCGCGCTATGTACTGGCTAACCGACCATCTTATTATGATGCCAGTCAGCGAGTAAATGTGAATCATTTATTGTTAGGTGCCGGCTATGTGCAGCCAATTGCGAAGATAGCTTACTTCAATGTTTCTGCATTGTTCAACGTAATTAACAGCAAACAATCTTTGTATCAGGGAACATTCAGCAGTAATTTTCCGCTGATTATCAATTTAGGTTTTAGTTTTAGTCTTGGTGGAAAAGATTAGTTGAGCCACGTTATTTTTTTAGTTCTTGCAATTACAGTATCACCGTTTTCTTTAATAAATCTTACTGTAAACTGATGCTTCAGTACATCAGTAGGTTTGGAATTTATTTTTAAATAAACATTCTTCGTAAAATCAGTTGTTGTGTTCATCAGATCTTTTAATGCACTACCATTTTCTGTAATTAAATTTAAAAGATTGGTGTTTCTTAGATTGCCGTTATAAGTAGTATCGCTAATTAATTCAATGTTGTTTATTTTGGTGGCCAATTCAATCGTATTAGATGCTCCATCTGCAAATGCAGTATTTGTCAACGAAAAATTAAAACGATTCAATGCAATTTCTTTCAGATCGAACGTAATAAAAATGTATAACGAATCGGTATTTTTTATAGTGTCAAAATTTAGTTGTGTATTTACAGAATCAAAAATATTGTTAATGTTCGTAAAATGATCCACTTTGCTGACCTTTGCAATATCTACTTTTTGATGTCTTGAATCTTCTTTTTTGGAACAAGCAAACGGAAAAAAACCAATTAAAACTAAAATAAATACGAGCGCTAAAAGATGTTTCATTTGCATATACAACCAAATTAATACTTCAAAGGTATTATATCTAATTGTTTTTTCATAGTATCGAAATAGTGAAGATAACTTTCTAAAAATTCTTTCGGAATTTGTTTGATGACATTTAATTTCTCGCGCAGCGGATCTACTTGCTCGCCGTTTTTCCAGAAACGATAGCATACATGCGGACCAGTTGCCAAACCGGTTTGTCCAACATAACCGATCACTTGTCCTTGCTGCACGCGCACGCCGCTGCGCATGCCTTTTCCAATGCGACACATGTGTAAATACTGCGTTTCGTAAACTCTGTCGTGTCTTATTTTTACATAATTTCCGTTGTTTTGCGTAAACTCTGCTTTCTCTACAATTCCACTTGCGGTAGCTACAATTGGAGCACCGGTTGGCGCGGCAAAATCAGTACCTAAGTGCGCTTTCTCTACCAACAAAATCGGATGGAAACGATGTAAATTAAAACGAGAAACAATAGAGCCGCCTTTTTGCAACGGTGATTTTAAGAATGCGGTTTTTAAATATTTTCCTTTGTCATCCACATACTGATAGCTGCTGTCATCTACTAAAAAATAATCCAATGCAAACAATCTTTTCTTTTTTTGTCTGACGCAAGCTGCCTTGATATGGCCAACATCTAAAAATTGCCCGTTGATGCTGGTTTGATCATAAATGAATTGTATAGTATCATTTTTTCGCAAGCTATTTACAGAAAATTTATTGCCAAATGCTTTATTTAATTGTTCGATTAGTTTTTGGTCTAAATTATTTTCTTTTAATGTTTTGGAAAGAGATTTTTGTATAACTGCAGCAAATCGGATTTCAGTTGTGTCGATATTTTTTTCAAAGAAAGAAATTTGTAACGGATGAAATAAAACCGGTTTTTTAGTTTTTTTCTTTTTGATTATTTTTTTCTTTGTTGTAGCAGTTTCCTGTGGTTGTTCCAGTGAAACATAGCTGGTGTCAGTGCAATTGGCGATAATATATTCGTAACTCGAAGTTTTAAAAACCAAATATTGAAGCCGCGAAGTAGAATCCGTTTCTTTGGTAATCAAAAAATATTTCAATTTGGTTGGCGCTGTTTTAAAATCAAACGATTCTTGTGTTTCATCGAGAAATTGTGTGAGTTGGTTCTTATCCAGTTTTAACGAAGAAAATATTTTCTGGATATTATCGCGTCTGCCAAATTCTTTTTCGCGCACATACAAACTGTCCATTTCAATATCTAAAAACGTAGTTTTGACAGAATCGACACAAGGTTTTTCAACTTTTGCAGAATCAATTTTTGTAGAATCAGCAATAGCATTGGTATTCACTTTTTTCCCTTTTTGATTGCAGGAAAAAATGAACAAGCACATCATAATGTAAACTAAATGATTTGAAGCGGCTTTCTTCATAAAAATTAGTTCCGAAATTCGGAAGCGCAAAGATAAGAATATTTGAGAATTAGCTGATTGTTCAGTTTTTTATAGCAAATTCTTAACAAAGTCAGCGTAATAAAAAATATAAAACAACAGGAATACAAAGCAACCGAATAATTTCAGCCACTTTTATCCAGTTTGTTTTTTCAAATAACGCGCCGATATTAATTACCGTAAAAACGATAAAAAAGAAAGCAATTAATTGCTGCGTGATATTGAATTTCGGTAAACCGAAAAGGAAAAATGAAGTAAAAGCGAGCAGTAATAAAAACTGTACAAAGATATAAATATGTACATTGTGCGTTGTATGTGCATCATACAATTTTCGTTGTGTATCGATTTCTTTCGGTTCAATCGGACCGCCTAAATAATCAGGGCGCCAGCCAGGTTTCTTGATTAAAACAAAAACAAAATCTTTTACCGATTTTACTTGTGATAATTGCTTTCCGATCCAGCCGTAATAATCGAAATTTGCGGTAGCAATATTCCAACTGTTTAGTTGTGACGTGATGCCGTAATGCACTTCTTCCTCTTCTTCCTGAAACGTGCCAAACATTCTGTCAAAAATAATCAGCGTGCCACCGTGATTTTTATCAATGTATTTTGGATTGACACCATGATGCACGCGATGATGTGCAGGTGTGTTTAAAATATATTCAAACCAAACAGGCATTTTGCGAATGAGCTTTGTGTGAATCCAAAATTGATATAAAGTCTGAATGGAAGCAATGGTTAAAAATGCATATGGATTAAAACCGATAAAAGCTAAAGGCAAATAAAACCACGAAGAGCCAAATAACTGTGTGGCTGACTGGCGCAGTGCAACCGATAAATTATATTCTTCGCTTTGATGATGCACCACATGCGTGCCCCAAAGTACGCTCACTTCGTGAGATAAACGATGGAACCAGTAATAAAAAAAATCAACGCCAATGAACAGCAATATCCAGACATACCAAACATTCGGGATATGCTCAATGAGGCGATAATGCTCATAAATATAGGTATAGATGCCAAACGTAATGAATTTAAAAAATACGCCCGAAACCTGCTGTACAATACCGCTGTTGATATTGGAAATAGCATCATTTAAACGGTATAGATTCGACTTTTTGTATTTGTCAATGATCAATTCCAGTGCAATCAGGATAAAAAAAGCCGGTATGGAATAAGTAATTAAACTCATACGCTAAAGATAAGAAAGGTTTTTATAACAATGATTTTCAAAAGTTAATTAAGAACAGATGAATCTTTACTATTTCAATTGGCAGTTTACTTTTCCGCTTCCACAAAAATGTACAATTCTTCACTGTCTTTTTTCATCCAGTAATTTTCGCGCGCATATTTTTCCATATTATCGATATTGGAAAATGTTTCTTTATCTTCTTTTTTTACTTTCTCGATTTCTGTAATATAATAATGTTCTTGTTTATTCAGTTCGTGTACTTGCATAGCCAGTTTCGCCTGAGAAATCAAAGTGTTTTCACTGAAAAAAAGCAAATAGATAAAATAGCCAGACAACAAAAGGACAAACTTACTGCGCAGCGGTGCAGGAATTTTTTCTTTCAACTTCGGATCAATTATAGCCATTTTAATGCAGATTATACCATAAAGATAACGGATAAACCAGATTTAAATTCAATTCTTTTTCACATTTTTGGGATAATTGACTATCTAAACTGGATTTTCACAAGAATAATTTAGAGATAATAAGCAAATAATAAAGAAGTTATTGTCATTTTCAAATTAATTTATACCTTTGCATTCCAAAAATTGCGGGTGTGGCGAAATTGGTAGACGCACTAGACTTAGGATCTAGCGGGCAACCATGGGGGTTCGAGTCCCTCCACCCGCACTGCTCGAATGTTGAATGTTATAAGTTGAAAATTATTCGTTTATAAATTTCAATCTATTTCATTCAACATTTATTTTTTAAAATTAAAACATTTAAAGAGTGAATACTACACAAAGTAACTCCGACGCGTTAAACGCTATCATCAGCATTGAAATTAAAAAAGAAGATTACTTGCCTGCGGTTGACAAAGCATTAGCTACAGCAAAAAATAATGCAGTCATCAAAGGTTTTCGTAAAGGATTTGTACCGATTGGCGTTGTGAAAAAAATGTACGGAAATTCTATTTTATTAGATGAGTTAAATAAAAAAGTATCCGATGCATTGAATAAACATATCGAAGGAAATAAAATTGATATGTTGGGTCGTCCGTTGCCATTGCCAAGTGATGATATTCAGTTAGATATCAATAATCCGTCAGATTTTACTTTTCAATATGAGATTGGTTTGGCGCCTAGCGTAGATGTTGCTATTGACAAAAGCACCAAAGTGACAAAAAATGTAATCACGATCGATGATAAAACGTTAGATGAAGAGTTGGATAAAATAGCTGTTCGTTATGGAAAGGTAACGAATGAAGAAGAAGTGAAAGAAGGAAAAGAACCGATCACTGAAAAAGCAGTATTAAATCAGGAACTATTTGATAAAATATACGGACCAGGTGCTGTGAATTCAGTAGAAGAATTCCGCGAAAAAATACGTGCTGAATTAGAAGGTTTTTCAGTAAGCAGCACTAACAATCAATTCAAAGAAAACATCTACAACACATTGATGAACAACACAAAAATTGATTTGCCGGATGCTTTCCTGAAAAGATTTATCAAATCTTCTAACGAAAAACCAGTTTCAGACGAGCAGATCGAAACAGAATATCCAATGTTTGTGAAAGGTTTGAAATGGAACCTGATCACAGACAAAATTGTTAAAGATAATGGCATCAAAATAGAAATGGCTGACATCAAAGAATTTTCTAAAAATGCTTTGCGCCAGCAGTTAATGATGTACAATCCAACCGGACAAGGTTTGCCTGAAGAAACTATCGACCAACTGAATGACAGTTTGATGTCAAAAGAAGAACATGTCAAAAAGTCATACGATGGTGTATTGGAACAAAAATTGTTTACTTTTATCGAGCAGCAAATTACAATAGACGAAGTGGCTGTTTCTTTTGCTGATTTTTTCGATAAAAAAGAAAACAAATAGTATGCAGTAAAAAGTAAGCAGTTTGCAGTCTGCCTACTGCCTGCTAAATTACTCAATACTAAAATAATTAAAATGGACTACGGAAAAGAATTCAGAAAATATGCTACACAGCATCACGGTTTATCTTCAATATATGTAGATAATTACCTGCAAACAAACATCACCAATCTTACGCCAAACATCATCGAAGAGCGACCAATGAACGTGGCTGCATTAGACGTATTTTCGCGTTTAATGATGGATAGAATCATTTTCATGGGAACGGGTATCGATGATTATGTGGCCAATATCATCATGGCGCAGCTATTATTCTTGGAATCTGCTGATAATACGCGCGATGTAATGATCTATGTAAACTCACCAGGCGGCAGCGTGTATGCAGGTTTGGGCATTTATGATACGATGCAGTATATCAAACCAAATGTAGCGACTTGCTGCGTAGGTATTGCCGCTTCTATGGCTGCTGTATTATTGTGTGCAGGCGAAAACGGAAAACGCAGTGCATTGGCGCACTCACGTGTGATGATTCACCAGCCAATGGGTGGCGCGCAAGGTCAGGTTTCTGAGATCGAGATCACATACAAAGAAATTACAAAATTAAAAAAAGAACTATACGAAATCATCGCCAACCACAGCGGACAACCGTATGAAAAAGTAGAAAAAGACAGTGATCGCGATTACTGGATGACTTCTACAGAAGCAAAAGAATATGGTATGATCGACGAAGTATTAATCAGAAAATAATATCTTACGTTAAACGTATAAATTATCTTTGGTGCGTATTTTACGCACCATTTTTATGTAATTTTGTATTAAAATCAAAACATAGTTGGCATTGTATGAAGGAAAAACATTAAAAGCGCTAAAATTCATTTTAGTATTTAGCGCAATTATATTTTTTCTATTAGGTTTGTATATGTATTTTAATAACATTGTATCAGTCGGCTATGTCAGATCAGGATTAAAAATAGTTACAGGCGTTACCGTTTTAATAATTAGTGCTACTCTATTTTTTTTAAATTTTTTATTGCACATTTATTTAAAGTATGATAACAAAATGCCTGAAGAATATGATGGTAGAAATAAATAAGAACAATAACAGATAATAAATTCAGATGTCTAAAAAGAACCAAAACCGTTGTAGCTTTTGTGGTAAACCGAAAGAAGATGTAAAAATATTAATTGCCGGATTGGATGGTCATATTTGTGAAAGTTGTGTTACGCAGGCAAAAACTATTTTAGATCAGGAATTCTTTTCGCAAAAACCATCGCAAGCATCTTCACAATTAAAAATCCAGAAACCGAAAGCAATTAAAGAATATTTAGATCAGTATATCATTGGTCAGGACGAAGCGAAAAAAGTGATGGCCGTTGCGGTATATAATCATTATAAACGTTTGAACCAGCCGGAAAGCAAAGACGAAGTAGAGATCGAAAAGTCTAACATTATTATGGTTGGACAAACCGGCACCGGAAAAACATTGCTGGCTAAAACTATTGCTAAGTTGCTTAATGTTCCATTTACTATTGTCGATGCTACAATCTTTACAGAAGCCGGTTATGTCGGTGAAGACGTGGAAAGCATTATATCGCGCTTGCTACAGGTTTGTGATTATGATATTGCTGCCGCTGAAAAAGGTATTGTATTTATTGATGAGATCGATAAGATTTCGCGCAAAGGTGACAATCCGTCATTGACGCGCGACATTAAAGAAGGCACGCAGCAATCATTGCTAAAACTAATTGAAGGTTCGGAAGTATTGGTGCCGCCAAACGGTGGACGTAAACATCCTGAACAAAAATTGTTGAAAGTAGATACTAAAAATATATTGTTTATTTGCGGCGGCTCATTCGATGGCATTGAAAAAGTAATTGCAAAACGATTGAAAACATCTACTGTCGGTTTTAAAAAGAATAAAGAAGAAGAAGAAATCGACCGCGAAAATTTATTGCAGTATATCACGCAGCAAGACACCAAAAGCTTCGGTTTGATTCCTGAGTTAGTTGGTCGTTTGCCTGTGCTGACTTATTTAGAACCATTAGATAAACATGCGCTGAAAGAAATATTGACGCAGCCGAAAAACTCATTGGTAAAACAATACAAAAAATTATTTTCCATCGAAAATATCGACCTTAAAATAGAAGACGATGCGTTGAATTTTATGGTGGATAAATCGATGGAATATAAATTAGGTGCGCGCGGTCTGCGTTCTATTTTTGAAGCGATCATCAATGATGCTATGTTTGAGCTGCCATCCAGAACAGACATAAAAGAATATGTTATCACGGAAGAATACGCGCGACAAAAATTAAATAAATCCAAATTATCTAAGCTGAAAGTAGCTTAATGTTTAATAAATTATAAAATGTTAAACAGGTATAAATTTGAATTGTTTTGTGTCATTTTTTTTCCTGTTTTTGCAATTATTTATGTTATTATAACCGGTTATGACGAAGGTGTGCTCTTGCCTAACAGAAATATAGAGAATATTAGTTTCGTTTGTTGCCTTGCCTTTCTGATTAGCATTTTTTTACAAATCATTTTTCATATAGTTGCCTTATTGATCATTATAAAAAAAGATTACAAACGGATAAAAATGAATAGGATAATGTTATTGTTCCTTTGTGTTGTTTATTTAATTTTTCTTTTCACTACTGCTTCAACGGTATGGATGAGTAAACATGAAGATCAGATTTTATTTCCGTCAATGTCTTGTCTTGTACTATTATATTTTATTGTTTTTTTTAAAGAAAGTAGATTCATGTATAAGCAAAAATATCCTACTGAAATAACATTATTGGATGAACTACATGAAATATGAAGAATTTGCTATTAACTTTTCTTATCTGTTTATCAACTTTTCCAATCAACCAAAATGGTTCTGATTTGTTATATTTGCAATTCATTATTCACCAATTCATTAACTCTTAAATTTATAAAAAATGGCTTTCGAATTACCACCATTACCGTATGCGTATGACGCGCTTGAACCGCACATAGATGCGAAAACAATGGAAATACATCACGGCAAGCACCACAATGCTTACGTTACCAATTTAAATGCTGCATTGGCAGGCACAGAAAACGAAGGAAAATCGCTGATAGAATTATTGGCTACTATTTCTACACTTTCACCTGCAGTGCGCAACAATGGCGGCGGACATTTCAATCACTCGTTGTTCTGGCAGATCTTATCGCCAAACGGCGGTGGCGAACCAACAGGAAAAATCGGTGAAGCCATCACAGCAACATTTGGTTCTTACGCTGCATTCAAAGAAGAATTTACCAAAGCGGCAACGACGCGTTTCGGTTCCGGCTGGGCATGGTTGTCTGTCGTAGATGGCAAATTAGTGATTAGTTCCACACCAAATCAGGACAATCCGTTAATGGATGTGGCTGATGTAAAAGGCACACCGATTTTGGGTTTGGATGTTTGGGAACATGCTTATTATTTAAATTACCAAAACCGCAGACCTGATTATATCGCTGCATTTTATAATGTCATCAATTGGACAGAAGTAAACAGAATGTACGAAGCGGCGTTAAGCTTATAAAATAGTTCGGCTTAAATGAAAAGCCATCGCATTGCGATGGCTTTTCTTATTTTGCGCTTAGTTTATTCTTTGATGAATGCCTGGCTCGAAACTTTTCCGTCATCCATAAATATAGAAAGTTGATACAAACCTTTTGGCAATGTTTGTACCGGAATTATTTTAGATATTTTATCAGCAACAATTCTTTCATCATACACAATTTGTCCGATCGAATTGATAATTTTTAAAAATGCTGTTTGTTTCATTTTAAAATCAATATTGATAGTTAGCTGGTTGCTTGCCGGATTTGGAAACAAAGAGAATTTTTCAATGACGGTATTATTATTTTTTGTAGATAACCAAATATGCTGAAAAGTATCAGAAATCGCTTTACAACCATTGGCATCTGTAATTTCAACCTGGTAAATGGCTGACACGGCCAAATTTGGATGGATAGTATCTTGTGTGGAACCAACTAACAAATTTCCGTCCTGATACCATTTATAAGAAAAACCGCTTTGTGTTTGTAAAAAATCGATGCCAAGCGAAATAGTTGGTTTATCCAGCGTATCTAAATTAATCAAAGCAAAAGTATCTTTCACAGTACAAAGGTTGCTGTCTCTTAAAGTAATTACATAATTGCCGGCAGCCAGGTTGTTATTATTAAAGCTAAGATTTCCATTGCTCCAGTTATAACTATATGGATCGTTTCCGCCAGAACCTTGTACTTGCAATAAGCCATTTGAAACATCAGGACAGCTCGGATTTATTTTATTCAACAGGTTTATTTTTAAGGTATCTGGTCTTGTCAGTGTGAAGCTGTCTTTTACCGTACAAAGATTGCTGTCTTTCATTGTCAGCACATACTTTCCGCTTGGCAAATTACTGTTCAATGCAATGGTAGTTCCGTTGCTCCAGTTATAATTATACGGATCATTGCCGCCAACACCGCGTACTTCTAGTATGCCATTTGTAGTATTATAACAACTTGGATTTACTGCGCGCAATAAATTGATTTTTAAGGTATCTGGTTTTATTAACGTAAAACTATCTTTTACTGTACAAAGATTACTGTCTTTTAAAGTCAATACATATTTTCCTGCAGCAAGATTAGTAATTAAAGCATTTGTGCTTCCATTGCTCCAGTTATAACTATAAGATCTGGAACCACCGGTGGCAAATACTTCCAATAATCCATTTGTACTGTTATAGCAACTAGGATCAATTTTATTCACTAAATTAATTTTTAACGTATCCGGTTTTACTAAAACAAAACTGTCTTTGCGCACGCAGCCAATTCCGTCTGTTGCAGTAACTCTGTATGTTCCTGCACTTAAATTTGAGATGGTGTTGGTATTGTTTCCGTTACTCCATACATAACTAACTGCGCCATTGCTGCCGGTATTGAATAATTCGATGCGTCCGTCGTTACTGTTAAAACATAATGGATTGTTTTTTTGAAATACTCCGATTCTGAATGGCGAACATAATTCTCGTATTTTATAGATCACACCATTGCTGACATTAGCTGCATATAGCTCACCAAAAATATCTTCACCAAAGCAGGAAATATTGACACCTGCCAGCGGTTTGCCGATTGCAGTAGTATTGAAAACAGAATTTTCTTTTTTGATCAGCCAGAAATTACCGGTACCATAATCAGCGCAAACATAATAACCGGACAAGTCAGGATATTTATTGCCTCTGTACACAAATCCGCCGGTCACTGCAATACCGCCATTGGCGCTGTGGTCATATTCATAAACCGGAAATTTATAATTTGCAGCACCTGCACAACCTGCTGTATTGTAAGTGTTACTGCCTTCGTAGCAACGCCAGCCATAATTTTCGCCGCCTGCACTGTTGCTTGCCTGGAAATCAATTTCTTCTCTTGCACCTTGACCAACATCGCCTATCCATAGATCATGTGTTAACCGGTCGAACGAAAAACGCCACGGATTGCGCAGGCCATACGCCCAGATTTCTGTTTTAACATTAGATTGTCCTACAAATGGATTGTTGGCAGGAACCGTATAAGTACCGGCAAAATTATTGACATCAATACGCAGCAATTTTCCTAAAAGTGTATTTTTATTTTGTGCATTGCCATTCGGATCGCCGCCGCTGCCACCATCGCCGACAGCAATATATAAATAACCGTCATTGCCAAATTTAATACAGCCGCCATTATGATTGGTAAAAGTAGGATGTGCTAAGGTTATAACCACTCGCTCAGAGTCTATTATTGCTCTGTTTGGATTTGAACTGCTTACTTTGTATCGTACTACATGATTATCTGTAGAATTCTTTTTAGTGTAGTAAGTGTAAAAATAACCGTTGTTTACATAATTAGGATGAAATGCTAAACCAAGTAAACCTTGTTCACTGCTTACTTGTACCTTAGTCCTGAGATCTATGAATGTATCAATTTTTACACCATTAGAATCCAGCGCCCAAATGATTCCGTTTTGCTGTACAATGAATAATCGGTCGCTAAAGCCATCATTGGCAATATCTACCGGTGATGTGAAAGTACGTGAAAAGGTGTCAAGTTTTATTTTCGGTTGTGCAATGGAAAATAATGTGAGCAATAATAAAGTGCATAAAAGTGTAAATCTGTTTAGCATAAAAATTATTTTACACTAAATATAACTAAAATTAAATAGAAATGTTGAATGTAGATTGTCAGAATCACGATTTACAGGATTCACACGATTAATAAGATTTAAAGAATGATTTTAAAATCCAAAAATCCTTAAATCTGCGAAATCCTGATTCAGACTATCTTTTCTCAAACGCCTGCATCGCATCTACCAACACCTGCACGCTTTCAATCGGTAAGGCATTGTAGCACGAAGCACGGAAACCGCCAACCGTGCGGTAACCTTTGATACCATCTATATTATATGGTTTTACAAATTCCAGAAAATCATTCGTTGTTTGTTCATCTTTCGCTGTGAATACAATATTCATGCGGCTTCTGTCTGCGGTTACAGCATGACCTGTAAACAACGGATTCCTGTTGATCTCACTATATAATAGAGCTGCTTTCGCGGCATTGCGTTTTTCCATTTCAGCCAAACCACCTAATTTTTTCAGCCAGCGCAAGGTCAGCAAACAAGTGTAAATAGTAAAAACAGGCGGCGTGTTGTACAACGAATTATTTTTTGCATACACACTGTAATCCCACATTTTTGATTTCGGACGCGTGGCTCTGCCTAACCATTCATTTTTGATAATAACTAAAGTAATACCTGCGCAACCTAAGTTCTTTTGCGCGCCTGCATAAATTAAATGATATTTGGAAACATCCACCGGACGCGAAAAAATATCGGAGCTCATATCGCAAACCACCGGAACTTCATATTGCTTGTCTTCCAAAAACTCCGTACCATATATAGTATTGTTAGATGTCAGATGCAGATACGCAGCATCTTTATCTATGGTAAAATCTTTTGGAATAAAATTAAAATTCGCATCTTTAGATGAAGCGATGATATGCGTTTTGCCATACAAACGCGTTTCTTCTTCGGCGCGCACCGACCAGATATCGGTTTCCACAAAATCCGCGGTTTCGTGATCGTTCAGAATATTGTACGGAATCATATTGAACTGCATGTTCGCGCCGCCTTGTAATAATAATACCGAATAATCGTCAGGCACTTGCAGCAATTCTTTGATCAGCGAAAACGTTTCTTCCAGGATCGCGTCAAACGTTTTACTTCTGTGCGAGATCTCTAAAATAGACAAGCCGCTGTTGTCTATTTCAATACACGCCTGCGCGCTTTGCTCAAAAACTTCCTGTGGCAAAATAGATGGACCTGCTCCGAAATTGTGTTTTTTCATTGTCATGCTGAACGTAGTGAAGAATCTTTTTAAAATTAAAAAGTAATAATACTGCGATAAAAATACGACTAAATCAGAACTTTATAAATTATGAAATTATAATGTGGAGGAAGGTGTCGATACAAAGTTGTTATTCAAAGCGATTTATTTGAAGGTGTTTTTATTTTAGGATTGATATTTCCAAGTACAACAAACTCATGTTCTGTTTTATTATTTAAAATATTTTTTCCAAAATACACGACGATATCAAAATGCTTTGAAATGATTTCTGCTAATTTTTTGTAATTCTCAATTCGATCATCTTTGTAATTATAGAAATATAAATTGATATTAAGTGGCTTTTTTGAGCTTCTTGAATCACCATCATGCTCTCTTGAGATGTTTATGTATTTATGTTCATCTGAAACTCCATGAATCCATGCCGCTTCATTTTCAAAATCATATTCTAAAAAAGCAGTCTTAAATATCACTGAAAAATCATTTAACAAATCTTCTAGTGGTTTTGAAATATTCATCTTAATAGTAAAATTATCATCTGACATAGAATTGCTTTAAAAATTATTTACTTAAAAAACTAATCAAAATCATTACTAATCAAATATAATCAAACCATTCCAAATCAAAAACCGGTTTTTGCTGCTGTCCGCCAAAACCCTGCCATTTATACGCATCGCGTCATTGCGAGGCACGAAGCAATCTCACCACGTCGCTGTCATCCTGAGTTCATCGAAGGACATCAATTCACAGTTCAAACAACAAAACCACTCAACCGCTTATACGCATCGCGTCATTGCGAGGCACGAAGCAATCTCACCACGTCGCTGTCGTCCTGAGTTCATCGAAGGACATCAATTCATAGTTCAAACAACAAAACCACTCAACCGCAAAAGCTGTTTGGTTACTTTTTGGCTTCAAAAAGTGACAAAAGAAAACTATTTTTCATAAATTATTGATAATAAGCAAATTAATTATTTGCCGAAGCCAACTCGGTGCATCCGCAAGCCAACTCGGCGCATCCGCAAGCCGTCTCGGTTCGTCCGCACGGCAACTCGGCGCGTCCGCAAGCCAACTCGGTGCGTCCGCAAGCCGTCTCGGTGCATCCGCAAGCTATCTCGGTTCGTCCGCAAGCCATCTCGGTTCGTCCGCACGGCAACTCGGTGCATCCGCAAGCCATCTCCGTTCGTCTGCAAGCCATCTCGGTTCATCCGCACGGCAACTCGGCGTCTGCCGGAAGCAATTTTTTCAAATAAATCCTTAACTTAGTTTCTATAAAACTGTGAATCCATGTCAAAAATTATCCGACAAGAACGCAAGCATCTGTCTGCTATTGCCGAAAAAGTACATCAGCGCAAGCCACTCACACCAACCGATGTAGAAGATATACTCGCTTTTCAGTTCAATGATAAAGAACATTCCACATTCAAATTATTGTCCACCGTTGCATTGCCGCTGGCACTGTTATTAGGTTATTCGATGGCTGCGTGGCCAACTTTTTTCGAAAATTTAGTAAAACATTTTCCATCGTGGACCAATCTTTCCGATAACCAGCTATTAGGCGTCGATTATTTATGGAATATTTTAGCGTATAAAGTCAATAAAGTAAATTTCATTTATCATATACCGAATATCGTGCTGCATTCGTTCGGAATTTTAGGCGTAAAAAAACTGACCGATTATATAAGAAGCAAATCATGGCTCGATAAAGTGCTGGACGCGCAGAAAACGGTAGAACTGAATGCGCAAAACGGTACGCAGCAATATGAACTAAAGCAAGGACACAGTATTTTGTTTGTCGGCAACGGCGATTTTGTGGCGCACCACTACGATGCTGTAACCAGTAATGACGAAACATTGACCATTGCTGCATCGAAACCTATATATACCAATGTTTGGATAAAGTATGAGATTGGTTCACCATTTGCAACGTTTAAAGACATTTTGCAGTTGGCAAACGCAGGCAATTGCG
>JAXLTY010000001.1:1912500-2006149 GCA_046329815.1 Chitinophagales bacterium
CTCACTAGTCGAGTGACCGAGCGCGGAAAATAATCGGGCATCAAATGTAGTGCCGAAGCTATAGGATCCCACATGAGTGGTGATCGGTAGGGGAGCATTCTGATCTGCACTGAAGGCGATTCGTAAGAATCTCTGGAGCGATCAGAAAAGAAAATGTAGGCATAAGTAACGATAAATAAAATGAAAAATTTTATCGCCGTAAGACTAAGGATTCCTGATCAACGCTAATCGAATCAGGGTTAGTCGGGTCCTAAGGTGTAACCCGAGAGGGGCAACCGATGGAAAACTGGTTAATATTCCAGTACCTGCTTATACTGCGATGGGGTGACGAAGTAGTGAAAGTTCTCCGATGTTACGGATTGCATCGGTAAAAGACGTAGATATTGATAGGGTAGGCAAATCCGCCCTTGAATCGAAATCTGACAGTAGCGCAAGCTTTCGAGCAAGTGCATTGAACCTAATCAGACTTCCTAGAAAAACCTCTAAGCTTCAGGTATAAGCAGCCCGTACCGTAAACCGACACAGGTAGTCGAGGAGAGTATCCTAAGGCGCTCGAGTGAGTCACGGCTAAGGAACTCGGCAAAATGGACCCGTAACTTCGGGAGAAGGGTCGCCCCAGCAATGGGGCCGCAGTGAAAAGTATCAGGCGACTGTTTAACAAAAACACAGGGCTCTGCAAAATCGAAAGATGAAGTATAGGGCCTGACACCTGCCCGGTGCTGGAAGGTTAAGGAAGGTTGTTAGCCGCAAGGCAAAGCTTCCGACTGAAGCCCCAGTAAACGGCGGCCGTAACTATAACGGTCCTAAGGTAGCGAAATTCCTTGTCGGGTAAGTTCCGACCTGCACGAATGGTGTAACGATCTGATAACTGTCTCAGCCGTGAGCTCGGTGAAATTGTAGTCCCGGTGAAGATGCCGGGTACCCGTAACGGGACGGAAAGACCCCGTGAACCTTCACTACAACTTTGCATTGACTTTGAGTAAACGATGTGTAGGATAGGTGGGAGACTATGAAGCGGGCACGCTAGTGTTCGTGGAGTCAACGTTGAAATACCACCCTTTGTTTACTTAGAGCCTAACTCCGCAATCGGAGGAAAGTGCATGGTGGGTAGTTTGACTGGGGTGGTCGCCTCCAAAAGAGTAACGGAGGCTTCCAAAGGTACCCTCAGCACGCTTGGTAACCGTGCGCAGAGTGTATTAGCATAAGGGTGCTTGACTGTGAGACCGACGGGTCGAGCAGGTACGAAAGTAGGGTAAAGTGATCCGGTGGTTCTGCATGGAAGGGCCATCGCTCAAAGGATAAAAGGTACTCCGGGGATAACAGGCTGATCTCCCCCAAGAGCTCATATCGACGGGGAGGTTTGGCACCTCGATGTCGGCTCGTCACATCCTGGGGCTGGAGAAGGTCCCAAGGGTTGAGCTGTTCGCTCATTAAAGTGGCACGCGAGCTGGGTTCAGAACGTCGCAAGACAGTTCGGTCCCTATCTGTTATGGGCGTTTGAGATTTGAGAAGATCTGTTTCTAGTACGAGAGGACCGGAATGGACTGACCTCTAGTGTACCGGTTATGTCGCCAGATGTACCGCCGGGTAGCTACGTTGGGAATGGATAAGCGCTGAAAGCATCTAAGCACGAAACCAACTTCAAGATGAGATCTCATAGGGTCGTCGAAGACTACGACGTTGATAGGTCATAGGTGTAAAGGTGGTAACATCAAAGCCGAGTGATACTAATAACCCATCAACTTTTTAAAATTTGTATAATGATTTCCCAATATGTTAAAATTTACTGACAAACAAGTCATAAAAATTTATGGTAGTTTGCTACTAAAGATTTAATGGCGATTATAGCGTAGGTGATCACCTCTTCCCATCCCGAACAGAGAAGTTAAGCCCTACAGCGCCAATGGTACTAGGTTAAACCTGGGAGAGTAGGTCATCGCCAACCCATACAGAACCGTCTCGTGAATAACGAGACGGTTTTTTATTTTATCAAATTGTATTTTTCAATGAACCATTTATCTCTGTAATTACTGATGAGATAATCGATTTTTTTGAGTTTTAATTTTTTAGCGAGATCTTCTTTTACCTTACTCTTTTTGTATTTAAATAACTGTTTTATAAATTCCATGGAATCGAGTATATTTTGCTTGTGGGTTTTGTTGAGTGTTTTTTCTTTAGTTAAATATTTCAGGAAAGTTTGTGATTGATAGTTGAATGCTGCCAATTCATTTAATTCGTAATGCATTTTTAATAATGTGATTTTATAGTCAACTACATATTGCGGTGTGTTGATGTTTATTTTTATCATCAACTTTATTGCTTCGTTGTAATTTTGCTGATGGAAATAAATCAAACCTAAAGCATAGTTGTTAAAATTATTTTGTTGTTTTTTGTCAATTAGATTAATGCTGTTTTCAATAAATTGTGTTGCCCAATCAATCTCACCGGCACCTAGAGCCACTTTAATAATGAGAATGAAACGCTGCTGAATTTGCGGCTGATGTGATAAGGAAAAATACAAATCATTTTCTACTAAAAAATGAATGAGTTCGAATGCGTTCTTAAAATATTTTGGATTGGTATAGCATTTGAAAATGCACGCAGATGATGCCTGTATCAAAGCATATTTTATTTCATAAGAAATTTCTTCTTTAATCAAATTAAATGTGCAGTTTTTAAGTGCATTAAAACTCAGGTCAAATTCTTTTTCATCTTTAGTGATATTTTTGAACATCTGAATAATATAAAACAGACATTGTACCGAAAGCGATTGCTGCGCAAGGTTGTCTTCTACAAATCGCAATATTAACCTGGTTTCATTGGTTTCTTCAGGTGCCGGTGAAATATTTAAAGAATGCGTAACTTTATTAGCATAAATCATTAAATATTTACTTAGAAAAAAATTGAGCATATTATACATTGCTTGCTCACTATGGAAAATAATTTTTTCTTTGTCACTCAGCCAGTTATTTTCGCAAATGGCAATTGATGCAAATTCTTTGCAATACATCGCGTATAAATCATCACTGCTTTGTATTTTTTCCGTTGGTGCTCTTTGTAAAGCAGTATAATATTTTACATTATTTTTTTTATCTAATTCCAACTCGTATTTCAACGAATTTTTCACAAATTTCTTTTGCTCATAAAATTGCTGTAATTCAAAATTATCCAGAACATCATTTATCCTGCTAAGAGAAACATCACCTGCAATTTTGCTTGGAAATAAACGGCTGATCTTTGTTTGGACAGATCTTGGAAGTATAAAATCAGGGTAATAGGGTTTTATCAAATCGAAGAATAATACTGATTTTTCACTTTTATTGAAATAAGGCGAGTGCAGGAATAACTCAAACCGGTAAAATTCTTCTTTTTTTAATTCTCTCATCCTGTTTAAAAGTAAATTATTCATGTTCTGTTTTATTTATAATATTGATTTACAATACTTTGTTGATTTTTTATTCTGATATTATGTAAAAATAATTAAAATTATTCTATAAAATTTACATTTAAAGCCATTACATTTGAATACCATTCATACTTAAATGCAAAAAATGAGAGCAATATTATTTTTGACTTCTATGTTACTACTGCACATTAACATAGATGCACAACAGCTTACACCATCGGTTATTTGCACCGCAAGCGGAACGCTTAGTAACGGAACAACTAATGTTTACTGGACAATTGGCGAAACAATTGTGGAAACGATGCAAGCCGGAAACAACCAGTTGTCCAATGGTTTTCAGCAATCGAACTATATTATTACCGCCATAAAAACAAACGCGGTAAAATATGATATTCAACTATTTCCAAATCCAACAGCGAATTTGCTCAATTTGAAAATAAATGCTACACAGTTAAAAAATATCAGATTTCAACTGTTGGATGTGCAAGGAAAAGTAATGAAAGAAGATGCACTGCAAAATGAATTGACTGCTATTGATTGCAGCACGTTATCACCATCTGTTTACTGGCTGAGAATGGAAGACGCATCACACCAGTTGATTGAAACATTTAAAATAGTTAAACAATAAAAAAATACATTCATGAAAAAAATAGTTGCATCTATCATCTTGCTGCTTTTATTGCAAACAGCAATTTTTGCAATAGTACCGGAAGCCATCAAATACCAGGCAGTAGCGCGCGACAATAGCGGTAACGTCTTGTCCAATAAAAATATTGGAATTCGGTTAAGTATTTTAAAAGGCAACATTTCTGGTACTGCTGTTTATGTGGAAACGCATAACACAACGACCAATGGTTTAGGTTTGATCAATCTGGAAATTGGCAAAGGCACAGCGGTTAGCGGCACGATGAGTGCCATCAATTGGGGCAACGACAGCTATTTTATCAAAATAGAAATGGACGAAACCGGTGGCAGTAATTACACCTTGGTTGGAACGAGCCAGTTGGTTTCTGTGCCGTATGCGCTGTATGCAAAAGAAGCAGAAAACGGCACGCAATGGAGCGACAACGACACGAATATTTACTACAACACAGGCAATGTCGGTATTGGTACGAACCAACCGAGAAAGAAACTGGAAATTTACAGCAATGAACGCCGAGGCAGCCAGGTACAAATAACAGGTGAAGTGCCGACGTTGCGCATGGCAGACACTGCTTACACAGGTGGTGTAGTGTTTGGTGTTGCAGAAGACAGCAACGACCTGATACCAAGAAGCGGACGCGGCGATGTGGTATTTACCAATGAAGCGTACGGAACCGGCGGCGGCTATATCTTCGGCACCGGTGTGCCTTCGCAACCATGCGTAAAAATTACGGATGATTGTAAAGTAGGTATTGGAACAGACACGCCAACCAGTAAGTTAGAAGTGAACGGACAAATTGCTACGACAAGTGGTTATAAGTTTGGTGATGGAACGGTACAGACGACTGCTGCACAAAGTATGAGTGGAATATTTTTTCCGAATGTGGTTGCGTTTAATAATGTGTTAGTTGATACTGTTTTTACTGATTTAGATTTTAGTAGTGTTGTTGGAAATAATAAAGCAACTGTGTTATTAAGAATTTCAAGTGTAGCTGGTTCATTAGTATTTATTGCAAAAGGTGATACAAATTTTCAGTATGCAGGTACTGATACTGGAATTCCATCTGCAATAAATGCAACTGTGTTTTTTTCAAATACTGGAAATACTTTGCCATCAGCAGGACAAGTTTTAGTAACAACTGATAATAATGGAATACTGCAATGGAAAACAAGATATAGCACTTTAAATCGTTACAAAATAGAAGTGCTGATGTATATGAAGTAGTGTGTTGGTTGTCTGAATTAAGATTTCCAAGATTAAAGGATTTTTAGGATTTTAAAATCATGTTCATCAAGCAAATCAAAAACATCATAGTTCAGATAAAGAGAAAAATAGTTAAACAATAAAAAAATACATTCATGAAAAAAATAGTTGCATCTATCATCTTGCTGCTTTTATTGCAAACAGCAATTTTTGCACTTGTACCGGAAGCCATCAAATACCAGGCAGTAGCGCGCGATAACAGCGGCAACGTCTTGTCCAATAAAAATATCGGTATTCGCTTGAGTATTTTGAAAGGCAACATTTCAGGAATTGCTGTTTATGTGGAAACGCATAACACAACGACCAATGGTTTAGGTTTGATCAATCTGGAAATCGGCAAAGGCACAGCGGTTAGCGGCACGATGAGCGCCATCAATTGGGGCAACGACAGCTATTTCATAAAGATAGAAATGGACGAAACCGGCGGAAGCAATTACACCTTGGTTGGAACGAGCCAGTTGGTTTCTGTGCCGTATGCGCTGTATGCAAAAGAAGCAGAAAACGGCACGCAATGGAGCGACAACGACACGAATATTTACTACAACACAGGCAATGTAGGCATCGGAACGAATCAACCGAAAAAGAAACTGGAAATTTACAGCAGTGAACGCCGAGGCAGCCAGGTACAAATTACAGGCGAAGTGCCGACGTTGCGCATGGCAGACACTGCATACAGCGGTGGTGTGGTGTTTGGTGTCGCAGAAGACAGCAACGACCTGATACCAAGAAGCGGACGCGGCGATGTGGTATTTACCAATGAAGCATACGGAACCGGCGGCGGCTATATCTTCGGCACAGGCGTTCCTTCGCAACCATGCGTAAAAATTACCGATGATTGTAAAGTTGGTATTGGTACCGACACACCAACCAGTAAGTTAGAAGTGAACGGACAAATTGCTACTACGAGTGGTTATAAGTTTGGTGATGGAACGGTACAGACGACTGCTGCGCAAAGTGGTATATTTTTTCCGAATGTGGTTGCTGTTGATAGTATTTTAGTAGATACTCTATTTCAAGATTTGGATTTGAGCAGCATTGTTGGAAATAATAGGGCAATGGTTTCTTTAAAGATTACAAGTATGAATAATAATGGTTTTTTACATCCTATAGTTTTTATTTCAAAAGGCGATATCTATTTAAATCAATATGGATTCAATACAAATCATGGTGGTAGCAATGAAATTAGTTTGAGCTTTAGTATTGGTCATTCAGAGCAAGCATTTGTTCAAACTGATAATACAGGTAAATTACAATTTAAAGAAATTTATCCAATGAATTTCAAACCCAATTCAAAAATAAAAATCGAAGTGCTGATGTATATGAAGTAGTGTGTTGGTTGTTGTTATTGTATTAAGGTGTTGTATTTTTCGGCAAACCATTTATCGCGGTAATTGGTAATCAGGTAATCAATTTTTTTAAGTTTTAGCTTTTCCAGTAATTCACTTTGCTTTTTATTTTTTTTGTATTTGAATAACAGCTTAATAAATTCAATGGAATCGATTACATTTTGTTTGTGCGTCTTATTAATGGTTTTATCTTTTCCGATGAATTTCAAAAATGTTTGTGACTGATAATTAAAACCGCTAACATCATCTATCTCAAAATAAATTTTCAATAAAATGGTTTTGCAATCTATCACAAACTGAATGCTGTTTAAATTTATTTTCAGCATCAGTTTCATGGCAGTCTGGTATTCTTTCTGATTAAAAAATATTAAACCGGACGCATAATTGTAAATACCTTTTTGCGCGTTTTTACTAATCAATGTGATTTTATTTTCAACGAATTGTTTTGCCCAATCTATTTCGTTCACTCCAATTGCGATCTTCACAATCATCATAAAACGATTTTGAATTAATGCATCGTGGAATAAGGTAAAATAGAGATCTTTTTCTATTAAGAATTTTACCATTTCAAATGCATTCTGCAAATAAGAAGGTTCTGAAAGACATTTAAATACGCAGGCAGAAACCGATTGTATCAGCGCGTATTTTATTTCATACGATATTTCTTCTTTTTCTAAATTAAATGTTTGTGCTTTCAATTGATTGAAATAGTGGTCAAACTCACCGTTACCGCCGTTAATATTTTTGAATAACTGTATAATGTAAAATATGCATTGCACATCTAAAGGTTGTGTATGCAGATTATTAGCAACGAAATTCAAAATCAATTTCGTTTCGTCGCTTTCTTCTTGTTGTGTTAAACTTAGTGAATGTGTGGTTTTGTTTGCATAAACCATCAAATATTTGCTCAGAAAAAAATGCAAAATATTTGACATGGCTTGCTCGCTGTGCTGAATGATCTGTTGCTTTTCGGCCAGCCAGTTATTTTCGCAAACTGCTATTGAAGCAAATTCTTTGTAGTATTCTGCGTATAAATCATCGCTGCTTTGTATCATCGTTTTGGTGTTGACTTGCAGTTGATGATAATATTTTACGTTGTTCTTTTTGTCAAGTTCCAATTCATACTTTAATGCATTTCGTAGAAATTTTTTTTGCGCAAATAATTCGTATAATTCAAACTCATCCAATAAATCATTAATTCTGCTTTGCAGTGCTTCAAATGCTTTCTGACTTGGATAGAATTCTTTTACCGTTTGTAAGGCATATTCATCAAAATTTGGATAAAAAGGTTGAATAATATCCATGAATTCAGCAGCTTTTTCGCCTTTGTGAAAATACGGCGAACGTATAAAGGATTCAAATCGGTATAAATCTTCTCTTTTTAAATTCGCTAATCTATTTAAAAGTAGGTTTTTCATGTTTTTGTATTTAATAATTAACTGATTCTGTTTTGATTATATTTTTTATCGAATTGATTGTTGTAAATATGGTCAAAATTTTTCTTACTTTTTATGATTTTAACTACTTATTTTTGTTTTGAACTATTACTACTAAAACACAATGAAAAAACTTTCTTGCGTATTTCTGTTTGTTATTTACATTAAGGCAAACCTGTATGCACAACAGGTAATGCCTGAAGTAATTTGTGCAGGCAGCGGTAGTTTGAAAAATAGCAGTGTAAATATGGATTATGTAATTGGTGAAACGGTAATAGCAACCATGAAATCATCGAATAATCAGTTATCCAGCGGATTTGAACAATCAACTTATACGATCACGGCTGTTAAAGACAATATTACAGAGATTCAAGTGTCGCTTTTCCCAAATCCAATTAAAAATAATTTAATCTTGCAAAGCAAAGATGTTCATTTGAAAAATGGAAAATATCAACTAACAGATATGAATGGAAAATTAATAATGGAAGGAAATGTTGCAAATGAAAATACGATCATTGATTGTTCTTCATTTGCTACTGCTACTTATTATTTGATGTTGATGAATGAAAAAAATCAATTGCTGCATTCCTATAAAATTGTAAAACAATAAGAAATAATTGATGAAAAAGATAGCAGGCATAATCATATTGATTTTATTGCTTTTTACGCAAGCAAATGCATTTGTTCCGGAAGCTATAAAATACCAGGCAGTTGTTCGAGATAACACAGGTAATGTTCTGTCGAACAGAAATGTCAGTATTCGTTTAAGCATCCTGAAAAATAATATTTCAGGTGTATCTGTTTACACGGAAACGCATGCTGTAGTTACCAACAGCTTAGGTTTGATTAATCTGGAAATTGGGAAAGGCATTCCGGTAAGTGGCGTGTTCAGCAATATTTCATGGAACGATGACAGCTATTTTATTAAGATAGAAGTTGATGAAAATGGCGGCTCGAACTATACATTAGCAGGAACGAGTCAATTGGTTTCAGTACCTTACTCATTGTATGCAAAGAAAGCAGGAAACGGTACGCAATGGAGCGACACAAGTAGCAATATTTATTTCAAAACAGGCAAAGTAGGTGTTGGTACTGACAATCCGAAATCAACTTTTGAAGTTAAGAACAGTGCTCGAAGAGGCAGCCAGATTTTAATTACAGGCGATAGTCCAACATTTAGATTTGGTGATACTACTTACAGCAATAATGGCGTAACGATTGGTGTTGCTGCAGATAGCAATGAATTGATTACGAATTCAGGTAAAGGTGATTTAGTATTTACCAATGAAGCGTATGGACAAGGTGGTGGTTATATATTTGGTACTGGCGTACCATCGCAAGCATGCGTAAAAATTACAGATGACTGCAAAGTCGGTATCGGAACAGATGTACCTGTATCCAAACTAGATGTAAAAGGAGGTGATGTGAATATTGAAGATATAGGTTCAGGTGTTATCATGAAATCACCGGACGGACAATGCTGGCGTATGACAGTAAGTAATGCAGGGCAACCGGTATTTACTTCTATAAATTGTTTGACAGGGTTATCTACAACAACTATCACACCAACGGAATGGACACTGAGATATTCAGAAGGAAGTGCAGGTAATGTTGTTATGTATAGCGATAATAATTTTATCAAAAACGGAATTGCAAATTTTGGAACTTTACCTCATACGTCAGGTCATTGGTTTTCGCAATATACTATTGATATTCCACAGGAAATTGTCTTAAATCTGGATACAGACAGTCTGAAAGTAGTAGCAAATTTGAAAAATTCAATTGGAGATGATGTTGCAAATGAAATTGATCTTTCATTCCTTTATAAGTATAATCCGGATACGCTTACGGCATCAGCATCATGGCAAAAAGGCGTTAATCCATCATTTTGTTTGATTGGTATAACTGGCCAGGTTATTAATAACGTTTCAGAGCAATTAACAGATCCTTCAGTATATGCAGAATATGCAGTTGGTGTTCAGGGAAATAAAGTTAGTTCTTACAAAAACTCTACGTTGCTAAAATCAGTAAGTTATACAGGTAGCACTGGCACTGTAAAAGGTATAGCATTTACATTCAGAGGAAATGGTGAAGCTGATTGGGTAAGAATATATAAAGGTGATAAATTAATTATGTCAGAAGATTTTAATATTGACGGCACAACATCAGCTACATGGACAAGGCCATAATTAGATAAATAACATCTCTTTCCCATTGAGGTAGATTTGTAGTTTAGTTCAGGACCTCGAAGATTTTTCTTCGAGGTTTTTAATTAAATAAAACTGGCTTTACAGATTATATCTATAAAGCCAAGTTTATGTGTTTGATGAATGGATATTATTTCAGACTCCAGTCGAATTTATGCAGATTCTCAATGCAATGTTTCAAGAGTAAAACGCTGGCTTCAATATCAGCTTTATGTGCCATTTCAATTACTTGATGCAAATGACGAGTTGGTATGGAAATTGCACCTGCAATTGCACCTGTTTTTCCCATACGTTGAATACCAGCAGTATCAGTGCCACCCATTGGCAACACTTCCAATTGCCATTTTATTTTAAATTTATCTGCAATCTCTTTTTGATATTTTACCATCCTGTAATCACAGATCGTAGAGGCATCCATGATTTTAATAGCAGTTCCTTCACCTAATTTTGTAATTTGCTCTTCCGGCTTTGAATCCGGTAAATCGTAAGCAATAGTAGTATCTAAACCAAAACCAAATGATGGATTAATGTTGTGAGCAGCTACATTTGCACCGCGAATTCCAACTTCTTCCTGCACGGAGAAAACACCATAAACATCATACGGACAATCTTTCAAAAGCTTTAATGTCTCGATCAGGATATAAACAGAAACCCTGTTGTCTATTGATTTACAATTAACGCAATCGCCCATCTCAATTAATTGTCGGTCGCGTGTAATCGTATCGCCAACGGAAATATGTTTAATAACTTCTTTGTAAGGCAATCCTAAATCAATAAAATAATCGTGAATCTGCGGTGGTTTTACACGCTCTTCAGCAGTCATAATATGGATAGGTTTGCTGCCCATTACACCAATGATATCTTTCTTGCCATGTACGATCACACGTTGCGCCGTTAATGTCTTTGGATCAAAGCCACCTAATGTATGGAATCTTAAAAAACCGTTCTGATCAATGTGTTTTACAATAAAACCAATCTCATCCATGTGTGCGGCAATCATCACGCGTTTGCTGCTGTCTTTTCCTTTTTTAATGGCGTAAATGTTTCCAATATTATCGGATTCAATTTTTACCGGAAGACCTTTTAAATGTTTCAGAACCACTTCTCTGATTCTTTGCTCGTAACCTGGAGCACCTGCTGTTTCGCAAATTTCTGCTAGTACTTTAATATTTGTTTTCATACCTTAAATGGTTTAGATTAATTAACTTTTTGCAAACCCATATTAAAAGGGATGCCTCTGAATTTTGATTTTAAAATAAGCTGATCGTTACTGACATCTATTATCACATGTTTTTCTATGCCATCTTTATCATTTGTTGTAATGGTGAAAGACGAATGATTGTGTGTCCAGGTACCGTAATATTCTTTCTTGCCATCAGATTCGTATAATTTTCCATCCGAATTAAAACCTAAAAATAGTGTCGCTTTATCGTCAGATATTTTTATTTTTTTGCCTTTTCCTTCTAAAAAACTAAGTTTCCATTTATGGGAAATCGCTGTTTTTATCTGCTCTTCTGATAATTTTGAGAGTGCATTTTGTGAAAGTCCAACAAAGGAAAAGCTAAAAATAAATATTATGGAAAGAATGAGTTTTTGCATACTTAAGACAGACGTTAAAAGTACGAATTTATTTATAAATAAAAACAAATTAAAATTATTTAACTATTTCGTTTCGTATTCTAATGATTTGGTTCTACTTTTACATCGTGCAAGAGAAATTAAATATAGCCGGAAAATTATTTTCATCGCGTTTATTTTTAGGAACAGGAAAATTTGGCTCGCCACAATCGATGCAGGATGCAGTTATTGCTTCCGGAACGGAACTAGTAACCATGGCGCTCAAACGAATTGATCTGAAAACAAAACAAGATTCTATTTTATCTTATCTGCAAAATACATCTGTTAATTTATTACCGAATACCAGCGGTGTGCGCACAGCTAAAGAAGCTGTTTTTGCTGCACATGCTGCACGTGAAGCATTGCAAACCAACTGGTTGAAGTTAGAGATACATCCTGATCCAAGATATTTGATGCCTGATGCTGTGGAAACATTGAAAGCTGCAGAAGAATTGATAAAAGCCGATTTTGTTGTTTTGCCATATATTCATGCAGATCCGGTTTTATGCAAACGATTGGAAGACGTTGGTGTGCAAGCAGTGATGCCTTTAGGTGCGCCGATTGGCAGTAACAAAGGTTTGGCTTCTTTAGAATTTTTGAAAATAATTATTGAACAAAGTAATGTGCCTGTTATCGTAGATGCTGGCATCGGTGCGCCGTCACATGCAGCGCAGGCGATGGAATTAGGCGCTGACGCTGTATTAGTAAATACCGCAATCGCTGTCGCTAAAGATCCGGTGCAAATGGCAGAAGCGTTCAAACTGGCAGTAATGGCTGGCAGAATGGCGTATGAAGCAAAACTGGCTGTAGTTTCTGACACAGCACATGCAAGCAGTCCGTTGGACAAGTTGTTAGATTAGCATTTTTATTCTAACTTTATAAAAACCAAAGACATGGCGAAACCGTTACAATGTCCGCAATGCGGCGCAAGCGAATGTAATCTGATTGAAGATAACAGATATCGCTGTAATTTTTGCGGCAGCATTTTTATATATGGCAATGCTAAGAAATTTCAACAAGAACAAATTCCGGTAAAACAAAATTATGATAATGCAGCTTCGGTAAATGCACCGAAAAAAATAGCAGGAACAATAGGATGTTTTTCTGTCGTTTCAATGATTGTCTTTGCTGCAATTGCTGTAATTATATTCAGAAGCCAAAATCAATCATCGGATGCATCGTCTTTATTTGGAAAGAATTACACAGAAACCAATAATCATTTTATTACGGTAAATACAGAAAAAGGCATACAAATCTGGACGGCTTCCACGCGTGATGTGAATAATTCAACGGAAGAAAGTTATTACCTGAACCAACTCAATCCAACGGAATCCAAACCATATAATTCTATCTTATTAGGTACAACTAATGAGACAAATTATTTAGAAAAAGAAAAATACAAAGTAAAGCAATTAAAATATTTCGGAAATACTTGTTATGCAGTAATTGGTGAAAGCAAATTAATTGGTTATGATGTCAACACGCAGGAAGAAATTATTAATAATGAAGCGATAAGCAATAATTTTTCTGAATTAAAAAACGGCATCGCGAAAGTAGAAGATGTGTATGATATGAATGGTTTTAAACTGACTACTAAAGATGGTTTCGTTTATTATTTTCTGCCAACAGAAAAAATAACGAAGAATGCAGATGTGCGAACACTTGGAAAATTGCTGACAGATAAAGAATATGATAACCGATTTTCAAAGCAAGCATTAGGTGATGAAGAAAATGTAACTGAATATTGTTTTACGAAAGGCGAACGTCAGAAATTGTATGTAGTGAACAGAAAAGTAAGCACTGTTTTGAAGCAAAAATTATCACCAAGTACGCTAAGTGATATAGTGGAAGAAAACGATAACTGGTACAAAAGATCGTATAAGATCAATTCAGTGGAAGAGTTTACACCATCCAAAATTTATTTTAACGCGACTGTTTTATATACAGATGAATCACACATTATTACCCTGTTTCAGAACGAAGCCGGTGATAATGCAACGACTGTTACCTTGCAATGTTTAAATACTGATAAGACAATTAAATGGACAAAAACCGGTGCTGATGTTGAACTGTTTAAGAAGATGGTCAAATCTACTAATTCATCAGCGATCAAAAACGGAACTGAAATTGCAATCATGCAACCATACGTTGCAGCAGTTGGTGTTGATAGTGAAACAGGCAATATAAACTGGACGTTCAAGCCATATTAGATAAATTGATTCAATAAAAAATGCGCTCAAACTGAGCGCATTTTTATTGTCGTTTTATAAACTATTTAATGAATCCAGATTTTTGTTGATGAAGATTTGCTTCCGTCAATTGCTCGCACGATATAAATTCCATTCGCTAATTTATTTTTCAATTCCAATGAGAATTTGTTATAACCTTGTGCAATTTGTTTTGTTTCCTGATATAATAATTTTCCGGAAACTTCATACACATTGAATAACATTTCTTTTGATTGTGTAGCATAAGTTTCAATTTCAATGCCATTTATTGGTGTGTAAAAAATATTTGTTCCGTCAACACCATTACCATTACAATTCACTTTTATGATATGGAAAGACTGATAAGAATCATCATGATCTATTTCCACCAATCGGTAATAGTTTTCTGAAGAAGAAGTGGAATCAATGAATGTATAGTTTTTTATTGTTGATGAAAATCCTGCAGCATTCACATAACCAATCGTTGCGAAATGAATACCATCGGAAGAACGCTCTACCATAAATACTTTACTGTTCTTTTCAGACGCAGTTGTCCACTCTAATTTTACATATGCATCATTGCAATTTCCAACAAATCTGGTTAATTCTACCGGCAATGGATTTGGTGGTCCGCCACCGAAACCAAAGTTAGAAAATCCTGAAATTCCACTTCTTGAAACAGTAGGAACAGATGGCGAACCTGTTGGTTGTAAGTGTGTACCTGGCGCTGTCCAGCTTCCTGCGCCAACACGTTTTAATAAAGTTAACTGACACAAATCGGTAACCGTTACAAAACTTTCTCCGGTTAATGCTAAAGTATAATCACCATCGCTCAATGTAGATGTTTGCGGCGTTCCAATCCAATAACCTTGATCTTCTGTTGACGTAACATCAAATGAAGAAGCGCAAGAACCAACTGCAGGTATTCCTAGAATTGGAATGCCTGAAAGACCCATTGCAACCGGATTGAAATTCACATCCAAATAACCGCCTGTTGTTGCAGCATTTGTATATTGAATATAATAATGACGATTCTTAAAAACACCTGAAACATCTTGTCCAAGTGGAAATAAACCGCTTGCAATTCCGCTGTTTGTGCTGCTGTACCATCTTCGCATTTTACCTAATACATAACCAGAAGTATAGCTCAATGTTCCTTTGTTGCTTGCATCTACACCTAACTCTATATAAATTGGTGATACAGCAAGAATGTGTCCGCTGTTCATTTTTAGAATACTGTCAGCGCGTACCGTATTTGTTAATGTGATTTTTTTAGCAGCATTGGATTTGTAAACATATAAACCATTTGTAGTTGCTGGCAAACCTGAACCTGTTGACATATCATTAGGACCAACAAAACCGTAGCTTGCTTTTGACGAGAAAACATCAGTAGCTGATGTCCTGATATTTCCTGTGGTTCCTGTTGCATTGATACCACCTGTATTTGCATACAATAAACCTGCGTAATCATTTACCTGAACTTTACCAGAGCTGTCAATAAATTCCTGGTCGTCCATACGGAAAACAGCCGGCGCATATACATTTAAAGTGCCTCTTATATTAAAGCTCGAATTCATGTCAACATTGCCTGCATCTTGAAAAGTGTTTGTAGTTGACCAGTTTGCTGCTGCAGCATTAATATCAACATCGTAGTATGTTATTTTTGGTTTTGTAACTAATGAAGTATAGTTACCACGCATCTGTTGCTGCTGTGTTGCACTGGTGCCGTAAAATTCCACAGTGCCACCGGTAATATTATAAGCAACATTATCACCAACTAATTCAGGTTGTGTATTGCTGGTATTTTTTAGTCTTAGTCGACCGCCATCCATGATTAAACCGCCATTACCTATGAAAGAAGCTGCAGCGTTAGAAAGTGTTCTGCAATCTACCACAGCACTTCCTGTAATAATCAAAGCAGAGTCAATTCCTGTCTGGCTGCCAGGGTTTTTGTAATTGGTTTTATAAGTATTAGCACCGCTGAATTTTAAGTATTTGTAGTAAGGTCTGCCACCTAACGTGCTTCGTACTGTCTGGAATGCGTGGTTGCTGCCTGAACCGGCTAATTCTATCGTTCCGCCTGTTAACACATACTGATAAGTGCCACCAGTCATACGTGGTATCTGGTCATTGTCACTGGAAAGTGAATCGCTGCTTCCTTTATAAATTTTATATAAAGTTCCCGGTGCCATGTACAATGTTCCGGTGCTTCCAAAAACATACTCAGTTTCAGTTTCTACAAAATTACCGCGTCTGATATCTAATTTTCCACCAGTTGCTGTATCAACTGTTGTTCCACTTGTAACACCAAAAGAAACGGTAGGTTTTAGTGTGTCAGATTTAGAAGAAAGATCACAGATCACCACTTTGGCATCTGCTAAAGATGATAAACTTACATTCGGTGCGTCACCTGTTTTTTGGTCGCCTTTACCAATATACCAAAACTTTGCAATCGGACTAATAGATCTGTTTCCACTGATAATTCCTTGTACATTGCCCGTATTTATTGTAACACCTGCACCACTATACGTTGCCCATTCATCATATAAACCGGCAGCTGATGTGATTTTTAAAGTAGATCCTTGTCTGGATTCAAATGCCGCACCACTGGCATACATAGTAATATTTAAAGGTGTAGAGCCGCTGAAACCAAAATCTAAAGTGCCACCTGAACTGTCCGTAACTTTTGCATTTGTTCCTAAATCTAGATTGGCACCTAACTGTACATAAGCATCTTTACAAATATTAAAATTAATGTATTGATTTCTTGCTGCATTAGTAGAAGCGATATTTACTACCTGTGTTAAGTCTGCAGTCGAACCATCACCAATTCCTTTAAAATTTAAAGAACCTTTTACAGAAGTACTTGCATTGGTAATATATGCACCTGAAGCAACAGTCAAATCGCCTTTTAAATTTAAAATAGCAGTATGCGTTGAGCCGTTAGATGCATTGAAACTAAAATTACCTGTATTTGTAACAGACATGCTGCTGTCTACATTTAAAGTAATATTCGTTGTAGTTGTACTGCTACATAGTCTTAAAGAACCTGTGCCATTATGGATAAGGTTGCCTCTTACAGTAAGTGTTCCTGTTATAGCTGAATTGGAGAAACTAATGTTGTTACTTCCAAATCCGCTTTCAATGATAAAGCGTCCGCCAATGGTAGAAGTAAATCCAGAGCCGGCATCAGCAAAGCGCATGTCGGAAGTACTGCTCTTGAATACTAAATTTCCATGTGTAAGATTTTTCACAAAACCAGAAGGAAATAAACCTAAAGCACCTGTACCGGCAGCTCTTTCTACTGAAATATTTCCAAAGCACGCGGTAAAACCATTATAAGTATTCGCATCAATATCATCTTTGTCTTCTATAATCAAGAAACCGGCTGTATTTTGTGCTTGTGTGATTACAAAATTTGAATAAGGATGAAAATTTTCCGTTCCATTCCAGATACTGGTGCTTCTAGAGTTTGAATTGGTATAAGCATACACAAAAGTTGCACTGTCTTCTACTTCTAATACACCTGAAGAACCAATGGTAATTAAATTACTCATGGTCATGGTGCCACCCGATTTTACCAATAAATTAGTAAATGTGCATGCACCACTGGTCGTGGTTAGATTTCCGCCTGGTTCAATGATCAATTGACCTGCAGAACGGCTACCGTTTGTAGTCATAGTTCCAAGGATATGTACCACCGGAGCTGGTGTTCCGCCATTTGGGTATGCAACACCTCCATTACCATTCCCACCACCTGGTGCGCTTAATGTGCCACCTATTACTTGTTGCCAATTGGACCCAGTATTCCATGTCAAACCGGTTCCTGTTATGGAATACCAATCACCATTTACGTAAGTGGTAATATCAAAAGTACCACTAGTTGCGCTTGTTAAAGAGCCACTAGTTGCAGTCAAGGTAAGCCCAGTACCTGCTACTGTATGTACTACAGATCCGTAAGTTGAAACACCGCTTGTTGGCGTTACACTGATTGGCGATCCTGTCATAGTTCCGGAAGAAGTAATACTGATATTTGTTGCATAATCCAGGTCTGTTCTGTTGTAAGCATCCGTTGCTCTTACGCTTGGTGATGGCGACATGGTTGAACTAACAGAAGTTGTAGATGGCTGTTGTACAAATAATAATTTGGTAGCGTTTATTTCAATTCTGTTTCTGTCATTAGCATTACTATTGTCAGATTGTGCAGCGCCGCCGTCAGATGCTGCAAAAGTAGAACTGCTCGCGCCTGCTGTTACATTACTTACCTGGAAAACTAATTTTGTATTATCTATCACTTGTGATGAGTCAAAAGAAACCCTTAAGTGTATTATTTTATCACCGCTGCCGCTATTGTCAACGTCAACTGCAGTAACATTGGTGCCGCTCATTCCTGAAAAAACTAATTCAGTTCCTACTTTAGAAGCCGTTGCAATTAAAGTTCCTGCTGTTGTGGTTAATACAGCCGATTTAATTTGCGCCAATTGATTTGCACCTAAATGATCTTTTACAGTAAATTTAATGCCTGCTAAAACAGTATTTAATTTATCTGCATCTGCTAAGTCATTTCCACCATCCTGAATTTTTATTTTCATTGGTATCATTTTAGCCGGAATGCCATCTAAAAAGCTGATGTAATCAATATTGATATTAAATTCAGGTGTACCTGAAGCATAGTTAGTGTTATCTGCTACATTTGATTCATTACTTGCTGAAACTGTTACTGCGACAGTTGCTGCGGTACTGGTACAACCACTTTTTGTAGCAGTTACACTGATATTTCCTGAAGTAGCAGAAGTAGAAAAATCAACTGTTACAGAATTTCCACTGCCTGTAATGGTAGCGCCTGTTCCTGAGTAAGTCCAGTTATAAGTAACACCTGCTACATTGGATACTGTATATACCACACCTGTTTGTCCAAGCGCTGCTGTGCTACTGCTTGTTGTAAATGAAGGTTGCGCAGGCGTGTTGTTTGTAATGGTAATGGTATTAGAAGTTGCTGTTGGTGATGATGGACAATTAGCACTTGTTGTCATTACACAAGTAACTGCATCATTATCTGCGAGAGTTGTTGTGGTATAAGTTACACCTGTTGCGATGTTGCTTCCATTCAATTTCCATTGATAAGTTGGTGAACCGCCGCCGTTAGTTGGTGTTGCTGTAAATGTTGTGGATGCACCTGAACATAAAGGATTTGTTCCTGTTGTGATAGCAATACTTACTGCTGGTGTAACTATAGGATTTACGGTCATAGTGATAGCTGAAGAGGTTGCAGTAGGTACGGTTGTACAAGAAGCACTTGTAGTCATTACACAAGTGACACTATCGTTGTGCGCTAAAGTTGTAGTAGTATAAGTTGCACCTGTTGCGATATTGCTTCCGTTTAATTTCCATTGATAGGTTGGTGAGCCACCGCCGTTAGTTGGTGTTGCTGTAAATGTAGTTGAAGCACCTGCACACATCGGATTAGAACCTGTTGTTATGGCAATACTTACCGATGGCGTTGTTGCAGCAGTAACTGTAATATTGCTTCCGTTATCATTACCACTTTGTATAGCTGGTGTCGGATTTACAACACGAACACGATAACCTGTACCGGCAGCTTGTGCTGCAGGAATAGTTGCTGAAATAGGTGAAGTGAGAGAACCATTACTGATTCGGTTGCTTGTTGAATTGACCGGAAAATTACCGCTTGCGTCAGAAATTTGCACATAAAAACTATCTGTATATGTTCCTACGGAAGAAAATGCCACGCTAATGGAATTTCCGCTTGAGTTACAAAACGGACCATAAGAAGCATTTGTTGTTGTAATTGTATTAGTACAAGATGTTGTTGTTAAAGCTAAAGTTCTTACGGTACTTGAGCCACAACCATTGTCTGCAGTAACCTGCAAATTACCGGAAGTTGCAGATCCTGAAAAATCTACAGTTGCACTAGTTCCACTTGGTGTAATCGTAGCACCTGTTCCGGTGTACGACCATGTATAACCGGTTGAATTTGCTATCGCGCTGATAGAGTATGTGTATCCGGTTTGTCCTTGACAAACTGTAGTTCCTGAGTTAGAAATAGCACCTGGTTGTGCAGGTACATCACTTACACGGTAGCTACCTGTGTCGCTGGCAACCGGACAACCGCCATTGCTCGAAACAATGCATCGGTAATATTCTGTTCCTGCTGCAGAAGAAGTAGTTGTTAAACTAACTGTTGTTGTTCCGCTGTAAGTGTAATTACCAAAAGTTCCGTCAGTAATACCAGTCCAACTGCCGCTTCCTGTTGCACTTTTTTGCCATTGATAGGTTAAAGGTGCGCCACCAGTTGCAGCAACAGTATATGTTTTGCTTACATTTACGCATGCTGTTTGCGGTGTTGTCGGGTTTGTTCCTATAGTTGGATTGGAACAAACAGCTACAATAGTTTGTGTTCCACCAGCATTTGTAGCACCTGTTTTAATTCCTGATGAAAATGTCAGATTGGCTGTTGTGATGGCATTTAAACTAATCGTATTTCCACCTGAAGAAGAGCTTGCAGCAATATCAGCAGTGATAAAAATATAACCTGTTGAACCGCCTGTTATTGTTTGTGAAGTAAAAGAAGGAAATGTTTTATTGCCTGCAGCACCCGGTGATGAAAGTGTGCTTAAAGTTGCATCGAAACCATCTAAAGTTGCATCTGTTGAATATCTTACTTTTAAATTCGTGATATCAGCAGCGTCATAGCCACCAGCCGTTGTACACGTTATTCCAGTAAGATTTGGACTGAAACCACTAACTGCATCAATCTTAAACTTATGTAGTATATGGTTGCTAGTGCTTTCATTTACGTTTGCTGCTGCTACTTGTGTGCCGTTATCAGAAATGTATATTCTTGGTAAATTATTTGCGTATTCTAAATCATCTAAATACAATGTTCCTGGCGTTGTAACACTATTTTGATGATTAAAGGCATATGAGTCCATAATTACATTTGTACCTAAACCACCGGATGCCAATCCTGCACCTACTCTGGTTCCATCCACCCACAAATCCCAACTCGCATTTGCTAAACTGTATGAAGTTCCGTTTCTAAAATAATTAACTGATGCTGTTGAGTCATTTGCGTATACCTCAACCTCATATACTGTACTGGTACTTTGAGTGAACAAAGTTGTTGAACCTGTTATACCTGTTGTACCATACGTTCCTGCATTTAATACTTTGTATGTAACTGTATTTGAACTTCCAAGAGTCCACTCTATTCCGGCAAATACTTGTCCAGTAGTCATAGCATTATTATCGCTGAAGGTTGCACCATCACCAAATGAAAATTTATAAACACCATTTGTTCCACTTGCCAAAGCCATTTTAAATTTTACATAACCTGTTTTTGCAGCAGATACATAATCATAAATAGAAAATTTAGTGGTTGAAGTACTTCCTGTATTAGAAGTGATTTGAAGTTCTGCATCGCTACCTAAAGTAGTTAGTCCTGCATTAGTTAATGATATAGAACCAGGATTGGTTCCTACTCTAACTCTAGCAGTACCATTTGTTGGTGTAGGAAGAAAAGTAGTAGATGCTGTAGTTGATGTATGTGTAGTAGTTCCTGCTGCTGTACCAAAATTATAAGTCCATGGCTGAGCAAATCCTGTCTTAGGAATTATTAAAGCAAAAAGCAGTAGCAATAAGGTTGAAATAACCTTTGTAAAGTATGACATGTAATGTGATTTATTGTAATTATTTAACGCGAAAAACCTGACCTTATTTCCGATCGTCAAATTAAATGTATGAAATGAAATGCGAGTGTAGATTTTATTCATAATGTAGATTTAAATTTATTCAATCGGTTACGGCGAAACCGATATCAAATATACTTCAAGTTAATTTATTTTTGGCGCATAATCAAGTTAAGTTTAATGCACTAAAAGGTGATGTTTAAGTGTATTCTGTGCTGTTATTTATAACGCATTATGAATTGTCTTAATATATTGACGTGCGTCAATCCAAATAGGTGGCTTATGCACAATTTTATAAAGATTGTTTCTGAAAAATGTGTATAAAAAATTGCTTGCTGATTGCTTAATGCACCCATATTTTTTGCGAAGTGAGCTTGTTGCCGTCAATTACACGAACAATGTAAATACCGTCTGCCAGTGATTGTTTAAAGTTCAAAGAAAATCGGAAAGAACCTGATTCTATAGTCTTATCTTCGCTATAGATCAGTTTACCTGAAATCTCATAAATGCTAAACTGCATATTTTTCGTTTCAGCAGTATTTAAGAAAATAGTAATTCCGTTTGTAGCAGAATAAGTAATTTGTAAACCAGTCGCAGATTCATCGCATTTTGTGGTGATGATTCCGGAATAACTTGCAGCATCATCTCCAATATCCAGCATTTTCAAACGGTAGTAATTAGTGCCGTTCAAAGGATATTCATCTGTGAATTTATAGTTCTCAATTTGGTTGGATGCGCCATTAGCTTTTACTTGTCCTAAAGAACTAAAATGTATGGCATCGGTAGAGCGTTCTACTTCGAAATGATCGAAATTCTTTTCAGACGCAGTTGCCCAGTTTAATGCGACAACGTCATGCGTACATTTGGCATCAAAGCCGGTTAGTTCAACAGGCAAGCCAATATCAGGCGTCACGATATCACCGAGTGCATAACCGGAAAAACCGGTGAAACCATCATATTCAAAAGTCGTGAAAGCGCCATAAGTTCCAATGGTTGGCGTAACGATTTGCACTTGTGCATCAGAAGTCACTGTCCATGCACGGTCGGTCGTAGATGTTCTGTAAATTTTTAAATGGCCTTTAACTTCAGATGGTGTATGATTATGATTTGTATAATAACCAGGAATTGAATTCAGGATAGGATTGATGTAATCGCAGTAGTCTTGTAATTCTTGTGTTGATACAAAAAACTTAATCTTATAATTTGCCGGCGAAGCAGTGGTTGGTGATGCTGCGAATGTTTTTTGCATGAATAATGGTTGTCCTGCTAAGTTGCTGTTTTGAAAACCTAAACCTGTTGTTGCATCATCATGCAAAATCGTTTGAGCCATGAAAGAGCCATGATCTGTAGAAATATTATTTTTAATGTGGTAAATGATTTTGTCTAATGAATCAAGGTAATACCTGCTTTGATTTGGACCTAACTGACAAGTGTAATTTTGATTATCCAATACAACATCGAACAAACCTCGCATAGATAGTATCCATGTGTTATTGGCTGCGGAATTTGAAGAACCAGGTGTCTCTAAGCTATTTGGAGAAGCCGTAGTTATCTTTGACCAGTTGCTTAATTTTCTATAGTCATTGTCTCCTGTATTTTGAAAAGCATAAGTAACATTATTGGTTCCTGTAAAATAGAGCGCGTTAGTGCCGTATGTAGTGTAATCAGGATGGTTGGCTGCATTGATAGCGCAGCTTGCACAATTAGAGCCACTGCCTTTTGAACCATACGACAAACCCATGAAATAAGTGCCAGTTTGGTCGCGCACCTGAACCGCATCGCCACCATTTCTGAATTGTGCTGTCGCTAAATCAGGATTCGTGTAAGATGCTGGTGTATATACATCATAAGATGAAATATTAGGCAAAGTACAATCGCTGGTAAAATAAGTATTTGCTGAAGCAGTAGAACAACTTCCTGTGTTGTAGAAATTAACACCAATCACATATACATAATCCAGGTTGGCATCGGTTGGATCATCAGCCAAACCAAGACTCGTGATCTTATTATTCTTGACCGGTGTTCCGCCTGTTTGGTCATTCACATACACAACAATTATAGAACCGGCTGGCACTTTTTCCCAATTACAATCATTGCTGAATTTAATGTGACCATCTGCAATACCTAACTGGCTGCCATAACCACCGCTAAAGATTCCACTGTTATCATCAATGATCCAGCCACGCAAATCTACTGTTGTTCCGGGAACGCCGATTACCACTAATTCTACATAAGCTGCATTGTTTGCACCTTGTGAGAATTCATTGATAATAATACCTTCTGTTGTATCATCATCAACAATTGTCATTTGATGTACATTTGGCGATGGTGTAACCGCAGGACCGCTTATTCTTGCTAAATTAAAATTTCTGTATTTGGTAGATTCAGGCGATAAATCATTTAAAATAGTGACTGTAGCGTATTGTGTTTGCGGATAAGTTCCTGATGGCAAAAAAGTAAGATTGGTTGTTGTGAAATTAAAATCGGTTACAGCAGATGCAGTTCCAGTTCCGGCATCTGTGACACGCAATACTAGATTAGAAGACGGTGCAGTGTTTACCGTAACTCCAATCTGATAAGTACTTACATTTTCTGCTGTAGAACCTGAAGCTGTAACAAAACCTGCACTTAACGGAACGTTTACAGTTAATGTGGCAGTTCTTGAGGTTACCGATGCACATGGTGAACTACCACTTACAATACATTGATATAACCAACCGTTCATTGCGCCTGTTGTTGTCGCTGTTGTATAACTGTTGCTGTTTGTGCCTACGTTATTCCAACCGCTGCCTTGATCTTCCTGCCATTGATAATTAAGTCCTGTTCCTGTTGCAGTCACCGTGAATGTAGCCGTAGTGCCAGCAGTCACTGTTTGATCAGTTGGTGTCGTTGCAGTAATAGCAATGCCTGTATTAATAGTTACAGGATATGCTGTTGTTGCATTTGTTGACCAGCAAGATGTGGAATTGTCTTGCGCTCTAACATAATAATTTCCTGAAGTGGTCACTTTATAAGATGCAGCAGCGTCATTTGTGGTGCTTGTTCCGCCTGCCGAAGTTTGCCAGTAATACGTTACACCGCTTGGCGCAGCACCTGAAAAATATAATTGCGTACTGTCGCATGCAGGTGTCGTTCCTGAAATGCTTCCACTCGGATCTGCCGGCGGCGTGCAAGCTAATGTTCCGGTTAATTGAAAATCATCAATGACCCAACGTTCAGATGTCGAATTATCTTGTAAAAAAATCCTGAACTTTAAATTAGTAACGGCAGGCAAACCTGTTATCGACATTGTGCTGTAACCGTCAGTGGTTCTGCTTCCGCCACCTGCAGGCGCAAAAACGACGGTTGTATTGTTGCCATCATACGCTGTGGAGGCATTGCCTGTAGCTGTGTAATTCCAGTAAGCATTACTGTTTCCCACTAAACTTACTGTATTATACCAAGTTGTTCCGCCGTCAGGACTCACATCAATGCGAACAGAATCGCTACCATCTACACCGTTTCCAGTGCTGCCAATTGAAAAAGCAGCTACTTTTAATGTCATTTGTATGCTTGAATAAGTAGATGAATTATAATCCGGTGAAATTAAAGTAGCAGAACCGCTTGCACCTGTAAAACCATAAGAATAAGTTCCTTCTGAGAAAAACGGAACACTTGCTGGTCGGTCGCCTGTAGCAGAATTTCCTGTATAATAAGCACCGCCAGTAATAGAAAAAGAAGATGAATTATTAAATCCGTCACTTGCAATAGTTGCCGAAAAAGCACTACATGAAAACAATAAAAGAAATACGGTGTAAAATTTCTTCATACGCTTTTATAACGAAAATAATCACCTAAAATTACGGATTAAGTTGCATATTTGCCTGTTAATTAATCCGTACTTTTAGGTGTAGATTATGTACAGTTGATAAACGTAAAGATGTTTTTTATTTATCTGTTTAATAAATTGATTTTCATTTAATTGTGACAAAAAATAACATAAAATATTATTATAATAATGAATCTGTTTCTGCTCGAATTGATGTACATCAATCTGCCGTTGAAATCTTATTGTTAAAAAATGAAACAGGTAAGTTTTCCACTGATCATTTTAAGACGTTGATTTCGTCTGAAACAACGCCATTTTTAAATAAATTAATACAGCAAAGCGCTAAAATAACCAAAGAACGTTTCGGCTCAACAATACAACTTTTTGCGCCATTGTATTTAAGTAATGAGTGCCAGAATATTTGCACCTATTGTGGTTTTAGCTTTACCAATAAAATTCCACGCAAGACATTAAATGATGCAGAAATTTTACAAGAAATTGAAGTATTGAAATTGCATGGCTTTGATTCAGTTTTGTTGGTTACCGGCGAACATGATAAACATGTTGGTGTTGATTATTTGCTGCATGCAGTTCAACTGGTTAAACAACATTTTGCACAGGTTTCTATTGAAGTGCAGCCACTTGAAACAGAAGATTACATAAAGCTGAAAAATGCCGGTGTGTATAGCGTTTTGGTTTATCAGGAAACCTATAGCAAAGATGTTTATAAGCAAACGCATCCGAAGGGCAAGAAAGCAAATTTTGACTATCGCATAGCTACGCCTGACAGAATTGGTGCAGCAGAAATGTATAAAATCGGTCTTGGTGTTTTATTTGGTTTAAGTAACGATTGGCGTACCGAAGCATTGCAATTAGCGATTCATTTAGATGCTTTACAAAAAAAATACTGGCAAAGTAAATTCTCTATTTCGTTTCCAAGATTGCGTCCATTTGAAGGCGAATTTGAGCCGCAAGCACATCTTTCTGAAAAAGAACTCATACAATTAATTTGCGCGTTTCGCATTTCTTTTCCTGATGTAGAATTGTCGCTTTCTACTCGCGAACGACCTGAATTTAGAGATATTGCGGTTGAATGCGGTATTACATCTATGAGTGCAGGCAGCAAAACCGAACCTGGTGGTTACAGCAATTCTAACGCATTAAAACAATTTGATATTCACGATGAACGCACACCGGAGGAAATTGCCTCAATGATCAAATCCAAAAATTACGAAGTGGTTTGGAAAGATTGGGACGCCGTTTTAATTTAGAAATTATTCCATTAATGAATTACAGAATTTGAAAATCCAGATTTCTTGTCTTATTTTGTAACATTATTTTGAAACGAATTTTATCCATATCATTTTTACTGATTTTATTCCAATGTGCCAGCGCGCAAATTGGTGGCAGAAATGTGTATGATTTTTTATCATTTCCAACTTCTTCGCGCATGGAAGGCATCAACGGAACCGTGCAGGCGATGAAAGACGCTGATTTGTCGTTAGCAATTACCAATCCATGTTTTTTAGACAGCACTTATCACAAACAATTATCATTGACCAATTCTTTTTATGTTGATAAAATGAATGTCGGAAACATAGCATTTGCATATTCACATCCAAGAATAAAATCAACCATTGCTTATACGTTTCAATATGCTTCGTATGGCAAATTTGATGGATACGACGCAGCGGGAAATTCTACAGGCACGTTTCGTGCAAATGATTTTAATATACAGGCAGGCATTGGCAGAAACTGGAAGAATTTCTATTATGGTGTCAATTTAAAACTGATTGTTTCTCAAATGGCAACATATACATCAGTTGGTTTTGCAACCGATGTATCATTAGCATATCACAGCGATAAGAAAAATATTTCAGCAGTGGTGATTTTGCGTAATGCAGGCATGGAATTGAAACCATACGACAAAACAATTGGTCGCGAAAAATTACCGTTACAATTAGATATTTCATTCTCGAAAAAATTCAAACATTTACCAATTACATTGTCGGTTACAGCGCATGATTTACAAGTTTGGAAACTGACTTTTCCGGAAGAAGAACAACAAACTATTTTGCTAGGTTCAACTAAAAAGAAAAGCAAAAGCACTGAAATTATTGACAATATCTTTCGCCATTTTGCTTTTGGACTGGAAGCGCAGGCAGGCAAACCGGTGCGTTTGCGTTTTGGCTATAACCATATGCGCAGACAAGAATTAGGTGGTGTTGGAAAAAAGAAAGGTTTCTCAGGATTTTCTGCCGGAATTGGTGTAAACATAAAACAATTTGCATTCGATTACGCGTATGGCGCATACAGCAAAGTCGGCAGCGATCATCAATTGACATTCAGAATTAAATTAGACGAATTCGGACGAAAAGCAAAATAGACAAAGTAGTAAGTCGTAAGTAATCAATCTAAAGATGAATTACAAAAAACTTACGACTCACAACTTACGACTCATGACTCAAAAAATAAACATTGCCATCGACGGATTTTCCGCTTGTGGAAAATCATCCACCGCCAAACGAGTGGCAAAAAAACTCGGCTACATTTATATAGATTCCGGTGCGATGTATCGCGCTGTAACGCTTTACTTTCAACAGCATTTGATTGATTTAGATAATTTTGAAGGCATAGAAAGTGCGTTGCCAAAAATTGAAATCGATTTTAGAAAAGTAGGTGACGTACATCATACTTTTTTAAATAATGAAGACGTGGAAAATGAGATTCGTCAACCACGCGTGGCTGCTATTGTTTCCGAAGTTGCCGCCATGAGTAATGTGCGTAAAAAACTAGTGGAACAACAGCAGAAAATGGCAGCACAAAAAGGTGTAGTGATGGAAGGTCGCGATATTGGAAGTGTTGTAATTCCTGATGCTGAGCTAAAATTTTTTATGACAGCAGATGTCGATGTGCGCACGAAACGCAGACAGGATGAGTTGCTGAAAAAGTCAGGAAAATTATTTCCGTTGGATGAACTAAAAGCCAATTTATTACATCGTGATAAAATTGATTCCACACGTGCTGATTCGCCTTTAACAAAAGTAGCAGATGCTATAGAAATTGATACAACTTTCATTACATTGGATCAACAAATCGATCTTATTGTTGATCTGGCTCTTAAACGAATAAACAATTAACAATAGATAAGTTCCAATGTTTTCTGTAAACTTAGGGTAATCATTTATGATCTTTCAGGATTAAATTCTTTCGTAATATTTATTTTTGTTGTAATTTTCTGTTACAATGGAAACAATTCTGAATACTATGGAATCACAAATAATTACTGACGAACAGCGCACGAAAGCAATTCGTAAAGAAGTGCAACTGGCAAGTAAAGAATTTCGTGCGAAATATCCGTTTTTGCAGCATCAAAACGCCATCGGGTTTTCAATATTTCTAATATCTGTTGCCATGATTGTGTTTTCTGCGTACTTATATCTGACGCACAAAATCGGAGTGGTTGTCGTTATACTTTCTGTCGCTTTCTGGACTTCTTTTTTGCATGAATTAGAACACGATCTGATTCATTTCATGTATTTCAAGAAAAATAAATTCATGCAAAATCTGATGATGCTCGGCGTTTGGATTTTCCGTCCGATGACCATCAATCCTTGGTTTCGAAGAGATTTGCATTTTCATCATCATCGTGTTTCCGGAACTAAAACAGATGTCGAAGAACGCGGTTTGACGAATGGCGAAAAATGGAGTTTCAAACGATTAATTACCATTGCTGATATTTTATTTGGCGGTGTTTTGCGTGCAAATCTTATCCGAAAAGATATTATTCAGGCAGTTCAAACCGGTGAAATATCCAAAGAGCAAGCACTTGTCTTCAAGAAAATTAAAATGTATGGTATGATGCCATTTACATTAGTATTGTACCTTATTTGGTATTTTTTCCTGTTGCATTATACAATTCATTATGCTTCAGCAATCTTTAATTTAGGTTATCAAAGTCCTTCATTTATTGAAGCACAAATGAAATGGATCAATCCGTTGGTAGCCATTTTGATATTTCCAAATTTGTTCCGAATGTACTGTCTGCACTTCATCACATCTAATATGCATTATTATGGTGATGTAGAAAGTGGTAATATTATGCAGCAAACGCAAGTGCTGAATAAATGGTATTTTATTCCGTTTCAATTGTTTTGTTTCAATTTTGGAAGCACACACGCTATTCATCATTTTGTAGTAAACGAAACTTTTTATGTACGTCAACTGACTGCATCGAAAGCGCATAAAGTCATGCAGGAACAAGGCGTCCGTTTTAATGACATAGGCACTTTTAAACGCGCAAATCGTTATTTTGAGCATACTAAATTGGAAATAGCAACTTTCTAATACATTTTGTTTATTTTTCTTGTTAAAAACGCATTAAATTGCTCAAAATCAGCAATTATTTCATTTTCTCATTGGCTAATTAGCTAATTAAATCGTATCTTTGCAGTCCAAAATTTGAGAAAAATACTCAGATTTTAGGTGAGATTTTTTATTTATTCATCATTTAAATTAGTCAATTTTGACAGACAAACCAGAAATTCCGTCATTGGATGCAACAGAAGACATCCTTACGGTAGCAAAACAAAAAGAAGTTATCGAACAGGAAACTATTGAATTAGATATTCCTGCGGTAAAAGCAGAAGCGTTCGACTGGAACGTGAGCAAACGTGGTGCAAACAAATACAGCAAAGAAAAAATTGCTGAATTGGAAAACCTGTACGACCAAACATTTAAACAAGTAGAAGACAACGAGATCGTTAAAGCTGTAGTAACAGGTGTTACTGACACAGATGTGATCTTGAACATCGGATTTAAATCAGATGGTATGATCTCTAAATCAGAGTTCAAAGATACACCTGATTTGAAAGTAGGCGACGAAGTAGATGTGTATGTTGAAAACAAAGAAAACAAAAAAGGTCAGTTAATCCTTTCTCGTAAAAAAGCTAAATTAACAAAAGCTTGGGATTATATCTGCGAAGCAAACGCAAAAGATACTATCGTTAAAGGTCGTATCATCAGCAAAACTAAAGGTGGTTTGATCGTTGATTTGTACGGTATGGAAACATTCTTGCCAGGTTCTCAAATCGATGTGAAACCAATCACAGATTACGATCAGTTCGTTGGAAAAACAATGGAATTCAAAGTAGTGAAAATCAACGAAACTATTAAAAATGCAGTTGTTTCTCACAAAGCGCTTATCGAAAGCGATTTAGAATCTCAACGTCAGGAAATCATCGGTAAATTAGAGAAAGGTCAGGTATTGGAAGGAACAATCAAAAATATCACAGACTTCGGTGCATTCATCGATTTAGGTGGTGTTGATGGTTTATTGTACATCACTGATATTTCTTGGGGCCGAATCAACCATCCGAACGAAGTGTTGAAAATGGATCAGAAATTACAGGTTGTTGTAATCGATTACGATGATAACAAAAAACGTATTTCTTTAGGTTTAAAACAATTACAACCGCATCCATGGGATTCATTGCCGGCTGATATCGAAGTTGGTAAAAAAGTGAAAGGTAAAATTGTTAACATCGAAGATTACGGTTCTTTCTTAGAAATCGTACCAGGTGTTGAAGGTTTGATCCACGTTTCAGAAGTGACTTGGAGCAACCAGCCGATCAACTCACGCGATTACTTCAAATTGGGTGATGAGTTCGAAGCGATGGTAGTTACGTTAGATAAAGACGAGCGTAAAATGTCATTGAGCTTGAAACAAATGCAGGAAGATCCTTGGAAATTGATCGCAGAGAAATATCCTGTTGGCAGCAAATTAAAAGGACAAGTGAAAAACATCACACCGTATGGCGTATTCGTTGAGTTAGACGATGTTGTTGGTGGTATGGTTCACATTTCTGACTTATCTTGGACGAAACGTTACAATCATCCATCTGAGTTTACGAAAGTAGGCAACGAATTAGATGTTGTTGTTTTAGAAATAGATGTAGATAACAGAAAAATCGTTCTTGGACACAAACAATTAGAAGAAGATCCTTGGGATACTTTCGAAACATTGTTCCCGATTGGTTCTACTCACGAAGCAACCGTTTTAAAACGCGAAGACAAAGGCGCTTTGGTTCAGTTGCCTTATGGTATTGAAGCATTTGCACCAACACGTCATATCAAAAAAGAAGACGGAAAATTAGCTGAAGTAGAAGAAGTATTGCCATTCAAAGTGCTTGAATTCGACAGAGATGACAAACGTATCATCGTATCCCACACACGTGTGAACGAAGACGTGAAATTGGATGAGAAAAAAGCGATCGAAGGCGAGAAAAAGAAAGAAGCTAAGAAAACAAAAGATGCAGTGAAAGACGCAAACAGCAAAGTAGAAAAATCTACGTTAGGCGACTTAAGCTCATTGTCTGATTTGAAAGCGAAAATGGAAGGAAACGGCGAATAATTCGCATCGTTCTTATACACAAAACGTCTCGCATTTGCGAGACGTTTTTTATTTATAATTTTATTCTTTCTGTCTCATCAAAACATAAGCACCTTTGGTCGTGCCCCAAACCTGCTGTTTTTCCTGGTTCCAGCCACGATCCCAAAGTATGATCTTATCTTCATACAAAGTCACTTCAGAAGTAGAATACAATGCGCCACGCAATGAACTCAAACACTCAACACCAGGCGTTGAACCGGAATAAGTGCCATCCTGATTTTTATGATAAAGCACTTCGCAACCGTGTCGCATCACCAAAGAATCATTTGCAAAATCTTTGAACCGTTCCAAATCTTTCCATGCACCAACATATCGTTTTACATTTTTCAATTCATAAACTGTACTTGCAATAACCGTATCATTGGCAAGATATAAATGATACACACGTTGACGATATGGTTTGTTCATCTCTGAAGCCAATCCTTGTTCCACATACAGCCAATAACCATTTTTATTGTTTTTCCAGAATTGCACGATGTGTAAATTGATATTGTAAAAACTGGTGTCATTATTAGCTTGCGTTGCAGTACTGAAGTTGCCGCACATTCTTGATAATACTTCTTTCAATCTTTTTGTTTTAGCAAAATAGATTGCGAAAAACCGGAAAGAATTATACTAAAAAATACAAACTGGAAAACAAAGGTTTTTTGCATAACAGGTTTTTACAGAAAGCAAAATAATATTAAAAAATGACTTTTGTTGTTAAAATTTACTCGTACAGAAACGGCTCATTAGAATGCACCCAAAAAACTTCGTTGTCAGTTGCATTATAAGTTACACCTATATATAGATCATTATTCAAGGTAAAATTTGATGTAAATGTAGCCGAATTATTGACAATAACTAATAAAGTATGAGTTCCTTCTTTTTTTGTAAGACGAAGTTGTCCATCACTACAAACACCAAGCAACGGATTTGTAGAAAGTCGCTTTTTAATGAGTGATTCATTATCAATAAACACTTCGACACTGTCATCTACAAACTCACTCTGAACATCAATTCCAAGCGTATAGTTTTTTGCTTCTTTTTTGCAGGAAATGCATATTGTTGCTGTAAACAGAAGAAACAGATAAATTGATTTTTTCATAAAAAGTCTTTTATAGTTCAAATATATACTGTTTTATTATTTTAGCAGATGTATTTTTAGTAAAAAATAGCTTATTAACAATGTGCTTAAATTCAATGTTACCAAAACTTTAAGCACTTTCATTCAAAGCAATTTTCCGTATTTTTGTTGTCCTAATTCAAAAGACAGAAAAATGAATGATAAAGGCGTCAAGAATCCTTCCGCAGATTTAACAAAACTAGGTTTCCAACATACTACAGCAAACTGGAATTCAACAAGAGAAGAACTCATACAACGTACACTCGATTTAAATTTAGGTGTTTTAAATGACACTGGTGCTTTGTGTATCAATACCGGCGAATTTACCGGTCGTTCACCAAAAGATAAATTTACGGTGAAAGATGCGCTGACAGAAAATTCAGTAAACTGGAATCACATCAACCAACCCTATTCACCGGAAGCTTTTGATAAATTACAGGAAAAAGTAGTGGCGCATTTGGACAAACAAAATGAAGTGTTTGTTCGTGATGTAACAGCTTGCGCAGATCCTGAATATCAGTTAAATATTCGCGTGGTGACAGAAACACCTTGGGCTAGTTTATTTGCAGATAATATGTTCATTCGTCCGACTGAAGAACAAATCAAATCATTTGAACCGGAATGGACAATTTTGTGCGCGCCTTCTTGCTTGGCAAGCCCTACAGAAGATGGTACGCGTCAGCATAATTTTTCTATCATCAACTTTACGAAAAAAGTAATTTTGATCGGCGGTTCAGGTTATACAGGTGAGATCAAAAAAGGAATCTTTACGGTGTTGAATTTCGTGTTGCCGCATCAAAGAAATGTGTTGAGCATGCACTGTTCTGCAAACATCGGAAACAACAGTGATACTGCTTTATTCTTCGGTTTATCAGGCACCGGAAAAACAACTTTGTCTGCCGACCCGGAACGCAAATTAATTGGTGATGATGAGCACGGCTGGAGCGACAAAGGTGTGTTCAACTTTGAAGGCGGTTGCTATGCAAAATGTATCGATTTAACAGAAGAAAAAGAACCGGATATCTTCAGAGCCATCAAACCGGGCGCTATCTTAGAAAATATTCGTTTCTACGAAGGCACGAACAGAGTGGATTTCGAAGATGTAACGGTTACTGAAAACACACGTGTTTCTTATCCGTTGTATCACATCAATAATATTGCAGTGCCATCTGTTGGTACTGTTCCAAATAATATTTTCTTCTTGTCGTATGATGCATTTGGTGTATTGCCTCCAATCACCAAATTAACAGAAGCGCAGGCAATGTATTTATTCATTTCTGGTTATACATCAAAAGTAGCTGGAACAGAAGCAGGTGTTACCGAACCGCAAACAACGTTCTCGGCTTGCTTCGGCGCGGCGTTCTTACCATTGCATCCTGCGAAATATGCAGAAATGTTAGGTAAGAAATTAAAAGAAAGCGGCGCTAATGTTTGGCTGATCAATACCGGTATGACTGGTGGTGCGTATGGTGTTGGAAAACGTATGAGCTTGCCTTATACACGTGCGTTGATTACGGCTGCGTTGAACGGCGAACTGAACAGTGCTACATACGAAGCATTACCGATCTTTAATTTCCAGGTGCCGACTGCGGTAAATGGTGTTCCTTCGGAAATTTTAAATCCAAGAAACACATGGTCTGATAAAGCAGCATACGATGCGAAAGCAACAGAATTAGCTGCTAAATTCAACGAGAATTTCAAACAATATGAAGATCAGGCAAGTGCTGAAATTTTAGCAGCAGCACCAAAAGCATAATACACAAACCTTGAAGGTTGGTACCAATAATTAAAGGACGCATTTATTGCGTCTTTTTCTATAATTTTGAAATCTAAACTTACGACTTACGACTTATAACTTACGACTATAATGAACTTCGATAAATCCACATACATTCCTGTTATGGAACATTTCTACACCATACAAGGTGAAGGTTTCTACACAGGTCATGCAGCGTACTTTATACGTTTGGCCGGCTGCGATGTCGGCTGCGTGTGGTGCGATGTCAAAGAGTCGTGGACCGTGGAGGAACATCAGTTGATGCTGATGGATGATTTAGTGAATGAAATAGTAAAATTTCCAGGCAGGTTAGTAGTCATCACAGGCGGCGAACCACTGATGTATGATTTATCATTTCTCACCGCTAAATTAAAAGAAAACGGATTTCAAATTAATATCGAAACATCTGGTGCATATCCAATTTCTGGTTCGTTAGATTGGATTTGTGTTTCGCCAAAAAAATTTAAAGCACCATTGAAAGAAGTGCTGCAAGAAGCGAACGAGCTGAAATGTATCATTTTTAATAAAAGTGATTTTCAGTTTGCCGAGCAAAACTGCCTACTTACTACTAAAAACTGCCTGCTTTATTTGCAAACCGAATGGTCTAAAAAAGAGCGGATGCTGCCATTGATGGTTGATTATGTAAAAGAACATCCGAAATGGAACATATCGCTGCAAACGCATAAGTATCTAGATATTCCATAAAAAGACGCACGGCAGATGCGTCTGACTGAATTTTTGCTCCATTTTATATATTTTGAGCTCAAAAGTCACCAAATCAGGACAAAAATTGCTTTAGACCGTATGATTTTGGACTATTTTTTTGCAGATTTTTAGTACAACAGGTTTATCCGTTTCTCTTAAATAAAACTAAAACATAAATTTTTATTACATCAATCCATATTGTTCTTGTGCTTTTTGCGTTACTTTAACAACTGCTATTTCATTCGTAAGTAGCACAGTTTTTGCTCAATAATACAAGATGAAGAAATTAATTGTCCTATCGGTTGTATCATTTTTCCTGTTCCGGATTTCATTCGCTCAACAGCAAATTCCTGAAAAAGCGATGGCTGCTTTTTTCAAAGCAAAAGATTATGGCAGCCGCACGCAATGGGAAGAAGGTATTGTTGAATTGCAAAAAGCTATCAAAATTTATCCAAACTACACTGAGGCAAAAGCACTGCTCGGCGAATTTTATTTTGCCTTGCAGCAATACGACAATGTAATCAGCACACTCGAAGCATGTGTCAACTCAGCAGATTTTCCGCCACGTTCTGTTTTTTTATTATCGGAAACGTACCTAAAAAAAAGCAATGGTGAGAAAGCAAAAGTATATGCCGAAAAATATTTAGCACAGCCGGTAAAAAGTCCTGCAGCGGCGAACAAAGCAGAGCAAACCGTGCGTAATGCAATGTTTGCTATCGAAGCGAAAAAACATCCTGTTGCGTTTAATCCAAAAAATTTAGGACCGAACATCAATACCAAAAACTGGGATTACTGGCCATATATGACACCTGATGGAAAGTGGCTGGCGTTTACGCGTTTAATCAACAACCAGGAAGATCTGTTTATTGCACCGAAGACAGATTCCGGTTTTGGAATGGCAACTTCTTTTGGTGCTAACATTAATACTGAACAAAATGAAGGTGCGGAAACCATGAATGCAGAAAAGACGTTTTTGTTTTTTACAGCGTGCAACCGAATGGATGGTTACGGAAGCTGTGATATTTATTATTCGAGAAGAATAAACAATGAATGGAGCAAAACCGGCGGCATCGGAAAACCAATCAATACAGGCGCGTGGGAAGCTCAGCCGAGTTTTTCTTCAGATGCGAAAGCATTGTATTTTTCCAGTAACCGAAAAGGCGGTTATGGCGGCAAAGATATTTGGGTAAGTTACCTGGATGAAAATATGCGTTTCGGCGAGCCGCAAAATTTAGGACCCAATGTCAATACGGCGTATGACGACCAGTGTCCGTTTATACATGCAGATAACCAGACATTATATTTTACGTCAAACGGCTGGCCAGGCATGGGAAACGGTGATATTTTTATTGCCAGAAAAACAGATTCCGGATGGACAAAAGCAATGAATGTCGGCTATCCAATCAATACGGAAAATGATGACAACGGAATGACGGTTTCATATGATGGAAAGACAGCGTTTTTAGTGTCGAACCGCGAAGGCGGTTTCGGCGGTTTGGATATTTATAGTTTTGAATTGCCGTCAACTATTCAGCCGAAAAAAACAACGTACATAAAAGCCATTGTGAAAGATGCAAAAACAAAACAATTGCTGAACGCAAATTATTCTATTGTTGATCTGGATACGAAAAAAGAAATTTACAAAGGCAGCACAAGTGAAGGCAGTTTCTTCGTATCGATAGAATTGAATAAAAATGACGCGTTGCAGATACAAAAAGATGGCTATTTGTTTTATTCGCAAAACATCAACCTGAAAGAAAATACCACGCAGCAAAAACCGTATGAAATAGAAGTGTTACTGGAGCCAATTTCTACAAACAGTAAGATTACGCTGAATAATGTTTTCTTCGATTTTGATAAAGCAGATTTGAAACCGGAATCGTTTATTGAACTGGACAGATTAGCTGAATTGTTAAAGAAAAATGCGATCATAAGAATTGAAATTGGTGGCCACACCGATGATAAAGGTGATGAAAAATACAATCAAACCTTATCGCAAAAACGCTCTGAAAGTGTGGTGAATTATCTGATACAAAAAGGCATTGACAAAAACAGGTTAAGTGCGAAAGGTTACGGCGAAACACAGCCGATAGCACCAAACGACACAGAAGAAAACAAAGCAAAGAACAGAAGAACAGAAGTGAAAGTGTTGTAAAGCAAATAATTTGAAATGAGGTTTATAGCAACATTAACTATATCCATTTTTTGTGCTTGCAATATTTATTGCCAAAGTGACTATGTTTCAAATTTCAAATCAAGAACTCAATACAACAGACAATCAATATTATCAATAAAAGAAATAGATGGTGATTTTTACATCAGTTTATTTTTGTGTGATAAAAAATCTGATTCTATTTATAAAATATCCATTCCAATTCAAGATTATTTTTGGCTCAATTATTATAATAACACTGTTCAAGATATTCATTTAGCTATAGATTCAATTCTTGCAGATGTACAAAAAGATACTTTATATACTACATCTTTGAAGAATTATTCAAAATATATTGTAGATGCAAGTTATTTGCAAAAGTTAGATTCTTTGCCAATAAAAGAGATCGTTAAGAAATACCTTGTTAAAGAAATTTTTATAAATACAAAAGATGCAAAATTGAAAAAGGCATTAATTTATTATTTTAATAGAAAACTAATCTTAGTTGGCATTGCTGATATTTCCGGTGCAGCAACAGTTATGTTTAATTATGCTGCAGATAATAAATATTAAAAATGTTTCTCATAGATTCGTTTTGATCTTCACCAGTTTATCCAACAAACTTTTTACTTCACTTAACGCCAGCATGTTTGCGCCATCGCTCAATGCTTCTTTTGGATTTGGATGCGTTTCTAAGAAGATGCCATTTGCGCCCGAAACGATAGCGCACTTAGCTAAAGTCTCAATAAACTCAGGTTTGCCACCGCTGATGCCTTCGCTTTTGTTCGGTTGCTGTACGGAATGTGTTGCATCAAAAATGACAGGAAAACCAAATGCTTTCATCAGTTGGATATTTCTGAAATCAACGATCAGGTCATTGTAGCCGAATTGAGTACCGCGCTCTGTTAACCAAATATTTTTGTTTTCTGTTGATGTCACTTTCTCAGCAGCGAAACGCATCATATCTGCATTGACGAATTGTCCTTTTTTAATGTTGACTGTTTTTCCGGTTTTTCCGGCAGCAATTAATAATTCTGTTTGTCGGCACAAGAACGCAGGAATTTGTATCACATCAACAATGTCTTTTACTTTCTCGCAATCGGTTGTTTCATGTACATCAGTTAAAATCGGAATATTGAATTTACTTTTTACATCAGCTAAAATCTGCAATGCTTTTTCTTCACCGATTGTTGTAAACGAATCCAGTTTGCTGCGGTTTGCTTTTTTGTAAGATGCTTTAAAAATAAAAGGAATATTTAATTCAGTGGTTATAGCAACTAATTGTTCGGCAATCTCAAAACAAATGTCTTTGCTTTCCACCACACATGGACCGGCGATCAGGAAAAATTTATCGGTTTGTATATTCATCATCACAAGGTAATAAATCAATAATCATATTTTTTATTCCAGCGTTCTTTCAAAAATTTCCGCAATTCGTTTTCACGTGCATTATTGCCCGGATCATAAAATTTTGTTCCACTAATTGCTTCAGGCAAATATTCTAAGTCAATAAAATTCTTTTCAAAAGAATGCGCGTACTGGTAATCTTTTCCGTAGTTCAGATTTTTCATCAGTTTGGTTGGTGCATTGCGCAAATGCAATGGCACAGACAAATCGCTTGTTTTATCAGCTAAAGCCAATGCATCATTAATTGCCATATAACTAGCATTGCTTTTTGGTGAAGATGCCAGATAAGTAACACATTGAGCTAATATAATTCTGCATTCAGGATAACCAATTGTAGTCACAGCTTGAAAGCACGCATTTGCTAACAATAATGCATTTGGATTGGCGTTGCCAATATCTTCACTTGCTAATATCAGTAATCGTCGAGCAATAAATTTTGGATCTTCGCCGCCGTTGATCATGCGCGCCATCCAATACAATGCAGCATTCGGATCGCTGCCACGAATGGATTTTATAAACGCTGAAATAATATCATAATGCTGTTCGCCGCTTTTATCATAACGCGCGATGTAAGTTTGTATAATTTCTTCTACAAAAACATTCGTGATGGTTTTGTCTTCTTTTAAATTTTCACAAACCAGTTCCAGTACATTCAATAATTTTCGAGCATCACCGCCGGAAAAATAAAACAAAGCATCATATTCTTGAACGACAATTTTTTCCTGCTTTAAAATTTCGTCTTCCTGCAAAGCTGTATCAATAATTTTTTTTAGATCATCTGTTTCCAGTGATTTTAAAACATACACTTGTGAGCGAGATAACAATGCAGCATTCACTTCAAAAGAAGGATTTTCAGTCGTAGCGCCAATTAAAATAATCGTTCCGTTTTCAACTGCGCCAAGCAACGCGTCTTGTTGTGATTTATTAAAGCGATGAATTTCATCGATAAATAAAACTTTAGTGCCGAATGTTTTCGCTTCGTCGATTACACTTCGCAATTCTTTTACACCGGACGAAATAGCGCTTAATTGTTCAATCGGTAAGTTTGCATGATTGGCTAAAACTCTTGCTAAAGTAGTTTTGCCAACGCCTGGCGGACCCCAAAATATCATCGAATGCAGCTTGCCTTTGTCAATGATCTGGCGCAGAGCTTTGCCTTGTCCTAATAAATGTTCCTGACCAATAATCTGGTCAATCGTTTTCGGACGCATTCGTTCGGCTAATGGAATTTGCATGTAGTAAAGATACATAAATTGGTACAGACAAAAACGCTTATGTTAATGCAAATAGACTAATTGAAAAATATTGTATATTTGTAAAAAAACGGATTTATGCTTAGATGTTTAATTTTTATTTCCATGTTGACTTTAGGTTTTGTTTCTTATGGGCAAACGAATATGGAAGAAGTCGTTTATTTAAAAGATGGAAGTAGTTTAAGAGGAACGATTTTAGAGCAAATTCCTAATGAAACATTGAAAATTCAAACTAAAGACGGTAGTATTTTTGTTTGCAAATTTAGTGATGTCTTAAAGATTACTAAAGAAAAAGTGTTTAAATCACTTTATTATGCCAACTTAAATACAGACAATGAAAGATTATTAAAACAGTATAAAGCTTCCGGCATTGGATTGACGACAACTGCCGGTGTATGTATTGTGATTGGAAGTGCTTGTTTCGCAGGCGGCAGAAACAGAAGTGATTATTATAGTCCAGGTGGATTTATTGCCGGAATTACCTTTTTGTGTGCATCGACTCCATTCTTAATTTCAGGTCCAATTATGTTATCCAGATATCGTAACTTAAAAAGAGAAATTAAAAGTCAAAAAGAATTATCGTTTGCACCAAGTATTCGATCGCATAATTTAGATGGAATATCATCTAATGCTTCATCTGCATTATTAACTTATGGCGTTTCGTTTAAATTCAATTTCTAAGTTGGTTTGCCATATAATTAAATATGCATAGCTTTACTCAAATTTTTATACGTTGAAAAATATAAGTTTAATTTTATTGGTTTTTATCTCTTTATTTTCGTGCAAAAAAGAAAATAATAAAGCAATAGGTTCAATGGATTTTGAACTGAGTGCTGTTACACCAAATCCAATTACTATTTATCAAGGTGATATTAAAAACGACATTGCTTTATCTGTAAAATGGATGAATGGAAATGCAGAAACAATTACTATTACTTCAAGCAATTTGCCTTCAGGTGTGTCATTCAATCCTGTTTTACCAAAAACATATAGTGCATCAACCTTTACATTAAATACAGCAACAACTATTGTGCTGCCTGAGTTAGTAGTGTCCAATAACGCAACACCAGGTACTTATCCAATCGTAATTACTGCAACCAGTTCAACAGGAACTGTAAAAACATTTACGATTAATTTGGTGATTGCACGTTGCATCACGCAAACGGAAAGTTCTACTGTTGGTGTTTATAAAGGAAACTGGAAAGTATTAAATATAATAAGTGCTTTAGCGGATACTTTGACAATTACAAATTTTCTGAGTATTCCTGATGGTAAGGTTTATATTACATCAAAAGTGTTGAATTCGTTGATACTTACAGCAACAGTGAGTGGAAATAATTTAACTATAGCTGATATTACGTTGCCAACAATACCTGTCAGTGTATTTACACTTACAAATGTTACAATAAACGGAACAGGAAGTTTTGATTGCAGCGGAAAGATATTGTCGTTAACATTAAATATTGTAAGTGGAAATGTAGTAATCGGAACAGTACCTATAAGTATCGGCGGACAATCGATCAGCGGTGACTTTACACGATAACCGATTCTTAATTAGGTAGAAATTCTGCTTTTTGTATATTTGGAGCATGTACAAAATGCTGCGTTTTTTCCTGTTTAAATTAGATGCTGAAAAAGCGCATCATCTTACCTTAAAATGGTTTAATTTTTTGATTCGAATTCCTTTCGTTCAATCTATTTTGAAGTTTTTATATGTTGTTGAAGACAAAAAATTAGAACGCAATTTATTTGGATTGACGTTTAAGAATCCGGTTGGTTTGGCAGCAGGTTTAGATAAAAATGCGGAATGCATCGATGCGTTTGCAGCTATTGGTTTTGGCTTTATAGAAATTGGAACCGTGACACCATTAGCGCAAGATGGCAATGAACAACCACGTTTATTTCGTTTAATAGAAGATCAGGCAATCATTAACAGAATGGGTTTTAACAATGGCGGAATGAGTGCTGTTAAAAGTAATATAGTAAACAGCAGGCAGTATGCATTTAAAAAACATACAACTCACGACTCACGACTCGTGACTATCATTGGTGGCAATATTGGTAAAAACAAAATAACACCAAACGAAAATGCTGTTGATGATTATTTGAAATGCTTTGACGCATTGTATGATGTCGTTGATTATTTTGTAGTGAATGTAAGCTCGCCGAATACACCGAATCTACGCGCTTTGCAAGAGAAAGAGCCATTGAAAGAATTATTATTTACCTTGCAAAATCAGAATAAATACAAACCAAAGCCAAAACCGATTTTATTAAAAATTGCTCCTGATCTGACCAATGAACAGTTGGACGATATTATTGAAATTGTTTTTGATACAAATTTAGATGGCATAGTTGCAACCAACACGACTATTTCGCGTGATAATTTATCGACAGAAAAAAATAACGTTGATGCCATTGGAAATGGTGGTTTGAGTGGAAAGCCATTGATGAAACGATCTACAGAAATTATAAAATACATTGCAGAAAAATCACAACATAAAATTCCGATTATTGCAGTTGGCGGAATTATGACAGCGCAAGATGCGATGGATAAACTCAATGCAGGCGCAAGTTTAGTGCAATTGTACACCGGTTTTATTTACGAAGGACCAAGTTTAATTAAAGAAATTAATCAGCGATTAATTAAAGCATAAATATCCAGACTAATAAATTTTCCGTTTTTGACTTCGCAGTCTTTCATCGTACCTTCTAATTCAAAATGGAGCTTGTTCATTGCTTTTTTGCAAAGCAGATTGTCGTTTTCTACAAATCCTTCAATTCTGTGCAAGCATAAATTGTTGAAACCATAATCGCAAATAACAGGCATTACTTCGGTCATCAAACCTTTGCTCCAATATTCAGTTAACAGCCAAAATCCAATCTCTGCTTTTTTGTGTTCTTTGCTTAAATTATTAAAGCCACCAGCACCATAAAATTCTGTATTGTCTAATGAACAAATTGCCCACCAAATGCCGGTTTCATTCTTTTCCAAATCAGCAAAGAAATCGAGTTGCGCTTTGGTTGCTTCCAAAGTAGTATAATTGACACCATAATATTTTATGATATCAGGATGCGAAAGACCTTTGAAAACATTTTCTAAATCGCTTTCATTGAACTGACGCAACAAACATCTTTCTGTTTTTAATATCGGAAATATTTTCATTATAGTGTATCTGAAATTTTTGCCAGCAAATCATCTTTCTTTCTGCGCGAAACTTCTATTTCTGCGCCGTTCATCATAATAACCTGTCCGCCATCGCCACGCACATATCTGCGTATATGTTTCAGGTTGATGATGTGCGATTGATGAACACGCACAAAATCATAATCTTCCAACAGTTCTTCAAAATATTTTAAAGGTTTTGAAGACATAATCATATCACTGGTTGTAAGAAATATTTTAGTGTAAGAAGAATCTGCATCAACATGAATAATTTCATCTAAAGAAGCAAAATAAATTCCTTCCAAAGTAGAAATGGCCAGTTGTTTTTTGCCAAGATCTTTATTTGAAATACGCTGTTCCAGTAATTCAAACTGCTTACTTTTTATTTCATCTGAAATCTTTACAGACAGTTTATGCACGGCACGAATCAATTCTTCAGGATCGACCGGTTTTAATAAATAATCCAGTGCACTGAAGCGAATGGCTTTCACCGCGTATTGGCTGTAAGCGGTTGTAAATATTACTTCGAACGGACATTGATAATTATAATGTGTTAAAAGATCGAAGCCATTTTTTCCGGGCATTTCCACATCTAAAAAAACAACGTCAGTAGGATTGTTGTCAATAAATTCAATGGCATTGTCAACACCATCACATTCTGCAATAACGCTTACTTGCGGACAAAATTTCTCAATCAGTTTGCGCAAAGCCAGTCTGTTATTTTTTTCATCATCTACCAAAATTGCTTTTATCGAATCCATATTTTCAATTTTAAAAGTATAACAATATACGAACTAATTCAATTCCATTCTGACGATTACTTTAGTGCCGATAGGTAAATTTTGCTCATCATATAAATCAATAATATCTACGCTGTAATCAGTATCTTTTATTTTATGCAATGTGTCAAACATTTCCTGCGTGATAATTGTGCCTAATGATTTGTGCTGTTTCTTTAAGTTCAATTCACCTGCTTTCACGCGGCCAATTCCATCGTCGGTAATTTCACAAATCAGATAATTATAGTTTTTGTAGAAATGAATATGAATATTTTTTTCGCCGACTTTTTTTAATAAGCCATGCCAAATTGCGTTTTCTACATACGGCTGGATTAACATCGATGGCATTTCGATTGCATATACATCAACGCCTTCTGTTCGGAAGTCATAATTAAATTGCTGATCGAAACGCAATGATTCCAGTTCTAAATACAACTTTAAATTTTCAATCACATCATGCAATGGAATGAATGTTTTTACAGAATTTTCCAATACGGAACGCACCAGTCTTGACAGTTTGGTTAAGTAAGTTGATGCCTGCATATTCTGATCAGATAAAATCATTGCCTGAATGGAATTCATACAGTTGAAAATAAAATGCGGATTCATCTGTGCTACCAATGCTTTCAGTTTAATTTCTGCTAATTGCTTTTCATAAATTGAACGCTGATTTTCGAGTCGCATTTTTTCTCTGTGTTTCCTGCGTTCAGTTTTGATTCTGTTGGTAATAAAATAATACAGATAAAACCCAATAAATAAACCGGCAAAAATTCTGAAAAGCCATGTTTGCCAAAACAACGGTTTTATGCGGAAAGAAAACGTTGCAGGTTCTGAAGAAAAAACACCGTCGTTATTGCTCGCACGCACATAGAATATATAATTTCCGTGCGGCAATTTCGGATACGATGCGAAATTACGATTTGTTCTGATCCAGTTCTTATCATAACCATCGAGTTTGTATTCAAAATTATTTTTTGGTGTATTCGCATAATCACTCGAAGCAAACTGAAATTCAATATTGTTTTTGTTGTTTGGGAATTTTATTCTTTTGTCGTATGAACCATAATTCTGATAATCAAATTTTGTTTCGTCAACCTTTATAGAAGTAATATTTACGGTTGGTTTGTAATTGTTGTAAGGAATGCTGGTTGGATCAATAATATTAAAACCATTGATTCCGCCAAATAAAAGTATATTGTTTTTTGTTTTAAAAAATGCACCTGTGTTAAACTCGTTGCTTTGTAAACCGTCATTGATATCGTAAGTTCTGATTTTTATTATAGATGGCTCGAATGTAGTAATGCCGCGATTTGTACTCATCCAGAATTTTCCGGCATCATCTTTTAAAATTGCATAAACAAAATTGTTGCTGAAACCGTTTTTTTCAGTAAAATTCTGTTCTATTTTTTTTGTTTTTTTATTGAATAAATAAATACCATTATTTCCTGTTGTGATCCAAAACCGATCGTTATCATAATCCAGTAAAGAATACAATTGCTCTGTTTTAAAATAATCATTATTGATTTTTTGAATCGCTTTTTCATCAACAAAACCACTGTTTATATTGACATGAAATAAACCACCAGACGAAGCGATCCACCATGTTTGATCATTGTCTTCTAAGATTTGCCTTGTTGTATTTGCAGTTTCAGTGAATTGAAAAGGCGCTAATTCAAACTGATTCTTATTTTTATTGAACTGGTAAATTGATTTTTCATTCAACGCATATACAATTCCGCTTTTTGATTCAAACAGACGAATATGAAAATAACGTGGAATCTTTAAGTTTTCATTTGAATTATTAGATGTAAAATAGTAACGATAAAATGAGTTTCGTTCCGGAATATATTTGCAGATTCCGTTTAATGTTCCAACCCAAAGATTGCACTTTTCATCCATGAGTAAATCTTGGACAACATCATTAGAAAGCGAACTTGATGAGTTATTGTTGCGCCAGTTAGAAAAAATATTTTCTTTAGTATTGAATTGATACAAGCCGCCACCGTCGGTGCCGATCCAGACGGTTTCGCTATCGCAACTTTCAAAGCTCAGAATGTATTTATTAGTAAGCCAAGTCGTTTTAAACGGCTCTTGTGTAATGTGCTTGAATTTATATTTATAAGGCGAGAAAACTGCTAAACCTGAACCTTTGGTGCCTATCCAGAAAGTGCCGCTTTTGTCAAAATATATACTGGAAATTTTATTATCAGGCAATCCATTTAAATCGTATGGATCGTATTGGTATTCAATAAAACGTTTTTTTTCATGACTGTAAATCAGTAAACCATTCTGATATGATGCGATAAAGACATTACCATCGTTATCAATTTTTATTCCGGTGATTTTGTCTTTCAACGCAATATATTTTGCTCGCTCAACAGGAAATGAATCAATGCTTATGAAATTCTTATCTGATTTATAAATACCTTTTTCCGTACCGATCCAGTAATTCTGATCGCCATCTTTTACGATCGTATTTATCTTCTTAGGAATTAAATTTTGCCATACCAGCGAAACACTTTTCAGTTTGAAAACTTTAGTGTCAATGTTATAAATGTAAAGTCGATTGTCTCTTCCGGAAACCAAGAAAGAAGAGCTGCCATTTTTGAGTAGCACTTCTTTGTATTCAGGCAACGGATCTACTTTTATACTGTATTCCAGATTCTTTGAGTTTGGTTTTTCCACCAATCGAACTTTGTATAAACTGTTTTCTGTTTGCAGCCACGCTGTCAGCGAATCTTCGATGATGATTTTATTGATTTGTAACGGATAAGCTGCATTGATAAATTTTTTACTGTCAAAAAAGTAAATGCTCAGACCTTTTCCTGTGCCGATCCAGAATAATCCTGGTTTTGATTCGGCAATACATTGCGTATAATTTGAAACCAGACTATTGTTGTTGCCGACTTCCTTTTTAATCGCAATAAAAGAATAACCATCATACCGGTTCAAACCTTCCTGCGTGCAAAACCACATAAAACCTTTGCTGTCCTGAAAAATAGAGTAAATACTGTTTTGCGAAAGACCGTTTTTAATGTCTATATTATCCAGTTTTAATTGCGAAACGTCAATACCATATGTTGTTGTATATTGAAAAAACAACATAAGCATCAATACATTTCTCAAAAAGGAAAATGAAAATATTTTATGCATTCTGGTTTGCATCACTACAAAATATAAATTACTTAGGTATTAATCGAGTTTTTTCAAAAAAAAATGGAATGCAAAAGCATCCCAAAACATAGAAACATAAAAACCCACTTTCTTGTCATAATTTCGATAAAAAATGAGAGTAACTAACCAATATTATGACAAGTAAAAAAAATAAAAATATTAATCACGAAACAAAAATATACAAACTGTTTAACGTAATACCAGTAACTAGAATTCGGTACTAAAATCGCATTAGATGGTTTGTTTTATTTAGAATTTGGCGATTTAGCTTTTTGTAAATAATTGTAATTTACTGATAATCAATTTGATGCTGGTTCTTGCACTATTTACATCACTTTTTCAGGTTGTCAAACCGACTAATTTAGCAACAATATACATTATCTTATCATTACCACACCAAACAAACGTTTGATACAATGCATGCATTGATTATTTTTATGTGGTATAATTTGACTGTATTTTCAAATTTTCAAATTAACTCATTTTCAAATTGAATTTGTGCCAAAGCAAAAAGTAAGCGTTGAAGATATTTTGAAGCAATCACTCAAGTTGTTTCGTCAAAAAAGTTACCATAATACATCTATTGCAGATATTGCTGAAGCATGTGGTTTGCTGAAAGGAAGTCTTTACCATTATTTTCCTAGCAAAGAAGCATTGATGAGCGCCGTAATAAAATATGCGCACGAATTTTTCCAGAAAGAAGTTTTTTCTATTGCATACGATACTACCTTATCGCCACAGCAGCGCATGGAAAAAATGTTCAAAAAATCGGAAAGAGCATTGGTCTCGGACGGAAACATCATGGGAAATATCGGTGTGGAAACAGCGCGCGCTATTCCTGAATTCGCAGAGCATATTCGTGATTTTTACAAAGAATGGATCAATGCGGTTGGATATGTTTTCCAGGAAATTACCAATGAAGAAGATGCTAAAAAACTGGCAGAACAAACCGTTGCAGAATTTGAAGGCGCTGTCATGATGACACGTATTTTTAAAGATACTAAATACATTAAAAATGCGTACGAACGCTTGATGAGTCGTTTTGCTGCATTTACTTTAGCCGATTTGAAAAATTCTTAAAATTTTAAACTCAATAATTTTTAAACTAATTAAAAAAATGGAATCAAAACAAACAAGAGCTATCAGAAAAGTAGCTGTCCTGGGTTCAGGTGTGATGGGTTCCGGTATCGCGTTGCACTTTGCCAATATTGGCGTAGAAGTGTTATTGCTGGATATCGTACCGTTCGACTTGAAAGAAGAAGACAAAGCGAATCCTAAAATGCGCAACAAAATTGTAAACGACGCTTTTGCTTTTGCACTAAAATCAAAACCGGCACAAGCATACAATCCGGAATCTGCAAAAAGAGTTACACTTGGTAATTTCGATGACGATATGCCTAAGATCAAAGATGTAGATTGGGTAATCGAAGTAGTGATTGAGCGTTTGGATATTAAACAGCAAGTATTCGCGAAAGTAGAACAATTCATCAAGCCGGGAACATTAGTTACATCTAATACATCAGGTATTCCGATTCATTTGTTGGAAGAAGGCAGAAGCGAAACATTCAAAAAGAATTTCGCTGGTACGCACTTCTTCAATCCACCGCGCTACATGCGCTTGTTAGAAATTATTCCAACACCAGGCACGGATCAAAGTGTGGTTGATTTCTTAATGCATTATGGTGATGTTTATTTAGGAAAAGAAACCGTTTTATGTAAAGATACACCGGCGTTCATCGCGAACCGTGTTGGTGTTTATACAATGGCAAAAATTTATCAGTTAACGCAAGAGTTAGGTTTAACCATTGAAGAAGTAGATAAGTTAACAGGTTCTGCAATTGGTCGTCCAAACACAGGTACGTTTAAATTATCTGATTTGGTTGGTAATGATACCGGAACAAAAGTAATGTTAGGCATCAAAGAAAATTGTCCGAACGATGAGCAGGCGTCAGCGTTTGATGTGCCGAAATATGTGCAGTTTTTATTGGATAATAAATTCTTTGGTAACAAAACGAAAAAAGGATATTACTACAAAGATGAGCAACGTAATTCGTTCTCGTTGCGTTTAGATACCTTGGTTTATGAGCCGACACAAAAAGTAAAATTTGCTTCTTTGGATGCAGCTAATAAGTCAGAAGATTTATCAGGAAAAGTTAATGCATTTATCAATGCTGACGACAAAGGCGCGCAATTGGTAAAACGTTCTTTAGCAGGTTTATTCGCGTATGTATCGAATCGCGTTCCTGAAATTTCTGATGTATTATATGCTATCGATGATGCGTTACGTGCTGGTTTTGCTTGGGACATCGGACCTTTCCAATATTGGGATATCGTTGGAATCGAAAAAGGCATTGAGTTAGCCAAAGCGGATGGTTTGACTATTGCTTCATGGGTAACGGATATGTTGGCTGCAGGAAATACTTCTTTCTATAAAGTAGAAAACGGTGTGAAAAAATATTACGACCAGCAATCAAAAACCTATAAAGCAATTCCTGGCGCTGAGTCATTTATTATTTTAGATAATTTGCGCGCGAACAAACCAGTTTGGAAAAACAGCGGCGGCACATTGCACGATATTGGTGATGGCGTTTTGAATTTAGAGTTCACTTCAAAAATGAATTCATTAGGTGGCGATGTTTTAGCAGCAATCAACAAATCAATTGAAATTGCAGAAAACGGTTATAAAGGTTTAGTGATCGGAAACGATGCAACAAACTTTTCTGTTGGTGCCAATTTGATGATGATTTCGATGATGGCAATGGAGCAGGAATACGATGAATTGGATATGGCGGTTCGTCAGTTTCAGCAAACAACCATGCGTTGCCGTTATTCGTCAGTGCCTGTAGTTTCAGCGCCACATGGTATGACATTAGGCGGTGGCTGCGAAGTAACCATGCACTCAAATGCAGTAATAGCTTCAGCGGAAACATATATTGGTTTGGTAGAAGTTGGCGTTGGCTTAATTCCTGCAGGCGGCGGAACGAAAGAGTTGACGTTGCGTACTTCTGATAGTTTCAAAAATGGTGATCCGATGTTACAAACGTTGCAAGATAATTTCTTAGCTATTGCAATGGCAAAAGTAGCAACTTCAGCAGCGGAAGCATTCGATTTAAACTTGATGCGCAAAGGCGTTGATAGAATTGTTGTAAATGCTAAACGTGTAATTGCAGAAGCAAAACGCGAAGTATTGGAATTATCAGCAAAAGGTTATACACAAACAGCTCACAGAAATGATATCACTGTTTTAGGAAGAACTGGTTTAGGCACTTTAACCGTTGGTGTTGAATCGTTTGTTGCAGGTGGTTATATTTCTGAACATGATGCAAAAATCGCTAAGAAAATTGCTTATGTAATGTGTGGCGGCGATTTGTCTGCACCAACGCAAGTAAATGAACAATATTTATTGGACTTGGAAAGAGAAGCATTCTTGTCATTATGCGGCGAAAAGAAAACCTTGGAAAGAATCCAGGCGATGCTGACCACAGGTAAACCATTGAGAAATTAATAATTAAAATATCACAGAGTTTCACAAAGAAAACTCAGAGAACTTCGTGCCCTCTGTGATACAAATCAAAAAATAAAATAAAAAATATGGAAGCATATATCGTGGCCGGTTACAGAAGCGCAATCGGCAAAGCAAAAAAAGGCGGTTTCCGCTTTTATCGTCCGGATGATTTAGGTGCTGATGTGGTAAAACATTTAGTAGCATCAGTACCAAATTTAGATCCGTCAAGAATCGATGATTTAATTTGTGGCAACGCCATTCCGGAAGCAGAACAAGGCATGCAGATCGGTCGTATGATTGTATTGCGTGCAGGTTTGCCATTAACTGTTGGTGGAGTAACTGTCAATCGTTATTGTGCATCAGGTTTAGAAACTATTGCTATGGCAACTGCAAAAATTAAAGCAGGCATGGCAGACTGCATCATCGCAGGTGGTGTAGAATCTATGTCGTTATTGCCAATGACAGGTTGGAGAACAGTATTAAATTATGGCATCGCAGCAACCACACCTGATTATTATTCATCAATGGGTTTAACGGCAGAAGCAGTTGCACAACAGTATGGTATTTCAAGAGAAGATCAGGATTTATTTTCGTTCAACTCACATCAAAAAGCAATCAAAGCAATTGAAAGTGGTTTATTTAAAGACGAAATTGTGCCGGTAACAGTAGAAGAAGTGTTCTTGCAAAACAACAAAAGAAAAACTAAATCATTTGTAGTAGATACAGATGAAGGTGCCCGTAAAGATACCACTATCGAAGGTTTAGCAAAATTAAAACCGGTATTCGCCGCAAAAGGTTCTGTAACAGCAGGTAACTCTTCTCAAACATCTGACGGTGCTGCGTTTGTGTTAGTAATGTCAGAAAAAATGGTGAAAGAACTGAATATCGAACCGATCGCGCGTTTGGTAACAAGCGCTGTAGTGGGCTGCGAACCACGCATCATGGGTATCGGTCCTGTGGTAGCCATTCCACGTGCGTTGCAATTAGCAGGTTTAAAATTGGAAGACATCGAAATGATCGAATTGAACGAAGCATTTGCTGCACAATCATTAGCAGTGATTCGCACGCTTGGTTTGAATCAGGATATTATCAATCCAAATGGTGGCGCTATTGCGTTAGGACATCCGCTGGGCTGTTCAGGTGCAAAATTATCTGTTCAGTTGATTAATGAAATGCGCCGTCAGAATAAAAAATATGGCATGGTATCAGCTTGTATCGGCGGCGGACAAGGCATTGCCGGTATTATCGAGAGATTAAAATAAACAAAATGGAAACACTAGAACAAATCAAATCATTGAAAGGCGGAGAATTCATCATCAAAGATTCAACACCGGAACAAGTATTCACGCCGGAAGATTACACCGAAGAACAACTGATGGTACGTGCCATGGCATCTGATTTTATAGAAAAAGAAGTATTACCGCGTTGGAAAGAATACGAAAAACAAGAACCGGGTTTGTCTCTTGAATTATTAGGAAAAGCTGGCGAATTGGGCTTATTGTCAACAGCTATTCCTGAAACCTACGGCGGTATGCAGCAAGATGTAATAACGGGTTGTGTTATTGCTGAAGAAGTAGGCAGAACGGGCTCTTTTGCTACCACAGTGATTTGCCACATCGGTATCGGTACTTTACCTATTTTATATTTTGGAACGGAAGAACAAAAACAAAAATTCTTACCAAAATTAGGCAGCGGCGAATGGGGCGCGTCTTATTGCTTAACAGAGCCAAGCTCAGGTTCAGATGCATTAGGCGCAAAAACAACCGCTACGTTTTCTGAAGATGGCAAAGAGTGGATCTTGAACGGACAAAAAATGTGGATTACCAATGCCGGTTTCGCGCATTCATTTACTGTATTTGCAAAAATAGACGGCAAAGAATTTACCGCATTCTTAGTGGAAGCAGGCACACCTGGTTTAAACTTAGGAGCGGAAGAAGACAAAATGGGTATCAAAGGTTCTTCTACTCGTCAGGTGTTTTTCGAGAACTGCAGAATTCCGGTAGAAAACATGTTAGGCGAGCGCGGCAAAGGTCATTTAATCGCATTCAACATCTTAAATATTGGTCGTTATAAATTAGGTGCTACGGCATTAGGAGGCGCGCGCGAAGCATTCAACCAGGCAGTGCAATACGCGAATGAAAGAACGCAATTCGGAAAACAATTGTCTTCGTTCGGTGCAATTCAACATAAAATTGCTGAAATGGCAATCCAGATTTTCGCATTGGAAGTAGCTACATATCGTTGTGCAAACGACATTGGAAAGTTAGAACACGAAAACCTCGAAGCAGGTAAAGAGTTTTCTAAAGCATTGTTAGGTGCTGCAGAAGAATACGCAATCGAATGTTCTATCGTAAAAGTATTAGGATCCGAAGTGTTGGATTTTGTGGTAGATGAAAATGTGCAAATTCATGGCGGCATGGGCTTCTCTGAAGAAACCAACGCTGCACGTGCGTACAGAGATTCACGTATCGCACGCATCTACGAAGGCACGAGCGAGATCAATCGTTTGTTGTCTATCGATATGTTGTTGAAACGCGCGATGAGCGGCAAGATCGATTTGATGACACCAGGCATGGCTATTCAAAAAGAACTGATGAGCGTTCCTGATTTTGGCAGCGATGATGAAGGTCAGTTTGCCGCAGAATTCAAAGCCATCAAAAATGCGAAAAAAGCATTCCTGTTAGTAGCCGGTGGAGCCGTTCAGAAGTTGATGGCGAAAATGAAAGACGAGCAGGAAATCATTATGAACGCATCGGATATGCTGATTCAGATTTATACTGCAGAATCGTTGTTGCTGCGCGTTCAGAAAATTTTCGAGAAAGGCGAAAAAGCGAACAGTGTTTATGTAGATATTCTGAAAGTATTCTTCAACGATGCAATGAATAAAATCAATGTATTCGGAAAAGATGCATTGCAATCGTATGCAGAAGGCGATGAGTTGCGTATCATGTTGATGGGCTTGAAACGTTTCACCAAATACGAACCTGTAAACGTAAAAGAAGCACGTCGTCGTGTGGCAGCAAAAATTATCGAAGCAGGAAAATACAACCTTTAGAAATCTATCAGCACGGCTTCAGCCGTCAGATAGATGATTACATTAAAAAGACCGTCTAAGACGGTCTTTTTAATTGTTTATAGCTTTTTTGGCAAATGATTAGCGAAAACAATATATTTTAGTAAGAATTGAAATAAGCGTTTTTATCTAACGACAACTGCATCGGTTTAAAAGCCGCGTGTTTCTTTCTGTTCACAGACCATCCTTTTAAGAGCAACAGCGCAACAGGCACGAATAATAAATGCGTGTAAACGCCTGCATCGAATACAAAAAATCCAACTGCCCAAAGTATGAGTAACATTGCCGCAACTGCATAATATAGATTTTTCATGGCTTTCGTTTTAAAATTTAAACGCTATACAAAAATGTATCTTTTTCGTTTATTGATATTACACAATTTTTCCGGGATCTTACATGATTTTAAGGTTCGGTTTTCCACAGTTTTTACCATTGCACAAAAAAATGTTCATCCTTTCATTAGCAGAACTTCCACTTTTGCTTTAAGGATCCGGACTTCCTGTTCTGTGTTTTTGATTTTCTCTCTATATATAATATGGTAAAAAAGTCATCAGGCATAGCCAAAAATCTCTTCCATACAATAAAATTGTTTCTAGCGAGGACAAATTTTACTCTAGCGCACACAGATTTCTTTCTAGCGATCATTTTTGCAATGCATTTATGGTCGCGGACGGCAAAATTGAGGTCGCTAGAGAGAAAATAATGATTGCGGACGTCAAATTTATGGCCGCTAAAGAGAAAATAATGATCGCGAACAGTGATTTTCTGCTGTTTGAAAGCAAATTTACCATTCGTTGCAGCAAAATTGAGCCATCGTACCTGTAGAAATGACTGTGTATCTGAAAAACCCTTTCACCGCAAAAAACCTCTGTTTCACCGATTATACCTTTCCTAATATGTTAATTAACTTGCAGAGTACTTGACAGTTAAAATATTTTTCTTAGGTTTGATTGAACGTAACAATTAATTTAAACACACAAACTAAATGAAAAAAATTATTACACTACAGTTACTCGTAGCGGTATTGCTATGTAGTAGCATCACTTCTTTTAGCCAAAATGGTTATAAGAAATGCTCTTCCGCAGAAGTATTGGAAAGACAACTCAAAGCAGATCCAACCATGAAAGCCAAAATGGATCAGATTGAGCAATTTACCAATGCATTTATCGCGAAAAAAGCTACCCAGCGACAGTCTTCTTCCACCACTACAAACGCAGCAACTGCTACTGTTACCATTCCGGTGGTATTTCACGTAGTATATAATACGGCTGCGCAAAACGTAAGCGATGCGATGATCCTAAATCAATTGGCAGTTTTAAATGCTGATTACGGTGGCACAAACACGGATATTTCGAGTTTGCCTGCTGCTTTTGCAGGTATCAAAGCAGGAAACACAGGCATTCAGTTTTGTTTAGCGCAAAGAACGCCTGCCGGTGCAGCTACTACGGGTATCGTTCGTAAATCCACCACGGTAACTTCTTTTATTGACGATGATAAAGTAAAGAAATCATCTACCGGCGGCGATGACGCTTGGGACGCCACTAAATACTTAAATATTTGGTTATGTAATTTAGGCAATGGCTTATTAGGATATGCTCAATTTCCGGGTGGTGCTGCTGCAACAGACGGTGTCGTAATTTTATATTCAAGTTTGCCTGGAGGCGCATCGGCACCGTATGATAAAGGAAGAACAATGACACACGAAGTGGGCCACTGGTTAAACTTACGTCACATTTGGGGCGATGCTACTTGCGGTTCTGACTTAGTAAGCGACACGCCAACACAGCAAACCTCTAACTTCGGTTGCCCAACTTATCCGCATGTAACGTGCAGCAATGGTGCAAACGGCGACTTATTTATGAACTACATGGATTACACAGACGATGCATGTATGTATATGTTCTCTGCAGGTCAGTCAACGCGTATGAATGCATTGTTTGCAACAGGCGGCGCAAGAGTGGGTTTGGTTACATCGCAAGGTTGCGTGCCGCCAACAACTACCTGCGGAGCACCGAATGGTTTGGCTTCATCAGCTATTACAACAACAGGCGCAACAGTAAGCTGGACAGCAGTAAGCGGCGCTACATCTTATACATTACAGTATAAAACATCTGCTGCAACCACATGGACATCTGTTACAGGTATCACCACAACGTCAAGAGCATTAACAGGTTTAACAGCAGGCACAACATATAACTTCCAGGTGTCAGCAACATGCTCCAGCGGAACATCTGCTTATACAGCATCTACTTTTACAACAACAACAACAGCATCTACTTGCGGTACGCCGACAGGTTTAGCTTCGTCATCTATTACAACAACAGGTGCAACAGTTAGCTGGACAGCAGTAAGTGGCGCGACTTCTTATACTTTACAATATAAAACATCAGCAGCTACAACTTATACAACAGTAAGCGGCATCACCACAACATCAAGAGCATTAACAGGTTTGACAGCAGGCACAACGTATAACTTCCAGGTGTCAGCAACCTGTTCCAGCGGAACATCTGCTTATACAGCATCTACTTTTACAACAACATCTGCGACAACTACCACCTATTGTACATCTAAAGGTACATCTCAGTCATATGAGTGGATCGATTTAGTAAGCATTGGCAGCATCAGCAGAACTTCTGCTAAAGAAACAGGTGGTTATGTAAACACGGGCTTGTCAACGAATTTAGTAATTGGCTCTACCGGAAACACGATCAATTTCAGTGCAGGATTTACTTCTACTGTTTATACGGAATATTGGAGAATCTATATTGACTTCAACAAAGATGGTGATTTTGCTGATGCAGGCGAAACAATAGTATCAGGTTCTGCAACAGGATCAGGTACTTATTATGCAACATTCAGCGTGCCTTCAACAGCAACAGCAGGTTCTACACGTATGCGTGTGGTAATGAGCGATGCTTCTACTGCTACGTCTTGCGGAACATTCAGCTATGGCGAAACAGAAGATTATACAGTGAATTTCACAAGCAGTAAAACTACAAAACAAGGTGGTTCTGCAGCAGACAACACAGGTACGGTATATTCATCTGAAACAAGACAAGTAGCTAACGAAGCCGTAGTTTCTAAAAAAGGTGTAGAAACAAAACAAGTAGCATTAGCTGTTTATCCAAATCCGGCAAGCAATAATGCAGAGATCAAATTTACACTGGCAACAGCAGGAAACGCGAAGATCCGCTTGATGGACTTAACTGGCAGAACGGTTATTGAAAGAGATCTAGGATTTATGAATGAAGGTGATAATACATACACATTAACAAACTTAAGTGATGTATCAACCGGTACTTATTTATTATTGTTGGATATAGATGGAAAAATAGTATCTAATAAAAATATGTCTATGGTTAAATAAAAACTGATTAAGATAGTGGAAGCCGCCTCATGCACATGAGGCGGCTTTTTTATTTTGGCTCAAAATGTCACTTAGTTGTCTGCTGCAATACATTTATTTAAACTAAGTTTGTAGCGTAAATAAATAACAATGCCTACAAAAATTCTATTTTTCATTTTGCCACATACGCACTTGATGGATCTTGCCGGTCCGGACCAGGTGTTCTTAGAAGCCATCGATTACGGAGCAGACCTGGAGATCGAATATTGCTCGTACACCAATAATATTGGTACTTCAGCAGGTCTGCCTTTTGGAAAAGTAAAGCATTTTTCAAAAATAAATTGCAAAAAAGGTGATTTTATATTTATTCCTGGAGCCGATATTAAATTTCTACATTCAAAAGAATTTAAGTCACAGAAAGAAATTTTTGCATGGATCAATACTTGTCATGAACAAGGTATTAATATTTGTTCGATATGCACCGGCTCTTTTGTATTGGCTCAATCCGGCATTTTGGACCATAAAAATTGCACCACGCACTGGAAACGTACTGCTGAGCTAAAGCAGTTATATCCAAAATTGAATGTGATAGAAAATGTATTATTTACGCAGGAAGACGGCATCTACACCAGTGCAGGCATTGCTTCCGGAATTGATATGGCGTTGCATATAATAGAAGAACTGAAAGATGAATATTTTGCACATAAAGTAGCGCGCGAATTAGTGATTTACAACAGGCGGAAAGGAAATCATTCGCAGCAATCGGTATATACAAATTACAGAAATCATATTCATTCAGGTATTCATAAAGTGCAGGATCGTTTGCAAGAAAATATACATCAGAAAATATCGTTGACAGAACTCGCTGAACTGGCATCTATGAGTGACCGCAACCTGACGCGCATTTTTAAGAAAGAAACAGGGCTGACGATACATGAATACATCAACTTGTTGCGTAAGGAAAAAATAAATGAATTGCTTAATAATCCTGATCTGTCCAGAACCCAGATAGCGCAACAAATTGGATTGAAAAGTGAACGTCATTTGATAAGATTAATCCATGCACAATAAATGAACATACGATCAGCATATCAAACACGGCCAATTCGTTTTGTAGAATTGTATCATATAAATAATTGGATTGTAAAAATCTATAGCATTTCTCTAAGAAGAGAACATGTTGATACGGCATTCATTGATTATGCAAAACAAAACCTTTCGCACTGGCTGGAGCAGGCAACTAATTATCCGTTAGAAACATACAATATCGCAACACTTATACTGCACGAAGGAAAAGAAGGATGTTTTGCGATCATTAATTGGTGGATCGATGAAAATATGCTGCAAAATCATGTGTATTTATCAACGTATGATGAACCACAAAAATTTGTATTGTATTCAGATAAAGGAATCATGACTTGTGTTTGGGAACTGGAAGTTATTTGGTTTGAACGCAATGCCTGGATAAAACATATTCTAATGAAGAATGAAAAGCCGGACGTTGAAAGTTATTTAAATGAACAATTAAATCTGAACTGATGAAATATTTATATTTTATAATACTCTTACTGTTTAGCATGGTTTCAATGGATGCATTCGCACAAACAGCAGACAGCATTCAGCCACTGCCTGCATTAAATCAACAACGCGAATCAAAAATAAATGTAAAGCATATTGCTATTGATCTGAAATTTGACTGGAAGAAAAAAACAGCGTATGGAAAAGCAACATTGCAATTGTCTTTGTTAAAAGCAACCGATATAATTCATTTGGATGCAGCAATGCTGACCATTAACTCGATTATATTATCGAATGGAAAAGCATTAAAATATAATTATGATGGCAGCGATAAGAACGATGCGCTGGAAATCATATTGGATAAGATGTATAACGTCAATGAAACTTTGATTATTAGTATTGATTACCATACAAATCACATCAATCATGCAGATCCAAATAATATTTGGGGCAGTTTTGGTAAAGGTATTCGATTCTTTGAACCAACATCGACCACACCAAATAAGCGAAAACAAATTTGGTCTTCAGGCGAACCGGAATCCAATCGTTACTGGTTTCCATGTTACGATGCGCCAAATGCTGTTCGAACAACTGAATTTACTGCCACTGTAGAAAAACCATTGATAGTTATTTCAAATGGAACACTCGTGAAAACTATAGAAAATACTGATGATTCCAGAACATTTCATTATAAATCAGATGTGGCATATCCAAATTACCTGACTTCTTTTATTGTCGGCGAATATACAGATATTAAACAAAAATCTGGAAATATCGATCTGCATACATTTGCCTATCCAGATGAAAAAGCAGCCGCTGAAGCTACTATTGTCCGTTTGCCTGAAATGGTTGATTATTTTTCAAAATTGACCGGTGTAAAATATCCATACTCAACTTACAGGCAAGTGATGGTTCAGGATTATCCGTTTCCGGGTTTGGTCGGACAGCATACTACGACAACAATTTCTGATAACATGATTGATGATTTCAGAACGCATGCTGACTTTTTTTATCTTTGGGACGGCGTTGAAGCGCAATCGCTCGCTTCGCAATGGTTTGGAAATTTGCTGATGCCAAAAGACTGGAGTCATAACTGGCTGAATACAGCTTTCAGTCATTATGCTGATGGTTTGTTTACGGATTATAAAAACGGTCACGATGAATTTCTTACCTATTACCTGACGTTTGATCAAAATACTACGCTTAGTGATTGGAATAATAATTTCAGGCATCCTATTGTGACACAGAATTATGATAATGTCCAGACATTTGCTTCAGATAATTATGCAAGAATACGTGGAGCTTTGGTATTGCGTATGCTGCGCAAACAAATTGGTGATGAAAAATGGTTTAAAGCAATACAGTATTACGTAAAAACAAATGCGAATAAGATTGTTACTACAAAAGATTTTCAACATGCGATTGAAACGGTAACAGGCGATTCTATCGGTTGGTTTTTTGATCAATGGATTTATAAAATGGGTCATCCTGTTTTTGAAATAACCAAAAAATATGATACTAAGAAAAAACAATTGATATTGAATGTTCAGCAAACACAAAAGATAGATAGCAATAATGCTTATCCGCAAACTATTTTTTTTAAAGGAAAAGTAGCAGTTGAAATTGATGGAATGATAAAGGAAATATGGCTGAAGGCACAACAAAATAACACTTTTATATTTGTTGCACCATCAAAGCCGAAACTGATCAATTTTGATTTTGAAGATACCTGGATAAAAGAAATCAAGTTTGAAAAATCGCTTGCAGCGTATTTATATCAATTAAAAAATGATAAAGATGTATTAGGAAAATGGCATGCAATTGATGCGTTAGTGCAAATTGCAAAAGATGAAAAATCAGATGATGAAACCAAAACAAAAATTTATGCAGCATTCCGCAAAACGATACAAAGTAATGATTACTGGCGTTTGCGTGGTTATGCATTGTCGCAGTTGCGAAGTTTGTTGGCAACACCTTATGATAGCGCAACAGTAAACATGTTATTGTCGCTTATAAAAAATGATAAACCTTGGATACGCACAGGAGCAATCACATTCTTAGGCATGTCACGTGACAGCGCTTACACAAAAATTTATCTGAATGCGTTGAATGATCCAAGTGATCGTGTTATTAATGCTGCGGCAAATGCGCTTGGTAAAACTAAAAGCAGCAAAGCATTTGATGCATTAATACAATTAGAAAACAAACCATCCTGGAAAAGCCAAAGCAAAATAAGCATGCTGAATGGTTTAAAAGAATTAGCAGATCCAAGAGCATTTGATATTGCGTATAAAACATTGGCTGATATAAGATCACCACGTTGGTGGCTCGCCACGCCGATTTGGGATTATCCGATTGCTGCAGCGCAAACCTTAGTTGCTTTAGGCAAAAATGAAGCAGCATATCCGATGATCTTTGAACGATTTCAAAAGTCTTTAGATGAAAATGATTACAACGATATTTTTAGTAATATTCTATTGATTGCAACTTTAGCAGATGCGCGTGGACAAGAAGCATTTGATTTGTTGAAAGAAAAATTTAAAGACGATGCAAATGCTATGATTGCTGTTGAACAATACGAAACACAATTCAAAGAAACCATCAAAAAACCGTAATACAGAAAGTTGAAAATAAAATTATTATCTTACAATAAAACACAAGCACATGAAAAAATCAGAATTGAATCCGATGCCGCAGTATTTCGACAGATATATTGCTTTAGCAGATGATATTGAACACATGGATGCGTTGCAGGTTTCATTACAGGAATTGGAAAACGCACCGATTGATAAATGGAAAGCATTAGGCGGCAAAGTTTATGCACCTGGTAAATGGACTGTTAAAGATATGTTACAGCACATGATTGATACAGAGCGCGTGTTTGCTTATCGTGTAACATCGTTTGCGAGAAATGACCAGCAAAGTATGCTTGGTTTTGATGAAGAATTATTTGCAAAAAATACAAACGCAAATAACCGTACTATCGAAGATTTGCTGGATGAATTGATATTGGTTCGTAAGTCATACATTGCTATGTATCGTTCGTTTACAAATGAAATGTTATTGCGCATTGGCAATGGTTATAATAACAGCCGTTATTCAGTGATATCCATGTCATTTATGATTGCAGGTCATCAGCGCTGGCATTTTAAAGTATTGGAAGAGCGATATTATCCGTTGCTGGAAAACTAAATGCATCTAAGAAATAGTAGCTTTGTTTTTTTCTAACGAATCTAAGAATTCTTTTTTCTTGCGTTTGGAAATTTCCACTTTGCTGCCGTCTGTCATTAAAGCAAAATTATCAGCATGATCGATTTCTTTCATGTGCGCCAAATTGATCAAATGTGATTGGTGAATGCGCAGAAAATTATAAGGCACTAACTTATCTTCAAAATTCTTAAGCGTTTTAGAAACCAATACTTTCTTATTATCTGCTAAATAAAAAAGCGTGTAGTTACTTTCCGATTGCAGACGAATAATCTCATTTACTCTTAAAAAGATAAAACCATCTTTTGTCGGTACCATCAGCTTCGAATCTTGCTGTTGCTCTGATTTTATTTTATCCAAATAACTTTGTAATTGAGCAGCTTGTTTTAATGTTTCTTTCTCTTCCAAACGTTTAACAACTTTCTCAATTGCTTTCTTAAGTTCTTTTTCTTTAATTGGTTTTAATAAATAATCGGCAGCATTATTTTTAATCGCGTTGATTGCATATTTATCATGTGAAGTCGTGAAAATAATTTCAAAATCCGTGTTTTCCAGTTCATTCAAAAGATCCACGCCTTTGCCGTCTGCTAATTCCACATCTAAAAAAATAAGTTGTGGTTTTACGGTTGGTAAAACTTTTTTTGCCTCTCTTTTAGAATTACAAATACCATCAATCTTAATATTCAAACCGGTTTGAATAATAGCTTTTTTTAGTATTTCCTGAAAGATCGGCTCATCTTCTATAATAACTGAGCTAATCATAATCTTATTTGCGTTTCTAAATTACGAATAAAATTCTGAATTAATAGCTTAAAATAACTGCAATGAAATAAAAACAATACCTCTTTTTGTAAATAGTAGTTTAAACTTCTTAAATTTATTAAGAAAACAATTTTTTACAGATGTAATGATTTTATGAAAGAAGAGGCAGAAATAAATTATTCGAAAATTCAGATGGATAAACTCAATGACTTATTGCGAAATGTCGATACTATAGCAAAAAATGATAATGCTAATTTAGCGCCACTTTATACTGAAATTGCTCAAAACTATAAGATTTTAAGAGACTATGACAGCGCATTGAATTATTTCAGCAAAGCGCTAGATCTCTATTCGGAACTCAATGATGTAAAAAATAAACTGCGTTTGTATGGAGAAATTGGCGTGATGTTTCAGATCACATATCAGTTTAAAAATGCCTGCGATATTTTTTCAATAGCATTGTCAATTGCTTACCAGACAAATGATATTGAGCTAATTGTTGATTTTGAAAGAACGTTAGGAAATTCATACAATTGGTGTGAAAAATTTGACCTTGCTGAAAAACATTTAAAAAATGCATTGCAAAATCTGAACCAGCTTAAAAATTATAGAAATACGATTAAGCTGTATTTATCGTATGCTATTCTGCTGAGAAAGAAACAAAAATACGAGTTGTCAAAAGAATATTTTGAGAAGTGTTTGGATTTGCTTAAAAATGAAACGGCAGACAACATCATTGATGTTTATAAAAGTTATGGTTTGTTGCTGATTGAAATGGATGATTTGGAAGCAGCAGAATATTATTTTAAAAAGGGCGAAGCATTAATCAATGACACAATAATCAGTAGCGCTATCTGTACTTTGTATGAGCACCTAACTATGTTGTATGAAAAGAAAAAAGATTTTGAACAGGCATTTTTATACAACAATAAATTTTACGAACACAGAGTTGCGTTGCTGGAGCAAGGATTTTCTGAAGAAAGTAATCTGTTGCATGCAAAGATAGGATTGGAAGATGCTAAAAGAGAACGGCTGATAGCAGAAGAAACAGCAGCAGCAAAGAGTTTGTTTATTGCAACCATCAGTCATGAGATACGAACACCGATGAATATTATTTTAGGCACAACGTCATTGATGTTGAATGATAAACCTAAAAAAGAGCATGTCAAGTATTTGCAAACACTAAAACGTTCCGGCGAAAATTTATTAGGTATTATCAATGATATTTTAGACATATCAAAAATTGAAGCCGGACGACTGGAAATCGAAATGGAACCGGTTGACATTCGTGAAATATTTGATAATATTTTCACGACGATGGAACAACCGGCAAAAGATAAACAGCTTAAATTGACATACAGTGTAGATGATAAAATTAATTTTTTATTTCATTCCGATCCGTTGCGATTAACACAAATTATAACCAACCTGATCAGCAATTCAACGAAGTTTACTGCAAAAGGCAGTATTCATTTTGAAGCCAAATTAAAATCAAAAAACAAACTGGAAATCGTTGTACGCGATACAGGCATTGGTATTCCGAAAGATAAGCTGGCAACTATTTTTGACCAGTATGAGCAGGTGCGAACTAAAGTGCAAAAGAAATATAAAGGAACAGGTTTAGGTTTGGCTATTTCCAAAAAATTAGTAGAAATGCTGAACGGCACCATCACATTGAAAAGTAAAATAAATGTAGGTACTTCCTTTATTATAAATCTTCCAATTGAGGTTGCTGCACAACAAAAAAATATTGACGAAACTGTAATTAAAAAAGATACAGCGTTTTTAACGAATAAAACAGTTTTAATTGTAGATGATTTGGATGACAATCGTTTTATATTGCGCGAAACATTACTTTTTTTTAATAAGAATTTGAATATTCTGGAAGCAGAAAACGGATTGATTGCTGTAGAACTGTGCAAGAAACATAAACCGGATTTAATAATCATGGATTTGGATATGCCTGAAATGAATGGCTTTGAAGCATTGTCGGAAATACGAAAAAATAAAGCAACTAAAAAAACAAAAGTTGCTGCTAGTACAGCAAGTTTAATTACCAACGGCGATGATGAGTTTATAGAATTTGGTTTCGACACACATTTGCCAAAGCCATTTGAAATGGATGATTTGTATAATTTACTGAAAAGAACTCTATACTAAAAAAAGGGTTTCAGATGTATATCTGAAACCCTTTTTTATACCATTAATAATTTCTTATCTGGCTAACTGAGCTTTGTATTTTTTTTCTTTTTTACTGCCAATAATTGCTAAAGGAATTCCAGGTCCTAAAAGTCCGGCTGTTAAAAATGTGCCACCAATAGCCATGCCGTATGTTTTAAGTAAATTGTCCGGTTCGTCATCATACAAGCTTGTTTTTCTTCCAAGCAAAACACAACCTGTAATAGTACCAGCTAAAGCAGCACCGCCTAAAGATGCCAGAACTATACCGGTTATTTTCATTTTATGATATTTTTTCACTTTCTTCTCAAGATATGCTTTGTTGTTGTTGCCTGCTAATTTGTAGCTATTCATCAATGCATTTTCTTTGGTCAGAATGCTTGCACTAGCAGTCTTGAAATTAAATGAAGTGCTTGTTTGTGCTGGTGAATAGAATTTTTGCGCGGTAACGCTTTGTGCCTTGCTACTAAAAATAGTTGCCATAAATATGCACATAAAAAGTACGATTGTCTTACGCATGTGTGTTTGTTTTATAGTGTTAATAATTATCGGTAAATATAAACATATTTTCTAATTATTCGTTCTTGTTTATATAATCTAATTTAAAAGCCATGATGTCTGCAATTGATTTTGCACGGAATTTCGCATGTTCGGCTTTGTCACCAGTAAATAATTCATCAATGGTTTGGCTCCAGTAAAACAGCCACTTTTCAAATTCCTGAGAACGCAAAGGAAATTGTTTATCGACTTCAAAATGTTTTTCGGTAACATTTCCTCGGTAATTATTGGCATCCAGTAAAATGCTGTCCCAAAAATTAGCAATGGTTGTTAAGTGTTCGTCTAAATTTGGTAATACCATTTTAATGAAAATTGGTTTCAGTAAATCGTCTTGCAACAATTTATCATAAAATGTTTTTACCAGTAAATCAATATCTGCACGTGTTTGAATGTCCTGTTTCATATTACCATATGTCTGCTCTTGGTGTTTTTAATAATCGTAAATATAGCTGAATTTGCGCGGTATGATATGCTTCATGATACGCGATTTCCAATAAAAAAGTATCTAATCTTTTTGTGCCTGAGCGACGTTGAAGTTTTGTGTTCTGCAATTCATCGTCTGAGATATTCTTTAAAAATTCAATAAAATCGATTCTGTCTTTTTGATTGATCTCAATTTCATTTTCAATAGAAATATATGGTCTGCCGCCAAACATAATATCATAATTCAAATTTATGTTTGATCGGTCAGCAATATTTTTATGATACCATTTGTCGCAATCCAATACATGTCTCACTGTTTCGATCAACGACATTGAATCTTCGTCCAGTTTCCAATGAATGTGTTCGTGCGGAATTGCGCGAAAAACCAATAAACTTCGCTTTCTTGCGGTTTCAATATTTTCAATTAAGGTGTTAATAGTTTGCATGTTATGCTAGTAGAAGTGATAAAGTTATAACATTTCCGCTGCACAGTCCAACAGCCAGTTATATTCCAGTGTGCTTTTATTAGTATTCAATTCTTCAATATATTTTTGTGTTTGTATTTTATCATTATTAAGTTGAATCAATTTTAAAACGGCTTTAATAAAATTTTTATAACGTGTTTTATAATAATCATTCAGTTCTTCGTTCGTATAAACGTATTTCTTAAATGCGTTGATGCTGTTGTTTAAAATATCAAAATAAGATTCATCTTTTTTTTCCAATTCATAGTAAGTTTTTATTAAAAGCACACGCGAGCTCAAACGATAAAAAACATCTTTATATTTTGTAGTGCTGATGAGCTGCAAGACTTTGTCGTATTCTTTTTTATAATACAGCAAATGCGCTTTGTTGTAGCTATAGACATCTTCTTGTATTTCTTCCGGTAAATTAATTTTAAAAGTTTCGACAAAATTATCTACGTAATCAATCTTGTTTAAGTACAAACCAATGGTCGTTACGTTCTTATAAATAGCAGCAGTAATAGTATTGTCTTGTTCGAGTACCAAATTATTTTCAATTAGAAATAAGAACAAATTAAATAGGCGCTGTTGTGCATTTTCTAAATTATTGTGTACTTGTTTTATTACAATGGCAATTAAAATAGTAATACATTCTTTCAGTTCTTCAGCATCAATTTCATTTTTATTATGAATGATTAATTGGTAACAATTTTCAAAATCTTGTAAAGCGGCAAAATCATACAGCAATTTATTGATAAGACTATGGATTCTATATAAAATAAGATTACAGTCGTGAGTTTCTAAATCTGAATGTAGATTTATTAACGAATAATTTCTGAATTTTATTGCGGCTAACTGATTGTAATCATGTATGACATTAAACGCTTTTTGAAAATTAGATTGTCTGGTATTTTTTTGTGTTTCATAACCGTATATTTTTTCATTAAATTCGATTAAACGGAATTGTTTTTTAATACTTTCTTTTAAACTATCTAAATAATTCTCCGTTTGCTTTATTTCATTTTCTAAATTTTTATCTAGACCTTTCTTGTAATAAAAATCAATTAGAGCATTTTTATGATAAAATGAATCATCTTTTAATTGCTGATGCACGATATATGTTTCCACTAATTTATTGCTGTCACTTAAAAGCTTATTCATTTTTTGTTCATTGTAAGTTTCATCTTTATAAACTTCTTTAAAAACTGCTTTTCGGTCAAAAATAGTTTCATGCATTTTTTTATTTACACCTAAATTAGTAATAGTATATTGGATCAGTTTATCTGTTGAATTGCTATTACTTGTAGTGTTTTTTAATGAGAAATCGAGTAACTTTTTCCGTTCGTCGGAAGAAAAAGCAGAGATCAATGAAAGGAATTTTGTATTTAACATTTTTTTAATTATATTTACAAAGAAAACGTAATATGAGAAAAATAATTTACCTGTTAGCGATTTTGTTTATCGTTGTTGTTTCCTGCAAAAAAAACAAGTCATCAGATGTAGAGTTTATTTTTACTAAAGTAGAAGGTAATAAAATATCTGCAACTAATGGTGTTGTCAAATTACAATGGGAAGATACAAAAAATACTCAATGGAATATTATAGAATATAATTTGACAGACGGAACACAAAAAACAATTCCAACAACAATAAGATCTATTAGTGATAATATAGATTTAAACAAAGAATATTACTTTGTTCCTGTTGGCAATTCAGTAATTATAGACACAACTAATGCTTGCAGAAAGAATGCTATTAAAACAATAGTTTCTACTATGCCAGATTTATTCACGACTTTTAAACCTTGTCCATCATCACAACTTTCACTTATTTCTGTTTTTGCGGAAAAAATTAGTGCTACACAAGGAACTTTTAATGCTGGTTTTGCAAGTATTGGTAATACATCGTGGAAAGTAAAAGTTACAAATACAGCCACGTCAACATCAAATACAACAAATACCGTAATCACTGAAACAGGCAATATAAATATACCATTGGATGTTACTCAAGCTGTTGAAATAACAGGCGATCAAAATGGTGCGAAAGCAAGTTTTAATGTCCGTGTAAATAGTGATGCCAATGTAATTGTATCTGATTTTTAATTTATTTTTGAAACGATATTTTCAAAAAACAAAAATTTGGTAACTATTATAAAATATTAATTTTCAATAGTTTATATCTAAAAAGGAACTCATTTGAGTTCCTTTTTTTTTGCCTTTTCGGTTCAAAACTGCCGAAATATGTAATTTCTATGCCGTTTATTTTCCTGCAATTTTACATCATCAAACAAAGGAAATGATGTAAGACAAACCTTTAAAAAACAAAAAACTTACCGCCAAAGCCGAAAAGCGAAACAGAGTAGGAAACAAAATAAAAAATAAAGAAAATGAACACATCAAACAAAAATCTAATTACAAAAAATGTAACAAAAAGTTTAATCAACAAAATTGCAATTAGAGCATTCCTTCTTTTTTTAAGCACCAGTTCTTTAATCAGTTGCAAAAAAAATGAAGCAGTAGCGTATAAACCAACAGCGCAAGCGCTTAGCAACTTGTTCAATATAAGCTTAAACAACATTAAACAAACAGCTACTTTCGATGCTGCTACTACTTTTACATTCACATCAGCACAAGGTACAACCATAACCATAGATGGCACTTGCCTGCGCAAAAACGGAAACCCGGTGACAGGAAACGTTGAATTGGAATTTGTAGAATTATATGACAGAGCATCGATGGCAATGACCAACAAACCAACTATTGGAATCAATGCAAGCAATGAAGAAGAAGTGCTGGAATCTGGTGGTGAGTTTTATCTGAACGTAACACAAAATGGTGTTTCATTGACAACCACTTGCTATATTCCAATTGAAGTGCCTACCGCAATAACAGGCGGAACGAAAACTGGTATGCAACCATTTAACGGTACAACAGATGCTAATGGCAAACTAACTTGGGAAGTTGCGCCTGCTTCGGATTTCTATGTAAAAACAAATCCGGATAAATATGCTTCTGTATTGCCTGCTTTTGGCTGGTTCAATTGCGATAGATTTTATAATGATCCAAGACCCAAAACACATATCACAGTTTTGGTACCTGCTGGTTATGCAAATGCAAGCACCGTATTCTTATCTACTAATGCTGTTCCAAATTCATTAGGTGGAATTGGTGGAAGTAAATATCCTGTTGGTTTAGACTGTAATATCATCTTTGTAACTGAAGAAAACGGAAACTTCAGATATGCAATAAAACCAATGACTTTAGTAGCAGATCAACATGTAACGTTTTCTATTTCTGAAACAAGATTAGCAACAGCAGCACAATTTAAAGCAGCATTAAATGCATTGCCTTAATCTATAATCAAACACCAATCAAAAATATTCACTAAAAATTAAAATTAAACAAATGAAAAATCCAATTAAAAATCAAATCAGCAAATCAAGAATCAACATCACAATCATTCTGTTTGCTATCTTTTCCATCTTTTGCACTAGCTGTAAAAAAGATTCTGTAACAGCATCTTGCGATACCACAAATACAAATTTTCATCAATTATATAATTCAGTCGCTGCAATTTCGGGCAATATAGATGAAGTAAATTATGATTATGAAGAGCATGAATATTCGTTTACAGTTGCAAGTAATGAAACAGTTTGTCAAATTGGTTATCAAGGACAGAGCGCAATGCCAACCGGACCTTTAACTTATGAAATTCAATTAAGAGACAGCACTACTAATACAGCACTTTATTTAATTAATACCACTTTTGATACCTTACAAACGAGTTATGTGTCAGTGCCAAATATCTCATTAGTGCCAGGACACATTTATACAGTAAAAAGAACGCTTGTACATCATTACTACCATTATCCTTATACAGTAAGCCGTTTGGTTCGTATTAATAGTATAGGTGTAAATCCAATGTCATTTCCTTATACCGTTGGCAATATGACTATAATTGGGTCTAAACTTTTTGACTATACAACAACTTCATATAATCAAAATATTTCCATTCCATTTATTGACATCGTATTTCAATAACATTTAAATAAAAGATCAAAGACAATAATAAAAAAACAGGGCAAGCCGAAAACCTGAAATAGAGTAGGCACTTTTTTCTCAAAAAATTAAAATTTTAAAAAATGAAAACAATTAAAAATCAAATCGGAAAAATGGCAGTAGTAATCATGGTTATATTTAGTATGATTAGTTGCACAAAAGAAGAAATAAAAAATCCTTATCCAACACCACAATCTGGTTCTTATAACATCAGCGAAAATGATTCAAGCGGCATTGCCAACCTTATGACAGAAGCAGATATTGTAGATGATTTAATAGATGAAGCACCAGTAGATGGTGTGTATAAAACAGGACGTATCATTGCAGAAAATTATAATGCCAGATTAGAGATGGTATATATGATAGATTCTGTTGAATCTGTAAAGCTAAGTATTCCATTAAACAACGATAATGGTTATTTAAACATAACTGGCAAAGGTACTTTATCAAAAAGTGATGGCACAATAATTACAAATCCAGTAATAATAAACACAACTGATGGCCGTGGCCGTGGTCATGTAACCTTAATGAGATAAATAAAACCAAAAACAGGGCAAGCCGAAAACCTGAAAAAGAGTAGGCAACTTTTTCTTACATAAAATAATACAAAATGAAATCACTAATAAAATTTATTTGCTGTATGTTACTCTTGTTTTTAGGAAAAAACATACAAGCACAAACAACTGCTTCAACAGAAAGCAGCACTACAAAAAACCATAGCTTTATGCTGTCTGTTAGAGCTGGCTATGATTTTCCGTGGTATTACAGCAGCACACCATACATAAAGTATAAAGGTGGCGTTATGACAGGTATTTCCGCCGATTATTATTGGAAATATATTGGCGTTGGTTTAGATGTCGATTATATGCGCAATAAACCTAAGAGTACTTATCCAACTGCTAATTTGCAAAATTTCGGTGCTACACCAATTACTTCTTTCAGTAATACAAACAAAGCTGTTAATCGAATTTTTTTCGGTATTGGGCCAGATTTTAGATATTATACTAAAAACAAAAAGTTTGTTGCCGAAATAAATACAAGAGTTGGCATGGCTGTAATTAATGGTGGCAGAACCGAATTGCGCGAAACCACAACACCAACTAATTATTTACTGAATTTTCACGCCGGTTATGATGAAAAAACTGCGTTATCGGTAAAAGGACAATTACGTTTATCTTATTTCTTTCATAAAAATATTGGTGTACACGTTGGCACTTATTATATGCGCCATTTTGATGTAGCAGAGAAAGTAGATGCAGCTACAGGCATGACAGCAAAATATCAACCATTCAGTACGAGTGCCGGCACAAATACCTACAGTGGAGCTTCTTCAGTTCGTACTAAATCATGTGATTGTGACATTGCGTCTGTTGGTGTATTTGTAGGACTTACTTATAATTTAGATTTTGGAAAAACGAAAGAGAAATCTTCTAATCATACACTTATTGTTACGGCAAAAGACAAGTACACAAACGAAGTATTACCCAATACAATTGTCTATTTAAAAGATAATGCTAATACCATTATTCAAACAGCAACAACAGATAATAATGGTGTTGTAAAATTTGTAAAAATTAAACCGGATAATTATCGAATTGACGGAACTTTAAACAATATTGCTTTAGACAACAACAGCGTTTCTAAAACAGAATTAACAAACAAAAAGACAGTAGAAAAAGAAATTCTGTATAGCGATAGAAACTTTATTATCAAAGGAAGAGTCTTTGTTTGTAATACAACAACACCTATTTCAGGTATAACCGTAGTTTTGGAAAATAATGATTTAGCATTTAGAAAAACTACGCAAACTAATGCAAATGGCGAGTATTTATTACAACTTCCTTCAACCGGCGAATATAATCTGTACGGCAAAAAAGACAATTATTTTTCGCAAATCGAAAGAGTAGTAAGTGCTAATTACAACAGAGACAAAAACTTGTTTGTAAAATTAGAGATGTGTTCCGAATTGATCGATTGCGACAAAGCCATTAAACTCAATAATATTTTGTTTGATGTAGATAAGTTTGATATTAAAGATGCTGCAAAACCGGAATTAAATAAGTTAGTGCAATTTATGAAAGACAATCCTACGGTAAAAGTAGAAGTAAGTTCTCATACAGACAGCAGAGCAAGCACTGAATACAATCAAACACTATCACAAAAACGTGCTGATGCATCTGTTGATTATATCGTTTCGCAAGGAATTTCAAGAGAGAGAATAATTGGCAAAGGTTATGGCGAAACAAAATTATTAAATGGCTGCGCGGATGGTGTCACATGCACAGAAGCACAACATGCTATTAACCGCAGAACAGAAATGAAAGTGCTTTGCAAGTAAGCACAGAATTAAATCACTAATAAAAATAATAAAATGAAATTACAAATTCACGAACTCAAAAATTTGACTACAAAAACTATGAGTAAAAAAATAAATTTTAAATCAAGTATAACAGCCATGGCAATGTTGCTTTTATTAATAACCGGATTAGCAACGAGCTGTAAAAAAACAACTTGTAACTATGCACCATGTACTGTGCGCGATTCTATTAATATATCTACTGGGCGTGATGACTCAGGCAAAGTAGATCCAAATTGGATAGTTACAAATAGTCCATATACGCCACCAGGCAGAACTCCTGTTATCATAAAACCAGGTGATGCTACATGGCAGCAATCAACTTCAATAGTAGGAACAAATGCAGGTTGGATAAATTGTACCGGAAAACCATATGACAACGTGAATAATTTAAACGGAAATTACACCTACGAAACTTCATTTACTATTACCAATAATACCATCAGCTTTAGTTGTGATTTTGGTATTGCTTATGATGATGCTTTATTATCTATAGAATTGGTTGATCCAAGTAGCACAGTATTTATTCCATTAGTTGATCCAACACATCCGGCAGCAACCTTAAGTCAAAACATTGGAACCGTTATTACAAATCCGGCAACTGGCACCTGGAAGATTATAGTAAAAATTAAAACCGGTGATCACGGTACAGGTTTATTAGTGAGTGGTTTTATCAAAACAATAAAACCATGCTGATTGTGTTTCTTGTATAAATTCAGTTTTTGAACAAACTAGTTTTCATCTGTTTATTTTTAATGTTTTTTTTTATTGAGCAGATGGAATTTATGACTTCTATACATTTATAATTTTTGTGTCATAGAACCATGTTTCGCAAATAATCATTCCACTTTGGTGTGTAAGCACTCATGCTCATTTCATCCTTTTTTATTTTGGCGTCGAAGTTGATTTTCAACTTCGACGTTTTTTTAATTTTACATTTGTCTGAGTTCTAAATTAATGACGCATAAATGCTTTAGCACATTGAGTCAGCCAGTCATACTCAGCTACTTGTGCACATGATTCTAATTCATTAAAAAATATCGTGGTTTTGCTTTGGTCTTTTTTAGTTAATTCCAATAGTTTATAAGTCAAACGTAAGAAATTTTTGTTGCCTTCTTTATAATGTTCGGCAACTTCAGCATTCGTGTAAACGTATTTTTTGAAAGCATTTAATGTATTTTGTAAAATGTCAAAATAAGAAGCATCGTCTTTCAGTAAGGAATAGAATACTTTTATCTGCAATCGCCGCGAGCTTAATTTGTAAAACACATCGCTGAATTTGGAATGACGTAAATGTTCTAAAACAGATTCGTACTTTTTCTGATAAAACAGTAAATTAGCTTTGTTGTATAAATACACATCTTCTTTATTTTCAGTTGGCAGATATACTTTATATTCTTCCAGGAAATTTTCTACAAATGATAACTTATTTAAGCGTAACCCAATTGTAGTGATGTTTTTATAAATCGCAGGTGTTATTGTTTTATTTTCTTCCAACAATAAATTATGCTGTATCATCAACTCAAAAAGATGAAATAAGTGTGTTGTAAAAGGCTCGTCTTTAGCATTTACTTTTTTGATGCAATAGTCAGCTAAAATGATAATACAGGTTTTTAGTTCCTTGCTTTCAATTTTATGCTGATTCTTTTTTAGAATATCAAAATAATTGCTGTAATGTTTCGCATCATCATTCAACAGTAAAACATTAAGCTTTGAATGTATAATGTATAACAGGTTTTCGGATTTTGTTTCTACCAGATCGTCTTTTAAATTTATAAGACTTAAATTTTTTAGCTTTATTAAATAAGTATCTGAAAAATCACGCAAGCTGTCATACATTGGTTGATAAGAAACGTAACGGTTATTTTCTTTTTCCTGTATTGTTTCCAGAATTTCTTCCAGTTTGAATTTATCTAAATAATATTTTGAAGATTCTTTTTCACTGCTGAAATAGGCGTTGAGTTCTTTTATTTCCTGAGGAATTTGCGCATCCAATGAATGATTTAAATAAAATTGTATCAAAGCAAATTTTTGATATGCAACATCATTCTTCACCGTTTCTGCAATAATAAACAGCTCTATGTATTTATACAATTCAGACATTACTTTCAGTAACTTATTGTCGTTGTAATTTTCTTTAGGAAAAATTTTTGTAAAGACAGTTCGTTTGTTTAAAACAGCAGCATTTAGTTTAGCCGGATATTGTTTTGCAATCACATCAAACAAAGCAGTACAATTTTTATTTTTACAATTTTCTTTTATAAAAATTTTTAACGCTGCAAATTCATCAGCATGTAGTTGATAAAATAACTTTATAAGTTTAGATTGTTGCATTTAATTTTTTCTATTATATTTGTACGCAAATTGTTTATCATGAAAAAATATTTCTTTTTTATTGCTGTTGTAACATTGTTTGCTTTTGCATGTACTAAAAACGATAAAAATAAAATTTTAGTACCTATTCAAGACAACATCAAACTTAAAACATTTTATGGAGAAAAAGTAGGCACTGGTGCATTGGCACAATTTACCTGGACAGATTCATTTAATAATAGATGGAATGTGAAAGTAACAAGTGTTGATACGGCTGGAACTATTGTATATAATTCTGTAAAAGAGCTTCAGCCAATTTCAGATACTGTACGTAACTTACTTTTAAATAAAAAATATCAAGTAGATGTACAAGGTACACGAAGAATAAACAGCACCGCTACATTTTACAATGATAGACTAAGATTCTACTTTTCTATAGGTACTATGGGTGATGTGCAAATTAGCTATTGATAGAATATTATTCAAAATTGGTAACTATTGAAAGTATCATATTTTATTGATAGTTTGAGATTTTTTGGTTGCGTAAAACATATATTTTCTCATTTCTTTATTCGCATTTTTTACTAAAAATGTAATTTTTTATTGAATTGTTTTCATTCAATTTTACGTTGATAAAAATTAACAACGTAAATAAATGTATTATGAAAACAATTAAAAAAATTATCGGTTTCTTTTTTCTTGCGGTTATACTGCAAAGTTGCAATAAGAATGAACTAAAACAAGATGCTGGAGCGGCACACCAAAAAGACATTGACCAACTGCAATCTTTCTTTGATCAACACAAATCACAGAAAACAATTTTCACTATTGATCCATCTGTTGGTGGTATTTTTACTGCAACAAGCGGCGCAAAATTATACATCAAACCGAATGCCTTTAAACGCAAAGACGGAACAATTCCAACAAGTACAATTACTTTGGAGTACACCGATATTTTAGATATCGATAACATGATTTTTTACGATAAACCAACAACAACGAGCAATGATGAACAACTTATTTCTTATTGCGAAATTTTCATTTCCGCAAAAGAAGGAAATAATTTGTTGAATCCATCGAATTTAATAGCTGATCCAATTGTGGCCACTGTGCCAACTACTACACCATTCACGATAAGTTCAGATACCTTTGATTTTGATATTCCAATCTGGCTTGGCGACACTACGTTGTACTATCAATTAAATGGATTGGATTATGAAGCAAGACCTGTGAGTTTAATAAGATCAAAATTAATGAACAAAGGTATAATCTGGGATTTGGCTTGGGGTCGTGGTGCTGATTTCATTACAAAAGCGAATAGTACACAAAAAGATTCTGTTTCGTATGTAGTTCAGAATTTTGATGTATGGTTAAATTGCGATCAGCTTAATTTTGATACACGTCCAAGGACTAAATTGTTTTGCTACTTCAATGATCATTTCAATAATCCGGATACTTTATTTTATAAAACACAAACATCGTATGTTTATTATAAACCTAAAGCAAGAAATATTTTAGTAAAAGTAACTAATCCGATACTGAATGCTATACCAACAAAAGAAGGTTTTTACACTAATGATAACTTGAGTCCGATCGGTTTAGACGGAAAATTTATTGCATTTAGTATAATAAACGGAAAATATTATGCTGAAGTAAAAACAGCCATCATACCTGCACCTGCTGCCGGAAAGACATATTCTGCTTTGAGTTTCGATCCTGTTGAAGTTACAGAAACACAGCTATTGGCCATGATACAAAGTTTGAAGAATTATTGATTCCTCACATTTGTAGTTTAATTCGCAACATCCAAGTATATACTTGGATGTTGTTTATTTTTATTATTGAAGTATGAAATAAATTAGACTGTAGTCTTAATATTCAACTCTTTCATTTGTTTTTCATCTATCGTACTTGGAGAATCCAACATCATATCGCGTCCTGAATTGTTTTTAGGAAATGCAATATAGTCACGGATAATTTCTACGCTGTTCATTACAGCACATAATCTGTCGAAGCCAAATGCTAAACCACCGTGCGGTGGTGCACCATATTCAAATGCATTCATTAAAAATCCAAATTGTTTTTGCGCTTCTTCATCTGTAAAACCTAAGCGTTTGAACATTTCCGCCTGCAATGCTTTATCAAAAATACGAATCGAACCGCCGCCAACTTCAACACCGTTGATCGCTAAGTCATATGCATCAGCACGTACACGCGCCGGATCAGTATATAAAAATTCGATGTCTTCTTTTTTCGGTGAAGTGAACGGATGATGCATTGCGAACCAGCGATTGTCTTCTTCAATATATTCCAGCAAAGGAAAATCTAAAACCCAAAGCGGTTTGAAATCATCTTTCTTACGCAAACCTAAACGATTACCCATTTCTAAACGCAATTCATTCATTTGCTTGCGCACTTTATCGGTATTGCCACATAAAACCAACAACAAATCTCCTTGTTTCATATTGGCAGCAGCAGCCCATTTTTTCAATTCGTCTTCATTGTAAAATTTATCTACAGAAGATTTCAACGTGCCATCTGTATTGTATCTTAAATAAATTAAACCTGTTGCGCCAATTTGCGGACGCTTCACAAAATCCGTTAATTCGTCTAATTGCTTGCGTGTATATTCAGCAGCGTTTTCCGCATTAATACCAATCACTAATTCAGCATTATCAAATACACCAAAGCCTTTTCCTTTCACCAACTCATTCATTTCTACAAACTGCATTCCGAAACGCAAGTCAGGTTTATCACTACCATATAATTTCATCGCATCGTCATATTGCATACGTGGAAAGTCAGAAAGCTCAATGTTTTTTACTGTTCTGAAAACATGCTTAATCAAACCTTCAAACATATTCAAGATATCTTCTTGCTCTACAAATGCCATTTCGCAGTCTATCTGTGTAAACTCAGGTTGCCTGTCGGCACGCAAATCTTCATCTCTAAAACATCTTGTAATCTGATAGTATTTATCAAAACCGGAAACCATGAGCAATTGCTTAAAGGTTTGCGGCGATTGTGGTAACGCATAAAATTGTCCAGGATTCATTCTTGAAGGCACCACAAAATCTCTTGCACCTTCTGGCGTTGATTTGATTAAGAAAGGTGTTTCAATATCCAGAAATCCATTTGCATTTAAATACGTACGAACTTCGTGACCGACTTTATGACGGAAAATAATTTTTTCCTGTACTTCATTTCTGCGCAAGTCTAAATAACGGTATTGCATCCGTAAATCGTCGCCGCCATCCGTATTATCTTCAATAGTAAAAGGTGGTGTTTTTGATTCAGAAAGAATACGAACATCACTCACTAAAATTTCAATATCACCGGTAGGATTTTTTGGATTTTTGTTAGAACGTTCTACTACTTTTCCTTCTGCTTGTATCACAAACTCACGACCTAGTCTTTTTGCTCTGTCGAACAACAAATTATTCGTTTCGTTATTAAACACGATTTGCGTAATACCGTATCTGTCGCGCACATCTACAAATAAAAGTTCGCCAAAATTACGCGTAGTTTGCACCCAACCCGAAAGTTGAACCTGTTTGTTTACGTCTGTAATTCTCAATTCGCCGCACGTGTGACTTCTGTACATGTTTTTAGTAATTAGTGATAAGTAATTAGTGATGAGTTTCTTGCTGAAACACAATCATTTATTCTACAAAAATAAGAAGATAAATATTAAATAGAGGTTAATGTTGCACCAATAAAAAAGCTTCCGAAATAATTCAGGAAGCTTCGCTGGTTTTCTGTTGGTTAGTGTTAATCTATCGATGATGCATTTCTGTGGAAACGCGTAATAATATTTGGATTTGGATGGAGTGATATAGTCGATTTATCTTTGCCTTCGTAAGGAATGATGGATAGTACATATCGAATACTTTCCAAACGTGCTTTTTGTTTATTGTTGGCTTTTACAACAATCCATGGACTGAACGAAGTGTGCGTTTTGCTAAACATCACTTCTTTATATTTAGTGTAAGTGTCCCATTTGTCTTGTGCCTGCATATCGACAGGACTTAATTTCCATTGTTTCAATGGATTTGCTTTCCTTGAACTAAAACGTCTTAACTGTTCTTCTTTGGCAATGGAAAACCAAAATTTAATGATAATCACACCATCTTCATATAGCATATGTTCCAATTCAGGCACCTGCTGCATAAAAATATTATACTGGTTCTCATTACAAAAACCATTTACTGGTTCAACCACTGCGCGATTATACCAACTTCTGTCAAAGAATACAATTTCACCTTTGTTTGGTAATTGCCTTGTATAACGTTGAAAATACCATTGTCCGCGTTCTTCTTCTGTTGGTTTAGGTAAGGCTACCACACGCATGGCACGTGGGTTTAAGTGTTCTGTGAAACGACGTATGGTACCACCTTTCCCGGCGGCGTCTCTGCCTTCAAATAAGATAGCAATGCGCTTACCTTTTTCCTGAACCCAACGCTGGAGTTTCACCAGTTCGATTTGTAATTTTTCAAGTTCATCTTCGTATTTAATTGCATCTAAAAGTTTTTTAGAATCGGTGCCATTTTTAGTCAATAAATCAGATAAATCCTTTTTGGAACGTAGGTTTTGAAGTTCTGTAGTGGAAATAAATTGTGAAATATCTTCTGCCGGCAAAGTAACAGCAGAAGCTGTAGTGGTTGATGGTTTCTTGTCAGAAACAATAGTTGAGGTTGATGTTTTTTGAGTATTGTTACCGTTTAAAGAAATGCTTGGTTTCGTAATTTTTTTTGTAGTCGTCTTTTCTGCCATAAATGAATAAATTTATAAAATGATTGTTTTATAAATTTATTTAATCGATACGGAAAATTAACTGATAAAAATCATTACACATAATGATAGATGTTTTGTATGAAAGAGTTCTTTTTCTGTATGTGTAATAGATTATTTATACTTTTTGACTATCGCATCATAATTTGCTTCAAATTCCTGGTAAACTTTGGTGATGCCATCGCGCAAATCGATTGTATGCTTCCAACCTAAATTATGCAGTTTTGTTACATCGGTGAGCTTGCGTGGTGTGCCATCCGGTTTAGTTGTGTCGTGCACAATGTCGCCTTCGTAGCCAACAATCTCTTTAATTAACAATGCCAAATCTTTGATAGTAATTTCAACACCGCTGCCGCAATTCACAAACTCTTCGCCATCGTAGTTTTGCATTAAGAAATACAACGCACTTGCCAAATCATCTGCATGCAAAAATTCTCTGAACGGCGAACCCGAGCCCCACATGACCACTTGCGGTACATTATTTATTTTTGCTTCATGAAACTTACGAATCAATGCTGGTAACACATGCGAATTATTCAGGTCGTAGTTGTCGTTTGGTCCATACAAATTAGTTGGCATTGCTGAAATAAAATCGCAGCCGTATTGTCTTTTATACGATTCGCATAATTTGATGCCTGCAATTTTAGCAATCGCATACGGTTCATTTGTTTCTTCTAAAAATCCACTTAATAAATACGATTCATTCAATGGTTGTGGTGCTAATTTTGGATAGATACACGTTGAACCTAAGAATAATAATTTTTTTACTTTATGCTGAAATGATGCATGAATGGTGTTACATTCTATCATCAAATTCTCATATAAAAAATCAGCGCGATAGATATTGTTTGCCTGTATGCCACCTACTTTTGCCGCTGCGACAAATACATAATCCGGTTTGTTTTGCTCAAACCATTGATGAGTTGCTTCCTGAGAAATTAAATTCAATTCTTTTGATGAAGCAGTCAGGATGTTCATAAAACCTTCTGCTTTCAGTTTGCGCACAATCGCAGAACCCACCATACCGTTGTGACCTGCTACATAAATTTTTGAGTCTTTGTTCATTTTTATATCTGCTTTAATAACTTATCGTAATCGCTGTGTGAACCAATCCAAAACCATATCATTGCTTCGTCTCGCTGAACACCTAAAACTCTGTAAGAAATTCCAACTCTTGCAGAATAAATTGGTTTTATAGTATGCACTTGCTTATAATGCAAACTTGGATGCGATGGATCTGTCAGCCAGATTTTGTAATTTTTAAGTGTTAACTGTTTTATATGTTCAGGTAAAACAGCATAAGTTTCTCGAAAACGTTTTGTAGTAAATGATTTCAAAAGAAATTATATTGGCTTTGTCTTATTTGCTTTATATTCTTCCAATGCTTCTTCTGCTAATGCCGACAAAAAATCTTGCGATTTAGCGAAAGTAGTTGTCCAGCTTAACTCATCGCTTAATAAATTAGCGATTTCATTTTGCTCACTTTCACTCAGTGTTTCTATCTGATGAACTACTTTTGATAATGTTTCTGTCATCATAAAATTATTCCATTAAAGTAAAAATAACCATTTTTTCTTTATCAATCAACTGTGGCTATTCGTGATAATTAAAGACTTTATGACCGCCTTCCAATAAGTATTTGTCGCGCTCAAATAATTTGATGTCGTGATCCATCATATCTTTTACTAACGAAGCCAAATCATGTTTTGGTTCCCAGCCCAATTTGGTTTTTGATTTTGTCGGATCGCCAATCAGCAAATCAACTTCTGTCGGACGGAAATAACGCGGATCTACTGCAACTACCTCTTTGCCAATTGCAACTTGATAATTAGGATTTGAACATGATTTGATATATCCTTTTTCTTCTACACCGGTTCCTTTAAATTCGATCTCGATACCTACTTCAGCAAACGCCATGCGCACAAACTCACGTACTTCGGTCGTTTTCCCGGTTGCAATTACATAATCATCCGGTTCTGGTTGTTGCAAAATTAAATACATCGCTTCTACATAATCTTTCGCGTGGCCCCAATCTCTTTTTGCATTTAAGTTTCCTAAATATAAATTATCCTGTAAACCTAAAGCAATTTTAGAAACGGCACGTGTAATTTTACGCGTTACGAATGTCTCACCGCGTAATGGCGATTCATGGTTGAATAAGATACCATTACATGCGTAAATTCCGTATGCTTCACGATAGTTTACCGTGATCCAATAGCCATACATTTTTGCAACTGCATACGGTGAACGCGGATAGAACGGTGTTTTTTCCGATTGCGGAATTTCCTGTACTTTTCCGTATAATTCAGACGTAGATGCCTGGTAGATCTTTGTTTTGTTTTCTAACTTTAAGATTCTGATCGCTTCCAGCAAACGCAAAGAACCAACTGCGTCAACATTTGCAGTGTATTCAGGTGTGTCGAATGATACTTTTACATGCGACATTGCTCCTAAGTTGTAGATCTCGTCCGGTTGTACCTGCTGAATAATACGTATCAAATTCGTAGAATCTGACAAATCGCCAAAATGCAATACAAAATTTCTGTTATCAATATGCGGATCCTGATATAAATGGTCAATTCTGTCTGTATTGAACAAAGAAGAACGGCGTTTGATACCATGCACTTCATATCCTTTTTTCAATAACAATTCTGCCAAATATGCGCCATCCTGTCCGGTTATACCTGTAATTAAAGCTTTCTTCATTTTTTAAAAATTAAAATAGTTTGCAAAAATACGACTTTTTTTCGTTTTTTTATGGCTAGAATGCAACATAAAATCGCCATCTTCTTATCCGGTTCAGGCAGTAATGCGCGAAATATTTGCCGGTATTTTGAAAAACACAAAACGATTCAGGTTTCTTTACTTTTAACAAATAAAGAGAATTCAGGTGTGCCATCTATCAGCCAAGATTTTGGAATTCCTTATTTTATCTTTAATAGAGAACAATTTTATAATTCTGACGAAATCATTGGCAAATTAGCACATTATCATATTGACACATTGATTTTGGCTGGCTTTTTATGGTTAATTCCGGATTCTTTGCTGAAAAAATATCCAAACAGCATCATTAATATCCATCCGGCGCTGCTGCCAAAATATGGCGGAAAAGGCATGCATGGAAAACATGTGCATCAGGCCGTTTTTGAAAATAAGGAAAAAGAAAGTGGAATCACCATACATTTGTGCAACGAACAATATGATGATGGTAAAATATTATATCAAAAAAGTGTGGCGCTGGACGATACTGATACTGCGGAAACTATTTCAAAAAAAGTGTTGCAGTTAGAACATGCATATTTTCCCAAAACCATAGAAGAATTTTTAACAAAAAATGGATAAGAAACCGAAAGTAAATATTATTGGCGCCGGAATTTCCGGTTTGTCTGCTGGTTGCTACCTGCAAATGAATGGTTTTGAAACACAGATTTTTGAGAAGCATTTAATTCCCGGTGGTTTGTGCACAAGCTGGACAAACGGCGAATACACATTTGACGGTTGCGCGCACTGGATTCTCGGTTCCGATAAAGGCAGTTCTTTCTATAAATTGTGGGCAGAGATTTTAGATATGCCGAACATGGAATTTCATAACCACGATGTGCGTGTGTCTATCGAATTAAGAAACAACAAAAACAAATACGGCGAAAATATTTTTCATCTATATACAGACCTGAATCGCCTGGAAAAATACATGAATGATCTGTCGCCGGAAGACGCCAAAACCACTAACGAATTTATCACTGCTATTCGCGTGATGCAAAAATACGATTTGCCGCCGATCTTAGATGACTTGCCGTTTTTTCAAAATATGATACGTGGTATAAAAATGAGCAAGTATTTGTACTTTTTTTACTGGTTCATGAAACTGAAAAATCAGGATAATTATTCATTCGCGGAAAAATTCAAGAGTCCGTTTTTGAAAGAAAGTTTTCAATTACTATTTGACGGCGACAAAGTAAATCTGGTAGTGGTTTGCATGCCGTTGGCGAGCTTCGATCTGCGCAGTGCCGGCTATCCGATTGGTGGTTCCTTAGCGTTTGCCAAGAAAATAGAGAAGACGTATTTAGAGTTAGGCGGCAAAGTAAATTATATTACGCCGGTGAGAAAGATTATAGTAGAAAATAATGTAGTGAAAGGTGTTGTCGTGCGCAATAATATTGAGCATCTTGCCGATGTTACGGTTTCTTCTTCCGATTGGTATCATACTATTTTTGAATTACTCGAAGGCAAATATGCCAATCAGCAAATGATTGATCTGAAGAATAAAAAACCGTTGGATGTTTTTTATTCTATGGTGCAGTTTTCGTTTGGCATCAATGCAGATTTGAGTCACTTTCCTCACTTTTTCCGCTTTCCGCTGGAAGAAGATATTGTGTCGCCGGACGGCACGGTGTATAACCGTATGGAAATCCATATCTATAGCTATGATCCAACGATGGCACCGAAAGGAAAGTCTTCTGTTGTGGTAAATTTCAGTACGAACAACAGTAGTTTTTGGGTAGAACACCGCAAGAAAAAACGCGCCGTGTATCGTGCAATTAAAGATGAATTCTTACAAAAAGTATTACCGGTTTTAGATAAAAAATTAGGCGGTATCAAAGATAAAATTGAAGTGGTAGATGTGGCAACGCCAGCAACTATTGAGCGCTACACCAACAGTTGGAAAGGCAGCACACAAGGTTGGATGCCCGGCAAAAATATCATGGCGCCGTCACCGGTAAAATATACCGTTCCGAATTTAGAAAACTTTTATTTAGCGAGCCATTGGAACCAACCGGGCGGCGGCTTGCCGATTGCCATTGAAGCAGGCAGAAATGTAACTAAATTGATCTGCAAGAAGTTTGGCAAGAAATTCAATTCCGACAGAACGAAAGTGGTATAAAACTACTTTGCAGGAATATAAATTCCGCCTTCTTCATAAAAAGCATAACGGCGTTTTACCGGCGAAACTTTTCCGTCTTTTTTATTCGTTAAAACAAAATCAAAGTAATCACTTTTAGGATTTGGTAAGGTCGATAAAGTATTGGTTTCTGTAGAACCCATGTCGCTGCTTAATTCGGTATCATAAGAAAACAACTTCGTAAGATATGGCGAAGCGTACGGATCTATATTGTAATATGTTTTTGATTCTGTAGTATTTCCTTGTCCTGTGAAACCGGATTTCAGCGCTAACGCGAACTTATCTTTTCCAATCTTTTCAATAGAATAAGTGCCGCCGGTGCCATAGCTGCCAAAAGAAGTAAACCCTTTTTCAAATTGCTCTACATAAGATGTTTTGTCCGGCGCATCTCTGATCAGCGCGGCAGAAAGCACTACAGAACAGCCATGGCAATCGCTTACTTCATTTTTAGTTTCATAGCGAAATGTAGCATAAATAATAAGTACGTAGTTGTTGCCGTACGACTTAATACTAAATGCCGTATCGATCTTTGTATGGCAATAACCGTCGTAAGAAACTACTTGTGAAAACGCGAACAACTCCTGGAAATCGGGCTTCCACATAAATTCATTCTTCTTAACAGCGGTGCCGCCGAATAACTTTTCGTTGATACTGTTAAGATTGAAAACAGCTATCTTTTTAAATGCATCGGTTTCCTGACCGAAAGAATATAAATATCCGATTAAAGCAACAAGAAATAAAAATTGTTTTTTCATCTGTATAAATTTGTTGTTTTTTTAAAGGCGCAGATGGAATATCCTTTGTTCATTTGCGTTTGGTGTGTGCCAATACTCATGGATATTTCATAGCATGATTTTTTAACGATGAGTAATGTGTTTTTATAGTTATAGTTTTTGTAAAACTTATTTATTTGTACGTCTTGGCTGAATAGTCTTTCGGTGAGCTATTCATAAGTTCAATAACTCTTGCTTTTACAAACATGGCATTTTTATCAATCAGTGTCATTGTCTCAATTTCTCCGCCATCATAGCCACTTTCTTGGGCTGCTTTTTTTGTTTCCACTTGATTTTGTTTAAACTGTTTGTCTCTTTTGGAAAGCCATTTAAGTTGCTGTGCTTTAAGGTTGCTCTTTTGTACATTGTCGCACATGGAACGCAGTTTCTTGTACTGTAAATTCAGCAAACTATCCATTTGCCTGTAAAACAAGTCTGAACAACCTAACATACCTTCACCTTTGTCCAGGCATGCCTGGTACTGATCTTCTAAGGTGTCAACCACATTATTGGTTTGAGCAAATCCTGTTAAAGATGTCAGACAAAATAAAATGGAAATGCTTATGTTCTTTATAGCTCTCATCATATTACATGTCAAATTTTGGCACCGGCGAAAAGTTAATTTCAAAATACTTCACGTCTGCCGGCACGATTCTGATTTTTTTTGCACCTAATTTTACTTTACGCATCAGCCCTCCTTTTTTACCCAATAACTGTTACTTGTGGTTTCTATTTTATTCGCTGGATATATTTTATCCAATTTCCGAATTTAAATGTTTTTTTCACATCGTTATTTTCAAAAAAAGGAGATAGCTCAGCATTTAACCACGATTCAATGTCAACATAGCTTTCTCCTCGTTGTATAGCATCTGATATATTACTTTGTGTTGTGAAATATAAAATTAATTCTTTCTTGTTAAAGGTTATTTCATTTTTGAAATGGTCATCTTTAATTAATTTAAAACCAAACTTATTCAAATTTGAGTTAGACCAGTCAAATGAATTATTTCTTTTTGGTGTTGGAAATTTATTTAAATAATTATTTGGAAACCATTCATTGAACGATTGATTCTCTACCATTTCAGAATTGAAAAAATTATCATAGATAACTAAATGTGAATTTATTTTTAAAAGTCTATTGGCTTCTTTTAGAAAATCATCAATGTTAAACCAGTGTATTCCTGAACAGACTGTTATTAGTTCAAATTCATTTTCTGAAAATGGCTGATTTTCGGCAAATGAAAGTGAATAATGAATGTTGTCTTTTGATATTGCATTATTCAACATTTCAGCGGATGCATCTGTACCAAACACATTCTTTGCAATTGACAAAAGAGCGTCAGTCGAAAGCCCTGTTCCGCAAGCAATATCTAATGCTTTATCAAGTTTTTCTTTTAAATTTAAATGAGTCTTTATTCTGTCAATAGTAACAGAATGAAATTTTGGCCTGCCCACAGCATATCGTTTTGCCGTATTTTTGGGTTCGAAGTAGTTCATTTTGTTATTGTTATGATTTTCATACTTGCAGCCAACGCCGGAAAATTTGTGTTGTGGTTGTGCATGTTCAGCACAAGTCAACACTTATTTAAAAATTAAATATAACACACAAAACTCCAATTACCAAATCTACCACAACTATTGCCAATTTTTTGTTATGCGCAGTTTTTATTTATAGGAGTTAATGATAATAATCATACCAGTCTCCGTTATACTTAGAATCAAACTTTTCTTTGCTGTCGAACTGAATGTTTATTTGATTTGCGTTTTCAGGTGCATCATCAAGGTATTTTTTCACTAATTCAAAATATTCATTTTTCATCTGTTGGTAAATAGGTAAGTTTTTATTTTCATCAATCTGTTTGTCATAATATAAAAATACAATTAGCCAAATACTATTTAATTGATGAACTTGCCATATATCATCATTTTCATAAGATTTTAAAAACTTTTCTAATAAATCGTTTGGAATATACTTAGCCATTATAATTATTTTCAAAGTTTGATTAGCTGTCAGCTAAATTGCGCATAACGGTCGGCAGCTTTGCGAAGTGAGCTAACACAAAAATATACTACATAATTAGCTCATTTTGCAAAACTGCCAGTTATGCGCTGTTTTAGTTTATGCAATTTACTAAAACAGTTCCAGTTTTAAGCTGCTCGCACTGCAAAACATTTAGAGAAAAATTATTGTCGTAAATACTTGTATTTCCGCAGTCATTTTTGTCGTGAAAACTCATTTTATCAAAACGATAAGTTACACTCAAACAATTGTTTCACAATTTTTTTTCTTGTAACTTTGCTGAGTATTGTAAGCGTCTCACGCTTTGAAAAGTAAACTTTTCCCGCGATTCGTCGCCAATACTCAACGTAAAAATCTTTTAGTTTTTACTATCGTTTTGCTCCTCTGAAATTCACTACAGTTTTCATTGTTTTGCAGTGGCTTAAAATTGCGCTCTAACGGTTTTGGGCTTTGCGTTCGAGCGGGTTTCGGAGCACAAAGTTTCAATTTATTACTTTTGTTTATTTGAAGCACATAGCTTCGAGTTTCCACGTCACCCCGCATGACGCAAAACCCGTGTTAGCGGTAGTTTTTTTCATTCGTTCATTTTGTCAATTGTCGCCAACATTTTTGTCAACTGTTCCTTTCGTGTTTTATTATACTCACCCTCCCATCTGTCAATAAGTATTGGAAGAAGTTCTCTTTTAATTGCAGTTTTTGTCAGTGCCTTAATTTCCTCGTCAATTTTTCCTTCTAAAACAAATTGTCCAAAACCCACTGCAATAATTGCGTTGTCAAGTCCCAATAAAAATGTGCCGGCCATACTGCTTGAAGTCGCTGCCATAATTTCTCTTAACTGTGCCTCGTCAATTTGTTTACCAGTACTGTCACCCATACTTTTGAAATGTTCAAGCATTGCTGGAATATTTTTTTCTATTTCAGAGTTGTCAGTTGGTGTCTTTGCAGAAATATATTCACTGATTTTTTTGGTGTCCATTTCGTTCCAGTCAAAAGGTGGATAGCCCCAGCCTTGAATAAGCTCCTTTAAATACACTGTCGGGCTAATAGTCATATTGCTCTGTCTCCATTGTCTGAAACCATAAAATGCGTCAGAACCATCGTCACTTCCAAAAGGTCCTGATTCTTCAATTGGACTCCAATAAAAGTCCTCGGTCATTATTTTTTTTGCTTTTGGATGAGCTGTCTCAGGTGAAAGTTCGAAATTCTCCATTTGTGTTTTAGTTGAGTTGTCTAATTGATTTTTGTCCCTGGTCTGTCCGTTACATGAAGTAAACAGGAGCAAACCAATCATTATTATTAAGTATGTATTTCGTGTCGTCATAAAATTACCGCTAACGTCCGGCAGTTTTGCGAAGTGAGTTGAGTCCGATGAACCATGTTTACATTGTCAACTCATTTTGCAAAACTGCCAGTTAGGCGCTGTTTTAGTTTATGCAATTTACTAAAACAGTTCCAGTTTTAAGCTACTCTCACTGCAAAACATGTAGATAAAAATTATTGTCGTAAATACTTGTATTTCCGCAGTCATTTTTGTCGTGAAAACTCATTTTATCAAAACGATAAGTTACACTCAAACTATTGTTTCACAATTTTTTTTCTTGTAACTTTGCTGAGTATTGTAAGCGTCTCACGCTTTGAAAAGTAAACTTTTCCCGCGATTCGTCGCCAATACTCAACGTAAAAATCTTTCAGTTTTTACTATCGTTTTGCTCCTCTGAAATTCACTACAGTTTTCATTGTTTTGCAGTGGCTTAAAATTGCGCTCTAACGGCTGAAAATTGGCGCTGGTTGTGCGTGTTTTGCACCAACTATCATTTATTTACAAATTAAATTTATTACTCTAAACTTAATTTACCAAATCTACCACAACTAGTGCCAATTTTTTGTTATAGCCAGTATTTTTCTCGTTTTCGTTGTCGTGTCAAATTGCGTAGCTTGGAAATTCTTGTTTCTAAATTTTCAAGCTCGTTTATTCTCATTTCGTTTTCAAAAATCTCATTTTCGTTTCTGTCGATGAAATGGTCAATGTTTATTGATATTTTCACTTGATAAATATTCTCATTTGTTTTCGCAAAAGTTCATTCTTTTCCATTTTCGGCTTTCGTAGCTTGTCGATTCCTGTTTTGTTTCAAGATTTCGCCGAAAATGAGAAAGATTCGCCGAAAAATTCGATTACGGAAAAATTCTTGTCGGAAATTCAAACCCGAATTTGTTTCTTAGATTTTGCTATTTCAAGTTTCAATTTCTGTTTTAAATATTCAAAAAGTCAAAGAACAATTTTTGTCAATTCCAAAATATTCTGTTTCGATTTGCGATGTCTAAATATTGGCTATAACGCCCTGCAGCTTTGCGAAGTGAGCTAACACAAAAATATACTACATAATTAGCTCATTTTGCAAAACTGCCAGTTAGGCGCTGTTTTAGTTTATGCAATTTACTAAAACAGTTCCAGTTTTAAGCTGCTCGCACTGCAAAACATGTAGAGAAAAATTATTGTCGTAAATACTTGTATTTCCGCATGTCATTTTTGTCGTGAAAACTCATTTTATCAAAACGATAAGTTACAGGTAAAATATTGTTTTTTAATATTTTTTCTTGTAACTTTGGTGAGTATTGTAAGCGTCTCACGCTTTGAAAAGTAAACTTTTCCCGCGATTCGTCGCCAATACTCAACGTAAAAATCTTTTAGTTTTTACTCTCGTTTTGCTCCGCTGAAATTCACTACAGTTTTCATTGTTTTGCAGTGGCTTAAAATTGCGCTCTAACGGTTTGCGGCTTGGCGATGTGGCGGATTTTTAGCACAAAAGTTCAAAAGAATTACTGCTGTTGAACCTTGCACAAATATTTCATAGAAGCACTTCAGCCGCCATATTGCCAAACCGATGTTATGTGCCGTATTTTTCATTTCAGAAGTTTCCAAATAATAATTCCAATTACTATTACTGCAATTCCAATTCCTATATACTTATAATTAAGGTTATTGTCAGTATGATTTTTCAATGTCTTGTCGGCAACCGTTTTTGATTCAGTAAAAGACTTTCTAAACTCATATTTAGTCACAATAAATTCTTCTGTCTGTGGGTCGTAACCTGTAAAACCGTTGTCCAAAAGTGTATTTGTTATTATTTTAATTTCATTGTTGATTCCGTCATCACTGTTACTGTCCCAATATGGAACTGATATTGCAAACTGACTATTAAACATACTTACCTGATAAGTTGGAAAGTTAAGTTCCAAATAGTCTTCGTCAGTTTTTTCAAATACTTCAAATTTCAAACCTTGCTGAATTAATTTGTTTTTAATTTCATGCATTATTTGTTTACTAACAAAATGTTGGTCGCTTTTTGTCACATCTGATTCAAGAATTGTCTCAATATTATTTGAGGTCAAATCTTTTCTTTTGATAAAATAAATGTCGTAACTCATTTTCTATTTCAGTCTTAATTTTTGTGTTCGTCTAATATGGCACATAACGTCCGGCAGCTTTGCGAAGTGAGCTAACACAAAAATATACTACATAATTAGCTCATTTTGCAAAACTGCCAGTTATGCGCTGTTTTAGTTTATGCAATTTACTAAAACAGTTCCAGTTTTAAGCTGCTCGCACTGCAAAACATGTAGATAAAAATGATTGTCGTAAATACTTGTATTTCCGCAGTCATTTTTGTCGTGAAAACTCATTTTATCAAAACGATAAGTTACACTCAAAGTATTGTTTCACAATTTTTTTTCTTGTAACTTTGGTGAGTATTGTAAGCGTCTCACGCTTTGAAAAGTAAACTTTTCCCGCGATTCGTCGCCAATACTCAACGTAAAAATTTTTTAGTTTTTACTATCGTTTTGCTCCTCTGAAATTCACTACAGTTTTCATTGTTTTGCAGTGGCTTAAAATTGCGCTCTAACGGTTTGCGGCTTTGCGTTGTGGGGGATTTTTAGCACTACTGTTCATACGAAGCTCAAATGTTGAACCTTGTACAAATGTTTCTACGAAGCACGTCAGCCCCCATAACGCAAAACCGCTGTTACCTGCCGTTTTTATTTGTCTGTCTTGATATTCCACGTTATACAATTTAATATTCCTCCGTCATAAGCGATTTCATTGCTTTCGACTGTCTGAATATTTTGTCCTGCAAAAATTGTTTCAAGTTGCCTTACTGCTAAGTCGTCCTCTTTAATGCTAAAGGTCGGAATAATTACAGTGTTTTCCATTTGCAAATAGTTAATATAGTCTCCATTTGCGTGGTCGATACTTTTGTTGTCATACACGTTGTAAGGAATGATAATGTAGTCAAGTCCTGTGTTGTGGATTGCAATTTCAAAAGCCCTGTAAAACCATTCTTTCTCCTTTTTATGTTTATAGTCGTTAATGATAACTGTATTTTCATCTACGAACCGAACCATTCCGTCCGAATGTCCTGTGAAGTCACCTGGTTGTTCAGGAACAAAGTAGATTTTGTCAACGTGTAAAAGGTCGTAAAGTTCTTTTATAAGTTGTTTACGTTCGTAGCTTGGATTGTCTTTAAAAACACGGTCGGTCATAATAACTTTGTTTGTCCAACGTGTTACGTTACCACCGTCAAGTATGATGTCTGTTTTTACTGTGTCGATACAGATGTTACTGCAAATTGTATCAACGTCTGAAATCGTTTTTAAAAGTTTCTTTGTCTGTAAGTAAGAGGGATTGTAAGTGAACCGAACAAACTTGTCCAATTCAGTCTGAACAGGCATATAGTCAACTGACCAAACATCTTTTGTTTTAGGAAGCAGTGCAAAATTGATATTGCAGTCGGTCAGCACCTTTTCAAACCGATTGTAAAAGTCGGGATAGTTTTTCGGTAAAGTGTCCGCTAAGTATAAAAAGTTGGTTTGACTATCTGTTATCATTTGGCGGGGTTAATTAAGAAAGCATAATTTAGTTGGTCTGCTCCGTTTTCCTTTGCGTTTTGTCCTAAGCCAATACGTGTTCTTTTAATAATTTGTGATTTCGGAAAAGCGTGTTTTACAATTTGAGTTTTTATTGATTGAGTGAATGCATTATTTTCACTGAAAAGTTTCATAGCACACACCATTGGTCCTTTAATTGCTGTTTTTCTTTCGATATCAAAAAGACCTCGTATTAAGATACCCCCATAACCTCCTGTTTCTTCATTTTTAAGTGCAATGTCAACGCCTGAATAATGGAAAAACCAATCACCTGCTTTTGGGTCAACGTGTTTACGCTTGTAAGTGCTGTTGTCAATATGGTTTGGTGAATTCCAATAAAATTCGATTTCTGTTAGTCTATATAAAGTGTTATGTGTCTGAATAGCATAATTGTCAAACAATGTCTGTGCAATGTTTTCAAACTCACTTTCGGTTTCTTTGTCAATTGTTAAGAATTTCATAGTTGTCGAAGTTCGTCCTAAAATGGCAGGTAACGTTTTGGCGCTTGGCGCAGTGGCGGATTTCGGAGCACGAAACTGTCAACATACCACAAAAGTTGATGCGAGATAGAATTTTCAATTAACCACATCACCCGCCATTGAGCCAAACGCCTGTTAGCGGTTCGGCTTTCTTTTATGTGTTGAATATAAATTTCACAATTCTTTCTACTGCTTTTATAGTCGCTGTGTCAATGTCATCTTTTGTCCAAGTGTCCTTTGGATATGCTGTCAATGCCAAAGCAATTCCATATCTACTGTCTTTGTAGCCCGATTTACTGTTTATAGAATTTTGCTTTTTTGTCTTGAACCATTCATTTCCAATTGACTTATTAATATCTTCTTCAAGCAATATTTTGTTTCCAAGTTTGTT